>NZ_JBKIXC010000001.1:0-1530845 GCF_046604225.1 Hydrogenophaga sp. RWCD_12
CGCGGCCAACGATCCTCCGGTGGCCGACGATGACCGGGTGACTGGTCAGGAAGACCAGCCGGTCACGTTCAACCCGCTGACCAACGACAGCGATCCGGAGAGCGAGCCGCTGACGATCACCGAGATCAACGGCAGCCCGATCGTGCCAGGTACGCCGGTGGACATCACCGATCCGGCCACCGGTGACGTGATCGGCCAACTGGTCCTGAATCCGAATGGCACGCTGACGTTCACGCCGGAGCCGGACTTCAACACGACCACGCCGATCCCGATCCGCTACACGATCAGTGATCCGCATGGCGCAACGGCGTCCGCCACCATCGGACTGGTGATCACTCCGGTCAACGATGCGCCGGTGGCAACGGACAACGGCCCGGTGCCAGTGGCGCCTGGTGCGCCGGTGTCGGGCAACGTGCTGACCGACAACAGTGGCAGCGGCGTCGACAGCGATGTGGACGGCGATCCGCTGACGGTCACCGGCTTCACGGTCGACACCAACGGCGACGGTACGCCCGAGAACTTCGTGGCAGGTCAGACCGCCACGATCACCGACAGCGCCGGCCAACCGGTCGGTACGCTGGTGATCGGCCCGAACGGCAGCTTCACCTTCACGCCTGCACAAGGCTACGAAGGCCCGGTGCCGAGCGCGACCTACACCATCAGCGATGGCCAAGGCGGAACCGATTCGGCGGTACTGAGCTTCGGCGACGTTCCCAACCAGCCGCCGGTGGCGGTCGATGACGGTCCGACGCCGACCTCGGTGAACACCCCGGTGACGGGCAATGTGCTCACCAACGACTCGGACCCGAATGGCGATCCGCTGACGGTCACGGGCTTCACCGTGACGGGTGTGCCAGGGACGTTCAATCCGGGCGATACCGCCACCATTCCTGGTGTCGGTACGCTGGTGATCAGCCAGGATGGCAGCTTCACGTTCACCCCGGTGACCGGTTACACGGGTCCGATCCCGAGCGCCACCTACATCGTCACCGACGGTACGTCGACCAGTTCGGCCGTGCTGTCGTTCGCGGCGATCCCAGCCCCACCGGCTCCACCGGCGCCGGCTCCTGCGCCCGCTCCGGCTCCCGCACCTGCTCCGGCGGCACCCGTGGACGAAACGCGGCCGACCTGGCCAGCGCCGACTCCAGTGGCTCCGGCTCCGACGGGTGCGCCGCCACCGGCACCGGCAGCGCTGCACGTTCTGTACGCCGTCGCCGATGCCCACAACGTGAGTGACCTCACCAGCTCTCCGCTGGGTGTGGTGCAGGCCAGCGCGCCGCTGATGGGCGAAGCGCAGTCGCAGCTGCCCGACGGCCTGCTGTTTGCCAACAACTCGCACGGCGAGCACATCGGCCTGATCCGCGAACGTGGATTCGGTGAAGTGCAGGAAGTGCGCCCGGACCTGTACGTGCAGCTGGCGGTTCGCCACCAGCAGATCACGACCGATCCGAGCCTGTGGGTCCAGCATGCGGTGCGTTCGTCGCAACTGGAATCGCAACTCCGTGGTGCCAGCCTGGAGGCCAGCAACTCGGCCACACCGGGTTACAGCAGCCTGATGGATCCGTTCGCGCTGGGTACACCTCAGCCTGAAGGCTCTCCGATCAAGGTGGCCGACGCCGGTACCGACCAGAACCGCCAGGATGCGGTGGCCAAGGTCGCGCCGGAACCTGTTGCGAAACCGGAAGCAGTGAAGGCCGTGAGCCATGCACCCGATAAGGTGGTGGACAAGCCCCGTGCCGCCGCCGGATTGCGCAACCAGCTCCAGCACTTTGCGAAGGACCGCGCGTCCAGCGCTCGCCCCATTACCCGTTCCACTGTCAACAGCTGAACAACATTCTGAAAGAGGACCTCAAGATGAGCACACAAAAAACGACCTTCTCCGGCGCTGTTCAACTGTTGCCGCGCACCCTGGTGGCGCTGGCGGTCACGGCGGTGGTCGCGGGCTGCTCGGTCACCCCGAAAGCCATCACGGCCGACGAAGTGCGTGACCGGGTCAAGTCCGACACGGCCAAGATGTATGTCGATCAGGCACCCATCAGCGCGCCGATCACCATGGAAGAAGCCGTGGCGCGGGCACTGAAGTACAACCTGGACTACCGCCTCAAGAAGATGGAGTCGGCGCTGGCCCAGGGCCTGACCGACTACGCCAGCTATGACATGCTGCCGCAGATGGTTGCGTCGGCGGGCTATCGCCACCGCAACAACGATTCGGGCGGCGTCAGCGTGGGCATCCTCGACGGTGAAATGTCGGAACGCCCGACCACCTCCGACGAACGCAGCCGCACGCTGCGTGGCATCGAGTTCTCCTGGAACGTGCTGGACTTCGGTGTGTCCTACTACCGCGCCCGCCAGCAGGGTGACCAGTTCCTGATCGCCGAAGAGCGCCGCCGCAAGGTGGTGCAGAACCTGTTGCAGGACGTGCGTGCTGCCTACTGGCGCGCCCTGGGTGCCCAGCGCCTGAATGCGCAGGCCGACGACATCCTGCAGCGCGCTTCGCTGGCCATGAGCCGTTCGCGCGAAGCCGAGACGCAGAAGATCATTCCGCCGGGCCTGGCCCTGGCTTATCAGCGCGCCCTGCTGGATGCCACCACGCTGCTGAACCAGCGCCGCCAGGACCTCGAGTTCGCCAAGCGCGAACTGGCCGCCCTGATGAACGTGCCGCCCGGTGCCGACTTCAAGGTCGCAGAAGCCAACGAAACCTCCTTGCCCGGCGTTCCGCGCGACGTGACCAAGCTGGAAGAAATGGCCCTGCTGCAGCGCCCCGAACTGCGCGAGGAAGACTTCCGCAAGCGCATCACGGCCGACGAAGCGCGCAAGCAGATCCTGGGTGTGCTGCCCGGCATCACGCTCAACTACGGCCGCAAGTACGACTCCAACATCTTCACGTACAACAACAACTGGTCGGAAGGCGGCGTGAGCCTGGCCTGGAACCTGATGCGTCTGGTGTCCCTGCCGGCCCTGCGCGACGCCCAGAAGTACCAGGAAGCCACCGACGAAGCCCGTCGCATGGCCCTGTCGATGGCCATCCTGACGCAGACCCGCGTGAGCGCCGAGCGCTACAAGATGGCGCTGGAAGACTTCCGTCTGGCCGATCAGGCCGCCCAGGTCGACACCCGCCTGGCCGCTTTCACCAAGGCCTCGGTGACCGCCAAGCTTGACAGCGAACTCGAAGCCATCCGCACCCAGGCCCGTGCCGTGCTGGGTCAGTACCAGCGCGCCAATGCCTATGCGAACGCGCACATTGCCTTCGGCCGCCTGTACAACACGCTGGGCTTTGACCCGATCGCCGACGACTTCGATGGCAATGACCTGGGCAAGCTGACCGAACGCGTCAAGTCCCACCTGCAGGCTACCGAGAAGGACGCTTTCGCCCTGTCGTCGAACCTGTTCGGTCGCGCGGCGTCGGTCAACGTCAATCTGGCCGGCATTCAGGATCCGGTGCAGCAGGTCCGCATGAAGGCCCTGGTCACCGAACTGCTGGGTCGCCACCACATCACCACCGACGCCAAGGACGGCGTGCCGCTCAAGTTGGAGTTCGCTTCGGCCGAAAGCAACGGAGTGGAAAAGGCCTCCTGGACGGTCAAACTGACCGACGAGTCGGGCAAGCCCCAGCAGGCCCGCTTTGCGACTACCATCCCGGCCAACGCCCGTTCGTCGGTCTACGAGTCCAGCCTGGTGGCTGCGCTCAATGCCAATCTTGGCGACATCAAATCCTGGCTGAATGTTGACTGATCTTTCTCTCCATCGTCCCCTGCGCGCCGCTGGCGCCGCACTGTTCATCGGTGCGTTCGCCCTGAGCGCGTCGGCGCAGACCAGCCCCGCCGCAGCACCCGCCAAGGCGCCTGCGCCGGCAGCGGCACCACAGACCGCAGCTGCTGCATCAGCGGCCCCGGCCGCCGGTGAATCGGTGCGCGTGCTGGTGTTGCCGGCGGGTGAAACCGTGCTGGCTAGCCCGGTGCCGGGCCGCATCGCCAAGCTGCATGTTGGTCTGGGCATGCCCTTCAAGCAAGGCGAAGTCCTGGTGTCCATGGACTGCGACGAGCCACAGGCCCGTCTGGCCATGGCCAAGGCCGACCAGTCGGCGGCCACCGACCAGTACGAAGCCAAGCTGCGCATGCAAGGTCTGGAGCAGGCCAGCGACGTGGAAGTGGCACTGGCCGCCAGCGCCGTGGCGAAAAGCAAGGCACAGGTCGAGCTCTACAAGTTCCAGATTTCCCAGTGCACGATCCGGGCGCCCTGGGATGGCCGGACCGCCAAGCTGCATGTGCGCAGCTTCATGACCGTCAATGCCGGCCAGCCGCTGCTGGATCTGGTGCGCAGCGGCCTGCTGCTGATGAAGCTCAACGTCCCGTCTGCCTGGATTTCCAAGCTGAAGATGGGTCACAAGTTTGATGTGGCCATCGACGAAACCGGTCAGACCTATGCCGCGCAGGTTCACCGCATCAATGGCCGTGTCGACCCGGTGAGCCAGACCATCGAGCTTGAAGCCACGATGACCAAGGCCTACCCGGACCTGTTGCCCGGCATGAGCGGAGTCGCGAAATTCACCGGAATGCGGTGAGCGGACCATGAGCGACTCGTCGGATCTGGGCATCCTGCTGCAGATCGAAACCAGGGCGCTGGAAGCGACGACGCTTGCAGCGCTGCGATTCACCATCGTCAATGAAACCCACGCGCTGACGCCTTACCGTCAGGCCGCCATGTTCGAGCTTGAGGGCGAGAAGATGCGGCTGGTCGCGGCCTCGGGTCTGGTCAGCGTGGCCACCGACTCCCCGTTTGCGGTCTGGCTCAGCCGCTTTGCGCAGCGACTGCCGCGCGATGGCGCCATTCACCGCCTGGACTTTGCCGATGCACCGCCGGACGACGCTGCGGGCTGGGGCGAGTGGCTTCCTGAACATCTGGTGCTGGTGCCGCTGCGTGACCGCAAGGGCGGCATGCAGGCCATGGTGCTGTATGCCTCGGAAACGCCCTGGAGCGACGAGGCTTGTGCGCTGCTCGGACGCCTGCACGCCACCTACGGCTACTGTTTCGCCGCCATGCGCCAGACGGTTCAGGACCGCTGGGGCTGGCTGCGGACGCTGTTCAAGAAGCGCAACCGGTGGTTGATCGCGGCCGCGCTCCTGCTCAGCCTGCTGGTGCCGGTGCGCTTGTCGGTGCTGGCACCGGCCGAGGTGATTGCACTGAACGCCATGGCCGTCGCGGCACCCCAGGACGGAGTCGTGGGTTCGTTTGCCGTCGCGCCCAACGCGCGCGTGAAGGCGGGCGACCTGCTGTTTTCGCTGGACGACTCTGCCCTGCTCAACCGCCTGCAGGTGGCGCGCAAGGCGCTGGAAATCGCGCAGGCCGACGCCCATGTGGCGGAGCAGCGCGCCTTCGACGACGTGCGCAGCAAGGCCGATGTGGCGGTGGCCCTGGGTCGTGTGCGCGAAAAAGAGGCGGAACTGGCCTCGGTGCAGACGCAGGCGCAGCGCGTGGAAGTGCGCGCCGACCGCGAGGGCATCGCGATTTTTTCCGACACCAACGACTGGATTGGCCGACCGGTGCAGACCGGCGAGCGCGTGATGCAGTTGGCGCAGCCCGAAGATGGCGGCATCCAGGTCTGGCTGGCGGTGGCCGATGCCATCAACCTGGAGCTGGATTCGCCGGTGCGGCTGTTCCTGCATACAGAACCGCTGAGCCCACGCTCTGGTCGCCTGATCGAGGCCAGCTACCAGGCCACGCAGGGGCCGGAAGGGGTGGCATCGTACAAGCTGCGCGCCAAGTTCGATGAAGGTACCGAGCTGCCGCGCATCGGCCTGCGTGGCACGGCGCGGATCTCCGGCGACTGGGTGCTGCTGGGCTACTACCTGTTCCGCCGCCCGCTGTCGCACCTGAGGGAATGGAGCGGGCTGTGACTGCCGCTGTCGCGGTTTCCTCCGGCGGGGCTGTGGTTCCGGCCGCTCCGCCCCGCAAGATTGCCCTGCCGCCGATCCGCGACGAACTGATCCTGTTTGCGGCGGCGCCGAACGAAGACGGCACACCAGCCTGGATGATCCAGGACCCGGTGACCAATCGCTTCTATCGCATCGGCTGGCTCGATTTCGAGCTGCTGGTGCACTGGGCCGACAACGATGCAGCCTCACTGGTGCGGACCGTCAACGAGCAGACCCCGCTGAACGTGACAGAAGACGACGTCCGGGCGCTGGTGAAGTTCCTGGCCGACAACCAGCTGCTGCGGGCCACCAACAAGGCAGACGTCATGCGCATGCTGGGACGTGCGCAGATGATGAAGCGCTCTCTGTTCGAGACGGTGCTGCACAACTACCTGTTCTTCCGCCTGCCATTGCTGCGTCCACAGGCCTGGCTGGCGGCGCTGCAGCCATGGCTGGCGCGGATCAACATGCCGCTGGTCGCGGCGCTGATCCTGGCGATCACGCTGGTGGGCATCTATCTGGTGTCGCGGCAGTGGGACGTGTTCACCCACACCCTGGTCGACAACATGACCTGGAAGGGCATGTTCGGCTATGGTTTCGCGCTGGTGTTTGCCAAGGCCCTGCACGAGATGGGGCATGCGCTCGCCGCTACCCGCTACGGAGTGCGCGTGGCTCACATGGGCGTGGCGTTTCTGGTGATGTTCCCCATGCTCTACACCGACACCGGGGAGAGCTGGCGGCTGCGGGATTCGCGCCAGCGGCTGGCGATCGCCTCGGCCGGCATCGCGGTCGAGCTGGCGCTGGCGGGCATTGCCACGCTGGCCTGGACCCTCGCACCGGAGGGATCGTTCCGCAACGGCATGTTCTTCCTGGCGACCACGAGCTGGGTGATGACGGTGCTGATCAACGCCAGCCCGTTCATGCGCTTCGATGGGTATTTCATCGCCAGCGACGTGCTTGACCTGCCCAACCTGCATGAGCGCTCCGGCGCGCTGGCCAAGACCTGGATGCGGCGCACCCTGCTGGGGTTCGAGGACAAGTGGCCGGAAGCGTTCGGTGACCACAAGCGCCGTGTGCTGATCGGCTTTGCGCTGTTCACCTGGATGTACCGTCTGGTCGTGATCGCCGGCATCGCGATCACGGTGTATTTCTATTTCTTCAAGCTGCTGGGCATCGCGCTCATGCTGGTGGAAGTCGTCTGGTTCATTGGAAAGCCTGTGATGCGCGAACTCGAGGTCTGGAACAAGCGCCGTGCCGAGATCCACCCCAGCCGCAAGCGCTGGCTGGCGATGGGCCTGCTGGCCGGGCTGGCGCTGCTGTTCTTCCCGTTCAGCAGCAACGTGTCCGGTCACGGCTGGTACCACGCGCAGGAGCAGCAGCTCATTCACGCGCCGTTCCCGGCACAGATCGTGTCGATGCCGGCGCAGAAGGAATTCAAGGCGGGCGACGTGCTGTTCGTGCTCGACTCGTCGCAGCTGAGCATCGCCAGCGGCAAGTCGCGCCAGCTGGCCAAGGCACGCGAGGCGCAGATCGCCGGCCTGCTGGGCCTGCCGGACGGTGAAGCACAGCGCCAGTCGCTCAACTCGCAGAAGGCCTACTACGAGGCCGAAGAGAAGATGAGTGAGGACGAGCGCGGCCGGCTGACGCTGCGGGCGCCGTTCGATGGTGTGCTGCGGGACGTGGACCACGGCCTGGCGCCTGGCGTCTGGGTCAAGCCGCGCGAGCCGCTGGCCGTTCTCGTGGACCACGGCCAGTGGGTGATCGATGCGTACATCGCCGAAGCCGACATGGCCCGGCTGAAGGTGGGTCAGAACGTGCGCGCCGGTTTGATGGCCAACGCGCTGTCCTGGTCCGACGGACGTGTCGAGTCGATCGACGTGTCGCGCACCCTGGTGCTGCCCACGACCATGCTGGACGCGAACAACGGCGGCCCGATTCCCACGGTGTCGGAAGCGACCAAGGAAGGGCAGGAGCGCACGCAAGTGGTCCGCGATGCCCTGTACCGCGTGCGCATCGTGCTCGACAAGCCGCTGCCGACACACCAGGTGTCGACGGTCCGCGTGGCGATCGAAGGCAAGTCCGAATCGATCGCCGCCGGGTTCTTCCGGCGCGTCGCCTCGATCTTCATTCGCGAGAGCGGCTTCTAGCGCAGGCTCGTGCGATCATTGCGCGCATGAGCATCCTGCGCGTGGCGACATACAACATCCACAAGGGCGTCCAGGGCCTGGGGCCGGCGCGCCGGCTGGAGATCCACAACCTGGCGCACGCCGTCGAGCAGTTCGACGCCGACATCGTCTGCCTGCAGGAAGTGCGGCGTCACCACCGCAAGCTCGAGAAACACTTCACCCGCTGGCCGGACCTGGAGCAGGCCGACTACCTGTCGCCGGAGGGCTACGAATCGGTCTACCGCACCAACGCGGTCACGCGCCACGGCGAACACGGCAACGCACTGCTCTCGCGCTGGCCAGTGCTCGATACGCGCCATTCGGATGTGTCCGACCACCGCTTCGAGCAGCGTGGCCTGCTGCATGTGCAACTGCTGGTCGACGGCCGGGAGATCCATGTGGTGGTGGTCCATTTCGGCCTGATCCACGCCAGCCGGGAACGCCAGGTGCAGCGGCTGGGACGCTATGTGGCCAACGAGGTGCCGGCCGAGGCGCCGCTGATCGTCGCCGGCGACTTCAACGACTGGGGCGCGCAGCTGCTCAAGCCGATGGCGGCACTGGACCTGCGCACCTTTGACGGCATCCGCCTGCCGACCTACCCGGCGCGGCTGCCGATGCTGCACCTGGACCGCATCTACATGCGCGGGCTCAAACCGCTGAGCGCCCATGTGCCGCACGGCCGGGCCTGGACGCGCATGTCCGACCACCTGCCGCTGATTGCCGAGCTGGAGCTGTGAACCCCGAGGCCGACGCCCCCCCGCCGGTCGCGCACCGCAACATCTCGGTGCCGCGGCCGGGCCACCAGCTGTTGTTGCTGGAGGGCGGTGATGCACTGTTCCCGGCGCTGGTCGAAGCGATGGACGCGGCGCGGCGCGTGGTGCATCTCGAAACCTACATCTTCCATTTCGCGGGATCGGCGCTCACGGTGGCCGAGGCGCTGGAGCGTGCGGCGCAGCGCGGTGTGCTGGTGCGTCTGGTGGTGGACGGTGTGGGCACTCCCCGGGTGCCCGACGAGTGGCAGCAGCGCTTTGCGAAGGCGGGCGTGCGCTGGCGCGTGTATGCGCCCATGGGCAGTCTGGGCCTGCTGATTCCCAGCCGCTGGCGGCGGCTGCACCGCAAGCTCTGCGTGGTCGACGGCGCGGTCGGCTTCTGTGGTGGCATCAACATCATCGATGACCGCGACGACGTGTCCCTGGGCCGGCTCAGTGCGCCGAGGCTGGACTTCTCGCTGCGCGTGGCGGGACCTCTGGTGGATGACATGGTCGAGACCATGGAACAGCTCTGGTGGCGTTTGCAGGCCGTGCGCAAGGCGCGCCAGCGCGAGTTCAAGGCGGCCTGGGATGCCCTGCGCGAGACCCGCCCGATTGGCGACTTCTCCCGGCTGCTTCGCAAGATCGAGGTCTACACCGGCGTCGGTTCGCGGGTGAACACCGACGCCGAAGACGAAGAGGGCGTTCTGCTCTGCGAGGGGCCGATGGGCGTCAACGACGCAAAAGCTTCGCTGCTGCTGCGGGACAACGTCAGCCACCGGCACGACATCGAACGGGCCTACCTCAAGGCGCTGGGCTCGGCCCGGCAGGACATCGTGATCGCCAACGCCTATTTCGTTCCCGGGCGCAAGCTGCGGCGCGCGCTGACCATGGCGGCGGCGCGGGGTGTGCGGGTGCGGCTGATGATGCAGGGCCGCTACGAGAATTTCTTCCAGTACCGCGCCGCGCGGCCGGTCTACCAGAAGCTGGTGGATGCCGGCATCGACATCCGCGAGTACGCGCCCAGCGCACTGCACGCCAAGGTGGCGGTGGTGGACCAGGCCTGGGCCACCGTCGGCTCGACCAACCTGGACCCGTTGTCGATGTTGCTGGCGCGCGAGGCCAATGTCATGACGAACGACCGGCGCTTCGCCGAACTGCTGCACCAGCGCCTGGACGCCCTGGTCGAACACGCGGGCCAGAGGCTGGATGCCCGCACGTTGGCCCAGCGACCCTGGCACCAGCGGCTGCTGGACCGTCTGGCGTTCATGGTCATGCGCACCTTGCTCTTTCTGACCGGGCACCGTTACTGATACCCACAGCAGGGGCGTGGCGGAAGGTCCGGTGTTAGCATGATCCAATGCTGATGAAATCCGGAACACCCATGAGCAAGCCCGAACAGCTGGACGATGGTGAAGGCACCCCCGTCTCGGTCAAGATCCGCGAGCGCCTGAAGGCCGCGCGGCACCGCTTCCATTCCAACGACAACATCGCCGAGTTCATCGAACCTGGCGAGTTGGAGAAGCTGCTGGACGAAGTGACTGTCAAGATGCAGGGTGTGCTCGACGCCATGGTGATCGACACCGAAAACGACCACAACACCGGCGACACTGCGCGCCGTGTGGCCAAGATGTACCTCAAGGAGGTCTTCAACGGCCGCTACATCAAGGGTCCGAGCGTCACCGAGTTTCCCAACGCCGAACACCTCAACGAGCTGATGATCGTCGGTCCGATCACGGTGCGCAGCGCCTGCAGCCACCATTTCTGCCCGGTGATCGGCCGCATCTGGATCGGCGTCATGCCCAACGAACACACCAACGTGATCGGCCTGTCCAAGTACGCGCGGCTGGCCGAGTGGATCATGGGCCGCCCGCAGATCCAGGAAGAGGCCGTGGTGCAGCTGGCCGACCTGATCCAGGAGAAGACGCAGCCCGACGGCATGGCGATCGTGATGGAAGCCAGCCACTACTGCATGGCCTGGCGCGGCGTGAAGGACATGGACAGCAAGATGATCAACTCGGTCATGCGCGGCGTGTTCCTCAAGGACCCCAACCTGCGCCGCGAATTCCTCTCCCTCATTCCCCGTTAAACACCAAGAACCCACCATGCTGGTACGTCTGCTGTATGTGAGCCGCGCCGTCGACCAGGACAGCGCCAAGGCCATTGAATCGATCCTCGAAACGTCGCGGGCCCACAACCTCAGCAACGGCATCACTGGCGTGCTTTGCTACGGCGGCGGTGTCTTCCTGCAGGCCATCGAGGGCGGGCGCGAAGCGGTCAACACCCTCTACAACCACATCGTGCGCGACAAGCGCCACAGTGATGTGGCCCTGCTGCACTACGAAGAGATCACCGAGCGCCGTTTCGGCGGCTGGACCATGGGCACGGTCAACCTGGCCAAGCTCAACACCTCGATCGTGCTCAAGTACTCCGAGCGGCCCGAGTTCGATCCCTACAAGGTCTCGGGCAAGGTGTCGCTGGCGTTGCTGGAAGAGCTGATGGCCACGGCCTCGATCATCGGTCGCGCCTGATTCCGCTGGAACCGAAGCCGCAGCGACCCTCTCGGGGCCTGCGGTTTTCTTTTTTCTCCGTCTGTGACGCCTTCCGCCTTTTCGCTCGTCGTGCTGGCTGGCCTGATCCACGCCGGCTGGAACATCGTTGCCAAGAAGGCGGCGGGCGACGCGCGCTTTGCCTTCTTCACGGCCTTCATCATGATGCTGCTGTGGGCGCCGCTGGGCTGGGTGCTCGGCCGCGATGTGGTGCCGAACTGGGGCCGCGCCGAGTGGGCGCTGGTGGTGGCCAGCGGCGTGCTGCACGTCTTCTACTACGTGACCCTGCTGCGCGGCTACCGCAAGGCGGACCTGACGGTGGTTTATCCGCTGGCGCGCGGCAGCGGGCCGCTGCTGTCGTCGCTGTTGGCCATCGTTTTTCTCGGCGAGCAGATCTCGGCGCTGGGCGCGGCCGGCATTGCCGGTGTGGTGCTGGGCGTGTTCCTGATCGCGGGCGGACCGGGCCTGTGGCGCGCAGCGCACGACCCGGTGGCGCGCCATCGGGTGCGCAAAGGCATGTTCTACGGTGTGCTGACAGGCGCCTTCATCGCGTCATACACGCTGGTCGACGGCTATGCGGTCAAGTGGCTGCTGATGTCGCCGATCCTGCTGGACTACGTGGGCAACTTCGTGCGTGTGGCGTTGCTGGCGCCCAGCGTGCTGCGCGACCGCGCCACCGCCTGGACGCTGTGGCAGCGCCAGTGGCGTTACGCGCTGGCGGTCGCGGCCTTCAGCCCGGTGGCCTATGTGCTGGTGCTCTATGCGATGCAGCAGGCGCCGCTGTCGCATGTCGCGCCGGCACGCGAGGTGTCGATGCTGTTCGCGGCGCTGATCGGCGGGCAGTTGCTGGGCGAAGGGGAGCGCGGTCTGCGCATCCTGGGTGCCGTCTGTATTGCGGGCGGCGTGGTCGCGCTGGGGCTGGGGTGAAGGCATGAGCGCGCCCTCCACCATCCTGCTGGGTTGCGACTTCACCAGCGCACCCTCGAAGCGCAAGCCGGTCACGCTGGCGGTGGGCCGCAGCGACCGTGGCCGTGTGGTGCTGGACCGCGTGGAGACCTTCGAGACGCTGGACGCCTGGCAGGCGCGGCTGGCGGCAACACCGGACGGTGGCTGGATCGGCGGCTTCGACCTGCCGTTCGGCCTGCCACGCGAACTGGTCGAGACGCTGGGGTGGCCTACCGGCTGGCGCGACTGCATGGCGCACTACGCGTCGCTCTCGCGCGAACAGATCCGCGACACCTTCGCCGCCTTCTGCGACGCGCGCCCGGTCGGCGGAAAGTTCGCGCACCGAGCGACCGACGGACCGGCCGGGTCGAGCCCGAGCATGAAGTGGGTCAATCCGCCGGTGGCTTTCATGCTGCACGCGGGTGTGCCACGACTGATCGAGTCGGGGGTGAGCCTGCCGGGGCTGCATGCGGCCGATCCGCAACGTGTGGCGCTGGAGGCCTACCCGGGCCTGCTGGCGCGCAGCGTGCTGGGCAGCACCAGCTACAAGAGCGACGACCGCGCGAAGCAGACCCCCGAGCGCCTGATCGCGCGCAAGAGCCTGATCCACGCGCTTGAAAGCGGGGAGGCGCCGATGTTGCGCAGCGCCGGCCTGCGCCTGAAGCTCAGCCACGCCCAGCGAGACGCCCTGGCCGATGATCCGAGCGGCGATGCGCTGGACGCCGTGCTCTGCCTGCTGCAGGCGGCCTGGGCGCTGCAGCAGCACACGTCGGGTCACCCCTGTTACGGTCTGCCACGTTTCGACCCGCTCGAAGGCTGGATCGTCGGCGCCTGACTTCCCGGACAATACCGCCACCCATGAGCACTTCCGCCCCACCCCCCCTTCCTGCCGACCTCCGTTTTGCCTTTGTCGAAGCGGTCTGGCACGCCGACATCGTCCAGCAGGCTCGTGATGCCTTCTTTGCACGCATGGCCGAGGCCGGCATTGGCCCGGAACGCATCGACCTGTTCGACGTGCCCGGTGCGTTCGAGATCCCGCTGCACGCCCAGCGCCTGGCGCGCTCGGGCCGCTACGCCGCCGTGGTCGGCAGCGCGCTGGTGGTCGACGACGGCATCTACCGCTTCGACGCCCTGATGCAGACGGTCGTCAAGGCCATGATGGATGTGCAACTGGACACGGGCGTGCCCATGATCCTGGCGGTGCACACGCCGCACCATTTCCACGAACACGCCGAGCACCGCAAGTATTTCCTGCGCCATTTCGCGGTCAAGGGCACCGAGGCCGCCGAGGCCTGCCTGCGGACCGTGGCAGGCCTGCGCCAGATCGACACCCAACTGCCTGCCTGACCCGGACCGATCCATGAAAACCATCGCTTTCTTCGGGCTGGCATGGCTGGCGCAGGGTGCCTGGGCGGCCGACATCTGCGAGCCGCTGCGGGAACAGATCGAGGCCCAGATCGCCGCCACCGGCAAGTCCGGTTTCGCCGTGATCGTGGCGGATGTCGATGCCGACGTGGCGGGCAAGGTGGTCGGCACCTGCGCCAAGGGCGCGCGCAAGCTGGTCTATGTGCAGGCGGCCGCCTCGGGTTCGGGGACGGTGGCGTCCGCCAAGGCTGCACGTCCTGCCATGACGGCCCAGGCGCCCAGGCCCAAGGGACCGCTGGTCATCACCGAATGCCGCGACGGCACGGTGGTGCAGGGCAACGCGACCTGCAAGCCCTGAACGGATCAAGGCCTTTCCGGGGTCAGGGCACTCAGTACACGTCGAAGAAGGTCTGTACGGCCTGCGGATCCCGGGTGCGGGTCAATGCAAGTTGCAGCAGGATGCGCGCCTTGGGCGGACTGAGCGTGTCCCCGGTCACGGTGCCGTGGGCCGCATCGTCGAACTCCATGCCACGACCCACCACACCGTGTGCACCGCGCGGCGCCCGCACCACCACCACGCCCCTGGACACCGCGTCCAGGATCGCCGGTTTCACCCGTGCGCTGACCGAAGCCGTGCCGGCGCCAGCGTGCACGATGCCCTGCGCGCCGGCGGCCACGAAAGCGTCGATGGCAGTCCGGTCGTCGTCCTCGTGGCCATAGGCAATGTCCACCCGCGGCAGCGACGACAGGGTTGTGATGTCGAACTCGCTGGCTTCGGTGTGCCGGCGCAGGCCACCGCGGTAGAACCGTGCCGTGCCGTCGGTCACCAGCCCCATCACACCGAACAGCGGTGAACGGAAGGCGTCCACCGCCAGGGTGTCGGACTTGTGCAGGTCGCGCGCGCCAATGATCTGGTCGTTCATCACCACCATCACTCCGCGGCCGCCCGCCTGCGGGCTGGCAGCAACCACGGCAGCCCGGAACAGGTTCATCGGCCCGTCGGCGCTGAGCGCGTTGGCTGGCCGCATCGCCCCCACCAACACCACCGGTTTGCGACTGCGCACGGTCAGGTTGAGGAAGTACGCGGATTCCTCCAGCGTGTTGGTGCCGTGGGTGACGATCACGCCGTCGCAGTCGTCCGCGGCTAGCAGGGCGTTGATGCGACGGGCCAGGGCCAGGCGCAGTGCACCCGTCATGTCCTGGCTGGCCACCTGGGCCACCTGTTCTGCAGCGATGTCCGCCAGCTCGGCCAGCGCCGGCACGGCGGCCAGCAACTCATCGGCCGCGGCGACGGCAGGACGGTAGCCCACGTACTGGGTGGCCGACGCGCTGGAGCCGGCGATGGTGCCGCCGGTCGCGAGCAGGCGGAGGCGAGGTCGTGCTGTCATGCAGGGGATTCTGCAGGCTTCAGCCGAGCTCCTTGAACGACTGCAGCGGCGACAGTGGCGTGAACTGCCCGGCGCGCTTTTCCTTCATCGCGGTGATCGACTCGCGCACGTGCGCATTGCTCCAGACCGCGCCCTGCAGCCAGCCCATCTGGCGCAGGCTGTCTTCCACCGAGTGGTCGCGCGCGTAGGTGACGGCCTGTTTGGTTCCCCATATGGCGATCGGCGGCTTGCTGGCAATTTCTTTGGCACATTGCAGCGCAGCGGCCAGCAGCGCTTCGGGCGTGTCGAAAACCTCGTTGACCAGGCCATAGGCCAGGGCGCGATCGGCCGGCAGACGTCGGCCGGTGTAGGCCATTTCCTTGACCACCGCGAACGGCACCAGCTTGGGCAGGCGCTGCAGCGTGCCCACATCCGCCACCATGCCGATGTTGATTTCCTGGATGCAGAAGAAGGCGTCGGCGGTGGCGTAGCGGAGGCAGCCGGTGGTGACCATGTCGACCGCGCCGCCGATGCAGCCGCCCTGGATCGCGAAGATCACTGGCACCCGCAGGCTTTCGATCTTGGTGAAGGTGGCCTGCATGTCGGTCAGCAAGTCGAAGATCGCGGCGCGGCCTTCGGGGCTCTGGTCGTCCATGCTGATCGCGCCGGCGAAAGTCTCCAGCGCCATGCCGGCCGAGAAGTGTTTACCGGTCGAGCTGATCACCAGCGCGCGGGCCGTGCCTTCGCGGTGCAGCTGCGTGAGGATCTCGTCCAGCTCGCGCCAGAAGGTCGGGTGCATGGTGTTGAGCTGGTCGGGGCGGCTGAGCACCAGGTGCGCAATGTGTCCGTCAATCCAGTTCAGGGAAAAGCAGGTCGGTGTGCTCATCGGGTTTGTCTTTCGGTGGGCGGGGAGGGCGGCCATCAATGTATTCCGGCGCGCTAGCTTCGGCTGTCCCCACCTTGACCAGCTTGCCCACCCGCACGCCCAGCAACCTGAAACGCCGCGACAGGTCGACCCGCTTGAGGCTCAGCCCGGCCTGGCGTCGGATCACTGCGGCATCGGCGG
The DNA here is from genome assembly GCF_046604225.1 of Hydrogenophaga sp. RWCD_12. Taxonomy (NCBI): domain Bacteria; kingdom Pseudomonadati; phylum Pseudomonadota; class Betaproteobacteria; order Burkholderiales; family Comamonadaceae; genus Hydrogenophaga; species Hydrogenophaga sp. RWCD_12. The sequence continues at coordinate 16,119 of NZ_JBKIXC010000001.1, forward strand.
TGTAGACGTCGATGGTCTGGTCGCGAGTGACCTTCTCGAAGTTGTCGAAGGTGATCTTGATGCCGATGGTCTTGCCCAGGTAGCCCTTGCGCTGCAGATCGCCCGCCACCTGTTCGCACAGTTTGGTGAGCACCGCGCCGGCCTCGGCCCGGTCACGCACGGCGTGCAGATCGCGGTCAAAGGTGGTTTCGCGGCTCATGCTGACGGGCTCGCTCTCGGTCTCCACCGGCCGGTCGTCCCGCCCCCAGGCGGCCTCGTGCAGCCAGGCGCCGTAGCTCTTGCCGAAGGTCTCGATCAGCCAGTGCTTCTCGCGCGCGGCCAGCTCGCCGATGGTGCGGATGTCGTGGCTTTGCAGCTTCTCGTCGGCCTTGGGTCCGACGCCGTTGATCTTGCGGCACGGCAGGGGCCAGATCATGGTCTGCAGATCGTCCGGACGCACGATGCTGATGCCGTTGGGCTTGTTGAACTCGCTGGCCATCTTGGCCAGCAGCTTGTTGGGCGCGACGCCGATCGAGCAGGTCAGGCCGGTGGCCTGCAGGATGCTTTTCTGGATCAGCCGGGCCAGCACGCGACCACCCTCGCGCTGGCCGCCGGGCACATGGGTGAAGTCGATGTAGACCTCGTCCACGCCGCGGTCCTGCATCACCGGCGCGATTTCCAGGATGGTGCTCTTGAACAGGCGCGAGAGCCGCTTGACCTCTTCAAAGTCGACCGGCAGCAGGATCGCGTCGGGGCACAGCTTGGCCGCCTTCATCAGGCCCATCGCCGAGCCGACGCCGAACTGCCGCGCGGCGTAGGTCGCGGTGGTGGCGACGCCGCGGCCGGCGTAGTCCTTGAGGCGCGGAAAGAAGTCGACCGGGATGCGGTCCAGCGAGTCCGGCCCCCATTCGCGCTCGGGGTAGGCCGCCTGCAGCCGCGCGAACATCTCGGCTTCGCGCCGCCGGCCGCCGCCGATCACCATCGGCAAACCCTTGAGCTGCGGGTATCGCAGCAACTCGACCGACGCGTAGAACGCGTCCATGTCCAGGTGCGCGATGCGGCGGAGAAGGGGGGCGGGCTCGGTCACGGTGGCTGCGGGTGCGGTGCCCGCCCGGTGTCAGATGGTCTTCTGGACCAGCGCGCCCTTGAACAGCCAGGGCAGGCGCGGGCCCTGCGACTGCGGCACACCGCCCTTGTTTTCCACGCTGATGGCCAGCTCGGTCACGCCCGTCAGCGCGGTCCCCTTGGCCGGCAGCTGCAGGGTCTTGAGCTTGCTCCCGATCACGCCCAGCGACTGCGGCGGCTGACCGGGCTGGATGGCCCACAGCTGCATGCTGTCTTCCTGGCCTTCTTTCACTTCGTTCAGGCGTTGCAGCTGCAGCACGCCCGAGGTGGTGTCCATGGTTACCAGCAGCGCCGGTGCGGCTTTGTCATCGAGCAGCACGGCGATGTGCCGCACTTGCGGCAGCTTGGCCAGCTTGGCCTGCAGGTGGCTGATCTGCGCCTTGGACTGCTCGAACAGGCTGGCGGTGGCGGCCCAGCCCAGCAGGATCACCAGCAGCAGGAAGATCGCGAGTGCGCGCCACCAGGAAGGGACGCGGCGGAAAGCGGGTTCGGGGGTGGATGCAGGGGCGTCGCCGGCCGGTCCGGCCGAGGTGGTCTGGTTCATGCCCGAAGTATGCCTGCCCGGGGCTCGGGACTTGCCCTAGGGTGAAACCCAGAGGCATCGCCGGTACACTGCGCCGCTTCGGAAAACCCGTCAAACGCCAGTCTGTGCAGTGTTTGGCGCTATCGATCCGCTAGTAATCCCCGCCCCACACCCGACATGCAGGCCACCGAAATGGCGATCTGGTCGGCCATGGCGGGCGTCCTGCTGACCCTGGCGGTCGTGGCGACGTTCGACATGGCCTCGCGTCCCACGCTGGCGGCGGTGCGGGCGTGGGTGAGCATGCTGCTCACCGGTTGGGTCTGCGTGCTGATGTCGGGTTTGCCGCTGGCCTTGTGGCCATCGTGGCAACTGATCGACTGGCTGCCTGTCAAGGCCTCGCTGGGTCCGCTGTGCGGCGCGCTGGTCATGACCTACCTGGGCTACTGGTCCGGCCTGCGGCGCGAAGACCGGCTCGTGAAACGGATGATGGAGCCGGGCGCGGCGGTGCTGGTGACCGGCACGTTCGGGCTGCTGGCGCTGGTCCTGGCCGGCTTCGATGCCGCCACGGTGTTGCCGCTGACAGCGGCGCTCAACGGGCTGGCTGTGCTGATGGGGGTGCTGATCGCGGTGCGCAGCGTCACGCTGGGTGATGCGATGGCGCGCTGGATGGTGATGGCCTGCCTGTGCCTGGCGCAGATGACCGCGGGTCTGTACGCCAAGGGCCTGGGCCTGGCCATGGGCAACGTCTACTGGGCGGTCACCGCCACATCGACGGTGGGCTATTTCGTCACCGTGGTGGTGCTGGTGCGCGGGCGCAACCGCGAGTACCGCCGCCTGCGCCGGCAGGCGCTGGGCCAGTCGCCCTCGGTGGATCTGCCGACCCTGCCCTGGGGCGCGCAGCTGGTGCCCCGTATCGAAGATGCGCTGTGGCGCAGCATGCGCATGGGCCGGCCCTGTCTGGTGGCCGCCGTGTCGGTGTCCAACCTCTATGCCTACCGCGAAGCCGCGGTGCCCGATCCGGTGGGCGACATTCTGGTCGCGCTGGCGGCGCGCATCCGGCAGCTGGTGGGCTTTCGCAACGTGGTGGGGCTCTACCACCAGCGCTGCTTCGTGCTGGCGATCTCGGCGGTGCAGGACCCCAAGCGCGCCGAACTGGTGACCGACCGGCTGCTGCGCGAGCTGCGCATGTCGGTGAACGTCGGCCCCGATCCGCTGGCGATGGCGTTCCAGCCCGAGGTCTCCATCGGCGTGGTGCAGGTGCCGGCGGGCACCGGCGAGGCTTCGGCGGTCCGCATCATCAACCTGGCCGAGCAACTGGCCCTGCAGGCACTGGACGAGCCCGAGCGCGTGTTGCAGCGGACCTGGGTCGGACAGGCGCCCACCCCGATCGCGGTGGTGCCCTGTCTTGCGGAAACCCGGCCGGCGCCGCTCTGAGGCTGTGGTTCCGGCGCACTGCCGGGAAGCGTTTCCTGCTTCAAGAGCGGTGGGGGAACTTCCGATATCCCGGACAATCCCTGCATCAATGACAGAGCCACTCCAAGGCTCGGCCTCAGGGAAGCCCGACAAGAACAACCGTTTCCCCCATGATCCCCATCCAGCAGGACCCCGGCAACACGCAATGGCCAGACAGCGGCAGTGAAGTCTCCAGCCAGGACACCGGCCGCCTGATCTACGCCAGCATCAGTTCGGTCGACGTGCCCGTGCTCGACGAGATGCGCCGCATCCGCGACCACGCGGTGATCCACAACCAGGAAAGCGGCCTGCGCGTGGCGCTGATGCACCGCTGCGGCTGGTTCGTCGAGTGGATCGAAGGTCCGCCCGACGGCATCAAGGACCTGCTCGCGCGCGTCTCGCTCGACGAGCGCCACCGCAGCCTCAAGATCGTCCACGAAAGCGTTGGCCGGCCGCGCCTGTTCAAGCCCTGGATCGGCTCGATCGCCGAACCCACCGAATCCGCCGGCGAGTTCGCGCGCCGGGTGATGGCGTTGCACGAGCGGCATCTGCGCAACAAGGGTTACGAACCGGCCAGCGTCTGGCGCAGCCTGTGTTCGCCGCTGCCGGGCCACGTCGAGGTCGCGGCGGCGCGCGAGGGCACCTACCAGCGCGTGATGCTGATGGCGGCCAAACAGACCGGGTCGTTCGACCTGTTGCACTGGCTGTCCAGGGAAACCGAGCGCCCGGTCGTGCACCGCCGGTTCGCTGGCGCGGCGCAGGACGCGCTGGACGTCGAGAGCGACTACATCGACCTGCCCGACCAGGCCAAACAGGGTCGTCGCCTGATCGCCAACGCCCGCAAAGGGCTGGCCATGGGCATGACCCACGCCTTCCTGCCCGACTACTCGGCAGTCGTGCTGATGCTGGACGCTACGGCCGAGCGCAACGAGCAGGTGCTCGAACGCATCCTCAAGGCCTGCCAGCAGGTGCACCACCAGCCTGCGGTCATCGGTCTGGGCGCCGACGGCTGGTTCAGCGACAGCCTGCGCTCCGCCACGGAAGCACGCGGCATGCGCTGGCACGAAGCCCGCACTGGCAACAACGCGCCCGACAAGGCCGAACAGTGGTGGGCACTGCGCCAGATCCTTGACCAGCTGTAGCCCCCACGCTCCGCCGCTGCGCGGGTCGCTGCCCCCCGAGGGGGGCTGATCCGGCCTGGGGCGGCCCGGCACCGGATCGCTCCCGTGTGGCACTCAGGCCGTCGGGTAGGTGCCCGGCAGCAGGATGTTCTGGTCGACGTTGCCGATCAGGGTGTGGCCGCAGAAGGCCATGGTCACGTCCAGTTCCTTGTGCAGGATCTGCAGCGCCTTGAGCACGCCTTCCTCACCCATCGCGCCCAGGCCGTAGACCATCGCGCGGCCGATCATGGTGCCGCGAGCGCCCAGCGCCCAGGCCTTGAGCACGTCCTGTCCGCTGCGGATGCCGCCGTCCATCCAGACCTCGATCTGCTCGCCCACCGCCGACACGATGGCTGGCAGCGCTTCGATGCTGCTGGGTGCGCCGTCGAGCTGGCGGCCGCCGTGGTTGCTCACCACGATGGCGTCGGCGCCGCTGGCTACGGCCAGCTTCGCATCCTCCACGTCCATGATGCCCTTGAGGATCAGCTTGCCGCCCCACTGCGCCTTGACCCAGGCCACATCGGCCCAGGACAGCGTCGGGTCGAACTGCTCGTTGGTCCACGAGGCCAGCGACTTCATGTCGGTCACCGCCTTCACGTGACCGACCAGGTTGCCGAAACTGTGGCGCTTCGTGCCCGCCATTCCCATGCACCAGCGCGGCTTGGTCATGAGGTTGATGATGTTGGCGATGGTCGGCCGGGGCGGCGCGGTCAGGCCGTTCTTCAAATCTTTGTGGCGCTGACCGATCACCTGCAGGTCCAGCGTCAGCACCAGCGCGCTGCATTTGGCGGCGCGCGCGCGTTCGATCATGCGGGCCATCGCTTCGCGGTCGCGCATCATGTAAAGCTGAAACCAGAACGGTGCGCTGGTGTGCTGCGCGATGTCCTCGATCGAGCAGATGCTCATGGTCGAGAGCGTGAACGGGATGCCGAAGCGCTCGGCTGCCTTGGCCGCCTTGATCTCGCCGTCGGCGCTCTGCATGCCGGTCAGGCCCACCGGCGCGATGCACACCGGCATCTTCACGTCCTGCCCGACCATCTTGGTCGCCGTGCTGCGGTTTTCCATGTTCACCGCCACGCGCTGGCGCAGCTTGATCTTCTGGAAATCGTCGCTGTTGGCGCGGTAGGTGCTCTCGGTCCACGAGCCGGAATCGGCGTAGTCGTAGAACATGCGCGGCACGCGCTTTTCGGCCAGGACGCGCAGGTCTTCGATGTTGGTGATCACGGGCATGGGACAGTCTCCGGGTCTGAGGAATCGGACGATGGTAGCCAGCCGCCCCGCGAATGGCTTGTGAAACCGCGACAGACCGGTTTGAAATTTATTGGGGCAGGCTCGCCGCCCGCTCGGCCACGGTCAGCGGCTCCAGCCAGCCGAACTGCTGCTCCAGCACCGCCAGCGTCGCCTCCGACGCGTCGCTGCCGGCCGCCTGACGCGCATTGATGCGCCGCCGCAATTCGTCGGGCGGCGCCTCGCAGGCCAGGATGTGGAACGGGCAAGCCTCTGCCTGCGCCAGCTCGGCAAAGGCCTGGCGCTCCGCCTCGCGCAGGAAGGCCGCGTCCACGATCACCGACCAGCCGTCGTGCAGCAGCATGCGCGCCCGCGCGCGCAGCGAGGCATAGGTCTCTTCGTGCGCCTGCGGGCGGTAGAGGCCTTCGTTCAGGCCCGAGCCGCTGGCCGCCAGCGGGCTCACGCCATGCAGGCGTTTGCGCTCCACGTCCGAGCGCAGCCGGATCGCGCGGCCGCTGGTCTCGGCCTGCAGCCACTGGCCCGAGGCCCAGGTCTTGCCACTGCCCGAGAGGCCGTGCGTGATGACCAGTTTCGACTGGGGCGGGTGCGCGATCCGGTCGGCCAGCGCGAGGTAGCGCCGCGCTTCGTCCAGGCTTTGGTCCGCCTCCGGGTTGTCGGCCTGCTGCCCGGCGCGGATGGCGGCCACCTTCGCCCGCACGCCGGCGCGGTAGCTGGCGAAAAAGCTCCAGACGCTGGGCGCCGACACGTCGCCGCTGGCGTCCAGCCACTCGCTGAGCAGCATGTTCGCCAGCCCCGGCCGGTCGTGGTCCAGCAGGTCCATCCACGCAAACGCCATGTCGCTCGCCACATCAATCCAGCGCAGCTCGTCGTTGAATTCGATGGCGTCGAACGGCAACACCTCGTCCTCGATCAGCACGAGGTTGGCCAGGTGCAGGTCGCCGTGTCCTTCGCGCACGCGGCCCTTCTGGCGCCGCCGCGAGAGCAGCGGTTCGATCGCGATGAAGCGCTGTTCGGTCCAGTCGCTCTGCGCGCGCACCAGCGCCGCATCCTCCGGCGCTTTCAGCAGCGAACGCAGAGACGTGAAGTTGTCGCGCGGCCAGCGCATCGCCGCCGCCGCGTGGCCCCAGGGCTGGGCCTTGTCGGCCACCGCCGCCCGGGCCTGGAACGCCGCCATGCGCCGCGCCAGCCCGCCGATGTGTTCCGCCGTCAGCGCGCCGCGCACGCAGAGGTGGTCCAGCCGCGCCGCCTCGTCGAAGCGCCGCATCTGCACCGCGAACTCGATCGCCGGCTGGACAGTCCCATCGGTGCCGGCCTCGCCCCAGCGCGGGTCCTCCGGCGTGCCGACGATGGGCAGCACGCCCAGGTACAGCTGCGTGGCCGGCCGGTCGTGCGACTGGAAGCGCCGGTTCACCCGGATTTCGGTCTCGCAGGCGTGGCGCCGCGCGCCCAGCGTGCCGAAGTCCATGAACGGAAAGCGAACCGGCTTCTTGATCTTGTAGGCGAATTCCCCCGCCAGCAGCACCCAGGCGCCGTGCGTCTGCACCAGCTCCACCCGCTCGACGGCGTGCGGGTACCGCGCCGGGTCCAGCAGGGCGGTGATCAGCGGGGGCAGGGTGTCGCTCATGCAAACCACTGTAAGGCCGTACACCTTCTGCCAGCCTGACGCGACAGCTTGCCCGTGCGCCGGCGCCGACAATGCGCCCACCCGCACCCCATCTCCCGGAGGCCGCCCCATGAACCTCGCCCACCTGCTGCAGCGCAAGGCCCTCGAACACCCGGACCGCCCCGCGATCTTCAGCGGCACCCAGGTCGTCGCCACCCACGCCCAGTGGGCCGAACGTGCCGCGCGAGTGGGCGCTCACCTGAGAAAGTCCGGTCTGCAGCCCGGCGATCGCGTCGTGCTGTTCATGCACAACCACCCGCGCTATCTGGAGCTGCTGCTCGGCGCCTGGTGGGCCGGGCTGGTGGCGGTACCGGTGAACGCCAAGCTGCACCTCAAGGAAGTGCAGTGGATCGTGGAGAACGCGGGCGCGCGTCGGGCCTTCGTGACCTCGGACATCGTCCCCGACCCGGCCGAACTCACGGGGCTGGACGGCGTGACCGACGCCGACAGCGCCGAATGCGACGCCTGGATCCACGACGGCGAAGGCCTCACACATATAGAAGAGCGCGCCCCGGGCGACACCGCCTGGTTGTTCTACACCAGCGGCACCACCGGCCGGCCCAAGGGCGTGATGATCACGCACCGCAACTTGCTCACCATGGGCTTGGGCTACTTCAACGATGTCGACCACGTCGATCCGGGCGACGCCATCGCCTACGCCGCGCCCATGTCGCACGGCGCCGGCATCTACGCGATCCCGCACCTCATGGCCGGCGCGCGGCACGTGGTGCCCGCCTCGGGTGGCTTCGACGCCGCCGAGCTGTTCAACCTCGGCCGCGCGCTCGGCCCGCTCTCGCTGTTCGCCGCGCCGACCATCGTCAAGCGCATCGTCGACGAGGCCGAGGCGCAGGGCCTCACGCCCCCGCAGTGCGGCCAGAGCTTCAAGACCATCGTCTACGGCGGCGCGCCCATGTACGCCGCCGACATCCGCCGCGCGCTGCGCACCATGGGCCCGCGCTTCGTGCAGATCTATGGCCAGGGCGAAAGCCCCATGACCGGCACCGCCCTCAGCCGCGCCCACCTCGCCGACACCGCGCACCCGCGGCACGAAGCACGCATCGCCTCCGTCGGCGTGGCGCAGACGCCCGTGCGCGTCCGCGTCGCGGGGCCGGACGGGCAGCCGCTGCCCGTGGGCGAGGTCGGCGAAGTGCTGATCCAGGGCGACAGCGTCATGAGCGGCTACTGGCAGAACCCCGAGGCCACCCAGGCGGCCATCCGCGACGGCTGGCTCTGGACCGGTGACATGGGCGCGCTCGACGCTGGCGGCTTCCTCACCCTCAAGGACCGCAGCAAGGACCTGATCATCAGCGGCGGCAGCAACATCTACCCGCGCGAGGTGGAAGAAGTGCTGCTGCACGCGCCCGGCGTGGCCGAAGTCGCCGTGGTCGGTGCGCCCGACCCCGAGTGGGGCGAAATCGTGGTGGCGTTCGTGGTGCCACAGCCGGGCGCGGCGGTGGACGCGAAGACGCTCGACGCCTTCTGTCTGGATCAGATCGCCCGCTTCAAGCGGCCCAAGCGGTATGAGTTTGTCGAGGCGCTGCCGAAGAACAACTATGGGAAGGTGTTGAAGACGGTGTTGCGGGAGCGCGTGGGGGTGGCTGGAGCCAGTGAAGCCAAGCGCGCCTGAACGGGCAGTGTTCGCGGGCGCACCGACCGGCGTTCGGAAATGGGCGATGGTGGGTGCCGGGTCACGCACCGTCGACCCATCTGATGGAGATCGCCCCCATGAACAAGCGCACTGCACTACTCTTCCTCACCGCCGCCATGGCCGCCACGATCGTGGTGGGTGGCTGCAGCAAGCCGGCTGAAACCCCTGCAGCCGTGCCCGAAGCCCCAGCCGCGGCCGCGGCCGCCAACGTCCCGGACGCCGACGTGACCAACCATGTGACGACCGCTCTGCAGCAGAGCGAATCACTCAAGGGTTTCAACATCGAGGTCGTGACCGCCAAGGGCGACGTGCGCCTGATCGGCGTGCTCGACAGCCAGGCGCAAATCGATGAGGCACTCAAGATCGCGCGCGCATCGGAAGGCGCCCACGCCGTTCACGATGAGCTCACGGTCAAGAAGTAAGGCTGCACCGTGTTCAGGCATTTGATCCGCCTGTGCGCTGTGGCTGCGCTGTCTGTTTCAGCGTTGCTCGGTGCGACGGGTTTGGCACAGACCAGCGTCGCCCAGGGAGGTCCGGTCACGGTGGTTGTGGAAGTCACGCTCGCGGAGAACACCACGTCCGCCGAAGCCTTGGTGGCACTGAACGGCATGAGAGCCATGATGAAACGTCAGGCGGGCTACCTGTCGGAGGAGTTTCTGCAGAACCTCAATGCGGACAACGCGCCGCGCTATGTGCATGTGTCCCGCTGGGCCTCGATGGGCTACTGGGCTGCATTGTTCAGGTCGCCCGAGTTCGAACGCCTCAATGCGCATGGCAACGCACACTACACCATCTCGGCCAGCGCGTTTCTGCCAGCGGAATAGGTTCAGACCCGTCGATGGTTCTCAGCGGATCTGGCGCAGCGAAGAGAGTGTCATGAACCGACTGAACGGATCCTCCCGGTAATCCGCAAACGGCCCACATGCCTCAAACCCGAATCGCCGGTACATCGCGATCGCCGGTTCAAACGGCGGCGTGCTGCCGGTTTCCAGGCTGACCCGTGCGTAGCCGCGCTCACGGGCGAGCCTGAGCAGTTCGGTGAGGATGGCCTGCCCGGCACCCTGGCGCAGGTGGCGCGCGCTGGTGCGCATGGACTTGAGCTCGCCGTGGCCGCCTTCGGTGGCGGTGGTGGGTGTCAGTTCCTTGAGGGCGCCCATGGCGACCAGTTCGCCTTCGGCGCCGGCAGGGGTGTCGGCTGAGGCCTCCGCCGGCAGGCGCCAGGCGGTGAGGAAGGTGATCTCGGGCCGGCGCAGGCCGTCGAGGTCCAGCGCGAACACACATTCGGGCGGCGACTCGGCGCGCATGCCGGCGAGGTGTTCTTCGAGCAGGGCGATGACCTGCGGGTGCGTGAGTGCGCGGTCGATGCGGATGTCGAACTGGCGCGGCGGTGCCTCTGGATGCATGTCGCTCCCTCCCTGGGCGGCGTGTTTTCTGGCCGAAATGGCTCTGCGGCCATTGTGTTCGTTTTGTTACCGGTGAAGCAAGCCGGACGGCTCAAGCGAACCGGGCGCCGGCCGATAAAGGTGGAACCCCTTGAAAGGAACTGCCATGGACCTCGAAATCTCCCCCGAACTGCTCGTCAACCGAGTGGTCCAGTCCCGCCAGGGCTCCGTGGCCGAGGCGGCCCAGGTGCACGTGCTGAAGAAAGCGATGGACCTGCAGGAGTCGGCGTCTGCCACGCTGCTGAACTCGGTGGCCGGCAGCCTGCCGCTGGCCAGCAGCGGCTCGGTGGGGACGAGGGTCAACGCGATGGTGTGACGTTGAGTTCGAACCGGTAGGTGAAAGCGAACTTCAACGTGACGCCCGCGCCATTGCGCGAGACCGGGCTGAACTTCCATTGGGCGACCGCGTCGCGCGCAGCCGCCGAGAGATCGTCGTTCGGGCTTTCCACCACGGTCACATGGCTCACCGAACCATCCGCGAGGACGTCGAACCGCAGCGTCACGCTGCCTTCAACACCTTGCTGCAACGCCTTGATCGGGTATTCCGGCAACGCCGCGTTGAGCAGTTGAAGCGGTTTGTCCAGCGGCGGCTTGACCTGGTGTTCCAGCGTCTCGCGGATCAGCTCGCGCTGCGCATCCTGGCTGCTCAGGAACGCCGGGTTGTTCCCCACGCGGTAGGCAGTACCGCCTTGGGGCAGGGCGCAAGCACCCAGGAGCGTCAGGGTCACCAAGGCGGTGGCGAAGCGGGCTTGGGTGAACGGCATGGCAGGATCTGGCGATCTTTTGATTCAGGCGTGCCCGTTGGCATCGCCTTTCAGAACAAATTTTGCGGCTTGTCGTCGAAGCGGAACGTGTTGATCACCCACCCGCTCTTCCCCAGGTAGCAGAAAAAGACCCAAGGCATGGCTTGGTTGTCGTACTTTTGAAAGTAGGTCAGTCGGACCATGGACTTGCCGACCCATTTCTCCTCGATGAACTCCTGACCAATAGGGTTGCCAAATCGGGCGGCCACCGTGGGGAGGAAAGCGGCGGACTGCGCGAGCATCGAGTCGAACTCGGCCTTTGGGATGACCGTCAGATGGCGGAAGCTCTTGAGGGCCGCGTCGGTTTCACCTTTACCAGCAAGCTGCATGGCCGCGTCCGTCACTTTTCTCAGCTCCTCAAAGGTCGCCAGACCCTGAGCGAATGATGTCGCGCTGCAGATGGTCAGCGTTGCAGCGATCAGGATCCTTGAGAGTCGTCGTTTCATGTGGTGTTGTCCCTGTGTGAGTCGTCTAAACGCCCGGAGTCCCGTTTTAGCATGCGCGCCGCCAGCACACTGGCGAGCAGCACGAGCACGCTGCTGACCAGCGCAGTGAACTGCAGCGCATCGGTGAAGGCGGCCTGCGCGGCGCTCACCAGCGCCCGGGCCGCGTCGGGCGGCAAGCGGTTCGCGGCTTCAAGGGCGCCGCCGAGCGTGCTCTGTGCCTGTGCCGGCAACTCGGCCAGCCCCGCGCCGTCCAGCTGGTGGCGGTAGATGAGCGTGCCCGCGCTGCCGAACAGCGCGATGCCCAGCGCACCACTGAACTCGGAGGCTGTCTCGGCGATGGACGAGGCCGCGCCCGCGCGCTCGGGCGGTGCCGCGGTGATGATCTGTTCGGTGCCGATCGCGAACACCGGCGCCATGCCCAGGCTGACCACGACCATGCCGGCCACCAGCACCCACAGCGCCCACGGGCCGTCGGCGCCCACCATCAGCAGCATGCCCACGGCCGCCGCGGCCAGGCCCCGGACCATCACCGGGCCGGGGCCGTAGCGCGCGGCCATGCGCGGCGCCAGCACCATCGAGCCGAACACGAAGCCGCCGGCCCAGGGCACGGTGGCCCAGCCGGCCTGCAGCGGCGTGAGCATCAGCACCATCTGCAGGTACTGCGCGATGAAGATGTAGACACCGAACATCGCCAGGCACGACAGCGCGTAGGCCACGATGGCGGTGCGGAAGGTCGGGATGGCGAACAGCCGCAGCTCCAGCAGCGGGTAGTCGATCACCCGCTGGCGCCGCACGAACACCCAGCCCACAGCCACGCCCGCGGCCAGCAGCGCCAGCCGCGCCGTGTTGGGGCCGGCCTCGGCCATGGCCTTGATGGCGTAGATGGTGCCGAGCACGGCGGCCAGCGAGAGCAGCACGCTGGCCGCGTCGATGCGGCCGGCGTTTTCGTCGCGGTACTCGGGCAGCAGGCGCGGCCCCAGCACCAGCAGCAACACCATCACCGGCACCGCGGGCAGGAACACCGAACCCCACCAGAAATGCTCCAGCAGCCAGCCGCCCACCAGCGGGCCGATGGCGCTGCCGACCGAGAACGCGGTGATCCACACGCCGATGGCGAACTGGCGCTGCGTCTCGTCGTGGAACATGTTGCGGATCAGCGAGAGCGTGGACGGCGCCAGCGTGGCGCCGGCAATGCCCAGCAGCGCGCGCAGCACGATCAGTTCGGCCTGCGAACGCGCAAACGCGGCCAGCACCGAGGCCGCGGCAAAGAAGGCCACGCCGATCAGCAACAGGCGGCGGCGCCCGATGCGGTCGCCCAGCGTGCCCATGGTGATCAGAAATCCGGAGACCAGAAACCCGTAGATGTCGATGATCCACAGCAGCTGCGAGGCGCTGGGCGCCAGCGCGCGGCTGAGCGCCGGCACCGCGAGGTTGAGCACCGTCAGGTCCATCGCATAGACCAGACAGGGCAGGGCGATCACAGCCAGCCCCCACCATTCGCGGGGGGTGGCTTTGGCGGATGTGGTCATGCGATGTTCAGAAGGCTGCCGACCGACTGCTCCAGCAGCTGGACCAGCTCGGGGTCCATGTACTTGTACTCGTCGGGGATGTCGAGCACGTGAACCGGCTTGCCGGCCAGCAGGTCACCGAAGTCTGCGGCGAGGCGCGACTTGTGTTTCTGCTCCATCACGATCACCACGTCGGCCCACTCGACGTCGGCGTCCGAGACCGTGTGGCGCGCACTGGGGCTGGTGCCGCCGGAGCGCACGTTGAGTTGTGGATGCCGCCGCCAGACTTGCTCGGCGGTGGGGCTGCGCCACTGGTTGCGGCTGCAGACGAAGAGGACATTTTGCTTTTCCCTGTGCATCGTCCCGAGTGTCGCCAAAAGACATCAGCTGCGACCGATCCGCTTGCGCACTTCGTCGCACGCCCGCTACAGTTCGCCCCTCGCTTCGCGCCGCCCATCGACACCGATGCCCGTGCGCGGCGACTCCCACCCCCTCAACCACTCACCAGGAGAAACACATGCAAAACAACATGACCTCCCTGTGGGCTGGGTCAGCGGTGGCGGGGCTGTCGGTCTAAGACGCTCCCCCTCTCTCTGTTCCGCGCCCATGGCTGGCCGGCAACGCGTTCGCGTTGCGCGGTGGGTTGTGGTGCGCGCGTCTGTCCCGGTCCGGTTTCAACGTTTTTGATTCTGGATTTTTCATGGGCAACTTTGTCAAAACCCTGTCGGACCGCGCCTGCGTGGTCGCGTCCGACACAACGTGGATGGAAGACGCTGCCATTGCGCAGCTGGTCACCACGTCACAACTCGAAGGCATGCAACGCGTCGCCGGCATGCCCGATCTGCACCCCGGTCGCGGCTACCCGGTCGGTGCGGCTTTCTTCTCGGTGGGGCGGTTCTATCCCGCCCTGGTCGGCAACGACATCGGCTGCGGCATGGCGCTGTGGCAGACCGATCTGCAGGCGAGCGCCGTGCGGCTGGACAAGCTGGAAAAGCGCGTGGGCAACATCGACGGTCCGATGGACGACGCGGCGGCGCGGGCGCACGCCATGCAGGCCGCTGGCGTGCTGCTCAATGGCCACGAGGCGTCGCTGGGCACCATTGGCGGCGGCAACCACTTCGCAGAGTTCCAGCAGGTGGACACGGTGTTCGACGCGGATGCGCTGTCGGCGCTGGGCATCGATCCGAAGTGCCTGCAGCTGCTGGTGCACAGCGGCTCGCGAGGGCTGGGCGAGCGCATCCTGCGCCTGCATGTCGACGCGTTCGGGCACCACGGTCTGCAGGCCGGAACGCCCGAAGCGGTGGCATATCTGGCGCAGCACGACGGCGCCTTGCGCTACGCGCGCTGCAACCGCCACCTGGTGGCGCATCGGCTGCTGGGCAACGTGCGGGCCGAGGGACGCTGCGTGCTGGACGTGCACCACAACTTCGTGGCGCCGGCGATCATCCAAGGCCAGGACGGCTGGCTGCACCGCAAGGGCGCGACGCCGTCGGACGCCGGGGCTGTGCTGATTCCCGGCTCGCGGGGTGACCACAGCTACCTGGTGCGCCCGGCGCGCCTGTGCAACGACACCCTGCTGTCGCTGGCGCATGGCGCGGGCCGCAAGTGGATCCGCTCGGCCTGCAAGGACCGGCTGTTCAAGCTGATGACGCCCACGCAGATGGGCCGCACGGCGATGGGCAGCCGCGTGATCTGCAACGACCGCCAGCTGATTTACGAGGAGGCGCCGCAGGCCTACAAGCCCATCGACAGCATCGTGCAGACGCTGGTCGGTGCGGGGCTGGTCGAGCTGCTGGCGCGGACCAAACCGGTGCTGACCTACAAGACGCGTGGGGAGTGCTGCGAATGATCCTCCTGCAACTGACGGCCAACACTGGCCCCGAAGAGTGCTGCCTGGCGGTGCGCAAGGCGTTGTCGCAGCTGCTGCGCGAATGCGATGCAGCGGAAGTTCGCACCGAGCTGCTGGAGCAGGTGCCGGGCGAGCGGCCGGGCAACTTCCGCTCCGTCCTGCTGGCGCTGGAAGGGGCGCAAGCCCTGGCCCTGGCGTCGCGCTGGAGCGGCAGCGTGCAGTGGGTCTGCCCCAGCCCCTACCGGCCGGGGCACCGGCGCAAGAACTGGTTCATTGGAGTGGAAGCGTTCGAAACCGATGCATCTGAAGCCAGCCATGAGCTGCGCGAACAGGACATCCGTTACGAAGCGGTCCGCGCCAGTGGTCCGGGCGGCCAGCACGTCAACAAGACCGACTCGGCCGTGCGCGCCACGCACGTGCCGAGCGGCCTGAGCGTGAAGGTGCAGACCGAGCGCAGCCAGCACGCCAACAAACGCCTGGCGAAGGCCTTGCTGGCGCACAGGCTGGAGGCGCTGGCCGACGGGGCGGCGGATGCGGCGCGCAACCAGCGCTGGCGGCAGCACCACGGCGTGGAGCGCGGCAACGCGGCGCGGACCTTTGTCGGTGAGCGTTTTGTGGAGCGTGCGGCGGCCCCATGAACGGTCGTGCGGGTGGGCTCCAGGCCGCCCGCACCCCGGGGGTAGAGCCACTGCATGAAATCCGGCTACCTCTGCTCACGACCGCCAGCATGGGGCTGATCATCGCGGGCGTGCTGGTGATCAACCTGTTCTCGCGATCGGTCGCGCAGTGATTTTCGGGAAATTCCGCACAGTGGGACGGGCGGCATTTGTTTACACTTTGTTGCAGATGCGCCGGGTGGGCCGGATGCACGGAGCCTCCCCATGAAGTCACTGGTCGTCATCGTCAACATCCTGGCGTCGCTGGCATTGCTGCCGGCGCTGTACATGGCGCTGATGTCTCCGATGATGTTCGACTCGGGGGCGACCACCCGTACCTGGACGCTGTTCTGGACGGTGCTGGCGATTCCGGCCTCGATCGTCGTGACACAGATTGCTTCCTGGGTGTTGTTCTACAAGGGTGTGTACCTGTGGGCGCTGGGCGTGGCCTGTGTGCCGCTGTTGTTCGTGGCCCTGCTGGTGGTGCTGTTCGTGATGTCCAGCAGCCTGACCTGACGCATTCCCTCTTCACTTTTTTCAACCGACAGACAAGACATGGACAAACGGTACGGCGGATACAAGATCGGCAAGGTTCCTGACGACGCCAAGCGCAGGGAACGCAACCACAGCAAGACCCTGCCGCAGCGGGTGGACCTGCGCAAGTTCCTGACCTCGATCGAGAGCCAGGTGGGCAACAGCTGCGTGGCCAACGCGATGGCCGGCGCCTACGAGTACCTCGCCAAGCGGGAGCTGGGCGATTCGGAAGACGTCAGCCGCCTCTACATCTACTACAACGCGCGCTACCTTGACGAGAGCCAGGACGAAGACGGCGGCTCGTACATGCACACCGCGATCAAGGGGCTGATGGAGTACGGCGCCTGCTCCGAGCAGATGTGGCCCAACGACGAGGAAATGATCAACGACGAGCCGCACGAGGACGCCTACAACCAGGGCTCGGAGTTCCGCATCGTCGAGGCCGAGGCGATGGACACCGACCTGCAGCTCTGGAAGGAAACGCTGGCGGCGGGCTACCCGATCGCGTTCGCGCTCAACACCTTCAAGAACTTCGACGACGCCAACCGCAACAAGGGCCGCGTGCCGATGCCCAAGGACAACGCCGAGACCCGCAAGACGCACGGCTGGCACGCGATGCTGTGCGTGGGCTATTCGGACATCGACCGCGTGTTCATCGTGCGCAACTCGTGGGGCGAGGAGTGGGGCGACAAGGGCTACTGCTACCTCCCGTACGACTACGTGATGCACGACAGCTACAACGCGCACGACAGCTGGGTGATCAAGTCGGTCGAAAAGCTCGACTACAGCGAAGGCGTCGAGGTCGAGGGCGACGACTCGTACTTCTACGACGACGAGTACCTGCAGATCTCGGACTACTACGTCTACACCGAGGACACCGATGACTTTGTGGAGCGGCTCGAAGCGCTGCTCGGCGAGTGGGTCGAGTCGGAGGACAACTACTTTTTCGACTGGGAAGTCGACGAAGACAAGGACGGCACCTTCATCCAGTTCGGCGAGTTCTACCTGCTGGTGGAGGACCAGGAGGGGTTCCTGGAAGCGCTGAACGAACTGTCGGAAGAGTTCGCCGGCGAGGAGGGCTACGACTACACCGTGGACGAAGGCGACGACGAAGAGGAAGAAGGGGACGAAGAGGACGACGAAGAAGAGGAGGAGGACGAAGAAGACGAAGAAGAGGAGGACGAAGAGGAGGACGAAGAGGAGGACGAAGAGGAGGAAGAAGAAGGCGAGGAAGAAAAGGAAGAGGAAGAAGAGGAAGAGGAAGAGGAAGAGGAAACGCCGGGCCGGAAGAAAAAGCGCTGACGGTGTCGGCCGCCAATGGGCGGTCGTGGTGGCAAGGCGGGTACGGGCCAAGGGCGGTGCATTCAAGCGCCGCCTTGAGGTGCCGATACACCGGGGGATATCCCAATTCGCGGCCGTTCGCGGCCGTCTGCAGGAGCCTTGCATGCACCAATCTCCCCACTTCACGCCTGACCAGCCGCCGTCCCCCTCCCTCCGATCCGGTCCGCAAAGGCTTTGCCGATGGCGCCAGGGCGCGGCGCTGACCTTGCTGGCGCTCGCGGCCCAGCTGGCCTGCGCCGAATCGGCCCAGGACCCGATGGCGCTGTCGCTGGAAGAGCTGATGAACATCGAGGTCAGCTCGGTGGCCAAGAAACCCCAGCGCCTGCTGGACGCCGCCTCGGCGGTCTATGTACTGGGCCGCGAAGACATCCGCCGTTCCGGGGCAACGACGCTGCCCGACCTGCTGCGTCTGGTGCCTGGCGTGCAGGTTGCCCGCATCGACGCCAGCCGCTTTTCGGTGAGCATCCGCGGCTTCGGCAACCGCTACTCGGGCAAGCTGCTGGTGCTGCAGGACGGGCGCACGCTGTATTCCCCGCTGTTCAGCGGCACCTACTGGGAAGTGCAGGACGTGTTGATGGACGACATCGAGCGCATCGAGGTCATCCGTGGCCCGGGCGGCACGCTCTGGGGAGCCAACGCGGTCAACGGCGTGATCAACATCATCACGCGCCAGGCGGGCGAGACGCAGGGGGTGTACGCCCAGGCGACCGCAGGGACGCAGGAGCGTGGCATGGCCTTGCGCTACGGCACCTCGCTGGGCCAGAGCGGTCATCTGCGTGCCTACGCCAAGCTCGATGAACACGACGCCCAGGACGTCACCCCGGGCGTGTCGGCCAACGATGGGGGGCACTCGGCCCGGCTGGGTTTTCGTGCCGACCTCAAACCGGCCGCGGGCGACAGCCTAACGGTGCAGGGCGACGTCTACGACACCAGCGCGCGCGAGAACGTGCAGTACAGCACGCCTTATCCTCCGATGACTTCGTTCGTGCCCAGCGCCGCGAAGTATTCGGGCAGCAACCTGATGCTGCGCTGGGAGCGCACGCGAAACTCCGACGAGAGCTGGCACGTGCAGAGCTATGTCGACCACACGGCCCTGACCGATCTGTTGCACCACCAGAGCGTCCTGACGTTCGACACCGAGTGGCAGCACCGCATCCGGCTGAACCCTGCCCACGAAATCACCTGGGGCCTGGGCTACCGCCGCGTGATGGACGAGATCCAGGGGTCGTACACCCTGGAGGCCACTCCGGTCAGGATGTCCACGTCGCTCTACAGCGGCTTCGTGCAGGACGAGGTGCGCCTCGGCGACGACCTGCAGCTCACGCTGGGCAGCAAGCTGGAGCACAACGATTTCACGGGCTTCGAGTGGCAGCCCAGCGCGCGGCTTCTGTGGCGCCTCTCGCACAACGACAGTCTGTGGGGCGCGGTGTCGCGTGCGGTACTCACCCCCTCACGGTCCAGCCGCGACGTCCAGATGAAGCGCGACACGCTGACCGGCGTGCCGGGGTTGCCGGTGCCGGTGCTGGTGCGCGTGGAGGGCAGTCAGGACATGGTGTCGGAGCGGCTGGTGTCGACCGAGATTGGGTACCGCAGCCAGATCAGCAAGGAGCTGAGCGTCGACGTGAGCGGCTACTACAACCGCTACGAAGACCTGGTCACGGTGAGCCCGGGGAACCTGCGCTTCGATCCGGCGCCGGTGCTGCCGATGAAATTCGGCAACCAGATGAATGGCCACACCTACGGCGTCGAACTCTCCGGCCAGTGGCAGGTCAACCCGGCTTGGCGGCTCAAGGGCGGCTATGGCTGGCAGCATCTGCGCCTGCGCGCGACGCCGGGCAGCAACGCCGTCCTGGCATTCGGCTCGGAAGGAAGCTCGGCGCAGAACGTGTTGCAGCTGAGCAGCCAGCACCGTCTGGGCAACGACTGGGAACTGGACGCCAACCTGTTCTACATGGGGCCTCTCAAGAGCATCGGCCGCCGGTCTGCCTTCGGGCCGTCCGAGTCGGGCCGCATCGATGGCTACACGCGGCTGGACCTGCGGCTGGGCTGGAAGCCCCGGCCCGGCGTCGAGCTGAACCTGATCGGCCGCAACCTGCTGCAGCGTCGCCATCAGGAATACATCGGTGACGACATCACCGCCAGCCAGGTGCCGCGCAGCGTCCTGCTGCAGGCGACCTGGGCCTACTGAGCCTGGCCATGTCCGGTCGGTCAGGTCACCGTTGGATGCGGGCCATGGTCCTGGCCTTGTCCTGCCTGCTGGCAGGACAGGTCGGCACGGCCATGGCACAGACGGTGAGCGACCAGGCGGTCAAGGCGGGCTTCGTCTTCAACTTCTTCAAGTTCACGCAGTGGCCGGGCCTGCGCCCGGACGACGGACGTCCGCTGCGGCTGTGCACGCTGAGCGAGCAGCCGATCGACGAAGAGCTGGCGCTGCTGCAGGGCAGAAAGGTCGACGGTCACACGGTCGAGGTGCGCACGCAGGTGCCGGTCAACGAATGGCACGGCTGTCACATGCTGTTCATCGGCGCGGGTGACCGCACCGAGGCCACGCTGCGGACCCTGGGTACCCTGCCGGTGCTCACCGTGGGCGACCAGAGCGGTTTCGTGCAGGCCGGCGGCATGATCGCCCTGCGGGTGGAGGACAGCCGGGTGCGGTTCGACGTCAACCTGGGCGCTGCCCAGCGCGCGGGGCTCACGCTCAACAGCCAGATGCTCAAGCTGGCCAGGCAGGTGTTGCGATGAAGCTCATGCCCCGCTGGTTGCGCGACCTGCCGGTGGCCCGCAAGCTGGGGCTGCTGCTGGCGCTGAACACCACGCTGGCCGTGTTGGCCATCGCGGTTGTCTTCACCGTGGGCGGTGCGCTGACGCGCTACCACGACGCCCAGCAGCAGTTGCAGGCCATGGCCGAAGTGATCGGCGAGAACAGCCGCGCCGCGCTGGCGTTCAACGACCGGCCGGGAGCGCTGGCGGTGCTCGACGCGCTGCGGGTCAAGCAGGACATCGGCCTGGCCGTGCTCCGCGACAGCCGCCAGCAGACATTTGTCCGCCGTGCGTTCGAACGCGGCGACGACCGGCTGCACGGCATTCTCGGCACGATGACCGACCGTCTGCTGCCGCTGAAGCTGACGGTGTCGCACCGGATCGAGGACGGCGGTATGGGCGTCGGCTACATCGAGCTCACCGCAGGGCTCAACGGCATGTGGGCCGACGTGCTGGAGAGCATGGGTCTGATGGCGCTCGTCGGGGTGGCGCTGGCGGTGCTGGCGGTGTACTTCGGCATGCGTCTGCGCAGTCTGGTGATTTCGCCGGTGCTGGAGCTGGCGCGGGTGTCGCACCAGGTCTCGTTGTCTCAGGACTACTCGCTGCGGGCGGGGCGACAGGGCAACGACGAGGTGGGCCGGCTGGTGGACGACTTCAACCACATGCTTTCGGAGATCCAGACCCGCGACGAGGCCTTGCGCCAAGAGCGCGCGTCGCTGGAAGAGCGCGTCGACCAGCGCACGGCGGAACTCAAGCGCGCGATGGACGAGGCGACGCAGGCCAACCGGGTGAAGTCGGAGTTCCTGTCCACGGTCAGTCACGAACTGCGCACGCCGCTGACGGCGATCTCGGGCTCCATCGGCCTGCTCGCGGGCGAGGCGCTGGGGCCGCTGCCCGAGCAGGTGCTCAACCTGCTGCGGATCGCGCAGAAGAATGGTCAGCGCCTGGCGCTGCTGATCAACGACCTGCTTGACGTGGAAAAGCTGATGGCGGGAAAGCTGCGGTTCGACGTTCAGCGCCAGCCGCTGATGCCGCTGCTTGAACAGGCGCTGGCGGACAACGAGGCGTACGCGCAGACGCTGATGGTCAAGCTGGTGCTCACCGACCGGATGGATGACGCGCTGGTCGATGTCGATGCCTTGCGCCTGCAGCAGGTGCTGTCCAACCTGCTGTCCAACGCGGCCAAGTTCTCTCCCCGCGGAGGGCGGGTGGAACTGGGTGCGCACCGCGTCGGCGAGACCGTGCGCGTGACCGTCACCGACCACGGCGTGGGCATTGCGCCATCGTTTCGCCAGCGTGTGTTCGAGCGGTTCTCCCAGGCCGATTCGACCGATACGCGCAAAAAGGGTGGCACGGGTCTGGGGCTGGCGATCTCCCGCGAACTGATCGAACGCATGGGCGGCCGCATCGGCTTCGAGTCCGAGGAGGGACAGGGCGCCTGCTTCTATTTCGATCTCCAGCTTTCCTACGCCAGCGGTGGTGAGTCGACATGGTCGGGCCTGCTGTCGCTGCCGGCCGACGCGGCGCGCGTGCTGCTGCTGGAGGATGACCCGGATGCCGCGCGCCTGATCCAGCGCATGCTCGCGCGCGCCGGCTATGCGGTGGACCTGGCCGAGCACGCCGGTGAAGCCGCGCTGACCCTGGCCTCGCGCACCAACCGCTTCTCGGCCATCGTGACCGAACTGTCGGCCGGTGATCCGGCCGGGGTGGCCTTTGTGCGCCAGCTGCGCGCTTTGCCCAGCACACGGCACCTGCCGGTGGTGGCGATCACAGGCGACACGGACCGTCTTCGCCATGCGCTGGGTGACTGTGCGGCCGATGTCGTGCTGCTGGCCAAACCCATCGAGCAGGCACGGCTCGCGGCCACGCTGGACCACCTGGTCGTTCCCCAGCGCCAGCGCAGCCTGCGCGTGCTGCACGTCGAAGACAGCAGCCAGGACCACCGCGCCGTGCTCGACATGGCCGACGGCCAGTTCGACATGGAACTGGCCACCACCCTGCGAGAGGCCCGTACCCGGGTGGCACTGGAGCGCTTCGATGTCGTGGTGCTGGACCTGTCGCTGCCCAACGAGTCGGGATGGGACCTGTTGCCGGAAATCCGCGCCCGCCAGCCCGACGCCCGGGTGGTTGTGCTCACCGGCGGCGACATCAGTGCCGAAGACGCACGGCGCGTGGACGCCGTGCTCAAGAAGGACCAGCTTTCGCCCGGGCGACTGGTGCAGGTGATCAGCGCCGACCCGTTGTCGGGATTGGCCAGGAAGGAAGACACATGAACAGCCTTGAACGCATTCTTTACGTCGAGGACGAGCCCGACATCCAGGCCGTGGCCGCGATGGCGCTGGAGATGGTCGGCGGCTTTCAGGTCAAGGTGTGCTCATCGGGCGAAGAAGCGCTGCAGGAGGTGCGCAGCTTTGCGCCCGACCTGATCCTGCTCGACGTCATGATGCCGGGCATGGACGGTCCGGGCACGCTGCGGGCGCTGCGGG
Organism: Hydrogenophaga sp. RWCD_12; assembly: GCF_046604225.1. Taxonomy (NCBI): domain Bacteria; kingdom Pseudomonadati; phylum Pseudomonadota; class Betaproteobacteria; order Burkholderiales; family Comamonadaceae; genus Hydrogenophaga; species Hydrogenophaga sp. RWCD_12. Next base: position 38,742 of record NZ_JBKIXC010000001.1, read on the forward strand.
CGATGCCCGCTACGGCGCGGGTGCCGGTGGCGTTCATGACCGCGAAGGTGCAGCCGGAGGAAGTCGAGCATTACCGCGCGCTGGGCGCCCTGGACGTGATTGCCAAGCCGTTCGATCCGATGACCTTGTCCACCCGGGTGCGCGACATCTGGGCCGCACAACATGGCTGAAGTCGTGCTCCCAGCCGGTGGCGAAGCCGGCGCCCTGCAGGCGCTGACGGTGCTGCGTCGGCGCTATGTCGAGCGCCTGCCGGCGATCATCGACGGCTTGCGCGCCGACCTTGCGGCCGCCTGCGCGCCGGACGCACCGGCCGACCGGTTCGAGGCGCTGCATCGCCGGCTGCACACCCTGGTGGGCACCGCCGGCACCATGGGCCTGCCTGGCGTGTCGGCCCAGGCGCGGGTGCTGGAACGGGCCGTGAAAGCTCTCCGTACTGGACACCATCCGGCCGCGCCGTTGCCCTGCGACGAATGGGCCCGGCAGATCGACGCCCTGGACGTGCAGGCGCGCAAAGAAGGCGCCGCGCTTGCCGCCGGACAGGCCGCGCCTGCGCCAGCCGAGCCGGTGGCGCCGGCGATCTTGCACCTGGAGCCACTGATCTGCCTGGTGGTGGACGTGCAGGGCGAGGCCGATGCCTTGTGCGAGGGCCTGCGGGCCCGCGGCTACCGCACACTGCAGACGCCGGTCTTCCGCATCGGCGAGACGCCGCTGCCCAGTGCCTGCGACGAGATGGCGGGCGTGGTGGTCTGGCTGGCGAAGCTTCCGCGGGATGCCGAAAGACGCCAGGAGCAGATGGCGCAGCTGGGAAGTTTCAATCTCGGCACCGGGCGGCCCTTGTTCGTGGCGCTGGACGACGACGACGACCTGGCCCTGCGGGTACTGCTGGCCCGGGCGGGCGTGACGCGGACCTTGCCCAGCCCGGTCACGGTGGAGCCGTTGGCCGAGGCACTGGACGCGCTGACGGGCCGGGTACGGCAGCCGCCCTACCGTGTGCTGCTGGTCGATGACGACCCGGATCAACTGGAGGCGCAGGCCCTGGTGCTGCGGCACGCCGGGATGGAGGTGCGCACCCTGTCGGAGCCGCTGCAGGCCCTGGGCGTGCTCAGGTCGTTCGACCCGGACGTGCTGGTGCTCGATGTCTACATGCCGGGTGTGACCGGTCCCCAGCTGGCCGCCGCGCTGCGGGAACGCGAGCAGCATCTGTACCTGCCGATCCTGTTCCTGTCGGCCGAGACCGACATGACGCAGCAATTGCTGGCGCTGAACCTTGGTGGGGACGACTTCCTGGTCAAGCCGGTGCGGCAGGACCACCTGATCGCGGCTGTTTCGGCGCGGGCGCGGCGGGCGCGGCAGAGCGCCGCGATGCGCCAGCGGCTGCAGACAACCCTGTACGAACGCGAACGGGAGCACCAGGCGCTGGGCGAGCACGCCAACGTGTCGGTGCTCGACGCGACCGGTGTCATCACCTATGCCAACGAGCGCTTCTGCCGCACCAGCGGCTTTGCCCTCGACGAGCTGGTGGGCTCGCCGTTCGCGCTGATGCGTTCGGACCTGCACGATGCGGTCTTCTACGACCAGATCCTCGACCATGTGACCGCCGGTGGCGTGTGGCACGGTGAAATGGCCGCGCGGCGCAAGGACAGCAGCGTGTACTGGGTGGAGACGACGATCACGCCCTTCATGGATGCGCGCGGTCAGGTCTATCAGTACGTGGTGATCCAGACCGACATCAGCCACATCAAGGCCGCGGAAACCGCGCTGCGCCAGAGCAAGGCGCGGTTGAACTTCCTGGTGTCGTCCAGCCCGGTGACGATCTACACCCGCCCGGTGCAGCGGATCACCGAGCTGGCCTATGTCAGCCCGAACCTGCCGCAGATCGCCGGCTGGGCGCCGGAGGCGATGACCGAGCAGCCGGAGTTCTGGCTCAGCCTGGTGCACCCGGAGGACCGGGCGCGTGTCGGACAGGAGCTTGGTCTGGTGCTCACACAGGGCAGCCACCGGATGGAATTCCGGTTGCGCCGGCCCGACGGCAGCCACCGCTGGATGCACGACCAGCGGCTGCTGGTGCGCAATGCCGACGGGCAGCCGCAGGAAGTGATCGGCTACTGGATGGACATCACCGATCGCAAGCGCATCGAGGACGAACTGCAGCGCTTCAACCAGGAGCTGGAGCAGCGCGTGGCCGACCAGATCCAGTCGGTGATCGAGAGCGAGCGGCTGGCCCGCGCCACGCTGGACGCGATGAGCGCCGGTGTGCTCATCCTCGACGGGCAGGGCGTGGTGCTGGAAGTGAACCGGGCGTGGTGCGCCATGGACCCGCGCGCGCAGGTGCGCGAGGGCGTGGACTACGTGGTCTGGTGCGACCGCGCCAGCGCCCACGCGACCGGTCGGCTGGCGCCGCTGGCGGAAGGCATCCGGGCCGTGCTGGCAGGCGCCGAGCGCAACTTTGTCCACGAGTACCACCGCAAGGCCGACCGCGAGACCTTCTGGTATGTGTGCCGGGTCGAACGTTTCCCGGGCGTGGACGAGGTGCGCGTGGTGGTCTCGCACGAAGACGTCACCGACCTCAAGAAGATGGAACGCCAGCAACTGCGCTCGCAGCGCCTGGAGAGCCTGGGCACGCTGGCCGGCGGTGTGGCACACGATTTCAACAACGCGCTCGCTCCCGTGCTCATGGGCATGACCCTGCTCAAGGAGTCGTTCCCGCAGGAATCACGCCTGATCGACATGATCCAGAACAGCGCCCAGCGAGGCGCCGACATGGTGCGGCACCTGCTGACCTTCGCGCGCGGCGCCGACGGCGAGCGCGAACCGGTGCAGCTCGATCGCTTGCTGCGCGAGATCGAAAACCTGGTCAAGGGCAGCTTTCCCAAGAACATCGACCTGCACCTGGCGATCGAAGAAGACCTGCCGGCCGTGGTCGGCGACGCCACCCAGCTGCACCAGATCCTGCTGAACCTGTGCGTCAACGCGCGCGATGCCATGCCCGAGGGCGGCGTGTTGCGGTTGACCGCCCGCACGCTGGCGCTGGATGAGGCCGGTGCGCGCAGCATCGCCGACGGGCGACCGGGCCACTACGTTGTGTTGTCGGTGGAAGACGACGGCATGGGCATCGCGCCCGACATCGTCGACCGCATCTTCGACCCCTTCTTCACCACCAAGCGTGCCGACAAAGGCACTGGCCTGGGCCTGTCCACGGTGCTGGGCATCACCAAAAGCCACGGTGGCTTCGTGCACGTCTACTCACAGCCGGGCGACGGTTCAGCGTTTTCGGTCTATCTGCCCTGGGTCGCCACGCCCGAGGCCGCCAGCGATGGTCAGGCGGTGGCCGATCTGGCGTTCCGGGGGCAGGGCGAGACCGTGCTGCTGGTGGACGATGAAGCCGCGGTGCGCGAGGTCGGGCGCATGGTGCTGGAGCACCTGAACGTTCGGCCGCTGGTCGCGACCGACGGCGCGGACGGGCTGGCGCAGGCGGCCCGCCACCGCCACGAGCTGCGGGCGGTGATCACCGACCTGCACATGCCGCACATGGACGGGCTCGCGTTCGTGAAGGCGTTGCGCGACATCCTGCCGGAGGTGCCGGTGGTGGTGGCCAGCGGGCGGGTGGACGAGCAGGTCCTGGAGTCCTTCCGCCAACTCGGTGTCACGCGCCGGCTGGACAAGCCATTCACCGAGGCCCGGCTGGCGCAGGCGCTGCGGGCCATGCTGCCGCATTGATCTGGCGACGGCGTCGCCAGCCCCACCTCACCAGCTCACTTCGCGGTCGGGGGTGGCGCTGATCTTGTGGATCGTCAGGTCAGCGCCTTCGTATTCTTCTTCCTGGTCCAGCCGCAGCCCCAAAGTGGCCTTGAGCACACCATAGACCGTGGCGCCACCCAGCAGCGCCCAGCCCACTCCCATCGCGGTGCCGATCAGCTGGGCGCTGAAGCTCACGCCGCCCAGGCCGCCGAGCGCCTGCTGACCGAAGATGCCGGCGGCAATGCCGCCCCAGGTGCCGCACAGGCCGTGCAGCGGCCAGACGCCCAGCACGTCGTCGATCTTCCAGCGGTTCTGCGTCAGCGTGAACATGGAGACGAACAGCAGGCCGGCGACCACGCCCACCACCAGTGCGCCCAGCGGGTGCATCAGGTCCGAGCCAGCGCAGACGGCGACCAGGCCGGCCAGCGGGCCGTTGTGCACGAAGCCGGGGTCGTTCTTGCCGGCGATCAGCGCGGCCAGCGTGCCGCCGACCATGGCCATCAGCGAGTTGACCGCGACCAGGCCGGAGATCTTGTCCAGCGTCTGCGCGCTCATGACGTTGAAACCGAACCATCCGACGCACAGGATCCAGGCGCCCAGCGCGAGGAAGGGAATGTTCGATGGCGGGTGGGCCGAGACGCCGCCGTCTTTGCGGTAGCGGTTGGCGCGGGCGCCCAGGAAGATCACCGCGGGCAGTGCGATCCAGCCGCCGACCGCGTGCACGACCACCGAGCCGGCGAAGTCGTGGAAGCTGGCGCCGGTCACGGACTCGATCCACGCCTGCACGCCGAAGTGGCCGTTCCAGGCGATTCCTTCGAAGAAGGGATACACAACACCGACGATGACCGCTGTTGCGATCAGTTGCGGCCAGAACTTGGCGCGTTCGGCGATGCCGCCGGAAATGATCGCGGGAATGGCGGCGGCGAAGGTCAGGAGAAAGAAGAACTTCACCAGTTCGTAGCCGTTCTTCTGGGCGAGCTGTTCGGCGCCGATGAAGAAATGCGTGCCGTAGGCGACACCATAGCCGACGATGAAGTACGCAATGGTCGAGACCGAGAAGTCGACCAGGATTTTGACCAGCGCGTTGACCTGGTTCTTCTTGCGAACCGTGCCGAGTTCTAGAAAGGCAAATCCGGCGTGCATCGCCAGGACCATGATGCCGCCCAACAGGATGAACAGGGCATCAGCGCCCTGTTTCAGTGCGTCCATGAGAAATCTCCGTGCAGAAAACTTGTTTTGGTGCGTGATTGGCGCCAAAACAGGGTCTGCATGGCGAATCGCACCACGATCTAGCAAAAACTAAGCCAAATGGATGAAGGTGGTGCATGGGGCACCGCCAAGGTGCTCTTTGTGTCAGATCGCGTGCAGCCAGGCGATGCCATCCGGCAGCTGGCGCGGCCCGAACACGAAGTGCAGCACCCGGCGCCGGCTTTGGCCGCGGGCCTTGGATGAACGGTGCAGCAGCAACGGGCGCATCAGCAAGGCATCTCCAAGGGCTGCCGGGCAAAGCTCTTCCTCGGCGCGAAGGGCAATCGCCTCGTCCGGTGCAACAACACCTTGCCGATGAGAGCCCGGGACAACCACCAGCGGGCCGTCGTTCAGCCCACACGGGTCAAGATGCACGCGCACCGCCAGCAACTGTTCCAGCACGGGCAGCGGGGGCTGCACGTAGGTGGTGCCATCCTTGACCGACCAGGCTTTCCAGGCGGGATGAGCGGTGTGGCCCTTGACGGGGAAACCGAGGTCCTGATGCACAGCGACGAGCCCGTTGAGGTCGGCAGATTTTTCGAAGCAGATGCATTGCAGCGCCACCGCGTCAGGAGCGAGTGCAGGGGCCAGCGCCTGGTGGTGACGCAGGCCAAGGGCCAGATCGGCACACCACCCCTCGACCAGCCGTTCGCGTTGGCCGGGTTTGCCAGCTGGAGCGTCGATCAGGCCTGACAGCCTTTGCGCTTCGGCGGCGGACAGGATCGCCGGAACCAGGGTATGGCCCTGCCGGTCGAGCTGTTGCCGCAGCATGAGGGCGGCAGCTCCCGTCAGGCTGCCACCCGAGCCGGCGCGCCGATGGCGCGCAGCACCGTGGGAGCGATCAGCTTGTGCATCGGCTTGACCGGCAGCATGTACAGCCGACCCAGGCGGTTCTTGGTGTGCACGACGGTGGTGACGGTCACGCGCACCGGCTGGCCGGCTGGCCGGTCGCAATGCACCGAGAGCACCACGTCCAGGTGCTTGTCGCGGTCGCCCAGCAGGACCTCGTCGGGCGTTTTCTCGAACAGCGTGAAGATGCCGACGCGGTCGCCCGGCTGGTAGTCGGCGTCGGGCTTGGCCGGATTGATTTCCGAAAGTTCGCCCAGGTTCTTGAGGCCGACCAGCTGCACCGCGCGGTTGCGCAGCGTCATGCAGGTCTCGACCCAGCGCGGCGTGGTCTGCACCGCCTTGAGGAACTGGCCGAGCGCGCTGAGCGACGGGTCCGCCGCGTCGATGCTCCAGGCGTCGTGGAAGTCGGCGCCAGCGATGCGGCCGGCGATGCGGCTGCCCGCGGGCGGCTGCGTGGCGGTGGGTGTGTTCATGGTGTGGTTCGTGTGGTCAGGACAGCAGGATGGCGCGGGCCAGCAGCGCCCACATGCCGAGCAACACGAAGTTGCTGGCCGCGAACGCGAGGAAGCGGTGCAGCACGTGGTTGTAGGTGATGTGGATCAGGCTGTGCACGATGCGCAGCGCGACGTAGGCCCAGGCGAGGCCGATCAACAGCGGCGTCGCGTTGGCGGTTGCGTGCGCCAGCAGCACCGCCACGTAAAACAGCAGCGGAAGCTCCAGCAGGTTCATGTAGTTGCGGTTGGGCAGCGACACGGTGGCGGTTACCCGGCCGGACTCACCCAGCGCGTATTCGCGTGGCGAGATGGTGCCGTTGAAGCCCGCCTGCAGGCGCCGGAACGCAATCAGCACCAGGATGCAGAAGGTCCAGGCTGCCAGCGCGAAGGCCGGAGCGAAGAGGGACGCGGTGGAGTGCGGTGTGGGCATCCGCCCACTGTAGCGGGACTTGCTCAGGGCCAGCGGGCGGCCCTGTCAGGCTTCACGAGCAGCTGACGCTGCCGCAGCCGCTCATGGTGGCGGGGCGGACCCGGTCCGGGTCGGCCAGGGTTTCGGTCTTCGAGTCGAAGCCGACTTCCTTCATGTGCAGCGCAAGACCGGCGTCCATGCTGGCGGCGTGTTGCGGGAACCACTCGACCAGCGCTTCCGCCAAGCGGGTGATGATTTCCTTGTCGTCTTTCTCGTAGTGCTCGACCACGGCGTGGAGCGTTTCCATGATCGTGGCGTGGTGGCCGGCGTGGCAGTTGTCTGCAGCAAAGCCGGTCGCGACCATCCAGCGCTCTTCCTGCGCGAAGTGCTCTTTGGTGTGCTCGATGAAGCGCAGGTACAGCGGCAGTTGCTGGTCCTGCGGGGTGGCCAGCAGTTGGTTGAGCATCTCCACGAATTCTTCGTGGGTGTCGTCCATGCGGCCGTCGCCGGTGTGCAGTTGCGGGTTCCAGTCCAGGCCGGCAATGGCCTGGGCGGGAGCTTCGTGGGTGGTGGTCGCGTCCATGGGGCGTCACTGTAGCCGCAAACCCGGCCGGCAGCGCTTGACCGGGGTCAAGCCAGCCCGGGTCGCCGGGGCTATCATGAAATTTTCAACCTGGAGGAGAGCGGCATGAACTTTGTTGACGCGGTCAAGCAGTGTTTCACCAAGTACGTGGGCTTCGAGGGCCGGGCACCCCGGTCGGAGTACTGGTGGTGGGTGCTGTTCATCATCGTGGTGTCGATCGTGCTGGGGTCGGTCCGGGCCGGCATGCTGGCCAACCTGTTCTCGCTGGCCACACTGCTGCCGTCGCTGGCGGTGGGCGCACGCCGCCTGCACGACATCGGCAAGAGCGGCTGGTGGCAACTGGTGGCGCTGATCCCGCTGATCGGCTGGATCCTCCTGATCTACTGGGCCGTGCAGCCCAGCGAAGGCGACAACAGCTACGGTCCAGCGCCCTCGATCGCCTCGAACTGAAGGCGCAGGTCCGGCGGGAGGGTCAGGCTTCGGCCGCGACCCGGCCCAGCATCTGGTCCACCGTGGCCTGCAGCTCGGGTGAGGCCAGAGCCTGGTCCAGTTTGGCCAGTGCCGGGTGCGAGAGGCTGGCGCGCAGGTGGTAGGTGTCGACGCCGCCGTCCTGCTGCGAGCTGTAGCCTTCAAGGCTTTCTAGCTGACCCAGCGCCAGGCGTTCACCCAGCCGGGCACAGAGGTAACCCAGCGCGAAGCGCGGCGCGCGTTTCGGGTCGGTCGACATGAAGGGTGTGACCAGCTGGCGGCCGACGCCGCTGACGTCGTTGACCAGTTCCTCGGGCAATTCCCAGGACTTCATCAGCAGCCCGCCGATTTCGGTCGCATTCAGGCCCAGCAGTTCCTGCTCCAGGCGGGCGCGCTCCAGGCGGCCGCGATCCAGCCACTTTTCCAGCCCGGACATCGGGATCAGCGAGGCGGTGGCGAGCTGTCCCACGAAGCTGAGCACCACCTGGGTCGAGAGCGTGCCCTGGTCGGGCAGATTGAGCGCCTTGGCCAGCCGCACACAGAGTTCGCTGGCGATCGCGCTGGCCTTCCAGATCGCGTCAAAGCTGCGTTGCGCTTCGGCCAGCTTGGGCTTGAAGGCTTCGGCCAGCATGTACTGCAGGCAGATGCTGCGCACCGTGTTCATGCCCAGGAAGGTGACGGCCTGGCCGATGTTGGTCACGGGCGTGTGCAGGCCGTAGATCGGGGCGTTGACGGTCGAGAGGATCTTGGCGGCGATCAGCGGTTCGCCCATCACCAGATCGCTCAGTTCGGCCGAACCGGCGCGCGCGACGAAGTCGGGCGAGAGCAGCTTCTGCATCGAGCGCGGGGGCTTGGGAATGCCGCGCACGGCGGTCAGCAGGGTGTCGCGGTGCGCCGGTTCCATGTCCTGCGCGCCCAGCCAGCGGAACTCCGACAGACTGGCCGGCAGTGGCTCCTGCACCGGCGCCACGGGTTCGCGCAAGGTCGGCACCTGTGCCGGTGCGGCGGTGGGGGGCGAGGCTTTGGGCGCCGGCGTGCTGACGCGTTGAACGGCGACGTGTGGCGAAGCGGTCGCCGTCGGCGTCGGGCGCCGGAAAAACCACCAGGCCAACGCCAGTGCCAGGACACCAGCAATCCACATCATGAGAAGCGACACGACAAACCTCCATCCAGGGATGTGGTCCATGGACATTCCATGGACTTGTTTGTCGTCTAGATCGGCGTTTGGCCGCCGGTCTTGAGCGGCTACTTGCCGACGTTGACGAGCGGCGTGGCGGAGCCGCCGAGCAGCACGGTGTTGCCAGGCTTGCTGGCCAGCGCCAGGGCGGTGTCTCGCTGAATCTCGGCCAGCTTGATTTCCTTGAGGGAGGGCGTGAGCGAGGCGCTGATGATTTCGTTGGCTTTTGCTTCGCCCTGGGCCTGCACGATGAGTCTTTCGGCCTCGGCCTTGGCCAGTTCGACTTCCTTGCGCTTCTTTTCGATCGCCTGGTCGGTCTCGGCGCGCGAGCGGATGGCGGCCTCGATGGCCGGGTCGGTCAGCAGGTTGCGGACGTTGACGGCGGTGACGACGAACGCGCCGGGGTCGTTCTTTTCCAGTTCCTGCTGCAGCCGGGCGCGGACCATCTCCGACAGTTCGGTGCGTTTGGTGTGCATGGTGGTCGCGTCCAGCTCGGCGACAGATTTGTAGATCGCTTCGCGGGCTTCGCGCGAGACGCGGCTGAAGGCCACCACCAGGTCTTTGGTGCCGCCCTGCACGATCTGGTTGTGCTGCACCACATCACCCTGGTACTTGATGTAGAGCGCGGGCACGGCCGCGGGCGTGGTCTTGTAGTAGACGTCGATGTCGACGTCTTTCATCGTCAGGTTGTCCCGGCTCTTGGGCGTCATGTCGTTGAGCTGGAAGCTGACTTCCTTGGTCGTGAACTCGTCGACGGTCTTGAACAGTGTGAAGTAGACGCCGGGGTTCAGCGCCTCGGTGCCGACCTTGCCCAGCGTGCGTTCCACGCCGACGTTGCCGGTGTCGATCTGGCTGCAGGCTGCCAGCAGCAAAGCGGCAGCGGGAACGGTCAGTCGGCGCAGGGCGGCAGAGGCGGTCATGGTCAGAGCAGTTTGGTGGAGGGAACGAAGTAGGCGACGACCAGCATGGCTAGCAGCACCAGGGCCACGGCGGCCAGCCGCAGGCCGTGGCGCTTGATCAGACCGATCTGCTCGGGTCTGACCAGCGGACGGGTCAAAAGCCACAGACCGTAGCCGGCGGCGATCGAGAAGAAGAGCAGCAGGAGTTGGCGCATCGGTCGGTGGTGTCCGTTGGCGGAAGTCTATTTCAGGGACTGTGTCGCCCACGCCGGGAGTGCGCGGCGCAGGGGGTGTTGGGCACTGGCGTCGGTCCGGCCAGCCAGCCAGTATCCCAGCAGGTCCGCGGCAATTTCGTGGGGGTGGTAGAGCTCGTTCCGGTTGGGGAACGCGTCCACATAGCCCTGCACTTCCAGCAGCGGTCCGGAGGATGGGCGCCCATCGGGTTCCTGCAGGCGCCACTGACCTTGTTCCAGGCGAAAGCGCACGGCCTGCTTCTGGAAGTCGCGCGGCATGCTTGGCGTCTGCAGATTGCCCAGCTGCAGCCAGGGCAGCACCGCCTCGCCGGGCGAACCGGGCAGCGGGAAAATCCATTCGCTCACCGGTGCATCGGGATTGATCACGCCGCGCTCCTGCAGCGCCGGCATCTGCGGGGCCGGGACGCGCACGAAGCCAAGAAACTGGGTGTTCAGCCCGTCAAAGATCGCCGGGTGGCTGCGCTGCAGGATGTGCGTCTGCTCGTGGACCAGCAGGTAGCCCAGAAACACCTGGAGCCGGGTCAGATCCTGTGCGCGGTAGCCGGCCAGCAGGTTCTGCAGGATCCCCGCACCAAAGACGATGGTGTCTTCGCGCGTGTGGGGCAGGCCACCTTCCACCCGGTCGCTGATCTTGGCGAACTTCCAGGGGGTGCGCGCATACAGCGGGGCCTTGTCGACCAGCGTGGGCCACAACGCATTCAGCGACCAGCGCAGCAGGGCCTGTTCGTCGGCGGAGAACTCCAGTGTCTCGGCGGCGTAGTGGGCTTTTGCGCGTTCGCGTGCCTCGGCCAGCGACAAACCCCGCAAGTCCTGGCGGGTCTTGGCCAGGAGCTCGGGAACATGCATGGCGTCGAAGTAGGCCTGTGCGCCAGGGCCAGCCATCAAGGCGGCGGCTTCGCTGCGGTTCAGAAACTGCGGCGCCGGATGTTCCGGCGCCTGTGTTTGCGCTGGCGCCGCCACCGCGCCCAGCCCCAGGCCGACCAGCAGCACCAGCGGCAGAAGGGCGCGGCGCAGCATCGGGCTCAGGCCAGCCGGGTGCGGTGGCGGGCAATCTGCGCCTTGACCTGCACTGGCGCGGTGCCGCCCAGGGTGTTGCGGGCGTTCAGGCTGCCGCGCAGGCTCAGGCATTCGTACACGTCCTTTTCGATCGACGCATTGAAACCCTGCAGCACGGTCAGCGGCAGTTCGGACAGGTCGCAGTTGTGTGACGTGGCGGCCTTGACCGCATGGGCCACGGTTTCGTGGGCGTCGCGGAAGGGCAGGCCCTTCTTGACCAGGTAATCGGCCAGGTCGGTGGCGGTGGCGTAGCCCTTGTTGGCCGCGGCTTCCATGGCTGCGGCGTTGACGGTGATGCCGCCTTCCTTGGCGCCGGTGGCGGGGTTGAGCTGTCCGCCCACCATCTCGGCAAAGATGCGCAGCGTGTCTTTCAAGGTATCCACCGTGTCGAACAGCGGCTCCTTGTCTTCCTGGTTGTCCTTGTTGTAGGCCAGGGGCTGGCCCTTCATGAGGGTGATCAGGCCCATCAGGTGGCCGACCACGCGGCCGGTCTTGCCGCGGGCGAGTTCGGGCACGTCGGGGTTCTTCTTCTGCGGCATGATCGACGAGCCGGTGGTGAAGCGGTCGGCGATCTTCACGAAGCCGAAGTTCTGGCTCATCCACAGGATCAGCTCTTCCGAGAAGCGGCTGATGTGCACCATGCACAGGCTGGCCGCGGCGGTGAACTCGATCGCGAAGTCGCGGTCGCTCACACCGTCCAGGCTGTTCTGGCACACGCCCTCCATGCCCAGCGTCTTCGCGACGCGCTCACGGTCCAGCGGGTAGGTGGTGCCGGCCAGCGCGGCGCTGCCCAGCGGCAGGCGGTTGGTGCGGCGGCGCACGTCGACCATGCGCTCGGCGTCGCGGCTGAACATCTCCACATAGGCCAGCAGGTGGTGCGCAAAGCTCACCGGCTGGGCGACCTGCAGGTGGGTGAAGCCGGGCAGGATCACTTCCACGTTCTTCTCGGCCACATCGACCAGGGCGACCTGCAGTTCTTTCAGCAGGTCGCTGATCAGGTCGATCTCGTCGCGCAGCCACAGGCGCACGTCGGTGGCGACCTGGTCGTTGCGGCTGCGGCCGGTGTGCAGGCGCTTGCCGGCGTCGCCCACCAGCTGGGTCAGGCGCGCCTCGATGTTGAGGTGCACGTCTTCCAGGTCGAGCTTCCATTCGAAGCCGCCAGCCTCGATTTCAGAGCGGATCTGCGCCATGCCGCGCTGGATGTCGGCCAGGTCGCTGGCGCCGATGATCTTCTGCGCAGCGAGCATTTCAGCGTGGGCCAGGCTGCCGGTGATGTCGGCCAGCCAGAGGCGCTTGTCGAAGAAGACGCTGGCGGTGTAGCGCTTGACCAGCTCGCTCATGGGCTCCGAGAATAGGGCGGACCAGGCTTCGGATTTCTTGTCGAGTTGGTTGGTGGACATGGTGGTGCCAGCGGCGAGAGAGGGGTTCGGAAGGTGGCGCATGCGCCCGGCAGGGGTGGACCGTGCGCGCTGACTCATCAACGGTCGTCGGCGACAACCTATAGTGCGAGCCATGCAGGACTCCCGAATTTTATCGACCTTCCACGACCTGTCCGGGCCGGCCTCGAGGCTGCCGATGTCGCAGATGCCGGATCACCGGCAGGCGGGCGAACTGCTGTTCGAGACCTGCCGGCTCGGGGTCGTGCTGCGTGCGGTGCTGTTTGTGCAGGCGATTGCCTGGGTGGTGTCGCTGTACGGGGCGCATTCGCTGGTGGCCTGGCTGTCGCAGCTGGCGGTGCTGACGGCGGCGGTGCTGCCGTCGGTGCTGATCTGGTTGCTGGTGACCTGCATGCTCAAGCGTGCGATCGGGCGACTGCCGGTGCCGGGCCAATGGGCCAGCGGGATCCTGCTGGGTGCGGTGTCGGCGATCTATGGCTGCGGAATGCTCTCGTGGACCAATCTGGTGTCACCTGCTCCGTGGCTGGCGAGCGCCGCGACCGGGGCGCTGGTGGCGGCGGTGATGGTGGCCGGCCTGGTCTGGCGTTCGCGCGCCAAGGAGCCCGCCGGTACCACGGCCCGCCTGGCCGAGCTGCAGGCCCGTATCCGCCCTCACTTTCTGTTCAACACGCTCAACAGCGCGATTGCCCTGGTGCGCGCCGAGCCGGCCAAAGCCGAGACCCTGCTCGAAGACCTGAGTGAACTGTTCCGCCATGCACTGGCCGACACCAAGGAAGATGTGCCACTGCGCCAGGAGCTGGAGCTGGCCGAGCACTACCTGGCGATCGAGCAGGTTCGGTTTGGTGACCGTCTCAAGGTCGAGTGGAATCTGGACGAAAAGGCTGCGGGCGCCCGCCTGCCGCCGCTGATCCTGCAGCCGCTGGTCGAGAATGCGGTCAAGCACGGGGTCGAGCCCAGCCCGACGGGGGCCACGGTGCGCATCACCACCAAGCGGCGTGGTTCGGTGGTGGTCATCAAGGTGACCAACACAGTGCCGGCCGGCAGCGGATCACCCGGACACGGGCTGGCGCTGGACAACGTGCGCCAGCGGCTGGCGCTGCTGCACGATGTCGAAAGCAGGTTCCAGTCGGCGCTGGTCGACGGTGTGTATCAGGTTCGACTCGAAATACCGATATAAGTCGGGTTGGCGGCAGGGATGAACGGAGCGTGACATGACACTCAAGGTACTGATCGTGGACGACGAAACGCTGGCGCGGTCGCGCCTGCGCACGCTGCTGGGCGACTGCACCGATCCGCGTGCCGAGGTGGTCGGCGAGGCGGCGAACGCGGTGGCGGCCATGGAGCAGATCCAGCGAATGCCTTGCGACCTGGTCTTGCTGGACATCCACATGCCCGGGGTCGATGGCGTGGCGCTGGCGGCGAACCTGCGCAACCTCGTCTCGCCCCCCAAGGTGGTGTTCGTCACGGCACACGCCGAACATGCGTTGAGCGCCTTCGAACTCGATGCGGTCGACTACCTGACCAAGCCGGTGCGGCTGGAGCGCCTGCAGCAGGCCTTGCAGAAGGTGCAGCGCCTGCAGGCGGCGTCGGACCTCAATGAGCAACCGGGCACGACCGAGAGCCTGCTGATCCAGGAACGGGGCCGCAGCGAGCGGGTCGCGCTGGCGGATGTGATCTACCTGAAGGCGGAGCTGAAGTACATCACGGTGCGCACGGCGGAGAAGGAGCACATCTACGATGGCGCGCTGAGCGAACTGGAACAGAAGTACGCGCACCTGTTCGTGCGGGTGCACCGCAATGCGCTGGTGGCGCGGCGCTGCGTGCGCGCGGTGGAGAAGCACCACGATCCGGTCGAAGGCGAGGGCTGGACGGTGCGGCTGGACGGCTGTGAGGAACGTCTGGCCGTGTCGCGCCGACAGCTTTCTGCGGTGCGCGAGTCTTTGATGGGCTGACTTTTGTTCGTTGTCGGGGCTGCGTTCGTCGGCGACCGGGGTGACCGGCTCCGCTCATGTCACCCGGCCCGGGCTGCGCCCAGGCCTCCTTCTTTACTTCGCTACGCCGGTCACCCCGATCACCGACGACCTCCTGGCGCTCGCCAGTGGGGGAGAGCCGGTACGTCACGCGCTGGAGGGTGCGGGTGGTGCTGTGTAGCGAAGTAAAGGAGGAGACGGCCACCGGCCGTCGGGGGACATGAGCGGAACAGTGCCGCCCGTGCCCTCCAGCAACGCACAGACGCAGGAACAAAAGGACTTCAGATTTCCGCCGCCTCGATCAGAAAGCGAACCCGCCGCTGCCCCTGCCACTCATCCGCGTCCAGCCGGAACGCGATCTTCACCGTCGATGGGAGCGGCTCCGTGTGCCCGAACCAGATCCCGTCCACCGGATCGCCCTGGTGCTTGAGCTTCACCGACAGGTGTTTCTCGCCCACCAGCCGCTGACTCACCACCTGCACCTCCTCGCAGAAAACCGGCGGCGCGAAACCCTGGCCCCACACCTCCGCGTGCAGCGTGTCCACGAGATCCGTGCGCCGGTACTGCCTGTCCAGCGCACCGTCCGCCTCCAGCCGGCGCTGCAGCGTGGCCGCGTCGAGCCACTCGTGCGCCACCTGCGCAAAGGCCTGCTCGAACACGTCCAGGTGTTCCTCATCGATCGTGCAACCCGCCGCCATCGCGTGGCCGCCGAAGCGCAGCAGGACGCCCGGGTGCCGCTTGGCGACCAGGTCCAGCGCGTCGCGCAGGTGGAAGCCCGGGATCGAACGGCCCGAGCCCTTGAGCTCATGCTCCTTGCCTTCGGCGCCGCTGGCCGCGAACACAAAGGTCGGGCGGTGCAGCTTGTCCTTCAGCCGTGAGGCCACGATGCCGACCACGCCCTCGTGGAAATCCGGGTCGAACACGGTGAGCGCGGGTGGCGGCTCTTCCGAGTCGTCGAAGAGCTCTTCGGCCAGCATCAGCGCCTGCTCACGCATCTCGCCTTCGATTGCCTTGCGATCGCGGTTGATGCCATCGAGCATGCGCGCCAGTTCGTCGGCGCGGCCCGCGTCTTCGGTCAGCAGGCACTCGATGCCCAGCGTCATGTCCGACAGGCGTCCGGCGGCGTTCAGGCGCGGCCCGAGCGCGAAGCCGAAGTCGAAGGCACTGGCCTTGGCTGGCTGGCGCGCCGCGACCGCAAACAACGCTGTCATGCCCGGCGGCATGGCGCCGGCACGCACGCGCTTGAGACCCTGCGCCACGAGGCGGCGGTTGTTGGCGTCGAGCTTCACCACGTCGGCCACGGTGCCGAGCGCCACGAGGGGCAGCAGCGTGTCGATCTTGGGCTGTGACTTCGCGTCGAACACACCCCGCTCGCGCAGTTCCGCGCGCAAGGCCAGCAGCACGTAGAACATCACCCCGACCCCCGCGATCGACTTGCTCTCGAAGCCGCAGCCGGGCTGGTTGGGGTTGACGATGGTGCAGTCCTGCGGCAGCGCGACCGCGCCGTCGATCACCGCGGGCAGGTGGTGGTCGGTCACCAGCACCTGCAGGCCAGCTTCGCGCGCGGCCTGCACGCCTTCCACGCTCGCAATGCCGTTATCCACGGTGACCAGCCAGTCGGCGCCGCGCTGTTTGACGCGCCTGGCGATCGACGGCGTGAGACCGTAGCCGTCGGTGACGCGGTCGGGCACCAGGTACTCGACCCGGTCCCAGCCCAGCGGCGCGCCCAGCAGCTTCAGCCCGCGCACGGCAACGGCACAGGCAGTAGCGCCGTCGCAGTCGTAGTCGGCCACGATGCACAGGCGCTGGCCGGCGGCCATCGCGTCTGCCAGCTGCTTCGCGGCGGTGGTCGCGTTCAGCATCTGCGCCGGCGGGATCAGCAGGGCCAGTGCGTCATCGAGCTGTTCCCGGGCGGTGATGCCGCGGGCGGCGAACAGGCGGGCCAGCAGCGGGTGCAGGCCGGCCTGCTCCAGCGCCCAGGCGGCGCGCGGCGGCACTTCGCGGGTGATGATCTTCATAGGTCTTTCAGGGTCTCGGCGACCGGGACGGTGCCAAACAGGTTCTTGATCGAGCGGCCCAGGCGCGCGAAGGCGCCGGTCGGGACGGTGGTCCAGGTGCGGGCATGGCGTTCGCCGCAGAGCGTGAGCGTGACCGGCTCGCCGCGGCGGGCGGCGTCGAGCAGGGCGGCGATCTGGCCCGTGTCGAGTGCCTCCCAGGCGGTTTTCCAGACAGCCCAGTCGTTGCGCAACGCGGCCTGGCGCAGGGCATCGGGCATGGTGGGCGCTTCGGCCAGCGCCGGCACCGCATCGAGCGCGCCCGCGCCATGCACCCAGAAGCCGTTGACCGGCAGCAGGCCGCGCGCGGTGCGCGCATCGTGCACCGGGTGGGTATAGAAGAGCATCTGCGCTTCGCTTTGCAGCCGCTTGAGCAGGCGCGCACCGGCCGGGTTGGCAGGGCTTTCGGCCAGCCAGATGTCGACCATGCGGCCGCTCACCCGGTCCAGGCTGCCGCTGGCGATGCCCCGCAATGGCTCACCGCTGGCATGCCACTCGGTCGGGCTGTCCCAGCGCAGGGTGATGCCGTCCTCCAGGCACAGGGGCGCAAAGGCATCGAACAGGGCGCGCGAATCCGCCGCGTCCAGGCCCAGTTGCGCCCCTGGCAACAGCGAGACCTGTTCCATGCCGACCTGGTAATGGCACAGGCTGAACCAGGCCTGGGGCTGCGTGGGGGTGTCGCTCTGCGCCGCCGCCCAGGGCGTCAGCCCGTCAGACGCCGGCAAACCGAGCGCGCGGGCCAGTGCGCGTTCGTGCGGCGGGCTCAGGCTGTGGTCGTCGCAGCGGTCGGCCAGCTGTTCGCCCAGCAGCGGCAGCAAGGCTTTCAGATGGGGCAGGGCGAGCGACGGCAGCAGCGCCTGGCACTCGGGAGCGCTGGCGGCGGCAAAGGGGATCAGGAGGTGTTGGGGCACGGGGGCGGGGAGTACAGCGCGTTACGGAAGGGATTGTCGGGGATGCCACAATCGCCGCTGGATTCCATCGATGCAAACCCCTTACGAACTCATTCTTGGCTGGCGCTACACCCGCGCTGGTCGCGCCACCCGGCGCAACGGCTTCATTTCCTTCATTTCGGGCGTGTCCATGCTGGGCATCGCGCTGGGCGTGGCAGCACTGATCGTGGTGCTGTCGGTGATGAACGGCTTTCAGAAAGAAGTGCGCGACCGCATGCTCGGCGTGCTGTCGCACATCGAGCTGTATGCGCCTGGCGGCGAGGCGATTCCCGATCTCGCATCGGTGATGGCGACGGTCCGCAAACACCCGGAAGTGATCGGCGTCGCGCCCTTCGTCGGCGCACAGGCGCTGATGGCACGCGGCGAAGACATGAAGGGCGCGCTGGTACGCGGCATCGACCCGGCGCAGGAGCCGCAGGTGACCGAACTGGCCAAAGAGCTGTCGCAGACCTCGCTGCCGCGGCTGGTGCCCGGTTCTTTCAACGTGATCCTGGGCGGTGAACTGGCCCGCAACCTGGGTGTCGGCAACGGCGACACCGTGACCCTGATCGCACCCAGCGGCCAGGTGACACCTGCCGGTGTGGTGCCGCGCGTGCGCCAGACGACGGTGGTCGGCACCTTCGATTCCGGCCACTACGAATACGACTCGGCGCTGGTGCTGCTGCACCAGGACGACGCCGCGCGCATCTTCCGCGTCGAAGGCCCGACGGGGGTGCGCATCAAGATCAAGGACCTGCACCGGGCGCGCGAAGTGGCGCTGGAGCTGGCGCCGACGCTGCCCGACGGCCTGCTGATCAAGGACTGGACGCGCCAGAACCGCAGCTGGTTCGCGGCGGTCCAGCTGGAGAAACGCATGATGTTCATCATCCTGACGCTGATCGTCGCGGTCGCTGCCTTCAATCTGGTGTCGACGCTGGTGATGACTGTGACCGACAAGCGCGCCGACATCGCCATCCTGCGCACCCTAGGCGCGAGCCCGAAAAGCATCATGGGCATCTTCATGGTCCAGGGCGCGATGGTCGGCGTGATCGGCACCGGGGTCGGTCTGCTGCTCGGTCTGGGCATCGCGTTCAACATCGACACCATCGTGCCGGCGATCGAACATGCGCTGGGCGCCAGCTTCCTGCCCAAGGACGTCTACCTGATCAGCCAGATGCCCAGCGACCCGCAGCGCGCCGACATCCTGCCGGTGGCAGTGATCTCGCTGGTGCTGTCGTTCGTGGCCACCATCTACCCGAGCTGGCGTGCCAGTCGTGTGAATCCCGCCGAAGCGCTCCGATATGAATGACGTTGTTCTGCAGGCCACCGGCCTGACCAAGCGCTTCTCCGAAGGCCGGCTGGATGTGATCGTGCTTCACGGCGTGGACCTCACGGTGCGTGCGGGGGAGACGGTGGCCATCGTCGGCGCTTCGGGTTCGGGCAAGAGCACCTTGCTGCACCTGCTGGGCGGGCTGGACGCGCCGACCGCCGGCAGCGTGACGCTGATGGGCCAGGCGCTGGCCGGGCTGAGTGCGGCGCAGCAAGGCGACCTGCGCAACCAGTATCTGGGCTTCGTCTACCAGTTTCACCACCTTTTGCCCGAATTCAGCGCGCGTGACAACGTGGCGATGCCGCTGTGGATCCGGCGCATGGATCGCGCAGCTGCGGGCGAGCAGGCGGCGCAGGTGCTGGCGAAAGTGGGGCTGTCGGAGCGGTTGCTGCACCGGCCGGCCGAACTCTCGGGCGGCGAACGTCAGCGTGTGGCCATCGCGCGGGCCCTGGTGGCGAAGCCGGCCTGCGTGCTGGCCGACGAACCGACCGGCAACCTGGACCGCGGCACGGCCGACGGTGTGTTCGACCTGATGATGCAGCTGGCCCGCGACCAGGGCACAGCCTTTGTCGTCGTGACGCACGACGAGACGCTGGCCGCGCGTTGCAGCCGCGTGCTGCGCCTCACGGCCGGGGTGCTGTCCTGACGAAGCGCAGCGGCTGGTCCATGCCCTGCGCGTGGATCAGCAGCGTGTCGCCCTTCACCTCGTAGCGCTGCGCCTTCTGCAGCGCGCCCAGGTAACGCGACTCCTGTTCGCTCGCGCCGCCCATGCAGGCCATCTTGGTCGAGGCCAGCGGGCCGAACTTCAGGCGGTCGCGCTCGATCTCGACGGTGCCGAAGAAGCGGTTGCAACTGCCTTCTCCAGCGACCTGGCCGCTTTTGGGAAACGTCAGTGTGGCGGCCTTTTGGGGCAGTGCGGCCTGGCCGCCGATGTCCTGCAGCCGCCACTCGCTGCCCCACAGCGGCTCCGGAGCCGCGGCGGGTGCCGGGGGAGTGCCCGCCGCACAGGCGCCCAGTGCGCCGGTGACGGTCAGGAGCGTGAGCGACAGGAAACGGTTCAGGCGTGGCGACATGGGAATTCCTCCGTGGTGAAAACCTGCCGAGGTGGCAGGGGCACAATCTTCGGAGGAGTTATACCCCCGATGTGGATCGACACCCATTGCCATCTCGACGCCCCGGAGTTCGGCCCCGACCATGGTCTGGCCCGGCAGGCGCGCGCACTCGCGGCACAGCGCGGCGTGGGGCTGTGCGTGATCCCGGCGGTGATGCGCAAGAACCTCGACACGGTGCGTCTGCTGGCACACCGGATGGGCGACGCCTACGCGCTGGGCATTCATCCGCTGTACGTGCCGCAGGCGGTCGATGAGGATCTGGATGCGCTGGACGCGGCGCTGACCGCGCACCGGGGCGATCCGCGCCTGGTTGCAGTGGGCGAGATCGGGCTGGACTTCTTCGTGCCGGCGCTGTGCGAGCCGGCCATGCGCGAGCGGCAGGCGTTTTTCTACCGCGCGCAGTTGCGCCTCGCGCGCCAACACGGCCTGCCAGTGATCGTGCATGTGCGGCGAAGTGCCGATGCCGTGCTCAAGCACCTGCGCGAGCTGCCCACGGGCGGCGGCATCGCGCACGCTTTCAACGGCAGCGCCGAGCAGGCGCACGCCTTCATCGGCCAGGGTTTCGCGCTGGGCTTCGGTGGCGCGTCGACCTTCGAGCCGGCGAAGCGCTTGCGCGCGCTGGCGGCCGAGCTGCCGCTGTCGGCGCTCGTGCTGGAGACCGACGCGCCCGACATTCCGCCGCAGTGGCTCTACGCAACCGCCGCCGAACGCGAAGGCGGCAAGCCGCAGGGACTGAACACGCCGGCCGAACTGCCGCGCATCGGCGAAGTGGTCGCAGGACTGCGCAACATGACACCCGACGCGCTGGCGTCGGCGACCACCGCCAACGCCGTGCGCGTGTTGCCGCGCCTGGCCGCGCTGGAGCCTGTCGCCCGATGACCCGCCTGGTGGGCCTGCCGCCGGTGATCGGCCCTGGCACGCGTCTGCTGGTGCTCGGCAGTTTTCCGGGCGTGGCTTCGTTGCGCGCGCAACAGTATTACGGCCACCCACAGAACCAGTTCTGGAAGATTCTTTCGGTGCTCTGGAGCGTCGATCTGGTCGGCCTGGCCTACGAAGACCGGCTCGACGCGGTGCGCACGCGCGGCCTCGGCATCTGGGATGTGTACGGCGCCTGCGAGCGGGAAGGCAGCCTCGACACCGCCATCCGCCACGCCGAACTCAACGATTTCGCCCGGGTCCTGCGCGAGTGCCCGGTGCTTCAGGCCATCGCACACAACGGCGGCGAGAGCTTCCGCCACGCCAAGCACACACAGGCGCTCGGCCTGCCGGTGCACAGGCTGCCCTCCACCAGCCCCGCCAACGCCAGCTGGAGCTTCGAGAGGAAGTTCCAGGTCTGGCGGGAGGTATTTGCGACCAGCGGTCTGCTGGCCTGAGCGCTCACACCGTGCGGTGCGCGACGGGGGTTTCCGGCACCGGGTAGCCGGCCGCGCCAAACGTCGTGACGATCGCCTTGTGGGTGTCGAAGTAGACCTGCCAGTAGCTGTCGTTGTGGGTGTACGGGCGCACGCACAGCAGCGGGCCTTCGGGCGTGAACTGCAGGATTTCGATGTCCGGCGCCGGCGAGTCCTTGACGTTCGGGATCGCGGCGATGGCCGGGCGCAGGCGGGCGATGGCGTCCATCACGTCCACGCTGTTGGCCACCTTGGCCACGCAGTCGACGCGGCGGAACGGTTCGGCGCTGAAGTTCTGCACGTTGTCCGAGAACACCTTGTTGTTGCCGACCACGGTCATCACGTTGTCGGGCGTGAGGATGGTGGTGGCGAACAGACCCAGTTCCTTGACCGTGCCCAGCGTGCCGCCGGCGTTGATGAAGTCACCGACCTTGTAGGGCCGCAGCACCTGCAGGAACAGCCCAGCCGCGA
Organism: Hydrogenophaga sp. RWCD_12; assembly: GCF_046604225.1. Classification (NCBI taxonomy): domain Bacteria; kingdom Pseudomonadati; phylum Pseudomonadota; class Betaproteobacteria; order Burkholderiales; family Comamonadaceae; genus Hydrogenophaga; species Hydrogenophaga sp. RWCD_12. The sequence continues at coordinate 60,571 of NZ_JBKIXC010000001.1, forward strand.
AGTTGCCCAGCATGCCGCTCCAGGCGGCACCGATGGCCAAGCCCGCGCCGGCCAGAAGGGCGGCGAACGAGGTGGTCTTGATGCCGAAGATGTCGAGGATCGCCAGCACCAGGATCAGCGTCAGCAGCACCGAGATGATGGACTTGAGGTACTGCGTCAGTGTGGCGTCAATCTTCTTGCCCTTTTCGAGCCCCGAGCCGATCAGCCGCACCGCCAGCGAAATCAGCCAGCGCCCGATCACCCAGGCGGCAATCGCACCCAGGATCTTCAGACCGAAGTCCGTGCCCTGCGTGCTGAGGAAATTCCAGACCACTTCCATGTTCATAATGAATCCTTTCTCCTGGAACACCTTGTCCCGATGCGATCTTTGTTCGCCAAAACGAATCCCCCGCGACATGCACGCCTCTCGAACAGGCTTGGCGTGCCTTTTGTGATGTGCGTGTTGCTTTCCGTTGTGACAGGGGGCTTCGCATGAGGACTCCGTCACGCAGCCCCAAGGTGGAACTGCCCGAAGTGACGCTGTCGGAAGACGGCGAGGTGCGGTTCCTGCACCTGGGCACGGAATGGATCCAGGGCTCGATGATCATTGACGACCCGTTCGCCATCGAGCTGGACTATGTGCAGCGCATGATGGCCTGGCTGCTGTTCGTGGAACCCGACTCGGTCGGCAAACGCCGCGCCATGCAGCTGGGGCTGGGCTCGGCCGCCCTGACCAAGTTCCATTACAAAAAGTTACGAATGGACACGACGGCGGTCGAGATCAATCCGCAGGTGGTCGCCGCCTGCCGGGGCTGGTTCAAGCTGCCGCCCGACGGACCGCGTCTGCGGGTGCTGCTGGCCGACGCCGGCACCGAGATCCGCCAGGCGGTGCACCAAGGCGTGGTCGACGCCCTGCAGGTCGACCTGTACGACCACGAGGCGGCGGCGCCGGTGCTCGACAGCCCGGATTTTTATGCCGATTGCCGGGCACTGCTGAGCGACGAGGGGGCCATGACGGTCAACCTGTTTGGCCGCGACGCCAGCTACGAGCGTTCGCTGGAAAGCATCTGCGCGGCGTTCGGTCGCGACGCGGTGTGGGCCTTCAAACCGACGCGCGAAGGCAATACGATTGTGCTGGCGCAGCGGACGGCCTCGCGCCCGACGCGCATGCAGCTGCTGGCGCGGGCCGAAGAAATCCGCTCGCGCTGGGACCTGCCGGCCGTCAAGTGGCTGCGCATCTTCAAACCGGTGGAATGAAACACGCATGAAAACCTCGACCAAGTCCGCACCGTCCAAGAAGGATGCGTCCGGCCCGCTGGACTGGCGCAATCTGGTCAGCTGGCTGCGCGAAGACGGTGTGATCTCGTCCGACGAGGCGGCGCGCACGGTGGCCCGCTGCGCGTCGGCGCACAGCGCCCAGCACCCGCTGCAGCGGCTGGCGATCGTGGGCATGACACGGCAGTCTGACGGGCAGGTGATGGATGTCGAGATGCTGACCCAGTGGTTGGCCGTGCGCAGCGGACTGGAGTATTTCCGCATCGACCCGCTCAAGGTCGACGTGGGCAAGGTCGGCGAGGTGATGAGTGCGGCCTATGCCGAGCGCCACAAGGTGCTGCCGGTGCAGGTGGGTCCGGCCGAGGTGGTGGTGGCGACGCCCGAGCCGTTTGTTCGCGACTGGATTCCGGAAGTCGAGCGCCAGACACGCAAGAGCGTGCGCGTGGTGGTGGCGCCGCCGCAGGACGTGGCGCGCTACACCGGCGAGTTCTTCGCTCTGGCCCGTTCGGTCCGCGCGGCCAGCAAGATGGGGAACCAGGCCAACCCCTTCGGTACCTTCGAACAACTGGTCGAACTGGGCAAGGCCAACAAGCTGGACGCCAACGACCAGCACGTGGTGCAGGTGGTCGACTGGCTCTGGCAGTACGCCTTCGACCAGCGCGCCAGCGACATCCACCTGGAGCCACGCCGCGAGCAGGGTGTGATCCGCTTCCGCATCGACGGTGTGCTGCATCCGGTCTACCAGATGCCGATGACCGTGATGAACGCGATGATCGCGCGCATCAAGTTGCTGGGCCGCATGGACGTGGTCGAACGCCGCCGCCCGCAGGACGGTCGCATCAAGACGCTGCGCCCCGGTGTCGGACAGAGCAAGGGCGACGAAGTCGAAATGCGTCTGTCGACGCTGCCGACGGCTTTCGGTGAAAAGCTGGTGATGCGGATCTTCGACCCGGACGCGACCGTCAAGGACCTGGCCGCGCTGGGCTTCTCGTCCGTCGACGCTCCACGCTGGGAGGGACTCACCAAGCGCCCGCACGGCATCATCCTGGTGACCGGTCCGACAGGCTCGGGCAAGACCACGACGCTGTACGCCACGCTCAAGCGGCTGGCGACCGAAGAGGTCAACGTCAGCACGGTCGAGGACCCGATCGAAATGATCGAGCCGGCCTTCAACCAGACCCAGGTGCAGCCACACCTCGACCTGGACTTCGCCCAGGGCCTACGGGCCCTGATGCGGCAGGACCCGGACATCATCATGGTGGGTGAAATCCGCGATCTGCCGACCGCAGAGATGGCGGTGCAGGCGGCGCTGACTGGTCACCTGGTGCTCTCGACGCTGCACACCAATGACGCGCCCAGCGCGATCATGCGGCTGATGGAGCTGGGTGTGCCGCCCTATCTGATCAATGCGACGGTGCTGGGGGTGCTGGCGCAGCGGCTGGTGCGCACGCTGTGCCCTTCCTGCAAGGTGCGCGAGGACGACGCCACGACAGCGACCTCGCTGGTGGCGCTGGCCGAGGTGGTCAAACCCTGGCAGATCAGCGGCTCCTACCGGCCCTACCAGCCGGTCGGCTGCGTCGAGTGCCGCATGACCGGCTACCGCGGTCGCACCGGCCTGTACGAGCTGCTCACGATCAGCGAAGCCTTCAAGGACAAGGTCAACCACGAACCGCGGATGGAAACCCTGCGGCGTCAGGGTGTGACCGATGGCATGCGCCCACTGCGCCTGGCCGGTGCAGCCCGGATCGCCGAAGGCCTGACCACGCTGGAAGAGGTGCTGGCCAGCACGCCGCCGGTCAACGGATGAGGTCGAACGCGTGATTCCCATCAAGACCGAATCGGCCTGGCGCGGCACCGCGGATTGCCGTGCCTGCGGCATCCGCGAGGAGATGCTGTTTGCCGACCTGCACGACGAAGACTTCGACCTGATTCACACGCCGATCGACGATCTGGAGTACGCGCCCGGACAGCCGCTGGCGCGTGCGGGCGACACGGCGACTTCGCTGTTTGCCGTGCGCTCGGGCATGGTCAAGCTGGTGCGCAACACGCTGGATGGCCGACAGCGCATCGTGCGTGTGCTGCGCAGCGGTGACGTGATCGGCCTGGAGGCGCTGCTGGGGCCGGTGTACGAGTCGGATGCGATCGCGCTGACCAGCGTCAAGGTCTGCCGCCTGCCGCTGCAGGTGATCCAGCGTCTGGACCGGGAAACGCCGCGCCTGCATCAGCGCCTGCTGGAACGCTGGCACAGCAGCCTCAAGGAGGCCGACGACTGGCTGGCCGACCTCAACTTCGGCAATGCGCGCCAGCGCCTGGCCGGTCTGATCCTGAAGATGCGGTCTCCGCACGATCCGGACATCTCCACGCTGTTCTCGCGCGAGGACATGGGCGCGATGCTCGATCTCAAGCTGGAAACCGTCAGCCGCACCCTGAACGCATTTGCCCGCGAGGGCCTGATCGAATCCATGGACAAGATCGGCCGTGTCTACCGCATCGTCGATGCGGCCCGCCTGGCTTCGCCCAAAGACTGACGGCGAAGGCGCCCATCGCCAAGTGCGACAGCCCGTGCGCCGGGCGCTGCCGATAATCGAACCGATGACGGTTTCCGCCTCCCGACCTCCCCACCTGGTTTCCGGCCTGATCCTGGCGAGCGCCGGATCGATCGCGTTCAGCGGCAAGGCCATCATCGTCAAGCTGGCCTACCGCCACGGCGTCGACGCCGTGACGCTGATCATGTACCGCATGCTGTTCGCGCTGCCGATGTTCCTGGCGCTGGCCTGGTGGGCCACCTACCGGCAGGGCGGCGGTGCGCGGACGCCGCTCACCCGCAAGGACTGGCTGGGCATCCTAGGCCTCGGGGTGACCGGCTACTACCTCGCGAGCTTTCTCGATTTCTGGGGGCTGAGCTACATCAGCGCCAGCCTGGAGCGGCTGATCCTGTACCTCAACCCGACCCTGGTGCTCGTTCTCGGCTGGCTGCTGTACGGCCGGCGCATCAGCGGCCTGCAGGCGGGCGCCATGGCGGTGAGCTATGCGGGCGTGCTACTGGTGTTCGGCCACGAGGCCAACTTCGCCGGTCAGGGCGCCGTGCTGGGCGCGGTGCTGGTGTTCGGCAGCGCCATCAGCTACGCGATCTATCTGGTCTACAGCGGCGAGATGGTCAAGCGGCTGGGTGCGATGCGCCTGGTCGGGCTGGCGACCAGCGTGGCCTGCCTGCTGTGCCTGGCGCAGTTCGCGCTGCTGCGGCCGATGAGCGCGGCACAGGTCGCGCCCGAAGTGATCTGGCTGTCGGTGCTCAACGCGACTGCCTGCACCTTCGCGCCGGTGATCATGGTGATGATGGCGATCGAACGCATCGGCGCCGGACTGGCGGCGCAGACCGGCATGATCGGTCCGATGTCGACCATCGCCATGGGCGTGCTGATCCTGGACGAACCCTTCACCGGCTGGATCGTCGCCGGCACGGTGCTGGTGGTGTCCGGCGTGTTCATCGTCACGCGCTTCGGTCGTCCGGTGACCGAGACCAGGCAAGCGTAGACGTCCTCAAGTAACCGGAGCAGAAAACATGGATCTGGGCATCGCAGGCAAACGGGCGCTGGTGTGTGGCGCGAGCAAAGGCCTTGGCCTCGGGTGTGCGCAGGCGCTGGCCGCCGAGGGGGTGAATGTCGTGATGGTCGCGCGCGGTGCAGAGGCTCTGCAGGCGTCTGCAACGCGGCTGCGCGAAGCGTTCCCGGGCGTGCAGATCATTGCCGTGGCTGCCGACATCACCACTGCCGAAGGCAGGGCCGCAGCCTTCTCGGTGCCAGGCGGCCCGGGTACGGACTTCGACATTGTGGTCACCAATGCGGGTGGTCCGCCGACGGGTGACTTCCGCAGCTGGGACCGGGATGCATGGATCCGGGCCGTGGACGCCAACATGCTGACACCGATCGAGCTGATCAAGGCCACGGTCGACGGCATGGCGGCGCGCGGTTTCGGCCGCATCGTCAACATCACCAGCAGTGCAGTGAAGGCGCCGATCGACATCCTGGGCCTGTCCAACGGTGCGCGCAGCGGCCTGACGGGTTTTGTGGCGGGCGTGGCGCGCAGCGGCATCGCGGCGCAGGGCGTGACCATCAACAACCTGCTGCCTGGCAAGTTCGACACCGACCGCCTGCAGGGCACGCTGGCCGGCGCCGCAGCCAAGACCGGCAAGAGCGTGGATGAGGTACGGGCCGCGCAGGTGACACAGATTCCAGCCCGGCGTTTCGGCTCGCCCGACGAGTTCGGTGCCATCTGCGCCTTCCTCTGCAGCCGGCAGGCGGCGTACATCAACGGGCAGAACATCCTGCCCGATGGCGGCGCCTACCCCGGCACGTACTGAGGCCTAGCGCCGCGAGCTGACGAGGATCCCGCCCACGATCAGCACGAAGCCGGCGAGGTGGTACAGGTGTGGCGGCTCGCCCAGCAGGGTGGCCGACATCAGCGCGGCGAACAGCGGTGTGAGGTTGCTGAAGAAGCCGGCCACGGTCGGGCCGACCCTAGCAACGCCGGCGCCCCAGGCGCGGTAGGCCAGCAGCGACGGACCGACCGCCACATAGAGCAGTGACAGCGCCAGCGGCCAGCCCCAGCGCAGGTGATGCTCGCCTTCGGGCAGCGTCGGCAGCAATGCCCATTCGCCTGCCGTCATCACGCTGGACCACATCAGACCAAACGTGACCTGGGTCAGGAGGAACGCCGCCCAGTCGCGCCGCACCTCGGCCGGTTCGCTGCCGGGCGCGGGCCGCGCCAGCATCCAGCTGTAGCCGGCCCAGGTGATGGATGCGGCGACCATCCAAGCGTCGCCCGGCACCAGCTGCAGCGCGCGCAACTGGTGCCAGTCGCCGCGGGTCAGCACCACCACCACGCCGGACAGCGAGAACAGCGCACCCAGTGCCGCACGGCGCGTCACCGCCACCCCGTAGAACACACGTCCCAGCAGCAGCATCCAAACCGGCATGCTGGCGGCGACCAGGGTCACATTGATCGGTGTCGAGGTCTTGAGCGCCATGTACTGCAGCGCGTTGTACAGCGCCACGCTCAGCAGGCCCAGCAGGGCAAATCGCCGCCAGTGGGCCCAGACGGGGCTGCGCCGGCCGATGGCCCAGGCACCCAGCGGCAGCAGGAGGGCAAACGCCAGCACCCAGCGCAGAAAGTTGAAGGTGATCGGCGGGATGCTGCCCTGCATCAGCCGGCCGACGATGGCGTTGCCGGCCCACAGCAGCGGCGGGACCAGCAGCAAGGCGGCGGTGGCAGGTGTCAGGCGGGCAGAGGCAGTCATCGGGCGACTGTACCCACGCGGCCATGCCCCGCGCCGGCGAGGGGCTGGTCGCCTGTGCTGCTGGCGACACGATGGAATCGTGGCAGCATGTGCGCTGTTGCCAACCTGAGGAGACAAGACATGACCCAGACCAGCCGCGCCGTGCGCATCCACGCCCATGGCGGCCCCGAACAGCTCGTGGTCGACACCGTGGAGGTGGGCGATCCCGGCCCCGGCGAAATCCGCATCCGCCACCACGCCATTGGCCTGAACTTCATCGACGTGTACCAGCGCACCGGCCTGTATCCCAACCCGATGCCGCTGGCGCTGGGCATGGAAGGTGCGGGCGTGATTGAGGCAGTGGGCGAAGGTGTCACCCACCTCAAAGCCGGTGACCGCGCGGCCTATGCGGCCGGCAAGCCAGGCAGCTACTGCGATGTGCGGGTGATGCCGGCGATGAACGTGTGCCAGCTGCCCGATGGCATCTCGTTCGAGACCGGCGCGGCCATGATGCTCAAGGGCCTGACCGCGCAGTACCTGCTCAAGCGTTGCAAACCGGTCGAGGGGCTGGAGCCGGGCGACTTTGTGCTGTTCCACGCCGCCGCGGGCGGTGTGGGGCTGATCGCCTGCCAGTGGGCCAAGGCGCTGGGCCTGCGCCTGATCGGCACGGCGGGCAGCGACGACAAGTGCGCGCTGGCGCGCGAGCACGGCGCCGAGTTCAGCGTCAACTACCGCACCGAAGACTTCGTCGCCCGCGTGAAAGAGATCACCGGCGGCCAGGGCGTGAAGGTGGTCTACGACTCGGTCGGCAAGGACACTTTCGAAAAGTCGCTCGACTGCCTGCGGCCCTTTGGCCTGATGGTGAGCTTCGGCAACGCCAGCGGCCCGGTGGCGCCGTTCGCGCCCGGCATCCTGGGTCCCAAGGGTTCGATCTACGTCACGCGCCAGACCCTGTTCACCCACATCAGCAACCGCGAACGCACGCAGGCCATGGCCGACGACCTGTTCGCCGTGGTGGGCAGCGGCGCGGTGAAGATCCGCATCGACCAGCGCTTTGCGCTGACCGATGTGCGCAAGGCCCACGAGAGCCTCGAAGCCCGTGCCACCACGGGCTGCACCGTGCTGCTGCCCTGAGCGTCAGAAGCGGAAGCCGACGCCGGCGGTGATGCCGCCGAGTGTCTTGCTGTCCTTGTCCTGGTAGCGGGTGTAGTCGAGGTTGAGGTAGGTCGTCTTGCTCAGGTCGTAGGTCGCACCCGCGCCATAGGCCAGGCCGGTGCTGGTGTCGGAGACACCGCCGAACTTGAGGCTGGTGCGCGCCACGCCGACGCGGCCGTAGAGCTTGAAGGCGTCACCCAGGGGCAGCTGTGCCTTGCCGAACACGCCGATGGTGTTGTCCAGCTTGAGCGTGCTGCCCGCGACGGTGTCCGACTTCGCGTTCAGACCGAGCACGCCTTCCACCGCAAGCTGCGGCGTGATCTCGTAGCCGATCAGGCCGCGGACCATGCCGGGACTGGCCTTGAGGCCCGAGGCCTTGTAGTCCAGACCGGTGTAGCCCACCTCGCCGTACATGTTCTGCGCCTGTGCAGCGGTGGCCAGCAGGGCTAGGCCCAGGGTGGTGCTGAGGGTAACGATTCGGGTCATGGGATCTCCAGAAAGATAAGGGTGATGCGCAGGGATTGCGCACACCCTCATCGTGGAGTTCTCACATGGCTGAGGCGTATCGGCCGCTTGTCGACTGCGTGAAGTCGTGTGAACGCATGTTGCATGCGCACACTCGATGTGTCTGCCGTGTCAGGCTGGCACGGCAGCGGGCGCCACCGTGGCGAGCGCAGTGCGCAGGTGGTCCACTGTGTGGTTCACGTCGTGCCACTTGTCCAGCCCGAACAGGCCGATGCGGAAGGTCTTGAAGTCCGCACCTTCGTCGCATTGCAGCGGCACACCTGCGGCGGTCTGCAGGCCGGCGGCGAGGAATTTCTTGCTGTTCTGGATGTCGGGGTCGGTCGTGTAGCTGACCACCACGCCGGGTGCCTGGAAGCCGGCCGCCGCCACGCTGGCGAAGCCGTTCGACTCCAGCAGCTCGCGCACTTCGCGGCCGAGCGCGATCTGTTCGTCGCGCACCTTGGCGAAGCCGTAGGCCTTGGTTTCCTTCATGGTGTCGCACAGGCGTTGCAGCGCGTCGGTCGGCAGGGTGGTGTGGTACGCGTGGCCACCGCCTTCGTAGGTCTCCATGATCTGCAGCCACTTCTTGAGATCCATCGCGAAGGTGGTGCTCTGCGTGGCGTCGATGGCTTGCCGGGCACGCTCGCTGAGCATGACCATGGCGCAGCAGGGCGAGCTGCTCCAGCCCTTTTGCGGGGCCGAGATCAGGATGTCGACGCCCGTGGCCTTCATGTCGACCCACATCGCACCGGAAGCGATGCAGTCCAGCACGAACAGGCCGCCCACGGCGTGCACCGCCTCGGCCACGGCCTGGAGGTAGTCGTCGGGCAGGATCATGCCGGCCGCGGTTTCGACGTGCGGCGCGAACACCAGCGCCGGCTTCTCTTTCGCGATCGCGGCCTTCACTTCATCGATCGGCGCGGGCGTCCAGGGCGACTGCGCGCCGGGTGTCACTTGCCGCGCCTTGAGCACCGTGTGGCTGGCCGGGATCGAACCCATGTCGAAGATCTGGGTCCAGCGGTAGCTGAACCAGCCGTTGCGGATCACCATGACATGCTTGCCGTGCGCGAACTGGCGCGCCACCGACTCCATGCCAAAGGTGCCGCTGCCGGGCACCAGCACCGCCGAGTTCGCACCGTAGACCTGCTTGAGCATGGTCGAGATCTCGGTCATCACGCCCTGGAAGCGCTTGGACATGTGGTTGAGGGCGCGGTCGGTGTAGACGACCGAGAATTCCAGCAGTCCGTCGGGATCGATGTGGGGCAGCAGTCCGGGCATGGTGTGTCTCCAGTGGGGAAAATCGAAAAATCAGGTTAGCACAGCGCCTTGTGTTCAGTGGCGAGGCGGAGTCTCCAGGCCCTGCAGACGGCTGTCACGCAGGCGGCTGGGTGCGAGGGCGCCGGCCGAGTCGAGGATCGGGTAGGCGATCGAGCAGATGTGCGAGTTGATGCGCTTCAGATCGCTGATCAGGTCGATGTGCAGCGAGCTGCTCTCCATGCTGGGCGTGCTGCGGTCGGCCAGACGTTCCAAGTGGCTGCTGGCGTACTCGCGCTCCATCTCGCGAAAGCGCACCTTCTCTTGCAGCAGGCGCTGCGCGTCGCGCACATTGCCGTCGAGGAAAACGCTCATGCCCAGGCGCAGGTTGTCCAGCAGCCGCGCGTGCATGGCGCTGATCTCGGTCATACCGGCTTCGGAGAACTCGCGGCCCTTGCGGATCTTCTTGTCCTCGATGTCCAGCAGCACCCGCTCGACCGTGTCACCGATCTGCTCCATGTTGATCGTGAAGCTGATGATGTCGGTCCAGCGGCGGCTTTCCTTGTCGGTGAGCTGTTCGCGCGAAATCTTGGTCAGGTAGTACTTGATGGCTGAGTACAGTCCGTCGACCGTGTCGTCCATCTTGCGCAGGTCCTGCGCCAGCTGCAGGTCGTTGGTCTTGATCACCGTCATCACGCCGCGCAGCATCGTTTCCACCACGTCGGCCTGGTGCAGCGCCTCGCGCGCCGCGCAGGAAATCGCCAGCGACGGCGTGGCGAGCGCGGAAGGGTCGAGGTGGTTGGGGCGGTCCAGCGCGCTGCCCGAGCGCTGCAGCGGCATCAGGCGGTCGACCCATCCTGCCACCGGGCCGGTCAATCCGATGAAGCAGGTGCCCACCAGCGCGTTGAAGCAGAGATGGAACAGCACGGTCTGGGTTGCAGGGTCGGGGACCATTGGCGAGACCCATTTGAGCCACAACGGAATGAGTGCCGGAGCGATGGCCACGCCCATCAGCTTGAACAGCAGGTTGCCCAGCGGCACCTGACGGGTGGCGAGGTTGGACTTGGCGGTGGTCAGCACTGCCAGCAGGCCGCTGCCCAGGTTGGCGCCCAGCACCAGACCCAGCGCCACATCGATGCCGACCACGTTGATCGCCAGCGTCGCGGTCAGCAGCACCACGGCCAGACTCGAATACGACAGCACCGCGAGCGTGGCACCGACCAGGATCTCGAGCACCCGGTCGCTGGTGAGCGATTCCAGCATCAGCTGTACCGCCGGGTTGCCGGTGAGCACGTGGGTGGCCTGACCCACCAGCTGCAGCGCCAACAGCATGAGTCCGAGGCCGATGAGCACGCGGCCCACGTCACCGATCTGCGACCCCTGGCGAAGGATGAACAGCGTCACTCCGACAAAGATGAAGAGCGGCGAAAGCCAGGACAAGTCGAACGAGAACACGACGGCCATGACGGCCGTGCCGATGTCGGCGCCCAGCATGACGGCCAGTGCGGCCGGCAGGGTGATCAACCCGCGGCCGACGAAGGAGGCGGTGATGAGGGCGGTGGCGGTGCTGGACTGCACCAGGGCTGTCACGCCCAGGCCCGAGAGCGCGGCCTTGAAGCGGTTGGACAGGCTGGCCGCCAGCACCTGCCGCAGCTTGCTGCCCATCACCCGCAGCACACCGGTGCGGACCAGATGGGTTCCCCAGACCAGCAGCGCGATGGCCGCCAGCAGATTGAGCAGCTGTTTCATGACTGCGCAGACTATACGCCGGGCCGCAGAGCGGGGGAGCGTGGGGGCGACCGATCCGGCGCCGGGCCGCCCCAAGCCGGATCGGCCCCACACCCGGCAATGACCGGGCGATTCCCGCTCCTGGGGCAGCGACCCGCGCAGCGGCGGAGCGTGGGGGCGCTCCTTCTAGCGACTCTTGCGGACCCGCAGGATCTCGTCGAGGATCAGCGCGATGGCACCGATGGTGATGCCCGCGTCGGCGATGTTGAAGGCCGGGAAGTGGCCGCCGGGGAAGATCCCGGCGAGGAACGGCCAGTGGAAGTCGAAGAAGTCGACCACGTAACCGTGCACCACGCGGTCGATCAGGTTGTTGCCGATCGCGCCGGCCAGGATGCTGGCGAGCGCGAAGGAAAACAGCTTTTGGTTGGCATGCGAGTGCAGCATCCAGACGATGAAGCCGGCCACGGCCGTGCTCAGGCCGATGAAGAACCAGCGCTGCCAGCCACCGGCCGAGGCCAGGAAGTTGAAGGCGGCGCCGGTGTTGTGCACCCGCACGATGTTGAAGAAGCTGGTGACGGGCGTGCTGTCGCCCAGCTGGTACTGGCCGAGGATCAGCCACTTGGTCAGCTGGTCAAGCAGCACGATGCCCAGGGCCAGCGCCAGCCAGGGCCAGAGGGAAGCTTTGCGTTTGGCCATCAGGCGATCGTCCTCGTTTCACCGGCGCCGGTGCCGGCCGCTTCGGCCAGGTTGCTCACGCAACGGCCGCAGAGGGTCGGATGCCCGGCGTGGCTGCCCACGTCGTCGACGTAGTGCCAGCAGCGCTCGCACTTGGTCGCAGCACTGGGCGTCACCGTGACGGCCAGTTCGGCGCCGTCAACCACGGCCACGGCCGAGGTGATGGTGACGAACTTCAGATCGGCGCCCAGTGAGCGCAGCAGGGCCGCGTCGTCTGGGCCGGCGGTGATCGTCAGCGTGGCCTGCAGCGAGGCGCCCACCTGTCCCGCGGTGCGCAGGTCTTCGATCGCCTTGTTGGCGGTGTCGCGGATCTCGCGGATGCGTGCCCACTTGGCCAGCAGCGCCTCGTTGGCCGAGGGCAGGGGCGAGAAGGTCTCGAAGAAGATCGAGCCCTTGGTCGAGTCCTTGGCGAACACGGCCCAGGCCTCTTCGGCGGTGAAGCTGAGGATGGGCGCCATCCAGCGCAGCATGGCGTGGGTGATCTGGTGCAGCGCGGTCTGGGCCGAACGGCGCGCCAGGCTCTTGGGCGCCGTGGTGTAGAGCCGGTCCTTGAGCACGTCCAGGTAGAACGCGCCCAGGTCTTCCGAGCAGTAGACCTGCAGCTTGCTCACCACCGGGTGGAACTCGTAGACGTCGAAGTGCGCCAGGATCTGTGCCTGCAGCTCGCTGGCGCGGGCCAGCGCGTAGCGGTCGATCTCCAGCATCTGGTCCAGCGGCACGGCGTCCTTTGCCGGGTCGAAGTCGACCGTGTTGGCCATCAGGAAGCGCAGCGTGTTGCGGATGCGGCGGTAGGCGTCGACCACACGGGCCAGGATCTTGTCGTCGATGTTCAGGTCGCCCGAATAATCGGTCGCGCCCACCCACAGGCGCACGATCTCGGCGCCGAGCTTGCTGGTGACCGACTGCGGCTCGACCGTGTTGCCCAGCGACTTGCTCATCTTGCGGCCCTGGCCGTCGGTGGCGAAGCCGTGGGTCAGCAGACCCTTGTACGGGGCACGGTCGTAGATGGCGCAGCCCAGCAGCAGCGAGCTGTGGAACCAGCCGCGGTGCTGGTCGTGGCCCTCAAGGTACAGGTCGGCCTCGGGGCCTTGCGCGTGGCTGGCGCCGTTCGGATACGCCTTCGCGTGCGAACCGCGCAGCACGTGCCAGAAGGTCGAGCCGGAGTCGAACCACACTTCCAGGATGTCGGTGCTCTTGGTGTACTGCGGAGCGTCGGCGCCCAGGATCTCTTCGGCGGTCACGCGGCTCCAGGCTTCGATGCCGCCCTTTTCCACGATGTCGGCCGCCTGGTCGAGGATCTCCATCGTGCGCGGGTGCAGCTCGCCCGAATCCTTGTGGAGGAAGAAGGGCACCGGCACGCCCCACGAACGCTGGCGCGAGATGCACCAGTCGGGGCGGTTGGCGATCATGTCGCGCAGGCGGGCCTTGCCGTTCTCGGGGTAGAAGCTGGTGTGGTCGATCGCGTCCAGCGCGAGCTGGCGCAGGGTCTTGGGCGCCTTGTCTTTCGTGAAGACGCCTTCACCCTCGTCCATGCGCACGAACCACTGCGCGGCGGCGCGGTAGATCACGGGCGTCTTGTGGCGCCAGCAATGCGGGTAGCTGTGGGTGATGGCCTGGGTGGCCATCAGGCGGCCATGCTCGCGCAGCGTCTCGATGATGACCGGGCAGGCCTTCCAGATGTGCTGCCCGCCGAACAGCGGCAGTTCTTCCGCATAGACGCCGTTGCCCAGCACCGGGTTGAGGATCTGGTCGTAGCGCAGGCCGTGGGCCACGCAGCTGTTGAAGTCGTCCACACCGTAGGCGGGGGCCGAGTGCACGATGCCGGTGCCGTCGCCGTCGCTGACGTAGTCGGCCAGGTACAGCGGCGAGAGGCGCTTGTAGCTGTATTCGTTGCCGCTGTCCGGCAGGTCGCTACCCACGTCATATAGCGGATGGCGGAACACCTGGCCGCGCAGGGCCTCGCCCTTGGCCGTGGCCAGCACGTTGCCGGTCAGGCAGAAGCGCTCCAGGCATTTCTCGACCAGGCTGGCGCCCAGCAGCAGCACGCCCTTGGGCGTGTCCACCAGGGCGTACTCCAGCTCGGGGTGGGCGTTGAGCGCCTGGTTGGCGGGGATGGTCCAGGCGGTGGTGGTCCAGATGACGGCAAAGGCCTGTTTGCCGGCGGGCAGGGCGCTCAGGCCAAAAGCCTGGGCCAGGCCGGCTGCGTCATTGGACTCGAACGCCACGTCCAGCGTGTCGCTCTTCTTGTCGGCGTATTCGATCTCGAACTCGGCCAGCGAGCTGCCGCAGTCGAAGCACCAGTACACCGGCTTGAGGCCGCGGTAGACGAAGCCGCGCTCGATCACGCGCTTGAAGGCGCGGATCTGGCCGGCTTCGTTGGCCGGGTCCATCGTGCGGTACGGGCGCTCCCAGTCGCCCAGCACGCCCAGGCGTTTGAAGTCTTCGCGCTGCTGGTTGATCTGTTCGGTGGCGTAGGCGCGGCTCTTGGCCTGCATGTCGTCGCGGCCCAGGTTGCGGCCGTGCAGCTTCTCGATCGCGTTCTCGATCGGCAGACCGTGACAGTCCCAGCCGGGGATGTACTGCGCGTCGAAGCCGGCCAGTTGGCGCGACTTGACGATCATGTCCTTGAGCACCTTGTTCAGCGCATGGCCGATGTGCAGCTTGCCGTTGGCGTACGGCGGGCCGTCGTGCAGCACGAACAGCGGCGCGCCCTGGCGTGCGTCGCGCAGGCGCTTGTACAGGCCACCTTCGTTCCATTCGGCCACCCAGGCCGGTTCGCGCTTGGGCAGATCGCCGCGCATCGGGAACGGCGTGTCGGGCATGTTCAGCGTGGCGCGGTACGCGCCGCCGCTGGCTTCGGGCTTGGCCTCTTTTTTCGGGGCAGCGGGTTGGTCAGACATGGTGTTTCGGCTTTCGAATTCGGGAAGGCAAGGGCAGGCTCGGTGGTGCGGCGGGGCGCACGGGAAGGGGGCGGGTCGCCCCGAGCCAGTCAGAGGGCGCGCGGCCCGGGGCGTTCACCCCGGCAGCGGCGTCAAATTCGGTCGCGCGTGGTCTGCCGGTGCGTCTGGGTGTGCAGCGAGGCAAAAAACGCGCGTGCGTCGTCGCAGTCCTTGGCGATGCCCTTGGTCAGGGCGTCCAGGCTGTCGTACTTGAGCTCGTCGTGCAGTTTGTGCAGCAGTTCCACCCGGATGATTTTACCGTAGGCCTCCCCATCGGGCAGGGTCGCGGCCAGTTCGGCTGGCCAGTCCAGGCAATGGGTTTCGAGCAGAACACGCCCACCGTTGACGTCGTCGGGGTCCAGCGAGGGGCGCACCCCCAGGTTGGCCACGCCCGCGATCGGCGGGCTGCCCGCAGGCATCAGACCGTGCACCTGCACCGCGAAGATGCCGCTGGCGGCCGGCTTCCAGTGCGAAAAGCGCAGGTTCAGGGTGCGAAAGCCATCGCCGCGACCGGGTGCCGATTCGGCCAGCTGGCGGCCCAGCTTGCGACCATGCACAACGTGTCCGCTGACGGCGTAGGGGCGGCCCAGCAGCGCTGCGACACGGTCCATGTCGCCAGCCGCCAGGGCCTCGCGCACGGCCGAACTGCTGACGCGTGTGCCATGCACCTCGTAACTCTGCATGCGCGCAACGTCGAAGCCCATGCCGGAACCGGCGGCGTCCAGCATCGCGTAGTCGCCCGCGCGCTGGGCGCCGAAGCGGAAGTCGTCCCCCACCAGCACGTACTTCACCCCAAGCGCATGGACCAGGATGTCCTGGATGAAGGCTTGCGGCGGCAGCGCCGCCAGCCGCTGGTTGAAAGGCAGCACCACGCACTGGTCGACCCCGCAGCGTTCCAGCTCTTCGAGTTTGTCGCGCAGGGTGGCGATGCGGGCCGGGGCGAGTTCGGGCTTGCGGTGCACAGCAGCAAAGAAGTCGCGCGGATGCGGCTCGAAGGTCATGGCGCAGGTTGGCACGCCGCGGTGGCGTGCCTCGTTGCGCAGCAGCGCGAGCATGGCCTGGTGGCCGCGGTGCACGCCATCGAAATTGCCAATGGTCAGGGCGCAGCCGGTGGCGGCGGGGGCGCGGTTCCAGAGGCCTCGGAGGATTTTCATGAATGGTTCCGGCCGGGCGTTCCGCCCCGCGTCGGGTGTCTGTCACACAAGCGCGTTATATTGACACATGCGCGGAGGCCCTTTCAGGGCAGGCTGGCGCGGCAAAGACAGATGTTCCGGTTGTGTTTCAACATGGAGGTGGTCTTGAAGGTCTTGAAGCTCTCTGCCCAGGGGCTGCCACAGTCGTGGATCAGCCTGGAGGAAGCGGTCCTGCATTACGCCGCGGACGAGGTGCGCTGGGAAATGGGCGCCGAGATTGCCGTGTTCCACGGTGGTCACAACGCCATCACCGGGCGCCAGTCGGTGATCGCCGTCAACTCGATCATCGGCACCAAGGGCGTGCCCAACATCAATCCCTTCGACCTGCGCCCGTCGCTGACCAACGCCAAGCTGTTCGCCCGCGACCGCTGCCTGTGTGCCTACTGCGGCCAGCATTTCCACGACGACATGCTCACCCGCGAGCACATCGTGCCCATGGCCCAACAGGGGCGGGACCACTGGATGAACGTGGTGACGGCCTGCAAGGCCTGCAACCACCGCAAGGCCAACCGCACACCCGAACAGGCGCACATGGCGCTGCTCTACGCGCCCTATGTGCCCAGCCTCTGGGAGGACTTCATCCTGCGCAACCGCCGCATCCTGGCGGACCAGATGGAGTTCCTGATGTCGTATCTGCCCCGCAACTCGCGGCTGCACGGCTGAACCCCGCGCCGACGGTGCTGCGGGCCTGCTCTGGGCCCGTTTTTCCCTCTTTTTCCGGCGATTGCCCGGTGACCCCGTCGATAGCATGGGTTCATGGTTTCAACGCGCCCGCTCCGCCTGCTGGTCACCGACGACGACCCCATCCAGCTGCGGGCCGCTGCACGCCTGCTCAAGACTCTGGGACACACCGGCGCACTGGCCACCCAGGGCCAGATGGCGCTGGACCTGCTGGAGCGCCAGAGCTTTGACGTGATGCTGCTGGACCTGCGGATGCCGGTGCTGGACGGTCTGGAAACCCTGGCGCGGCTGCGGCCCAGGCATCCGAAGCTGCCGGTGGTGCTGGTCAGCGGGGACGACCTGGGCGTCAACTGGTCCTTCTATCGCGATGCCGGCGCCGACGCCTATCTGGTCAAACCGCTGGACATCGACACCCTGTCGGCCTTGCTCCAGCGGCGGTTGCGCTGACATGGCTCCCGGCGTCTTCCGTCACCAGCGCCACCTGACCATCGGCCTGATGGTCATCGGGGGCCTTCTGACGCTGGCAGGGCTGCCGCTGCTGCACGGTCGGTGGTGGCACACCGACTACAGCCTTGGCGCGGGCGTCGCCCTGCTGCTCACCGGGGCCTGGCATTGGCATTCGCTGGGAAAGACCCGCCTGCTGTTCCATGAGCTGACGGGCAAGCTGGCGATGATGGCGCGGGTGGCCCAGCACACTGGCAGCCCCGTGCTGGTGATGGACGAGGATCTCAAGGCGGCCTGGTGCAACCAGGCCTTCGAGCGGGACACCGGTTTCGGGTTGGCAGAGATCCGCGGCCAGCGGATGGGGCGCATCCTGCGTTCACCCAACGCCGACCCGGTGGCACTGGCCCGCATCCGGGACGCGCTGCGCAGCCACACCGACATCGACATCGAACTGTTGCACCGCTACCGCGACGGGCGCGACCGCTGGGTGCGGGTCATCCTGGCGTCGCAGCGGGACGACGCGGGCACGTTCTGCGGCTTTGTCGCGGTGATGGTCGACATCGACGCGCAGTGGCGCATCCGCGAAGACCACCGCAAGTCGCTGCGCGATCTCAGTGCGCTGATGAGCACGCTGGAGCGCTACGTCATCGTCGCGGAGACCGATGCCCAGGGCCGGTTGACGCGGGTCAACCGGCGCTTCACCGACATCAGCGGCTACAGCGAGGCCGAACTGCTGGGCCAGCGCTTCTCCCACATTTCGTCAGGCTGGCACAACAAGACCTTCTGGGAAGAGATGTGGTCACGCATCGGCCGTGGACTTCCCTGGCAGGGTGAGATCTGCAACCGCAGCAAGGAGGGACGCCTGTACTGGGTGCAGACCTTGATCGCGCCTTTTGTCGGGCCCCGCGGAACGGTCGAGAAATTCGTCGCCTTCCAGACCGACATCTCCGAACACCGGCTGGCACGGATCGAGCTGAGCAAGAGCCAGACGCTGCTGACACGCACCAACCAGCTGGCCGGCGTCGGCGGCTGGTACGCCATGCTGCCGGGCGGCATCCTGACCATGACGCCGGAATGCCGCCAGGTGCTGGGCGTGCGGGAAGGTGAAGCCGGATCGGTGCAGGAACTCTGGCGCCTGTTTCAGCCTGGGGCGCGGCTGGTGGTGCGGCGGCAGCTGGAAGACCTGGTGCAGCGCCGTTGCCAGGAGGTGAGCTTCCTGGCACCGCTGCGCAGTCCACCGGACGGCGCCCCCGGCGAGCCCACCCGCTGGGTGAAGCTGGTGGCCAGCTTCGGCGACTCGGACGGTGGCGGCGCGGCCCGCCAGCACGCCCGCATCATCGGCGCGGTGCAGGACTACACGCCGCAAGTCCGCGCGCAGGAACGCATCCGCGGCGAGCAGCGCCTGCTGCACAGCGCGATGGATTCGATCGGTGAGGCGTTTGCGCTGTACGACCCGGACCGCCGGCTGGTGTATTTCAACGACGAGTACGCTGCCTGGATGCCCCCCGGCGAGTCGCTGCGTCTGGGCATGCGCCACGAGGACGTGCTGCAGCTGAGCCTGAAGCATTCGCCGTTCAAGGACGCCGAAGGACGCGAAGCGGAATGGATGCAGGAGGTGATCCGCGCGCCGCGCTCGAACGAACCCGACCGCATCCGCCAGACGGCCGACGGACGCTGGATCCGCTTCGTGGACCGCATCACGGCCGACGGCTACCAGGTGGTGTTCCGCTACGACGTGACCGAGCTGCAGAACGCGCTGATCCAGGCCGACGCCGCGGCGGTGAGCAAGGGCCAGTTCCTGGCCAACATGAGCCACGAGATCCGCACGCCGATCAACGCGATCATGGGCATGCTGCAACTGCTGGGCTACACGTCGCTGGATGTCAAACAGTCGGACATGGTGAGCAAGTCGCTGGGTGCGACGCGCTCGCTGCTGGAGATCATCAACGAGATCCTGGACTTCTCCAAGATCGAGGCCGGCATGATGCGGCTGCACCTGGGCAGCTTCCGCCTGTCGGACCTGCGCAGTGAGATCGAGGTGATCCTTTCCGGCGCCCTGGGCAGCAAGCCGGTGGCGCTGGTCTACGAGATCGATCCGGCCCTGCCCGAGGTGGTGGTGGGCGATCCGGTGCGGCTGCGCCAGGTGCTCATCAACCTCGGCGGCAATGCGATCAAGTTCACCCCGGAAGGCAGCGTGACCATGCGCTGGCATCTGGTGCAGCGTGAGGCGGGGAGGGCGCGCATCCGGTTCGCAGTGGAGGATACCGGCATCGGCATCGCCGCCGATCAGCAGGCCAGCGTGTTCGAGAGCTTCTCGCAGGGCGAGTCGTCGACCAACCGCCGCTTCGGCGGCTCTGGCCTGGGGCTGACGATCAGCCAGCATCTGGTGAGCTGCATGGGCGGCCGCATCGCGCTCACCAGTGCGCCCGGCCAGGGCAGCACCTTCCATTTCGAGATCGATCTGCCCGAGGGTTCGGTGGCCGACCTGCCGCAGGGCGACGGGCTGGCGTCGGGGTCGCAGGGTGGACGGCTGCAGGGCATCCGCCTGCTGCTGGCCGAGGACAACGCGCTGAACCAGGAAGTGGCGACCGAGATGCTGCAGCGGGAAGGGGCGAGCGTGGTGCTGGCCGAAAACGGCCTGCAGGCGGTGGACGCGCTGCGGGCCTCGCCGACGGGTTTCGATGCCGTGCTGATGGACATGCAGATGCCCGAACTCGATGGCCTGCGCGCCACCGAGCGCATCCGCGAGGAGTTGGGCCTGCGCGAGCTGCCGATCATCGCGATGACGGCCAATGCCATGCCCGCCGACCGGGACCGTTGCCTGCAGGCCGGCATGAATGCGCACATTGGCAAGCCCTTCGACATCCACGAGGTGATTCGCGTCGTGCGCCGTTTCACCGGCCGGCACAATGCTACGGACGAACCAGGCCTCGCCACCCGTCCTGCAGAACTGCCTGGGCGATCGGAGGAGCCGCAATTGCGTGGCGACGAGGCAGCCCTGCGGCGGCTGGGCGGCAACCGGGTGCTGCTGGCGCAGTTGCGGGCCCGCTTCACCCATTCTTCGGAAGAGCTGCTGCGACTGGCGCAGGCATGCGCCGCCCGCAGCGACTGGGCTGGCGCTGCCGACGCGGTGCACCAGCTCAAGGGCAGCGCCAGCGTGGTCGGTGCCGAGCGGCTGGCGCTGGAGGCCGCCAGTGCGGAGCGCATGCTGAGGCCCGGTTCGGCAGAGTCTGTAGTGCGTGGCCGCAGCACAAGGCTGCAGTCGCTGGGTCAGTTGCTCGGTGACTTTCTGCAGGCCCTGGCGGAGGACCCTGGCCCGGCTCCGGTCGCACCTGCACCCTCAACACCCGCCCTCGGCCATGGCACTGGTGCGGATGCCGAAGTGGCCTGTCTCGAAGCGCTTCATACGGTCAAACCGTTGCTCGACGACGCCGACATGTCCGCCATTGATGCGTTCGATGCGTGGCAGGAGCAATTCCCCGCGGCACGGGGCGAGCGCTACGCGCCACTGCGGTCGGCGATGGATCTCATGGACCTGCAGGCGGCGGCCGAGGAGTGTGGCCGCCTGTTGCTGGCGACCGAGGGCGTCGATCTGGAAATCGAATAAAGGCCTCGGAATCACCAACTTATGCGGCCTTCGGTCCGGCGTCTGCCTCGGGACAATGAGAAAAACTTCCGGTGCGTGTGGCCCATGGGCACATCCCGGTCCGTCATCCTTCCACTCCACCAGGCCCGAGCATGAGGAAGAACCTACCCGTCAGCCAGAAGCAGTACGACTTTCCGGCTGACCAGACGCTGATCTCGGTGACCGACCTCAAGGGGCGGATCACCTACTGCAACTCGAACTTTGTCTCGGTCAGCGGCTATGCACGGCCGGAACTGATGGGGCAGCCACACAGCATCGTGCGCCACCCGGACATGCCGGAAGAGGCCTTCCGCGATCTCTGGGCCACCGTCGAAAGCGGCCAGCCCTGGACCGGCATCGTCAAGAATCGCCGCAAGAACGGCGACCACTACTGGGTGCGCGCCAATGCAACGCCGGTGCGCAACGGCGAGCGGATCGTTGGCTACCTCTCCGTGCGTTCCAAGCCCAGCGAAGAAGAGATCCAGGCGGCCGATCAGCTGTACGCGACCATGATCGGCGAAGCGGAGTCCGGCCGGCTGGTGCACCGCCTGCACCGGGGGGAGGTGGTCAAGTCCGGCCCGCTCGGATGGCTGCAGCGGTTGCGCTCGCCCAACCTGCATGTGCAGCTGTTCCTGCTCTCGGTGTGGGCTGCGGCGGCGCCGGTGCTGAGCGCCTTCTTCGATGCGCCGCTGCCGGTCACGGTCGGTGCGGCCCTGCTGTCGATCGGCAGCGCCTCGTTCCTGTGTTCGCGCGTGGCGCTCAAGCCGCTGAGCGATCTGGTGAACATGGCCAACCTGATCGCCAGCGGAGACCTGACCCACTCGGTGACGGTCAATGGCCGTGGCGAGATCCGGCAACTGCAGCTCGCACTGGCGCAGCTCGTGGTGTCGGTGCGTACCGTGGTGCGCGATGTGCGCCATGAGGTCGCCAACCTGCGAGGCGCGACCCAGGAAATCGCCGCCGGCAACCAGGACATGTCGGTGCGCACCGAATCGCAGGCGGCCAACCTGGAGCAGACGGCCTCGTCGATGGAAGAGATCAACGGCACCACCCAGCACACCAGCCAGCTGTCGCAGGACGGCGCGCAGGTCGCGCGCGAAACCTCGGGCGCCGCGCGGCGCAGCAACGAGGCGGTGGTCGCGGTGGCGGACACGATGCAGGGCATCGCCGATTCGTCCAAACGCATCGGCGACATCATCCAGGTGATCGAAGGCGTGGCCTTCCAGACCAACATCCTGGCGCTCAACGCCGCGGTCGAAGCCGCCCGCGCCGGCGAGCAGGGGCGCGGCTTTGCGGTGGTGGCGGCCGAGGTGCGGGCGCTGGCACAGCGAACTTCCGCGGCCTCGCGCGAGATCCGCGACCTGATCGAGGAGTCGGGCCAGCGGGTGGAAGTGGGCGCCCAGCGCACCGCCGACGCACGCATGCGCATGGACGAAGCCATGCATTCTGTGGAGCGTGTGAGCTCGGTGCTCGAAGAAATCAGTCACGCCACGCAGGAGCAGACCACGGGCGTTTCGCGCGTCAGTGCGGCGCTGATGGACATGGACGGCATCACGCAGCAGAACGCGGCCATGGTCGAAGAGCTGGCGGCGGCGGCCAAGTCGCTCAACCACCAGGTCGAGCAGGTGCACGACTCGATCCGCGTGTTCCGCCTGACCGACCGCGACATCACGCTGGCCGAAACGGATGCTGTCGAACTGCGCCGGGCCGGCAAGAAGGCCAGTCCGGGGGCCGACGGATCGGTTGATCAGGAAGAGGTGATGCGGGAGCACCAGAAATGCGTGGTCGACCTTCGCAACGCCATCCTGCGCAAGCTGCAGATGGACGTGAGCGCCATGCAGCGGGACGACTGCTGCCACCTCGGCCAGTGGCTGTCGGTTGGCGGCGCGCGCTATGGACACGCGCCGGTGTTCCGCGAACTGGTGCGCCAGCACAAGGCGCTGCACGAAGACCTCGGCCGCGCGGCCGACAGCGTGAACCAGGGGCGCTATCCCGAGGTCCGCGCCATGCTCGAGCCCGGACAGAAGCTGCAGCACACCTCGCGCGCGATGATGGGCGCGCTCAAGGGCCTGCTGGAGCAGTTCTCGCCGGTGGTCGAAACCGAGTCGGCGGACTACTGATCCCGGCCCCAGTAGCCGGGTCGGCGGTCAGGCAAACACGCCGGCCGTTTCTTCCATGCGCGCCGACACCTCACCCAGGTGGTGCAGGGTGTCGCCGAAGCTCATTTCCAGCTGGGTCAGCTTCTTGAAATAGTGGCTGACGATGTACTCGTCGGTCACGCCGATGCCGCCGTGCAGCTGTACCGCCTGCTGACCGACGTAGCGCATCGACTGCCCCAGTTGCACCTTGGCGCGCGAGAGCGCGCGGCGGCGTTCGTCGGCCGGCGCATTGAGCTTGAGGGTGGCGTAGAAGCTCATCGATCGCGCCAGCTCCAGCTGCATCTTCATGTCGGCGATGCGGTGGCGCAGCGCCTGAAAGCTGGCGATGGCGACGCCGAACTGCTTGCGGGTGTTCAGGTACTCGGCCGTCACCGCCACCGTCTTGTCCATCACGCCCACGGCTTCGGCGCAGGCCGCCGCGATGCCGATGTCCACCGCGTGTTCCAGCGCGGCCAGGCCGTCGGCCGTGACCAGCGTGGCGGGCGCGTTCTGCAGCGTCACTTCCGCCGCACGGCCGCCGTCCTGCGTGCCGTAGCCCTGGGTCGACACGCCGCTGGCACTGCGTTCGACCAGGAAGAGGGCGATCTTGCCGTTGGCGTTGGCGGGCACGAGGAAGGCATCGGCCTGGTCGCCAGCCGGCACCACGCTCTTGGCTCCGCTGACCGTCCATCCACTGCCGGCCTCGGTGGCCGTGGTCTTGCAGACGTCCAGCCGG
This sequence comes from Hydrogenophaga sp. RWCD_12, assembly GCF_046604225.1. Taxonomy (NCBI): domain Bacteria; kingdom Pseudomonadati; phylum Pseudomonadota; class Betaproteobacteria; order Burkholderiales; family Comamonadaceae; genus Hydrogenophaga; species Hydrogenophaga sp. RWCD_12. Next base: position 84,232 of record NZ_JBKIXC010000001.1, read on the forward strand.
TAGCGCGCGGCGCGCTCCTGCTGCGCCAGCACCACCAGCGCTTCGCCCGAAGAGATCCTGGGCAGCCAGGCAGCCTTCACGTCCGCACCACCGTAGGCGCCGATCACACCGCCGCTGATCAGCGTCTGCGTCAGCGGCTCCAGCACGATGCCGCGACCGAGCTCTTCCATCACGACCATGCCTTCGACAGGGCCCATGCCCAGGCCACCGTCGTGTTCGCTGATGTACAGACCCGCCAGGCCGAGTTCGGCCAGCTCGTTGTAGGCCGCACGGTCAAAGCCGCCCGCCTTCACGATCCCGCGGCGGCGCTCGAAGTCGTAGCCCTTGTCGACCCACTTGCGCACCGCGTCGCGCAGCTGTTCCTGGTCGTCGCTGAAATCGAAATCCATGTGAATGCTCCTTAACCGAGGACCGTCTGGGCGACGATGTTGCGCTGCACTTCGTTGGAACCGCCATAGATGGTGGTCTTGCGCATGTTGAAGTAGGTCGAGGCCAGCGGCGCGTTGGCCACCACGCCACCGGGGAAGTTGCCCTGCCAGCCGGCCTCCATCGCTTCTTCGATGAAGGGTGTGGCGAATGGCCCGGCGGCCAGCATCATCAGCTCGGCGTAGCGCTGCTGGATCTCGCTGCCCTTGATCTTGAGCAGGCCGGCGATGTCCAGCGGGTTCTTGCCCGACTTCTCGGCCGAGAGCACGCGCAGCACCAGCATTTCCAGCGCCACGATGTCGACCTCGATCAGGGCGATCTGGTCGCGGAAACGGGCGTCGTCCCACACGCCTTCGGCCTTGGCGATGCGCTTGAGGCGCTCCAGCTCGCGCTTGGCGCGGTTGACGTCGGCGATGTTGGTGCGCTCGTGCGAGAGCAGGTGCTTGGCGTAGGTCCAGCCCTTGTTCTCTTCGCCGATCAGGTTCTCCGCCGGCACCTTGACGTTGTCGAAGAAGACTTCGTTGACCTCGCACTCGCCGTCCAGCAGCTTGATCGGGCGCACGGTCACGCCGGGCGACTTCATGTCGAGCAACAGGAAACTGATGCCAGTCTGCGGCTTGCCTTCGGTGCTGGTGCGCACCAGGTTGAACATCCAGTCGCCGTACTGGCCCAGCGTGGTCCAGGTCTTCTGGCCGTTGACGAGGTAGTGGTCGCCGTTGCGTTCGGCGCGGGTTTTGACCGAGGCGAGGTCCGAGCCGGAACCCGGTTCGCTGTAGCCCTGGCTCCACCAGACCTCACCGCTGGCGATGCCAGGCAGGAAACGCTCCTGCTGCGCCTTGTTGCCAAACGCCATGATCACCGGCGCCACCATCACCGGTCCGAACGGCACGACGCGTGGCGCGCCGGCCAGGGCGCACTCTTCTTCGAACAGGTGCTTCTGCACGGCAGTCCAGCCCGGGCCGCCGAACTCCTTGGGCCAGCCGTAGCCCAGCCAGCCCTTCTTGCCCAGGATCTTGGCCCAGCGCTGCATGTCGTCGCGCGAGAGGCGCAACGCGTTGTGGACCTTGTGGGCGATGTCGGCGGGCAGGTTGTCCTTGACCCAGCCGCGAATCTCGTCGCGGAACGCCAGCTCTTGCGGCGTGAATGCCAAATCCATGCTTGTCTCCGTGGTCGGGGGATCGACGGCCGCCGGGGGTGGCGACCCGATCCACGGAGTTTCGCACGACCGTTCGTTTTAAGGCTGTCCGGGCTGCGACAAGCCGAGCTGTTCGCGCAGCTCGGCCACTTGCGCCTGCAGGGCTGCGACCAAGGCTTCCAGCGACTCGACGCGCGCGGCCAGGACGCTGTCTCCGCCCGATGGTTCGGCCGCCGCCGGAGCCGTCAGATCCACCGGACCGCACAGCAGGTGGGCCCAGCGCTGCTCGCGGGCGCCGGGCGCGCGCGGCAGCCTGACCACCAGCGGGCCGCCTTTTTCGTCGCTGCGGTCCTGCATCTCGTCGAGAAAGCCCTCGACCGAAGCGATGTCGAGAAACTTGTACCAGCGGTCGGCATTGATGCGCAGCTCGCCCGCGGTCTGCGGACCGCGCAGCATCAGCAGGCCCAGCAACGTGGCCGACTGGTCCGGCACGCCGGCCGCGCGGGGAAAGTTGTGTTCGTAGCGCGGCACCCGCGAGCCGCTGGACTCGATGACCATGGCGTAGTCGCGCAGCACGTCGATGGCGTCGCCGATCTCGGCTTCACTCAGGTTCATCACCGGTTCGCGCGCGGTTTTCTGGTTGCAGCCGCTGTGCAGGCTGTTGAGCGACAACGGGTAGCTGTCGGGCACGGTGCGGGCCTTTTCCATCAGGGTGGCCAGCACGCGGGCGTCGGCGGGGGTCAGGGGGCGGGTGCGGAAGTCGTGGGTCATTACACTTGGCGGCCCCATCGGGCTTTGAATCGGGCAGTGAATCGGGTCGTGAACAAGAACATCGTCATTCTCATCTCAGGCGGCGGCTCCAACATGGCCGCCATCGTCCAGGCGGCGCAAAAAGGCCACTGGCGCGAGCGTTTCGGCGCGCAGGTTGCGGCCGTGATCAGCAACAAGGCCGAGGCCGGCGGCCTGGCCTGGGCCCGCGAGCACCACATCCCGACCGCCAGCTTCGACCACAAGGCTTACCCCTCGCGCGAAGATTTCGACGCGGCCCTGATGGAAGAAATCGACCGCTTCGCCCCCGTGCTGGTGGTCCTGGCCGGATTCATGCGCATCCTCACACCCGGTTTCGTGGCGCACTACGAAGGGAGGCTGATCAACATCCACCCCAGCCTGCTTCCGGCATTTGCGGGGCTGCAGACCCACCAGCGCGCGATCGACGCCGGCTGCCGATTCGCCGGCTGCACCGTGCACCGGGTGACCGCCGAACTGGACCACGGCGAATACCTGGACCAGGCCGTGGTGCCGGTTATGCCCGGCGACACCGCCCAGACCCTCGCCGCCCGCGTGCTCACGCAGGAGCACCTGATCTACCCGCGGGTGGTCGAGCGCCTGGTGGCGACCGCCTGACGCCAGCGTCTCAGCGTTCGCTCAGCGCCAGTTTGCCCGCCATGGCTGCAAAAGCGGCCGCAAATCCTTGGCGCAACCGGTTCTGGATGGTCTTCGACCCCAGCACGCGCTCGCGGAATGCATGGGCCAGCAGCCCGTAGAGAGCGAAAACCCCCAGCGTCATGCCCATGAAGATGAGGCTCAGCAGGCCAAATCGCCACAGCGGGGCTGGATCGGTGGGCGATACGAACTGCGGAAGGAACGCCATGAAGAACAGGGTGAGTTTGGGGTTGAGCAGGTTCAGCAGGATCGCCTTGCCCACGAGAGGGAGCGGCGCCATGGGCGCTGCCGCTGGGTCCGCCGAAAAAGCCGTGTGGTCGCGCCAGGTCATGAAGGCCAGGTAGAGCAGGTAGGCCACACCCGCCAGCTTCAGCGCCTGGAAGGCCAGCGCGCCCGCGTGCAGGACAGCGCTCAGACCCACGGCCGCAGCGACCATGTGGGGCACGATGCCGAGCGTGCAGCCCAGGGCCGCCCACAGGCTGGCCAGTCGGCCCTGCGAAAGGCCGGTCGAGACGGTGAACAGCACGCCGGTGCCGGGTGTGATCACGACCACCGCCGAGGTGAGGAGGAACTCGAAACTGACCAAGGGAGGCTCCTGTGAGGACTGAGACCCGGTCGGGTCGGTGTCCTGCACTGTGGCGCCACCGGCGCTGGCGGTCTTGAACGTTATTGCAGAGGGCTGGCCATGGCCCGCTGCCACTGGCCGGGCGTGCAGCCGAAGCTGCGTGTGAACTGGCGGTGCAGGTGGCTCTGGTCGGCGAAACCACAGGCCGCTGCCGCTGTGGCCAGCGGGGTTCCCGCCGCGACCATCTGCCTGGCGGCGCACAGCCGCTGCTGTTGCAGCCAGGCAAAAGGCGGCAGCCCCTGCCAGCGGGTGAACTGCCGCACCAGCTGGAAGCGGGACAGACCGGCGATCTGTGCCAGATGTCCGAGTGGGGGCGGGTCGTCGAGCTGGTCCAGCAGGCAGTCCCGGACCCGGTGCAGGTGCGCAGGGGCGTCCACCTTGCAGCGGCGGTTGGAATGTCGCCAGGCCAGCAACCCGCAGGCCTGTGTCAGGGCCTCTTCGAAGCCGCCGATCTCCAATGGGGTGGTGCGCGCATCCAGGTCGTCCCAGCAGGCGAACAGGCGGTCGATCGACTGGCGGACGGCGGCGTCAGCGAACACAGGCCGGGTGTATTCGCGCTCGTCCATGTCCACTAGGCGGGCCATGGCCCCGGGTGACACATGCACCATGCGCCAGCGCCGGGCCATGGAAGCGAGCGGGATGCCGTCGTGCACCTCCGCGGGGTTGGACGTCACGATGTGGCCCGGCAGTGCCTCCACGGGACCGCGCCCGCTGGCGGAGCGGTGACCACCCGCATCCATCACACCAAACCCGTAGCTGTCGTGCCAGTGCCGGCCAAAGCTGCGCGCGCTGCACAGGACTTCCGCATGCACCCCTTCGAGGGGGCTGCGCCGGACCCGGGCCTGGTGAATGGGTGGGTTCACATCGATTTGTGGAACACGAGACCGGCGTGCTCGCGCATGGCGTGGAACTTGATTTTCGGCCAGTTGGCCTCCACCGCGCGCAGCGTCGCCCCGTGGTCCAGCAGGACCGTCGGCGCGTCCACGGCGTCCAGCGCCACGCGGTGGGCGTTGGCGTCGATGAAGCGCTTGAGTTCCTGCTCGCCGCCGTCTTCGGGGGCGCAAGTCACCCAGCGCGCCACGTTGTAGGAACTGCCTGTGATGCGGGCGCGCACGCCGTACTCGTGCTCCAGCCGGTGCGCCACCACCTCGAACTGCAGTTGACCGACGGCACCCAGCAGCAACACCGTGCCCGCCACCGGGCGGAACACCTGGATCGCACCCTCTTCGCCGAGCTGGGTCAGCCCGGCGCGCAGCTGCTTGGTCTTGAGCGGGTCGGCCACTTCCACGCTGCGGATGATTTCCGGCGCGAAGAAAGGCAGGCCGGTGAATTGAAGGGCTTCGCCTTCGGTCAGGGTGTCGCCCAGCTGCAGCACGCCGTGGTTCGGGATGCCGATGATGTCGCCGGCAAAGGCCTCGTCCAGCAGCTCGCGGCGCTGCGACAGGAAGCTCACCACGGTGTTGGGCCGCAGTTCCTTGCCGCTGCGCACCACCTTCAGGCGCATGCCGCGCTCGAAATGGCCGCTGGCCACGCGCACGAAAGCGATGCGGTCGCGGTGCGCCGGGTCCATGTTGGCCTGGATCTTGAAGACCACGCCGCTGAACTTGGGCTCCACCGGTTCGACCACGCGCTGGATTGCTGCCTTGGCGCCGGGCTGCGGCGCCAGGTCGACCAGGGCGTCCAGCACCTCGCGCACGCCGAAGTTGTTGACGGCCGAGCCGAACAGCATGGGCGTCTGCGTGCCGTTCAGGAACGCTTCCTTGTCAAAGGCCGGCGACGCGCCTTCGACCAGTTCCAGCTCGTCCTTGGCCTGGGTCCATTCCATGCCGAAGCGGCTGGCGCTCTCGGCATTGTCCAGGCCGGCCAGCACCTCCTCGTCGCCGCCGCGGCGGTCTTCACCCGCGGCGAACACGCGCATCTGGTTCTCTCGGCGGTCGTACACACCGCGGAACATCTTGCCCATGCCCACCGGCCAGGTGAAGGGCACGACGGTCATGCCCAGCTCGCGCTCGATCTCGTCCATCAGGTCCAGCGGCGACTTCACCTCGCGGTCCATCTTGTTGACGAAGGTGAGGATGGGCGTGTTGCGCGCGCGGCAGACCTGCAACAGGCGCCGGGTCTGTGGTTCCACGCCATTGCCGGCGTCGATCACCATCAGCGCCGCGTCCACGGCGGTGAGCACGCGGTAGGTGTCTTCCGAGAAGTCCTGGTGACCCGGGGTGTCCAGCAGGTTGATGACGCAGTCGCGGTACTCCATCTGCATCACCGACGAGGCGACGGAAATGCCGCGCTGCTTTTCGATCTCCATCCAGTCGGAGGTGGCATGGCGCGCGGCCTTGCGCGCCTTGACCGAGCCGGCGATATTGATGGCGCCCGAGAACAGCAGCAGCTTCTCGGTCAGGGTGGTCTTACCCGCGTCGGGGTGCGAAATGATGGCGAAGGTGCGGCGGCGCTGCACCTGTTGGGCGATGTCGGACATAACCCTCGATTATCCCCGGTGGGACAATACCGCCCATGCACCCCAAAGCCCTCCTGGACGAAAGCGCCAGCCTGATCGAGAAAGTCTTCAAGTTCGACCACCCGGCCGACGCCGTGGCCGCGCGCCATTTCCGTGAGAACAAGTCGCTTGGTCCGCGTGAGCGCGCCACGCTGTCGGACACCGTGTTTGCCGTGCTGCGCGAGCGGCTTAAGTTTGAGTGGCTGGCCCGTTCGGGCAGCGGCTCCAAGTGGCGCAGGCTGGCGATCCTGGCGTTTCCGGGTGAGCGTGACTTCCTCAAGAGTGCGCTCAGCGACGCGGAAAAGACCTGGTGGGACGCCTGTGTGAAGGTGCCCGATTCGGAACTGATGGCGCAGCACCGCCACAACCTCCCCGACTGGCTGGCGCAAGCGCTGCGCGAGCAGGTGGGCGACGAGTTCGATGCCCTTGCCACCAGTTTGCTGAGCCCGGCGTCGCTGGACCTGCGGGTGAACACCCTCAAGCAGAAGCGCGAGGTGGCGCTGGCCGCGATCCGTCAGGCTGGTCTTTCGGCCGAGCCCACGGCCCATTCGCCATTGGGCATCCGCCTGTCCGGCAAGCCCAACCTGGCCAAGCTGCCGGTGTTTGCCAGTGGTGAGGTGGAGGTGCAGGACGAAGGATCGCAGCTGCTGGCCCTGCTGCTCGGCCCCAAGCGCGGCGAGATGGTGACCGACTTCTGCGCCGGCGCCGGCGGCAAGACGCTGGCCCTGGGTGCCGCGATGAAGAACACGGGGCGCCTGTATGCCTTTGACACCTCCGGCCACCGGCTGGACGCGATCAAGCCGCGGCTGGCTCGCAGCGGACTGTCCAATGTGCATCCGGTGGCGATCGCGCACGAACGTGACGAGCGCATCAAGCGCCTGGCGGGCAAGATGGACCGGGTGCTGGTCGATGCGCCGTGTTCCGGTCTGGGGACGCTGCGCCGCAGCCCGGATCTGAAGTGGCGCCAGACGCCCAAGACGGTCGCCGAACTGGCCGAGTTGCAGCTGCGCATCCTCACCAGCGCCGCGCGGTTGCTCAAGCCTGGCGGTCGGCTGGTTTACGCGACCTGCAGTCCGCTGCCGCAGGAAAACGAGGCTGTGGCGCAGGCTTTCGGTCAAGCGCACCCCGGTTTTGAACCGGTGCCGGTGGCCGATCTGCTGTCGGCCGGGCAGGTACCCGATGTCGCCGGACTCTGTTCGGCGGATGGCCGCTTCATGCGCCTGTGGCCGCATCGCCATGGGACCGACAGCTTTTTTGCCGCCGCCTGGCAACGCAAGGACTGACTGGTTTCTGCGACTTGATTTCACATCGTGGTGCGCAACTTGGGGAAATCGGACCCCGCCGGTAAAATCCCAAGGTTTCGCGCAAGGGCGCGCATTTAGGAAATCAATGTCTTCTTCCGACTCCGGGATCCTGTCCCTTCTGTGGGACAGGCTGGTCGACTTTTTCGCCAATGGCCTGACCCATGCTTCTGGCTGGCAGATGCTGCTGGTGGCGCTGGTGCTGACCCACATCACCATCGCGAGCGTGACCATCTACCTGCATCGCCATCAGGCTCACCGCTCGATGGACCTGCACCCGATCGCCTCGCACTTTTTCCGCTTCTGGCTCTGGATGACCACCGGCCAGGTGACCAAGGAGTGGGCCGCGATCCACCGCAAGCACCACGCCAAATGCGAGCGTGAGGGCGACCCTCACAGCCCGCATGTGTTCGGCATCAAGACGGTGTTCTGGACGGGCGCCGAGCTGTACCGCGCCGAGTCGAAGAATGCCGAGACCATGGAACGTTATGGTCACGGCACGCCCGACGACTGGATCGAACGCAAGGTCTATTCGCGCTATTCGGCGCTGGGCGTCAGCCTGATGCTGATTCTTGATGTGACGCTGTTCGGTCTGGGTGGTCTGGCGGTGTGGGCCCTGCAGATGGCCTGGATCCCGATCACGGCCGCCGGCATCATCAACGGCATTGGCCACTGGTGGGGTTACCGCAACTTCGAAGCGGCCGATGCCAGCACCAACATTTCGCCCTGGGGCATCATCATTGGTGGCGAAGAGCTGCACAACAACCACCATACCTACCCCACTTCGGCCAAGCTCTCGGTCAAGCCCTACGAGTTCGACATCGGCTGGATGTACATCAGCATCCTGAAGGCCCTCGGTCTGGCGTCGGTGAAGAAGGTCCCGCCCAAGATGGCGTTTGGCGAAGTCAAGCCGGTGGCTGACGAAAAGACACTGGAAGCGATCATTGCCAACCGCTACGAAGTGATGGCCGGTTTCGCCCGCGAATTGCGTGCGGCCTGCCAGCGCGAAGTGGAGGCCCTCAAGACCCGCAGCGGCGATGCCGCCGCGCTGGACGCCGCCCGTCGCTGGCTGCACCGCGACGACGACAAGGTGCCCGCCGAGGTCAAGCCTCAGCTGGCGCTGGCCCGTGCCAAGCACCCGGTGCTGGACAAGATGGTCACCATGCGCGAAGAACTGCGTTCGCTGTGGACGGGCACGAACGTGACCCGCGAACAGCTGGCAGCCGATCTGCAGGCCTGGTGCCGCCGCGCCGAAGAAAGCGGCATTGCTGCCCTGCGCGATTTCTCGATCCAGCTGCGTTCCGCGCGAGCCTGATCGAGGCATCTATCCCGTGCCGCGAAAGTGGCGCGGGCAACAAAAAAGCCGCTGTTTCCACAGCGGCTTTTTTGTTGGAGAAATGGCTGAATTACTTCAGCTTGATTTCCTTGTAGTCCACGTGCTTGCGAGCCTTCGGATCAAATTTCTTGATCAGCATCTTCTCGGGCGTGGTCTTCTTGTTCTTGGTGGTGGTGTAGAAGTGGCCGGTCCCAGCGGTGGATTCCAGCTTGATCTTCTCGCGTGCGCCTTTGGTTGCCATGGTCGGTTACTCCTTAAGCCTGGCCACGTGCGCGCAGGTCGGCGAGCACAGCGTCAATACCGTTCTTGTCGATCAGGCGCAGGGCAGCGCCCGAAACGCGCAGGCGAACCCAGCGGTTTTCGCTCTCGACCCAGAAACGGCGGTATTGCAGGTTCGGCAGGAACCGGCGCTTGGTTTTGTTGTTGGCGTGGGAAACGTTGTTCCCGACCATGGGCTTCTTGCCCGTGACGTCGCAGACGCGTGCCATGTGGACACTCCGATACTTTTAAACAGCTGCCGCAGCGGGTCGGCTGGTCTGACTAGCAGAAACAGCCAACTGGCGGTCGAGCCTCACCTCGCCAGGAAAGGGTGGCGGTAACCCGGGATTCGCTGCGCAACCAGCCCTCAAAGGGCTCAGGAATACGCAGAAAAGCCTGCCATTATAGCCTCAAGCCGGGTGTTGTTCCAGGAAGCGCTGTGCGTCCAGTGCCGCCATGCAGCCGGTACCGGCGCTGGTGATGGCCTGGCGGTAGATGTGGTCCTGCACGTCGCCGGCTGCGAACACACCGGGCACGCTGGTCATGGTGGCCAGGCCGTTGTTGCCCGATTGGGTGACGATGTAGCCGTCTTTCATTGTCAGCTGGCCTTGGAAGATTTCGGTGTTGGGGCTGTGGCCGATGGCGATGAAGCAGCCCTTGACCGCGACGTCTTCGGTGCCGCCGGTCTGCACATTCTTCAGCCGTGCGCCGGTCACGCCGCTGGTGTCGCCCAGCACCTCGTCGAGCACGCTGTGCAGCTTGAGCTCGATCTTGCCTTCCTTGACCTTGTCCATCAGCTTGTCGATCATGATGGCTTCGGCGCGGAAGTTGTCACGGCGATGCACCAGCGTGACTTTGTTCGCGATGTTCGACAGATAGAGTGCTTCCTCCACCGCGGTGTTGCCCCCACCGACCACGGCCACTTCCTGGCCCCGGTAGAAGAAGCCGTCGCAGGTCGCGCAGGCGCTCACGCCCTTGCCCATGAACGCCTCTTCTGAGGGCAGTCCCAGGTAGCGGGCCGATGCGCCGGTGGCGATGATGAGGGTGTCGCAGCTGTATTCGCCGCTGTCGCCCTTGAGCACGAAGGGGCGCTTGCTCAGGTCGACCGCATTGATGTGGTCGAACACGATCTCGGTGTTGAAGCGCTCGGCGTGCTGCAGGAAGCGCTGCATCAGGTCGGGGCCCTGGACGCCGTGCACGTCGGCAGGCCAGTTGTCGACCTCGGTGGTGGTCATGAGCTGACCGCCCTGGGCGATGCCGGTGATCAGCATTGGGTTCAGATTGGCGCGTGCAGCGTAGACGGCTGCGGTGTATCCGGCGGGGCCGGAACCTAGAATGAGAACTTTGGCGTGCTTCATCTGGATATCCCCGACGAACGCGGGGAGCAAGTGGTTTAGAGTCGATGGGTATGCAATCGGGAACATGGTCCCGTCGTGCCGCGACGCAATGGATTGATCGGCATTGTAAGTAACGCGCCTTGTGCGCATTCACTGCAAAGGTATTTGGCATGGCCATTCTTTCCAACCTGGAACTGATTCGTCGGGTTCCCCTGTTCTCCACGCTGACACAGGCGCAGGCCGAGTCGGTCGCCGAGGCGGTGGTCAAGCGCCGCTACAAGCGCGGCGAGGTGATCGTCGAACAGGGCAAGAAATCCAATTTCCTGGCCATCGTGCTCACTGGGCGTGCGCGTGTCATCACCACCGACAGCCGTGGGCGCGAGGTGATCCTGGCAACGATGAACCCGGGCGATTACGTGGGTGAGATGAGCCTGATCGACAACCAGCCGCACTCGGCCACGGTGCGTGCCGAGGTGCAGACCGATGTGCTGATCCTGGGGCGGGTGGAATTCGCCCGCTGCCTGCCGGAAAACACCTCGATGGCCTATGCCGTCATGAAGGGACTCGTGCTGCGTCTGCGCCACGCGGACCGCAAGATCGAATCGCTGGCGCTGATGGACGTGTACGGGCGTGTCGCCCGAGCATTGCTGGAGTTCGCTGCGCCCGACAAGGATGGCCGCCTGGTCATCCGCGACCGGGTGTCGCGCCAGGACGTGGCCAAGATGATCGGCGCCTCGCGCGAGATGGTCAGCCGCGTCATGAAGGACCTTGAAGACCGCGGGTTCATCGAGGTCGATGCCGATGGCACGACCATCATCAAGGAACGCCTGACCTCGCTGGGCTGAGCGTGTGGCAGCACGGAACATCCGTGCAGTTCTGACACAAGGTTTTACCAATGCGGAGCGGTGCCGTAGCCGCCATCCGTTGGGGTAAGCTCGCCGCAGGACATCTGCGAGGTCTATGACGTATTCACTCAACACGCTCAATGCCGACCGGGCCAATGCGCCACCGAGCGGCCTGTCGCGTTTCGCTCATGAAGTGGCACTGGTTGCTGGAGCCTTGGCGCTGGGCTTCTGGCTGGTTGCGCTGCTGAGCCACTCACTGGCCGATCCCGCCTGGAGCACGACCGGCAACCGCGATCTGGTAGGCAACTGGGGCGGACAGTTCGGCGCCTGGCTGTCGGACGCGAGCTATTACCTGTTTGGCTTTTCGGTCTGGTGGCTGGTGTTCGCAGGACTGCGCGTCTGGCTGTCGGCGCTGGCGGACCGGTTGCGCGGCAATGCGCTGTCTCCGGTGGCAGCGCCTGCCGACGAAGTGGAGTTGCCTCTGTGGCAGCGCCCGGCGGTGCGGCGCCTGGCCGCCGTGCTGTCGCTGGTGCTGCTGATGGTGGGCAGCGTGATTCTCGAGTGGAGCCGTCTGTACCGTTTTGAGCCTTTGCTGCCGGGGCATGGCGGCGGCGTGATCGGTCACCTGCTGGGACTGTGGGGTGTGCGCTGGCTCGGTTTCACGGGTTCGACGCTGCTGGCGCTGGCATTGATTGTGATCAGTCTGCCCAGGGTGTTCCATTTCTCCTGGGGTCAGTGGGCCGAGCGCCTGGGCAGCCTGTTTGACGGCTGGTTCGAGTCGCGCCGCGAAAAGCGGGAAGCGGTGGAGGACCAGCGCATCGGTGAGCAGGCCGCGCGGGAGCGCGAAGAAGTGGTCAAGGTCGAGCGGGTGGAGATCGAGGAGCACCACCCGATGCCGGTCGTGATCGAGCCGACGCTGGTCGATGTGCCCAAGAGCGAGCGCGTGGCCAAAGAGCGCCAGAAACCGCTGTTCACCGAGATGCCCGACAGCAAGCTGCCGCAGGTCGATCTGCTGGATGCCGCGCCTGTGCACCAGCAGGGTGTGGATGCGCAGACGCTGGAGATGACCAGTCGCCTGATCGAGAAGAAGCTCAAGGATTTCGGTGTCGACGTGCGCGTGGTCGCCGCCGCACCGGGGCCGGTCATCACGCGCTACGAAATCGAACCGGCGACGGGCGTCAAGGGCTCGCAGATCGTCAACCTGGGGCGTGATCTGGCGCGTTCGCTGTCGCTGGTGTCGATCCGCGTGATCGAGACCATTCCGGGCAAGAACCTGATGGCACTGGAGCTGCCCAATGCCAAGCGCCAGACCATCAAGCTCAGCGAGATCCTGGGTTCGCAGGTCTACCACGATGCCAAGAGCATGCTGACCATGGGCCTTGGCAAGGACATCGCCGGCCTGCCGGTGGTGGCCGATCTGGCCAAGATGCCCCACTGTCTGGTGGCGGGTACTACCGGCTCGGGCAAGTCGGTCGGCATCAACGCCATGATCCTGTCGCTGCTGTACAAGGCCGACGCCAAGGACGTTCGATTGCTGCTGATCGATCCCAAGATGCTGGAGCTGAGCGTCTACGAGGGCATTCCGCACCTGTTGTGTCCGGTGGTGACCGACATGAAGCAGGCAGCCAACGGCCTGAACTGGTGCGTGGCCGAGATGGAGAAGCGCTACAAGCTCATGAGCAAGATGGGCGTTCGCAACCTGGCCGGCTTCAATGCCAAGCTGGACGAGGCCCGGGCGCGCGGTGAAATTATTGGCAATCCGTTCAGCCTGACCCCCGAGCAGCCGGAGCCACTGGAGCGTCTGCCCCACATCGTGGTGGTGATCGACGAGCTGGCCGACCTGATGATGGTGGTGGGCAAGAAGATCGAGGAGCTGATTGCGCGTCTGGCGCAGAAGGCGCGTGCGGCCGGCATCCACCTCATATTGGCGACACAGCGACCCAGCGTGGACGTGATCACGGGCCTGATCAAGGCCAACATCCCGACCCGCATTTCCTTCCAGGTCAGCAGCAAGATCGACAGCCGCACCATCCTTGACCAGATGGGCGCCGAGAGCCTGCTGGGCATGGGCGACATGCTCTACATGCCTTCCGGCACGGGTTTCCCGATCCGGGTGCACGGTGCTTTTGTCAGCGACGACGAAGTGCACCGGGTGGCCACCTACCTGAAGGACCAGTTCGGCGAGCCCAACTACATCGACGGTGTGCTGGAAAGCAGCCTGGGTGACGGTGAAGGCGGCGACATCTTCGGCGAAGGTGGTGGCGATGGCGGCGAAAAAGATCCGCTGTATGACCAGGCCGTGGCCATCGTGCTGCAGGACCGCAAGGCCAGCATTTCGTATGTGCAGCGCAAGCTCAAGATCGGCTACAACCGCGCCGCGCGTCTGCTCGAAGACATGGAAAACGCCGGTCTTGTCAGCGCGTTGACGAGCAGCGGCCAGCGCGACATCCTGGTCGCGCCGCGCGGCGACTGATCCGCCGGGAAACCTTTTCGGGAGCCCGAGGCTCCTAGCCTTCATGAACCTCAAGAACCTGATTCCCGCCGCTCTGGCCTTGACACTGCTGTCGGCCCAAGCCGATGGTCTGCAAGACCTCGAAGCCTTTTTGCGCGACGTCAGGAGTGCCCAGGCCGGCTTCACCCAAGTGGTGACGTCGCCCAAGCGAGAGGGCGAGGCGGTGGGGCGCAGCAAGACTTCCAGCGGCCGGTTTGAATTCCAGCGCCCGGGGCGCTTCCGCTTCGAATACACCAAGCCCTTCGAGCAGACCATCGTGGCCGACGGCCAGACGCTCTGGCTGTACGACGCCGATCTCAACCAGGTCACCGCGCGCAAGCAGCAGGACGTGCTGGGCAGCACGCCCGCAGCCTTGATCGCTTCGGGCACCGACCTCAAGGCGCTGTCGGAGTCTTTTGAACTGAAGGCCGCGCCCGCGAAGGACGGCATGGAATGGGTCGATGCGCGCCCGAAGGCCAAGGACGGACAGTTGCTGAACGTTCGGGTTGGCTTCAAGCAAGGGCAGCTTTCCGTGCTGGAGATTCTGGACAGCCTGGGTCAGCGCTCGGTGCTCAGTTTTGCCCAGTGGCAGGGCAACGCGGCCATCAAGCCCGAGCGGTTCAAGTTCCAGCCGCCGGCTGGCGCCGACGTCATCCGTCCCTGACCTCCGTGGCCACCGCTGCCCACCAGCCTCTAGCCGAACGCCTTCGCCCGCGCACGCTGGGTGAGGTGATCGGCCAGCAGCACCTGCTGGGAGAGGGCATGGCGCTGCGGCTGGCGTTCGAGTCGGGGCAACCGCATAGCTGCATCCTCTGGGGCCCGCCGGGCGTGGGAAAGACCACGATCGCTCGTCTGATGGCCGACGCGTTTGACGCGCAGTTCATCACCATCAGCGCCGTGCTGGGCGGGGTCAAGGACATCCGTGAGGCGGTCGAACGGGCCGAGGCGGCGCGCGATGGACTGACGTCGCAGCGCACCATCGTGTTCGTCGACGAGGTGCACCGCTTCAACAAGAGTCAGCAGGATGCCTTCCTGCCCCATGTGGAGAGCGGTCTGTTCACCTTCATCGGCGCGACCACCGAGAACCCGTCGTTCGAAGTCAATTCCGCCTTGCTGTCGCGAGCAGCGGTGTACGTGCTGCAGCCGCTGGGCGAAGAAGACCTTCGGCAGTTGCTGGTGCGCGCACAGGACATCGGAGCGGTACCGGCCGCGGAGAAGGCCGCTGCCGATCGCCTGATCGCCTACGCCGATGGCGACGCCCGCCGCCTGCTCAACACCCTGGAGACGCTGGCGGTGGCGGCCGGTCGCGAAAAGCTGACCGAGGTCACTGACACATGGCTGTTGCGTGTGCTGGGCGAACGCATGCGCCGCTATGACAAAGGTGGCGAGCAGTTCTACGACACCATCAGCGCTCTGCACAAAAGCGTGCGTGGCTCCGACCCGGATGCGGCGCTGTACTGGTTTGTGCGCATGCTCGATGGTGGTGCCGATCCGCGCTACATGGCGCGCCGGTTCATCCGCATGGCGGCCGAAGACATCGGTCTGGCCGACCCGCGCGCGCTGCGGTTGGCGCTGGACGCGGCCGAGGTGTACGAGCGTCTGGGTTCGCCTGAAGGAGAACTGGCGCTGGCCGAGTGCGTGGTCTATCTGGCGGTAGCGCCCAAGTCCAATGCGGTCTACAAGGCCTTCAATGAGGCCAAGGCCTTTGTGAAGAAGGATGGCAGCCGGCCGGTGCCGATGCACCTTCGCAATGCACCGACCAAGCTGATGAAGGATCTGGACTACGGCAAAGGCTACCGCTATGCCCACGATGAGGCAGGCGGCTTCGCCGCGGGCGAAAACTACCTGCCCGAGGGCATGACCGGTACGCAGTTCTACCGGCCGGTGGACCGCGGCCTGGAAATCCGCATCGGCGATAAGCTACGCGAGCTCAAAAAGCTCAATGATCAAAAAAACTAATGAATTGCCTGATGCGCTGATGCAGCGCGTTCCAACCGTCCGAAACAAGGGAAAACCCGCGCCAGATCAGGGCTCCCACGTATCCGGGGCCTCGTCACCCTTGGCTACAATCCGCCTCCAACCCGCCGTCTGCCCTGTGACAAGGTCCGACCTGGCGGGTTTTTTGCTAAGTTGAAGCGGGTCTGAACACGGGGCCCCGCGCTGCACAACGGCGCGGGATCGGATTTCCCGGTCGATGTGTCCCGGCCTGTCAAAAACACGGAGAAAACTTCATGGACGTCTTGCTGCAGCAGATCATCAATGGTCTGGTCCTGGGCAGTATGTATGCGCTGGTGGCGCTGGGATACACGATGGTGTACGGCATCATCGGCCTGATCAACTTCGCGCACGGTGACGTGCTCATGGTCGGCGCACTGACCAGCTGGACCATCATCGGCTGGATGAGCAGTGCCTCGCCCGACCTGCCGGGCTGGCTGGTGCTGCTGCTGGCCACGCTGATTGCGATGGTCGTTTGCGGTGCGCTGAACTACAGCATCGAAAAACTGGCTTACCGGCCGCTGCGCAATTCGCCGCGCCTGGCACCGCTGATCACCGCGATCGGCATGTCGCTGCTGTTGCAGACCTTTGCCATGATCATCTGGCAGCCCAATCCCAAGGCCTACCCGGCGATGTTGTCGCGCGAACCGATCGAGTTCGCCGGCGCCGTGATCTCGGTGACGCAGATCGTCATCCTGGCCGCGACCGCGATCACCCTCGCCTTCCTGATGTGGCTGGTCAACAAGACCAATCTGGGCCGCGCGATGCGTGCCACCGCCGAGAACCCTCGCGTGGCCGCGCTGATGGGCATCAAGCCCGACGTGGTCATCTCTGCCACCTTCATCATCGGCGCCATGCTGGCCGCGATCGCTGGCGTGATGTGGGCCTCCAACTACGGCACCGTGCAGCACGCCATGGGCTTCATGCCCGGCCTCAAGGCCTTCGTGGCAGCCGTCATGGGTGGGATCGGCAACCTCGCCGGTGCAGTGGTCGGCGGCATTGCGCTGGGCCTGATCGAGTCGCTGGGCGCCGGTTATCTGGGCGAGCTGACCGGCGGCGTGCTGGGCAGCCAGTATGTCGACATCTTCGCCTTCATCGTGCTGGCACTGGTGCTCACGCTGCGTCCTTCGGGCCTGCTGGGTGAACGTGTGGCCGACCGCGCCTGACCGGGAGACGCACCATGACGAACACCAAGAACGGCAAGATCATTGCCTTTGCACTGGCCGGCATCGCTCTGCTGGTCCTACCCCTGCTGCTGCAGGCCACGGGTTCCAACTCCTGGGCCCGCATCGTGGACCTGGCGCTGCTGTATGTGCTGCTGGCACTGGGCCTGAACATCGTGGTCGGCTACGCCGGCCTGCTGGATCTGGGCTACATCGCGTTCTACGCGGTGGGCGCCTACATCTACGGCCTGCTGGCTTCGCCGCACCTGGCCGATACCTTCCCGGCCATCAAGGAAATGTTCCCCAATGGGGTGCACGTCAATGTCTGGCTGGTGATGCTCGCGGCCGCGGCCATTGCGGGTCTGGTCGGCATGATCCTCGGCGCGCCGACACTCAAGCTGCGCGGCGACTACCTGGCGATCATCACGCTGGGCTTCGGTGAAATCATCCGGATCTTCATGCTCAACCTGGACCGCCCGGTGAACATCACCAACGGTCCCAAGGGCATCGCGCAGATCGACGCGCTCACCGTGTTCGGCCTCAACATGGGGCAGCGGCAGACCTTCTCGCTGGGCGACTGGAGCTACACCTTCCAGCCCGTGACGATGTACTACTACCTGTTCCTGTTCTTCGTGCTGCTGTCGGTACTCGTGTCTTACCGCCTGCAGGACTCTCGCATCGGCCGCGCCTGGATGGCCATCCGCGAAGACGAGATCGCCGCCAAGGCCATGGGCCTGAACACCCGCAACCTCAAGCTGCTGGCCTTCGGCATGGGAGCCACCTTTGGCGGCATGTCCGGCGTGCTGTTCGCGTCGTTCCAGCGTTTCGTCTCGCCCGAATCGTTCTCGCTGATGGAGTCGGTGATGGTGGTGGCCATGGTGGTGCTGGGCGGTATCGGCCACATCCCCGGCGTGATCCTGGGCGCGCTGATGCTCGCCGGTCTGCCCGAACTGCTGCGTCACATGCCCGACCTGTCCTATGTGACCGGCGGCCGGTTGGGCCCAGAGGTGTTGCGCCAGCTGCTGATCGCGCTGGCCATGGTGGTGGTGATGCTGCTGCGTCCGAAGGGTCTGTGGCCCTCTCCGGAACACGGCAAGGCTCTGACGAAGTAACCGAAGGACACCACCATGAGCGAAACCATTCTGAAAGTGGCCAATGTGTCCAAGCGCTTCGGCGGCCTGCAGGCCCTGAGCGACGTGGGCATCACCATCGAGCGCGGCCAGGTCTACGGTCTGATCGGCCCCAACGGCGCCGGCAAGACCACGTTCTTCAACGTGCTGACCGGCCTTTACACGCCCGACAGTGGCAGCTTCGAGCTGGCTGGCAAGCCCTACACGCCGACCGCGGTGCACGAAGTGGCCAAGGCCGGCATCGCCCGCACGTTCCAGAACATCCGCCTGTTTCCCGAAATGACCGCGGTGGAAAACGTGATGGTTGGCCGCCACGTGCGCACGCATTCGGGCCTGATCGGCGCCGTGCTGCGCACGCCGGGCTTCAAGAAGGAAGAGGCCGAGATCCGCAGCCGCGCGATGGAACTGCTGGAGTACGTGGGCATTGCCAAGTTCGTCGACTACAAGTCGCGCACGCTGAGCTACGGTGACCAGCGCCGTCTGGAAATTGCCCGCGCTCTGGCCACCGACCCGCAACTGATCGCGCTGGACGAACCCGCGGCCGGCATGAACGCGACCGAAAAGGTGCAGCTGCGCGAACTGATCGACCGCATCCGCAAGGACAACCGCACCATCTTGCTGATCGAACACGACGTGAAGCTGGTGATGGGCCTGTGCGACCGTGTGACCGTGCTCGACTACGGCAAGCAGCTCTCGTCCGGCACGCCGGCCGAGGTGCAGAGCGATCCCAAGGTGATCGAGGCGTATCTGGGCACTGGTGGCCACTGAAAGAGAGAGCAGACATATGGCAAACACACTCCTCAAAGTCAGCGGGCTGAAGGTCTCCTACGGCGGCATCAAGGCCGTCAAGGGCGTCGACCTGGAAGTGCGCGAAGGCGAGCTGATCTCGCTGATCGGCTCCAACGGCGCCGGCAAGACCACCACCATGAAGGCCATCACCGGTTCGCTGGGCTTCGAAGGCGGCGACATCGAATACCTGGGCCAGAGCATCAAGGGCCGCGGCGCCTGGGATCTGGTCAAGCTGGGTCTGGCGATGGTGCCGGAAGGTCGCGGTGTCTTCACCCGCATGACCATCACCGAAAACCTGCAGATGGGTGCCTACATCCGCACCGACAAGGCTGGCATCGCCACCGACATCGAGCGCATGTTCGGCATCTTCCCGCGCCTCAAGGAGCGCAAGGACCAACTGGCCGGCACGATGTCGGGCGGCGAGCAGCAGATGCTGGCGATGGCGCGTGCGCTGATGAGCCAGCCCAAGGTGCTGCTGCTGGACGAGCCCTCGATGGGCCTGTCGCCGATCATGGTCGACAAGATCTTCGAGGTTGTGCGCGACGTGTCCGCACAGGGCGTGACCGTGGTGCTGGTCGAGCAGAACGCCCAGCGGGCGCTGCAGATCGCCGACCGCGGCTATGTGATGGACTCCGGCCTGATCACCATGACCGGCGCCGGCAAGGACCTGCTGGTCGACCCGAAAGTGCGTGAGGCGTACCTGGGGCATTGACCTCCAGGCCGGAACTTACAATGACGGGTTGCGCTTTTCGGGCGCAACCCGTTTTTATTTGTCCCACACCATGACCACCGAACACCCACCCACCGACGACAACCAGCTGATTGCGGAGCGGCGCGAGAAGCTCAAAGGCCTGCGCGAAGCGCAGCAGCGCGGCGAGGGCGTGGCCTTCCCGAACGACTTCAAGCCCCGCGACACCGCCGAAGCGCTGTTCGCCACGCACGGCGAATCGAGCAAGGAAGCACTGGAAGCCAATCCGGTGCGCGCCAGCGTGTCCGGCCGCATGATGCTCAAGCGCGTGATGGGCAAGGCCTGTTTCGCGACCATCCAGGACGCCACCTTCGGTCCCAGCGGCGGCCGCATCCAGCTCTACCTGAACACCGACAGCGTGGGCGAAGAGAAACTGGCCGCGTTCAAGCACTGGGATCTGGGCGACATCGTGGCTGCCGAGGGTGTGCTCATGCGCACCCGCACTGGCGAACTGTCGATCCATGCCGACCAGATCCGCCTGATCACCAAGAGCCTGCGTCCGCTGCCCGACAAGTTCCACGGTGTGGCCGACCAGGAGATCAAGTACCGCCAGCGCTATGTGGACCTGATGACCGACGAGGCCTCGCGCCGCCGTTTCGTCACCCGCAGCAAAGCCCTGTCCAGCATCCGCGACTACATGGTCAGCCACGGCTTCCTGGAAGTGGAGACGCCCATGCTGCACCCCATTCCCGGCGGTGCCAACGCGAAGCCCTTCAAGACGCACCACAACGCGCTGGACCAGGAAATGTTCCTGCGCATCGCGCCCGAGCTGTATCTGAAGCGCCTGCTGGTGGGCGGGTTCGAGCGTGTGTTCGAGATCAACCGCAACTTCCGCAACGAAGGCATCAGCGTCCGCCACAACCCCGAGTTCACCATGATGGAGTTCTACGCGGCGTACTGGAACTACCAGGACCTGATGGACTTCAACGAGCAACTGATCCGCCACGTGGTCAAGCAGGTGCACGGCGACACGCCGCTGACCTACAACGGCCAGCCGGTGGACGTGTTCTCGCCCTTCGAGCGCCTGACGATCCGCGAAGCCATCCTCAAGTACACCGAGGCCGGCGCCGGGGTGGACGACCCGGCCTGGCTGATCCCGGCGCTGCGCAAGCTGGGCATGAGCGAAGAGAAGCACCAGCTCTCGACCCGGTCGCTGGCCAGCCTGCAGGTGCTGTACTTCGAAGAGACGGTCGAAGAGAAGCTCTGGAACCCGACCTTCATCATGGAGCACCCGACCGAGATTTCGCCGCTGGCCCGCGCCAACGACGACCGCCCGGAAGTGACCGAGCGTTTCGAGCTCTACATCACCGGCCGCGAATTCGGCAACGCCTTCTCAGAGCTGAACGACGCCGAAGACCAGGCCGCGCGTTTCCACGCACAGGTTGCGGCCAAGGACGGTGGCGACGAAGAGGCGATGTACTACGACGCCGACTTCATCCGCGCGCTGGAATAC
The DNA here is from genome assembly GCF_046604225.1 of Hydrogenophaga sp. RWCD_12. Taxonomy (NCBI): domain Bacteria; kingdom Pseudomonadati; phylum Pseudomonadota; class Betaproteobacteria; order Burkholderiales; family Comamonadaceae; genus Hydrogenophaga; species Hydrogenophaga sp. RWCD_12. The sequence continues at coordinate 105,204 of NZ_JBKIXC010000001.1, forward strand.
GGCATGCCCCCGGCCGGCGGCTGCGGCATCGGCATCGACCGCCTGATGATGCTGCTGACCGACTCGCCCAGCATCCGCGACGTGATCCTGTTCCCGGCGCTGCGTCGCGAGGCCTGATGGTGCGGCGTGGCTTCGACCGGTAAAAAGGAAACCGCCCTCGGGCGGTTTCCTTTTGGGTGATCCGCTGCGGATCAGGCGAATTCGGCCAGCGCCTTGCGCATCTTCTTCATGGCCGCGACTTCGATCTGGCGAATGCGCTCGGCGCTCACGCCGTACTCGGCCGCCAGTTCGTGCAGCGTCATGCCGCCCGAGCCGTCGTCGTTCACCTTGAGCCAGCGCTCGGTCACGATGCGGCGCGAACGGTCGTCGAGCTCGCCCATGGCGCGCGCCACGCCTTCGGTGGCCAGCGCGTCGCGTTCGGCGGATTCGAGCACGGCGGTCGGTTCGTGGGTCGCGTCGGCCAGGTAGGCGATGGGGCCGAAGCTGTCTTCGCCGTCTTCGCCGGGGCTCGGGTCGAGCACCACGTCGCCACCCGAGAGCCGGGTTTCCATCTCGCGCACTTCTTCGGGCTTGACCTTCAGGTCGCGCGCGACCAGATCGACCTCACCGTCGGAAAACGCTTCGCGGTGCGTGTCACCGTCCAGCGCTTCGGCACGGAAACCCTGCTTCATCGAGCGCAGGTTGAAGAACAGCTTGCGCTGGGCCTTGGTCGTCGCGACCTTGACCATGCGCCAGTTCTTCAGGATGTATTCGTGGATCTCGGCCTTGATCCAGTGGATCGCGTAGCTGACCAGGCGCACGCCCTGTTCGGGGTCGAAGCGCTTGACGGCCTTCATCAGACCGACGTTGCCTTCCTGGATCAGGTCGCCGTGCGGCAGGCCGTAGCCCAGGTACTGGCGGGCGATCGAGACCACCAGGCGCAGGTGCGACATCACCAGCTGGCCGGCGGCGTCGAGGTCGTTGTGGTCGCGCAGACGGCGGGCGGCCGACTGCTCTTCTTCCAGCGTCAGCAGCGGCATGCGGTTGACGGCGGAGATGTATGCGTCCAGGTTGCCCAGCGGCGGCAGCGTCAGCGAACGGCTCCACGGGCTGGCAACGGCCAGCGTGGCGGAGGGCAGGGCAGCAGCGGGGGCAAGCAGGGTGTTGGACATCAGAAAGAACCTCCTAAGTGGTCTTGCTCAAATATTAGCACTCTCTATGAGTGAGTGCTAAAAGAATGGTTCCTTGACCGTGAAGGCCTTGGTGGACAATCGCTCCGGTTTCTTGTACTGTACATAAAAACAGTATTTAGAGCCTTGAATTTGCCATGTCCGCCTTGCCCCAGCGTCTGTCCGGCGACTTGCCGGAGGTTTCCGCGTCCGTTGCCGTTGTTGGCCGGCTGCCGCGCGAAACCATGCCGCAGGCGCTGCCGCGTGCGGTGGCCGAGGCGATCTGGCGCGGTGACCAGCTGGGGCGCCCGGTCATGGCCACGCTGTCCAGCGGGTTCGAGTCGCTGGACGCCGCCTTGCCCGGTGGCGGCTGGCCCTGCCAGGGGCTGACCGAGGTCCTCAGCACCCAGGGAGGCATGCTGGAGTGGCGTCTGCTGGGGCCGGCGCTGTCCCGGGTCTGCGCCGCCGGTCGCAGCGTGGTGCTGGTCGGGCCGCCGCAGCCGCCGCACCTGCCGGGTCTGCGTTTCGAGGGGGTGACCGAGCGGCAACTGGTCTGGGTGCAGGCCGAAACGCCGGCCGAGCGCCTGTGGGCGACCGAACAGCTGCTCAAGGGGCGCTCCTGTGGCGCGCTGATCGCCTGGCTGCCCAAGGCGCGGCCCGAGCAGCTGCGCCGCCTGCAGGTGCTGGCCGGGGCGGGCGATGCGCCGGTGTTCCTGTGCCGGCCGGCGGAGGCGGCCCGCAGCGCCTCGGCCGCGCCGTTGCGGCTGCTGGCGCGGGTGGCGCCGGACTGGTGCCTGGCGGTCGAGGTGTTCAAGCGCAAAGGGCCGCCGCTGGAGACTCCGTTGCACCTGCACGCCATGCCGGGAGGTCTTCAGGCCATCCTGACGCCGCGGCTGCGCCAGCCCAGCATCCTGCTGCCGCGCGATCCGGCGCGTGTGCCCGAACCGGTGGTGCCGGCCGGACCGGCTTTTCACGAGAGCGACCATGCTCTGGTCAGCGCTGCTGCTGCCACCGCCCGACGACAGCGCCTTGCCCACTGACGCGGCGCTGCAGGCGCTGGCGCTCTGGGCCCTCCAGTTCACGCCCCGGGTCGCCGTCGCCGACGAAGCCGTGGTCATGGAGCTGGCGGCCAGCGTGCGCCTGTTCGGTGGCCGGCGTGCGCTGCACGAGCGCGTACAGGCCGAAGGTGCGGAACTGGGTGTGGGCCGGATGGCCTGGGCGCCCAACAGCCTGGCGGCGCTGGCGCTGGCGCGTGCCGGCATGTCCAACGGATTGGCTGGACCGCTGGGGGCGCTGCTCGACGCCCTGCCCATGGAGACGCTCAGCGCCGTGCGCCCGCACCGGCTCACGCTGGCGCACATCGGTTGCCGCACCCTGGGCGATGTGCGCCGACTGCCGCGGGGTGGCGTGGGCCGCCGCTTCGGCCAGCCGCTGCTGGCGGCGCTCGACCAGATCTACGGCCGGGCGCCCGAGGTGCACCAGTGGATCGAGCCGCCCGAGCGCTTTGCGCAACGGCTGGAGCTGATGTTCCGGGTGGACGACGCGCCGGCCCTGCTGTTCGGCGCGCGGCGCCTGCTGCTGTCGCTGTGCGGCTGGCTGGCGGCGCGCCACAGCGGCACCACCGCGTTCACGCTGCACTGGGCGCACGACGCCATGCGCGCGAAGTCGGCGGGCGAGGGCGGTTGCCTCACCGTGCGCACGGCAGAGCCCACGCGCCAGATCGACCACCTGTGCCGCCTGCTGGCCGAGCACCTGGCCCGGGTGGAACTGCTGGCGCCGGTGGGCGACCTGGAACTCACCGCCGACGTCGTGCAGCCGCTGGAGGAGCACAGCGCCTCCTGGCTGCCCGACGAGGACGCCGGCAGAGAGGCGCTGCCCCTGGTGCTGGAGCGCATCGCCGTGCGCCTGGGACCGCAGCGTGTGCTGCGGCCGGTGCTGTGCGAAGACCACCGCCCCGAGTGGATGTGCCGCTGGCAGCCGGCGGGCGAACCCTTGCCGCGCAAGCCCGTCCCGGACAGCGATGTGCCGCAGCCCGGGTTCATCCTGCCGGTGCCGCTCAAGCTGCTGGTGCGTGGTGACCGGCCGTATTACCAGGGTGAGTTGCAGCTGCTCGCCGGCCCGCAGCGGGTCGAGGGCGGCTGGTGGGACCGCGACGAGGCGGCCGGCCAGATCCGCCACGTGGCACGTGATTACTGGGTCGCGCAGTCGGTGCACGCGGGCGTGCTGTGGGTGTTCCAGACGCGGCTGGATGCGGCACCTGCATGGTTCCTCCATGGAATATTTGCCTGACCCCCGCCGCGCTGCGCGCGACCCCCTTCCAGGGGGCGATGCGAGCGGCCCGGCAAAGCCGGTTCCACCGCATCCTGGGTTCGGGCATGTCGCGCCGGAGCGGTCACTATGACGCCTGCAACACCCGGCATTCCGTCCTACGCCGAGCTGCTGTGTTGCTCCAACTTCAGCTTCCTGCGCGGAGCGAGCCGGCCGGAAGAGCTGGTGCAGCGCGCGCATGCGCTCGGCTACCACGCGCTGGCGCTGACCGACGAGTGTTCGCTGGCCGGGATCGTGCGCGCCCACGTGGCCGCGAAGGCACTGGAGTTTCCGCTGCTGGTGGGCAGCCAGTTCCAGGTGCAGAGTGATGCGCCGTTCACGCTGGTGGTGCTGGCCACCAACCTGAATGGCTACGGCAACCTCTGCGAATTCATCACGCGCCTGCGCCGCACGGCGAGCAAGGGCACGTACCGGCTGTTATTGAAGGACATCAGTGCCGACGCGCTGGCCGACTGCCTGGTGATCGCCGTGCCGCAGCGCGGCAGCGCGCAGGCGCAGATGGACACGTTGGCGCGCTGGCTGCTGCAGCACTTCGTGGGGCGCTGCTGGCTGGGCGTGGAGCAGCTGCGCCTGATGGACGACGAGATGCGCCTGCACCGGCTGCGCCAGAGCAGCGAGCTCACGGCGGTGCCGCTGGTGGCGGTGGGCGACGTGCACATGCACGTGCGCTCGCGCAAGGCTCTGCAGGACGTGCTCACCGCGACCCGCGTCGGCAAGCCGCTGACCGGGTGCGGCCACGCGCTGGCGCCGAACGCCGAGCAGCACCTGCGGTCGCGGCTGTCATTGGCGCAGTGTTACCCCGAGGCCCTGCTGGCCGAGACGCTGAAGGTGGCCGAACGCTGCCGTTTCTCGCTCGACGAACTGGCCTACCAGTACCCCAGCGAGGTGGTGCCGGCGGGCGAGACGCCCGCGAGCTACCTGCGCCGCCTGGCCTACGAAGGCATGGGCCGGCGCTGGCCCATGGGCGCGTCCGCGAAGGTGCAGCAGCAGGTCGAGCACGAGCTGGCGCTGATCGCCGAGCTGGGCTACGAACACTACTTCCTCACCGTGTACGACATCGTTGCCTTCGCGCGTTCGGAGCACATCCTCTGTCAGGGGCGCGGGTCGGCGGCCAACAGCGCGGTCTGCTACTGCCTGGGCGTGACCGAGGTGGACCCCGACCGCACGGCGGTGCTGTTCGAGCGCTTCCTCTCGAAGGAGCGCAACGAGCCGCCCGACATCGATGTGGATTTCGAACACGAACGGCGCGAGGAAGTCATCCAGTACCTCTACGCCAAATACGGCCGCGAGCGCGCGGCGCTGACCGCCACCGTCATCAGCTACCGACCGCGCAGCGCTCTGCGCGACGTGGGCAAGGCGCTGGGTTTCGACGAGGCCGCGCTCGACGCGCTGGGCAGTGGCCACCGCTGGTGGGGCGAGGACGGCTTCGCGCCCGAACGCATCCGCGAAGCCGGGCTCGATCCGGACAGCCTGCAGGTGCGCCAGCTGGTCCGGCTGACCGCGGATCTCATGGGCTTCCCGCGCCACCTCTCGCAGCACACCGGCGGCTTCGTGCTGACCCAGATGCCGCTCTCGCGCATGGTGCCGATCGAGAACGCCGCCATGGCCGACCGCACGGTGATCGAGTGGGACAAGGACGATCTCGACGCCATGGGCCTGCTCAAGGTCGATGTGCTGGCGCTGGGCATGCTGACCGCGATCCGCAAGTCGCTGGACTTCATCGGGCAGCGCAAGGGCTTCGTGTTCCAGATGCAGGACATCCCGCCCGAAGACCCGGTGACCTACGACATGATCTGCGCCGCCGACACCGTGGGCGTGTTCCAGATCGAGAGCCGTGCGCAGATGGCCATGCTGCCGCGCCTGCTGCCGCGCTGCTTCTACGACCTGGTGGTCGAGGTCGCGCTGGTGCGTCCCGGTCCGATCCAGGGTGGTGCGGTGCACCCGTACCTGCGGCGGCGCCAGGGCAAGGAACCCATCGACTATCCCAAGGGGCTGGAGGGCGCACTGGAGCGCACGCTGGGCGTGCCGGTGTTCCAGGAGCAATGCATGCAGATCGCCATGATCGCGGCCGGCTTCACCCCCGGCGAAGCCGACGGCCTGCGCCGCGCCATGGGCGCGTGGCGCCGCACCGGCGGGCTGGGCGCCTACGAACACCGGCTGGTCGACGGCATGACCACACGGGGCTATCCGCTCGAGTTCGCGCAACGTGTGGTCGAGCAGGTCAAGGGGTTCTCCAGCTACGGTTTTCCCGAGAGCCACGCGGCCAGCTTCGCGCTGCTGGTCTACGCCAGCTGCTGGATCAAGCGCCACCACCCGGCCGAGTTCCTGGCCGCCATGCTCAACAGCCAGCCGCTGGGCTTCTATTCACCCAGCCAGCTGGTGCAGGACGCGCAGCGGCACGGCGTCGAGGTGCGGCCGGTGGACGTGATGGACAGCGACTGGGACTGCACGCTGGAGGAGACGGCGGACGGGCAGGCCGCCGTGCGGCTGGGGCTGCGCATGGTCAGCGGGCTGTCGATAGCGGAGGGGGAGCGCCTCATGGCGGCGCGCATCCTGGGGCCTTTCATGGACACCGAAGACCTGGCCCGGCGCGCGGGGCTGGACCGGCAGACCATGGAGCAGCTCGCCGCCGCCGACGCGCTCATGGGCCTGAGCGGTCACCGCCGCCAGCAGGTCTGGGATGCGGTGGCCCTCAAGGCGCCGCCCGCGCTGCTGCGGGACGCGCCGGTCGAGGAAGACGTGCTCGAGCTGCCCGAGGCGCCCGAAGGCGAAGCGATCGTGTGGGACTACGCGAGCCTGGGCCTGACGCTGCGCCGCCATCCGCTGGCGCTCTTGCGCGAGCGATTGAACCAGCGCCGCTTCATGACCGCCGCCCAGCTCAGGGACGCGCCCGACGGACGCCTGGTGCGCGCCTGCGGCATCGTCACCGGGCGCCAGCAGCCGGACACTTCGCAGGGCGTGGTGTTCGTGTCGCTGGAAGACGAGACCGGCGTGGTGCAGGTCATCGTCTGGAAGTCCGTGCGCCAGCGCCAGCGCAACGAACTCACCCGCGCAAGGCTGATGGCGGTACACGGCGTGTGGCAGCGCGAAGGCAATGTCTGCAACCTGATCGCCGGCCGCCTCGAAGACCTCACCCCGCTGCTGGGTCGGCTGGCGACGGAGAGCCGGGACTTTCACTGAGCGCGTCCAGCAGCTCGATCTCGCCGTAGTGCAGCCGCAACCGGCCGCGCGCTTCCAGCGTCTTGAGCGCCTTGTTGATGCTCTGGCGGCTCACGCCCAGCATCTGCGCGAGCACCTCCTGCGCCAGCCGGATGCGCCGGCGAGGCGCATCGCGGCTGCCGTAGCCCAGGGCCACCAGCTGCAGGCGGCGCCAGACGCGTTCTTCCAGCGGCAGCTGCGCCAGCTCCTCGATGGCCACGAAGACCACCCGCAGCTTGCGGCAGGCCAGCTTGCCCAGTTCGCGCCACATGGCCGGGTGGGCATCGAGCCAGGCCAGCAGCGCCTCGCGCGGCACCACCAGGACCTGTGAAGGGACGTCGGCCACGGCGTCGTGGGTCCGCGGGCGACCGTCGATCAGCGAGATCTCGCCGAACCACTGGTAGGGCTCCAGGTACGCGAGCAGGGCGCTGTCGCCCTCGGCATTGAGGGCGCCGATGCGCAGCGCACCGGCCATGACGCAGCACAGGCCTTCGGCATCGCCGCCGCGCGCGAACAGCGACTCGCCGGCGGCCAGCTTGCGCACCCGGCCCAGGCGCAGCAGCTCGTCGCGCAGCGCCGGGGCACAGTGGCCGAACCATTCGTCGCTGGCCAGGGCGGCGTGCAGACCGGGGGGGACAGGGGTGGAAGGTGGCATGGCGCGGGCTTTGTCGAAATTTTGACAGACGCTCCCGCGCCATGCAGCGATCCTTGCCGCTTTGCCGAACAACCACAACAGGAGACCACCATGGACTTGGCCACCCGCCAGCTGATCGAGTACGCGCGTTACCACCGCGACCCGCGCAACATCGCCACCCACTTTGTCGGCATTCCGCTGATCGCCTTCGGCATCGCGGCGATGCTGGCGCGAATCCCGCTGGGCGCCGCCGCCGCGCTGTTGCCCGGGGCGCACTGGCTGGTCTGGGCCCTGACCGGCGTCTGGTACCTGCGGCAGGGGCGCTGGTCGCTCACGGTCCCGACCATGGCGGTGCTGGCGGCTCTGGTGGCGCTGGCGCAGACGCTGGGTGACGCGCCCACCACCGTCTGGCTCACCTGGGGCCTGGGCAGCTTCGTCGTCGGCTGGGTGTTCCAGGCGGTGGGGCATGTCTGGGAAGGCCGCAAGCCGGCCTTCTTCGACGACCTGCGCGGCCTGCTGGTTGGTCCGATGTTCGTGCTGGCCGAGATCCTGATGGCGCTGGGGCTGCAGCCCGGATTGCGGGAAAGCATCGATGCGGCCGCCGGACCGGTGCAGCGGCGGGGCCCGCGCGCGGTGGCTGGCCGATGACGGTTGCGCAGAACGATCCGAAGGCGGCCGGGACGGTGCTGGTGATGGGCGCCGGTCTGGTCGGGTGTTACCTGGGGGGCCGCCTGCAGGCGGCCGGTGTGCCGGTGGACTTTGTCGGGAGACCGGCAGTGCTGGCGGAACTGGCGATGCACGGTCTGCGCCTGACGGATCTCGGCGGGGGAGAGTGGCGGGTGCCTGTGTCCGAACTGCGCCTGCATGAAGACATTCCGGACGGTTGCCGGCCTGCTCTGGTGCTGCTGTGCGTCAAGCGGCCGGCGCTGACGTCGGCCCTGCGGCGGCTGGCGCAGGTGCTGCCCAGGGAGACGCCGGTGCTGTGCTGGCAGAACGGCCTGTTCCCGATCGCCGATGCCACGCTGGCCTCGCCCCAGCTGCATCTGCTGCCGGCCATGGTGCCGTTCAACGTGATGCGGCGCGGGCCGGGGCACTTCCACCAAGGCACGGCCGGCCAGCTTGCGGCCCAGAGTGCGGCCTGCCTGGCGCCGTGGCAGGCGGTGTTCCTGCGCGCCGGCCTCTCGCTCGGTCTGCATGCCGACATGCGACCGGTGCAATGGGGCAAGCTGCTGCTCAACCTCAACAACCCGGTCAATGCGCTCTCGGGCCTGCCGCTGAAGGCGCAACTGCTGGATGCGACCCACCGCCGCCGATATGCGGATCTGGTGGACGAGGCGTTGCGCTTGCTGCGACAGGCCCACATCGAGCCGCACCGCGTGACGCCGCTGCCGTGGGACCGCTTCCTGCGTGTGCTGCGCCTGCCGACGCCGCTGTTCCGCCTGATCGCCTTTCGCATGCTGCGCATGGACGCACACGCCCGCTCCAGCATGGCGGAGGACCTGGCGGCCGGGCGCCAGACCGAGATCGACGACCTGTGCGGCGAAGTGGTGCGGCTGGCGCATTCGCTGGGCACCCGGGCACCCCTGAACGCGCAGATGGTCGAGGCCATCCATCTCCTGCGTGGAGCGGGAAAACTTTCTGGAGGAACCACATGACGTCATGGAACGAGGACCGGGCGACGCGCCGGACCGACGGGATGACCGCGGTGCTGATCGCCGCCGCCAGCCTGCTGCTGGTGTTTCTGGCGGCGGCGTGGACGCGCGAGTGGTCGCTGTTCTCGCTGTCGCCGCCCGGCGGCAGCGCGCCGGACGTGCTGCCCGGTCAGCGCGAGGACCTGCACCGCACCTTTTTCACCATCTGGGCCTCGCTGCTGCTGGCGGCACCCGCATTGGCGCTGCTGCCGCTGGCCGGTCGCTCGGCCATCGCGGCGCGCTTCTGGCGCATCTGCTGGACCGCGTCGCTGCTGGTGTTCGCGGTGCACTTCTGGTGGGCCGTGGTGGTGCTGTTCGGCAACGACTGGTCGCGCGTGCTGCACACGCCACGCGTGAGCGCACCGCGGCTGGACACGGTGTTTGCGGTCTGGTGGTGTGTGGACGTGTTGCTGGCCTGGACCGTGCGGCCTGACCGGGTCTGGGTGCGGCTGCAGCGCGCCGGTGTGCACCTGCTGGCCTTTGTGCTCTTCTTCATGGGCGCGGCGCGCGAGGGCGAGTTGCCGGTGTCGCGGGCGTTGGGGTGGTCGTTCTCCGCGGTGGTGGCGCTGGGCCTGGCCGCCTGGGCGTTGCGGCGGATCAACCGCCCAGCAGCTGCCCGGTGATGAAGCGCCAGTGCGCCTCGGTCACCGGCGTGATCGAGAGCCGGCTGCCACGCTGCAGCACCACCATCTCGGCCAGCGCTGGCGTGGCGCGCAGCTCGGGCAGGCCGATCAGGCGGGTCTTCTTCAGCGCCTGCACGTCGCGCAGCAGCCAGCGTGGCGCGTCGACTTTGGACTTGCCGTCGAAATAGGGCGAGGCCGGGTCGAACTGGGTCGGGTCGGGGCGGATGTCCGAAGCCACGCGCGCCAGGCCCACGATGCCCGGCTCGGCGCAGCTGGAATGGTAGAACAGCACGCCGTCGCCGATCTGCATCGCGTCGCGCATGAAGTTGCGCGCCTGGTAGTTGCGCACGCCGGTCCAGGGCACGGTGGCCTGCGGGGCCGCCAGCGCGTCGTCGATCGAGCACTCCTCGGGCTCGGACTTCATCAGCCAGTACTGGGTCATGGCGCGATCTTAGCGAGGGGTATCGCGCTGCGGACGGGGTCTGTCAGCGAATCGGGGTAGCCTCGGGGTTTTTCGCCGGGCCGAGCCCGCAGCCCCGCCCGCATGACCGAATCCTCCGCACGCCCCCAGCCGCACGGCTGGCTGATCGCCAACCTGCTGGCGCAGCTCGCCTTCGGCCTGCTGGCCATGACCATCTGCCTGCCCTCGATGCAGGAGTGGGGCGCGATCTTCGGCAGCTCGCAGGCGGCGGTGCAGCTGAGCTTCAGCGGCTACGTCGTGACCTACGGTTCGCTGCAACTGCTCTACGGCCCGCTGTCGGACCGGCTGGGCCGCAAGCGTGTGCTGCTGTTTGGCCTCTCGGTGTCCTTCACGGGTTCGGTGCTGGCTGCGCTGGCGCCCAGCCTGCCGCTGCTGGTGGCTGCACGCGTCCTGCAGGGCGCAGGCGCGGCGGCCGGCATGGTGGTCGGTCGCGCCATGGTGCAGGACCTGTTCGCCGGCCCGGAACGCACCCGGGTCATGGCGTATGTCGGCATGGCAATGGGCCTGTGCCCGCCGCTGGCAACCATCATCGGCGGGCAGTTGCATGTGCGCCTGGGCTGGCAGGCCAACTTTGTGGTGATGGCGGCGCTGGCAGTGGTGCTGTTCGTGGCTGCCTGGCGCGGCCTGCCAGACCACCGCGCCCCGACCACCGTGCAGCCGCACTGGCTGACGGCGATGCTGGGCTCCTACGCCCGCCTGGCGCGCGAACCCTCGTTCCTGCTGCATGTGGCCATCCTGGCGATGACGACGGCCACCTTCTACGCCTTTCTCGGCGGCGCGCCGATCGTGCTGGGCAGCTACGGCGTGAAGCCCGACGGCATCGGCTTCTACATCATGTGCGTGCCCGGCTCGTACATCGTGGGCAACTTCCTGGCGGCGCGGCTGGCGATGGGCACCGGGCCGGTGCCCATGATGCGCTGGGGCCAGGCGCTGACCCTGGGTGGCATTGGATTGATGCTGGTGCTGGCCTATGCAGGATGGCGCTCGCCGCTGGCGTTCGCGCTGCCGCTGACCCTGCTGGGCATCGGGCATGGCCTGCTGGTGCCACCGGCGCTGGCAGGCACGGTCGGTCTGGTGCCGGCGCTGGCAGGATCGGCAGCCGCAGTTGCGGGGCTCTCGCAGCAGCTCACGGGCGCGGTCGGCGGATTCGCCGTCGGCCTGTTCCCGCACGACGGCGCCGGCAACCTGGGCTGGCTGATGATGGGGTTTGCGCTCTGTGGCGCGCTGGCACAGTGGGCGCTGCACCGCCGGCCACGGCCCTGACACCGGCGACAGCACTGGCCCGCCCCATCGGGGAAAATCAGCGGCTTTCGCCCACCTGCCGAGGTTTGCCTTGCCGTTGCCGCCGCCCGCTCCCCGTTCCCTGATGCACACCCGCCGTGTCGAATACCGCGGCTTTCGCCGCGAGGATGGCCTGTGGGACATCGAAGGCGACCTGCTCGACACCAAGCCTTACGCGTTCGAGATCGAAGGCGAGGGCGAATGGGCGCCCGGTGAGGCGATCCACCAGATGAGCATCCGCGTGACGCTGGACGAGGCGATGGTGATCCGCGATGTGGTCGCCTGCATGGACGCCCATCCGCACGATCCCTGCCCGCAGGCCATGCCGCCGATGCAGGGCCTGATCGGTGAGACACTGGGCAAGGGCTGGCGCAAGACCATCGAGCGCCACCTGGGCGGCACGGTCGGCTGCACCCATCTGCGCGAACTGCTGTTCAACCTCGCCACCGCGGCCTTCCAGACCAAGGCCTCGTCGTTCGCACCCGCCGGCGACGGCCGGCCACCCATGCACCTGGGCCAGTGCAAGGCATGGGCCTTCGACGGACCGGTGGTCGAAAAGGTCTATCCGATGTTCTTCCGCTGGCAGCCGCCGGCAAAGACCGCAGGCTGAACCGCATGGCGCTGGAGATCCACTTCGACGCGGTCGACACCGCCCCGATCGATTCGGCGACCGTGATGGTGCTGCGCGACGGCCCGCAGGGGCTGGAGGTGCTGATGGTGCGCCGTCACGGCGACTCGGGCGTGCTCGGGGGCGCGCATGTGTTCCCCGGCGGCAAGCTGGACGCCACCGACGGCGAGACCGCTGTCCGTGGCGAGCCGCGGGAGCCATCGTGGTACGCCGCCACCCTGAATGAACCGCGGCTGCCGCCCTCCGTGGCGCGAGGCCTGTTTGCGGCCGCCGTGCGCGAGACGCGCGAGGAATGCGGCCTTGACCTGCCGGTGGACAGCTTGTGGCCCTGGTCGCGCTGGATCACGCCGCGCCAGCCTTCGGTGTCCCGCAAACGCTTTGACACCCGTTTCTTCGTGGCGCCGGCGCCGCATGGGCAGGAAGCCATTCACGATGCGGTGGAAGCCACCGAAGCGGTCTGGCTGATGCCCAGCAACGGGCTGCAGCGCTACTGGGCCGGCGAGATCGACCTGGCGCCGCCGCAGATCATGAGCCTGGTGCAACTGGTCCGCGTCGCCAATGTGGCGCAGGCGATGGACGCCGCACGGCAGCGGCCACCGGTGCTGGTCGAGCCACATCCGTTCGACGAGGACGGTGAACGGGTCATCTGCTACCCGGGCGATCCGCGGCATCCGGTGCGCGGGACGGCGTGGCAAGGGCCGACCCGCCTGCGGTTCCGCAACCGCCGCTTCGAACCGGAAGGCGGTCTGGAGGCCCTGCTGGGCTGAGCACGCAGACGACAGAAACGACAACGCCCACCGAAGTGGGCGTTGCGCGGAATGAATTCCTGGCGGAGAGAGAGGGATTCGAACCCTCGGTACAGGAATACCTGTACGCCGGATTTCGAATCCGGTGCATTCGACCACTCTGCCATCTCTCCGTGTCGAAGCCCGAGATTCTAGCAGCAGCCAGCAAGCCACTTTTGTGTTGCTTTTCCGGGGTTCACATCACGATGTGCGGTGCGACAATCGCCGCCACTGAGCGCCTTCCATGCTTGTCGATACCCAGCCCGCCACCTACCAGCACGTGCCGGCCACCGCCGAAGTGCGTGACCAATGGGTGAACTCGCGGCTGATCGCGGTGCTGATGGACAATGTGATGCCGACCTTGGGCGCCGCGCTGCTGGCGATCCCTCTGGTGGTGTTCATGCTGTGGAACGAGGTCAACGGCTACCTGCTGGCCGCCTGGGCGTCCGCGCTGCTCTGCATGATTGCGTTCCGCTACCGCATGCTGGGCATCTACCGCCTGCGTTTCGACAGCCAGGAAGGCCCGCAGCGCATGGCCTTCATCAAACGCTATCAATGGTCCTGGGTCGTGATCGGGATCCTGTGGGGCGGCGTGGTGGGGCTCAGCTACGGCCGGGCCAGCATCGGCGTGCAATTCATCTGCGGCATGCTGGTTCTCGGACAGGGGCTGATCACCCTGGTGTCATTCAGTTCCTACCTGCCGGTGTTCCGCCGCTATGCAAATACCGTGGTCGCGGTGGTTGCGCTGACCCTGTTGGCCGATGCACTGCTCAATCGCGAACCTACTGCAATGCCGCTGCGCACCAGCACCGGACTGCTGGCGCTGCTGGCCCTGTTCTGGTGGCTGCTCATGATGGCTGGCAAACGCTTGCACCAGGTCTATCGCTCCAGCTTCGAACTGCAGTTTTCCAACCAGGAACTGATCGATTCGCTGACCCAGCAAACCCGCGCTTCCTTGCGCGCGGTGGCGACCAAGAACCGTTTTCTCGCGTCGGCAGCCCACGACCTGCGCCAGCCGGTGCACGCGCTGAGCCTGTACGCCGACTGGCTGGCGACCGAGCCGGACATGGCGCGCGAAATTTCACCGCGCATCCTGCAATCGACGCGGGCGATCAACGAGCTGTTCGACTCCCTCTTCGACCTGACCCGCATCGACGCGGGCAACTACAAGGTGCGGTTGCAGCACGTGGACGTCCAGCAGCTGTTTGCCGATCTCTCGCTGCAGTTTTCCCCGGTGGCGGCGGGAAAGTCGCTCAAGCTCAAGACCCACACCCGTCCCCTGCAGCTGTGGGGCGACCCGGTGGTACTGCGCCGCATCCTGGGCAATCTGCTGTCCAACGCCCTCAAGCACACGAGCAAGGGCGGTGTGCTGCTGGGGCTGCGGCAGAAGGAGGACATGCTGGTGTTCGAGGTCTGGGACACCGGCGTGGGCATTGCCCGCGAACACCAGCAGGCGATCTTCCAGGAGTTCTTCCGCGTGTCCCAGCATCACGGGACGGAGGACAGTCTGGGCCTGGGGCTGACCATCGTGTCCAAGCTGGCGACGATGATGGGCTATCAGCTCGCGCTCTCTTCCGAGGCGAACCGGGGCAGCGTGTTCCGGGTGATGCTGCCGATCTACACCCAGCAGCAGGGCATGCCGGACGTGCCGACCTGAATCACATGTCCAGGAGACCGGCGGTGCGGGCCAGGTGGCTGGCTTGCGAGCGGCTCTTGACGTTCAGGCGACGGAACAGGCGCCACAGGTGCACCTTGACCGTGTGTTCGCTGATCTGCAGCGCTTCGGCGATGTCGCGGTTGGACAGGCCGCGATCCAGCATCACCAGCAGCTGTTTCTGCCGCTTGGAGAGCTTCTCGGGGATGGTCGGCGCGTTTTCGTCTTCCGGTTCGTCCGCCAGGAATTCGCGCAGCACGCGCCCGATCTGAGCCGCACCGGCCGACTTCTCGACATAAGCGTCGGCGCCGGCTTCCTTGGCCAGGTCTTCGTAGTCGGAAGCCGGCGAGGCCGACAGCACGATCAGCGAGGTGTCGGGCAGCATCTGCCGGACTTCCCGCACACCGGAGACGCCATGGGTGTCGGGCAGCTTGAGGTCCAGACACACCAGCTCCGGCTCACCGTGTTCAGCGATGGCCCTGCTCACGGTGGCCAGCCGCTCCAGTTCCACGACCTGGGTGGAGGTTCGCAGGCGCCGCAGCAGCATCACGACGGCTTCGCGCATCAGGGGGTGGTCGTCGATGACAAAGATACTCATGGCAGAGACTGGAATGTGTTGGGTCTGTAGTAGTGCAGCATATCCATATCGGGTGCTCTTGGCGATAGCCAAAAGGACATGAATGCAGACCTTGTTTTTAGTTTTGCCGGCCCGGGCATGCGCTCATGGGAACTCCGGACTTCCTGAAGAATTGTCTCACCCGGGCGCACCTTCTCGGTGCTCTGGGCGCTCGAAACGCAGGGATCAAGCGGAATTCTGCGCAAAAAACCGAAGCGCATCCGTGACTTTCGAGATGTCTGCCAACAGATTCAATCGCCCTTTGAGCGCGGTCAAGCCGGCATCGCCGTCTTGTTGCAGCTGGGCAATGGCCTGGGCGGCGTCGCGCGGAGCGGGGAAACCGGTGCTTTGCAGCAGCAAGTCGCCCTGGGCGTCGACCAGTTTGAAATAGAACTGGCCGTCCTTCTCGCGGTACTGCTTGAAGGAAGGAGCTGCGACCTTGGCGGCTTTCGTGGCTTTCTGCCCAGACATCTGGTCCAGCGAGCGCAGGCCCACGGCGTGGCGCAAGCGGGCAGTGAAGGGCGTGGCGATGCTGCGGGCCTTCTCGGCGCCGGCCTTGAGGGTCTTCTCGATCCGGGCCGGTTCCTGGATCAGCTGGTCGTAGACCTCGCGCATCGGGGCGATCTCGCGGTCCAGGCGCTCGAACAGCACCTGCTTGGCTTCACCCCAGGCGATGCCATCGGCATAGGCCCTGGCCAGCGCGGCGGTTTCGTCGGTACTGGCAAAGGCCTGGTAGAGCTGGAACAGGGCCGAACCTTCGGTGTCCTTGGGTTCGCCGGGCGCGCGCGAGTCGGTCAGGATGCCCATGATGAGCTTCCTGAGCTGTTCCTTCGGGGCAAACAGCGGAATGGTGTTGTCGTAGCTCTTGCTCATCTTGCGGCCATCCAGGCCCGGCAACAGGGCGACGTGATCTTCTGTCACCGCTTCGGGCAGCGTGAAGTGCTCGCCGTAGAGGTGGTTGAAGCTGGAGGCGATGTCGCGCGCCATTTCAATGTGCTGGATCTGGTCGCGGCCGACCGGCACCTGGTGGGCGTTGAACATCAGGATGTCGGCCGCCATCAGCACCGGGTACATGAACAGTCCGGCGGTCACGCCCGCGTCCGGGTCTTCTCCGGCGGCGTTGTTCTTGTCGACCGAGGCCTTGTAGGCATGGGCGCGGTTGAGCAGGCCCTTGCCGGTGACGCAGGTCAGCAGCCAGGTCAGTTCGGGAATCTCGGGGATGTCGGACTGGCGGTAGAACGTGACCTTGTCCGGATCCAGTCCGCAGGCCAGCCAGGTGGCGGCAATCTCCAGTGTGGAACGCTGCACGCGCACCGGGTCACCGCCGGTCTTGATCAGCGCGTGGTAGTCGGCCAGGAAATAGAAGTTCTGGGTGTTGGCCTCGCGGCTGGCGCGCACGGTGGGGCGCACGGCGCCGACGTAGTTGCCCAGGTGGGGGGTGCCGGAAGTGGTGATGCCGGTCAGGACGCGTTGGAGGCTCATGGGCGGGAGAGTCGGGAAAATCAGAAAAGAAGGGCGCGCAGCGGGGTCAGAAGCAAATCGATCAGGGCTCTGGTCACGCTCATCAGCGGGTACATCCAGAGCGACCCGATGACGCCCATCACGACCAAGGCCATCACGATGAAGAAGCCCCAGGGTTCGATGCGGGAGACTGCCACGGCCTGCTTCCAGGGCAACAGGCCGACCAGAATGCGCCCGCCATCGAGCGGGGGCAGCGGAAAGAGGTTGAAGGCGAACATCACCAGGTTCACCGACACGCCTCCTTTCGCCATCTCGATGAAGAAGCGCTCTTCGATGCCGGCAAACACCTGCAGGTAGAAGACGATGTTCCAGAGAATGGCCTGTACCAGATTGGCACCAGGACCGGCCAGCGCAACCCAGATCATGTCGCGCTTGGGATTTTTCAGCCGCCCGAACTGCACCGGCACCGGCTTGGCATAGCCGAACAGGAAGGCCCCGCCGGTGGAGAAGAACAGGATCAGCGGCATCACGATCGTGCCGACCGGATCGATGTGTTTGAGCGGGTTGAGCGTGATGCGCCCGAGCTTCCAGGCGGTGTCGTCGCCGAAATGTCTCGCGGCATAGCCGTGGGCAGCCTCATGCACCGTGATCGCGAAGAGCACGGGCAGGGCGTAGATGGCAATTTTTTGAACGATATCGGCAAAGTCCATGCCGCTATTGTCCCAGACTGCGCTGCAGCAACGGCCCGCCGCGGGTCGACCTCACAGACCCAGCGGCTGCAACGGTCCCTGGCCCTGCCGCACCACCTCGGGGTCACCGCCGTTGCCCATGGGCGTGAGATCGACCACCGTGGTCGGCTCCAGTGCACAGGCGCCGGCGTCGATCACGCCGTCCAGGAGCTTTTCGAAGCGCTCGCGGATCTCGCTGGCGTCGTTCATGGGTTCGCGCTCGCCAGGAGCGATCAGCGTGGTCGCCAGCAGCGGCGCGTTGTGCAGGTCGAGCAGGGCCTGCAGGGCGGTGTGCTGTGGCACCCGCAGGCCGATGGTCTTGCGCGAGGGGTGGCTCACGCGCCGCGGCACCTCCTTGCTGGCTTCGAGGATGAAGGTGTAGGGGCCCGGCGTGGCGAGCTTGAGCAGCCGGTACTGGCGGTTGTCGACTTTGGCGTAGCTGGCGAGTTCGCTCAGGTCGCGGCACAACAGGGTCAGGTGGTGCTTGTCGTCGACCTCACGAATGCGGCGCAGCCGGTCGGCGGCGGCTTTGTCGTCCAGATGGCAGACCAGGGCGTAGCTCGAATCGGTTGGCACGGCGAGCACGCCGCCGCGTTCGAGCAGCTGCACCGCCTGTTTGAGCAGCCGCGGCTGCGGATTCTCGGGGTGTACTTCGAAGAACTGGGACATGCGCGTATTGTGCGCGCGCCGCCGCGCCCGCTCAGGCCTCCGGCGGCTCCAGCAGGCGCTGGTCAGCCGCACAGCAGCGTGACCACGAGCAGTGTGATCATGACGAAGGCGGTGAATTCGCGCACCGGCTGAACTGCACGCTAACAGCCGAGGATGCTGATCGTGAGCGGCACGGCGCCGCGCAACACCTGCCAGCGCGGCGCGGCTTTACGGAACGCCCACGCGGGACGTGCTCACTGGATGCGCGATTCGAGCAGCGACCAGACCGGCGTGAGGCCGTTGGGCAGTTCGGGCAGCTTGCCCAGGTCGGTGTGGCTCTCGTCGGGGCTGTGGAAGTCGCTGCCGCGGGATGCCACGAGGTCGAACTCGCGACAGAACTCGGCGTACTTCACGGCGTCGGCCTGGCTGTGTGCGCCGGTCACAACCTCGACGCCCTGGCCGCCATGCGACTTGAACTCGTTGAACAGCGCGAACTCTTCGTTGGCGGTGAACTTGTAGCGTGCCGGGTGGGCAATCACCGCGACACCACCGGCGCCGGTGATCCACCGCACCGTGTCGCCCAGGTTGGCCCAGCGGTGTGGCACGAAGCCCGGCTTGCCTTCGGCCAGGTACTTGCGGAACACGGCGTTGGTGTCGGGGCAATGCCCCGACTCGACGATGTAGCGCGCAAAGTGGCTGCGCGAAATCAGGTCGGGGTTGCCGACGTACTTCATGGCGCCCTCGAACGCGTCGGGGATGCCCACGCGGGCCAGTTCGGCGCCCATCTGCCGGGCGCGTTCTTCGCGGCCACCGCGGGTCTCGCGCAGGCCGCGTTCAATCTGCGGATCGGTGGGATCAAAGCCCAGACCGACGATGTGCACCGTGACGTTGGCGAAGGTGACCGATACCTCGGTACCGGTCAGATAAGGCAGGCCGACCGCACGGGCCGCTGCCATCGCGCGCGCCTGGCCGCCAATTTCATCGTGGTCGGTCAGGGCCCAGAGTTCGACGCCGTTGGCCTTGGCGCGGGGCGCCAGTTCCTCGGGTGTGAGTGTGCCGTCCGAGACGACGGAATGGCAGTGCAGGTCGGCGTTGAGCTGTTGGGTCACGGATTCATTCTAGTGGGCCGACCAATCTCGCACAGTCTGCGTGGCGATCGGGCTCAGCCCGTGTTGCGCAAGCCGGCGGCGATGCCGTTAATCGAGATGTGGATGCCGCGGCGTACCTTCTCGTCGCGGTCGGCGTGGTTCTCGCCCGCGCGGTAGCGCCGCACCAGCTCGACCTGCAGGTGGTGCAGCGGGTCGATGTAGGGGAAGCGGTGGCGGATCGATCGCTGCAGCGCGGCGTTGTTGGCCAGGCGCTGCTTCTCGCCGGTGATCATCGTCAGCGCTTCGGCCGTGCGGTGCCACTCGGCCTCGATCGCGCCGAACACCCTGGTGCGCAGCTTCTTGTCGGGCACCAGCTCGGCGTAGCGGCTGGCCAGCGCCAGGTCGCTCTTGGCCAGCACCATGTCCATGTTGGACAGCAGGGTGCTGAAGAAGGGCCACTGCTTGCACATCTTCTGCAGCAGCGCCTTCTGCTTGGCGACGCCCTTGTCGCCCTCGGCATGCAGGAAGGCCTGCACCGCCGAGCCGAAGCCGTACCAGCCCGGCAGGGTGAGGCGGCACTGGCCCCAGCTGAAGCCCCAGGGGATCGCGCGCAGGTCTTCGATCTTCTGGGTCGCTTTGCGCGAGGCGGGGCGCGAGCCGATGTTGAGCTCGGCGATCTCGCGGATCGGGGTTGCCGAGAAGAAGTAGTCGGCGAATCCGGGGGTGTCGTAGACGAGGGCGCGGTAGGCCTTCATGCTCTGGCTCGACAGTGCATCGGCGGCCGACAGGAACTCGGCCGGCGCGTTGCGCGTGGGCTTGAGCAGCGTGGCTTCGAGCGTGGCCGCGACCAGGGTCTCGAGGTTGCGGCGGCCGATCTCGGGGTTGGCGTACTTGGAGCCGATGACCTCGCCCTGTTCGGTCAGTCGGATCTGGCCGCGCACCGTGCCGGGAGGCTGCGCCAGGATGGCCTGGTAGCTCGGGCCGCCGCCGCGGCCGACCGTGCCGCCACGGCCGTGGAACATGCGCAGGCGGATCGGGTGGTCGCTGCCTTTGTTGAGCGCGTCGAACAGGCCGACCAGCGCGGTCTCGGCGCGGTACAGCTCCCAGTTGCTGGTGAAGATGCCGCCGTCCTTGTTGCTGTCGGAGTAGCCGAGCATGATGTCCTGCTCGCTGTAGCCGCTGGCCGCGCCCCGCAGCACCATGGCGCGCACGCCGGGCAGTGCGTAGTAGTCGCGCATGATGGGCGCGGCGTTGCGCAGGTCCTCAATGGTCTCGAACAGTGGCACCACGATCAGGTCGGCCACCGCGTCTTCGGCCAGCAGGCCGCGCACCAGGCCGGTTTCCTTCTGCAGCAGCAGCACTTCCAGCAGGTCGCTGACGGTTTCGGTGTGGCTGATGATGGCGTGGCGGATCGCCTGCGCGCCCAGGCGTTCGCGGCCGGCGCGCGCGGTCTCGAAGATCGCCAGTTCGCTGCGGGTGTGATCGGAGTAGCTGGCGCCAGGCACGCGCAGCGGGCGTGCGTCGTTGAGCTGGCGCAGCAGCACCTCGCGCTTGGCCATTTCGTCGAGCGCGCTGTAGTCGGCCTCGACGCGGGCGGTGGCCAGCAGCTCGGCGATCACTTCTTCGTGCTTGTCCGAGCTCTGGCGCAGGTCGACCGTCGCAAGGTGGAAGCCGAACACCTCGACCGCTCGCATCAGCGGGCGCAGGCGGCCACGGGCCAGCGCTTCGCCGTGGTGCGAGAGCAGCGAGGCTTCGATGGTTTGCAGGTCGGCCAGCAGTTCGTCGGCGCTGCGGTACGGATCCTGCGGCGCCACGGCGTGGCGCGCGGCGTCGCCGCCGGTCAGTTCCTTGAGCGTGGCAGCCAGGCGCGCGTACATGCCCGTCAGGGCGCGGCGGTAGGGTTCGTCCTGGCGGTGAGCGTTCTTGTCGGGCGAACGTCCGGCCAGCGCCTGCATTTCTGGGCTGACCGAGGCCAGCATGGCCGAGACCGACAGTTCGGCGCCCAGCAGGTGCAGCTGCGTCAGGTGGTGGCGCAGCACCATTTCGCTCTGGCTCTGCAGTGCCAGCTCCAGTGTCGGCGCGGTCACGAAGGGGTTGCCGTCGCGGTCACCGCCGATCCACTGGCCCATGCGCAGGAACGGCGCCACGCTGCGGTCGCCCAGTCCTTCTTCCAGGTCGCGGTACAGGCGCGGGATCTGCGAGAGGAAGGTGCTCTGGTAGTAGCTCAGCGCGTTCTCGATCTCGTCGGCGACGGTCAGCTTGGTGAAGCGCAGCAGGCGCGTCTGCCACAGCTGCGTCACGCGGGCGCGCAGCTGGGCTTCATTGTCTTCGAGGTCGCGCGGCAGCAGGCCTTCGCGCTCGGCCAGCAGGTGGGCGATGGCGCGTTCGGCGTCCAGGATGCTCTTGCGCTGCACTTCGGTCGGGTGCGCGGTGAGCACCGGCGAGATGTGGCTGTTGGCCAGGGTCTCGACCACCTGTGCACTGCCGATACCGGCTTTCTTGAGCCGCTGCAGCGTCATCGCCAGGCTGCCTTCCTGCACGTCGCCAGCGCGGTCGTGGATGGCGCGGCGGCGGATGTGGTGCCGGTCTTCGGCCAGGTTGGCCAGGTGGCTGAAGTAGGTGAAGGCGCGGATCACGCTCACCGTCTGCTGGCCCGACAGGCCCTTGAGCAGCTTCTTGAGCGCCTTGTCGGCCGAAGCGTCGTCGTGGCGGCGGAAGGCCACCGAGAGCTGGCGGATCTGTTCGATCAGCTCGAACATGTCGCTGCCTTCCTGCTCGCGGATCACGTCACCGAGGATGCGTCCCAGCAGACGGATGTCACCGACCAGTGGCAGGTCCTTGTCGTTGCCCTTTTTCGAAGGGGCGGTGCGCGACCGAAGGGCAACGGAGGTGGGGCTCTTGGCGGTGGTTCGGCTCATGTGGAGGGCGGTGGAGGTGCAGAGGAGTTGCTGAAATTTTGGGCAGCGGCCATGCTAGCATCGTTGATTGCTTTTCCCGTTACCAAGCGGGTACGAAAACGCCCGAAGCGGCGTGATCTTTTCTGGATCTCCCGACGTGTCCATTTCAAACACCTCAGACAGCCTGAACATCACCATCGCCACCCGCGAAAGCCGGCTGGCCCTCTGGCAGGCCGAGCACGTGAAAGCGCTCTTGCAAGGTTTGGGCCACCGCGTGACGCTGCTGGGCATGACGACGCAGGGTGACCAGATCCTGGACCGCAGCCTGTCCAAGGTCGGCGGCAAGGGGCTGTTCGTCAAGGAGCTGGAGGTCGCGCTCGACGAGGGCCGTGCCGACATCGCCGTGCATTCGCTCAAAGATGTTCCGATGGACCTGCCGCCGGGGTTCGCACTGGCCTGTGTGATGGAGCGCGAAGACCCGCGCGATGCCTGGGTGTCGCCGGCCTGCGCCTCGCTGGCCGATTTGCCTCAAGGCGGCGTGGTCGGTACGTCCAGCCTGCGTCGCCTGGTGCTGCTGCGCGAATCACTCGACCGTCTGGGCCGCCAGGATGTGCGCATCGAACCGCTCCGTGGCAACCTCGACACCCGCCTGCGCAAGCTCGACGAAGGCCAGTACCACGCCATCGTGCTGGCGGCCGCGGGCCTCAAGCGCCTGGGCCTGTCCCCGCGCATCCGAGCCATCTTCGAGCCCGAACAATCCCTGCCCGCCGCTGGCCAGGGGGCGCTGGGCATCGAGGTCCGCGCCGACCGCACCGATCTGGTGAAAGCGCTGGCCCCGCTGGTGCACATGCCCACCTGGCTGCGCGTGGCGGCCGAACGCACCGTCTCGCGCGCCATGGGCGGCAGCTGCTCGATGCCGCTGGCGGCGTACGCCCGCTGGGACCACGATGCGCCGCAGACGCTGAAGCTGGACGCTGCCTGGGGCGACCCGGAAGGCCGGGCGCCGGTGGTGCGTGTGGTCGAACAGGCGCGCATCGAGACGCTGGAACAGGCTGAGGCGCTGGGCCAACGCGTGGCGCAGGCGCTGCGCGCCGGTGGCGCCCTGGCTGCGGGAGGCTGAGGCTTGGTCGCGGCGCCGCTGACGCGCCCGACCCGCTGGTCCCGCGTCTTCGTGACGCGTCCCAGCGACGAAGGAATGGCCTGGGTCGATGCGCTGCGGAAGCTGGGCTGGCCGGCGCTGTCGCTGCCGCTGATCGACATTGGCGCGCCACGCGATCCGGCGGCTCTGGCCGCCCTGGCGCAGGCGCGCGCCAGCTGGCATGAGAAAGACGTACTGATGTTCGTCAGTGCGGCTGCGGTGCAACACTTCTTTGCCGACCTGCCCGCTCCGTCCTTGCACCAAGACCGCCGCACGCGCTTCTGGTCCCCCGGCCCCGGTACGGCCCGGGCACTGGCCCGGGCGCTGGCACCACTGGGCATTGAAGCGTCCCGTATCGACGCTCCGCCTCCCGATGCCGCGCAGTTCGATTCGGAGCATCTCTGGCCGGTGGTCGGGTCGCAACTCCATCCTGGCACGCACCTGCTCGTGGTGCGCGGCGCATCGACAGGCACCGACGGGGAATCGCAGGGTGGCGCCGCTGGCAGTGGCCGCGAATGGCTGCTGGAGCGCTGTCGCGAGAAGGGTGCGCAGGTCGATCTGTGCGTTGCCTACGAACGTCACGCACCTCAATGGAGCGAGGCCTGGCGCGCCGAGGCCCTGGCAGGAACAGGTGCCGACAGTCTCTGGCTGTTCAGCAGCTCGGAAGCGATCACTCACCTGGTGGCCGCGCTGCCCGCCGCCGACTGGTCGCGCGCGCAGGCCCTGTGTACGCACGAGCGCATCGCGCAGGCGGCGCGGGACGCCGGCTTCGGGGCGGTGTTCTCCAGCCGGCCGGCGCTGGACGATGTGTTGCGCAGCCTAGAATCGCTGCAAAGCCTGCCATGAGCACAGATACCCTCGACACACCCACTTCGGCACCCGCTGAGACGACATCCGTTTCGAGCGGAGCGCCCGTCGCCGCCCCTGCGGCTGGCCGCGGCTTTGGCGCCTGGCTGACCTTGGCCGCGCTGGGCGTGGGTGGGCTGGCGCTGGTGATGGCGGGTCTGCTGTGGCAGAAGCTGGACTTCACTCAGCGCGAACTGGCCCGCCGCAGCCAGGACAGCGCGACCCAGTCGGCGGAGACCCGCACGCTCGCGCTGCAGGCCGAGGCACAGACCAAGGAAATGCTGGCGCGGCTGGCCGTGGCCGAGGTCAAGCTATCCGAGGTGAGCCTGCAGCGTTCGCAGCTGGAAGAGCTGATGCTGACCCTCTCGCGTTCGCGCGACGACAACCTGGTGCAGGACATCGAGTCGGCCCTGCGTCTGGCGCAGCAGCAGGCCCAGCTGACCGGCAGCGTGC
The DNA here is from genome assembly GCF_046604225.1 of Hydrogenophaga sp. RWCD_12. Taxonomy (NCBI): domain Bacteria; kingdom Pseudomonadati; phylum Pseudomonadota; class Betaproteobacteria; order Burkholderiales; family Comamonadaceae; genus Hydrogenophaga; species Hydrogenophaga sp. RWCD_12. Next base: position 129,530 of record NZ_JBKIXC010000001.1, read on the forward strand.
AGCCTTTGCTGGCAGCGCTGCAGGCGGCCGATGCCCGCATCGCACGCGCGGCCCAGCCCCGGCTCAATCCGGTGCAGCGCGCGATCGCCCGCGACGTGCAGCGCATCCGTGGTACCACGGTTGCCGACGTGCCCGCGCTGGTGCAGCGGCTGGACGATCTGGTGCGCAAGGTGGACCAGTGGCCGGTACCGAATGAAGTGGGGCCTCTGGCCACCGCGACCCGTCCCAAGACCGCTGCGCCAGCGAAAGCGCCGGTGCGTGCTGCGGCCAAAGGTGAGGCCAAGCCAGCGGCGCCGGTCAATGTGCCGACGCCGATCGGTCCGACCGAGCCCGTGGTGTCGGGCTGGGATGGTGCCGTGCAGTCCTGGAACGGTTTCTGGCGCCAGGTGTGGGACGAGACCACGCGCAGCGGCCGCGAACTGGTGCGGGTCAGCCGCATTGACCGGCCCGAGGCCGTGCTGCTGGCGCCCGAGCAGGCTTTCTTCCTGCGCGAGAACCTGAAGCTGCGTCTCCTGAACGCGCGACTGGGCCTGCTGGCTCGGCAGATGGACGCGGTGCAGGACGACCTCAAGAACATCGATGCCGCGCTGGTCCGCCATTTCGATGCCAGCTCGCCTGAGGTTGTGGCAGCGCAGGGTGTGGTCACCCAGCTGCGCGCCGAACTGGCCGTGACCCAGCTGCCCCAGCCGGAAGAAAGTCTGGCGGCGCTGGCCGTGGCGGCCGGGGGACGTTGATGCTCGGGCCGCACCGTCAGTCGGGCGCCATGCGCAATGTGTTCTGGCTGTTGGGGCTGGCCGCACTCGCGGTCGCGCTGGCGCTGCTGGTGGGACACAACCAGGCCATGGTCAGCCTGTTCTGGCCACCGTACCGCTTCGACGTGTCGTTCAACTTCGTCCTGTTGTGCCTGGTGGTGGGCTTTGTGCTGCTCTATCTGGCCATCCGCGCGGTGACCATGCTGCGCGAACTGCCGCGCCAGGCCAAACGCTGGCGCAGCCTGCAGATGGAGCGCGCGGCGGTCGGCGCGGTGATGGATTCGCTGGCCCACCAGCTGGCCGGCCGCTTTGTGCGGGCGCAGTCGGCGGCGCTGTCGGCACTGGAACAGCTCAATGGCCAGCCGGCCGAACAATGGCCGCGGCGTGGTCAGCTGCAGTTGCTGGCACACCTGCTGGTGGCCGAAGCGGCGCAGTCGCTGCAGAACCGCAGCACGCGCGACGAACACCTGCAGGCCGCCCTGCATCCCCAACTTGCCAAGGCCTCGCCCGAAGTCCGCGAAGGCGCCTTGCTGCGCGCAGTGCGATGGGCGGTGGAAGACCGAGACGTGCAGGCGGCCCGCAGCCACCTGGCCGAGCTGCCGCAGGGTGCGGCCCGGCGCATCCAGGCGTTGCGCCTGAAGCTGCGCGTGGCCCGTCTGGGCGGTGCCACCGGGGAGGCGCTGGAAACGGCACGCCTGCTGGCCAAGCACCGGGCGTTCTCGCCCGAAGCCTCGCGCAGCATCGTGCGCGGCCTGGCGCTGGACGCCTTGCGAGAGGCGCACGACATTTCCCGACTGCAGACGGTCTGGTCGAAGCTGGACGCTTCCGAACGGGCCATGCCCGAGCTGGTGCTGGCCGCGGTGGACCGTGCCCACCGCTTTCCTTCGGACGACCCGCACGGTGACGAAACGACGCAGGTGCACACACTGGTCAGTGCCTGGATGGAGCCGCTGTGGCCGCAGTTTGCGTCGCTCGGTGCCGATCAACAGAAGCAGCTGGCGCTGGCGCTCGAACCCGGTCTTGCCCGGCTGGAGGCGGCGGGCCTGGCGCGGCTGGAACAGAGCCAGCGGCAATGGCCCAACAATCCTTATTTGCAATACCTCACCGGTCAGGCCTGTCGCCAGCGGCAGCTCTGGGGCAAGGCAGCACAGCTGCTGGGGCAGGCCAGCCACAGCCTGAACGACCCATCATTGTTGCGTCGCACCTGGTGCGCACTGGCGATGCTGGCCGAGGAGCGGGGCGATGTCGCAGGTGCGCAGAATGCCTGGAAGCGGGCTGCGCTCATGGACCACTGAGACATGCGCCCACTTCAGGGTGCCCAACAAAAAAGCCGACCTGCTGGTCGGCTTTTTTGTGGCTCCCTCCCGCGCAGGAGGAGAGTAGGGAGTTTCCAGGGTCAGTGGTTGTCGAAAGGCAGGCTGACGTTGCTCAGATCCTTGCGGGTCTCGACCAGCACCAGCGGACCTTCATCGACCACCACCACCGGCTTGAGTTCACGCGGCACATGGATCGGCTTGGGTTCGGCGGCGATGGCGGCCTGCACCTGGGCGACCTTGGCAGCGTCCGAGTTCACCCACTCCAGACCACTGGCCTGCGCCACCTGGCTGAGCTGGTCCAGCGACAGCGTGTACGGAGCAACCTTGGGCATGCCAGCGGCGACCGGGGCCGCCACGGCGACGGGGGCGGCCACCGGGCGGGGTGCCGGCGACTGGCGCACCGGCGCCGCAGGTGCTTGTTCCGCCACGATCACCGGCTCTGCGGCCGGCGGCGTCACTGCGGCAGCAACCGGTGCGGCCGGCTGGGCGAAGTAGCTGCGAGCAGGGCGCTGTTCGCTGCTGTCTTCGGCGATGGGGGCCGCAGGAGCGACTTCGGTCACCGCATCAGGCTGCGTATCGGCCTGGGCCTCGGCGGTGTCGCCGTCGCGCGGGCCACGGTCACCACGGCGGTCACGGCCGTAGCGGTCGCGGCTGCGGCGCTCGCGCGGAGCGCGGGGTGCCGCGTTGTCGCCGTCGGCGCCTTGCACTGCGTTGCCGTCCACAGGCGCATCGGCAGCTGCTTCGGCAGCTGGTACACCGACATCGGCCACCAGAGCTTGCGCAGGTGCCTCGCTGCCGTCACCCTGGCGGCGGCGGTTTTCACCGCGGCCGTTGCGGCGTTCACGGCGACCATTGTCGGCGGCGGCATCGGCAACTTCTGCGGTCGGCAAGGCAACGTTCAGGTTGTCCGTAATGCCAGCTTCGGCTGCATTGACGGCGTTGGCGTCGGTGCGGTTGTCGCGGCGGCCGTCGCGGCGCTGACCATTGCGGCCCTGGCCTTCGGTGCGTTCGCCTCGGTTGTCGTTGCGGCGTTCACCGTTGCGACCTTGGCCTTCGGTGCGCTCACCGCGGCCTTCACCTCGGTTGTCGCCCCGACCTTCACCTCGCGGCGGACGGTTGCCGTCGCGGCGTTCACCGTTGCGGCCCTGGCCCTCGGTGCGTTCACCGCGACCTTCGCCACGGCCTTCACCGTTGCGGCCACGGCCACCACGCCCGTCGCGCGGGCCCTTGTTGCCATCGGCGCGATCGCCCTTGGTGGTGTCCGACACGGCTGGCGCGGGCGCCACGGGCGCAGGTGCCGGTGTGGCACCGAACAGGTTCTTGATCCAGCCGAAGAAACCCTTCTCTGCCGGCGCCTTGGCCACCGGGGCCGGTGCAGCAACCGGAGCGGGCGCCGCCACCGGAGCCGGTGCGACGACCGGAGCTTCGGGCTTGGGCGTGGCGACCGGGGCCGGACCATCGAACACGACACCCTTGATCACCGGGTCCTGCTTGTTGGTGCGTTCCTGGCTGCGGCGGGTGAAGCCGGTCGCGTCGTCGGCTTCTTCGGCGAGCTTGTAGCTGGCGTCGAGGTTGTCCAGGCGCGGGTCGTCGTGCTTGAGGCGTTCGAGCTTGTAGTTGGGCGTGTCCAGCGACTTGTTGGGCACCAGCAGCACACTGATGCGCTGCTTGAGTTCGATCTTGGTGATCTCGGTGCGCTTCTCGTTGAGCAGGAAGCTGGCCACTTCGACCGGTACCTGCACCAGCACGGCGGCCGTGCTGTCCTTGAGCGACTCTTCCTGAATGATGCGCAGGATCTGCAGCGCTGAGCTTTCCGTGTCGCGGATGTGGCCGGAACCACCGCAGCGCGGGCAGGGGATCGAGGCGCCTTCGCTGAGCATGGGTTTCAGGCGCTGGCGGCTCATTTCGAGCAGGCCGAACTTGCTGATGGAGCCGAACTGCACGCGGGCACGGTCCTGGCGCAGCGCGTCGCGCAGGCGGTTTTCCACTTCGCGGCGGTTCTTCGACTCTTCCATGTCGATGAAGTCGATCACGATCAGGCCGCCGAGGTCGCGCAGGCGCGCCTGGCGCGCCACTTCGTCGGCGGCTTCCAGGTTGGTGCGGGTGGCGGTTTCTTCGATGTCGCCGCCCTTGATGGCGCGGGCCGAGTTCACGTCCACCGCCACCAGCGCTTCGGTCTGGTCGATCACGATGGCACCACCGCTGGGCAGCTGCACGATGCGGCTGTAGGCGGTCTCGATCTGGTGCTCGATCTGGAAGCGGCTGAACAGCGGTGCGTCGTCGCGGTAGCGCTTGACGCGGTGGCCGTGCTCCGGCATCACGTGGCTCATGAACTGGTGAGCCTGCTCGTAGATGTCGTCGGTGTCGATCAGGATCTCGCCGATATCACCATTGAAGTAGTCGCGGATCGCGCGGATCACCAGGCTCGATTCCTGGTAGATCAGGAACGCGCCCTTGCCACCCTTTGCGGCGCCGTCGATCGCGGTCCACAGCTTGAGCAGGTAGTTCAGGTCCCACTGCAGCTCGGGTGCGTCGCGGCCGATGCCGGCGGTGCGCGCGATGATGCTCATGCCGTTGGGGTATTCGAGCTGGTCCAGCGCCTGCTTGAGTTCCTGGCGGTCTTCACCCTCGATGCGGCGGCTGACGCCACCACCACGCGGGTTGTTGGGCATCAGCACCACGTAGCGGCCGGCCAGGCTGACGAAGGTGGTCAGGGCCGCGCCCTTGTTGCCACGTTCTTCCTTTTCAACCTGTACCAGCAGTTCCTGACCTTCCTTGATGACGTCGTTGATGCGGGCCTGCGACGGCGAGACGTTGCCCTGGAAGTACTGTTTGGAGATTTCCTTGAACGGCAGGAAGCCGTGGCGGTCTTCGCCGTAGTCGACGAAACAGGCTTCCAGCGAAGGCTCGACGCGCGTGACGACGGCCTTGTAGATGTTGCCCTTGCGCTGTTCGCGTCCTTCGATCTCGATTTCGTAGTCGAGCAGTTTCTGCCCGTCGACGATCGCCAGGCGGCGTTCTTCAGCCTGCGTGGCGTTGATCAGCATGCGCTTCATGATGCGTTTCCTTTTTCACTGTCACTGACAAAAGCGCGCGGACAGGCCGCACGCCGGTTTGCCGGGAACCAGCGAAAAAACGCGAACAGGGGAGGAATTGCCGGAGAGCCGTTGACCTGGAACAGTCCCGAGCAACTCGGGCGCTCATGTTGTCGGGTGCAAGGTTGCGGCAATGCGCCACCTCGCACCGGGCCGGGTCAGGGCGTAGGCGCGTGGATGTGGGTGAGCAGGCGGGGCCAGATGGATGTCGTCGACATGGATCTTGCCGGTTCGGTCTCTGTCTTCACTTTGTCCTCGGTCAGCCCCTGTGTCCGGCGCGCTGGGCGCCGTGGGAGTGGCTGGCCGATTGGGGTATTCCGTAATCGGGTTCGCTTCTTTTCAGGCCGGTTCTCCTGCTGCGCTCTTCCAGAGTGGCCCTGTCGGGAGCGTCGATCACGCATTCCGGACAAGGGTCCCAACCGGCTGCAGCAGGTGGCACGGGTTACCCGTCGCGCCCGTTTTCAGCCTTGCTGTCCGGGCCTGGTTGCGGGTGACTGCCTTAAACTCAGGAAAATCAATCACTTACAACGCACGACTGGTGCGACACATTATAGGGGGCTGCCCCGGTCTGTGGCGCAAAGTTGGCGGTGGCAAACCCTTGAATTCTTCTTTTTCTGATGGTCCGGCGGCCGTGCGCCATCTCCTGGTGGACGAAGAGTCCGCCGGGCAGCGCCTGGACAATTTCCTCTTCCGGGAGCTCAAGGGCGTTCCCAAGACCCACATCTACCGGATCATCCGGTCCGGGGAAGTGCGTCGCAACAAGGGCCGGATTTCTGCCGACGACCGGGTCGAAGCGGGAGATTTGTTGCGCATTCCGCCGATTCGCCTGTCCGAACGTGCTGCCGAAAAGGCGCAGGCCGTGGTACCAGCGCGTTCGTTTCCCGTGCTGTTCGAGGACGAGGCCTTTCTGGCGCTGGACAAACCTGCTGGGGTGGCGGTGCACGGCGGCAGTGGCGTCAGTTTTGGTGTCATTGAGCAGTTGCGCCAGGCTCGCCCTCAGGCCCGCCTGCTGGAATTGGTCCACCGGCTGGACCGGGAAACCAGCGGATTGCTGCTGATTGCCAAGAAGAAAAGCGCGCTCAAGGCCTTGCAGGACCAATTCCGGGAGCGGGAAACCGGCAAAACCTATTTGACGCTGGTGAAAGGCCGGTGGCCGGAGCGTCTGAAGGTGTTGGACCAGCCTCTGCACAAATACTTGCAGGCTGACGGGGAGCGCCGGGTGCGGGTGGTGGAGCCTGGGCATCCCGACGGCATGCGGTCGGTCACGCTGGTGAAAGTGCAGCAGCACATTCCCGCCAGGGCCGGCCTTGAAGCGCTTTGCCCAGAAGGCCTGACGGTGCTGGAGGTCACGATCAAGACTGGCCGCACCCATCAGATCCGGGTTCACCTGTCGCATGCAGGACACCCGATTGCTGGTGACGACAAGTACGGGGATTTTGAGCTGAACCGCCAATTGGCCAAAACCGGACTGCGACGGATGTTTCTGCACGCCTGGCGATTGCGGCTGGCCCATCCGATATCGGGTGAAGCCATGGAGTTACATTCGGAATTACCTTTGGAGTTGAAAAAGTGGCTCGAATCCTGAAGGATGCCTATTAGAATGCCCTCCGGACATCGTTGGGATGTCGAGATCGTTGGAAGCAACCCAATCAAAGGACAATCAATGGCAACCTATTCCGAACTGATGGCGCAAGCCCAGGCACTGATGAACCAGGCCGAACAGGCCCGTAAAAACGAGCTTTCGTCGGCAATTGCAGACATCAAGGCCAAAATGAAGCAATACGGCATCACCGTCGCTGACCTGGGCGGTGCTGCAGCGGGAGGCGCCAAGAAGCCGGCCAAGTCCAAATCGAAGGCTGCTGCCAAGTACAAAGGCCCCAACGGTGAACTGTGGGCCGGCGGACCGGGCCGCAAGCCTGAGTGGGTGCGTGCTGTGCTGGCTTCGGGCAAGAGCATCGAAGACTTCCGTATCTGACCCGTCAGGGCAACACGACCAAGGCACCTTCGGGTGCCTTTTTGTTTTCTGGTGGCATCGATAATCGGAGCACTTTCACTCCTTCGTCCCATGCGCCCGCGCCAATTCGACCTCATCGCCTTCGACTGGGACGGTACCCTGTTCGACTCCACCGCCCTCATCGTGCGCTGCATCCAGGCGGCAGTGAAAGATGTCGGTGGCACCGTACCTACCGACGCGGCGGCGAGTTACGTGATCGGCATGGGGCTGATGCAGGCGCTGGCACACGCGGCGCCGGATGTGCCGCCCGACCGCTATCCGCAACTGGGCCTGAGGTACCGTCACCACTACGCCGCGCACCAGCACGACATCAGCCTGTTTGCAGGGGTGCTTCCGATGCTGGCGGCGCTCAAGGCCAGGCACCACTGGCTGACCGTGGCGACCGGCAAGAGCCGGCGCGGGCTGGACGACGCCTTGCATGCGGTGGAGCTGCAGGGCTTGTTCGACGGCTCGCGCACCGCCGACGAGACCGCGGGAAAGCCCAGCCCACTGATGCTGGAACAGTTGATGCGCGAGTTCGGTGTTGCTCCTGAGCGCACGCTGATGATTGGCGACACCACCCATGACCTGCAGATGGCGGTCAACGCCGGTTGTGCCAGTGTCGGGGTGAGCTACGGCGCCCACGAACCCGACACTTTCTCTGCCCTGTCGCCTCGGTTCGTGGCGCACTCGGTGGCTGAACTGGATGCCTGGCTGCGCGCCAACGCCTGAAGGAGGCAGCATGTCCGGGAGTGACCTTCACCCTCTGTGCAACAGCAAGGACCTGGCCGAGGGCGGTGTGGCGGTGCCATTCGATGTGATGCATGCCGGGCAGACCTGCAGGGCGTTCGCGGTCCGCTTCCGCGGCGAGGTGCATGCCTACCTGAACCGATGCTCGCACGTGGCCATGGAAATGGACTGGCAGCCCAACCGTTTCTTTGACGACAGTGGTCAGTGGCTGCTGTGCTCGACCCATGGCGCGGCCTATGACCCGGCAACCGGGGCCTGCCGGGGTGGTCCGTGCCGTGGCGGACTGGTGCCAGTGCCCGTGGTCGAGCGCGAGAACGTGGTGTACTGGCAGGCACAATACCCGTTTGCGCCTCTGGCCTTTTGAGTGGCATTCACATGAACGACAAAACGCAAGATCCGTCTGCCTCCTCGGCAGTGCCGTCCCAACCTCAGCCGCAGACCCCGCGGCATGAGGTGGCCTGGGAACGCGAGACGATCGAAAAGCTGGTGCTCGCGACCGTGCGGGAGCAGCAGTCTGCCCGGCGCTGGAAGCTGTTCTTCCGGCTGGCCTGGCTGGTCTTGTTTGCGGCGGCCATCTGGACATGGGTCAAGCAGACCGAAGGGCAAGGGCCGGTGAGCAAGCCGCATACGGCGCTGATTGAAATCAAGGGCGAGATCGCCTCCGGTGCGGGCGCCAGCGCCGACAACGTGCTGGGCTCGCTGCGCACGGCGTTTGAAGACGATGGTGCGCAGGCCATCGTGCTGCTGATCGACTCGCCCGGCGGCAGTCCGGTGCAGGCGGGCATCATCAACGACGAGATCACGCGGCTCAAGGCGGTCCACCACAAGAAGGTGTACGCCGTGGTCGAAGAGACCTGCGCCTCGGCCGCGTACTACATCGCGGCCGCCGCGGATGCGATCTATGTCGACAAGGCCAGTCTCGTGGGCAGCATCGGCGTGCTCATGGACGGCTTCGGGTTCACCGGCCTGATGGAGAAGGTGGGTGTTGAGCGCCGCCTGATGGTGGCGGGCCAGAACAAGGCCATGCTCGACCCGTTCAGCCCGCAGGACGATGCGCAGCGCGCCTATATCCAGGCCATGCTGGGCGAGATTCATGCTCAGTTCATTGCCGTGGTCAAGCGTGGTCGGGGCGAGCGTCTCAAGGAGACACCCGACACATTCAGTGGCCTGGTCTGGAGCGGCCAGCAGGCGGTGGCTCAGGGTCTGGCCGACGGCCTGGGCAGCCTCGACTACGTGGCGCGCGAGATCGTCAAGGCCGAAGACATCGTGGACTACACCCAACGCGAGAACGTGGGCATGCGCCTGGCGCGCGAGCTGGGTGTGCACATGGGCGTTGGCGTGGTCAAGGCCGCTCGCAGCGCAGGCATTTCACTGCGCTGACACGCACTCAACATCACAACCACAGCGAACACTCGTATGCAGATCCAGAAAGCAGTCTTTCCTGTGGGTGGCATGGGCACCCGTTTCCTCCCGGCCACCAAGGCCATCCCCAAGGAGATGCTGCCGGTGGTCGACAAGCCGCTGATCCAGTACGCGGTGGAGGAGGCCTACGCAGCGGGCATCCGCGAAATGATCTTCGTGACCGGGCGCCACAAGCGCGCGATCGAAGACCATTTCGACACGGCCTACGAGCTGGAGGCCGAACTCGAAGCCGCCGGCAAGAAGGCCTTGCTGGATCTGGTCAATTCCATCAAGCCCGACGACATGGACTGCGTCTACGTGCGCCAGCCCAAGGCGCTGGGGCTGGGGCACGCGGTGCTGTGTGCCGAGCGGCTGGTCGGCAACGAGCCGTTTGCGGTGCTGCTGGCCGATGACCTGATGCTCGGCACCCGGCAGGGCGATGGCGGGCCCACGGTGCTTCAGCAGATGGTGCAGGCGTACCAGTCAAACCCCGGCACCGTTCTGGCGGTGCAGGACGTTCCCAAGGAAGAAACCGGGCGCTACGGCGTGGTGGATGTGCATGGTGCGCATGCCACGGTGGCTGAAGTGTTCGCCATGGTCGAGAAGCCCAAGCCGGATGTGGCGCCGTCGACGCTGGCGGTGGCCGGGCGCTACATCCTGACGCCGGCGGTGTTCGAGAGCATCCGCCGACAGCCGCGGGGCGCCGGTGGCGAGATCCAGCTGACCGACGGCATCGCGGCACTGATCGGTACCGAGAAGGTGTATGCCTTCCGCTACGAGGGCAAGCGCTACGACTGCGGCAGCAAGGAAGGTTTCCTGCAGGCGACCATTGATCTGGCGCTGGCCAATCCGGAACTGAGCGCCGCCGTTCGCGCTCACATGGTGGCGGCGCTGGCCTGAGCCGGCTGCGGCCGCCAGCTTCTCAGCGCCCGATCAGGAACACCGCTGGCAGCGCCAGCGGAAGTTGCGAGGACAGGTTGCGTGACTTCCACTCGTTCACCAGAGCGCTGCGGGTGCACTGGCGCGGCAGTCCGAGTCCGCAGGCCACCGCCAGACGGGTGTGCGGGTGCAGGCTTTGCTGCAGGGCCTGCAGCAGCGCGGTGTTGCGGTAGGGAGTCTCGATGAGGATCTGGGTTTGCCCGGTCTTGAGCGCCAGCGATTCGAGATCCCGCAAGCGCGCGCCCCGCTCGCGCGGATCCTGCGGGACGTAGCCGACAAAAGCAAAATCCTGGCCATGCAGCCCACTGGCTGCCAGGGCCAGCATCAGCGACACCGGGCCGGTCAGCGGAATCACTTCGATGCCCAGCGCATGGGCTGCGCGCACCACCGAACTGCCCGGGTCGGCGATCGCAGGCATGCCGGCTTCGCTCACCAGTCCCATGGCATGTCCTTCGAGCGCGGGCGACAGCAGCGCGCGCGCCTGCGCGTCGCCGGCGCTGGCCGGGGAGTGGTCGCCTTTCTTGTGGGCCTGCCGAGGCAGCTCGGTGATCTGTTGCGCTTGCAACGGTGCGGCAAGACGCTGCACTGCATCGACACGCTTGAGGAAGGCTCTCGCGCTCTTGGCGTTTTCTGCGATCCAGTGCGTGAGGCTGGCGGCCACCTGAAGCGTTTCGTTGGGCAGCAGCAGCTCCAGCGCCGCAGGCGTTTCGCCTTCAGGCACAGCGCCGAAGTCCAGGGGCGTCGGCACCAGGTAGAGCTTGCCCAGCGGTGTGGCGGGGGCGCTCACAGGATCTTCACGCCAGCGGCGCGCAGCATGTGGCAGGTGCGGATCAGCGGCAGGCCGACCAGCGCGCTCGGGTCGTCGTTGTCGATGCGGGCCAGCAGGGCGATGCCCAGTCCTTCACTCTTGGCGCTGCCCGCGCAGTCGTAGGGTTCCTCGGCCCGCAGGTAGCGCTCGATCTCGCCATCGTCCAGGTCGCGAAACACCACGCGCACGGGGGCGAGATCGACCTGTTCAAAGGAGGTCGCTTGACACACCACTGCCACCGCGGTCTGGAACACAACCGTCTTACCGCGCATGCGCTGCAACTGCGCCACTGCGCGCTCGTGGGTGCCTGGTTTGCCCAGCGGTTCGCCGTCCAGATCGGCCACCTGGTCGCTGCCGATCACGACCGCTTCGGGAAAGCGCCGGGCCACGTCCTGCGCCTTGGCCAAGGCCAGGCGCAATGCCAGCGCTTTGGGAGATTCACCGGGTTGCGGTGTTTCGTCGACGTCCGGGCTGGCGGAATCGAAGGGCAGTTGAAGGCGGGAAAGCAGCTCACGCCGGTAGCGGGAGGTCGATCCCAGCACCACGGTGCGTGTCGCGGGAGTAGAGGAAAGCGTGCTCATGAAGCGATTGTCCCCGGCTTTGACGGAGCCATCTTTTACACTGCCCGAATGAAGACAGCCGCCCACAAGTCCTGGAATCCCCGCCGCTTCGATGTGCTGGCGTTTGCCGAAGCCGGCGCATCGCTGGAAAGTGTCGATGCACTGGAGAGTTTTGAGCGACTTTTTGCGGAGCGCCATGCCGAAGGCGAGGCATTGTCCCTCGTGCAGTGGTCGGTTCAGGGCGAAATGCGCCCGGATGCCGGCGGCAAGCGGGCGCCTTGGTTGCATCTGGCGGTCCGGCTGGACCTGCCGGTGGGGTGCCAGCGCTGTCTGGGTCCGGTGGTCGTCGCCCTGGAAGTCGATCGCTGGTTCCGCTTTGTGGCCGACGAGGCCACCGCCGAAGCAGAGGATGACGACAGCGAAGAAGATGTGCTGGCGATGGAGCCTCGTCCGGACCTGCTCGGGCTGGTGGAAGATGAACTGTTGATGGCCATTCCCTTGGTGCCGATGCACGAGGAATGTCCAGAGCCCCTGACGGCTCCCCGCGAAAAAACTGGTGCCGACGCACAAGAGCTTCCCTCAGATGCGCGCCCCAACCCATTTGCGGCCCTGGCGCACCTCAAGAAATGAGCTTGCGGGCCAGATTTGGTGAGTCTGGCTTGTTCGGGCTATAATCCTTGGCTTTGCGCTGCCGCCTGTATGAACAGGCCGGATGGCGGGTGAATCCCACTTGGATATTCCCGGATCGGCGCAACCCTCACCAACACCGATTTCAGGAGCCCATCATGGCCGTCCAGCAGAACAAGAAGTCCCCCTCCAAGCGCGGTATGCACCGTTCGCACAATGGTCTGTCCGTCCCGGGCACCGCCGTTGAGCCGACCACCGGCGAAACCCACCTGCGTCACCACATCAGCCCGAACGGCTTCTACCGTGGTCGCCAGGTTCTGAAGAACAAGTCCGAAGCCTGAAGTGTCGGCAAGCTGCGCCCTGCCGCTTGAACGCGTCAGGTGCGATGGCTGCTGTCCAGGTACAGGCCCGCATGAACCTCATGCGGGCTTTTTTCATGCTGGTGGCGCCCGTTTGGGCGCCCCGATCGGGAAGTTGACATGATCACCGTCGCAGTGGATTGCATGGGGGGAGACGTCGGTCCGGCGGCCACCCTGCCGGCCTGTGCGGCCTTTCTCGCCAGCCATCCTCAGGCCCAGCTGTTGCTGGTGGGTCAGCCGGAGGCGTTCAAGCCCTGGCCTGAGTTGCTCAACAACGTGCGCTGCCAGGTCGTGCCCGCGAGCGAAGTGGTCACCATGGACGATCCCGTCGAGGTCGCCATGCGCCGCAAGAAAGACTCCTCGATGCGGGTGGCCATCCAGCAGGTCAAAGACGGCGCGGCAAATGCAGTGGTTTCGGCGGGGAACACGGGTGCGCTGATGGCGATTGCCCGCTACCTGCTCAAGACGATGGACGGCATCGACCGCCCGGCCATTGCCAGTCAGATGCCAAATGCCAAGGGCGGTGCCACCACGGTGCTGGACCTGGGTGCCAATGTCGACTGCACCGCCGAGCACCTGCTGCAGTTCGCCGTCATGGGCTCGGCCCTGGTGGTGGCGATCACTGGTCGCGAGGAGCCCACTGTCGGCCTGCTCAATGTGGGCGAAGAAGTCATCAAAGGCAGCGAAGTCATCAAAGAGGCGGGCGTTCTGCTGCGAAATGCGGCCAACACTGGCGATCTGAACTTTTTTGGCAATGTCGAAGGCAACGACATTTTCAAGGGAACCGTGGACATCGTGGTCTGCGACGGCTTTGTGGGCAACGTGGCGCTCAAGGCCAGCGAAGGTCTGGCGACGATGATCGGCAACTTCATCAAGGCAGAGTTTTCGCGCAGCATTTTCACCAAAATTGGTGCCTTGTTCGCCTATCCAGTGATATCGGCGTTCAAAAAACGCATGGATTACCGGCGCTACAACGGCGCAGCCCTGCTTGGTCTGCGTGGTCTGGTGTTCAAGAGCCACGGTTCGGCCGACGCCTTTGCGTTTGAGCAGGCGCTGGCACGGGCTTATGATGCGGCCCACAACCAACTGCTCGACAAGGTCAAGGAGCGCATTGCCCACGCGGCACCGCTCATCTCTCCGGAAGACATTCCCAGCGATCTCAAGAGCATTCCGACGATCTGACTGAGTCTTCCCTTTCCGCATGACACGTTTTGCCCGTATCTCCGGCACCGGCAGCTGCCTGCCTCCACAGCGCCTGACCAATGCAGACATGGTGACCCGGCTGGCGGCACGGGGCATCGAAACCAGCGACGACTGGATCGTCGAGCGCACCGGCATCCGGGCGCGGCACTTTGTGGCCGACGGCGTGTTTGCCAGCGACCTGGCCGCTGAGGCCTGCCGGCAGGCCATGGCCGCCGCCGGTGTCGCACCGCAAGACATCGACCTGATCATCGTGGCGACGTCGACGCCGGACATGGTGTTCCCGTCAACTGCGGCGATCCTGCAGCACAAGCTGGGTATCGCGGGTTGCCCCGTGTTCGACGTCCAGGCCGTTTGCAGCGGTTTCATCTATGCGCTGACCGTCGCCGATTCGCTGATCCGCACCGGCAGCGCCCGCAAGGCACTCGTGGTCGGTGCCGAGGTGTTTTCCCGCCTGCTCGACTTCAATGACCGCACGACCTGCGTGCTGTTTGGTGACGGCGCAGGCGCGGTGGTGGTGGAAGCCAGCGACGAGCCGGGCATTCTGGCCACCGACATCCACGCCGATGGCAAGCACGTGGGCATCCTGTGCGTGCCCGGCCATGTCAGCGGCGGCGAGATCCTGGGCGATCCGCTGCTCAAGATGGACGGCCAGGCGGTGTTCAAGCTGGCGGTTGGCGTGCTGGAAGAGACGGCGCGTGCGTCGCTGGCCAAGGCCGGCCGGACCGAGGCCGACATCGACTGGCTGATTCCCCACCAGGCCAACATCCGCATCATGGCGGGCACCGCGCGCAAGCTCAAGATGCCGATGGACAAGGTGGTGGTCACGGTGGACCAGCACGGCAATACCTCGGCCGCTTCCATCCCGCTGGCACTGGACCACGCGGTCCGGCTGGGCCAGGTCAAGAAGGGCGATACCCTGCTGCTCGAAGGCGTGGGCGGCGGCTTCACCTGGGGCTCGGTGCTGCTGGATTTCTGAGGCGTCCTCGCGTCACCATCCGCTCATTCTCTTTCCCGATCGATTCATCGCTGGACCTGTCCATGACCGCTTTCGCATTTGTATTTCCCGGCCAGGGCTCGCAGGCCGTCGGCATGCTCGACGCCTGGGGCGACCACCCCGAAGTGGCTCTGGTGTTGAAGGAAGCCTCCGACGCCTTGGGCGAAGACGTGGGCCGACTGATCCAGGAAGGCCCCAAGGAGGCGCTGGCGCTGACCACCAACACCCAGCCGGTGATGCTGGTGGCGGGCGTGGCGGCCTGGCGCGTCTGGCGTGCAGAAGGCGGCGCCTTGCCGTCCGTGGTGGCCGGGCATTCGCTGGGTGAATATTCGGCGCTGGTGGCGTCCGGGGTGCTGACGCTGGCGCAGGCGGCTCCGTTGGTGCGTTTCCGCGCCGCTGCCATGCAGGAAGCCGTGCCGGTGGGCACGGGTGCCATGGCCGCGATCCTTGGCATGCCTGCCGATCAGGTGATCGCCGGCTGCGCCGAGGCGCAGGCGACGTTTGCTACCGAAAGCGGTGAAGTGGTCGAGGCAGTGAATTTCAATGATGCGGCCCAGACCGTGATCGCCGGCAGCAAGGCCGCGGTCGACAAGGCTTGCGAAGTGCTCAAGGCCAGTGGCGCCAAGCGCGCGCTGCCCCTCCCCGTGTCGGCGCCGTTCCATTCCAGCCTGATGAAGCCGGCCGCCGACAAGCTGCGCGAAAAGCTTGCGACGACGGTGCTTGCGGCCCCGCAGATTCCGGTAGTCAACAACATCGATGTATCGGTCGAAACCGATGCCGACCGCATCCGCGACGCGCTGTACCGCCAGGCATTCGGGCCGGTGCGCTGGGTCGAATGTGTGAAGGCGATCAAGGCACGCGGTGTGTCCACGCTGGTGGAGTGCGGGCCCGGCAAGGTGCTGGCCGGCATGACCAAGCGCATCGACGCCGAGCTGACTGGCGCCGCGCTCTACGAGCCGGCCAGCCTGGCCGAAGTGAAAACCCTATTGGCCTGATCGAGGAGACGGCATGTCTGAAGTCAAGTTTGCGGGCCAGGTGGCCCTGGTGACCGGCGCCTCGCGTGGCATAGGCGCGGCCATTGCTGCCGAGCTCGTGGCGCGTGGTCTGATTGTGGTGGGCACCGCCACGTCGGACGACGGCGCCACCAAGATTTCCGCTGCCCTCAAGGCGGTGCCCGGTGCGGCCGACGGCTGCCGCGGTGCGAAGCTGGATGTAAATGACGCCGCCGCTGCCGAAGCGTTGATCGACGAGATCAACAAAGCACACGGCGCGCTGCATGTGCTGGTCAACAACGCCGGCATCACACGCGACATGCTGGCCATGCGCCTGAAAGACGAAGACTGGGATGCGGTGCTGGACACCAACCTCAAGGCGGTGTTCCGCATGAGCCGCGCCGTGATCCGTCCGATGATGAAGCAGCGCTACGGCCGCATCATCAGCATCACCAGCGTGGTCGGTGCTTCCGGCAATCCCGGCCAGGCCAACTACGCCGCAGCAAAGGCCGGGGTGGCTGGCATGACCCGCGCGCTGGCGCGTGAGCTGGGAAGCCGCAACATCACCGTCAACTGCGTGGCGCCCGGCTTCATCGAGACCGACATGACCGCATCGCTGCCAGAAGAACAGCAGAAGGCGCTTCTGGGCCAGATTCCGCTGGGCCATCTGGGCAAGCCGGCCGACATCGCGCACGCCGTGGCCTATCTCGCCAGCCCACAGGCTGCCTATGTGACGGGGCAGGAGCTGCACGTCAACGGCGGCATGTTCATGGTCTGATTCCGTACAGCCGCCGCGGAGCCGTCCGGCGGGCCGTCTAGGGACCTCTCCCTAGCCCGGCTAAAATGGCGGTTTGTCATCCAACCACCCTCAGAGGGACTTATGAGCGATATCGAAGCACGTGTGAAGAAAATCATTGCCGAGCAACTCGGCGTGGAAGAAGGGCAAGTGACCCCTGAGAAGGCTTTCGTGGCCGACCTGGGCGCCGACTCCCTCGACACGGTGGAACTGGTGATGGCTCTGGAAGACGAGTTCGGCATCGAGATTCCGGACGAAGACGCTGAAAAGATCACCACGGTCAAGAACGCCATCGAATACGCGCTGGCCCACCAGAAAGCCTGATGCATCCATGAGCCGTCGTCGCGTCGTCGTGACCGGTCTGGGTTGTGTCTCGCCCGTGGGCAACACGGTGCAAGACGCCTGGGCCAATATCCTGGCCGGCCAGTCCGGTATTGACCTCATCACCAAGTTCGATGCGTCGGGCATGGCCTGCAAAATTGCGGGTGAGGTCAAGGGGTTCAATCTCGAGTCCTACATCAGCGCCAAGGAGGCGCGGACGATGGACAGCTTCATCCATTTCGGTATCGCTGCGGCCCACCAGGCCGTGATCGATTCCGGCTTGCCCACGGGTGAGGCACTGGATGAAGAAATGGCCACGCGCATCGGCTGCATCGTGGGTTCCGGCATCGGCGGCCTGCCGCTGATCGAGGAAACCCACGCCGAATACGTCAATCGCGGGGCTCGGCGGATTTCGCCTTTCTTCGTGCCGGCGTCGATCATCAACATGATCTCCGGCCATGTGTCGATGCGCTTCGGTTTCAAGGGGCCGAACCTAGCCGTGGTGACCGCGTGCACCACCGGCCTGCACTGCATCGGCGAAGGCGCCCGCAAGATCGAGTACGGCGATGCCGACGTGATCGTGGCGGGTGGTTCCGAAGCGACGGTCTCTCCGTTGGGGGTCGGTGGCTTTGCCGCGATGCGAGCCCTGTCTACCCGCAACGATGATCCCAAAACGGCTTCGCGTCCCTGGGACAAAGACCGTGACGGCTTCGTGCTGGGTGAAGGCGCTGGCGTCGTGGTGCTCGAAGAGTACGAACACGCGAAGGCCCGTGGCGCCAAGATCTACGCAGAGGTGGTCGGTTACGGCATGAGCGCCGACGCCGGGCACATGACGGCGCCGAACATGGACGGCCCGCGCCGCGCCATGCTCAATGCGCTGCGCAACGCCGGCGTCAATGCCGACGAGATCGACTACCTGAACGCGCACGGGACTTCGACGCCGCTGGGCGACGTCAACGAAACCAACGCGATCAAGGCCGCGCTGGGTGAACATGCCCACAAGGTCGTGGTGAACTCGACCAAGTCGATGACGGGTCACCTGCTGGGTGGTGCCGGTGGCATCGAAAGCGTGTTCACGATCCTGGCGTTGCATCACCAGAAGAGCCCGCCGACCATCAACATCTTCAACCAGGATCCGGAATGTGATCTGGACTACTGTGCCAACACAGCTCGGGACATGAAGATCGACGTCGCTGTGAAGAACAACTTCGGCTTTGGTGGCACCAACGGCACGCTGGTGTTCAAACGCGTTTGATGTTTCACGGTAGCCCCGGCTGACAGGACATGCGCAGCGCCCCATCGGTCACATACCCGGTGGGGCGTTCTGCTTTTCTGGGTTGGCTTCTGGCCGGTTCAGGTGCAGCCTCCCTTGCTGCGCTGCTGTTGGGGGTGAGTTATCAGATGCAGGCAATGGCGGGCTGGTGGCTGGTCATGGGCGCTTGGGTGCTGTGGGTAGTCATCGCAGGGTCTGCATGGCGGCGGCAAGCGGGAGGCCAGCTCGCGTGGAAAGCGGCGCCACGCCGGCCCGAGGGTCATTTAGCGGAGCCGTCTCGCGGTGAATGGGTCTGGATCAGCGCTGCGTATCTTGAGGGGGTCACCCTGCAGCGGGTTGAGCGGGTTTACGACCTGCAGGCCTGGATGCTGCTTCGTCTGCACAATCCCGACGGCGCACGCATCTGGGCCTGGGTTGAACGGTCCAGGGACGCCCGGCGGTGGGGCGATCTGCGGCGTGCCTTGGTGGCGCACGCCTGAACTTCCCCGCACTAACGGGGCTTGGGTTATATTTCCGCCGCCCCATTGCCTCACGCATGACACCGCCCGAAGACCATACAGCTCCTCCCTCACCGGACAGCGACGCCATGCTGGTGCAGCGCACCCTGGCGGGCGAAATGCGGGCCTTCGAACTGCTGGTGCTGAAATACCAGCGCCGCGTGGAGCGCCTGATCGGCCGCATGGTGCGCGACAGCGATCTGGTGCAGGACATCGCGCAGGAAACCTTTATCCGGGCTTACCGGGCACTGGCGCAGTTCCGTGGCGACGCCCAGTTCTACACGTGGCTCTACCGCATTGCGGTCAACACGGCCAAGAAGCAGTTGATGGAGCTCAAGCGGGATCCATTGGTGTTCCAGTCCCAGCTCAGTTCGGGCGACGACGATGAAACTTCCTCGGTCGAACGCGAACTAAGCAGCAGTGCGACCGACTCCGAGACGCCAGAAGCGGTGTTGGCCAGCAAGGAGATCGCCGAAGCAGTCAATGCGGCGATGGACGCTTTGCCCGAGGAATTGAGGATGGCGATCACTCTGCGGGAAATCGAGGGCCTGAGCTATGAAGAAATCTCGGTTGCCTTGGATTGCCCGATCGGAACGGTGCGCTCCCGGATCTTCCGGGCGCGCGAAGCGATCTCGAACCGGATCAAGCCCATGCTGGAACGCCAGACGGGCAAACGTTGGTAGTGCACATCCTGTGAGCCAGTGACCCATTGGGAATCAGACATGAATGCAGAAATGCGCAAACCTTTTTCTGACAGCCAGTCACCGGGGCTGGAGGACCGTCGCGCTATGGCGGTGTCTGCACTGGTCGATGGTGAGTTGTCGATGGCCGAACTGGATGAGCTGTTGCGCGACGAAGGCACCGCCGTCTTGCATGCCGAATGGACGGCCTACCACCTGATCGGCGACGTGTTGCGCAGTGGTGGGGTGGGGCTTGCGGCCCGGTCCGGTGACGACCTGGCCTCCATGATCAGCCGCCGCCTTCGCGACGAGAAACTGGAGCCCGGCCCGCAGGCCGGAGCGGTGGTGCATGTGCGTGGTCCTGCTGCAAATGCTTCGGTGTTCCGCTGGAAGCTGGTCGCCGGTATCGCGTCGGTGACGGCGGTCGCTGCGGTGGGGTGGGCGCTGACCGGTTTGGTCGGCGGTCCGGCCAATACCGGCGGTCAGCTCGCGCTGATTTCTCCGCAGAACGCGCCCGTCGCCGTACAGGAAGTGGTCGTGCAGACGCCGCAAGGGCCCATGTCCCGCGACCCCCGCCTGGAGCAACTGCTTGCCGAGCACCGGCAGTACGGCGGCATGTCGGCGTTGCAGACGCCAACCGGTTTCCTGCGCAATGCTACCTATGACACGGCTCCCCAGCGCTGAATCCGCCATGCCCGCTTTCGTTTCTCGTGCCGCGTATTGCCGCAACCGCTGGAAGCATTGGTCTGCCGCCGGGCTGCTCGCGCTTGGCCTGTGCCAGACGCTGCTGGCCCAGACATCGGCAGAAGCGCCGCCTTCGCGCAGCCTGACCGAGTGGCTCACGCGCATGCATGAAGCATCGCGCCAGCGCGCCTACACCGGCACGCTGGTCGTGTCCTCCGCCTCGACCATGTCGGCCTCGCGCATCTGGCACATCTGCGACGGTACACAGCAGATGGAGCGGGTCGAAACGCTGACTGGCGCGCCACGCTCGACCATTCGGCACAACAACGATGTCATCACCTTTGTGCCGGACCACAAGGTGGCCTGGGTCGACCGCCGTGAGTCGCTGGGTGTGTTTCCCGAACTGCTGCGCACTCCGAGCAACAGCCTGCCGGAGTTCTACAGTGTGCGCGAGGGTGCTGCCGAGCGTGTAGCAGGCCACCTGGCCGACGTCGTCGACATCCTGCCGCGCGACAACCTGCGGTTCGGCTACCGGATCTGGTCGGAAAAGAAAACCGGGCTGGTGGTGAAGCTGCAGACCCTGGGCGAGCAGGGCGCGGTGCTGGAGCAGGTGGCCTTCTCGGAATTGCAGCTGGATGCGCCGGTGCGCATGGACAAGCTCAAGAAGATGATGGGCGACACCAAGGGCTACGACGTGCACAAGCAGGTCCTGCGCAAGACGACCGCCGAAGCTGAGGGCTGGCGCCTGAAAGAGACCGTGCCGGGCTTCCAGTCGATGAGTTGCCACACGCGTGAGACCGAAGCGGCCGGCACACCGGGCCAGGCACCCATGCAGTGGGTGTTCTCCGATGGTCTGGCGTCGGTGTCGATGTTTGTCGAACCGTTTGACCCGAAGCGCCATGGGACGGAAGGCGCAGCCGTGACAGGCGCGACGCATTCGGTGACCCGGCGCATCGGCAACCATTGGGTGACTGTGCTGGGTGAGGTCCCACCTGTGACCGTGCGCCGCTTTTCGTTGGCGCTTGAACGGCTTCGCTGACCATGCGCTGCAGCGGCTAGAAATTCTCCGCTTGGGCACCTGAATATCTGTCGGGTTCCTGCTTGTTTGTGAGGACTTAGATGAACTTTGCCTTTTCTCGCCAACGCCTGTCGACGCGTGCTGTGCTGAGCGCCACTCTCATGGGGGCTTGCACCTTGATGCTGCCGGTCATTCCGGTGGTGGCGGGCGCGCAGTCTGCTCCCGTGGTGCGTGGGTTGCCGGACTTCACCGAACTGGTGGAGCAGGTCGGACCGTCGGTGGTGAACATCCGGACTTTGGAGCGTGCCAGCGCTGATTCCGGGACGGGGAGTGCCGACGAGCAGATGCTGGAGTTCTTCAAGCGTTTTGGCATTCCGGTGCCGCCCGGGGCTGTGCCCAAGACGCCGCGGCAGGATCGTGCTCCGTCGGAAGAGGCTCAGCCCAGAGGGGTGGGTTCCGGTTTCGTCCTCAGTGCAGACGGTCTGATCATGACCAATGCGCACGTGGTTGAAGGCGCCGACGAGCTGGTGGTGACGCTGCCGGACAAGCGCGAGTACAAGGCCAGACTGGTGGGCACCGACAAGCGCACCGATGTGGCGGTGGTGAAGATCGAGGCGAGCGGTCTGAGCGCGGTGCGCATTGGTGACGTGAACCGGCTCAAGGTGGGCGAGTGGGTGATGGCCATCGGATCACCGTTTGGTCTGGAGAACACCGTCACGGCTGGCATCGTGAGCGCCAAGAAGCGCGACACGGGCGACTTCCTTCCTTTCATTCAGACCGATGTGGCGATCAACCCCGGCAACTCTGGTGGGCCGCTGATCAACATGCGGGGCGAAGTGGTCGGCATCAACAGCCAGATCTACTCGCGCTCGGGGGGCTTCCAGGGCATTTCCTTTGCGATTCCCATCGACGAGGCCGTGCGCGTGTCCGACCAGTTGCGCAGCAGCGGTCGCGTGACCCGCGGACGCATCGGCGTTCAGATTGGTCAGGTCAGCAAGGATGTGGCCGAGTCGATCGGCTTGGGTCAACCGCGCGGGGCATTGGTCAACGGTGTGGAGCCCACCTCACCCGCGGCGAAGGCGGGACTGGAACCGGGTGACATCATCTTGAAATTCGATGGGCGAGAGATCGAGAAGTCGACCGATCTGCCACGCATCGTCGGTAACACCAGGCCTGGCAATCGCAGCACCGTCACGGTGTTCCGGCGCGGCAGTCAGCGCGACCTGTCGATCACCGTGGCTGAACTGGAGCCCGAACGCGCAGACCGCAAGGCAGCTGCGCCGGAGGCCAAGCCACCAGCCTCCGGTGTGGTGACTTCGCTGGGCCTGACGCTCGGTGAGCTGACAGCCGCGCAGAAGAAGGAGCTCAACATCAAGTCCGGCGTACGCGTCGACGGTGCCGAAGGTGCAGCGGCCAAGGCCGGGCTCCGCGAAGGCGATGTGATCGTGGCCGTCGCCAATACTGAGGTGGGCAGTGCCAAGGAACTGGAGGCGGTGGTCGCCCGCCTGGACAAGTCGCGCCCGGTCAACGTGCTGTTTCGCCGCGGCGAATGGGCGCAGTACACGGTGATTCGTCCGTCTCGGTGAGGCGCTTGGAAGAACTCGAAATTTGTTGAGCAGCCGTGAATAACCCCTTGTCCTGATTGGGATTAAGGGGTTATTGGTCGAGTTGGTTGTTTTGCCACAGGGTGGTTTCGGCCCTCCAAACGTCCAGGAGCGAGAGATTGGTTGGTGACCGCTCACAAGCTTTTGGGGCATGTTGACCGATTTCGATAAAATCGGGGCTCTCGAACCATGATTGCGGCATCGAACACTGTTCAGTGTTCACCATGTGGGAACCTGTCGACTCAGGTTCCAGTGCTCCACAGCTGGTGCACAAGTTACCCAGTTTTCTTGTGGATGATCTGTGGATAAAATGGGCGTTGTTGCGCTGCAACGGGCGTTGTCCGTGGGTTTCAGGGTGTGCAGCCCGGGCTTTTTGCCTACAATGAAATCCCAACTATCGCAGTTGCCATTGATTGTTGGTTACGGGCGCGTCACGACCTGACGCGCCCTTTTTTATGGTCCGCCATCAGGTGGTGCCGACCCGGTTTCCTGACTGTTTCCCGATGAATCACATCCGCAATTTTTCGATCATCGCGCACATCGACCATGGCAAGTCCACGCTGGCCGATCGCATCATCTCGCGCTGTGGTGGCCTCTCCGACCGTGAGATGAGCGAGCAGGTGCTCGACTCGATGGACATCGAGAAAGAGCGTGGCATCACCATCAAGGCGCAGACCGCAGCACTCAAGTACAAGGCACGCGACGGCAAGGTCTACAACCTCAACCTCATCGATACGCCTGGGCATGTGGACTTCTCCTACGAAGTGAGCCGCTCGCTTTCAGCCTGCGAAGGCGCGCTGCTGGTGGTCGATGCCAGCCAGGGCGTGGAGGCGCAGACGGTGGCCAACTGCTATACCGCGCTCGACTTGGGCGTGGAAGTGGTGCCAGTGCTCAACAAGATGGATCTTCCCAACGCCGATCCGGACAACGCCAAGGCCGAGATCGAGGACGTGATCGGCATCGACGCGACCGACGCCATTCCCTGTTCGGCCAAGACCGGCATGGGCGTGGAAGACATCCTCGAAGCGGTGGTCGCGCGCATCTCGGCGCCCAAGGGCAACCCGGATGCTCCTCTGCGCGCCATGATCGTTGACAGCTGGTTCGACACCTATGTGGGCGTCGTGATGTTGGTGCGCGTGGTCGACGGGCGTCTGCTCAAGGGCGAGCGCTTCAAGATGATGGCGACCAACACGGTCTACAACGCCGACAACCTGGGCGTGTTCACGCCAGCCAACGAATCGCGCGACTCGCTCGAAGCCGGCGAGGTGGGCTACATCATCGCGGGCATCAAGGAACTGCAGGCGGCCAAGGTCGGCGACACGATCACTCTGGAAAAGAAGCTGCCCAACAATCTGGGCCCGGCTTCAGAAGCCCTTCCGGGCTTCAAGGAAGTGCAGCCACAGGTGTTTGCCGGCCTGTACCCGACCGAGGCCAGCGAATACGACGCGCTGCGCGATGCCCTGGAAAAGCTCAAGCTCAACGACGCTGCGCTGCATTACGAGCCCGAGGTGTCGCAGGCGCTGGGCTTCGGGTTCCGCTGCGGTTTCTTGGGCCTGTTGCACATGGAGATCGTGCAGGAACGCCTGGAGCGCGAGTTCGACCAGGACCTGATCACCACCGCGCCGAGCGTGGTGTACCAGGTGGTCCGGGGCGACGGAGAGGTCATCATGGTCGAGAACCCGTCCAAGATGCCCGACCAGGGACGCATCGAAGAGATCCGTGAACCGATTGTGACGGTGCATCTGTACATGCCGCAGGAATACGTGGGTGCGGTCATGACGCTGGCCAACCAGAAGCGCGGCATGCAGCTGAACATGGCCTACCACGGCAAGCAGGTCATGCTGACCTACGACATGCCGCTGGGCGAGATCGTGCTGGACTTCTTCGACAAGCTCAAGTCGGTCAGCCGCGGCTATGCGTCCATGGACTACGAGTTCAAGGAATACCGCGCGTCCGACGTGGTGAAGGTCGACATCCTGCTCAACGGCGAAAAGGTCGACGCTCTCTCCATCATCGTGCACCGGTCGCAGTCGCAGTACCGCGGGCGTGCGGTGGCTGCCAAGATGCGCGAAATCATCAGCCGCCAGCAGTTCGACGTGGCGATCCAGGCGGCCATCGGTGGCAACGTGATTGCGCGCGAAACCATCAAGGCTCTGCGCAAGAACGTGCTGGCAAAATGCTACGGCGGTGACATCACCCGCAAACGCAAACTCCTCGAAAAGCAGAAAGCAGGCAAGAAGCGCATGAAACAGATCGGTTCGGTCGAAGTGCCCCAAGAGGCATTTCTTGCCATTCTGCAGGTGGAGGATTGATGCAAAAGACCATGGGTGTGGTCACCTCCGTGATCCTGGCGGCTTTTGCCGCCTACGCCGCCGCGTTCTTCTTCGGCGTCATCGAAGGCAACTTTGCCTTGTTGCTGTTGCTGGCAACGACCATCACCGGCTTGTACTGGGTGGCAGAGAAGTTCTACTTCCTGCCAGCGCGGCGCAAGGCCACCGAGCAGGCCGCCCAGGATATCCAGCGACGCCAGGAAGAGTTGGCCCGCCAGGGAATCGCCCGCACGGACCTGAGCTTTGACGAGGGCACCCGCCAGAAGCTGCTCTCGCAGCCCTGGTGGCTCGACTGGACGGCAGGACTGTTTCCGGTGATCGTTGCGGTGTTCGTGCTGCGCAGCTTTCTGTTTGAGCCGTTCAAGATTCCTTCGGGCTCCATGATTCCGACGCTGCGCGTGGGTGACCTGATCCTGGTGAACAAGTTCTACTATGGCGTGAGGCTGCCGGTGATCAACACCAAGGTGATCGCCAACCACGATCCCCAGCGCGGCGACGTGATGGTGTTCCGTTACCCGCCACAACCTAGTCTGGACTACATCAAGCGGGTCATTGGCGTGCCTGGCGACGAGGTGGCCTATCTGAACAAGCGTCTGACGGTCAATGGCCAGCCTGTCCCGCGAAGCAATCAACCGGACTTCTTTGATGGCGAGCAGATGCGCTATGTGAAGCAGTTCGGCGAGGACCTCGGCGGTCGTCGCTACAACACGCTCAACGACGACATGCGACCGCCGTTCGTGACGCCAATGGTGGAATACAGCTTCCGCGAGAACTGCCGCTATCCGGCAGAGGGCGTGGTGTGCAAGGTGCCACCTGGCCACTATTTCATGATGGGCGACAATCGGGATAATTCGCTGGATTCCCGTTTCTGGGGGTTTGTACCGGAGTCCAACATTGTGGGCAAGGCCTTTTTTGTCTGGATGAATTTTGGCGACCTCGGGCGCATTGGTTCGTTCGAGTGAGTGACGCAACTACTGGAGGTAGGGTGATGAAGCTGAAGCAACGGCAACGCGGCCTGACGTTTTTCGGTCTGCTGTTCGTGGGCATATTCCTGGCCTTCGCGGGCGTGACGCTGGCGCAAGTCGTACCGACCTATATCGAATACATGGCTGTTCAGAAAGCTGCGCAAAAGGCCTCTGGTGGTTCCACTGTGGCGGATGTACGCAGTACCTTCGACAAGGCGGCCCAGATTGATGACATCACTTCGATCACAGGCAAGGAGCTCGAAGTGAGCAAACAAGGTGACAAAGTGATCGTGTCCTTTGCATACAGCCGCGAGATTCATCTGATGGGACCTGCTTATCTGGTGATGAAATACGAAGGTGCGTCTCGGTGATGCGGAAATTCCCACTGCCTGACAGGGGCAGTTGCGCGTGTCTTTGACGGCGGAGTTGACGGCGCTCCAGCGGCGCCTTGGTCATGTCTTTGCCAATCCGCGCCTGCTTGAGAGGGCGCTGACACATCGCAGCTTTTCGGCCGATCACAACGAACGGCTGGAATTCCTGGGTGATTCGGTCTTGAATCTGTCGGTTTCAGGCTTGCTGTTCGAGAAACTCGACCAG
The DNA here is from genome assembly GCF_046604225.1 of Hydrogenophaga sp. RWCD_12. Taxonomy (NCBI): domain Bacteria; kingdom Pseudomonadati; phylum Pseudomonadota; class Betaproteobacteria; order Burkholderiales; family Comamonadaceae; genus Hydrogenophaga; species Hydrogenophaga sp. RWCD_12. The sequence goes on from NZ_JBKIXC010000001.1 coordinate 156,084, forward strand.
ATGCCCGAGGGCGACCTCTCGCGGGTGCGTGCCAACCTGGTGAAGCAAGACACCCTGCATCAGCTGTCGGTTGGACTTGGCCTGTCGACCAGCTTGCGACTGGGCGATGGCGAGAAACGCTCTGGGGGTCACAAGCGACCTTCCATCCTGGCCGATGCGCTGGAAGCCGTGATCGGGGCCGTGTATCTGGATGCCGGGTTTGAAGTGGCCTGCGCGCTGGTGCTCCGCCTCTACAGCGGTATCGAGCTGAATGCACAGATGAGCGCCATGGGCAAGGACCCCAAGACCGATTTGCAGGAATGGCTGCAGGGGCGCAAGATGAAGCTGCCGCAATACCGTGTGGTGGCCACACTGGGTGAGGCGCACCGGCAGACCTTCGACGTGGAGTGCACGGTGGAAGAACTCAACCGCAGCGAGCGAGGCATTGGTGCCTCCCGCCGCGCTGGTGAGCAGGCGGCTGCCGCCGCCATGCTGCTGCACTTGCGGGCAGCCGAGCCGTCGCATCCGGCGGCATCCCGTTGACCTTCGTCCGCCCTGTTACCCGAACACCTTTTCTTCCATGCCCCGCTCGACCCGTCCTTCTTCCGATCCCGCACCCACTGCCGCACCCGACGCTGATCTGGAGGCCATGCTGGCGTCTGCATTGGGCAAGAGCGTTCCGGCACCAGCGGAGGCTGAAGCACCGGAAGTTCCCGAGCCCGTCGACCCGGCGCAACAGCGGTGTGGCTATGTGGCGATTGTCGGCAAGCCCAACGTTGGCAAGTCGACGCTGCTGAACGCCCTGGTGGGCCAGAAGATCAGCATCACGTCGCGCAAGGCTCAAACCACCCGGCACCGCATCACCGGGTACCGCACGGTGGGTGCTCACCAGTTTGTGTTTGTCGACACGCCTGGATTCCAGACCCGGCACGGCAACGCCCTGAACCGCGCGCTCAACAAGACGGTGCTGGGCGCGGTGGCCGATGTGGACCTGATCCTGTTTGTGGTCGAGGCCGGGCATTTCCAGCCGGGCGACGCCAAGGTGATGGAACTGCTGCCCGACAACGTGCCCGTGATCCTGCTGGCCAACAAATTCGATCTGGTGCACCGCCGCGGTGATCTGGCGCCCTGGCTCAAGTCGATGCAGGAAAAGCGTGCCTTTGCCGAGTTCGTGCCGATGTCGGCCAAGACGCCGCGCGACATCCAGCGCCTGTTTGCCATCTGCGAGAAGTACCTCCCCCAGCAAGCCTGGATGCACGACCCCGAAGAGCTGACCGATCGCAGCGAGCGCTTCATGGCCGCCGAGATGGTGCGCGAGAAGCTGTTCCGTCTGACCGGAGACGAACTGCCCTACACCTCGACGGTGGTGATCGACAAGTTCGAGGACGAGGGCACGCTCAAGCGCATTGCCGCCACCATCGTGGTCGAGCGCGAAGGTCACAAGGGCATGGTGATCGGCGAGAAGGGCGAGAAGCTCAAGCGCATCGGCACAGAGGCCCGCCAGGAGCTGGAGAAAATCTGGGACTGCAAGGTATTCCTGGAGCTGTGGGTCAAGGTGCGTTCGGGATGGGCGGACGACGACGCGCGTGTTCGCTCCTTCGGCTACGAGTGATGAATGGCCACGCGCCGCACCTCTGAAGAACCTGCTTTCGTCCTGCACCGCTACGACTGGAGCGAGTCCAGTCTCATCCTCGAGGTCTTCACCCGCCACCACGGCCGTATTGCGATGGTGGCCAAGGGGGTCAAGAAGCCGACCTCGCAGTTCCGCCCGGTACTGCTGCCTTTGCAGCCCTTGCACCTGTCCTGGGGTGGCGATGCCGAGGTGCGCACACTCAAAGCGGCGCAGTGGCAAGGCGGTCATGTCATGCCCACCGGCGACGCACTGCTTTCGGGCAGCTACCTCAACGAACTGCTGATGCGCCTGCTGGCGCGCGACGATCCGCACCCCGGGCTGTACGACCACTATGCGCTGGCGGTGCAGCTGCTGGCGGAAAAGTCCGATGCGCAGCAGCTGATCCTGCGGGCCTTCGAGCTGCTGCTGCTGCGCGACATCGGTTTGCTGCCCGACCTGTCGTGCGACGGCAGCACGCTGGCGCCTTTGCAGGATGCGGTGGGCTATGTGGTCAGCCCGGAGACCGGTCTGAGGATGGCCCACGGCGATGACACACACTCTCTTGACGGTGTCCAATGGCGGTCGCTGCAGGCGGCACTGGATGATCACGACCCGCTGATCGCGACCCTGCGTGCCTGCGCTGGCTGCCAGCAGTCCCTGCAACCCCAGTTGCGCGCGCTGCTGCACTACCATAGCGGCGTCCGGGTGTTCCGGACCCGCCAGCTGATGCTGGACGTGCAGTCCCTGGTCCGGCCGAGAACGGGCGACGATCAGGACGCTTCCTCCGGTCCCTCGACCTCCTGACCATGGCCCACGCTGCATTCCATCCGACCGCGCTATCGGTCAACCTCAACAAGGTCGCGCTGGTGCGCAACACACGCCACCTCGGCATTCCATCGGTCACCCGCGCTGCGACCCTGTGTCTCGAAGCCGGCGCGCGTGGCATCACGGTGCACCCGCGCCCCGACGAGCGCCACATCCGCCTCCACGACGTGTTCGATCTGGCCGCACTGCTGCAGGCCTGGCCCGACCGCGAATACAACATCGAGGGCAATCCGTTCCACAACCTGATGGCGGTCGCGCGCGAGGTCAAGGAGCGCGGCCTTCCGCTGCATCAACTGACCTTGGTGCCCGACAGTGAAGGCCAGTTCACCAGCGACCATGGCTGGACGTTCCCGCAGGACGCCGAGCGTCTGCGACCCCTGATCGCCGAGGCGCAGGCGCTGGGTGCTCGCGTAAGCCTGTTCATGGATCCCGAGCCTGCACAGATGGCGGCCGCGAAGGCCGTGGGCGCCGATCGGGTGGAGCTTTACACCGAACCTTATGCCGCAGCCTGGCACACGTCGGACCGTCAGAACCAGCTCGAGCGTTACCGCGCGGCGGCACAGGCGGCGCTCGATGCCGGGCTGGGTGTGAACGCCGGCCACGATCTCAACCGCGACAACCTCACGGCCTTCCTGCGCACCGTGCCGGGCGTGAGCGAGGTCTCGATCGGCCACGCGCTGATTGCCGACGCACTGGAGCTCGGTTATGCCGCGACGATCGTGGACTACAACCGCTGCATCGCGGATGCCTTTGCATGATTTTCGGCATCGGCACCGACATCTGCGACGTCCGGCGCATCGAGGCGACCTTCCAACGCCAGGGTGAGCGCTTCGCACAAAAGGTGCTGGGCGACCAGGAACTGGCGATCTGGCAGAGCCGCAGTGCTCGCTGGCCACAACGTGGCCTGAGTTATCTGGCGACCCGCTTTTCGGCCAAGGAGGCGTTCTCCAAGGCCATCGGACTGGGCATGCGCATGCCCATGACATGGCGCAGCTGCGAAATTCTCAATCTGCCCAGTGGCCAGCCGGTGATCGTCCTCCATGGCGAGCTGAAGATCTGGTTCGAGGCACAGGGCCTGCGCGCCCACGTGACGGTGACCGACGAAACCGACTACGCCGCGAGCTTCGTGGTCGTGGAAAAAGACTGACATGCACACACACGCTCCCCTCATCATCGACGTCGCCGGCTTCGAGCTGACCGACACCGACCGCCAGCGCCTGGCCCATCCGCTGGTCGGCGGCATCATCCTGTTCGGCCGCAACTGGCAGAACCGCGATCAACTGACCCGCCTGTGCGCGCAGGTCAAGGCAGTGCGGGCGGACCTGTTGATCGCGGTGGACCACGAAGGTGGGCGCGTGCAGCGCTTTCGCACCGACGGCTTCACTCATGTGCCGCCGATGGCCGCCTTCGGCCAGTTGTGGCTGTCTGCGTCGAAGAAGGGCGAAGGGGAGGGCGGCCCTGCCATGCGCGCGACCAATGCGGCAGCGGCGGCGGGCTACGTGCTCGGCGCCGAACTGCGCGCCTGCGGCGTCGATCTGAGCTTCACGCCGGTGCTCGATCTCGATTACGGCGAGAGCTCGGTGATCGGTGACCGCTCGTTCGGGCGCGATCCCCGTGTGGCGAGCGTGCTGGCGCAGGCGCTGATGCACGGCCTGCGGCAGAGTGGCATGGGCAACTGCGGCAAGCACTTTCCAGGGCACGGCTTCGTGAAAGCCGACTCGCACCTGGCGATCCCGGTCGACAAGCGCAGCCTCAGGGCCATCCTGGCAGAAGACGCGGCGCCCTATGGCTGGCTGTCGGCCAGCCTGGATGCCGTGATGCCGGCGCACGTGATCTATCCGAAGGTGGACACGCGACCGGCGGGATTTTCATCGCGCTGGCTGCAGGACGTGCTGCGACACCAGCTGGGTTTTACCGGCGCCATCTTCAGCGACGACCTGAGCATGGCCGCGGCACGAAAGATCGAAGGCCGCGAGGTGAGTTTCACCGAGGCAGCGCTGGCGGCACTGGGTGCGGGCGGGGACATGGTGCTGCTGTGCAACCAGTCGGTGGTGGACGGTGGCGCGCCAATCGACGAGGCGATCGAGGCCTTGTCCAAGGCGCTGGTGCTGGGTGACTGGCAACCCAATCCGGCAAGCGAAGAGCGTCGACAGGCACTGCTGCCGCGAGGTGACGCCATGGACTGGGACAGCCTGATGGTCAGCGCGCGCTACATGCAGGCGCTGTCATTTCTGCCTTGACTAACGTTCCACGCCGAGTTTGTCGAGCAGGTCCGAGATCAGTTCGAGCCGCAGCATCGGGTTGTCCAACGCCATCAGACGCTGCTTGAGTTCGGCCGGTGCCGGCAGCAACTCGGTCCAGCGGTTCGCCACCCAGCCGCTGTCGTCCCACTGGTAAGGCGGCTGCAGCGGCAACTCGTTCATAGACTCGGGTTCGCGCTCTCGCAGGTTGGCCAGCACGCGTTGCAGCGCATCGCGCGTGCTGCGCAGGTGTTCGGGCACCGGCACCACCCGTTCTGGCTCGTCCAGCTGCACATCGGCCACCCACAGGCCGTGTGGCAGGCGATGGCTTCCAGTGATGCGGAAGCGCTGTAGTCCCCGGCAATGAATGACCATCAGACCCGCTTGCGGGTGCTCGATCTGTTCGATGCGGGCCAGGGTGCCGACCGGGTGGAACGCCTCGTGCGCAAAGCTGTCGGGGGAAGCCGGATCGACCCGCCGCACCTCGCTGCCCTCGCTCAGGCAGACCACGCCAAACGGCGCCCCCGCAGCATGGCAGCGCTTGATCATGTCGAGATAGCGCACCTCGAAGATGCGCAGCGGCATCCAGCCGCCGGGAAACAGGACAGTCTGCAGTGGAAACAGCGGCAGCTGTTTCAGCGTCAGCGGACCGTCTCCGCTCAATCGGGCACCACCGCGTCGGCGCTCTGGCGCTGCAGCATGGCCAGGGTGTTGGCCACGGTGCTGCGCAACTCGCGGCGGTCGCAGATGAAGTCCACGGCGCCCTTGGTCTGCAGAAACTCGGCGCGCTGAAAGCCCTCGGGCAGCTTCACGCGCACGGTGTTCTCGATCACGCGCGGACCGGCAAAACCGATCAGCGCCTTGGGCTCGGCGATCACCACGTCGCCGACAAAAGCAAACCCAGCCGAGACACCGCCCATGGTCGGGTCGGTCAGCACGCTGATATAGGGCAGGTTCTTCTTGGCCAGTCGGGTCAGCGATGCATTGGTCTTGGCCATCTGCATCAGCGACAGCAAACCTTCCTGCATGCGCGCGCCGCCGGTGGCGGTGAAGCAGACGAAGGGGACCTTCTGGGCGATGGCTTCCTCAACACCGCGCACGAAGCGCTCGCCGACCACCGAACCCATGGAGCCGCCCATGAAGTCGAACTCAAAGCAGGCCACGACCAAGCTGATGCCCTGCACCGCGCCGCCCATGACGATCAGCGCATCGGTTTCGCCGGTGTTCTCCAGTGCTTCCTTGAGGCGCTCGGGGTACTTGCGGCTGTCCTTGAATTTCAGAGCATCGACCGGCAGCACCTCCTGCGCCAGTTCGTAGCGGCCTTCGGCATCGAGGAATGCGTTCAGCCGCGCGCGCGCGCCAATGCGGTGGTGGTGGCTGCAGTGCGGGCAGACATTCTGGTTTTTTTCCAGATCGGTCTTGTAGAGCACGGCCTCGCAGCTCGGGCATTTGATCCACAGGCCTTCGGGCACGCTGCGGCGCTCGGCCGGGTCGGTGTGCGTGATCTTGGGCGGCAGCAGTTTTTCAAGCCAGGACATCGGATGCTCCTATCGACACGCCGGGCCGGGGCCCGGAAAAAGTGAAACGGATTATGCGTCCAGCGCTTTTCGGATGGTGCGCAGGAAATGCGCTGCCACCGGGACGACTTTTTCGAACGGTTCGTCTTCGATCAGCTGGATGATCTTGCTGCCGATGACGACCGCGTCCGCGGTCTTGCCAATCGCCTTGGCGGTCTCGGCGTCGCGGATACCGAAGCCCACGCCGACCGGAATGCTCACATGCGCGCGGATGCGCGGCAGCATCGCTTCCACCTGGCCGACGTCCAGCGTGCCGGCGCCGGTCACGCCCTTGAGCGAGACGTAGTAGACGTAGCCGCTGGCCACGCGCGCGACCTGCGCCATGCGCTCGTCGGTGGACGTCGGGGCCAGCAGGAAGATCAGGTCCATGTTGGCCGCGCGCAGCGCCGCCGCGAAGTCTTCGCATTCCTCGGGCGGGTAGTCCACCACCAGCACGCCATCCACGCCGGCGGCCGATGCATCGCGCACGAAACTGCCCGCGCCATGTTTCTGGTCGTAGCGCTCGATGGGATTGGCGTAACCCATCAACACCACGGGTGTGCGGTCGTTGTCCTTGCGGAACTCACGCACCATGGCAATCACCTGCGCCAGGCCGATGCCCAGCGCCAGCGCGCGGTCGCCAGCCTTCTGGATCACCGGACCGTCGGCCGACGGGTCGGAGAACGGGACGCCCAGTTCGATGATGTCGGCGCCGCCGTCGACCATGCCGTGCATCAGCTTGGGTGTGACGTCGGCGTAGGGGAAGCCGGCTGTGACGAAGGGGATCAGTGCCTTGCGGTTCTGTGCCTTGAGATCGGCCAGTGCTTTTTCGATGCGGCTCATTTGGAGACCTTCACAACAGATTCGGCGCCGCCCTTGACGGACTGGCCGCGGCAGCTGGGGCGGCAATAGAAGTCGGCATTCGACAGGTCGGCCACCGTGCCAATGTCCTTGTCGCCACGGCCAGAGAGATTGACCAGCACCGACTGCGTGGGCTTCATGGTCTTGGCCAGCTTCATGGCGTAGGCCACGGCGTGGCTCGATTCGAGCGCGGGGATGATGCCCTCGGTGCGACAGAGGTAGTGGAAGGCTTCCAGCGCTTCCTTGTCGGTGATGCCAACGTACTCGGCGCGGCCAATGTCCTTGAGGAATGCGTGCTCGGGGCCGACGCCCGGGTAGTCCAGGCCGGCGCTGACACTGTGCGTCTCGGTGACCTGGCCGTTGTCGTCCTGCAGCACATAGGTGCGGTTGCCGTGCAGCACGCCGGGGCTGCCCTTTTGCAGAGAGGCCGAGTGCTTGCCGCTGTCCAGGCCTTCGCCAGCTGCTTCCACGCCGATCAGGCGCGTGGAATTGTGGTTGATGTAGGGATGGAAGATGCCCATGGCGTTGCTGCCGCCGCCCACGCAGGCGACCACGGCGTCGGGCTGCTCGCCCTCGCAACCCGCCTCTTTCAACATCTGCGGCATCTGCACCAGGCACTCGTTGCCGATCACGCTCTGGAAGTCGCGAACCATCATCGGGTAAGGATGCGGGCCGGCCACGGTGCCGATGATGTAGAAGGTGTTGTCCACGTTGGCTACCCAGTCGCGCATGGCTTCGTTGAGCGCGTCCTTGAGCGTCTTGCTGCCCGACTCCACGGGCACGACGGTCGCGCCCAGCAGTTTCATGCGGTAGACGTTGGGGCTCTGGCGCTTGACGTCCTCGCTGCCCATGTAGACCACACACTCCAGCCCGTAGCGGGCGCAGATGGTGGCGGTGGCCACGCCATGCTGGCCGGCACCGGTTTCGGCGATCACGCGCGGCTTGCCCATGCGCTTGGCGAGCATGGCCTGACCGATCACGTTGTTGATCTTGTGTGCGCCGGTGTGGTTGAGGTCCTCGCGCTTGAGGAAGATCTGGGCGCCGCCCTGTTCGCGGCTCATGCGCTCGGCGTGGTAGATCGGACTGGGCCGGCCGACGAAGTGCGCCAGTTCCTTGCGGAATTCGGCCAGAAACTCGGGGTCGTTCTGGTACTTCGCGTAGGCGGCCTTGAGTTCGTTGATGGCGTGCGTGAGCGTCTCGCTCACGAAGCTGCCACCGTAGATGCCGAAATGGCCGCGGGCGTCGGGTTGCTGGTAGTTGCTGGTGTCCATGGGGTGTTTCGGTTCTGGGGCCCGAGCCACCCGTTCACATTCGAACGATGGGTCAGCTGGGGCGGGAGTTTTGCGCATCGGCCGCGCGCACGGCGGCCACGAAGGCGAGCATCTTGTCGGGGTCCTTGATGCCTTTGGAGACTTCGACCCCGGAGCTCACGTCAACGGCCCAGGGCCGTACGCGGCTGATGCCATCGGTCACGTTTGCAGGCGTGAGTCCACCAGACAAAACGAGGCGAGAGCTGGCGTTTAGTTGTGGATGTGACCAAGGGAAAGCATTCCAGTCGAAAGATTGACCACCGCCGCCATAGCCCTCGACGTGGGCGTCGAGCAGGATGGCTTGGGCCGCAGCGAAGTCGGATGCATATTTTATGAGATCAAAGCCCGCGCCGACAGGCCCAGGGGGAATGCGGGCAGCGCGCAGGAACGGGCGACCGGCGGCAGCGCAGTCGGCCGGCGTTTCGTCACCGTGGAACTGCAGCAGGGCGTTGGGCACCGCCGCCACGCCCTGGGCGATGAACTCGCGGCTGGCGTTCACGAACAGCAGCACCGGTGTAACGAAGGGCGGCAGGCGGTTCGCCAGTTCACCCGCACGCTCCGGGCTCACGAAACGTGGGCTCTGTGCGTAGAGCACGAAACCGATCGCGTCCGCCCCAGCGTGCACAGCGGCATCCACGTCACTCTCACGTGTGAGGCCACAGATCTTGATGCGGGTGCGGTGCATGGGCGTTTCAGGGCAACCAGTCGAAGGCGGGCGTGCGTTCCGGGATGTTCCACGACGGATCGTAGACCGGGCCAAGGAAGTACAGCCCGTCGGGGGCAAAGGTTGGCGCAGCGGCGTCGCGGCTTTTTGCGGCCAGTACCTCAGCCATCCACGCTGGCGGCCGGTTGCCGCTGCCGATGGCGATCAGGCAGCCCATGATGTTGCGGATCATGTGGTGCAGGAAAGCCGAGGCCTCAAACTCGAAGCGCCAGTAGGCGCCACGGCGGGCGATTTCGATGCGGCGCATGTCCTTGACCGGGGTGTGTGCCTGGCAGGACGACGCCCGAAACGAGGTGAAGTCGTGCACTCCGAGCAGCACGCTGGCGGCCTGTTCCATCGCCTTCTGGTTCATCGGGCGGAATACCCAGCCCACCTGCCCGTCGTCGACGCTGGGACGAACGGGCGACTCCAGCAGCACGTAGGCGTAGCGGCGCGATGTGGCTGCGGCACGTGCATGAAAACCGGCTGGCACGTGGCGTGCCCACTGCACCGCAATGTCGGAGGGAAGAAAGCTGTTGGTGCCACGGACCCAGGCGTTGTCGGGGCGTTCCAGCACGCAGTCAAAATGGACCACTTGCATCAGGCCGTGCACGCCAGCGTCGGTACGGCCGGCGCATAGCGTGCTGACCGCAGGCGCATCGAGAAAGCGTGCCAGCGCGCGTTCGAGCTTGTCCTGCACCGTGTTGCCATTGGGCTGGCTCTGCCAGCCGTCGTAGGAACGACCGTTGTAGCTCACCCCCAGCGCCACACGCCCACCAGCCCTTGAGGGCAGGGAGGCGTGTTCCGTATCCAGGTCGGTCAAGGGGCTCGGATCGATCAGGCCAAGTCGGCCAGGAAGGCCGTGGCCTTGGTCTTGAGCGTACCGCTGGCCTCTGCCAGAACCTCTTCCGCCAGTGATCGGGCGCCTTCAAGGTCACCAATCGCACGGAACTCTTCGGCCAGCGACAACTTTGTCTCCAGCGGGCTTTCGGCGCCCAGCGTTCCGTCGGTGGTCGGGGTGTCTGCGGCAGACGGCTTGTTCAGGTCCAGGTTCAGGTCACCCAGGTCAAAGGACATCAGGTCCCCAGGCTTGGATGGCTCGGCCGGTGCAGGTTCCGAGGGCGCCGACAGGTCGAAGTCGGGCAGAACCTCTCCATCGTCGAAGGTCGAGCTGGCTTGCGCAACGGGTTCCGGCGTCAGCGGCATCGGGTCGGACGGGAAGTCCAGATCGAAGTCCATCGGACGCGAAGCCGGCGGGTTGAGATCCACCGGCTTGGAGGTCAGCGCGTCGGTCTGAGACAGGTCGTCCATGGCCGACACCGGCGGCCGATCGACCACACCCGCTGCGCTGGCCAGCGGGGCGCGGACCGACTCTTCGATGAAGTCCAGATCCAGATCCAGATCGCCGTCTTCGCCGGGCTTGGAGTTCTGGCCCAGCGTGCTGCTGCCAAACGGCACGGTGTTGGGGGCACCACCACCCACCGGCACCGGCATGCCCGCGCGCGCAGCGGGAGCGCCGCCCGGCTGGTACATCGGATTTTCCGGATCCAGATCCTTGCCAAGCTGGCAGGCGTGTTCCCACTCTGGGCCCTGACCCTGGGTCAGGCTGTAGGCTTCGGTCGCCACCACCTCGAAGGCCTTCGAGTCACGGCGCTTGGCATAGATTTCCAGCAGCTTGTTGTGGATGGCCACGCGGGTGGGCGCGCTGCGCATCGCTTCCTTGAGGATTTCCTCGGCTTGCAGATCGCGGCCATAAGCCAGATACACATCGGCTTCGGCCACCGGGTCCACGTCACCGGCTGCATCGAGCTGGCTGGGGGAATAGACCATCGACGAACCCGATGCCGGAGCTTCGTTGGTGTCGATACGCTGGCCGCCGCTGGAGCCGAAGAACGAGTCGGGTTGAAGACGGCTTTCCAGGAACGAGCTGTCGACGCCATTGCCTTTCTTCTTCTGGCGCATGCGGTAGAAGCCGAAGCCACCCAGCAGGGCCAGCAGCACGCCAGCGCCCGGAAGCACAAGCGGGTTTTCCGTCAGCTGGCTGATGAAAGACGTTTCTTCGGGTTGCGGTGCCGGAGGGGGAATGACGACTGGCTTCTTCAAGGCGGGCGCTGGTGCCGGTGCGGGCTCAGGCGCGGGAGTGGCAGGCGCGGCAGCGGCGGGTGCAGGTTCTGTGGCCGGTGCAGGTGCAGCTGCGGCAGGGGCTGGTGCAGCCGCTGCCGGTGCTGGCGCGGGTGGCGTTGCAGCCGGGGCTGCGGGTGCCGGTGCGGGAGGAGCGGCAGGAGCGGCAGGAGCAGGCGCGGCGGCGGGCTTGGGTGCCGCGGCCGCAGGGGCCGTCGCCGGAGCACCGATCGGTACCGCAGGCGTGGGGACGGCGGCGCCGGGTTTGGCGGGCGCTGCAGCGGATCCCGCGGGTGCCGGGGGTGTCAGCTTGGAAAGGTCATTGATGTTGCGTGAAATCTCGGCAACCCGGGTCGAAGACTCCTGGGCCTGCCGATCTTTGGCGATCTTCTCTTCCTTGGCGTTCTGGCCTGCAGAGCCTTTTGACAGCGTGAGCTTGTCCTGGGTGGCTGGTGCCGGTTTCTTGTCTTCGACCTCGGTCTGCACCTTGCCGGTGGCCTGGCGGTCGGCGGCGGACACGCCGGCCGCTGGCACGGCGCCTGCGAGACGGCGACGGAACTCGTTGAAATCACGGCTTTGCGCGGCCACGATGCGGCGCGCTTCGGGAGCGGTCACGCCGGTGGACCCTCCATCGGTCGGCAGATCCAGAATGGCGCCGGCCTTGATGCGGTTGACGTTGCCGCCGATGAAGGCCTTCGGGTTGGACCTGAGCATGGCCACCAGCATCTGGTCCAGCGAAGCGTTGGACGGCAGGTTGGCTGCCGCAATGCGACCGGCGGTTTCTCCAGCCTTGACGCGTACTTGCTTGCGGTCGCCTTCTTCGGCGGCCGATTTCTCGGCGGGCTTGGCGGCAGGGGCTGCAGCCGGTTCGGCCTTGGGCACTGCTGCGGGCTTGGCGGTCTTGGCAGCCGGACGGCCGGAGGCTTCCGGTGCCGTCACTGCGGCTGCCGGCGCGGCAGCGGTCGGAGCTGCTGAAGCCGGGGCGGGTGCACGTGCCACCGCAGCATTTAGCGGCGCAGGTGCCGGAGCGGCGATCTTCGGCGGATCAAGCAGCAGGGTGTAGTCCCGCACCAGCTTGCCAGACGCCCAGTTGGCTTCGAGCACCATGTCCACGAACGGTTCGTTCACCGCGCGCGAGCCCACCAGGCTCAGATAAGGGCGGCCATCGGCCCGGCGTTGCAAAGTCACCTGCAGACCACTGAGCGCACCGTTGAACTCCATGCCCGCGGCACGGAAGGCGTCGACGGTTGCCAGGCTCACACGCAGGCTGCCTGCCTCTTCCGGGGTCATTTCCAGCACGTCGACCTCGGCGCGCAGGGGTTCACCCAGCGCGGATTGCACTGCGACACGTCCCAGCGCGAGGGCCGAAGCATCTCCGTGGTGCATCAGGCTGGCGCACAGCAGCGCGGCGGCGGCCACGGTCTGTAACCTCATTGCGCCTCGCCTTCCGGCATCAACGGGAGCTGTCTGGGTCCCGAACAAAGGGGTGTGGCGGGTGGAATTGGGCACATGAACCTCAACGTAAAAATCCGAGAATTGACCTTAACATCAACGTATTACGGTGACAAGCTGAGAATCCGCTTGAGTTTCCCGGGCGACCTTTGGTCGGTTGATGGGTGGCTTTGTCGTTGCGGCCTCACAACGACAAAGCCGGCGCAGGGCCGGCTTTGTTGTGAAAGTAGGTAAGAAGTAGTGTCAGGCGTCGAGCAGGATGCGCAGCATGCGGCGCAGCGGCTCGGCAGCGCCCCAGAGCAACTGGTCACCGATGGTGAACGCGCCGACATACTCCGGGCCCATCGCCAGCTTGCGGATGCGCCCCACCGGGATCGACATGGTGCCGGTCACGGCGACGGGCGTCAGATCCTTGATCGTGGCCTCACGCGTGTTCGGCACCACCTTGGCCCAAGGGTTGTCGGCGGCGATCATGGCTTCGATGTCGGCCACCGGCACGTCCTTCTTGAGCTTGAAGGTCAGGGCCTGGCTGTGGCAGCGCATCGCGCCCACACGCACGCAGAAACCGTCGACCGGGATGGCGGCCGAGCCGAAGCCCTCGCCCAGACCCAGGATCTTGTTGGTTTCGGCCATGCCCTTCCATTCTTCCTTGGACATGCCGTTGCCCAGGTCCTTGTCGATCCAGGGGATCAGGCTGCCGCCCAGCGGCACGCCGAAGTTGGCAGTCTCGCCAGCGGTCAGGGCACGCTGCTTGGCGATGACCTTGCGGTCAATTTCCAGGATGGCGCTCTTGGGATCGTCCAGCAGGGCCTTCACCTCGGCATTCAGCGTGCCGTACTGCGTCAGCAGTTCGCGCATGTGCTGGGCGCCGCCGCCAGAGGCCGCCTGGTAGGTCTGGGTGGACATCCACTCGACCAGACCGGCCTTGTACAGCGCTCCCACGCCCATCAGCATGCAGGAGACGGTGCAGTTGCCGCCGATCCATTCCTTGCCGCCCTTGGCCAGGGCGTTCTTGATCACCGGCATGTTGACCGGGTCGAGGATGATGACGGCGTCCTTTTCCATGCGCAGGGCGGAGGCGGCGTCGATCCAGTGCCCATTCCAGCCAGCGGCGCGCAGCTTGGGGTAGACCTCGTTGGTGTAGTCGCCGCCCTGGGCGGTGATGATGATCTCGCAGCGCTTGAGGGCGTCGATGTTGTTCGCGTCCTGCAGCGTGGTCTCGTTCTTCGCCATCGCGGGGGCCTTGCCGCCGGCGTTCGAGGTGGAGAAGAACAGCGGCTCGATCAGGTCGAAGTCTTTTTCTTCGACCATGCGATCCATCAACACGGAGCCGACCATGCCACGCCAGCCGACCAGACCAACCAACTTGCTCATTTCAAACGCCCTTTCAAGTGAATAAACAGGTCCAGACCAGACCGACTTGCCCGGCTCGTCTGGCCGGGGAGGGCGCACGACGAACCAGGCTGGATCAGCCCTTAATGGTCGTGGTTTTGATGGTGATTGCGCGCGCAGCGACACCGGCCATGGCGGCGGGTGCTTTGTTCAGGAGGAACGGGCTGGCGACAAACATAGCCGGCGATTCTAGTACAAGGCCCTTGACACGAATCTGACCGTTGGTCAGGCGTTGTGCGGCTGCACCAGATAGGAGGCCGTACCTTGGGACCATGCAACGAGGCGGTCGATGTTAGGGTGCTTGCCCGGGTTCGCAGCCGCATCCGCGGTGTGCTCGGCGTACCACTGCAGGCCCAACGCCGCAGCGGCGGGGGTGATCTTTCCATCGTGCTGTTGCGCCAGGCCGTGATAGACCGCCAGCGAGCCCGCCTGTCCGGGCTTGTTGTGAAGAGAGGCGATGACCTGGCCGCCGCTGTCCAGCAGGTCGAGCGAGGCAAGGTGGGCGACGGAAGGCAGGGTCTTGAGTCGTTCTGCAAAATTCATGGGCCGCATTGTCGCTGCTCCATCCCCATCAGACCCATGACAACAGCCTCAGCTTCTCATGCCTTCTATCCCATCGGTGCACCCGGACAGCCCTGGGGATTGGCCGAAGTGGCTCAATGGCGCGCGGCCCAGCGGCGCCAGCGCAGCCATGCTCTAGAAGTGATGGGGCCGATCGAGCGGTTGGGCTCCCGCTTCGATGTGCAGAGTTACGGCGAAGTGGTCTACGGCGAAGAACGCTACCCGCTGCCGGTGCTGCGCAACCGCACCTGGGTGGCGGGTCGCCCGGTCGTGCTCATCACCGGCGGCGTGCATGGCTACGAGACCAGCGGCGTGCATGGCGCATTGCGGTTTCTCGACCAGCATGCGCAGGCTTATGAAAACCGGGTCAACCTGCTGGTGGTGCCTTGCGTCAGTCCTTGGGCGTACGAGCGCGTCCAGCGTTGGAACCATGATGCGATCGATCCCAACCGCTCATTCCGCACACCGAGCCCGGCACAGGAGTCGGCGGCGCTGATTCAACTGGTGGCAACGTTGAAGGGGCAGTTCGCCGCGCACATCGACCTGCACGAAACCACCGACACCGATGAATCCGAGTTTCACCCGGCCAAGTCCGCCCGCGATGGGGAAGTCTTCGAGCCCTGCACGATCCCCGACGGTTTCTATCTGGTCGATGACACCGAGAACCCTCAGCCGGCATTTCAGCAAGCCATCATCACTGCGGTGGAGCGGGTGACACACATCGCTCCCGCTGACGCGCAGGGGGGCATCATCGGCTCGCCTCTGGTGGCGCATGGCGTGATCCGCTACGCGCTGCGCGAGCTCGGACTGTGCACCAACATCACCGGCGCGCGCTACACGACCACCACCGAGGTCTACCCCGACAGTTCGCGTGCGACACCAGAGCAATGCGACGCTGCGCAAGCGGCGGCGGTCTGCGCGGCCATCGAATTCGTGCTGCAGGGGGATCAGTAACTGTGCTCTTTTTTACGAAGCGGTAAGGCCAATACAACACTGGTCTGATCGGGCATTGGCTCGGCGGCAACGGAGCCTTGCCCGGCGCTGCCGGGCGCGTAGAGTGGGTCGGTGATGGCCACTTTCAAACCACTTGACGATGTCTTTCCCGGTCGTGCCCTGCCCCTGGCGCGCATTGACCGCGAAGGTCGCCCTACACAGCTGTATTGCCAGGTTCCTGACCTGGCGTCCTTGCAGGAGCTGGAGCGCTCGACCGGGCGCGTGGCGCTGACCTACGTGCCCGTGCTCGGCTGGGCGGAGCATGCCCTGGCGCGCTGGGAGCGTGAGCAAGGCACTGTCGTTGCCACCCCTTGGCGCTCTTGCTCCGGCGGACTGGCTGTGCCCACACCGGTGTACCGGCTGGACGAAGAGGGGCTGGCGATCGTGGACGAGGCGGGGAGCGTGAAGGCGGTGCTCGACCTGGGGCAGCATGTGACGCACATGCCGGGTATCTTTCTGTCCGAACCGGCCGGGTTCGATGCCGAGGGGTTGGACGAGGCCTGCTGATCGCTGCGTTCAGACCACACCCTGCATCCAGGCGGACCAGTGTTCGATGCAGGCGCGGATCTTGGGCAGGCGGTGGCGCTCGTGCAACATGACCGCGTAGATCGGCACCCGGCTGCGGTCGAACCAGTCGTCCAGCAACGGCACCAGTTCGCCCGATGCGAGATGACGACGGCTGGCCACATCATTGAGCCGCGCGATGCCCACACCTTGCAGGACCAGCGCCAGCGTCAATGAGGTGTTGTCGCTGCGTGTGTGGCCCTTGGCCTGGAACACGCTGTCCTTGGACTGACCCGCCTTGGCCGACCAGGGCCAGCGGTTGAGCAAGGGGCTGGCGCTGCTGGTGATCAGGCGGTGCTGCGCGAGATCGTCGGGGTGCTGGGGCGTGCCAAAGCGTTGCAGGTAGGCGGGAGAGGCGAACAACCGCCGGCCGTGTTCGGCGATCGGGCGCGCCACCAGGTTGTCGCCAGCGGGTGAACCGGTGCGGATTGCGATGTCCACGCCGTCGCGCGCCATGTCGTGCAGGCGATCGTCTGCCATCACGTCCACCTGCAACTGCGGGTACTTCTCGTAAAGCGAAGGCAGGCTAGGCGCAATCACCGCTTCGGCCAGCACCGGGCTCACCGCCAGCCGCACCCAGCCGCTGGGCCCGCCGCGCTTGATGTGCAGCGCCGCCGCCAGTTCGTCGCGTGTGTCCACCAATCGCCGCGCGTGGGCGGCGAACGTGTCGCCCTCGTCGGTCAGGCTCAGTCCGTGGGTGGTGCGGTGCATCAGGCGCACGCCGCAGCGCGCCTCCAGCCGCGCCAGCGTGCGCGAGACCTGGCTCACCGGCGCATTGCGCTCGCGCGCTGCGGCCGACAGCGAGCCGAGCTCGGCCACACGCAGGAAGAGGGCGGCTTCGTCCAGGTCCAGATTCATCAAGGGCTCCTCGGTGTTGCAAGAACTGCAAAGCCAATTGTCTCTGATGGTGGTTTCCGTGTTCTGGTTTTGCTGTGAAAGTGCAGTCACCGCCAACCATCCATCGGAGCCCGCCATGACACCCGACCGCCTCGACACCCTCATCCGCGCCCATCAGCATGCCGCCGCACGTCGCTTGGCCGAGGCCGACCGCCAGGTTGCCATCAACGATTTCTGGCGCGGTGCCGACGCCGCCTGGGCAAGGATCCAGCAGGGCGCCAGCGAGCGACTGAGTCGCAGTACCCGCCGGTTGCAGGCGCGGCTGGACCGCCGCGCCGCCGCCTGACCCCGACCGGAGCAGCCACCATGCCACTCGTCACCCTGACCCTGAGGCAGCGCCGGCCCGCCGTGTACAAGGCCGCCGTGCTCGACGCCATCCACGCCGCGCTGGTGCAGGCCGGTGTGCCCGGGACCGACCGCTTCCAGCGCGTCTTCACGCTCGATCCGAGCGACGCCCACATCGACCCGACCTATCCGGACCTGGCCCGCCCGCGCACCGACGACGCGCTGCTGATCGAAATCCTCTGGTCGGTCGGCCGCAGCGTGAAGGTCAAACGGGCGTTGCTGACCGACCTGATGCAACGATTGGCGGCGCTGGGCATCGATACCGAACAGGTGATGGTGGTGCTGCAGGAAACCGCCTGGGAGAACTGGAGCTTTGGCGGCGGACGGCAGTTGCACGCCTAGGCCTCAACCCGCGATCAGCTGTGCCAAGTCCAGGTGCCGGTACAGATTCGCCTGGCCGTGGCGGTAGGTGATCTCACGCTCCAGGGTCGCGCCGAGTCGCTGCGCCACCGCCTGTGAGGCCGGGTTGTGCACCGACACCACGCTGACCGCCGTGGTCCAGCCGAAGTCTTCGTACGCGGCCTGCAGCGCCCGGCGCGCGCCTTCGGTGGCGTAGCCCTTGCCGTGGGCGCCGGGCACCAGCGCCCAGGTGATCTCCGGTTCGGCCCAACCTTCGGGGTACCAGAGGCCGGTGAGACCGACATACTGGCCGGAAGCCTTGTCTTCCAGTGCCCAGGGACCGTAGCCGCGCAGCAGCCAGTGGCCCGAATACACCGCGAACTTGCGCCACGCATCTTCGCGACTGCAGGGCCCTCCGTAGTAGGCCGACACCGGGTCGGCGAAGAACGCGGCCATCGGCTCGAAGTCCGACTGGCGGAACGGCCGAAGGATCAACCGCTCTGACTCAAGGGTAGGTATCGGGGAGATCGACATGGCGGATGGAGCAGGCTCAGAGGTCGTACTCGACCGATGTCTCGGGCAACACGCTCAGGTCCAGCGGCCGCACGGCGCCCATCCACAGGGCGCGGTCGCGGTGATCGACCAGATCCTGCCCGGTGATCGGGTGGACGAACACCACCAGACCCTGGCGGTTCAGGAGCAACCAGGGGATCACGTCGGCGAACAGGGCTGCCTTGAAGGCCAGCTGGCAGCTCCAGTCCGGGTGCGGCCCCACAGGCTTCTCATGCACCCGTCCCATCTTGAGTGGAAAGCGGGCTGCGGCCGCCTCGCACAGGGAGCGCGCTTGCGCGAGCGTGTCGGCGTTGAAGTACACATGGGCGTGATAGCCGTAAATACGGGGATCGGTCGCCGAGGGGGTGTCGGTGGGCGTGGTCATGGTGCGTATGTTCCCACGATAGGTTCAGCGCCCGTCGACCTCGACCGCCTCGACCTCGATCACGCCTTCGAACAGATCGATCGCCGTCGCCGCGACCTGTGCGGTGTCGACGTAGGCATAGGCACCCATGCCGACCGCGCCAATCACCGGTACCCAGCGCGCCATGCCCTTGCCTGCCGCCTTCTGCGCCAGCTTCGCGCCGATGCGGCGGGTGATGTTGCGGATCAGCAGCGGCGAGGCCTTGCGCACCAGCGCGCGCTCGCCCACGCGCACCACCAGATCGCGCACACCCTGCGCCGCTGTGTGCTGGAACAGGCAGTACACGACCTGCTCCGGCGTCAGCGTCGACTGCTTGCCGTAGATCGCCGCGATGTCGGCCACCAACTGCTTCTGGATCTTCCAGACACCCATCATTTCCGGAAGGATCGTCAGCCACCCGACCACGCCCGGTGGAAGCGCCAGCGCGCCCGCGGCGAGCGCCGCCTTGGCCGCCGCAGCGTTGGCCTTGCGGCGCGCGTCTTGCGCTGGCTGGCGGCTCTTGGGTTCCTTGGACGACGGCACCTTGCCGATCAGCGAGAGGATGGCCTGGCCGATCAGTGACGGGTCGGCATTGTCAGAGCGAGTGTGGGCGGACTTGCGATTGCGGGTGGTCATTCGGGATTGGGCAGTCACTGTGTGGCGCTTTGAGAAAGCTGATGGTTCCGCCTCTCACCGTATGGAACCATTGGCCGGAACTTCCAAGAGTGCAGGATTCTTCGCAAGTTCGATGCAGGTGTAGAACCGCGAGGGTTGCTTCCACAAGGCCATGGCTGGCGCGTCGCCGATTCCGGGCTGGAGCTTCCGGAAAGTATTCCAGTCCTTGGCCATGCACGCGTAGTAGGCAAACGCATTGAGGTTCCACTGTGAGTTGGGGTAGTCCTGCATCAGGCGTTCGAAACCCTGCTTCATCGGAAGCCACTCCGCGTTGCCGGCATCGAAAGTTTTGTCTCCCAGTTCAGACAACATGTACCAGTAGATGCGCGTGTACATGGTCATGCCTTCGGTTGCCTTGGTACGGGTGACTGCGTCATCCACGAATTTTCGTATCTGGGCTTTGCTCCCGTGCCATTGAGGCAGGTAATAGTCTGCAGCCTTGAAATATAAAAACTCATATCCAGGATAGGCGGTGACGGCTGCGTTGAACAATGCACCAAAGCTCTGTGGGTCCCAGGATTGGAGATTGGCAATCGTCAGCATCTGGAGAAACCAGAGAGGGTGCTTTTCTTTTTCGAAGGTGGGACTTTCCAGGAGGCTGCGGGCCTCTCCAACCATCCGGTTGAAAAAGCGCAACCGTTCCGGATCGATCTGCGAGGCGTAGCCGCCACCTCGGATTGCCCATGCATATCCCAGCTTGATGTAGGACGAGGCGATTTTCGGGGCGGAGTTGAACGGGGTCTGCATGTCCCAATTCACGACCAGTTGGGACTTCACCCCCCATTCTTCGTAGTTCTTGTTGTTGAAGCTGGCGGAGTCCAGTTGGTCGTACAAAAAGGTGACGCTCCAACGCCCGTCCGAGAGGCGTTGCCTTTCTTTGACTGTCCTCAGCTCCTTGTCCAAATCGTTGATCGCCTGGAACTGGCGGGTGTAGAAGAGCTTGTCCACCGTCTCGGAGATCTGACGAGCCTCCTCAACCGCGTCGCCAAGAGAGCTGGCAGCAAAGGCCGGTGTAGCCAGAAGCAGCGAAAAGACCCAACGCAATAAAGCCATTTATCCTCCCTTTGGTATTTGTCCAGCAAAGCTCAAGCTTGCCACACGGAAACCCTCCCGGTGTCTTGAAACTGCCTGAAAGTCGAGGGTCACCTGTTGCTGGCAACAGCGCAGGGGACGTAGCATTTCGCCACGTCTGCACCGTTTTGCAGGAACCCACCACATGAGCGAAGTCGACCGGCTGCCAGCCATCAAGCAGGGCCATTGGTTCTATGGCGGGTTGACCGCTTGCCCGGTGCGCATCGTGCAGCACCACACGCTGTTCGGCACGCACGATCCCGAAGACCCGCCAGAGCTCGCCGCCGACCAGGCGACCGAGTGCTTCTACATCCGCTACCACCCGCCCGGGCGGCACGAGTCATGGCACGACGGCGGCATTGCGCTGTCGCTGCGCGAGGCGGTGTTCCTGGCGGAGCGCAAGCTGGGGCCGGTGGTTCAGTGGGAGGCGTGAGCCCCGCGTTCCTCCATTCCCGTCGTTGCCCGGGGTGGTCAGCATGCCTGGTTGGCCCGGCTGGTGGTGTCGTTTCAGTGTGGGCTCCCTGAATCTGCCTTGGTGCGTGCGATTGACACAGGGTTGAAACCTGTTTGTCGTAAAACGGGTCATGGTCAAGACACACAAGCCTTCCCGTTCGCACCCGTCCGCATCCTCGACGCCGTTGTGGGACCGCGAAGTCTGCCTCTCCTTGATCGATCGCCTTTGGGCGCTGCGCCGGTCGATGCTGGACAGCGAGCAGCGATTCGCGGCTGCCATCCAGCGTGTCGGCGCCCATCAGCGCGACAGCGCCCGCAACCTGGTGCATTTCCTGGCGATGCGGGCAACCGACTTGCGCGATCTGCAGGGGCAGCTGGCGTGGCTGGGAGTGTCCTCCCTGGGGCGCTCGGAGTCCCATGTGCTGGCCAGTGTGGACAAGGTGCTGGGTCTGCTGCATCGGCTGACCGGCCAGGGGTGGCACGACCACTCGGACGAAGAGCCGGTGGGCAGCGTGTCGGGGCCGGCGTTGTTGCAGTTGCACTCGCTGGCGCTCCTGGGACCAGTGGCCCGCGACCGGCAGGTGCGCATCATGGTGACGCTGCCCAGCGAAGCTGCCACCGACCTTGCGATGGTGCGCCGGCTGGTGGAGGCCGGGATGGACGTGGCGCGCATCAACTGTGCGCACGACGATGCGTCGGCCTGGAAGTCCATGGCCCGGCTGGTGCGGCGTGCGGCCAAGGCGGCGCAGCGTGAAGTGAAGGTGCTGATGGATCTGGGGGGTCCCAAGATCCGCACCGGGCCTCTGGCCGAGGGGCCCGCGGTGCTCAAGCTCAAGCCGCTGCGCGACGAACTCGGCTTTGCCACCCATCCCTGGCGGCTGCGCTTGGAGCACACGGCATCCGATGCGGCGACAGCCGCTGTGCCTTGCGTCGTGGTCGACAAAGACTGGCTGGCACGTCTGCGCACCGGGCATCAGGTCCACCTCACCGACGCCAGGGACAAGAAGCGCCGCCTGCTCGTGGTCGAAAGCGATGACCGAGGTGCGGTGGTCGAGGGCATGGACACCTGCTACCTCACGCCAGAGACGCCGCTGTCGGTCAAGTCTCCGCACGGCCGCCGGATCCACACCGCTTATCCCGCCGGCATCGCACCCACACCGGCCGCGATCCGGCTGCACCGGGGCGACCTGCTGCACCTGA
This sequence comes from Hydrogenophaga sp. RWCD_12, assembly GCF_046604225.1. Taxonomy (NCBI): domain Bacteria; kingdom Pseudomonadati; phylum Pseudomonadota; class Betaproteobacteria; order Burkholderiales; family Comamonadaceae; genus Hydrogenophaga; species Hydrogenophaga sp. RWCD_12. The sequence continues at coordinate 178,188 of NZ_JBKIXC010000001.1, forward strand.
CCGCCGATCCCGTGCCGGGCGACGACACGGAGGGCGCTGCGCCGCCGAGGATCTCCTGCACCCTGCCCGAAGTCATCGGCCAGGTGCGCGCCGGCGAGCGGGTCTGGATGGACGATGGTCGCATCGGCGCCGTGGTGCGCAAAGCCTCGCGCCGCCACCTGGAGCTGGAGGTCGTGCAGGCGCGCGACACCGGCGAAAAACTCATGGCCGACAAGGGCATCAACTTCCCCGACAGCCAGCTGGACCTGCCAGCCCTGACCGACAAAGACCTGCAAGACCTGCAGACCGTGGCGACGGTGGCCGACGTCGTTGGCCTGTCGTTTGTGCAACGGCCGGACGATGTCCACCAGTTGCTGCACATGCTCGAGGCCTTGGGCGGCGACAAGGTCGGCGTGCTGCTGAAGATCGAGACGCTGCTGGGCTTCGAGAACCTGCCCGAGCTGATGCTGGCCGCGATGGCCGCTCCTTCGGCGGGCGTGATGATCGCGCGAGGCGACCTGGCGGTCGAATGCGGCTACGAGCGCATGGCCGAAGTGCAGGAAGAAATCCTCTGGTGTTCCGAAGCCGCGCACATGCCCGTGGTCTGGGCGACGCAGGTGCTGGAAACGCTGGCCAAGACAGGCATACCGTCGCGCGCAGAAATTTCCGACGCCAGCATGGGCGTGCGCGCCGAGTGCGTGATGCTCAACAAGGGCCCGTACATCGACGAGGCCATCCGGATGCTCGACGACATTCTCCGGCGCATGGCGGGGCACCAGTCCAAGAAGACGCCGATGCTGCGCGCGCTGCGGGCCTGGACTGCGCAACCCTGACGCCCCCCGGGAAATGGTCGCTCGGGTCGATGCTGGCGTCCGGAAAAGGCGAGCCTTCACGGCCCATATCTGCCCTTAGGTGAACTGCGTTGCTCTTTATCCTGCAAGGAGACATTCACCGGAGCCACCATGACCACGAGCCTGAGCAGTTCGCTGCACGACGCCCATGAGCGCACCCAGCTCACCAGCAACAACCAGTTCGAGCTGATGCTGTTCCGGCTCGGCGAGGCGCCCGACAGCGAGCGCCGCGAGCTGTTCGGCATCAACGTCTTCAAGGTGCGCGAGATCCTGGTCATGCCCAAGATCACCGGCATCGCCAACGCGCCGCCGCAGGTGCTCGGCGTGGCCAACATCCGCGGCCAGATCATTCCCGTGATCGACCTGCCGGCCATGGTGGGCTGCACGCCCAAGCGCGGGCACAACATCCTCATGGTCACCGAATACGCGCGCACCACCCAGGCCTTTGCGGTCGAAGAGGTGGACGAGATCGTGCGGCTGGACTGGACCGACGTGCTGGCCGCTGAAGGCAATGGCGGTGACCTCGTCACCAGCATCGCCAAGCTCAACGGCGACACCGAAGACTGCCGGCTGATCCAGGTGCTGGACGTGGAGCAGATCCTGCGCAACGTCATGCCTGGCAACAAGGAAGAGACCGCGCTGGAGGAGGCGGGCGACGCGGTCGTGCTGCCACAGGGCACCATCGTGCTGGCCGCGGACGATTCGCCGGTCGCGCGCATGATGATCGAGCAGGGGCTCGGCGCCATGGGTGTGTCCTTCGTCATGACCAAGACCGGCCAGGAAGCCTGGGACCGCCTGCAGACCATCGAAGCCGAGGCTCAGGCCGAAGGCCGCACGGCGCTGGACAAGGTGGCCGTGGTGCTGACCGACCTGGAAATGCCGGTGATGGATGGCTTCACGCTCACCCGCAACATCAAGCAGGACCCGCGTTTCAAGTCCATCCCGGTGGTCATCCACTCCTCGTTGACCGGCACCACCAACGAAGCCCATGTGCAGTCGGTCGGGGCCGACGCCTACGTCGCCAAGTTCATGGCCTCCGAGCTGGCCGCCGCGCTGCGGCAGGTCATTCACCACTGACCGCACCGGGGTGTCCGCCGCTGGAATACCATGCGGCCATGAGCGACACCCCCACCCCCAAGACCCCCTACACCCCTCCCGCCGTCTGGACCTGGGACCAGGCCAACGGTGGCAAATTCGCCAACATCAACCGGCCCATCGCCGGGCCCACGCACGACAAGGCGCTGCCCGTCGGCAAGCACCCGCTGCAGCTCTATTCGATGGGCACGCCCAACGGCGTGAAGGTGACGGTGATGCTCGAAGAGCTGCTGGAGCTCGGCCACGCCGGCGCCGAGTACGACGCCTGGCTCATCAAGATCAACGACGGCGACCAGTTCTCCAGCGGCTTCGTCGACGTCAACCCCAACTCCAAGATTCCGGCCCTGCTCGACCGCAGCACCGAGCCGCCCACTCGCGTGTTCGAGTCCGGTTCCATCCTGCTGTACCTGGCCGAGAAGTTCGGCGCCTTGCTGCCCAAGGACCATGCCGCGCGCACCGAGACGCTCAACTGGCTGTTCTGGCAGATGGGATCTGCGCCTTACCTCGGCGGCGGCTTCGGGCATTTCTACGCCTACGCGCCCGAGAAGTTCGAGTACCCGATCAACCGCTTCGCGATGGAAACCAAGCGCCAGCTCGACGTGCTCGACCGCCACCTCGCCACGCACACCTACATGGCCGGCGACGCATACACCATCGCCGACATCGCGATCTACCCGTGGTACGGCTGGCTGGTCGAAGGCAAGCTCTACAGCGCTGGCGAATTCCTGTCTGTGCACGAGTACACGCACGTGCAACGCTGGGCCAAATCCATCGGCGAACGCCCGGCCGTCAAACGCGGTCGCCGCATCAACCGCGTGTGGGGCGACGAGGCAGACCAGGTGCCCGAGCGGCACTGAGCGAGGCCTGCCAAAGGAACTTCGGCCCGGCGCCGGGGTCTGTCATGCAGGGCCGAGGCGGGGCGGACATCTTTCTTGGCTGCCTGCCCGCAAGGAGCAACCGCATGAACAGCCCTCCCAAAGCCCTCCGGCGCCTGGCCTGCGCACTGGTCCTCATGGCGCCGCTGGCACACGCCTTCGCGGCTGGCATCGACCGCAACACGATCAACGCCCAATACCAGACCGACCGCAGCACGTGCATGGGCAAGCAAGACACTGACGCGCGTCAGTCCTGCCTGCGCGAAGCGGGCGCTGCCCGTCAGGAGGCCCTGCAGGGCAAGGCTGGCGACAACACCACCTCCACCGACTGGCGCCGCAACGCACTGGCCCGCTGCGGCGTGCACAAGGATGCAGCCGACCGCGCGACTTGCGAGCGCCTGGTCAATGGCGACGGCCAGGCGCGGGGCAGCGTCGACGGCGGGGGCGTGATCCGCGAGATCACGACGGAAGTGAAGCCAGACGCGGCGCCATCCCGGTGACCAGCCACCAGATCAAGCCTGCCAGACCCCGAACCCCGCCGAGCGCAGGTCGATGCCGATCTCGACCTCGCGTTCCTGCGCAGCCTTGTAGGTCATCGGATTGAAGCCTTCGTAGAGATCGGGCAGCAGCCGCAGCCCGTACTTCGTCACGTACGCGTTGGCCTGGATGCCGGCCTTGTGTTTGTCGAAGCGCACGTCCGGGTCCAGCCCCGTCATGCCCACATACACGCACGGCTTGCCTTCGACGTAACCCGGGTTGCACTGGCGGAACTTGCGCTCCTGCAGCACATCCGGGTGCAGTTCGATCACATAGACGTGGTGGTGGGGGCGGGGCATCGGGTGGCGCAGCAGCACGGGTTGGGAAACACCCGCATTCTCGGCTGCCGCGTCAGACCAGGTTCTCCGCCGGATACCGCGTCCCGCGCGGCACCACGTTCACCTCTGCCGATTCGGCCCAGAACGCGATCGACAGCAGGTTCTTCACTTTCTCGGTGTCCATGTCGTTCTGGCAGGTGTAGACGTCGGCGCTCACGAAGCGGCGGGCGGGAAACGTGTGGAAGCTGATGTGGCTCTCGGCGATCATCACGAAGCCGCTCAGGCCGCCCGGGTCCTTGCGGTTGAGCGGGCCGACTTCCACCACGCAGGGCTCGCAGATCGCGTGCATCCCCAGCGCGCGGGGAAGGTCCTTGAGCAGGTTGCGCAGCATGTCGAGGTTGGACAGGCGTTCGGGCGAAGCGCCGTAGCCGTCGAACATCAGGTGAACGCCAAACTGTTCGGTGCGGATCATGATGGACTCCTTGGAGAAGGTGCGGGCGTTGCGCTCGGCGTCCTGATCGGCCGCAGGCGGTCAAAGCACCAGTGAAAAACCCAGGCATAGACGGTGTAGAACAGGGTCAACCCCAGATCGAGCAGGAGGGCGTCGAACCACGAATAGCCGCCCATCCACACAATCAGCGGCAGCGTGGCGAACAAGGTCGACAGCTCGTGGCTGAACGCGTGCACCCAGCGCGAAGCCCCACGGCGGTCGCTGGCCACGCGGCCAAACCAGCGGGCATCGAGCCAGTCGAACACCGTGTTGTGAACCGGTGACCACAGCATCACCGCGACCGACAGCGTCACCAGCAGCTGCAACGACTCGCCCGCCGACACCCTGAACAACCACTGGTACAGCGGTGCGGCGATCAGCAGCGCCCCCAGCTCGTACGACAGGGTCTGGATCACGCGCTCGCGCAATGAACGCAAGGGGACGTTTCGCTCGGTGGACATCCGGCACCTCCATGCCCGAAGGACATGCGCGAATGCTAGGAACCCGAGGCGAGCGCCGCATCCTTCAGGAGGAGGAAACGGGTACTCCGAGAGGGGAGGAAAGCGGTCTCCCTGCGCTTCAGCGCGCGTCGGTACCTCTACGCATTCCGCATCGGCAACGTCGCCCGGCACCGCGGGTAGTTCACGCAACCCCAGAACGCCGCGCCGCCGTTCTCCGGCGCACGCTCCACCATCTTCACGCCGCAGCTCGCGCAGGTCGGGCGCCAGTACTCGCCTTCGGTCGCGACCGCCAGCAGCGCGGCCTGCTGCTCGGGCGAGCGGCTGCGGATCATGCGCAGCAGGGCGCTGCCGTCTTGCGCGTTGATGCCGTTGGCCTTGGCGAATGCGAGCGCGTCGCTGGTGTAGGTCGACGAGGTCGCGTAGGTGCCGCGCTGGAGGCCGTGCGACACCATCACGCCCAGGAACTCGCGCATCTCACGCACGCCCACCGGCTTTCCCTGCCAGTGCTTGCACTGCACCACCGCCACCGGCCCCTCGGCGTTCTTTGAATGCAGCCAGATATCGACGCCGCCGTCCGCACCGTGCGACTGGCTGCGTGTCTCGAAACCGGCCTGTGCAAACAGCGCCTCGACCAGTGCCTCGAAACGGCGCCACTCGATCACTGCCAGCACGTCGTCGTTCCACGAGGTCAGCGCAGGCGGCTGCTGCTCGCTGGGGAGCGGCGCCATCACCGGGTCTTTGCGCTCGGTGGCGTTGCGGCTGCGCCGCGGTGTGGTCGCGCGGGGAGAGCTTGGAGCTTCTTCCTCTGGTTCAGCGGCTCTCCTGACCAGCGCGTAGATCACCAGCAGCACCGCGCCGATGCAGGTCAACAGCTGGGCCGGTATCCGCAAGCCTTTAGCCAAGGCGCCCAAGATCGGGTTCCCGTTGAGGAACACCGGCGCCACCCAGAGGGCAATGCCGATGACCAGAACGGTCAAGCCTGCTTCAAGCAACTTTTCGGAGCGGCGAGGGTTCGAATGCCGCTCCCTGTTTTCAAGTGGTTTTGTCGGGCTCATGCTGCGGTGATTCCTCCTGGCCGATCAGCCATATCTTTGGCTGTTGCATCACGCGGTTGATGAACGCATTGTCGCCCTCCAGCCGGGCGCGGAAATCGGCTGCGGTGTAGAGGGCAGGGTTGATCGGTCGGCCCAGCGTCTGACTGGCGTTTTCCAGCGCGCCAAACACCTCGCCGTAACCCAGCGTGTCGCTCACCACCAGCAGGTCCACATCGCTGGCCGCTGTGTCCTGCTGACGGGCGATGGAGCCGAACACGAAGGCCCGCTCGATCTGCGGCGCCAGGGGCGCCAGCGCAGCGCGCAACACATCGGCCAGCCCCATCGTCTTGAGCACCAGCCCGCGCAGCTCGGCAAACACCGGCGACGCTGCGTTGGCCTGAAAGTGCTTCTGGTTGCCTTGCTTGCGCACAGTGAGCAAACCCGCACCGGCCAGATCGGCCAGCTCGCGCTGCACCGCGCCCGCACCCGACTGCGCCAGGCCGATCACCTCGTTCGTGTAGAAGCTGCGGTCCGGCGCGCCGAACAACACGGCCAGCACCCGCTGGCGAACCTTGGGGAAGAGGGCGTCGGCGGCGGACGAAGGAGTGGGAGTGCTTGAAATACCCATATTGGGTTCAATCATACCCAAAATAGGTTTTCAAAGCCACACCGACCTCGGCGCTGGGCTGGTCTGGATCTGGAAGTCGGGCGTGCCGCCCAGCACGAACGCGCCCAGCACCAGGCTCAGCACCGCAATGAACAGGCTGGCCCACAGCGCCGTCCAGAACCCGTCGACCTTGAAACCGTTCACCAGCTTCGCCACCAGCAACAGCATCAGCGCATTGATCACCAGCAGGAACAGGCCGAAGGTGATCAGGGTCAGCGGCAGCGTCAGCAGCACCAGCAGCGGTCGCACCACTGCGTTGGCCAGCCCCAGCAACAGCGCCGACACCACCAGCGCGCCCGTGCTGCTGAACCGGATGCCCTTGAACAAGTGGCTGGCAACCCACAGCGAGACCGCGGTGATGGCCCAGTGGAGCAGGAAGGGGGTGAGGTTGGCGAGCATGTAGGTGACACTCAAGTACCGTGACTTAAAGAGAGTCGGCTGCCTTTGGTTGGCTCTGCGCCTGGAATCCTCTGTATGCGCAGGTGTTTAATCGATATTTGGTAGAAGGAATAAACCTCTTAGAAATGATCTAAGAGGTTTTAGGAATTCTGGATCATTTTTAATGATCCAAGAAATTAGAGCTGGAGTGTCTCTTGTTTTCCTAAACTCCACTTTTGCGTTAGAGGTCTCTAAGAAGATGCCTCTAAGTGCAGATGCGCCATCTATCATTGAAATACTTTCTTCTGCCATTAATTTGCCTAGTATGGCTTCTATAGACTCAATGGAGGTGCTGGTTCCTCGATCCATTAGAATGGCTTGAATGGCATTGGGATTGAGAATGTAATTCTCAATCATTCTTCTGTCAAGAAACCTTAGCTTGCCTCGGGATTCGTCTGTGGCTTTGTTTTTTTCGTCTACGCTTTTAGTTTCGCCATCCAGTAAAATGCACACCATTGGCGGGGCAAGAGCAGATGATTCTGACAGTCGAGAATAGATGCTGGCAACTTCGGACGCTGCAATGCTCTTCTTTCCGAATGTTCCGGTCTTCTCCACTCGCAACACCGCTATGCCTGCGGCATGTTCAGGGCATGACCAACGGAGAAGGTCTGGGAAGGCGATTTCTTCTGTTTGTCCCTCAACCCATAGCACACGGTCTTTTGAGTGAAGATCCGTTATTCGAATCCCAAGATCAGATAGCTCGCTGCGAACTTGGTACAGCTCTTTGTGGTCAACTTGCTTTGCGGTTGTGCAATAGTTTTTAAGTTCCAGTATGGTTATTGTTGTAGGTTTGATTGCGGTAAGTACGTCTGCAGAGTGAGCGGTAAGAATGTATTGATGCTGACTGCCATTTGTTTCGAGGATGGATAGTAGTTCTCTCAATGCCCTTGGGTGAAGAAATGCATTTGGTTCATCTATTGCAATGACCTGTGGAAGGCGTGAGGTGAGGACTACATATAGGATTGCAATGACATTTCCTATCCCTGCTCCCATCGAAGATACCGATTTTGCAAGATCTGGTCTTTGCTCTCGCGGATGCTCTGGAAGGCAAATCAGATCAAACATTCCCCCCGAGTTTGGAGGCGCTTGAATCCAGGCTACATCTGGAAAGATCCTATTTACCCAAGAGCAAAGTTGCTCATGGGCATGCGAATCTGTGGAGTTTAGATGGTTAATGCAGTATGGCAGTGTTGTCGCTTCTGCATCTAAAATTGGTGTTGTTGCTACGCCGCAGGTGGCACTCGGTCTACGAAGCGCATTGAACTTATAGATTCTGTTTCTATAGGTTTCAAATTGGACGGCGCACTGATTGTTGGTGTCTCCATTTCCTCCAATTTCGATTGAAAATTCGTTTTCTTGCTGGGCTTTTGTGATCTTCCCGGAGAAAACTACTGAGCCTTCATATACGTTACTGGAGACTATCTCTTTTAGCGAATTCTCGTATGTATAAAATAGCTTGCTTATTCCGGATCCAAATTCGTAGTTTAATTTTATTATTCCGTCTTCGGCAATGAATTGCTTGATTTTTTCTTGCAATTCATTAATTGGCGTGGAAGTAAGTGGAAGTGCTACGAAGTTGGTTCTGTTTGAGCTCCAGTATTCAGAAAACTTGCATGCAAGGGTTGCAGTGAGTATTGACGCTGAAGGTTGAAAATGACCAAACTCTGGCGACGTGATGCGAGATCGGTGGGGGTCTACAAGATTTGGGTCTAGTCGTAAGCAGTCAAGAATGGAAGTCTTGCCGGAGTTGTTTGATCCTATTAATAGATTGAATCCCTGGTCGAGCGCTATTTCCTGTCTTGAAAGGAAGCTCTTGTAATTTTGGATAGATAGGGATTTGAGAATCATGCAATTTCCCGGAGGCCGCTCTCTGCTTTTATGTCAACAAGAAACCAATCTGAATCAACTGGGAAGATCACTTCCCCCAAGAATCCTTCAACCCCGTCACCCGGTTGAACACCACTTTCCCACCCACGCCGTGGTCCGCCCTGTCGGCCACAAAGTAGCCGTGGCGTTCAAACTGGAATTTCTGGTCCGGCTTCGCGGCGGCCAGTGACGGCTCGACGTAGGCGGTCACCACCTTCAGGCTGTCGGGGTTCAGCGCGTCCAGGAAGTTTTTGCCGCCCGCGTCGGGTTGCGGGTCGGTGAACAGGCGGTCGTACAGGCGCACTTCAGCGCTCACGCCGCTGGCGGCGCTCACCCAGGTGATGGCAGCCTTGGCCTTGACGCTGTCGGCGCCGGGGGTGCCGCTCTTGGTGCCGGCAATCACTTTGGCGTGCACTTCGGTCACCTTGCCTTCTGCGTCTTTGGCGCCGACGCCGGTGCATTCGATGACGTAGCCGCCTTTGAGGCGGACGACGTTGCCGGGGAACAGGCGCTTGTAGCCCTTGGGCGGCACTTCTTCAAAGTCTTCGCGTTCGATCCACACGTCCTTGCCGATCTTGAACACGCGGTCGGGCGGGGGCGTTTGCCCTTCGGCAATGGCGCTGTGGGGCAGGGCGGGCTGGGTGCAGTCTTCGGTGTAGGCGTCAGAGCCGAACACCTCGGTCCAGTTGGTGAGCACCAGCTTGACGGGGTCGAGCACGGCCATGCCGCGGTGGGCCTTGTTTTCCAGGTCTTCGCGCAGGCAGCCGTCGAGCGTGCTGTAGTCGATCCAGGAGTCGCTCTTGGTCACGCCGATGCGTTCGGCAAACAGCTGGATGGCTTCGGGCGTGTAGCCGCGGCGGCGCAGGCCGACGATGGTGGGCATGCGCGGGTCGTCCCAGCCGCTGACTTTTTTCTCGTTCACCAGCTGCGCCAGCTTGCGTTTGCTGGTGATCACGTAGGTCAGGTTCAGTCGCGCAAATTCGTACTGCCGCGGCGGCGGGGCCTTGAGCAGGCCGCCCACGACGCTGCCGTCAGGCAGGGTCACCGATTCCGACAGGCGCTCCAGCAACCAGTCATAAAAGGGGCGCTGGTCTTCAAACTCCAGCGTGCAGATGGAGTGGGTGATCTGCTCCAGCGCGTCCTCGATGGGGTGCGCGAAGGTGTACATGGGGTAGATGCACCAGGCGTCGCCCGTGTTGTGGTGCGTGGCGCGGCGGATGCGGTAGATGGCCGGGTCGCGCAGGTTGATGTTGGGCGAGGCCATGTCGATCTTGGCGCGCAGCACGGCGGCGCCGTCGGCCAGCTTGCCGTCGCGCATTTCGCGGAAGCGGACCAGGTTTTCGTCCGGCGTGCGGCTGCGGAAGGGGCTGTCCACGCCGGGCTTGCCGAAGTCGCCGCGGTTGACGCGCATTTCTTCGGCGGTCTGTTCGTCCACATAGGCGTGGCCGGCGGTGATGAGGTGTTCGGCCGCGCGGTACATGAAGTCGAAGTAGTTCGACGCGTAGTACAGGTGGTCCTCGGTGACGGGTCCGTTGGGGCCGTTGAAGCTGCTCTGCCAGTTGAAGCCCAGCCACTGCACCGCGTCGAGGATGGAGTCCACGTACTCCTTCTCTTCCTTCTCGGGGTTGGTGTCGTCAAAGCGCATGTGGCAGACGCCGCCGTAGTCGCGCGCCAGGCCGAAGTTCAGGCAGATGCTCTTGGCGTGGCCCACGTGCAGGTAGCCGTTGGGCTCGGGCGGGAAGCGGGTGCGGATCTTGGCCGGGTCGGGCTGGCCGGCGTCGTGGAAGGCGGCATCACCCGGGCCACCGCCCCACTGTCGGCTGGCGTAGGTGCCAGTCTCGAGGTCTTTCTCGATGATCTGGCGCAGGAAGTTGGAGACCTTGTGCTCCTCGCCTTCGGCGGCGGCGGGAGCGTTGTTTTTAGGGGGGTTGGAAGAGGCGTTGGTGGGGGTGTTGGAGCTCATTCGCCCATTCTAGGGCGGGGCCGAACCCGAAATCGCGGGTATTCAGACCGACATCACAGGTGCTTCGGGCGTGCGCGCCTCGGCGTACTGGTGCGAGGCCTGTGTCTGTGCGTTGGTCTGTTCTCGCTGGTCGGCGCTGGCCATCTGGGCGCGCGAGTCGGCGGCGTCGGTGTTGGCGGCCGTGCGGGCGTCCACCTGGCCTTCGCGAATGCCAAACCCGTCCTGCTGCGCAAAGCGGATTTGTCCGTCCTTGACTTTGAGGTGGTCGATGCCGGTCATGCCTTGTTCGCGGGCTTCCAGCGCGACCGCATGGACGGTGTTGTCCATGCCCTGGTCCCAGGCAAGCTGGTGGCGGTCGGTGAGGGCGCGGACGTGACGCTCGCTGTCCTTCAGAAGTTGCTGGCTCTCGGGAGCGAGGGCGAGCTGGAATTCGGTCGGTGCTGGCTGGTTGTTGTTGAGGGAAATGGCCTCACCGATGTTCGAGATGCCCAGGTCCTCCGATGATCTGGGTTTGACATCCTTGTCCAACGGCTTTCCCGAACCCGGTGCCAAATGTCCCGTGATGCCGTCCTGGGTCGGTTGTTTCAGTCCGGCATCGTTGAGAACGCTGTCCGCCAGGGTGTTCGAGTTCTGGCGGATCGGGTCGTAGGGATACAGGTTGTCTTTGGTCTTGGCGTTCTCGACCATTTCCGACCACTTGGCCGAGAGGTCGGCTCCCTCGGTGATGGTTTCGCGGTACTGCTTCTGGTCGGGATGTCTTTCGGCCGAATCAGGGTTTTCTGAGTTGTAGGGTGCGTCTGCCAACACCCTGATTTTTCCAAAGGGCAGTTCTTTCGAGGTGTTGGCTTCGTCGGTCCAGCCGCTGATGGTGTGCTGGTTCCCCGACTTGTCGGTGTAGAGCAGGAACTTGTGGTGGTAGTCCACCCCGCCCATCGTCCCGATGTTGCGATAGCCCACCTCGATCTTTTCGACAGCCATGGTGGCCTCCCGAATTACAGGTTGTTCGACTTGTCGATGTGGGAGGTGAGGGACTGGATGTTGTTGTTGGCGTCGAACTGGATCTTCAAGAGGATGTCGCGGCGGTTTCCTTTGATTCCTTCACCCTGACGGGTTGTGTAGGCGATGTGGCCGGGGGTCTCATCGATCTTGCCTTCTCCCAGACCCTTGAGAAGTTCGAGCGTTTTGGTTCTGCTGGTTCCAACAGGCAGGTACCTCGAGACGATGCCGCTGACGTCGGCGCGTTGCGTTGCCACATTGGTGATTTTTGTGCCGTAGATTTCATTCAGCATGGAGCTGTCCCCGCTGGTGGTGTTTGTTGGTTGTGCGCAAGCAGCCATCGCTGCGGTGATGAAGATCGGAAAAATGAGTTTTTTCATGAATTGCCTCACCTGATTCTTTGGTTTTAAGGGGGGTGTTGAAAGTCGTCTGCGTAGCGCAACCGCTGGCGTCTTGCAGGGAGCAGCGAAGGACCGAATTTGTATCGTACAAGCGGTCACCGGTCGCGGCCCTTGTCTGGAGCCGTACTGACTTTCTTCGGGATCTGCGAGAACACGGCGTCGAAATGCGCGCGGTGACCGGCGCTGGTGCACAGCGAGTCGTCGCCGCTGGCGGGCAATGCCCAGCCAGCCGGTTGGTTTTGCGGGTTGGAAGACACGGGAACGTCCGCCCGGCCATTGACATAGAAGAACGTGCCTTTGTGCGTGGCGACGGTCAGGTAAGGTGCCCCGGCCGGCGTCATGCCTGTCGACATGTGCTTTCGAAAGTCCTTGGCCTGTGCAGGAAAGGTGGATGCGCCGTGGCCGGTGGAGGCAGTCATCGTCAGATAGACATGGCCGGGGTTGTCCTTGGGATTGCCGGGGAAGGTGTCGAAGCCGTTCGAAGCGCACAGGGCGATCACGCGGTGGTCCCGCAGCTCGCAGGAAAAGCCAATCGTCTCGCCGGCCTTACAGGGGGACGGGGCTTGCGCTGCGGCAGTTGGCGAGCTTGTGCGAGCGGGTTGGCCTGCGGACAGGGGGATGCTGGCGAAAAACAGCATGGCTGCAGACAGCTGCAGCAGTCGGAATGAAGCGTACTGGCGGGGAGCGTTCATGGCGGAAGGCAAGTCGGGATGTAAGTCATTGTGATTCATTGAGGCACGATTCTTGGGGGCTGACAGGCAACGAATTGTTTTTTGACCCGTTAGAATTTCTGTCTTGACAGAAATTTCGGATCGGCGCACGATTTCGCCCATGGAACTGACCGATACCGCACGACGCTTCGTGGTCCACTGGGGCGAAATGGGCACTGCCTGGGGCGTGAACCGCACCGTGGCGCAGATTCATGCGCTGCTTTTCTTCCACGGCCGCCCGCTGCACGCCGAAGACATCGCGACCACGCTGGTGGTGGCGCGCTCCAACGTGAGCACCAGCCTGCGCGAGCTGCAGAACTGGGGCCTGATCCGGCAGACGCAGGTCCTGGGCGACCGGCGCGACTACTTCGAAACCTCCTCGGACGTGTGGGAACTGTTCCGCACCATCGTGCGCCAGCGCAAGGAGCGCGAGTTCCAGCCGACGGTGCAGATGCTGCAGTCGCTGGTGGGCACGCCGGAGTTCGAGAAGGAGTCGCCCGACGCGCAGGACCGCGTGCGCGAGACGCTGCGTTTCATGCAGACGCTGGGCGTCTGGACGGACGAGATGCTGCGGCTCTCGCCGGCGACGCTGGAAAAGGTGATGCGCCTGGGCGCGTCGGTGCAGAAGTTCGTGCGCTCCGAGACCTGACCGGTCGCAGGGGCTTTTTTTTCGGTTCATATTTCTGTCTAGACCGAAATAACTGAATTGTTCAACAAGGAGTTCGCGATGGCCGAGACGCTGTATCCCCTGACGCTGTACTACGACGGTGCTTGCCCGTTGTGCATGGCCGAGATGCGCAACCTGATGCTGCGCAACGAGCGCGACCAGCGCTTGCGCTTCGTGGACATCGCCGCTCCGGGGTTCGAGACGCCGGCCGGTGTGACGAAGGAGGCGCTGGCGCGCCTGCTGCACGCGCGTTCTGCCTCGGGTGAGTGGCTGCGCGGGGTGGACACTTTTGTGGCGATGTACGAGGCGGTGGGTGTGTCTTGGGTGGCGCGTTCGCTGAATTGGCGCTGGCTGCGGCCGCTGGCCGACCGCTGGTATCCGTGGGTGGCGGATCACCGCCATCTGTTCCCGCGCTGGCTGGCGCACCTGGTGTTCGAGACGGCCTGGCGCCGTGCGGCGCGCCGCTCGGTGTCGCCGTGCGCCGATGGCGTGTGCCGGAGGGACGCATCATGAAAGTCTTTGTCGTTGGAGCTTCGGGCTTCGTGGGGCGGCATGTGTCGGCCGCGCTGTCGGCGGCGGGGCATGAGCTGGTGACCGGGCCGCGCGTCGATTTCGCGCAGGCGACGTCGGCGGCCGACTGGTTGCCGCGGCTGCAGGGCGTGGACGCGGTGGTGAACGCGGTCGGGGTGCTGCGCGACACGCGGCGGCGGCCGATCTGGCCGACGCACGCCGAGGGGCCAAAGGCGCTGTTCGATGCCTGCGCGCAGGCGGGCGTGCGCCGCGTGGTGCAGGTGTCTGCGCTGGGCGTGGACAAGAGCGAGACGGTCTACGCGCGCAGCAAGCGCTCGGCCGACGAGCACCTGTGGTCGCTGGTGCAGGCGAGCAAGCTGGACGCGGTGGTGGTGCGGCCGAGCGTGGTGGTCGGGCCGGGCGGCGCGTCGACGGCGATGTTTCTCGCACTGGCGAAGCTGCCGGCGGTGATCCTGCCCGGGCCGGTGGCGCGCGGGCTGGCGCAGCCGGTGCATGTGAACGACGTCGCCGAAGCGGTGCGGCGCAGCCTGGAGGGCGAGGCGGATGCGCTGGTGGCGGGTGGGCCGAATGCGCTGCCGGTGGTCGGGCCGGAGGTGTTCACGCTGCGGGCGCTGATCGCGGGTTGGCGCGCCGCGCTGGGCCGTTCGCCCGCGCTGGTGGCGCTGCTGCCGGACGCGCTGAGCCGGCTGAGCGCGCGGATGGGCGACCAGGTGCCGGCGGTGCCTTGGTGCACCGAGGCGATGGCGCTGCTGGCGCAACCGAACACGGGCGATGTGCAGCCGCTGACGCGCCTGCTGGGCCGGGCGCCGGTGTCGGTGCGGGAGTGGCCAAAGGAGCTGCGGTCGTGAACGGCCTGGAGCGCTGGAGCCTGGTGGCGCTCTGGTGGGGCACGGCGCTGGTGTCGGCGCTGGGCTGGGGCGGCATCAGCCACGGGCTGGTGAGCGAGGCGGGCCTGGTGCCGGCGTCCTGGGTGTCGCCGCTGGTGGCGGCGGGCATCGCGCTGGATGTGGCGATGGGCGCCTGGCTGGTCTGGCGGCCCGGGGCGGCGGCCTGCCGCGCGGGCATCGTGGTGGTGCTGGGGTTCACGGCGCTGGCGACGCTGCTGGTGCCGGGGGCCTGGCTGCACCCGTTCGGGCCGCTGTTGAAGAACCTGCCGATCCTGGCGCTGATGGTGCGCGGCAGCGGCTGGTGGGGCATGGACGCCGGGGAGGGCGTGCGATGAACCTGTATCTCTTGCTCAAGACGCTGCACATCGTGTCCAGCGTGGTGCTGGTGGGCACGGGCTTCGGCTCGGCGTTCTATCTGTTCATGACCAACCGCAGCGGCTCGGTGGCCGCGCAGGCGGTGGTGTCGCGCCTGGTGGTCAAGGCCGACTGGTGGATGACGACGCCGGCGGTGATCGTGCAGCCGCTGAGCGGCATCGCGCTGGCGCATCTCGCGGGCTGGCCGCTGACCACGCCGTGGATCGCGTTGGCGCTGGGGATGTATGTGCTGGCGGGGCTGTGCTGGCTGCCGGTGGTGGCGCTGCAGTTGCGCATGGCGCGCATCGCCGACACCGCAGCGCGCCGTGGCCAGACGCTGCTGCCGGCCGCCTACTGGCGCATGGCGCGCTGGTGGGAAGGGCTCGGTTACCCGGCCTTCGCGGCGATGGTGGTGGTCTTCTGGCTGATGGTGTTCAAGCCGCCGCTCTGGGGCTGAGGCCGCTGGCCGGGGCTCAGAAGCTGGTGTGGCCCCAGCCGGTGGCGGCGACCAGCCGTTCCAGGGCGAAGGCGCCGAGCACCGAGTTGCCCTTGGCGTCCAGTTCGGGCGCCCAGACCGCGACCGTGCCGACCTCGGGCACGATGGCCACGATGCCGCCGCCCACGCCGGTCTTGACTGGCAGGCCGATGCGGTAGGCGAAGTCGCCCGCGGCGTCGTAGGCGCCGCAGGTCAGCAGCAGGGCATTGACGCGCCGGGTTTCGTCCGGGCCGAGGAACTGCTCGTCCGGCTGCCCGGTGCGGCTGAGGTCGCGGCCGTTGTTGGCCAGGAACAGCGTGGCCTGAGCGAGCTGGGCGCAGCTCATTTCGGTGGCGCACTGGCGGCAGTAGTTGTCGAGCACGGTTTCGGGCGCGTTGTGGAAGTTGCCGTGGCTCTTCATGAAATACGCCATCGCCATGTTGCGGTGGGCGGTTTCGCGCTCGCTGCGGGCCACGCGCGGGTTCCAGTGCAGCTCGGGCTCGTCGGCCAGCCGCCGCAGCGCGCCCAGCAGGGCGTAGTCGAGGTGGGCGTATCGGGTGGTCAGGATGTCGGTGATGACCAGGGCGCCCGCGTTGATGAACGGGTTGCGGGGCACGCCGTTTTCGGTCTCGAGCTGGACGATGGAGTTGAAGGCTGCGCCCGAGGGTTCGCGGCCGACCCGCTGCCAGAGGGCGTCGCCCTCCAGCTTGAGCGCCAGCACGAAGGTGAACAGCTTGGTGATGCTCTGCAGCGAAAACGGCGTGAGGGCATCGCCGACGCTGTGGGTCTGCCCGTCGACCGTGGCGATCGCCATGCCGAACTGGTGAGGATTCACTTCGGCCAGCGCCGGAATGTAGTCGGCCACCTGCCCCTGGCCGAACAGCGCCTGGGCGTCCTGGTGGATCTCGGCCAGCAGGGCCGGAAGGTCGTTGTGTTTTTGCATGGTGGGCGCGGATTCTAGGCGCGGGCAGCCGACAAGGGGAGCGCGGGGGGGTGTCAGCGGCTGGCGGTTTCCGATATCGTTGCAGGCATTCGTAAAACCCGTGCTGTCGCATTGGAGAGGGCGAGAAGATGAACAAGGACAACCCCGACACCTTCGTGATGGAGGACACGAGCGAATGGGAAGCCACCCAGGTCGACGATGTCTTTCTGCCCTCGGTGCAGGTGCTGATCCGCTGGAGCGATGTGGAGGCGGCGGTGGCGCGTGGTGCCGTCGTGCCGACCGAAGCCCACGGCCTGTGGGCCAGCTGGGCGGCGCCGGGCAGTTCGCTGCGGCGCATGGGGCAGACCATCGAGCAGCCTTTCCAGTCGACGCAGCCGCCGGACTCCGAGATGGACGACCTGCCGCCCCTGCCGCCCCCGGGTGGTGGCATCAAGCAGGTGGTGATGCTGCTGATTGGCGTGGTGGTCGGCGCCGCGCTGATGTTCGCCCTGGGCCGCTGAGCGGCTTCTTCCTTCTTCTTCAGTCGGGCTGGTTCCAGCCTTTGGCCGGTGCATGCTGGCGCTGCTGCGCCAGGTCTTCCTGCATCTGCCGCTCAAATTCTTCCCTGGCTTCGCGCATGCGCTTGACGATGTCGTCGCGCTCGTCCACCTGACGCATCTGGCGGGCGTGTTTCACCGCGCCTTCCGAGTGGCGCCGGAAGTCGTCGGCCAACTGCCGGGCGTGGAAGCGGTCGAAACCCAGCAGTTCCAGCGTGACGCGGGCACTGCGCAGCGAGCTCTCCAGCACCTCGCGCTGGGCATGGTGCACATGCGCGTCCATCAGGTCCATCTCGTGCACCGAATCGAAGGCGCGCGCGACGATCGGCAGGTCCGGGTGGCTTTCGTGAAGCTCTTGTGCGAGCCGCGTGGCCTGCGTGCGGTCGTCGATGGCGATCACGAAGGCGCGCGCCTTGCCCACGCCGGCCGCGTGCAGCAGGTCGGGTTGGGAGGCGTCGCCGAAGTGCACCTTGAAGCCGAAGCGGCGCGCGGAGTCGACGGTGTCGGCGTCGTGGTCGATCACGGTCGGCTTGATGCCGGCGCTCAGCAGCGTGCGCGCGACGATCTGGCCGTAGCGGCCGAAACCGGCCAGCAGCACCGGCGACTCGTTGTCTTCGATGGTGTCGGCGGGGCGGTCGTCGGTGTCGGGCCGGCTGTGGCGGTCGAAGGCGATCAGCAGCAGCGGCGTGGTCACCATCGACAGCGCAGCGATCAGGGTCAGCAGGTCGGCGGTGGCGGGCGGCAGCACCGAGGAGGCCTTGGCCGCAGCGAGCACCACGAAGGCGAACTCGCCCACCTGCGACAGCAGGATCGCCAGCAGCGAGCGTTGCGAGCCGGTGAGGCGGGCGACCGGGCCGAGCAGCCACAGCCCCAGCGCCTTGAGCCCGACCACCAGGACGAGGCCGACGATCACCTGCAGCGGCGCTGTCAGCAGCAGGCCCAGCTGCATGCTCATGCCGACCGCGATGAAGAACAGACCCAGCAGCAGGCCCTTGAACGGCAGGATGTCGTTCTCCAGCGCGTGGCGGTACTCCGAACTCGCCAGCAGCACGCCGGCCAGGAAGGCACCCAGGCCCATCGACAGGCCGACATACTCCATCAGCGCCGCAACGCCCAGCACCAGCAGCAGCGCGAAGCCGGTGAACAGCTCGCGCACCTGGATGCGGGCCACGAAGCGCATCGCCGGGTAGGCCACATAACGGCCGACCACGACCACGCCGCCAATCGCCGCTGCCTGCAACAGCAGGCCGCCGTGGGCAGCGCCGTGGCTGGCTTCGGCGGCTTCGGGCGCAGCGGTGCCGAGCACGGCAGCCAGCGCCAGCAGAGGGATCGCCGCGATGTCCTGGAACAGCAGCATGGCGAAGCCGGTCGTGCCGACCGGGCGCGGCATCAGGTTGCGCTCTTGCAGGATCGCCACCGCGATCGCGGTCGACGACAGCGACAGCGCCAGCGCGGCGACCAGCGACGCCTGCCAGCTCCAGCCCAGCAGCAAGCCCACCGGCATCAGCAGCGCCGCACAGAGCAGCATTTGCAGCGCGCCGCCGCCGAACACCGCCTTGCGCATGGCCCACAGGCGCTGCGGTTCGAGTTCGAGGCCGATCACGAACAGCATCAGCACCACGCCGAGTTCGGACACGTGCAGGATCGCGGTCGGGTCGTTCACCAGACCAAAGCCGACCGGACCGATCACCATGCCGGCCACGAGATAGCCAAGCACCGAGCCCAGCCCGGCGCGCACCGCCAGCGGCACAAACACCAGCGCGGCGAGCAGGAACAGGATCGCCTGGGTCATGCGGCACCCCTGCCCAGAGCGGCCTGCGCCTGCGACAGCCGCTGCAGCAGGCCGCCGCAGCAAGCGCTGATCTGCGCAGGCGAGTTGGTGTGGCCGCCGTGCACGACGTAGGGTTCGAGCCAGTGCATGCCGCAAAAGCGCGCCGTGTGTTCGATCGGGGCCACGAAGTCCGCAAACGGGCGACCGTGCACGCCGCCCGGTGTGTAGTCGCTCAGCTGGCCGCCCGCGCTCGTGACCCACCAGGCGGTCTTGCCGCGCAGCGCATGCGCGTCTGGCCCGTAGGCCCAGCCGTAGGCGAGCACCTGTTCGTACCAGAGCTTCATCAGCGCCGGCACGCTGTACCAGTGCACCGGCGACAGCCAGATCACCAGTTCGGCCTCCAGCAGCGCCGCGCGTTCGGCGGCGATGTCGATGTCGAAGTCAGGGTAGAGGTCGTAGAGCGCGCGCACGGCCGTGTCGGGCTGTGCTTCCAGGGTGCGGCGCAGGGCCTGGGTGACCAGCGAGGCGCTGGCGCGCGGGTGGGCGTGGATGACGAGAGTCTGGGGCATGGGGCCGGGGTTACTGCCCGAAGCGCGGGCCGTTTTGCAGGAAGGCTTCTTCTTCGGCGGTGCTGGTGCGGCCCAGCACGGCGTTGCGGTGCGGGAACCGGCCGAAGCGCGCCACGATGTCGGCATGTTCGCGGGCAGCCTTCAGGTTGCCGTCCAGGCGCCCCTGCAGCGCGGGCGGGCTCTGCCGCCACAGGGCTTCGAACTTGATCACGCATTCGTCCTGCAGCGCCGGGCTCTCGGCGTGCATCAGCGGCATGTAGAAGAACACCCGGCCGACCACGGGCAGCTCGGCGTCCTGCTCCAGCGCCAGGCTCTGCAGCACCAGCCGCTGCGCCCGGCCATCGCCGGCGAAGGCGCGCGCCTGCCCGCGGTGTGCGTTGCGGGTGAACTGGTCGAGCAGGATCACCAGCGCCAGCCGCGAGGTGGGCGTGGCTTCCCAGGCGGTCAGGCCCCCGTCCAGCGCCTGCTCCACCAGCGGACCGAAGCGTTCCCGGATCTCGGCGTCGAGCGCCGGGCCGCCACGGAACCACAGCCCGCTGCGGTCGTCGGATGGCCATCCCAGGGCCAGGCCGTCGCCGAACCAGAAGTCGAGGATGTCTTGCGGATCAGAGGTCATGCGGGTAAACGATGGGGCTGCTGTTACGAATGGCTACGACATTGACGGTGCGTGGGGTGCAGGTTACCGGCAATCGGCCTGTAATTCGTCCATGGGAGCTATTTCAGCGCCATTGACATGGAGAACCTCACGATGAATACCCTGACTCACCGCCTGCCCGGCACTTCTCCCGGGCTTCGTGCCCTCGCCGCGCTGGGTCTGGTGGCCGGCGCCTGGGCACTGACGGTGGCCGCCAGCAGCGCCCACGCACGCAGCGATGTCTACTGGTCGGTGGGCGTGAATGGCCCCGGCGTCGCGATCGGTGCCTCCAACGCTCCGGTCGTGGTGGCATCGCCGCCCGGCTACTACTACGACCCGCGTCCGGTGGTGGTCCGCCCCGCTCCGGTGTATGTGCAGCGGCCGCCCGTGGTGTACGCACCGCAGGTGGTCTACGGCCCGCCGGTCGTGTACGCGCCCCGTCCGGTGGTGATCGGTGGCCCTGCTTACTGGGACGATGACCGGGGGCATGGTTACTGGCGCGGCCATCGCCATGGGCACCGGCACGACCGCGACTGGGACGACGATCGTCGCGGTGATCACCGGCGTTAAAGACCCCCACGCTCCGCCGCTGCGCGGGTCGCTGCCCCCCGAGGGGGCTGATCCGCCTTGGGGCGGCCCGGTGCCGGCTCGCTGACCGCCCACTACCCGCGGGCCATGCGGGCCGCGATGCGGGCGGCGACCCGGGCGGTCACGCCGGCCGGGTCCATCGCGGGGTTGAGCTCCGCAATGTCGCTGGCGACCAGGCGTCCCGACGCCAGCACCTGATCGATGAAGGTTTCGACCTGGGCCAGTGGCAGGCCCAGCGTCGACGGCGCGGAAACGCCGGGCGCGATCGGCACCGGCAACACATCCAGGCACACCGTCAGGTACACACCATCGCAGGTCTGCAGCGCCTGGGCGAGCGATGCCTGGGCCTCGGCCATCTGCGCCGGACTCTGCAGGTCTTCATCCAGCCGGTAGCGGACGCCGAGTTCCTCCGCGCGGTCGAACAGCGCGCGCGTGTTGGCGAAGCGGCTGATGCCCAGCACGTGGTAGTCGAACGGGCGCCCCTGTGCCGCGCACCACTGGGCGATCTGGCGAAACGGCGTGCCCGAGTTGCCGCGAGCGGCCTGGCGCAGATCGAAGTGCGCGTCGAGGTTGACGATGAGCGGCTTTTTCAGATCCGGCCGGGCGAGCATCAGGCCCTGGAACGTGCCCCAGGCAACCTCGTGGCCGCCGCCGAGCACCAGCGGCCGGCAGCCCTGCGCCATCACCGCGGCGACGCGTTGCGCCAGCGCTTCCTGCGCAGCTTCGAGCGCGTCGTCGGTCGTGTCACCCGCGCATTCCACATCGCCCGCATCCCACAGCGCAGGTTCACCGAGCACCGGCATGTTCGCCAGTGCGGCGCGCAGGGCCCGCGGGCCTTGCGCCGCGCCGGGCCTTCCGCCGTTGCGGCGCACGCCTTCGTCGACCGCGAAGCCGATCAGCGCCACGCCGTCGCGCGAGCTGGCTTCGAAGGGCGAGACGCGCTGGTGCCAGCGCGTGCTGTCGCCGCTTTCTTCGGCGTCCACGCGGCCCTGCCAGATGAAGGGGGCGTTGGAGGGGGTGTTCATGCTCGCTCCTGTCCCGCCGCCACGACGCGGCGGCAGGGGTTGTGGCCGAACCAGTAGGTCAGCTCGTTCGGGTGGTCGAGGTCCCAGGCGACGAAGTCGGCGCATTGGCCGGCGGCGAGTTGTCCGCGGTCGCGCAGACCGAGCGCCTGCGCGGCGTGGACCGTGATGCCGCGCACCGCTTCGAGTGGCGTGAGGCGAAAGAAGGTGCAGGCCATGTGGGCCGCCAGCAGCAACGACAGGCCGGGCGCCGTGCCGGGGTTGTGGTCGGTCGAGACCGCCATCGGCACGCCGGCTTCGCGCAGCGCCGCCATCGGCGGCAGCTTGGTTTCGCGCAGCATGTAGAACGCGCCCGGCAACAGCACCGCGACCGTGCCGGCTGCTTTCATCGCGGCGATGCCGTCGGCGCTCAGGTGTTCGAGGTGGTCGCAGGACAGGGCACCGAACGAGGCCGCCAGCGCGGCGCCGCCCTGGTCGGAGAGCTGCTCGGCGTGCAGCTTGACCGGCAGCCCCAGCGCCCGCGCGGCCTCGAACACGCGACGCGTCTGGGCAGGCGTGAAGCCGATGGTTTCGCAGAAGGCGTCGACGGCGTCGACCAGGCCTTGAGCATGCAGTTGAGGCAACCAGCCGCAGACCGCATCGATGTAGTCGTCGGGCCGGCCTTCGAACTCCGGGGGCAGGGCGTGGGCGCCGAGGAAGGTGGTGCGCACGCCGACGCGGCGGTCGCTGCCGATCTGCCGCGCCACGCGCAGGCAGCGCGCCTCGGTCTCCAGCGACAGACCGTAGCCCGACTTGATTTCCAGCGTCGTCACGCCCTCGTCCATCAACGCCTGTGCGCGCCGGGCCGCCTGGGTGAACAGCTCGCCCTCGCTGGCGGCGCGCGTGGCCGCGACGGTGGAGCGGATGCCGCCGCCCGCGCGGGCAATGGCTTCGTAGCTCGCACCGTTCAGCCGCATCTCGGCCTCGGCGGCGCGGTGGCCGCCGTAGACGAGATGGGTGTGGCAGTCGACGAGGCCCGGGGTCACCAGCAGGCCGCCCAGGTCGACCTCGCGCGCGCCGTCGGCCGCCACCGGCCGTTCGCGCAGCGGGCCGGCCCAGACGATGGCGTCGCCCTCGGTCAGCAGCGCACCGTCGTCGATCAGGCCCCAGCCGTCGGCGGCGCCATCGGCCAGCGTCGCCAGCCGTGCGTGGTGCCAGAGCGTGCGCGTGGCCATGGGTTCAGGCCCAGAGTGCTGCGAGCAGGTCCTGCTGGCCTTCGCCTGCGGTGCCGTCCAGCACCAGGCGCCGTGCCGCTTCGATGTCGGGGGCGAACAGCCGGTCTTCGCCATAGAACGGGACCTGTGCGCGCAATGCACCGTGGGCCTTGGTCAGGCGCGGGCTGGTCGCCAGCGGGCGGTGGAAGTCCACGCCCTGCGCCGCGGCCAGCCACTCGATGCCGAGGATGGTGGCGGTGTTGTCGGCCATCTCGGCCAGGCGGCGGCCGGCGTAGGTCGCCATGCTCACGTGGTCTTCCTGGTTGGCGCTGGTGGGCAGGCTGTCGACGCTGGCCGGGTGGGCGTGCGACTTGTTCTCCGATGCCAGCGCGGCGGCGGTGACGTGGGCGATCATGAAGCCGCTGTTGAGGCCCGGGTTGTTCACCAGGAAGGGCGGCAGGCCCGAGAGCGTGCTGTCGATCAGCAAGGCGATGCGGCGTTCGGAGATGGCGCCGATCTCGCTGATGGCCAGCGCCAGCGTGTCGGCGGCGAAGGCGACCGGCTCCGCGTGGAAGTTGCCGCCCGAGAGCACCTCGTTGGTGTCGGTGAACACCAGCGGGTTGTCGGTGACGGCGTTGGCTTCGATCAGCAGCGTGCGCGCGGCGTTGGCGATCAGGTCGCGGCAGGCGCCCATCACCTGCGGCTGGCAGCGCAGGCTGTACGGGTCCTGCACGCGTTCGTCGCCCTCCATGTGCGAGAGGCGGATCTGGCTGTCCGCCAGCAGGGCGCGGGTGACGCTGGCCTGCGCGATCTGGCCGGGCTGGCCGCGCACGGCGTGGATGCGCGGATCGAAGGGCGCGTCGCTGCCCTTGGCGGCGTCGACGCAAAGCGCGCCAATGACGGTGCCGGCTTCGAGCAGGCGCTCGGCCATGAACAGGCCGTGCAAAGCGAGCGCGGTCGAGACCTGGGTGCCGTTGATCAGGGCCAGCCCTTCCTTGGCCGCGAGCGTCAGCGGCGCGATGCCGGCGGCCTTCAGCGCTTCGGCGGCCAGGCGCATCTCTCCGTTCACGCGCACCGGGCCTACGCCCATCAACGCGAGTGTCATGTGCGACAGCGGCGCGAGGTCGCCCGAGGCACCGACCGAGCCCTTGACCGGGACCACGGGCATCACTCCGGCGTTCAGCAGCGCCAGCAGCGTGTCGATCACCACAGGGCGCACGCCCGAGTAGCCGCGCGACAGGCTGGCCGCCTTCATCAGCATCACCAGCCGCACAGTGGCGTCGCTCATCGGTTCACCGGTGCCGACCGAGTGCGAGAGGATCAGGTTGCGCTGCAGCTGCTCCAGCTGCGCGTCGGGGATGCGGGTCTTGGCCAGCTTGCCGAACCCGGTGTTGATGCCATAGGCGGCATCGCCCTTGGCAACGATGGCGTGGATCGCGGCGGCCGAGGCGTCGATGGCGGCGCGCGCGTCGTCCGTCAGCGCGACGGTCACCGGCTGCTGCCAGACGGTGCGCAGGTCGGCCAGGGTCATCTGGCCAGGGTGGAGGGTGAGGGTGTGTTTCATGGTGGGAAGTGTCATCCGATCATGGGCAGCTTCAAGCCCTGCTTTTTCGCGGTCGCAATCGCCAGTTCGTAGCCCGCATCTGCGTGGCGCATCACGCCCGAGCCGCAGTCGTTGACCAGCACGCGCGCCAGCCGCTCGGCCGCGGCGTCGGTGCCGTCGGCCACGATCACCATGCCCGAGTGCTGCGAGTAGCCCATGCCCACGCCGCCACCGTGGTGCAGGCTGACCCAGCTCGCACCGCCCGCGGTGTTGAGCAGGGCGTTGAGCAGCGGCCAGTCGGAGACGGCGTCGGTGCCATCTTTCATCGCTTCGGTCTCGCGGTTGGGGCTGGCGACCGAGCCGGTGTCCAGGTGGTCGCGGCCGATCACGATCGGGGCCTTGAGTTCGCCGTTCCTGACCATCTCGTTGAAGGCCAGACCAGCCACGTGTCGCTCACCCAGGCCCAGCCAGCAGATGCGCGCGGGCAGGCCCTGGAAGGCGATACGCTCGCGCGCCATGTCCAGCCAGCGGTGCGTGTGGTGGTTGTTCGGGAACAGTTCCTTGATCTTGGCGTCGGTCTTGTAGATGTCTTCCGGATCGCCCGAAAGTGCGACCCAGCGGAACGGGCCTTTGCCCTCGCAGAACATGGGGCGGATGTAGGCGGGCACGAAACCGGGAAAGTCGAAGGCGTTGCCCACGCCTTGATCAAACGCGACCTGGCGGATGTTGTTGCCGTAGTCGACCGTGGGGATGCCCATGGCGTGGAAATCCAGCATGGCCTGCACGTGCACCGCACAGCTTTTGGCGGCGGCGTCCTGGAGCGCGGCGTGCTGCGCCGGATCTTTCTGAGCGGCCTTCCACTGCGCCACCGTCCAGCCCACCGGCAGGTAGCCGTTGATCAGGTCGTGGGCCGAGGTCTGGTCGGTGACGATGTCGGGGCGGATGCCGCCGGCCTTCGCGCGCTTGACCAGCTCGGGCAGCACTTCGGCGGCGTTGCCCAGCAGGGCGATGGAGACGGCTTCGTGCCTGGCCGTGTGTTCCCGGATCAGTTCGAGCGCGTGGTCGATGTCGCGCGCCTGCTTGTCGACATAGCGCGTGCGCAGGCGGAAGTCGATGCTGCTCTGTTGGCATTCGATGTTGAGCGAGCAGGCGCCGGCCAGAGTGGCGGCCAGCGGCTGCGCACCGCCCATGCCGCCGAGACCGGAGGTGAGGATCCAGCGGCCCGAGAGGTCGTTGCCGTAGTGCTGCTTGCCGGCCTCGACGAAGGTCTCGAAGGTGCCCTGCACGATGCCCTGGCTGCCGATGTAGATCCAGCTGCCGGCGGTCATCTGGCCGTACATGAACAGACCCTTGCGGTCGAGCTCGTTGAAGTGTTCCCAGTTGGCCCACTTGGGCACGAGATTGGAATTGGCCAGCAATACGCGCGGGGCGTTGCTGTGGGTCTTGAATACGCCGACCGGCTTGCCCGACTGCACCAGCAGGGTCTCGTCGTCGTTCAGGTCCTTGAGCGAGGCCAGGATCTGGTCGAAGCAGGCCCAGTCGCGCGCGGCGCGGCCGATGCCGCCGTAGACCACCAGGTGCTGCGGGTTCTCGGCCACCTCGGTGTCGAGGTTGTTCTGCAGCATGCGGTAGGCCGCTTCGGCGATCCAGTTCTTGCAGGTCAACGTGCTGCCGCGCGGGGCGCGGATCACCCGGGTCGGGTCGAGGCGGGGATCGGTGTTGGTGCTCATGGGTGTCTCCTTCTGTCCGGACAAGTCAAGCCATCGGTTGGCTAAATGTATATACAAATTGTGCCGAAGTAAACTGAGCTGTCAAGTCAATAACCCTGCGGCGATGAGCAACACCCCGACCCCACCGGCCTACCAGCGCGTCAAGCAGCACGTGCTGGAGCGCATCCAGAACGGGCAGTGGAAAGAGGGCGACGCGATCCCGGGCGAGGAAGCGCTGGCGCGCGAATTCGGCGTTTCGCGCATGACGGTTAACCGCGCGATCCGCGAACTGAGCGACGAACAGATCGTCGAACGGGTGCAGGGCTCGGGCACCTATGTGGCACAGCAGAAGTACCAGTCGACGCTGGTCGCGATCCGCAACATCGCCGAGGAAATCGCCGCGCGCGGCCACCAGCACCGCAGCGAGCTGCACAAGCTGGAGCGCGTGAAGGCGGGCGAGGTGCTGGGGCGGGCCTTTGGCCTGAAGCCCGAAGCAACGCTGTTCCATTCGGTGGTGGTGCACTTCGAGAATGGCCAGCCGATCCAGGTCGAGGACCGGCATGTGAACCCCGAGGTCGCGCCGGACTACCTGGCGCAAGACTTCACCTCACAGACCCCCAACGCCTACCTGATGCGGGTCGCGCCGCTGCAGGGCGTGAGCTTTGCGATCGAGGCCTGCCTGCCGCCGGCGGGCATCGGCGAGATGCTGGCGATGCCGGCGAACGAGCCCTGTCTGGTGCTGCGGCGGCAGACGCGGTCGATGGGGCGGGTGGCGTCGGTGGCAGCGATGTGGCACCCGGCTTCGCGGTATCAATTCACCGGGAGTTTTTGAGACTCCCCCCTGCGCCGCTGCGCGGCTGACCTGGAACCAGGCTACCTGTCTCGGGATGCGCTTACATCGCCTTGAAACGGCCTGCGTACAGCCGGCTGACCGGCACGCGCTCTTTCAGCCCGCGCACTTCCAGGCTGAGCTTGCCGGCCTCGTCGCGGTGCACGCTGCGGATCGCGGTGGCGCGCACCACGGTGCCTCGGTGCACCTGCCAGAACACGCTGGCGTCCAGCTGCGGCAGCAGGTCCTTGAGCGGGGTGCGGATCAGCAGGTCGGCCTCGCCGGTCAGCACCCGCACGTACTTGTCGGCGGCCTCGAAACACAGCACCTCGTCGACCGGCACCAGGCGGATCTGCTGGCCGACACCGGCCTGGATCACACGCAGCGGCTCGACCGCGGCAGCACCCGACGGAGCGAGCAGCGCGCGCAGCTTCTCCAGCGTCGCATCCAGCGGCGCATCGACGGCCGGTGAAGGCGATGTCGCCGTCGTGCGTTGCGCCAGCAGCGACTGCACCCGCTGCACGGTGCGCGCCAGGCGCTCGGCCTGCACCGGCTTGAGCAGGTAGTCGACCGCCTGTGCCTCGAAGGCCTGCACGGCGTACTGGTCGTAGGCGGTCACGAACACCAGCGCGGGAAACGGGGCACCGTCGGTGGGCCATTCGTCGGCCAGCTCGGCCGCGGCTTCGAGGCCGCTCATGCCAGGCATCCGGATGTCCATGAACACCACGTCAGGGCGCAGGGTCAGTGCCTTGTCGACGGCGGCTGCGCCGTGGCCGGCGGTGGCGACGATGCGCAGTGCGGGCCAGGCGCGCGCCAGTTCGGCCTGCAGCGCGGCAGCCAGCAGCGGTTCGTCTTCGGCGATCAGGGCGGTGGCGTTCATGCGGGTTCGGCGTGGTTCAGCGGCAGCGCGAGGCGGATGGTGGTGCCCGCGCCGGGGCGGCTGTCGACGTCCACACGGCCCGGGCCGCCTGGCAGGCTGTCCATGCGCTCACGCACCTGCGACAGGCCAAAGCCGCCGTCGCGGCGTGGCGCCGGGGTGGCCGTCGTGTCCATGCCGACGCCGGTGTCGGCGACTTCCAGGATCAGCAGGTCGCCGTCGCGGCGCGCACCGACGCTGATGTGGCCGCCTTCGACGCGCGGCTCCAGCCCGTGGCGGATCGCGTTCTCGACCAGCGGCTGCAGCAGCAGCGGCGGCAGCGGAAAGGCCTGCAGGTCATCGGGCAGCGTGAAATCGAAGGCCAGCCGCGTTCCCATGCGCACCGCCATCAGTTCGAGGTAGTCGTTCAGTCGTGCGAATTCATCGGCCAGCGTGTGCGTGCCGGCGGCGGTGTCGCTGCGCGAGGCGCGCAGCGTGGCGCGCAGGTAGTCGTTGAGCCGGTCCAGCATCTGGATGGCGCGCGGCGGGTCGATGGCGATCAGCGCGCGCAGATTGGCGAGCGTGTTGAACAGCATGTGCGGTTCGAGCTGGCTCTCCAGCAGCTTCAGCCGCGCTTCGGTGGCCTGGCGGTGCAGGTCGTCGGCCTTGGCGCGCTGGTAGAAGCCCAGCACGAAGAAACCCGAGATCACCAGCCCGGACACCCAGAAGCCCAGCAGGCGCAGCGGCGACTGGTGGACCATGTCCCAGGTCGAGCGGCCTGCGTAGGCGTCGCCGACGGCGGTGCCCAGTGCGTAGCCGACCGTGCTGCTGACCACCATGTACGCCAGCATGCGCAGCGAGGGCTTCCAGTAATGGGGCGGCGCAACGCCCAGCCAGCCGCGCAGGGCGATGCGCACCGGATCGCTGAGAAACCAGATCGCCGTGCTGATTGCGTAGCTGTAGACTAGGGCGATGTCCAGCGGATGCGTGCGCGCACCCGAACCCCAGAGGATGAGACCGATCGCCAGCGCCACGGTCCAGACCACCACCAGGCGGCGCAGGGTGCGCTCGCGCACGCCAGCGGGGAGCCAGCCGAACAGGCGGTTGGCGATCAGGCGTTTCATGGTTGGGTCATCAGGTGCTGGCGGTGGAACGCGACGATTCTGTCATGCGCCTGCGTCAGGAGCGCCGGATCGAGACCCGGCGTGACATCGCCGCCGCGCACCTGCCCGGCCGCGACCTCGCGTGCCACCGCCTCGGGCCAGGGGCGCAACAGGTCGAAGTGGCCTGCACCCGGCAGTTCGGTCAGCAGGCGGCAAGTGCTGCAGTTCGCCAGCACCTGGCCACTGTGAAACCGGGGCAGCAGCACACGGTCATTCTGCGTTGCCACGATACCGACCGGCACGCGGATGCGCGCCAGGCTCTCGGGCGTGAAGATCGCCGCGACCGGCACGGCCAGCGTGACCGCTGCGATGCGCGGATCCGGCCGCGGTTCGGGCTGGTCGGTGGTGGGCGTGCGGCCGCCTTGCAGGGCGCGCAGGTCGGCCGGCAAGTAAGCGTCGGGCACGCCCTTGGCCGCTTCGAAGCGCTTCGCGCGCTCGGCCTTCTGTTCGGGTGTGACCGCGCCCTGCAGGCAGAAGCCGGGGTCCTCGTCGAGATGCGCGCCGCAGTGACGGACCAGCGCCAGCATGCTCCACTGCCCACCCGCCAGCGACAGCGCCGTCACGCCGCCGGCCGACATGCCGTGCACGCCGACGCGGGAGAGGTCGAGCTGCTTCGACCACTTCGGGTCGGCGGCCAGCGCGTCAATGGCCTGAACCGCCTCGGCGGGGCGCCGGCGGAACGAGTCGGGGCCGGAGAGCCGGTGGTCACGGAAGTTGTCGCCCTCATGTTCGACCTGGGCGACGACGAAACCGGCGCGGGCCAGCGCGGCGGCCAGCGCGTGGTCGGCGGTGGCCGATCCACCGGTGCCGTGCGACATCACGATCAGGCGGTGCTGGCCGGGCGACAGCGGCGCATCGGGTGCGACGTCCAGACGGAAGGGGCCGAATTCGACCGCGCGTGCGGTGCTGGCGGTGGGATAGACCAGGGTCAGCGGGCGGCCCTGGACGGGCAGGGTGGCCAGCCCGACCTGGGCCTGGGCCGACAGCGCGGTCAGCAGGGCCAGGCCGGTGGCGAGGCGGGTGAGGTGCTTGTGCATGGGCGTGTCCGGTGGAGCCGTTGGGTCAGGCGGAGTGCGGGCCTTGCTGACCCTGCAGACGCTGGCGTTCGGCCTGCACCATGCGTTCGCGCAGCCCGCTGCCGGTCACCAGCACGCGCAGACCGTGGATGGCGAGTGCCAGTCCCCAGCCCAGCGCGGCGCCCACCGGCAGGTGGCGGCCGTTGGTGTAGGCCAGCAGGCTCAGGCCGCCGATGACGGCAAGGTAGACGGCGGCGTGGGTCAGCCAGCCCAGGCGGGTCTTGACGGTGCGGCGGGCCTGGCGGTCGAGGTCGCGGGAGAGGTCGGTGGTGTGGGTGGTGTTCATGGTGGGCTCCTGGAAAAGGGGAAAGAGGGTATTGAGGGTGACGACAGGGAAAGCGGTTCAGGCGCAGGCCGGGGTGGCGGGCTGGCGGGCGGCCAGTTGCCAC
This sequence comes from Hydrogenophaga sp. RWCD_12, assembly GCF_046604225.1. Lineage (NCBI taxonomy): Bacteria > Pseudomonadati > Pseudomonadota > Betaproteobacteria > Burkholderiales > Comamonadaceae > Hydrogenophaga > Hydrogenophaga sp. RWCD_12. The sequence continues at coordinate 208,564 of NZ_JBKIXC010000001.1, forward strand.
AGCGAGAAGGGGCGGGCGGCGAAGTAGCCGGTGAGGGCGCCGTAGCCGGCGCACATCCCCAGGGCGAAGGCGGGTTCTAGGCGCAGGGTGGGCTGCATCGCGAGTTCCACGCCGATGCCGTACTTCAGGAAGAAGATCGCCAGGATGGTGAGCAGCGGCACCACACTGCCAGGCACCACGAATCGGTCGGCAGACGCGTCGTAGCGGGTGCCGGGGCGGGGACCGGAGCGGGTGCCCAGCAGCATCAGCACCGCGAAGGCGGCCAGCCAGACCAGCAGGCCGGGGGCCAGCCAGGGCGTGGACGACAGGTCCCGGGCCAGGTTCACGAGCGAAAACAGCGCCAGGCCGATGGCCGGGGCGACGGCGCGGCGCCAGGTCAGGCGCCGGGTGCGCAGTTGCGACACCCCCAGCAGCACCAGGGCGGCCAGCAGCCCCCAGACCCAGGATGGGGTCTTCTGAACGATGGTGAGGGCGGCTTCGGGGTGGTCGGTGAGCAGTTGGAACAGCATGGTGGTCTCCGGTGGGTGGGTCGATGGAACGCACTGTGCCGACGGGGCTGCGCCGGCGCCACGGCCGCGGGACGGAATGGCCGGATCGGTGCGCGAAACGTTTCCTGACGGGAGCGAAACGCGGGTCTTCCTACAATCGCCCGTCCGGCTGCCCCTGCGACAGCCACCCTTGTCGGACCTGAAAAGGACCATTTCCCATGCATCTGACGACCCCGTTGCGCCGCCGGCTCGCTTTTGGCGCCCTGATGGCGCTTGCCCTGGCCGGTTGCGGCGGGCTGCCCACCGGCCCGCGCCAGATCGACATCAGCGAGAGCCAGCTGCTGGCGCGCATGTCCGCCCAGCTGCCGGTCAAGCAGCGGTACCTCGGCCTGTTCGAGGTCACGCTGGACCAGCCGCGGCTGCGTCTGCGGCCGGAAGAAAACCGGCTCGGCAACGATGTGGCCTACCGCATCGAAGTGGCGCTGCCCGGCATGGCCGACATCCGGGGCCGGCTGGAGATGAGCTACAGCCTGCGCTTCGAACCGTCGGACACCACGCTGCGCCTCACGCAGGCGCGCATCGAGCGACTGGATGTCGAGGGGCTGAACGCTGCCCAGGCGGCGCAGGTGAGGAAGGTGGGCGGCCTGCTGAGCGAAGACCTGATGAAGGAAGCGGTGGTGCACCGCTTCCGGAAAGAAGACCTGGAGTCGCTGGCCGGTCGCGGATACCGGCCCGGTGCGATCCGTGTGGTGCCCGGCGGGCTGCGCATCCAGCTGGACCTGATTCAATAAGACCAAGCGAACATGGACCTGATTTTTCTGATCAAGACCGCCCTGATGGGCGTGGTGGAAGGACTGACCGAGTTCCTTCCCGTGTCATCGACCGGCCACCTGATCCTGGCCGGCTCGTTGCTGGGTTTTCACGACGAACGCGCCAAGGTGTTCGAGATCGCGATCCAGACCGGTGCGATCCTCGCGGTCATCATCGTCTACTGGCAACGCATCCGCCAGACCATCGTTGACCTGCCCAGCCAGCGGCAGGCGCAGCGATTCGCGCTCAATGTCGTGATCGGCTGTGTGCCGGCGGTGGTGCTGGGTCTGCTGTTTTCCAAGGCCATCAAGGCGCACCTGTTCAACCCGACCTCGGTCGCGATGGCGTTCATCGTCGGCGCCTTCGTGATCCTGTGGGCCGAGAAGCGGCCGCAGTCGGCGGCGCGCGTGCAGGCCATCGACGACCTCACGCCCATCGATGCGCTCAAGGTCGGGCTGGCGCAGTGCTGCGGCCTGATTCCCGGCACCAGCCGCTCGGGCTCGACCATCATCGGCGGCATGCTGTTTGGCCTGTCTCGGCCGGTGGCGACCGAGTTCAGCTTTTTCCTGGGCATCCCGATCCTGATCGGTGCCGGGGCCTACGACACCTACAAGGCGCGGGCACTGCTGTCGGCGGCCGATGCGCCGATGTTTGCGGTCGGCCTGCTGTTCTCATTCCTCAGCGCCTGGGTCTGCATCCGCTGGCTGCTGCGTTATGTGGCCAGCCACAGCTTCACACCGTTTGCCTGGTACCGGATCGCCTTCGGAGCACTGATCCTGCTGTCGGCCCACTTCGGTTGGGTCAACTGGGCAGGGTGAAGCTGAAGGTGGCGCCCTGACCGGGGGCGCTGTGGGCTTCCAGCACGCCACCGTGGCGCTGCACGATGAGGCGGGCGGTTGCCAGACCGATGCCCAGACCGGCGAACTCGTTGGGCTGGTGCAGACGCTGGAACGGCTGGAAAAGCTTGTCGGCGCGACCCATGTCGAAGCCGGCGCCGTTGTCGCTGACGCAGATGAACCTCGCACCGTCGCGCAGCTCGGTGAAGACCCGGATCTGCGCGCGCGGCGCGGCCGAGGTGTATTTCCAGGCGTTGTGCAGCAGGTTCTGCATCAGGGCTTCGATCAGCGGCGGGTCGGCCAGCACCTCGATGTCCGGTTCGACCGACCAGTCGACGTGGCGCAAGGGGTCTGCGGTCGTGAGCTCGTCGAGCTGGTGCTGCGCGATGCCGCTGATGCTCAAGGGCACCCGCTGCACCTCACCCCGTCCGTACTGCGACAGCTTGAGCAGGCCGTCGATCAGCTCCCCCATCTTCTTGCTCGCGGCCATGATGCGCGAGAGGTGGTCGTGTGCGGCGGTGCCCAGGTCGGGCTGGTCTTCCTTGAGGGCCTGCGCGAAGCCGTTGATGATGCGCAGCGGTGAGCGCAGGTCGTGCGCCACGGCGTAGGAGTAGCTTTCCAGTTCGTCGTAGGCATCGCGCAGGGCACGCGTGCGGTCCTGGATGCGCTGCTCCAGCGAGGCATTGAGCCGCTGGAATTCAAGCTCGATGCGCTTGCGGTCCGTGATGTCCAGCGTGACGCCCAGGGCACGCACCGCATTGCCCTTGTCGTCGCGTTCGAACTCTGCCTTGACCGAGTGCCAGTACTCCTTGCCCTCGAGCAGAACCCGGTATTCGATCTCGTACGGCACCTCGCCCTTGACCGCCCTGGCCCATTGCTTCTGCACCCTGGGCTGGTCGCTCGGGTGGATGTGTTGCAGCACCTCGCTGATCGCATAGTCGCCGCGCGGAAAGCTCAGGAACGTGCTGCTGCCCGGCAGGGCCGAGATGCGGCTGGTCTCCATGTCGGCTTGCCAGGCCCCCATCCGGGCCAGCTTCTGGGCCTGGTCGAGCAGGTTCTTGCTTGTGCGCAACGCTTCTTCGGCCGACTTCTGCGCGCTGATGTCCTGTGCCACGGAGATGAAATAGTCCGGCTGGCCGTGGGCCTTGCGCACCAGGGCCACGGTCAGCTGGGCCCAGACGGTGTGGCCGTCCTTGTGGAAATAGCGCTTGACCAGGGTGTAGGCCGAGCGACGACCGGCCAGGGCTTCCTGCAGCAGGGCCAGATCGGGGGCGAGATCGTCCGGGTGGGTGATGTCCTGGAAGCGCAGCGTCTCCAGCTCTTCCTTGCTGTAGCCGATCATGTCGCAGAAGGTCTGGTTGGTGCGCAGCAGGTGACCGTTGATGTCGACGTGGCTGATGCCCGAGGCGGCGTGTTCGAAGGTGTCGAGGAAACGCTGCTGATTGAGCTGCGCCTCGCGGATCACGTCTTGCATGTGCCGGTTCTGGCGCTGCATGATCCCGATCGTGCCTATCACCACCGCCTGCGTCAGCAGGTGCCATGCGTTGAGCCAGAAAGCCTCGGAGGGGTTGTCGATCGCCAGCGTGCCGTAGGGAGCGACGAGGAAAAAATTGACCAGCACCGTGCCGAGAGCCGTGCTCAGGATGCCAGGGCCCACGCCGCCGAACAGCGCCGACAGGACAACCGCCAGCGAAGCGGTGACAAAGCGGCCGCCCGAATCGGCCGGTGCCAGGGCGATGCGGATCCAGATCGCCAGCACGGTCAGCACAATGGCTGCGCCGTAGCGCTGCCAGGCCGGCCGTCCATGCGGCAACCAGCCTTGGTCAGGCACCCGGGACGCATTGTCCCGGTCGTGCAGGTCGGTGAATCGGGCGCTCATGTCAGCGCACGATCCTACTCTTTGGGACGGCGTTTCACCCTGACAGGGCCTGCAGGACGCCGTCGATGCTGGCGGCGGTGTCCTGGGGATGCTCCATCGGGAACAGGTGGCTGCCCTCGACCATGCGGATGCGCTCGGGGTGCGGGCCGACCAGGCGGTGGGTCATGGACATGCCGACCTGCTGCATTTCCAGCGACCCGGTGCCGCCCAGGAAACCGACCGGGCACTGCAGCGGATGGCGGCGCAGCAGGCGGTCGAGGTTGTGCGGCAGGGTGTTGTAGATCGCGGTTTCGACCTCGCGGTCGAAGGCCAGGACACGCTGCGTGCCGTGGGGCATGTCGGCGTCGACCGTGCCGTGTTCGATGTAGTCGCGCAGCACCTGCGGGTCCCAGCGGGCGAAGGCCTTCTTGCGGGCAAAGTGGTCGAAGGCCGACTGCGCGTCGGTCCAGGCATTGCGGCGCCTGCGGCTGATCTTGCCGGGCGAGATCGAACCCACCAGCTGGGTGCGTTTGGCCAGTTCCAGCGCCCGGGCGCGCCAGCCGCCGAGCACCGGCGAGTCGATCAGCAGCACACCACGTACCCCATGCCCACCCAGCTGCGGATGCCGCGCGGCGCACATGATGGAGAGGAATCCGCCCAGCGAATGGCCGACCAGCCAGGCCGGCTTGCCGTGCTTCTGAATCTCCGGGCCGGCAAAGTCGGCGAGTTGCTGCACCAGGTGCGGCCAGTTGCTGCTGACCGGGTACTTCGGATCGTGACCGAACTTCTCCAGCGCCCGCACCGTGTGGCCGCGGGAGCGCAGCGACTTGAACAGCACGCCATAGGTGCTGGCCGGGAAGCTGTTGGCGTGGGAGAAGACGATCAGCGACATCAGATCAGCTTCTCTTTGGGGTTGGTGATCTTCTTGAGTGGCAGGCTGCGGGCCGTGTCGCAGATCAGCGGGACATTGGTCGGGCTGCCGTCCCACGCCGGGTCTTCGATGCTGTCGAACACCTCGCGCAGCTTCTGGCCCCAGGTGCTGTGCACCATGCGGAAGTAGGGGTTGTTCTCGTCGATGCAGGTGATCTTGTCGCTCTGCAGCTTGTTGGCTTCGTAGACCGCCATGTCCAGCGGAAGTCCCACCGACAGGTTGGACTTGAGGGTGCTGTCCATGGAGACCAGCACGCACTTGGCGGCTTCGTCCAGCGGTGTGTCGGGCGTGATCACGCGGTCGAGCACCGGCTTGCCGTACTTGGATTCGCCGATCTGGAAGAACGGCGTCTCGGGCGTGGCTTCGATGAAGTTGCCGGCCGAATAGACCTGGAACAGGCGCATGCCTTCGTTGCCGATCTGGCCGCCGAAGATCATGGAGACGTTGAAGTCCACGCCAGCGCGTTTGAGCGAATCACCGTCGCGCTCGAACACATGCCGCACTGCCGAGCCCAGCACCCGGGCGGCGTCGAACATGCTCTTGGCGTTCCAGATCGTGACCGGCGCTTCGCCTTCGTCGCCCGACAGTTGTTCGACCTGCAGGATCTCGCGCACCGACTGCGAAATGCTCAGGTTGCCGGCCGAGAGCAGGCACATGAAGCGGTCTCCCGGCTTCTCGTAGACGATCATCTTGCGGAAGGTGCTGATCTGGTCCAGGCCCGCATTGGTGCGGGAGTCGGAGAGAAAGACCAGTCCGGCCTTGAGTTTGACGGCGACGCAGTAAGTCATGGTTGTTGTGAAAGTTTCTTGAGGGCGTACAACTGGTCCAGCGCCTCGCGCGGACTCAGGGTGTCGGGGTCGATGGCGGCCAGGGCGGCGACCACCGGGGGCGTTTCGGGTTCGGGCGCGGCGGGCGGCGGCGCGAACAGGTCGACCTGCACGCGGCTGCTTTCGCTGTGGGCTTCGAGTGCCGCCAGCGCGTGTTTCGCGTGTTGCACCACCGCGCCGGGCACGCCAGCCAGGCGCGCGACCTGGATGCCGTAGCTGCGGCTGGCCGGACCGGGTTCGATCTGGTGCAGGAACACGATGCCGCTCTTGCCGCCGCCTTCGACCGCGCTCACGTGCACGTTGACCGCGCCATGGTGGCCGGCGGGAAACTCGGTCAGCTCGAAATAGTGGGTGGCGAACAGGGTGAAGCAGCGTGCCTTGTCGTGCAGGTGGGCGGCGATCCCGCCGGCCAGTGCCAGGCCGTCGAAGGTGGAGGTGCCGCGGCCGATCTCGTCCATCAGCACCAGGCTCTCGGGCGTCGCGGCGTGCAGGATCTGCGCGGCCTCGGTCATCTCGACCATGAAGGTGGACTGGGCATTGGCCAGGTCGTCGGCCGCGCCGATGCGGGTGTGGATGGCGTCGATCGGTCCCAGTCGGCAGCTGGCGGCGGGCACGTAGCTGCCCATGCTGGCCAGCAACACGATCACCGCGACCTGGCGCATGTAGGTGCTCTTGCCGCCCATGTTGGGGCCGGTGATGACCTGCATGCGCTGTTTGCCGCCCAGCACCGTGTCGTTGGCGATGAAGCTGCCGCCGGTGGTTTCATTGAGCCGCGCTTCGACGACGGGATGGCGACCGCCGCGGATCTCGATGCAGGGCTCGGGCGTGAACTGCGGTTCGGTCCAGGCCAGTGTCAGCGAACGCTCGGCCAGGGCGCACAGCGCATCCAGTGCGGCCATGGCGCGGGCCAGCTTCGTCAGCGGGTCGATCCAGGCCTGCAGTTCGTCCAGCAGCAGTTCGTAAAGATGTTTCTCTCGCGCCAGTGCACGGTCCTGCGCCGACAGGGCCTTGTCTTCGAAGGCCTTGAGTTCCGGTGTGATGAAGCGCTCGGCGTTCTTGAGCGTCTGGCGGCGGCGGTAGTCGCCCGGCACCTTGTCGATCTGGCCCTGCGTGACCTCGATGTAGAAGCCGTGCACCTTGTTGAACTGCACCCGCAGGTTGGCAATGCCGGTGCGGGCGCGTTCGCGGGTTTCCAGGTCGATCAGGAAGCCGTCGCAGTTGGTCTGGATGGCGCGCAGTTCGTCCAGCTCGGCGTCGAAGCCGTCAGCAATCACGCCGCCGTCGCGGACCAGCGCGGCCGGCTCGGGCTGGATCGCCTGCGCCAGCAGTTCGGCGCAGCCGGCCGGTGGCTTCAGTTCGCCGGCAATGCGCTGCAGCAGCGCCGGGGGCGTGGCGCCCAGACCTGCGGAGAGCGTGCGCGACAGTTGCAACGAGCGTCCGAGCGTGGCCGTCAGCCCGACCAGTTCGCGCGGGCGCACCTGGCGCAGCGCGGTGCGGGCGGTGATGCGCTCGACGTCGCTCGATCCCTTGAGTTCGACCCGCAGGGTCTGCCACAGGCCATGGCGCAGCAGACCGATGGCGGTCAGCCGCTCGCGCGCTTGCGTGCGCTCGCGGCGCGGCTCGAGCATCCACTGGCGCAGCGCGCGGCTGCCCATGCCGGTGTGGCAGCTGTCCAGCAACGAAAACAGCGTGGGGCTGGTCTCGCCGCGCAGGGTGTGGGTGAGTTCGAGATTGCGTCGTGTGTTGACCGGCAGGTCGATGAGCTCGCCGCTGCGGGCGACCTGCAGGCTCTTGACATGGGTGAGGGCCCGGCCCTGCGTGTGTTCGGCATACGACAGCAGGGCGGCGGCAGCGCCGTGGGCGTCTTTCAGGTCCTGTGCTTCCCAGGCGGCCAGGCTCGCGGCCTGCAGCTGTTCGAGCAGCTTGCGTTCGCCGAGGTTGCCATCAAACGCCCAGGCCGGCCGAACCACCGCCACCGCGCGCTGCCCGCTGGGCAAAGGCTGGGCCGTCAACTGCTGCAGCGTTTTTTCAAACGCGGGCGTGACCTCGGCGCTGTAGAGCAGCTCGCCAGGGCCGACGCGGGCGATCCAGTCGCCCAGTTCGTCGCTGGCGCACTGGGCCAGGAAGACAATGCCCTGCGTGACCGAGAGCCAGGCCAGACCCATGCCCTGCCGGGCACCCGGATGCACGGCCATCAGCATCGCCTCTGTCTTTTCCGACAGCAGCTCGGTGTCGGTCAGGGTGCCGGGCGTGACCACGCGCACCACCTTGCGCTCGACCGGGCCCTTGGCGGTGGCCACGTCGCCGACCTGTTCGCAGATCGCCACCGACTCGCCGAGCTTGATCAGGCGGGCCAGGTAACTTTCGACCGATTGGAACGGGACGCCGGCCATGATCACCGGCTCGCCGGCCGACTGGCCGCGCTGCGTCAGCGTGATGTCCAGCAGCCTCGAGGCCTTTTCGGCGTCGCCGTAGAACATCTCGTAGAAGTCGCCCATGCGATAGAACAGCAGCGTGTCCGGATACCCGGCCTTGAGGGCCAGATACTGCTGCATCATGGGAGTGTGGCGGTCCAGCGGGGCGGTCAAGGCGGGCTCGGAAAACGGGGCGGAAAAGCGGACTACTTTAGCAGTTCGGGCTCTTCCCCTGCCTGCGGCGGTGCCCCACAATGGCCCGGTTTTCCACCCGTGTCGCCCCGTCCATTGCTTCATGCCGTCCGACCCCACCGAAACCCCGCCACCGAACGGTGTACCCGCTGCGGCATCCTCGCTGCCCTTTGACCGGATGTTCGAGGCGTCGCCGCTGGCGGCCTGTCTCACGCGCCGTGCCGACGGGAGGTTCATGGCGATCAACCGCGCCTGGGAGGCCTTGACCGGCCTGTCGCGCGAACAGGTGATCGGGCGCACTGGCGTCGAACTGGGACTTTGGCACCAGGTGCAGGACCGCGAGCAGTACGTCAACGCGCTGCAGTTTGGCGACGGCCCCAGCTGCGCGACCATGATCCGGGGACAGTTGCGCCATGTGCGCATGCTCACTTCCGTGATCGAACATGGAGCTGAACCGGCGTTGCTGGTCTACCTGCTCGATATCAGCCACGAAGTCGAGGCCGAGAAGGAACGGGATCGCACGCAGGAAGCCCTGCAGGCCGCGAACCGCGATCTGCAGCAGCAGGTCGAGCTGCACGCCGCCATCGAGAAGACCGCACAGGTCGGGCACTGGACCAACGCGCCCAGCGATGAAGAGGTGATCTGGTCGCCCGGGCTGTATGAAATCACGGGACTGACACCGCAGCCGACATTGCGGCGCGGCCTGGGACGGGGTGGGATCCATCCCGATGACATGCCCGCCTGGCTGGCGGCGCGCGAGGCCTGCGACGGGAGCGACGTCGAATTCCGATGGACGCGCCCCGATGGGCAGGTGCGCTGGATGCGCACCCGCATCAGCCAGACGGCAGTCAAGGGCATCCCGCGCACCGACTTCGGGGTGGTGCAGGACATCACGCCGCAGCGGGACGCCATCCGCGTGCAGGCCGAGCAGCTGAGCCTGCTGCAGAACATCACCGCGCGGGTGCCCGGCGTGGTGTTCCAGGGACGGGTTCCCGTCAAGGGGTGGGGCAACTTCCAGTACGTCAGCGACATGGTGCGCGACCTGATCGGGCTGGAGCCGGAGCAGCTGTACCTGGACGGCCGTGCCCTGTTCACACGCGTGCATCCGGACGACGTGATGCCGATGAGCACGTCCATCTGGGAATCCACCACGCAACGGACCTTCTGGTGCCAGGCGTTCCGCGTGAACCACCCGACCAAGGGACTTCGCTGGTGCAGCGCGGAGGGCCTGCCGCAGCTGCAGCCCGATGGGTCCGTGCTGTGGCACGGCTATGTGCACGACGTGACCGAAGCGCGTCAGGCAGCCCAGGAGATGGAGCGCCAGCACCGCATGCTGGACGCGGTCCGTCTGGCTCAGGCTGCCTACATCGAGGCCGACGACAAGCGCCAGGCCTTCGACGGCCTGCTCACGGCTTTTCTCGCGGTCACCGACAGTGCCTTCGGATTCGTGGGGGAGGTGCTGTACGACGATGGGGGGCTTCCCTACCTCAAGACCCACGCGATCACCAACATCGCCTGGAACGATGTCACCCGCCAGATGGTTGCCGAGCAGATGGATGCGGGTCTGGAGTTTCGCAACCTCAAGACCCTGTTCGGTCACTCGCTCGTGACTGGCGAGACCGTGATCACCAACGACCCCGCGTCCGACCCGCGCAGTGCGGGCCTGCCGCAAGGTCATCCGCCGATGTTGTCCTATCTGGGCATTCCGCTGGCCATCGGCGGGAAGCTCATTGCGATGGTGGCCCTGGCCAACACGCCGGGTGGCTACCGGGAAGAAGACGTGGAGTTCCTGCAGCCGCTGCTGGGCACCGTGCGGCAGCTGGTGATGGCGCGGCGTGGCCACGCCGAGCGGCAGCGCTCGCGGCTGCAGCTGCAGGCGACCAGCGCGCTGCTGGCCGAAAAAAGCGCCGCCCTGCAGGTCACTCTGGACAGCATCAGCCAGGGGCTGTCCAAGATGGACGCCACCGGGCGGGTCACCGTCTACAACCGCCGCCTGCTGGAACTGCTGGACCTGCCCGACGAGCTGCTGTCAAGCCAGCCTTCGCACGAGTTCATCGTGCGGTACCAGACCGAGCGGGGGGACTTCGGTCCAGGTTTCGAGCTGGTGGAGCCGGCCGCGCGCGAATACATCTCGACCCACAAGGTGCCGGCACCAGACAGCTACTGGCGACGCACGCGCGATGGCCGCACGCTGGAGATCCGCTCACGCACCCTGCCCGAAGGTGGCCTGGTGCGCACCTACACCGACGTGACCCCGTACATCGAGGCGGAAGAGGCTTTGCGGGACGAACGGCAGCGCCTGGAATGGGTGCTTGAGGCCACTGGCCCAGGAATCTGGGAGCTGGACGTCACGACCGAACAGCTCATGTTCAGTGAGCGCTGGGCTGCGCTGCTGGGCTACCGGCAGCGCGAGCTGGAGGCGGCGACACGCGACACCTGGCGCGCGCTGGTGCATCCCGACGACCTGGCACGGGCCCAGTCGCTGCTGGAGACGCATCTTCGGGGTGAATCACCGGTGTACGACTGCGACCTGCGCATGCGCCACAAGCGCGGCGACTGGCTCTGGTTCAATGACCGGGGCCGGGTGCACCAGCGCGATGAAAACGGCGCTCCGCTGTATATGTCCGGCACCCTGCTGGACATCCACCTGCGGGTGACGGCCCAGGAGGAGGTTCGTGCGCTCAACGCCAGCCTGGAGCGGCGCGTGGCGGAGCGCACCGCCGAACTGGAACGCTCGATGCGCGACATGGAAGTGATCTCCTACTCGATCGCCCACGACCTGCGTGCGCCGCTGCGCTCGGTCAACGGGTTCGCTTCGCTGGTCGAGGAGCTGGACGGCGAGCACCTGAGTCCCGAAGGTCGCATGATGTTCGTGCGCATTGTCGCGGCCTCGCGCAACATGGGCCAGATGATCACGGACATGCTGGAGCTGCTGCGCGTCGTGCGGGTCGAGATCGAGCCGGTGGCGGTCGACATGAACGCCCTGGCCCGCTCGGTGGTCGAGGCGCTGGCGCCGGGCGTGCCGCACGCTCGGATCAACCTGCACCCGCTGCCACGCGTGATGGGCGACGCCAAGCTGCTGCGACAGCTGCTGGCCAACCTGATGGACAACGCGCTGAAGTACTCGCGCCACCGCGGCGAGCCGGTGATCGATCTCGGGTACAGCAGCGAGCGCTCGGCTTTCTACCTGCGCGACAACGGCATGGGCTTCGACATGGCGCATGCCCACAAGCTCTTCGGCCTGTTCCAGCGCCTGCACGCGGGAGCCTCGGCGCCTGGCGGCACGGGTGTGGGGCTGGCGATTGTGGCGCGCACCCTGGAGCGGCACGGCGGCCGCATCTGGGCCGAAGCAGAGCCCGGGGTCGGCGCCACCTTCTGGTGGAGCCTGCCCCTGGTCTGAGGGCCGGTCAGAACGGGGCGACGTGCACCGTGGGCGGGAAGTCGTCGGCCGGCGGTTCGTCGCCATCGGGCTTGCCTTCTGCGGCAGCAGCCGGTTGGCTCGCCTGGCGCACCGCAGCCTTGTCGCCGGCGCTGGCGAACTTGCTGTACTTGCCGGTCAGGCCCACCAGCTGGCCGTAGATCCGCGGGTTGGCGGCCAGGCACTCGCGCTGCTCCAGGAAGTTCGATTCTCCGGTGAAGTTGCCGATCAGGCCACCGGCCTCGGTCACCAGCAGGGCGCCGGCGGCCACGTCCCAGGGCGAAAGTCCCATCTCGAAGAAACCGTCGGTCATGCCGGCGGCCACATAGGCCAGATCCAGCGCGGCCGAGCCGGGACGGCGCAGGCCGGCGCACTTGGGCATCACGTCGGCAAACATCTGCATGTAGGTCTGGAAGGCGTCGCCCGGACGGAACGGGAAGCCGGTGGACAGCAGGCACTCGCGCATCGAATTGCGCTTGGCCACGCGAATGCGGCGGTCGTTGAGGTAGGCGCCGCGGCCACGGGTGGCGCAGAACAGGTCGTTGCGGGTCGGGTCATAGACCACGGCCTGTTCGATCCGGTCGTTCACCATGAGCGCGATGCTCACGCAGTAGACAGGGAAACCGTGGATGAAATTGGTGGTGCCGTCCAGCGGATCGATGATCCAGACGTGGTTCTTGTCGCGGCCCTTGCCTTCTCGTCGTCCGGATTCTTCGGCCCAGATGCCGTGGTCGGGGTAGGCCGTCTGCAGGGTTTCGATGATCACGGCCTCCGCCGCATGGTCGACTTCGGTCACGAAGTCGTTGGTCTGCTTGACCGAGACGCGCACGGATTCGACGTCGAGCGCGGCGCGATTGATGATGGCGCCGGCGGCGCGGGCGGCCTTGATGGCCACGTTCAGCATGGGGTGGAGGGTGGACGACATGAATTGTGTTCCTTGACGGGCCGCTGGAAGCGGTCGTGGGCAGGGGGATGAGCGGGAGCGCGGGTTCCGGCGATGCGGGGCGGCGACAATGGTGCCCATTTTACCGGGCGCGGCCGATCCCGCCGAGACAGATTCCACACGATGCGCACGAGATTCATCCTGATCCAGACCAGCCACGCCGGCAATGTGGGCGGCGCCGCCCGCGCCATGAAGGTCATGGGCTTCGACGAACTGGTCCTGGTCGCGCCGCGCTGGCCCAACGTGCTGCGCAAGGAAGAGACCATCCAGCGCGCCAGCGGCGCCAACGACGTGCTGGCGAATGCGCGCATCGTCGAAACGCTGGACGAGGCGCTGGTCGGCGTGAGCCACCTCTGCGCCACCGCCATGACGCCGCGCGATTTCGGCCCGCCCACACGTGCCCCGCGCGAACATTTCGCGCAGTTCCTGGCCGAGGCAGCGGCGCCCGGCGCGGTGCAGCCCGAAGGCATCGCTTTCCTGTTCGGCTCGGAGCGCTTTGGCATGCGCAACGAAGACGTCTACCGCTGCCACGCCTGCCTGTCGATCCCGACCAGCGAAGGTTTTGGCTCGCTCAATCTCGCTGCGGCGGTGCAACTGATCGCCTATGACTGGCGCCAGGCAGTGGGTGGCTTTGCGCTGCCGCCGACCACGCCGGAGCGTCCTGCCGCCGACGCGGCTTCGGTCGCGGGCATGCTCAGCCATCTGGAGCAGGCGCTGGTGGCGGTCGACTTTCTCGACCCGGACGCGCCGAAGAAGCTGATGCCGCGGTTGAACGGTCTGTTCAACCGGGCGCAACCGACACCCGAAGAAATCCACATCCTGCGCGGTGTTGCCAAAGCCATGCTGCAAACCGCCGAACGCGCAAAGCGCTAGACTGGCTCCCCGTTCACATACTCCCGGCCCCATGTTCGCCCGCATCCGATCCGACATCCAGTGCATCCTCGAGCGCGACCCTGCCGCGCGCAGCACCTGGGAAGTGATCACCTGTTACCCCGGCCTGCACGCCGTCTGGCTGCACCGCCCGGCGCACTGGTGCTGGACCCACGGCCTCAAGTGGCTGGGGCGCTTCACCTCGCACATGGGCCGCTGGCTCACCGGCATCGAGATCCACCCGGGCGCGAAGCTCGGCGAGCGCGTGTTCTTCGATCACGCCATGGGCACGGTGGTGGGCGAGACGGCCGAAATCGGCGACGGCTGCACGATCTATCAGGGCGTGACACTGGGCGGCACCTCGCTCTACAAGGGCGCCAAGCGCCATCCGACACTGGGCAAGGACGTGGTGGTCAGCGCCGGCGCCAAGGTGCTGGGCGGCTTCGTGGTCGGCGACGGCGCGAAGATCGGCAGCAATGCGGTGGTGATCAAGCCGGTGCCGGCGGGCGCGACGGCGGTCGGCATTCCGGCGCGCATCATTCCGAGCAAGTCGGGCGAAAGCGCCGATGTGACCGAAGCGCACCCGAAGTTTCAGGCCTACGGCATTACGCAGGAAGACGACCCGTTGTCGCAGGCAATGCGCAGCCTGATCGACAGCGCGGCCGGGCAGGAGCACCAGATTGCCTTGCTGTGGCAGGCGATCGAGAAGCTGTCTTGCGCGCAGAAGGGCAACTGTGTGCCATCGGACGCGGCGCGCGAAGAGTGTTTCGAGGCCGACAAGCTCAATCAGCTGGTCGGGAAGTAGATCCAGCCCCGCGGCGCGGGGGTGGGTCAATGGTGATGGCCGTGTGCGCCGTGCGCATGGCCATGCGCGATTTCTTCCGCTGACGCAGCCTTCACGTCCAGCACCTTGAGCTGGAACGTCAGGGTCTGCCCGGCCAGCGGGTGGTTGCCGTCGAGGTGCACGGTGTCGCCCTTGATCTTCACAACCGTGAAGACCTGGTGGCGGCCCTGCTCGTCGTGGCCTTCGAGTTGACCGCCGACCTTCACGCCGGGCGGAAATTCTTTCTTCGGCATCGTGGTGACCAGCGATTCGTCGCGTTCACCGAAAGCGTCGGCGGGAGCGAGCTTCACTGTGGCCTGGTAGCCGGCTTCCTGGCCTTCGAGCGCATTTTCAATGCCGGCCAGGGTGTTGCCGTAGCCGCCGTGCAGGTAGCTGCGCGGGGTCTTGCCGTCTTCGAGCAGCTTGCCGGTGGCATCGCTGGCGCGGAAGGTGAGGGTGACGACGGTGTCTTTGGTGATGTTCATGGGCTTATTTCTTCTTCGGACGCCAGGCCTTGATGACCTCGTCGTTGGTTTCGATGTAGGGGCCGTCGATCAGGTCGATGCAGTAGGGCACGGCGGAGAAAATGCCGTTGACTCTGGGTGTGCCGTCGGCGTTCTTCAGGCCTTCGAGCGTCTCGGCAATCGCCTTGGGTTGACCGGGCAGGTTGATGATCAGGCTGTTGTCGCGGATCACGGCGACCTGCCGCGAGAGGATGGCGGTGGGCACGAAGGCCAGGCTGACCTGGCGCATCTGTTCGCCGAAGCCGGGCATTTCCTTGTGTGCGACCGCCAGCGTGGCCTCGGGCGTCACGTCGCGTTTGGCCGGGCCGGTGCCGCCGGTCGTGAGTACCAGCGCGCAGCCGGCGTCGACCAGGGCAATCAGGGCCTCGCTGATGAGAGGTTGTTCATCCGGGATCAGGCGTTCGTCGAAGGTGATCGGGTTCTTCAGCGCCTTGCCCAGCCATTCCTTGAGTGCGGGCAGGCCCTTGTCTTCATAGACGCCGCTGCTGGCGCGGTCGCTGATGGAAACGATGCCGATTCGCACCGGGTCGAAGGCATTACTCATCGTCATCCTCTGAATCGCTGTCGTTGTCTGCTTCCTCGTCGTCGCGCGAGAGCGTCGCACGAACCAGCTGGAAGATCTCGCGGAAAGCCTTGCCGTGGCGTTGCGCCTCGCCCGGGCGTTCGCTCACGCCCTGGGCGTCCTTGCGGGCCTGGCGGATCAGGGCGCGCAGCTGCTGCACGTCGGCTTCCGGGTCGGACTGCAGCCACTCGGTGAGCGCACCGTCGTCGGCGATCAGGCGGTCGCGCCAGTGTTCGGCCTGGTGCAGCGCCAGGGTTTCGCGTGCCGAGGGCTTGCGCTGCTCTTCGAGCGCGGCCTCGATGCCAGCGATCGTGGCGTCGTCGAGCTTGCGCATGAGCTTGCCGATGAACTGCATCTGGCGGCGCTTGCCCTCGAAGTTGGTGATGCGCCTGGCTTCCTGCAGCGCTTCGATCAGCTTGTCGCCGATGTCTTCATGCTGCTCGCGCAGCTTCGCCATCAGGTCGCTGCGCAGGGTGAGCAGACTCTCGCCCAGCGCCTGCAGGTGGTCGCTGTGCTTCTTGAGGTCGGTCTTGCTCATGTCGACCGAACCCTTGAGTTCGCGCTTGAGTTCGAGGTCCAGTTCGCTGCCGGAAGCGACGAATTGGCCACGGACGAAGTAGCCTTTTGTGGGTTTGCGGGACATGGGAGGGGGGAGAAGAGGGCGGCAAGTATCATAGCCGCCGACATGAAAAACACCTCTGCCACCCCCATTTCGACCCCTGCCGACCCCGCGATGCCGCTGGCCGGGTTCCAGTATTCGCGCAGCCGTTTCGAGGAGGTGGTGGATCTGGCCCTGCAACATGCGAAGAAGCTGGGCGCTGCCGACGCAGCGGCCGAGGTGTCCGAAGGCGCTGGCCTGAACGTGGGCGTGCGCAAGGGCGAACTGGAAAACGTGGAACGCAACCGCGACAAGTCGCTGGGCGTCACGGTCTATCTCGGCCACCGCCGCGGCAACGCGTCGACGTCCGACTTTTCGCCCGCCGCGATCCGCCAGACCGTGCAGGCTGCCTATGACATCGCGCGCTTCACCGCCGAAGACCCCGTCGCCGGATTGCCCGATGCCCAGGACATTGCCGACACCTTTTCCGACCTGGACCTGTTCCACCCCTGGGCGATCACGTCCGATGAGGCCGTGCGCGTCGCGCTGGCCTGCGAACAGGCGGCGTTTGCCACCAGCCGCAAGATCAGCAACAGCGAAGGCGCCAGCGTCTCGGCACAGCAATCGCATTTTTTCAGCGCCCAGATGCGCGGCGGCGAGCGCGGCAAGCCCGGCATCTTCAGCGGTGGCTACGCCAGTTCGCGCCACAGCATTTCGGTCGCGCCGATTGCCGGCAAGGGCGCGCACATGCAGCGCGATTACTGGTACAGCTCGGTGCGTGCGCCGCAGGAACTGGCCACGCCCGAGGCCGTGGGCCGCTACGCCGCCGAGCGCGCGCTGGCCCGCCTGAACGCCCGCAAGATCGCAACCACCGAGTGCCCGGTGCTGTTCGAGTCGCCGCTGGCCGCCGGCCTGCTCGGCGCCTACGTGCAGGCCACCAGCGGTGGCGCGCTGTACCGCAAGACCACCTTCCTGGCCGGCAGCCTGGGCAAGAAGGTCATGGCACCGCACCTGGACATCCTTGAAGACCCGCACATCGTTGGTGGCAAGGGCAGCGCGCCGTTCGACGACGAGGGTGTGAAGACGGTGCGCCGCAAGGTGCTGTCGGCCGGCAAGGTGCAGGGCTATTTCCTGTCGACCTATTCGGCCCGCAAGCTGGGCATGCGCACTACTGGTAACGCCGGTGGATCGCACAACCTGACGCTGACCAGCCGCCTGACGCAGCCCGGGGACGACCTCAAGGCCATGCTGAAGAAGCTCGGCCGAGGCCTGTTTGTGACCGAGCTGATGGGCCAGGGCGTGAACTACGTGACGGGCGACTACTCGCGCGGTGCGTCCGGCTTCTGGGTCGAAAACGGCGAGATTGCGTTCCCGGTGCAGGAAATCACCATTGCAGGCAACCTGCGCGAGATGCTGCTGGGCATTGAAGCCGTGGGCGCCGATGCCTACACCTACGGTTCGAAAACCGTCGGATCGATCCTGGTCAACCGGATGAAGCTCGCCGGTAGCTGAGTCGTGACCCCTGCTCCACACTGCACGGGTCGCTGCCCTCGGTGGGGGTAATCCCCCATCTTGGGCGGGGTAGTTGCCCATCCAAAGGTATTTCCATCCCGAGCATTGAACGCAAGTCGTTGATTTGCATGGAATGCCTGGCTGGTACACGGTGTGCAAGAAGGACGTTGGCGTGCCGCTTCCGGTCGCCGGTTGTCCAACTTCCCAGGAGCTGCTCATGCGCCATACCTTCGCCCGCCTCGCCCTTCCCGTTCTCGCCACCCTCGCGGTCGGTGTTCTCTCGCCGTCGCTCGCCGTGGCCCGTGAGGGTGCCCAGAGCGTTGGTCATGGCATCAAGTGCTACACCGCCGCCGTGACCAACGCGGACGGCACCGTCACCTACACACGCGTCTGCTACAAGGGCGTCTGATGGGGTGGCGCTGGCCAGTGCGGCGGACAGCCCACCGCATCCTGGCCGGCGTGGCACTGGTGTCGACGGCGGCCCATGCGGCCCCGATCGACGCCGGGTTGCCAGTGATGCAAGAGCCAGCCGTCCGCGTCGATGTCGAAACGGGCATCGGCCACGAGTCGCAGCAGGCGCCGCTGTTTCAGGTCTCTCCCGAGAGCGCCATCATCTATCTGGATGGCGTCCAGCGCCACGGCGGCGGGCATCTGCGCTGGCGCGTGCAAGGCTCTTACGAAAGCCCGCTGGACCAGGGGCGGGGGTTCGGCATTCAGGCCGACCTCCAGGTCAAGCGCGCACCGCGCGAACGCCAGCTCGACCTCTACAGCGCCTCTGTGCAGCCGTTGTGGCACGTCGCCTGGGGCGGCGACAGCATCGGCGGTGGACTCGACCTGCAGACCATGGGGGTGGCCGGCCAGGCGTTTCGAGACTCTGCGTCGTGGGTGGGGCACTGGACCCGTCCGGTGCCGGGTGGTCTCTGGGCATTGATCGGCGAGTGGGGACGCGATCGCCACCACGGCGATTTCTCCGACATGGATGCCAGGATCCACAACGCCGTGCTGCAGCGCCGCTGGAACGAACCCTTCCATGGCGTGAACGGGGCGACGCTGACCGTGCTCGCGGGCAGGGAGTCCAACCAGCGCGGCCTGCCGGAGCTTTCCCACCGCAGCCTGATGTTCAGCGCATCGCTGGAGGGCAGCAGTGCGGGGCTGGACTGGACCCTGCGTGCCAGCCGGCTCACCGCACGGTTTGATGCGGGCGTGTTTGCCGGCGAAGCTGCCCGCCGCGACCGGACCTCGATGCTGGATGCCATCGTCGAATGGCCGGTGACCGATCTGGACGATGTGCGGCTGGAGTGGAACCTGCTGGACAACCGGTCCAGTGTCCGCCTCTACGACACCCGCTACCGGCAGTGGTCGCTCAGCTGGAGCCGCCACTGGCGGTGACGGGCCTCACTTCTTGCGCTGCACCACCAGGTTGCGGCGTGCGTCTTCCGGGTAGGCAAAGGTGATGGCACCGCTCTTGACCTTGCCCATCACCAGCATGTTGGGCGTGATGGCGTCCTTGTCGTCGAGACTGAAGGGTTTGTCGTAGGTCGAGACGACCCCGTAGTACACCCGGGAGATGTTCTCCAGCGCGGCCTTGATGGCGGGGCCGTTGAACTTGCTGTCGCGGATCCCCAGCAGCGCGTAGGTCAGCAGGTAGGTGGTGTCGTAGGACTGGGCTGCGGCCATCGGCACGGCAATCTTCTGCTTGAACTTGCGGTTGTAGGCCGAGAGGAAGGCGGCGCGGCGCTCGTTGCTGGGTTCGGCAATGAAGGTCTGCGCCATCAGCGCGCCGTCGGCGGCGGACTTGGCGCCGTCGATGAAGAACGGGAAGGACAGCGTCCACGCGCCCACCTGCGGCACGTCCCACTTGATTTCCTTCTTGCTGTTGGCGATGACCGCGTTCTCCGGGCCCACGGTGTAGCTGAAGACCACATTGGCCCCGGCGTCCTTGGCCGCCGCCATTTCCTTGGTGAGGTCCTTCACCCCGAGGCCGAAGCGGGCCACGTACACCGGCTTGAGCTGCTTGGCGGCCAATGCGGCTTCCACGTCCTTGAGACCGGCTTCCCCGTAGCCGGTGGTGTCGGCAAAGATGGCCACCTTGGTCCAGCCGCGCTTGACCAGATCGTCGACCACGAACGGCGCCTGAATGGCGTCCCGCGCCGAGGTGCGGAAGATGTAGCTCTGTGGAGCGGGGAACTTGGTGGTCAGCGGTGTGCCGGTGGCGCAGGGGATGATCAGGGGCATCTGCCCGTTCTGGAACACCTCCAGCGACTTGGCCGCGACGCCGGTGTTGCAGAAACCGATGGTGGCGATCACGCCCGGGGTGTTGGCGACCTCCTGAGAGGCCTTGAGGCCGACGTCGGGGTTGCCCTGGTCGTCCTTGACCACAAGCTCCAGCGGGCGGCCCAGGTAGCCGCCAACGGCGTTGATTTCGTCCACCGCCAGCTGCACGCCGTGCAGCATCGGGTTGCCGAAGTCAGAGGAGGGGCCGCTGAACGGACCGATCACGCCGATGCGCACCGGCATGCCGCTCTGGGCATGCACGGTCGAAGCCGTCAACAAGGCTGCTGCCAGAAGCCCGGAAGTTGCGGACAGGCGGACGATGGAACGGAACACGGGCACCTCCAGAAAAGTGCCGCGAGTGTAGGCAGGGCCGGAGCGGTCGCGTGCCCCGGTTTACCCTGAATCAGCGCCGATGTTTGCGCTGCGTCAACCCGCCAGGGCGGCTTTCACGGCAGCCGAGACCTGGCCCATGTCGGCCTTGCCTGCCAGGCGCGCTTTCACCGCACCCATGACCTTGCCCATGTCGCCCGGGCCTTTGGCACCCAGCTCGGCCACGATGGCCCTGACCTCGGCCGCCACTTCCTCGGCCGACAGGCGCGTCGGCAGGTAGGCCTGCAGCACCTTCATCTCGGCGCTTTCCTTGTCGGCCAGGTCCATGCGGTCGGCCTTGGTAAAGGCTTCGATGCTGTCCTTGCGCTGCTTGATCAGCTTGTCGACGATGGCGACAACCATGGCGTCGTCCAGCTCCACGCGCTCGTCGACTTCCTTCTGCTTCATCGCGGCCGTCAGCAGGCGGATGGTGCCCAGGCGTTCCGTGTCCTTGGCGCGCATCGCTGCCTTCATGTCTTCGGTGATCTGTTCCTTGAGGCTCATGGTGTGCTTTCCGTGATTCGGTGAACCGGCGATTGTCTCAAACCTGTTCCAGCGCCAGCAGCTCATCCACCGTCTGGCGGCGGCGGATGAGGCGGTGGCTGTCACCGTCGACCAGCACCTCGGCCGCCAGCGGCCGGCTGTTGTAGTTGCTGGACATCGAGGCGCCATAGGCCCCTGCGTCGTGCAGCACCAGCAGGTCGCCCACCTGCGCCTGCGGCAGCGCGCGCGTGAGCACGACGCCGCCTTCGGCCTGGGTGAACACGTCGCCCGACTCGCACAGCGGGCCGGCGACCACGGTCTCCACCGTCGCGCGCGGTGTGTCGTCGGCCGGGATCAGGCCCATGCCGTGGTACGCGCCGTACATGGACGGTCGCATCAGGTCGGAGAAGCCGGCGTCCACCAGGGTGAAGCGGTTCGATCCCATGGGCTTGATAGCGCGCACTTCGGTGACCAGCACGCCGGCCTCGGCCACGAGGAAGCGGCCTGGTTCGAGTTCCAGATGCACGGCGTGACCGAGGAGATGGGCAATCTCGCGGCGCGCGTCGTCCCAAAGGCTGAAGTAGTGCGCGGTGTCGATGCGCGGCTCACCGTCGCGGTAGGGGATGGACAGGCCGCCGCCTGCCGAGATCGCCTGCAGGTCGGTGCCGGCGCGTTTCACCAGCTGCACCATGGCCTGGCAGACCTCCTGCAGGTGCGCGTAGTCCACGCCCGAGCCGATGTGCATGTGCAGGCCGACCAGCTTGAGGCCGTGTTGCTTCACGGCGGCCAGTGCGTCTTCCAGCTCGGCGTGCCAGATGCCGTGCTTGCTGTGTTCGCCACCGGTGTTGGTCTTGTTGCTGTGGCCGTGGCCAAAGCCTGGGTTGATGCGCAGCCAGACCGCGTGGCCGGGCGAGACGGCGCCGAGCTGGTGCAGCATGTCGATGGAGCCGGCGTTGACCGGCACGCGGTGTTCCACCACGGTGGCCAGGGTGGCGTGGTCGAACAGGTCGGCGGTGAAGACGATGCCTGATGCGCCCTGGACGTTCACTTCGGCGGTATAGCCGGCGGCCAGCGCGCGAAGGATTTCGCCACGCGAGACTGCGTCGACCACCACACCCTGCTCGCGCATCAGGCGCAGCAGGTGGATGTTGGAGTTGGCCTTCTGGGCAAAACGGATGGTGTCGAAGGCGCGCAGTTCGGCAATGCGGGCGCGGATCGTGGCGGCGTCGTAGACCCACAGCGGGGTGCCGTGCTGGCGGGCGAGGGACTGGAGGAGGGCGTCGGAGAAGGGGTTCATGTTGCCAATGATCCCGGTTCTGGTCATATTGAGCAATGCCAGATAATTCCATATCAATTCAAATTTGATATGAAACTCAGCCACCGCCAGATCGACTTCTTCCGTGCCGTCATGGGCACCGGCCACGTCACGCGCGCGGCCGAGCTGCTGCGCACCTCGCAGCCCACGGTGAGCCGCGAGCTGGCGCGGCTGGAGCAGGTGCTGGGATTTGCCTTGTTCGAGCGCGTCAAGGGGCGCCTGAAGCCCACCGTGCGGGCGCTGGCGCTGATGGAGGAGGTGGAGCAGTCCTACGTGGGGCTGGAGCGCATCGCTGCCACGGCGCTGGGCCTGCGCGCATATGCCCATGGCCGGCTGCAGCTGGCCTGTCTGCCCGCGCTTTCGCACGCCTTGCTGCCCGATGCGATTCGCCGCTTCGCCCTGCAGCAGCCCGAGGCAGCGGTGGGACTGACGCCCATCGAGTCACCGCAACTTGAAGCGGCATTGTCGGAGCAGCGCTTCGACCTGGGCCTGAGCGAACGCCACGAGGCGCCGGCCGCCTGCACGCTGCAGACCCTTTTGGTGGCCGATGAGGTGGCGGTGCTGCCGGCGGGGCATGCGCTGGCGCAGAAGGCGGTGCTGGCGCCCGCCGATTTCGCGGGCCACTCCTTCATCAGCTTCGCGCCGGCCGACCCCTACCGCCAGCAGGTCGACGCGTTGTTCGCCGCCGCCGGGGTGGAGCGACAGCTTCGGCTGGAAACCCCGAGCGCGGTCTCGGTCTGCGCCCTGGTGCGGCAAGGGCTGGGGCTGGGCATCGTCAACCCGCTGACGGCGCTGGAACTGGCCGGGGAGGGTCTGGTGGTGCGGCCGCTGAGTGTGAGTGTTCCGTTCCATGTGGCGCTGATCCGCCCCAGCTGGCGCACCGAGCATCCGCTGCGGGCGGCCTTCGAAACGGCCTTGACCGAGGCCGCTGGCGCCCTGAAAACCCGACTGGCCCGGACCGCGCAGACGTAAAAAAACCCGCTGCAGCGTCCTGAGCGGGTTCTTGTCGAAGCGACTGAAGAATCAGTACAGCTTCTTGGGCAGCTGCATGCTGCGCACGCGCTTGTAGTGGCGCTTGACGGCGGCGGCCTTCTTGCGCTTGCGCTCGGCGGTCGGCTTTTCGTAGAACTCGCGGGCGCGCAGGTCGGTCAGCAGACCCAGTTTTTCGATGGTGCGCTTGAAGCGACGCAGAGCGACGTCGAACGGCTCGTTGTCTTTAACACGGATGGTCGTCATTGAAGGAGAGATTCCAGAATGCACAGAAAGAGGATGAACGGGAAGATCGGGCCCAGGCATCGTTTCTGCAAAGTTCCCCCGCCTGTTAACTAGTATTGGCCGACGGGGGTTTGCCAGCAAAGCCTTGGATTATAGCGTCCTGCCGGTAGAACGCCAGCCCCGTTGTGGTTGGCCTGAACGGTGTTCAAAGCGACGGTCAGAGAGCGACTGCGCACGCGTGCGCACTCGCCCAGGCCCACTGGAAGTTGTAGCCGCCCAGCCAGCCGGTCACGTCGACCACCTCTCCAATGAAGTGGAGGCCCGGCTGTTTCGATTCCATGGTCTGCTGCGACAGGTCGCGGGTGTCCACGCCGCCCAAGGTCACCTCGGCCTTCTTGTACCCCTCGGTGCCGGTGGGCACCAGTTCCCAGCGTGCCAGCCGCTCGGCCAGCCGGGCCAGTGCCTTGTCGCTGCATTCCGCCACGGGGCGCTGCCATTCCTTGTCCTGTTCCACCCAGGCCTCGGCCAGGCGGGACGGCACCCACTGCGCCAGTTCGTTTACGAGCAGCTTGCGGGAGCGCTGCTTCGCGTCGGCCAGCGCGGCCGGCAGGTCGACCTCGGGCGCGAGGTTGATGCGGATCGGGGTGCCGGGTTTCCAGTAGCTGGAGATCTGCAGCACCGCTGGGCCAGAGAGGCCGCGGTGGGTGAACAGCAGGTCTTCGGCGAACACCATGCGGTTCTTCTTGTCGCCGGTTTCGATCAGCACCGGCAGGGCCAGGCCGGCCAGTCCCGCGTAGGGCGCCCAGCCTGTGCCATCGAAGGTCAGAGGCACCAGGCCGGGGCGCGGTTCGACGGTGCGTAGGCCGAACTGCTTCGCGACCCGGAACCCGAAGTCGGTCGCGCCGATGGCCGGGATCGACAGACCGCCGGTGGCGATCACCACCTTGTGCGTCTGCACCAGGCCTTGGTCGGTGTCGAGTTCGTAGCCGCCGTCCGCGGCAGTGCGCAGCTCTTTCACGCCGCAGGGCTGCCGGCGCTCCACACCGCCGACCGCACATTCGGCCAGCAGCATGTCGATCAGGTCGCCGGCCGAGCGGTCGCAAAACAGCTGGCCTTTGTGCTTTTCGTGAAATGCGATGCCGTGCTTGTGCATCAGGGCGATGAAATCGGCCGGCGTGTAGCGCGAAAGCGCCGAGCGGCAGAAGTTCGGGTTCTCGCCGACGAAGTGCTTGTGCGGCTGGCGCACGTCGATGTCGCGGTTGGTGAAGTTGGCCCGGCCGCCACCAGAGATGCGCACCTTCTCGGCCACCTTCTCGCTGTGGTCGAGCAACAGTACCTTCAAGCCGCGCTGACCGGCGATGCCCGCACAAAAAAGGCCGGCCGCGCCCGCGCCGACCACCACGACATCGAACCGGCTCACGGGTTCAGCCTTTCCAGACGAAGGGGAACTTCACCTGTTTCCAGAAACCGTTGGGAACATAGTCGCCCAGCACGCCGTAGCGTTCGGGCCAGGCCTTGTCGCTTTTCACGGCGGTGCCAAACAGGTGGTCGATGAAGGCGAAGTGCGCCGCATAGTTTTTGTCCAGCGCCTCCTGGTCCTGGCTGTGGTGCCAGTGGTGGAAGTTGGGCGTGACGATCAGGTAGCGCAGCGGGCCGAGCCGCACGCTGACGTTGGCGTGGTTGAACACCGCCTGGAAACCGACCACGATGATGTAGGCGTCGATCACGTCCTTGGAGAAACCCATCATGTAGACGGGGACCAGCACCAGCGTGCGGGTGATCAGGATTTCGATGACGTGCTGTCGCGAACCGGCCAGCCAGTCCATGTGTTTGGCGCTGTGATGCACTGCGTGCAGGCGCCACAGCAGCGGCACCTCGTGGTAGGCGCGGTGGGTCCAGTACTGCACCAGGTCGGCCGCCAGAATGAGCAACGGCAGCGCCACCCAGAACGGCAGCCCGCCGACCCAGCCGCGCACGCCGTCGACCGCGGCCCAGCCGAACAGCTTGTGCACCAGCAGGTTGGTCGCCAGCAGCATGAAGCCGATCAGCATGTGGTTGACGATGAAGTGGTGCAGGTCGGTCTGCCACTCGGGGCGGAACACCGGCTGGTCCTTGCGAAGGGCGAACAGTTTCTCGATGAAGATGAAGATCAGCGCCGAGCCCAGCAGGTCCAGGATGAACCAGTCCAGGCCGATGTAGGGCGTGTGGTCGGGGAAGTTGGGATCGACCTCGACCTTGTGGCCGCCCAGCAAGGCGCACAGCAGCACCAGCGCGAACGCGGCACCCGCCAGCCAGGGCGCGCGCCGGAACACGAGGTTGACCAGGCTGAGCGCACCCGCGACCACCAGCGACCAGAACATCAACTGGCGGATCATCGCCACGTCGTAGCTCTTGCGCAGCTCGGGCGTGGTCAGGTACTCGGGGAAGTGGAAGGCCAGCACGCCCAGGAAACACAGAAAGGCCAGGCTGAGCGCCAGCACGCCGGTGACCAGGCCACGCCCCGGTTTGAGTGCGCCGTGGCCTTCGGTCAGTTCGTTGAGTTTGTCGAGCACGTGGTTCCCCCTCGCGCCGCTGTGGGCGGCCTGTTGTGGTAGTGGTGCGGGAGTGTAGCGGGCGCGTTAAGCGCGTTGATCCGGGGTCTGCGAATCTGATCGAGGGCAACGACCTTTAGGTGCTAAGGCTGCTGCATCGGATTCAGGCTGCCCAGCAGTGCACTGTCAATCAAGGTATGTTCATCGCGCTGCGGCAGCTCGTAGTGCCACCACTCGTGAGGCAGGTGCTGAAAGCCCGCTTGCTCCATGGTGTTCAGCAGCAGCAGCCGGTTGGCCTGGGCCACGGGTGATACCTGGTCAGAAAAGTGGTGCGACAGTGCGCTCATGTGGTCGAAACCGGTGCCCATATCTAGCTCATGGCCGTTGGCATCCACCAGTGTCAGGTCGATGGCCGTTCCGCGGGTGTGGTTGGACCCCAATTTGGGGTCGGCAACATACAGTTTGTCCACCGCTGTTTCCCACAGCTCGACCTGGGCCTCATGGGGTCTGAAGGCATCAAATATTTTGAGTTTGCAGCCCGCCTGGGCCGCCAGCCGCACGGCCTTTCGCAAACACAACTCGGCATCTCGGTGCAGCAGACACAGCTGGCGCCCATATATGGGCCGGCCCGCGATGTTGTTGGAGGTTGCGTAGACCAGATCCACGATCACATCGTGGGTCGCTTCGCTCAGGGGAACCAGGGGATTCATGGAGTCCAAAAACAGGGGAAAAGAAAGCCGTCAATGGGTGCGGGAGACGCCAAAGCCCGAGGCGCAGCGCTCCATGCTTTTCATGGAGTGTCCAGGGCGGGTATGGAATGTCACTGCCGCGCAAAGGCCTGCAACTCACCGGCTCGGTGGCAGCGCGCAGCATGGGGGCCCGACCCCTGCTCTAGCAGCGCCTGGGGCTGATCGCAACCGCTGGCAGCAAACGGGCAGCGCTCGCGAAAGAAGCAGCCCACGGGCAGGCGGCGGTTGCTGGGCAGTTCGGTCTCGCCCACGGCCAGACCGGCGTCCAGCGAACGCCCGATTTCCGGCACCGAATCAAGCAGCAGCCGGGTGTAGGGGTGGGCGGGTTGGCTCAACACCGAGGCAGCATTGCCGATCTCCACGATCTGCCCCAGGTACATCACCGCGATGCGGTCACACATGTGGCGGATCACCGAAATGTTGTGCGAGATGAGGATGTAGGTCAGACCCCGGCTTTTGCGCAGCTCGACCAGCAGGTTGAGGATTTGCGCCTGCACCGATATGTCCAGGGCCGAGGTCGGCTCATCGAGCACGATGACATCCGGCTGCGACGAGAGTGCACGCGCAATCGCAATGCGCTGGCGCTGGCCGCCAGAGAACTCGTGCGGGTAGCGGTCGAGCTGCTCGCGCCGCAGGCCCACCTGCTCGGCCAGTTCAGCGGCCAGTTCGCGCAGCGCGGTGGTGCTGCGCTGCTCTTTCAGAAACACCGGCTCGGTGATGACGCGCCAGACCGGCAGCCTCGGGTCCAGCGACGACTGCGGGTCCTGGAACACGATTTGCAGCTTGTGTGCCGTGCCCTCCGCCCAGACCATACGGCCTTCGGTCGGTGTGACCAGGTGGGTCAGCACATTCGCCAGCGTCGACTTGCCGCAGCCTGACTCGCCCACCACACCCATCACCTCGCCCTTGGCGACAGACAGGTCCAGGCCATTGAGCGCGTGCACCACTGCAGT
The DNA here is from genome assembly GCF_046604225.1 of Hydrogenophaga sp. RWCD_12. Taxonomy (NCBI): domain Bacteria; kingdom Pseudomonadati; phylum Pseudomonadota; class Betaproteobacteria; order Burkholderiales; family Comamonadaceae; genus Hydrogenophaga; species Hydrogenophaga sp. RWCD_12. The sequence continues at coordinate 236,059 of NZ_JBKIXC010000001.1, forward strand.
GGGGCGGCCGCGCCAATCGGCACCTACGGGAAAGAGGACATGCACTGCGTCCAGTGTCAGCACAGGGGGCGTGTTCATAGGGTCTCCTGGGTCAGCCAGCAGGCTGTGCGGTGGTGGTGGGCAACCGTGTGCAGCGGCGGCTTGCTGCTGCACGGGGCCTGCGCCTGAGCACAGCGTGGCGCAAAGCTGCAGCCGGCCAGGGGCTGCGACAGGTTGGGCACGGTGCCGGGGATGGACTGCAGCAAGGCGCCAGGCTGGGCGTTTTCCGGCAGCGCACGCAGCAAGGCGCGGGTGTAGGGGTGCATGGGCGTGCCCAGTACCGCGCCGGTGGGGCCGTCTTCGACCACGCTGCCGGCGTACATCACATACACACGGTCACAAAACTGCGACACCAGCGCCAGGTCGTGACTGATGAAGAGGATGGCTGTGCCCAGGTCACGCGCCTTGGCACGCATCAGCTGCAGCACCTGGCGCTGCACCGTGACGTCCAGCGCGGTGGTGGGTTCATCGGCAATGATGATTTGCGGGTCGCAACTGAAGGCCAGCGCGATCAGGATGCGTTGGCGCATGCCGCCCGAGAGTTCAAACGGGTAGCGCTGCATCACCTGCTCAGGGTCCGCAATGCGCATGTCGCCCAGCAGGCGGATGGCCAGCGCGCGGGCTTGCGGCTTGCTGCAAGGGCGGTGCAGGCGGATGACCTCCAGCATTTGCCGCTCAATGCGCTGAGTCGGGTTGAGCGCGGTGAGCGGCTCCTGGAAGACCATGGAGACATCGCGTCCGCGGATGTCCAGCATGTCGCGCTCCCGAACGGCCAGCACATCGCGACCCAGCAAGCTGACCGAGCCACCGGTCACCTTGAAGCGCCCTTCGGGCAGCAGGCGCATGGCCATCATGGCGGTGACCGATTTGGCCGAGCCGGACTCACCCACAATGCCCACGACCTCACCGCGTTCCATCTGCACCGTCACGCCGTTGACCGCGCGCACCGCGCCTTGGTAGATGGGGAATTCAATCGACAGGTTCTGGATGTCCAGTACCGTCTGCAGGGATGGCTGATTCATTTCAACGGCCTTTTTGCTTGGGATCGAGCAAGTCGCGCACACCGTCGCCCAGCAGGTTGAAGCCGGTGGCGGTGAACAGGATGGCAAAGCCCGGGAAGGCCGAGTACCACCACTGGTCGAGGATGTAGTTGCGCCCGGTGGAGACCATGGCACCCCATTCGGCCGTGGGTTGCTGCGCACCCAAACCGATGAACGACAGGGCCGAAGCCATCAGGATGGCGCCACCCAGATCGAGTGTGGCCTGCACGATCAACGGCGGCATGGCGTTGCGCGCCACGTGCCAGCGCAGGATCTGCCAATTGGAGGCGCCGAATATTCTGGCGGCCTTCACGTACGGCATCTCACGGATGGTGAGTGCCTGCCCACGGGCCAGGCGCACATAAAAAGGAACGCGCACCAGGGCCATGGCGAACATCGCGTTCACCAGGCTGGGGCCCAGGGCGGCGGCGAGTGCCATGGTGATCACCAGCGAGGGCACGGACAGCACCACGTCCATGATGCGCATCAGCACGGTGTCGACCTTGCCGCCCACGATGCCGGAGATGCAGCCCAGCAGGGTACCACTGATGCCAGCAATGGCCACGACAAACACCCCCACCCCGACGGACAGCCGGCCGCCGTAGATCACGCGGCTGAACAGGTCGCGGCCCACCTCGTCGGTGCCGAACCAGTGCTGGGCCGATGGCGCCAGCAACCGCATCTTGAGGTTGATGGCATTGGGGTCGTGGGTGGCGATGAAGGGGGCGAAGAGCAGCAGCAGCAACACCATCACAATCATCACCAGGCCCACCAGCGTCAAGGGGCTGCCGCGCAGGCGGTGCCAGAGAAAGGCCCAGTCAAAACCGCTGGCTGGTGTGGCAACGGAGGCGGCGGGCGCCATGGCCATCGGGGTGCTCATCTCAGTTCACTCCTTGGATGCGGGGATCAATCAACAGGTACACCAGATCCACCGCCAGGTTCACCAGAACATAGGCAAACGACACAACCACGGCAAAGCCCATTACGGCCGGAAAGTCCAGCGACTGGATGGAATTGACCACGTAGGCGCCCATGCCCGGCCAGGCAAAAACGGTTTCGGTCAGCACGGCGCCGTAGAGCAGGTCGCCCAGCGCCAGGCCGAGCACGGTGACTGATGGAATCAGCGCATTGGGCAGGGCGTGGCGCAGGATCACTCGCCACTTGGAGACGCCATTGGCGCGTGCCGTGCGCACATAGTCCTGCTGCAGCTCGTCGAGCAGGGCCGAGCGGATTTGCCGCGCCACCACACCCAGGTGAATGAAGCTCAGGGTGAACGCCGGCAGGATCAGATGCTGCAGCGAGCTCACAAAGGCCGGCCAGTCGCCCGCCAGCAGGCTGTCGACCAGGTACAGGCCAGTCACCCTGTCGGGCGGCAGCATTTCTGTGCCGATGCGGCCCCCGCTGGGCAACCAGCCCAGGTTGCCGTAGAAGGTCATGATCAGCAACAGGCCCAGCCAGAAGGCGGGCGTGGAGATGCCGGTCACGGCCAGGGTGCGCACCACATGGTCGATGGGTTTGTCCCGGTAGACCGCGGACAGCACACCCAGTGGTGCGCCCACCAGTACCGCCAGCAGCAGCGCCACCAGGGCCAGCTCCAGCGTGGCGGGGAAGAAAATGTTCAGGTCTTCGGCGACCGGGCGGTTGGTGCGCAGCGATGTGCCCAGGTCGCCCTGCACGGTGCCCGTGAGGTACCTCCAGTACTGCTCTGGCAGCGGGCGGTCCAGCCCCATCTGCACCCGGATGCTCTGCACCACCTCTTCGCTCGCACGCTCACCGGCCACCAGGCGCGCCGGGTCACCCGGTATCAGGTGTGAAATGGAGAAGGTGATGACCGATACGCCCAGCACCACCAGCAGCAGGAAGAGCAGGCGCTTGCGAATGACATTGACAAAGGACATGGTGATCTTTCTGGATCAGGATCGACGGCGAACCCAAGCAGGCAGGACCCGGCACGCGCATGCGCATACGGCGTGCCGGTCCTGCCACTTTCGTCAGCGCAACTGGGCGCGACTCAGCGCACTTCAGCGCGACTTGGACATACCGCCGAAGTTGTAGATCTGCTCCAGCATCGGGTTGAAGACAAAGCCGCTGACGCGGTCGCGCATGGCGATCTGGCTGTTCTTCTGGTAAAGCAGCACGTAGGGGGCTTCCTGCACCACGATGTCCTGTGCCTGCTTGTAGAGCTTCACGCGCTGTGCCTGCGCGGTCTCGGATGCGGCGCTGCGGATCAGCGAGTCCACCTTGGGGTTGTTGTAGAAGGCCCGGTTGCCGGCCATGCCCTGTTTCTTGGAGTCGAACCAGAAATTCATGAACATGTACGGATCGGCGAAATCGGGACTCCAGTTGCCGATGGCGATTTCGAAATCGCCTTTGCCCAGGCGTTCACGAAAGGCGGCCTGCGCCAGCTTTTCCAGTTTGACCTCGATGCCCAGTGGCGCCAGATTCGCCTGCAAGGTCAGGCCGATGGGTTCCCAGCGAGGGTCGCGGTCGGAATACAGAAAGCTCAGCTTGCTGGGCTTGTTGCCCGCCTTGGCAAACTCGGCCTTGGCTTTGGCCAGGTCGAGCTTGTACTGGAAAACGCCGGGGTCGGCCCCCCACATGCCCACGGGGATGGGTCCGCGCAGCTGCTTGGCTTTGCCGTCAAGAATGCCGTCGATGATGCCGGTGTAGTCCACCGCCCATGAGATGGCGCGGCGCACTTCGGGCTTGTCCAGACCCGGCTTGGTGTTGTTCAGGTACAGGATGGTGGTGCTCAGGCTGGGGAACTCTTCGATCTTGAGTCCGGACTTGCCTTTCATCGCGCTGAGCTGGTCGCTGGGCAGGTCCTCGGCAATGTCGAGGTCACCGCTCTCCAGCTGCAGACGTCGCGCGGAGGCTTCGCCGATGATCTTGATGCGCACCTTGGAGAACGCCGCTTTGGGTCCGGCGAAGTGGGGGTTGGGCTCCAGCACCAGGCTCTGTCCCTTCTCCCAGCTGACCAGCCGGTACGGGCCGGAGCCTGCCGTGTTGCCGGCCAGCCAGCCCTTGGCCGCGTCACCGTCCCGCACCTTGGCTTGCACCTTCGGGTTGACAATGCCCGCGCCGTTGTTGGCCAGTGTGTACAGGAAGGGGGTGTAAGCCGTTGCCAACTTGAAGCGCACCGACATGGGTCCGGTGACGGTGACCACGGTATCCGCCGGGAAGGCCTCTGAGGGGCCCTGCTTCAAAGCGAACAGGCGGTCGAAGGTGAACTTGACGGCCGCGGCGTCCACCGTCGTGCCATCGTCAAACTTGTTGCCCGCCTTGAGTTTGAAATCCCAGGTCAGGCCATCTTTCGACACCTTCCAGCTCTCGGCCAGTTCGGGCTCCACTTCGGTGCTGCCCTTGCCGCCGGCCGACTGGTAGCGCACGAGGCGCTGATAGGCGTGGTAGGACGCGGTCCAGTCGTTGTTGTCCATGGTCACGCCGGGGTCCAGCGTTTGCGGATCTGCGGTCTTGCCGATCACCAGCACATCTTTGGCACTTTGCGCGAACACGGGGGTTGCGCACAGCGCCAGCGCCGCGAACAGGGCGGCCAGCACGGTGGAAGGACGGGAAGGCATCCGCTTGCGCGATGCGGCCGGACGGTGGTCAATGGTCATCTGTCACTCCTGTTGCTAAAAAAACGACTTCGGCAGCCCATCTGCCGAAGCCCCTACCAAAAAAAGGCAAACGAATGCCCCTGCAGCCCAATAAGCGCGCTGCACCGGTGAACGAAACGGGGGGGGGGCGTGGTTACTTCATGTACTGGCCAAACAGCTCTTGCGCCTGAGACAGCAGCTTCATCTGCTCGCGCACGCTGTCGCCCAACTCGTCAATGACGTCCTGAATCAACAGGTTCAAGCTGAAATGGATGGCCGTGGTGGGGCGGAAAAAGAAGCCCTCCTCGGAAGGCAGGGCCACCACATAGGGCGTGATCGACGCCGCCCAGTCGCACAGCTCGTCGCAAAAAATCACCACATCCGCTCCGCGGTCGCGGGCTGCCTTGGCCAGCACCGGGCCGTTGCGGCCATAGCGATAGGTGTCGATGATGATGAGCGTGCGCCGGGGGGCCGGATCGGTCAGCAACCTGGCGTACACGCCGTCGGTGCCATCAAGTTCGTGCACGTTGGCGCGCACATAGCCCAGTCGCTGGACCAGGCCATTGGCCAGGTAGCCCATGGTCTGAAAGCCGGTGGCGTACACGCTGTCGGCCTGCGCCACCAGGCGCACGATGTCGCGCCAAAAAGGCTCTTGGCAGACCTCGCAGGCCCGGCTGGTGGCGGCTGCTGCAGACTGGAAATGCGCAGAGTGGTCAGAAGCAGCCCGCGAACGCTGGAACTCGTCGAAGCGTTTGCCGATGGTGCGCATCTCGCTGCCATACAACTCGCTCTTCAAAGCGTCCTTGGCAGCGGCGGCGCTGTCAAAACCCAGCTTCTTGAAGAAGCGTGTCACCGTCATCGGGCTGACATGGGCACGCTCGGCAATGGTGCCACTAGTCTCCACCACCAGGGCGGTGGGATGGGCAACGAAATACGCCGCAATCCGTCTCTCCAGCTTGGTCAATACGTCGTGCCGGTCATAGACCAGCGCTATGAATTCGTTTTCCATGTCAGGTATGCGGAGGTGTTGGATGCAGCGTGAGGGGTGGAGTCATTGCAGCAGGTATTGATCTAACATTCCATAACAAAAGATATGAACAAAACATTTTTCCTTGGTCGTCACTGGGTTGAAGTGTTCAGGGTGGCTACGGATGCCAGTCAAACGATGGACCGGTGTGCACGTCGATTCCTTTGGTGGAAAAGGCGCTGTTGATCAGCCCGACGAGGGAGCACCGATCGCGCAAGAAACGGCAGTTGACCGCGTGCTTTCCGTTGGGAATACCCGTGAGCACCGACGAGATGGCCCACAACGGTGTTCCAGGCGCGGGTGATGGCCCGAATGGTCCTTTGGGCACACCATGGGGTGTGCTGGCTGGGGCCGCTTGCGGCTGGCTGTGGCTGGCTGCGTTGTTCCGCCTGGCCTGAACACTCCCAGGCGATCTATTCGGGTCTTCCCAGCTGCAGCCGAGAGGTTGTGCCCGGGTCGCTTGAATCAACGGTACGCAGGTGGCGTGAACAGCGCCTTGTTCAAAAGCGGTCAGGCAGCGTGTTGCTGCGGCGATGGAACGGCCACGGCCGCGATGCCGCGCACCACGTCGCCGACCACGATCACCGAGGGGCTGCCAAGGCCTTCGCTGGCCAGGGTGGCGGTTAGCGTTCCCAGGGTGCAGACCGCGTGGCGCTGCTGCGGCAGGCTGGCGTGCTGGACGATCGCCAACGGCGTGTCGGCCGGCAGTCCGGTCAGCAGGTCGGCCTGGATCTGGGTGGCGCTGGAGACGCCCATGTAGATCACCAGCGTGAGCTTGGCGTCGCGCGCGGTGGCGGCGAGCTGCTGCCAGTCGGTGCCGGAATCGCCGGGCTTGGCGTGGCCGGTGATGAAGACGACGCCGTGCGCGTGGTTGCGGTGTGTGAGCGGTGCGCCCAGCAAGGTGAGGCCGGCCAGGCCGGCCGTGATGCCGTTGAGCACCTGCACGGTGATGCCGGCTTCGCGCAGGTGTTCGACTTCTTCGCCGCCGCGGCCGAAGATGAACGGGTCGCCGCCCTTGAGCCGCACCACGACCTCGCCTTCGCGCGCGGCCATGACCATCAGCTTTTCGATGAAGGCCTGCGGCGTGCTCTTGCAGCCGCCGCGTTTGCCCACGTGCACGATGCGTGCGCGCGGGCTGGCGTGTTCCAGCACACCGTCGCTCACCAGATCATCGACCAGCAGCACGGTGGCCGCGGCAATCGCGCGGGCGGCCTTGATGGTCAGCAGTTCCGGGTCGCCGGGGCCAGCGCCCACGAGGGTCACGGTGCCGGGAAGGAACTGGGTGCGGGATTCAGTGGGCATGGGCAGGGGCTGCATGGTGCGACAGCTCTCGCAGGATGTGTGCCACCTGCAGGGCGATCGGGGTGGGCACGGGGAGACGGCCATCGAGGACCTCGCGGATGTACGCGGCGGTGGCTTCGGCAGCAATGTCTTTGGGCAGGTCGGGCAGTGCGCCGAGAGAACCTTCCTGCGCGGGCTGCAGCAGGATGCGCTCGCCGTTGCGGAAAGCGTCCATCTGCGGTGTGCGCCGAGCATCGGCCACGGGCTCGCCTTCGGTGCCGCGCAGCAGCAGGGCGTGCGCGCCGACCAGGGCGAAGGTGTCGGCCATGGACACCGCGTATTCCGGGTGCGTGTAGCTGCCCACGATCAGTGCGCGGCCTTCGCAGGGGTTCATGAGCTTGACCAGGCTGTGCGCCGGGTTGCGCAGGCCGACCACGCGGCGCACATCCAGCAGGCGCTTGAGGCCGGGGTGCAGCACCTCGGTGGGGACGAAGGCGCATTGGCCGGCCGACAGTGCGGTGACGGTGGTCCAAGCCGAATGCCCCAGCGCAGCGAACACCGCCTCGCTGGTCACGCGCTTGTTTTCGGTGGCGGTGCCGTGCACCAGCACGGCCGCGCCTTCGCGCGCCAGCAGCAGTGCCAGCAGGGGGGTGAGCACCGGCAGCTTGCGCGCACCGTTGTAGCTGGGCAGCACCACCACAGGTGCACCGGCATCGGGCAGGCGCGAAAGGCGCTGGTGCGTGGCGTCCAGGAAGCCGGCCATCTCGTCGGGCGTCTCACCCTTGATGCGCATTGCCAGGCAGAAGCCGCCGATCTCCAGGTCGGTCACCGTGCCATCCAGCACCTGACCGAACAGGTCGCAGGCCTGCTCACGCGAGAGCGAGCGGGCGCCGTCCTTGCCGCGGCCGATTTCCTTGATGTAGTGGCTGATGCTCATGGGGCGCCATTGTCCGCGAGGCCAGATGACTTCAGGTTATATGCAAACCTCGCGATCACACCGCCACCAACGATGCTGGCACGGCCTTCACCAGCCGCCGCAACTCGGGGATGCACGATCCGCAGTTGGTGCCGCACCGGAGCTTGCCCTGCAGTTCCGCCAATCGCTGGTCAGCGCTGCCGCCGCAACGCGGCAAAGCGGCGCGGATCGCTTCCTCGCTGACGTTGAAGCAGGTGCAGACCTGGGGGCTTCTGGCGACCACCGCGACCGGGGGTGAGGCGCCCGGCATGAGCAGCAGGCGACCGTAACTTCCCGCAGGAAGCTCTTCCTGCAACAGGGTCTTGATCCACGACTCGGCCCTGGTGTCGCCGGCCAGCATGAAGCCTTCGAGTGTGGTGGTGTCGCCGCTGCGTTGCAGGCGCGCCGTGCGGCGCTGCTGGCGGCGCTGGTCCACGTAGCGCAGGACTTCGGGGGTGTTCAGGCCCAGCAGCGCTTCGATGCGCTCGATCGTGGCCGGGTCCGGCGCCTCGTGCGCGGCGGCCCGGAACAGCACACCGGTGCGCTCGCGGCCGAACGGGACACACGATGCGAAGTCGAACGATGGCATCAGCGCGCGCAACGCACCTAGCGCCGTCAGCGCCACGTCATCGGGCAGCCAGGCCACGCCCAGCAGGGACCAGGGCAGTTCAGCCTTGAGGATCTTCACGGCCGCGTGCTTGAGCTCGGGCTGTTTGGAGATGGGGCAGAAGGCGGACGTGGTGAGGGCGTTGACACCCGCCAGCGGCTCACCCTGGCTGCTGCGGCCGCTCAGGTATTCGGGGCCCCAGTGCATGGCGATGAAGGCCTGTGTGGTGTGGACCGTGCGCGAGCCTTGCACCGGCAGCACGATGGCGCCGCGTTTGCTGGTCACGTGCACCAGCTCGCCGTCCTTCAGACCGCGGCGCTCCATGTCCTGCGGGTTCATCTGCACCGACGGCTCGGCCACATGACCGAACAGCCGGCCGAGTGTGCCTGTGCGCGTCATGCCATGCCAGTGGTCGCGCAGGCGGCCGGTGGTCAGCGAGAACGGGAAGCGTGATTCGCGCGGCTCGGCGGTCGGCCGGTAGGGCAGGGCGGCGAAGCGGGCCTTGCCATCGATGGTGGGGAACACACCGTCGGCGTAGAGACGCCGTCTGCCTGTCTTGTCGCCCACGCGCAGCGGCCATTGTTGCGGGCCCTGGTTCTCCAGCATGTCGTACGACAGGCCCGTGATGTCGAGGTCGCGACCGCGGGTCGATGCGCGGTGTTCGTTCCAGATGGCTTCCGGCGACGCGTAAGGGAACAGCGTCGCGTGCCCTTGACGCAGTTGCACCTCGAGGCGCTGCGCCACGTCGACCGCGATGCGCCAGTCGTGCCGCGCCTCACCGGCGGGCGGCACGGCCGCGCGCACGCGGCTGATGCGGCGTTCGCTGTTGGTGACGGTGCCGTCCTTTTCGCCCCAGGTGGTGGCGGGCAGCAGCAGGTCGGCGAAGTCGCAGGTCGCGGCGGTAGAAAACGCTTCCTGCACCACCACGAATTCGGCGCGCTCCAGTGCGCGGCGCACGGTGGCCTGGTCGGGCATGGACTGGGCCGGGTTGGTGCAAGCGATCCACAGCGCCTTGATCTCGCCGTCGGCCGCGGCCTGGAACATCTCCACTGCAGTCTTCCCGGGTTTTGCGGGGACGTCAGCCACGCCCCAGAGCGCGGCCACTTCGGCCCGGTGCTGCGGGTTGGCCAGGTCGCGGTGTGCGCTCAGCAGGTTGGCCAGGCCGCCGACTTCGCGCCCGCCCATGGCGTTGGGCTGGCCGGTCAGGCTGAAGGGGCCGGCGCCGGGCTTGCCGATCTGGCCGGTGGCCAAGTGCAGGTTGATGAGGGTGGCGTTTTTGGCGGTGCCGCTGCTGCTCTGGTTCAGGCCCTGGCAGTAGAGGCTGAGGGTGGCGGCGCGAACCTTCGGGTCGCTGCTTGCTCCTGTCGCAAACCACTGTGCGGCCTTGAACAGGTCTTCCTTTGGCAGGCCGCAGGTCTGCGCAACCACGTCGGGCGTGCATTCGCGCACCAGCGTCTTGAGGTCGTCGAAGCCACTGGTGTGCGCAGAGATGTAGGCGTTGTCGATCCAGCCTTCCCACAACACGGTGTGCAGCAGGCCGTGGAACAGCATCACGTCGGTGCCCGGCTGCAGCGGCAGGTAGAGGTCGGCCAGTTCGGCGGTGTCGGTGCGGCGCGGGTCGGCCACGATCACTTTCATGCCCGGGTTCTTCTGCTTCGCGGCTTCGATGCGACGGAACAGGATGGGGTGGGCGTAGGCCGCGTTGCTGCCGACGATGAACAGGCACTGTGCATGGTCCACGTCCTCGTAGCAGGCGGGCGGTGCGTCGGCGCCCAGCGTGGCCTTGTAGCCCGCGACCGCGCTGCTCATGCACAGGCGCGAGTTGGTGTCGACATTGTTGGTGCCGATCAGGCCCTTGGCCAGCTTGTTGAAGACGTAATAGTCCTCGGTCAGCAACTGGCCGCTGAGGTACAGGCCCACGGCGTCGGGGCCGTGGTCGCGCACGATGCGGCCGAAGGTGCTGGCAACCTTGTCCAGTGCCGCATCCCAGCCGATGGCCACCGGCGCCTGGCCGCGCTGCAGTCGCTGCATGGGCTGCAGCAGCCGGGTCTGGCGCGTGATGGCGGGCGTGGCCGTCAGGTGCAGCGTGCTGCCCTTGGTGCAGAGTTTGCCGAAGTTGGCCGGATGGTCCGGATCGCCGCGCACACCGGTGATCTGCGGGCCATCGCTTTCGATGATGACGCCACATCCCACACCGCAGTACGGGCAGGTGGAGCGTGTTTCGGTCATGGCGTTCAGACTTTCGCAGCGCGGCGCACGGGACCGGCGATCGGTCGGACCAGATCGGTCCCGTGCGTCGCCAGTTCGTGCGCATCCAGGAACACCTGGCCGTTCTCCACCTTCACACTGAACTTGGGCGTGCAGCCTTCGTCGGGTGCCGAGGCCTGGCCGTCACACAGACCAATGGTCCAGTTGTGCAGCGGGCAGGCGACGTGCGTGCCGAACACGATGCCTTGCGACAGCGGACCGCCCTTGTGCGGGCAACGGTCGAGCAGCGCAAACACCTCGTCCTTGTCGTTGCGGAAGATCGCGACGTCCAGACCCTGTTCACGCGCCACGCGGCGCGAACCCAGCACGGGGATTTCTTCCACCTGGCAGATGGGGCTCCATTGGCTCATGTTCATGGCTCTCTCGATGATCGGAACGGGGCTCAGGCCTTGACCAGGGCCACGGGTTCGAACTGGCGTGTGTCGACGGCCGCTTCCTGGAAGTCGAACCACGGATCGGGCTCGCCGTCGAGCGCGAACTGCAGCTGTTCCCACAGCGCCTTGCGGCCGGCCGCGTCGTCCAGGATGCGCTTCTTGATGTAGTCCAGGCCCACGCGGTTGACGTAATGCACCGTGCGCTCCAGGTACCAGCCTTCCTGGCGGTACAGCTCGCAGAAGGCGCCGGTGTACTCCATCACCTCCTCGGCCGTCTTCACCTTCACCAGGAAGTGCGCCACCTCGGTCTTGATGCCGCCGTTGCCGGCGATGTACATCTCCCAGCCCGAGTCGACGCCGATCACGCCCACATCCTTGATGCCGGCCTCGGCGCAGTTGCGCGGGCAGCCCGAAACGGCGAACTTGACCTTGTGCGGCGCGTACATGCGCCACATGGCTTTTTCCAGGTCCTTGCCCATCTGGGTCGAGTCCTGCGTGCCCATGCGGCACCACTCGCTGCCCACGCAGGTTTTCACCGTGCGCAGCGCCTTGGCGTAGGCATGGCCGCTAGGCATGCCAATGTCTTTCCAGACGTTGACCAGGTCTTCCTTCTTCACGCCCAGCAGGTCGATGCGCTGGCCGCCGGTGACCTTGACGGTCGGAATCTTGTACTTGTCCACCGCGTCGGCGATGCGGCGCAGCTCGTCGGCCGTGGTCTCGCCGCCCCACATGCGCGGGATCACGCTGTAGGTGCCGTCCTTCTGGATGTTGGCGTGCGAGCGCTCGTTGATGTAACGGCTTTGCGGATCGTCCTTGGCCTGCTTGGGCCAGGTGCTGATCAGGTAGTAGTTGATGGCCGGGCGGCAGGTGGCGCAGCCGTTGGGCGTCTTCCAGCCCAGGGCGCTGAAGGTGTCGACGATGGTCAGCAGTTTGTCGTTGCGGATCGCGTCTCGCACGTCCTGGTGGCTGTGGTCGGTGCAGCCGCAGATGGCCTTTTTCTTGGGAGTGGCCGAGTAGTCGCCACCGGCCGTGAACATCAGGATCTGCTCGACCAGACCGGTGCAGGAGCCGCAGCTCGCGCTGGCCTTGGTGTGCTTCTTCACCTCGTCCAGCGTGAACAGGCCTTTGTCCTTGATGGCCTTGCAGATCGCGCCCTTGGTCACGCCGTTGCAGCCGCAGACCTCGTCGCTGTCTTTCATCGCGGCGGCCTTGTTGTGGCCCTGGTGGCCCACGTCGCCGATGTTCGATTCGCCGAACATCAGCTTGTCGCGGATGTCGCTGACGGTGCGGCCTTCGCGCAGCAGCTTGAAGTACCAGCTGCCGTCCACCGTATCGCCGTACAGGCAGGCGCCGACCAGCCTGTCGTCCTGGACGACCAGCTTCTTGTAGACGCCGCCGACAGGGTCGCTCATGACGATCTCTTCCGTGCCTTCGCCACCGGTGAAGTTTCCGCAGGAGAACAGGTCGATGCCTGTCACCTTGAGCTTGGTCGAGGTGAGCGATCCGGTGTAGCGGCCGATGCCGAACTCGGCCAGGTGCGTCGCGAGTACCTTGCCCTGCTCGAACAGCGGCGCCACCAGGCCATACGCAATGCCGCGGTGCGCCGCGCATTCGCCCACCGCGTAAATGCGCGCATCGGTCACCGTCTGCAGCGTGTCGCTGACCACGATGCCCTTGTTCACATGCAGACGCATGCTCTCGGCCAGCGCGGTGTTGGGCCGGATGCCCACGGCCATCACCACCAGATCGGCCGGTACCTCGTTGCCGTCCTTGAAGCGGATCGCCTTGACCCTTCCATCCTCGTCGCCCACCAGCTCCTGCGTCTGCGCGCCGATCAGGAACTGCATGCCGCGCTCTTCCAGCGACTTCTGCAGCAGCTTGCCCGCCACGTCGTCGAGCTGGCGTTCCATCAGCCAGGGCGCGACGTGCACCACGCTGACGGTCATGCCGCGCTTCATCAGGCCGTTGGCCGCTTCCAGGCCGAGCAGGCCGCCGCCGATGACAACGGCATGCTTGTACTGGGTGGCCGCGTCGATCATGGCCTGGGTGTCTGCGATGTCGCGGTAGGCCAGCACGCCCTGCAGGTCCTTGCCGGGGATCGGCAGGATGAAGGGGTTGGAGCCGGTGGCCATGATCAGGCGGTCGTACCCGGCCGAGATCTGCTCGCCATTCGGACCGACCGAATGCACGATGCGTTTGACGCGGTCCACCTCGGTCACCTTGTGACCGGCGTGCAGAGTGATGCAGTGGTCGGTGTACCAGGACCAGTCGTTGAGCACGATCTCGTCTAGCGTCTGCTCACCCGCGAGCACCGGCGACAGCAGGATGCGGTTGTAGTTCGGGTACGGCTCGGCGCCGAACACGGTGACTTCGTAAAGGTCCGGAGCGATCTTGAGCAGCTCTTCGAGCGTGCGCACACCGGCCATGCCGTTGCCGACCATCACCAGCTTCATCTTTGCCTTGGGGTTCGCGCGCATGTCCATGGCAGCCTCCTCAGGCGACTTTTTCCACATGCGACTGGCGCGTGTAGAGGAAATCGATCACGGCCTTGCGGTACTGCTGGTACTGCGGGTCGTCGGCCAGGGCCACGCGGTTGCGCGGGCGCGGCAGCTCGACGCTCAGCACTTCACCGATGGTGGCGGCCGGGCCGTTGGTCATCATCACGATCTTGTCGGACAGCAGCACGGCCTCGTCCACGTCGTGCGTGACCATGACCACGGTGGCGTGGGTCTTGGCGACGATCTCCAGCAGCTCGTCCTGCAGCTTGGCGCGGGTCAGGGCGTCGAGTGCGCCGAAGGGTTCGTCCATCAGCAGCACCTTGGGTTCCATCGACAGGGCCCGGGCGATGCCCACGCGCTGCTTCATGCCGCCAGAGATTTCGCCGGGGCGCTTCTGCGCGGCGGCGCTCAGGCCCACCAGGGCCAGCGCGGCCTCGGTGCGTGCTTTCAGTTGCGCCTTGTTTTCTGTGGCGCCAAACACCCGTTCGACGGCGAGGTAGATGTTCTCGAAGCAGGTCAGCCAGGGCAGCAGAGAATGGTTCTGGAACACCACGCCGCGCTCGGGGCCGGGGCCGGCGATTTCCTTGTCGGCGCACAGCAGCACGCCGCTGGTGGGCGTGGTCAGGCCGGCGATCAGGTTCAGCAGCGTGGACTTGCCGCAGCCCGAGTGGCCGATGAGGGCGACGAACTCGCCCTTGGCGACGCTGAGGTGGATGTCCCTGAGCGCCGGGAAGAGGCCCTTCTTGGTCTTGAAGGTCTGGTCGACGTTCTGGATGTCGATGTACTTCGTGTTCATGCCTTCACCTCTTCATAGGTAAACAGGGACGCCAGCTTGATGAGCGCGAACTCCAGCAGCAGGCCGACGATGCCGATCACGAAGATGGCGATGATGATCGACGAGACGTTGAGGTTGTTCCACTCGTCCCAGACCCAGAAGCCGATGCCCACGCCGCCCGTCAGCATTTCGGCCGCCACGATCACCAGCCAGGCGGTGCCGACGGCCAGTCGCACGCCGGTCAGCAGGTAGGGCAGCACGGCGGGGAACAGGATCTTGGTGAAGATCTTCCATTCGCTGAGGTTGAGCACGCGGGCCACGTTCATGTAGTCCTGCGGCACGCGCTGCACGCCCACCGCGGTGTTGATGACCATGGGCCAGATCGAGCAGATGAAGATGGTCCAGATGGCGGCCGGGTTGGCGCCCTTGAACACCAGCAGGCCGATCGGCAGCCAGGCCAGCGGCGACACCGGGCGCAGCAGGCTGATCAGCGGGTTGAACATGCGCGAGAGGAACACCGAGCGGCCAATCGCAAAGCCCGCCGGAATGCCGACCAGCGCAGCCAGGCCGAAGCCGACCGCCACCCGCTTGAGCGAGGACAGGATGTTCCAGCCGATGCCCTGGTCGTTCGGGCCGTTGCTGTAGAACGGGTCGGAGAACACCTTGACCGCTTGCGCCCAGGTTTCGGCCGGCTTGGGAATGCCGCTGTTGGAGGTCGACGCGATGCCCTGCCAGACCAGCACCAGCAGCGCCAGACCGAGGATGGGCGGCAGCACCGCCATCCAGAAGCCGCGCCAGTCGCGCGCCGGTTTCTTCGGTGCTGGAGCGGCCGTCTCGGCAGCGGTGACGGGCTGGGTCATGGGCTTGGCGGGTGAGGTCGGTGCGGCGCTGGCGGTCGGCACGGTGGACGCCTCCAGCGGTGAGTGAAAAACAGCGGCAACCATGGTGGTTCTCCTTGGCGGGAATCAGGCCTTGACCTTGAACGAGTCGGCGTACTTCTTCGGGTCCTTGCCGTCCCAGACCACACCGTCCATCAGCTTGCTGCTGCGCATTTCGGACGGCGGCAGCGGCGTGCCCGAGGCGGTGGCGGCCTGCTTGTAGATGTCGATGCGGTTGACCGCCTTGGCCACGGCGAGGTAGTCCGGGTGGTCCTTGAGCAGGCCCCAGCGCTTGTGCTGCGTGAGGAACCACATGCCGTCCGACAGGTAGGGGAAGTTCACCGCGCCGCCGTCGAAGAACTTCATGAAGTTCGGGTCGTCCCAGGTCTTGCCCAGGCCGTTCTGGTAGCGGCCCAGGATGCGCTGGTTGATCGCGTCGACGCCGGTGTTGACGTACGACCGCGAGGCAATCGTCTCGGCCATCTTGTTCTTGTTGGACAGCCCGCTGTCGATCCACTTGCCGGCTTCCAGGATGGCTGCCGTCACGGCGCGCGCCGTGTTGGGGTACTTCTGGCAGAACTCGGCCGTGGTGCCCAGCACCTTCTCGGGGTGGTCTTTCCAGATGTCCTGCGTGGTGGTGGCGGTGATGCCGATGCCGTCGAGGATGGCGCGGTGGTTCCAGGGTTCGCCGACGCAGTAGCCGTCCATGTTGCCCACGCGCATGTTGGCCACCATCTGCGGTGGCGGCACGGTGATGACCTTGGCGTCCTGCATCGGGTTGATGCCGTTGGCCGCCATCCAGTAGTAGAGCCACATGGCGTGCGTGCCGGTGGGGAAAGTCTGGGCGAAGGTGTATTCGCGCTTCTCGGCGGCCATCAGCTTGGCCAGGCTGGCGCCGTCCACCGCGCCCTTGTCGGCCAGCTTCTTCGAGAGCGTGATGGCCTGGCCGTTGCGGTTGAGGTTCATCAGCACGGCCATGTCTTTCTTGGGGCCGCCGATGCCCATCTGCACGCCGTAGATCAGGCCGTACAGCACATGGGCGAAGTCCAGTTCGCCGTTGACCAGTTTGTCGCGCACGCCGGGCCAGCTCGCTTCCTTGCTGGGCACGATCTTCACGCCGTACTTCTTGTCGATGCCCAGTTCGGCCGCCATCACCACGCTGGCGCAATCCGTCAGCGGGATGAAGCCGATCTTGACCTCGGCCTTTTCGGGGGCGTCGGAGCCGGCCGCCCAGACGCCGCTGTGGCCCAGGGTCGAGAAGAAGGTCGCAGCGGCCGCGCCCTTCTTGATGAAGTCGCGGCGCGAGCTGTCAGCGGCGGGGGCGGCGGTCTCGGATGTCGTGGCGCGGTGGTCGGTCATGCTCAACTCCTTAGAAGAAAAAACTGAAAAAGCAAATCCGGAAAACAAAAACGGCGTCCATTTCGGGACCCCGTTGCGGGGGTCGAGAAATGGACGCCGTTGTCCTGTGTGTCTTGAAAGACGGTCGGGATGGTGTGCCGCCGTTGGCACGTCCCGTTGCGTCACCTGATGCAGGGACCGTGCCAGGCCGAGGGTTTGTACCCATACTGGCGGCAGTGCACGCGTAAGTGCTTGATTTGAAAGAGATGGCCTTGCCGGCCCGGGCGGCGATCGCTCCGGTGGCAGAGCATCAATCTGGTGCGCAGACCGGGCGGGGCACGCTATTTGTGCACCGCCCCAGAGCTGTCAGCGCTTGCCGGACGGCAGGATCTCGGCCATGGCCAGCACGGCCTGCGCCACGTCCACCAGGCGCCGGTTCTGGTTCATCGCCATCTGGCGCAGGGCGGCATGCGCTTCGTGTTCGCTGAACTGGCGGTGTGCCATCAGCAGTCCCTTGGCGCGTTCGACCAGCTTGCGCTCGTTCAGACTCGCGCGCACCGTGTCCAGCTCGTCGCCCATCTGCTGCAGCCGCTGGCCCTGTTCGTGCACGAGTTCCAGGATCGAGCGGTCGACCTGCGGCCCATAGCCCTGCACCGGGGGTGTCGGCGCCGCCTGGCTGTCGCCGAAGAAGTCGCTGCTGCCTGGCAGCGCCGGGCCGGCTTCTTCCCATTGACGCAGGCTCTCCAGTTCGTGCTGCGCTGCTTGCAGGCGATCGCGGCAAAGGGCCTCCAGCTCGGCGGCCAGCGCGTCTTCGACCGTCTTCATGGCGTCCATGTGCGCGGTGCAGGCGTCGAACCAGACCTGGCTCAGGGCGGTGTCCAGCGGGCCGCCCGGCAGGGAGGTCGCGAGGATGCGGCGCAGCCGCTCCAGCGAAGCCAGGGTGTCATGGCGCTGCACCGCCTTCCAGGCCTCGCGCAGCGGCTCGCTGGCGAAATCGGCGAACACTTGCAGGCAGCGTTCCTGCGAATCGATCAGGTGCAGCAGCCGCTGTTGCCCGTCTGGCCCCGCCGTGCCGGAGGCGAACAGCGCGGAGCCGGTGGCGCGCTCCTGGCCGGCGAACTCCTTGCCCTGCATGAAGTTGAAGAGGGCGACCAGGCGGCGCGAGATGCCGGGGTCGGAGGCGCTGTCGGCCGCCTCGAACACCACCGCCAGCAGGCCCTGGATCAGGCGGATGTAGCCGTCGGTGGCCCGCGCGGCGTTCCACTGGCGGGTCTGCACCCGCTGGCGCAGCACCGGCAGTGCGTCCAGGCCCTGCAACACATAGGCAATGCGGCCGAACAGGCGCGTGCCGTGGCCGGCGCGGGCAGAGTCTGTGTCCAGCGAGTCGAAGGCGGCCCGCACCTCGGCCTGCAGCGCGTCGCAATGCGTAGTCTGTGCCAGGCGTTCATCGGCCCAGCGCTGGCCCTGCGAGGCCAGATAGAGGTTGGACAGTCCACGCTCGCGCTGCAGCGCGTGAATCAGGCGACCGGTGGCGTTGACCAGGGCACTGGTCAGCGCGAGCTGTTCCAGCCCGGCGATTTCTCCGCGCTTGGCGGCGATGAGGAAGCTGAAGGCCGATTTCATCGGTGTGTCGGGAATGGCATGAAAAACACTTGGCAATAAGCGTGCCATCGTGCACGAACCGTGCGGCCGGTCGGGCGCAGCACGCCGCCTGTCAGCCTCAAAGGCTCTTGCGGCTCACCACCCCCGCCGCATCGGGTCCAATCCACTCTTTGCACACGATTTGGACATGGTGTCCGGGGGATTGAACATGGGTTGGATGTCACGGCGTTGTGCCTGGGTAGCGGTGGTTTCGGCGGTCTGGCTGGCCGGATGTGGTGGTGGCGCGCAGACCACCGACGCACAGACCAAGTCGCTGCAGACCGTGGCGGTGACACCCAAGGTGGCCGACGCCGAACGCGTGGCGGTTTTCCGGTTTTACAACACCGGCGCCGGCGTGCACTTCTACACCTCCAGCGTGGACGAGCGCGAGCAGGTCTACCGCACCGCGACCTACATGGAGCCGGAAGGCGAAGCGTTTTTTGCCGCCAGCGTGCCCTCGGCCGGCGTGAGCCCGGTGTACCGCTTCTTCAATTCCCAGACCGGCGTCCACTTCTACACCATCAGCGAAGAAGAAAAGAACACGGTGCAGGCCAGCCTGCCCCAGTACCGCTACGAGGGCATCGCCTACTACGCCAGCCTGACACCGGCTGCCGGCTTCACCCCGCTGTACCGCTTCTACCTGAAGGGCAAGGGTGTGCACTTCTACACGGCGAGCGCCGAAGAGAGCCAGTCGGTGCAAGCCAATCTGGGTGCGACCCACCAGTACGAAGGCATCGGCTACTACGTGATGACCGCCGCCTGCGGCTCGCCGCCCTGCGGTGTGGTCGGTCCGAACCGCCCTCGCGTGTTTATTCCGCTGACCGGAAACAACGACCTGGCCACCAACGCGGCATTTGATGCGCAGTGGAGCTATGTGCGCCAGAACGCGCATGGCATCTGGGGCAACAACGCAGGCATCACCGATCCCGAGAGCGCCAGCCTGATTCGCAAGCTGAACACCCGCAAGCTGATCACCGAATACCCGGTGCCGTCGCCAGGCAGTGCGTGGCTGCCCCTGGAGGCGTTCACCAACATCCAGCGCCTGTACCCCGACATCCTGCTCAACCCCGAGGCGATCGCGTTCTACACCAACCAGCCCAGCCAGTGGAACGGCCGCACCATCGCGCAGGCGGAAGCGATCTACACCGACTCCTCGGCGCCGGCCACCCAGCGCTACCACGACGTCTACACCGGCTGGCAGCCGCAGAACTTCGACGCGGGCAGCAGCTTGTACCTGTACGCCAACCCGGCCGCGATCCTGGCCTTCCGCAGCAGCGAAGGCACCTTTGTCGAATGCCCGGTGAACCTGTGCGCCAGCGGACCGTTCGGTGACATGTTCCGCCGCGCGATCCGCGAGACGCATGTGCGCGGCCGGCCGTTCATCTGGTTCACCAGCAACACCAGCATGTCCTCGGGCTGGCTCACCGCGTTCCAGGAAACCTACAACGCGATCGCGGCCGAGGGCCTGTGGCGGTCCGACGACGTGGTCGTGATCGTCAACTACGGCGGCCGGTACCCCAAGGTTCCCGAATCGGTGGGCAGCGCCGCGGCCGACACGGCGATGGGTCTGGCCTACTGGGCCATCAAGCAGCGGGTCGCCGCAACGCCCTGAGTGCAGCGGCGGAACGTGGAGGCTCAGACACCTTCCATGCCGTGGCGGCGCTTGAGGTCGGCGGTGTCCGGGCTGGCGAGGAACTGCAGGAAAGCCTGCACGGCTTCGGGCTGCGCGCTCACGCTGGCGCACGCGGCCGAGAAGGTGGTGACGATCTGAACCGCCTCGGGCAGGCCGCCGATCACTTCGATGTCCGCCACGCCCATCATCTCGCTCAACTGCTGGAAGCCCAGCGCGACCTCACCCTTGGCGACCAGCGAACCAACCGACACGCCCGGCGGCGGGGTGACGATGCGCGGGGCGATCTGTTCGGCGATGCCCCAGCGTTCAAAGAGCTTGGCCAGCTGAACGCCGCTGGGTCCGGTCGAATAGCCCAGGGTCGGCGCGGCGAGCACGGCAACCTGGAGGGCGGCTTCTGTCGAGATGTCGGGGCGCGGCGTGCCGGCCGGAATCGCGACGGCGACGGCCGAACGCACCATGTCGACCCGGGTTGCTTCCTGCACATGACCGTTGGCGGCGAGCTTTTCGATCGCGTCCGAAGCCAAGGCCACGATGTCGAAGGCTTCGCCGGCCTGCACGCGCTTGGCGGCGTCGACGCCGCCGACCGAGGTCACGGTCACCGCGACCTCCCGATGTTGCTTCGCGTACTCGGCCACCAGATCGGCCAGCAGGGCCTTGGTGGCCATCGAAGAGATCAGGGTCAGGGGTGTGGTCGGCATGGCGTGGGCGGGCGTGGGTGGAGCCTGCCAGCGTAGCAAACCGGGCGCCGTCTGGCCCCGGGTCGGGCGTTCTTTCTGTTATCAGGCCGCGGCATGGAACGCCGCGGGCGCGTCGGCCCCGACCGCCGGCGCAGCCTGCACCAGCTGGGCCCGCACCGACACCACTCCGCCGATCATGATCAGCGCAGGTGGGCGCACCTGGTGACGCAGCGCCAGCGCGGGCAGCTCGGCCACCGTGCCGGTGATGCAGCGTTCGTCGGGCAGCGTGGCTTTTTCGACCAGCGCGGCCGGCGTGTGCCCGGGCAGGCCGTGGGCCTGCAGCTGGCGACAGATCTCGGGCAGGTTGTTCACGCCCATGTAGAGCACCACGGTCTGGCGCGCGCGGGCCAGCATCGCCCAGTCCATGTCCAGTCCCTGGCCGTCGCGCAAGTGGCCGGTCGCCAGGACCAGTGAGCAGGCGTGGTCGCGGTGGGTCAGCGGGATGCCGACCGAGGCGGCAGCACCCTGCGCCGCTGTCAGACCGGGCACCACGGTGAACGGGATGCCCTCGGCGGCCAGTGCCTGCGCTTCCTCGCCGCCGCGACCGAAGATGTAGCCGTCGCCGCCCTTGAGCCGCAACAGCGAGCGGCCGCTGCGGGCCAGCCGCACCATGAGTTCGATGATCGAGGCCTGCGGCAGGGTGTGGCGCGAGGACTCCTTGCCGACGTAGATGCGCTCGGCGTCGGGGCTCAGATGGTCCAGTACCGCCGGGCTGACCAGGTGGTCGTACAGCACCAGCCGCGCCGCCTGCAGTGCCTTCACCGCCTTGACCGTCAGCAGTTCGGGGTCTCCGGGACCGGCACCGACCAGGGTGACCGTGCCCGGGGGGACCAGGGCGCCATCGGCGGGGACAGGCCGGGCGGGGGTGAGCAGGTTGACCAGGTTCATGCAGTGCTCCGTCGTCATGGGGCGGCGGCCCGGCAGGTACGCCGGGCCGTCTGTGTGGTTGGTGCCCATTGTTGGGAAGCCACGAAGGGCCGTCCTTGAACCAGTTCAAGGACAGGCTGCGCCGCTGTGCCGACCATGGTTCCCGTGCGCACGGCCATGGACAGCCGCCGGGCGGACGGGCCACGGGTCCTCCCAGGGACGGCCACTTCAAACGCTGATCCACGACGGAGAGAGAACACCATGAAATCCCGCACCACGATTCGCCTGACGATGCTGGCGATGGCGGCCCTGGTTGGCGCTGGCGCGTTTGCGCAGACGGCGGCCGACAAGAAGGTCAGCCCGGCCGAGGCCAACTACCAGGCTGGCGGATCGCCCCTGGCCACCGAGCCGATGTACCAGGCGACCAATCCCAAGGCGCCGCCGATGACGCAGGCCGAGTTCGACACCGCCCGCAAGATCTATTTCGAACGCTGCGCGGGCTGCCACGGCGTGCTGCGCAAGGGCGCGACCGGCAAGCCGCTGACCCCGGACATCACCGTGGGCAAGGGCACCGACTACCTCAAGGTGTTCATCGCCTACGGCTCGCCGGCCGGCATGCCCAACTGGCAGACCAGCGGCGAACTCAATGAAAAAGAAGTGGACCTGATGGCCCGCTACATCCAGCACGACGCTCCCACGCCGCCGGAATACAGCCTGGAAGACATGAAGAAGACGTGGAAGGTCATCGTTCCGCCGGAGAAGCGTCCGACGAAGAAGATGAACAACTACAACATCGCCAACATCTTCTCGACCACGCTGCGCGACACCGGTGAAGTGGCGCTGATCGACGGTGACACGAAGCAGATCATCAACATCGTCAAGACCGGCTACGCGGTGCACATCTCGCGCACCTCGGCGTCGGGCCGCTACCTGTTCGTGATCGGCCGCGACGCCAAGGTCAACATGATCGACCTGTGGATGGAAAAGCCCGACAACGTGGCCGAGATCCGCACCGGTCTGGAAGCCCGCTCGGTGGAAACCAGCAAGTACAAGGGCTTTGAAGACAAGTACGCGATCGCCGGCACCTACTGGCCGCCGCAGTTCGTGATCATGAACGGCGACACGCTGGAGCCGCTGAAGATCGTGGCGACCCGCGGTGTGACCGTCGACAAGCAGGAATACCACCCCGAGCCGCGCGTCGCCTCGATCGTGGCCAACCACTTCAAGCCCGAGTTCGTGGTCAACGTGAAAGAAACCGGCAAGACCCTGCTGGTCGACTACTCGAACATCGACGCGCTGAAGATTACCGAGATCGGTACCGCGCGCTTCCTGCACGACGGCGGCCTGGACTCCTCGCACCGCTATTTCATGGTGGCCGCCAACAACAGCAACAAGATTGCCGCGGTGGACCTCAAGGAAGGCAAGCTGGCCAAGCTGATCGACGTGGGCAAGATCCCCCACCCGGGCCGCGGCGCCAACTTCGTGCACCCGCAGTTCGGCCCCGTGTGGTCCACCGGCCACCTGGGCGACGAGACCATCTCCCTGATCGGTACCGATCCCAAGCGTCACCCGAAGGAAGCCTGGAAGGTCGTGCAGACCCTCAAGGGCCAGGGTGGCGGCGCGCTCTTCATCAAGAGCCACCCGAAGTCCACCCACCTGTACTCGGACACGCCGCTCAACCCCGATCCGAAGCTCTCGCAATCGGTGGCCGTCTACGACATCAAGCACCTGGACAAGGGCTACACCGTGCTGCCGATCGCCGAATGGGCCGACCTCAAGGACGACGGTGCCAAGCGCGTGGTGCAGCCCGAGTTCAACAAAGCCGGTGACGAAGTCTGGTTCTCGGTCTGGAGTGCCAAGAACAAGCAGAGCGCGCTGGTCGTCGTCGACGACAAGACGCTCAAGCTCAAGGCCGTGATCAAGGACCCGCGCCTGATCACGCCGACGGGGCACTTCAACGTGAACAACACCCAGCACGATGTGTATTGATCTCCCCCCTGCGCCGCTTCGCGGCTTCCCCCCGTAGGGGGGACGGCCCTGGTGGCCCAGCGAAGCCGGTTCCACGGGGCCCTTGGGTTGAGTTCACTTCGTCTTCGTTGTGTTCCTTCTTTCTTCTGGAGAAATTCATGAAAGCTGTTTTTTCTGCTGTGTCACTCGCTGCTTTTGCGCTGTCTTCCGGCGCGGCGTTCGCGGATGCGGACGCGGTGCTGAACAAGGCCGGGTGCATGGCCTGCCATGCCAAGGACAAGAAGGTAGTCGGTCCGGCGTTCAAGGACATCGCCGCCAAGTACAAGGGCAAGGACGCCTCTGCGCAGCTGTTCGACAAGGTGCGCAAGGGCGGCTCGGGCGTGTACGGACCGGTGCCCATGTCGCCCAATGGTCCCGACAAGATCAGCGATCCTGATCTCAAGGAAGCCATTGAGGCCATCCTGAAGTCTTGATCCGGTGGACATGCCTGTGCGCACCGCTGTTCTTCTGCCGTTGCTGCTCGGGCCTTTGCTGGCTCTGGCGCAGGCGCCCGCTGCACCGGATACCGCCCGCTCGCGCGAGCTGGTGCGCATGGTGCGGCAGGACTGCGGCTCGTGCCACGGCATGCGCCTGACCGGCGGCCTCGGCCCCGCGCTCACCCGCGAGGCCTTGGCCGAATTCCCTCTCGACAGCCTGGCCGCCGTGATCTTTCACGGCCGGCCGGGCACCCCCATGCCGCCCTGGAAGGCGATGCTCAGCGAGCTCGAAGCACGCTGGATCGCGCAACGCCTCCAGCAGGGCTTTCCTGAAGAAGTGGTGAAAGCACCATGAAGCGCCGTGAATGGCTGGCCGCTGCGGCCACCCTGTCTTCTGTCGCCGCCCTTGGCGGCCTCACCGGTTGTGCCGCGCCCACGCTGCGCGGCACCGGCGACCTGGGGGTGGTCATTGGCCGCGCCAACGGCACGCTCTATCTGGTCGACACGTCCAGCCGCAGCCTGATCGGCGAGGTGCCCGGGCTGGGCGATCTCTCGCACGCCTCGGTCGTGTTCTCGCGCGACGGGCGTTTCGCCTATGTGTTCGCCCGCGATGGCGGCCTGACGATGGTCGACCTGCTGACCCAGCGCATCACCCGTCGCGTGATGCAGGCTGGCAACTCGATCGGTGGTGCCATCAGCGACGACGGCACGCTGGTCGCGGCGCAGAACTACACGCCCGGTGGCGTGAAGGTGTTCGACGCGCGCACGCTTGAAATCGTGGCCGACATCCCGGCTCTGTACGACCCGTTGGGCACGCCCGGCAAGCTCTCCCGCGTGGTGGGCCTGGTCGACCTGCCGGGCCGCCGTTTCGCCTACAGCCTGTTCGACGCCGACGCGATCTGGGTCACCGACTGCTCGGACCCGAAAAAGCCTCTCACACAGAAATTCAACGGCATCGGTCGACAGCCCTACGACGCGCTGGTGACCCCCGATGGCCGCCACTACATTGCCGGCCTGTTCGGTGAGGACGGTCTGGCGATGCTCGACCTCTGGGCCGACAACCCTGGCGTGCGCCGCATCCTCGGAGGCTACGGCAAGGGCCAGGAGCCGCTGCCGGTCTACAAGATGCCGCACCTGCGCGGCTGGGCCGTGGCCGGGCGCCGTGCCTACCTGCCCGCCATCGGCCGCCACGAGGTGCTGGTGGTAGATACCGACAACTGGCAGGAAGTGGGCCGCATCCCGGTCGCCGGTCAGCCGGTGTTCGTGATGGCGCGGCCCGATGGCCGCCAGGTCTGGGTCAACTTCGCGGTGCCCGATTACCACCGCGTGCAGGTCATCGACACCCAGCGCCAGCAGATCGTGCAGACCATCGAGCCGGGCAAGGCCGTGCTGCACATGGAATTCACGCCACGCGGTGACGCCGTGTGGATCAGCAGCCGGGACGACGACCGGGTGAGCGTGTTCGACACCGCAGGCTTTCGCCGCCTGGCGCAGCTTGAGGTGCCCGCGCCCAGCGGCATCTTCTTCACGTCGCGCGCAGCGCGCATGGGGTTCTGAACATGAATGCCCCGACGGATGCACGCTTTCGTGTGCTTAACGAATGGCAGCACGGGTTTCCACTGTGCGCCGATGCCTTCGGTGTGCTCGCCCGGGAAGCCGGTCTGGACCGGGCGACGGTGCTCGACACCCTGCGCATGGCGCAGGAAGACGGCCGCCTCAGCCGCATCGGTGGCGTGTTCGCCCACGGGTCGGGAGGCGACGCGGTGCTGGCTGCCATGGCTGTGCCCGCGCACCGCATCGATGCGGTGGCCGACACGGTCTCGGCCCACCCGGGCGTCAACCACAACTACCTGCGCGAACACCACCACAACCTCTGGTTCGTGATGACCGGTGCCAACCGCCAGGCGGTGGAAGCCGGCGTCGCGGGCCTGGAGTGTGCGACTGGTCTGCCGGCATTGCAGCTGCGCATGCTGCGGCCCTACCGCATCGACCTGGGCTTTGACCTGCGCGGCGAGACGGCGCAGGCTCCCATGCGCCGGTCCTTGCCGGTGCCGACCGCACCGCTGCCGACCGATCTCTGGCCGCTGGCGCGGCTGGTCGAGAACGGACTCCCGCTGGTCGATGAGCCCTTCGCCCCATGGGCCGCCGCACTCGGCCGTGGCCAGATCTGGGTGCTGGAGCGCATCGGCGACTGGCTGGACCAAGGCCGGCTCAAGCGCTTCGGTGTCGTGGTGCGGCACCACGAGCTGGGCTTCGATGCCAACGCCATGACCGTGTTCGACGTGCCCAACGACCAGGTCGATGCCTGCGGACAGGCATTGGCCGAGCAGACGGG
Source organism: Hydrogenophaga sp. RWCD_12 (assembly GCF_046604225.1). Classification (NCBI taxonomy): domain Bacteria; kingdom Pseudomonadati; phylum Pseudomonadota; class Betaproteobacteria; order Burkholderiales; family Comamonadaceae; genus Hydrogenophaga; species Hydrogenophaga sp. RWCD_12. The sequence continues at coordinate 262,395 of NZ_JBKIXC010000001.1, forward strand.
CGTGACCCTGGCCTACCGGCGTTCGCGTGCCGAGGGGTGGCCCTTCAACCTCTACGCGATGGTGCACGGCACGCACCGCGACGCGGTGACCGCCGTGATCGATCGTGTGACGCACGTGGCCGGCCTGTCCCGCTATCCGCGTGAGGTGCTGTTTTCCACCCGCCGCTTCAAGCAGACCGGCGCGCGCCGGTTCCGGGGCTGGGCGTCGGCCCCCGCCGTTGCTCCCTTGCCGGAGGTGCGCCATGCCCTCGCCCGATGACCTGCGCCTGATCGACCGCCTGCACGGAGGCTTCCCGCTCTCCGACCGGCCGTTTGCCGACGTGGCCGCTGGCCTGGGCTGCAGTGAGGACATGCTGATCGACCGCCTGCAGCGCCTGCTGGCGCACGGCGACCTCACGCGCTTCGGCCCGCTGTTCCAGATTGAGCGCGCCGGCGGCCGCTTCGTGCTGGCCGCGATGGCCGTGCCCGAGGACCGTTTTGACAACGTGGCGGCGCAGTTGGGCGCGCTCAAGGAGATCGCCCACAACTACCGCCGCGAATCTGCCCACCCCGACCAGCCCGGCGCGACCACGCTGAACATGTGGTTCGTGATCGCGGTCGAAGCGGCCGGGCAGATCGACCGCGTGATCGGAGACATCGAGGTGATGACCGGTCTGCCGGTGTTTGCTTTTCCCAAGGAGCGCGAGTTCTTCGTCGAGCTGCGCCTGCCGCTTCTGCCTGGAGCCCACCATGGCGCTTGACGAGATGGACCGCCGCATCGTCCACGCCACACAGTCGGGCCTGCCGCTGGTGCAACGACCCTACGAGGCCGTTGGCGCTGCGCTGGGCATCAGCGGCGGGCAGGTGCGCGAGCGCCTGCAGGCCATGCTCGAAGAGGGGCTGATCCGCCGCATCGGCGCCGTGCCCAACCACTACCGCCTGGGCTTTACCGCCAATGGCATGAGCGTCTGGGACGTGGCCGACGAACGTGTCGACGAACTCGGCGAGCAGATCGGGAAGCTGCCCTTCGTGAGTCACTGCTACCGCCGCCCGAGAAGACAACCGGTCTGGCCCTACAACCTGTTCGCCATGCTGCACGGTCGCTCGCGCGACGAGGTCGAGCAGCAGGCGCAGGAAGTCGCAGCCCTGCTGGGCGAGGTCTGCCGCGCCCACGACATCCTCTATTCGACCGCGATCCTCAAGAAAACCGGTCTGCGCATTTCCGAAAGCTGAAACACCATGTTCCGCATCAGCCAGTACCTGCGCGAACTCGCGCAAGCCGAACAGACCGGGCAATGGCCCGCCGCCAGTCGCCGCAGTTCGGGCGCACCTTCCGGTCCCGTCGTGATCTGGAACCTGATCCGCCGTTGCAATTTGACCTGCAAACACTGCTACGCCCTCTCGGCCGACCACGACTACGCGGGCGAGCTGAACTGGCGCGAAGTGGTCACGGTGATGGACGACCTCAAGGCCTTCCGCGTGCCTGTGCTGATTCTCTCGGGCGGCGAACCGCTGATGCGGCCCGACATTTTCGATATCGCCCAGCGCGCCAAGCTGATGGGCTTCTACACCGGCCTGTCGACCAACGGCACGCTGATCGACGCGCCCATGGCAGACCGCATCGCGGCCCAGGGCTTCGACTACGTGGGCATCAGCCTGGACGGGCTGCGCGAGACACACGACAAGTTCCGCCGGCTCGAAGGCGCCTTTGACCGCAGCCTGGCGGCCGTGCACCTGCTGCGCGAACGCGGCGTCAAGGTCGGCCTGCGCTACACCATGACCGCGGTGAACGCGCACGACTTTCCGCCGCTGCTGGACCTCATGCGCCGCGAGCGGGTCAACAAGTTCTATTTCTCACACCTGAACTACGCCGGCCGCGGCAACATCCACCGCGGCAAGGACGCGCAGTTCCAGTCCACCCGCGAGGCGCTGGACCGGCTCTACGACCGCGCCTGGCAGGCCGCCCGCGAAGGTCTGGACGAGGAATACGTGACCGGCAACAACGACGCCGACGGCCCCTACCTGCTCCAGTGGGTGGCGCGCCGCTTCCCGCAGTGGGAAGCCACTCTGCGCGAGCGCCTGGTCGCCTGGGGCGGCAACGCCAGTGGCGTCAACGTCGCCAACATCGACAACCTGGGTGAGGTGCACCCCGACACCATGTGGTGGCACCACAACCTGGGCAATGTGTGCGAGCGGCCGTTTTCGCAGATCTGGATGGACACGAGCGACCCGCTGATGGCCGGCCTGAAGGCGAGCCCGCGCCCGGTCGAAGGCCGCTGCGCCCGGTGCCAGCATTTCGCCATCTGCGGCGGCAACACGCGCACCCGCGCACAGCAGCTGACCGGCAACGCCTGGGCCGAAGACCCGGGCTGTTACCTGACCGACGAAGAGATTGGCCTGTCGCCTGCACAGGCCGCCGCGTCCCCCCGCAGGACGACCATCCTGCTCAAGGAGGAGGCCGCCAATGCGTGACGCTCTCCGCCAACGCTGGGTCGACCTGCTGGCCGACCTGGCGCGCACGGCCCTGGTCGCCGGCCTGTGCTGGATGGGCGTGGACATGGCCAGCGCGCAGAACGCGCCCGCGCCAACGACCCCGGTCAATGCCGCCGCGCTCTACCAGCAACACTGCGCCGCCTGCCACGGTGAACAGCGCACCGGCCTCATGGGACCGGCCCTGCTGCCCGAAAGCCTGGAGCGCCTGCGACCGGCCGAAACGCTGCAGGTGATCACCAAAGGCCGACCCGCCACGCAGATGCCGGCCTTCGCCGACCAGCTCAGCGCCGCCGACATCGCGGCGCTGGCCGCGCACATCCGCACGCCGGTGGTGCCCGCGCCGCGCTGGAACGACAGCGACATTCGCACCTCGCGCAGCTTCAACGCCGCGCCCGCCGGTGAGCCTGCCACACCGCTGTGGACCGCCGACCCGATGAACCTGTTCGTGGTTGTCGAAGGCGGCGACCACCACGTCAGCCTGGTCGACGGCGACAAGTTCGAGGTGATCACCCGGTTCGCCAGCCGCTTCGCGCTGCACGGCGGGCCGAAGTTCTCGCCCGACGGCCGCTACGTCTACTTCGGCTCGCGCGATGGCTGGATCACCAAGTACGACCTCTGGCGCCTGCGCGTGGTGGCCGAGGTGCGCGCCGGCCTGAACATGCGCAACGTCGCGGTCAGCGGCGATGGCCAGTGGGTCATGGCCGCCAACTACCTGCCGCACACGCTGGCCCTGTTCGACGCCGACCTGAACCTCAAGCAGAGCTACAGCGCCGCCACGTTGGACGGCAAGCAGACCTCGCGCGTCTCGGCCGTCTACGACGCCACGCCGCGCCACAGCTTCGTGGTCGCGCTCAAGGACATTCCCGAACTCTGGGAAATCTCCTACGACCCACAGGCCGCGCCGATCTACGACGGTTATGTGCACGACTACAAGATGGGCGAGGGCATCGCCAAGCCGGGCTTCCTCGGAGTGCGTCGCACGCCGCTGGACGAACCGCTGGACGACTTCTTCTTCGACCAGAGCTACCGCCACGCGCTCGGCGCCACCCGACCGAAGTCGGGCGACGGCGCCGCCACGGCGCAGGTCGTCAACCTAGACGCCCGCCGCAAGATCGCCGACCTGCCGATCGCCGGCATGCCGCACCTGGGCTCGGGCATCACCTTCGCATGGAACGGGAGCACCGTTCTGGCCTCCCCCAACCTCAAGGGCGGTGCGATCGACGTGATCGACATGAAGACCTGGAAACCGGTGGCGACCATTCCCACCCCCGGCCCCGGCTTCTTCATGCGCAGCCACGAGAACACGCCCTACGCCTGGACCGATTCGATGATGAGCCCGACCGCCAAGGACACCATGACCATCATCGACAAGGCCACGCTCAAGCCGGTTGCGACGGTCATGGAACCCGGCAAGACCCTGGCCCACATCGAGTTCACCAAGGACGGCAAGTACGCGCTGGCCAGCGTCTGGGAGATGGATGGCGCCCTGATCGTCTACGACGCAGCGACCTTCAAGGAGATCAAGCGCCTGCCCATGAGCAAGCCGGTCGGCAAGTACAACGTGTGGAACAAGATCAACAGGTCCGAGGGAACGTCCCACTGATGGCGGTCGCTCATGAGGAGCCGCGCCTGGCCGGCGACGGTGTGGTCTGGTTGCTGGTGCTGGCCGAGCTGCTGACCTTTGGCCTGCTGTTCGCTTCATTCGCGGTCGCGCGCTGGCGCGAGCCCGCCCAGTTCGCGCAGGGGCAGTCGGCGCTGAGCCTGCACACCGGTGCGCTCAACACGCTGCTGCTGATCGCAGCCAGCTGGGCGGCGGTGCGGGCGGTGAAGGCGTTTGCATCGGACCGGGGCGATGTCGGCGCGCACTGGCTGCTGGCCGCGCTGGCCGGTGCGCTCGGTTTTCTGGTTGTCAAGTCGCACGAGTTCACGGGAAAGATCGCCGCCGGCTTCGACTGGGCCACCAACTCGTTCACGCTGCTCTACACCTTGCTCACGGGGTTTCACTTCCTGCACGTGGTGGTGGGCGCCATCGTGTTCACCTTGCTCTGGCGCAAGGCACGGGCCGGCGCCTACGGGCGGGCGAACCACATGGCGCCGGCCTCCGGTGCGGTGTTCTGGCACATGGTCGACCTGCTGTGGATGGTGCTGTTTCCGCTGGTCTATGTGATCCGCTGAGGAAAGGAACCAGCATGCGCTTCACCCGCACCGACACCGTCTTCACGCTGCTTGCACTCGCCACGCTGGCGGGCTGGTGGCTGGGGGAGGGTGCGGCGGTCAGAGGTCAGCGCCTGGGCGGCGTCACCACCTTGGCGGTGTTGGCGCTCGCCGCCTTCAAGGGGGTGTTGATCGCGCTGGACTACATGGAGCTGCGCAGCGCGCCCGCGCTGTGGCGGCGACTGGTGCTTGGCTGGCTGGCGGTGATGCTGGGGCTGATCGCGCTGTTCAGCCTGCTGTCGCGCGGCTGATCAGCGCCCGCGCCGCACCGCGCGGACCATCACCGCGCCGAACAGCACGAAGGCCAGCGCATGGCCGGCGCCCGCCAGCATCAGCCCGGTGGGCCATGCCGTCACCGCCGACGCGACCCGCAGCGCCAGGCTCGCTCCCAGCAGCGACAGCGGCAGCAGCGCCCAGCGGGTGGGCTCGGGCCGCCAGCCGGCCAGGGTGGGCAGCATGATGGGCGCGTGGCCGAACACCATGGCCATGACGAAGCCCAGCCAGAGCGCGTGCCAGGCGACGGTCTGGCCCAGCAGGCCCAGCACGGCGGCCATCGCCAGCCAGACGTAGCCCACCAGTAGGCAGATGGCAGTGTGACCGGCCCAGCCATTGGCGCGCCACTGCCGCGTGGCCACGTCCCACCGCAGCAGCCAGGCGGCCAGCAGTGCCATGGTGATCCACCAGAGCATGCCTGCGAGATCGGGCCTCAGCAGGGCCATCAGCACGGCCGCGACCGCTCCGGCCCACCCGCCCAGGAATGCTTTCGAAGCCCAGCCCGGCAGCTTCACCAGCCGCGTGAGCTCGCGCCGTTCGCCGGCAATGGTGAGCACCAGGAACGCACTCCAGCCGATGCGCGCGGCCTCGGGCTGGCCCAGGGTGAACGCGGCGTTGGCGACCAGCAGTGCCAGCGCGCCCGAGGCCTCGACCGCCAGCGGCAGCGACACGGCACGGTGTGATCCGGCCCAGGCATATAGCCAGACCAGCCCAGCGGCGGAGGTGACCCACAGCACACCCGCGGCGGTCCATTGGCCCACGCCCCAGCCGAGCCAGCCACCCAGCGCGGCCAGCACCGGCACCCACAGGCCGTGCCGCAGGGCGACCACGCGTTCGAGCGCGATCAGCGCGCCGAAGAAGCCGGCCATCATCACCGCGCCATGGCCGCCGATGGCCTGTGCGCCCGTCGGGCCGAGGTTCGTGGCAGGCAGGGTGCCCAGCCGCACCAGGCCGCCGACGACGGCGCTCAGCAGATTGGCGATGGCCATGAGGGCGGCCGCACCGATGGCCCAGCGGGGCAGGGGCGGCGGATCGGCCGCGCGTGGCCGGGCGGTCGTCACCATCCGAAGCGCTCGCGCAGGGCCGGGGCCAGCTGTTCGGGCGACCACGTGGTGTCCCAGTCCATGTGAACGTCCACCTCGGTGCCGGGCGGACAGACTCGCTGCACGGCGGTGAGGGCGTCGTCCACCACCACGTCGGCCATGGGGCAGGTGGCGCTGGTCGGGATCAGGCTGACGCGCACGCTGTCGCCTTCGACCAGCAGCTCGCCGACGACGCCCAGGTCCACCAGGTTCTCGCCCATCTCGGGGTCGTCCACGCTGGCCAGGGCGGCCATCACGGCCGCGTGCAGATCGGTGTCGGGTGTCTTGGTTTCCATGGGGCCTCACTGTGATCGGGCCTTCGGACCCCATCCTTGAACCAGTTCAAGGACAGTACCCGAGCAAAAAAGGAGGATTCGTCCATCAATCAGTGATGGAGGGCTTCATGAGCCAAACGCAAAGCGGGTTCACCAAACAGACCGCCCGCAACATGTTCTACGGTGGCAGCGTGTTTTTCGTGCTGCTCTTCGCGGCCATCGTGTTCGACAGCGAACGGCGAATACCCGAGCGCTCGAACGCGCAGGCCATCACACCCGCCGTGGTCGCCGGCAAGAAGATCTGGGAGACGCGCAACTGCATCGGCTGCCACACGCTGCTGGGCGAGGGTGCGTACTTCGCCCCCGAGCTGGGCAACGTCTACCAGCGCCGCGGTGGCGACTTCATCAAGGCCTGGATCAAGGCGCAGCCGACCGGCGCGCCGCACCGCCGCCAGATGCCGCAGTTCAACCTGAGCGACCAGCAGCTGGATGACCTGGTCGAGTTCCTCAAGTGGACCAACGGCGTGAACACCGAAAAGTGGCCACCGAACATCGAAGGCTGAGAGGAGAAACACCATGCACATTCCTACCCTCAAGTACCAGAGCCAGTCGGTCTCCAAGCTGTATTTCATCGCCGCCATGGCGCTCTTTGCCGGGCAGATCCTGTTCGGCATCGGCCTGGGCCTGCAATACGTGATCGGGGACCTGTTCTTCCCCTACATCCCCTTCAACGTGGCCCGCATGGTCCACACCAACCTGCTGATCGTCTGGCTGCTGTTCGGCTTCATGGGCGCGGCCTACTACATGGTCCCCGAGGAAGCAGAGACTGAGCTGCATTCGCCACTGCTGGCAAAGGTCCTGTTCTGGGTCTTCCTGGTGGCGGGTGCCCTGACCATCGTCGGGTACCTGACGGTGCCCTACGCCAAGCTCGCCGAACTCACCGGCAACGCGCTGCTGGAGACCATGGGGCGCGAGTTCCTGGAGCAGCCGCTGCCGACCAAGGTGGGCATCGTGATCGTCGCGCTGGGCTTCCTGTTCAACATCAGTATGACGGTGCTCAAGGGCCGCAAGACCGCGATCTCCATGGTGCTGCTGATGGGGCTGTGGGGTCTGGCGTTGATGTTCCTGTTCAGCTTCGTCAACCCGAACAACCTGGTGCGCGACAAGATGTACTGGTGGTTCGTCGTCCACCTCTGGGTGGAGGGCACCTGGGAGCTGATCCTGGGCGCGCTGCTGGCCTATGTGCTGGTCAAGACCACCGGTGTGGACCGTGAAGTGATCGACAAGTGGCTGTACGTGATCATCGCCTTCGCGCTGATGTCCGGCATCCTGGGTACGGGCCACCACTTCTACTTCATCGGCCTGCCCGGCTACTGGCACTGGATCGGCTCGATCTTCTCGGCCATGGAACCGATCCCCTTCTTCATGATGACGGTCTTCGCCTTCAACATGGTGCAGCGCCGCCGCCGCGAACACCCGAACCAGGCCGCCGTGTTGTGGGCCGTGGGCACCTCGGTGCTGGGCTTCCTGGGTGCCGGTCTCTGGGGCTTCATCCACACGCTCAGCGCCGTCAACTACTACACCCACGGTACGCAGATCACCGCGGCCCATGGCCACCTGGCGTTCTACGGCGCCTATGTGCTGGTGGTCATCACGCTGATCAGCTATGCCATGCCCACGCTGCGCGGCCGCATCGCCAACAGCGCCAAGGCACAGAACGTGGAAATGTGGAGCTTCTGGATCATGACCATCGGCATGGCTGTCATGGTGCTGGCCCTGACCGGCGCCGGCATCCTGCAGGTCTGGCTGCAGCGCATGCCCACGACCGGTGCGATGGGCTTCATGGCCACGCAGGACCAGCTGAACTTCTTCTACTGGACCCGCATCGCCGGCGGCGTGATCTTCCTGATCGGCCAGTTCACCTACTTCTCCAGCTTCTTCATCGGCGGGGAGCCGGTGCGGGAAGGCAGCGTCAGCAACGGTCTGGTCGGCGTCCGCGCCGCCTGAGCCTCAAGGGTGAACCACCATGGACCACAGTGAACTGCAGCACCTGATGGCGGCGCCGTTCTACGCCGAACAGGCGGGCGAGATTGCGCTGTTCGAGCACGCACACCGCCAGCGCCTGCCGGTGCTGATCAAGGGACCGACCGGCTGCGGCAAGACGCGGTTCGTGGAACACATGGCGGCTCGGCTGGGCCGGCCGCTCATCACCGTGAGCTGCCACGACGACCTGAGCGCGGCCGACCTGGTCGGCCGCCACCTGATCGGCGCCGACGGCACGGTCTGGCACGACGGGCCGCTGGCCCGCGCGGTGCGCAGCGGCGCGATCTGCTACCTCGACGAGGTGGTCGAGGCCCGCAAGGACACGACGGTCGTGTTGCATCCGCTGGCCGACGACCGCCGCGTGCTGCCGATCGAACGCACCGGTGAACAGCTGGTCGCACCGCCGGGTTTCATGCTGGTCATCAGCTACAACCCCGGCTACCAGAACCTGCTCAAGAGCCTCAAGCCGAGCACGCGCCAGCGCTTCGTGGCGCTGACCTTAGGCTACCCGGCACCGGAGGTCGAGCGCCGCATCGTGAGCACCGAGGCCGGCGTCGACCCGTCGCTGGCCGGACGGCTGGTGAAGCTGGCCGAGGCGCTGCGGCGCCTGACCGACCACGACCTGGAAGAAACCGTGAGCACGCGCTTGCTGGTGATGGCGGCGCGGCTGGTGGCCAGCGGCCTGCCGCTGCACCTTGCCTGCCGCTCGGCCATTGTCGATGCGCTGACCGACGACCACGAGACCGCCGCCGCCCTCGACGAGGTCGTGCAGGCGATGCTCGGATCGGTCATCTGAATTGTTTTGCAGCGGCGGCGCTGCGCCTCTCCTCCTCTGTTTGCCACACACCATGCAGCGCCGCCGCCTCTTCTTCCAGTTGGGCTTCTTTGCCCTGTTCCTGCTCGCCCCTGCGTTGAACCTGCTGCGCTTCGATCTGAACGAGGCACAGCTGTGGTTCCTGGGCCAGCGCTGGTCGCTGGGCATCGACGCCTTCCGCGCCGGTGACATCACGGCCAACCAGGCCGCGATCCAGATCTTCGCGCGCGCCTTCCTGCCGGGCATCGCACTGATCGTGGCCTTCCTCGCGGTGGCCTGGCGCTACGGGCGCCTGTACTGCGGCTGGCTGTGCCCGCACTTCACCCTGGTCGAGACGCTCAACACCGCGCTGCACCGCGCCTGCGGCAAGCTCAGCGTGTGGGACCAACACCGGACGCCGCGCGCGGGCGTGAAGCCTTCGGTGCGCTGGTGGCCGGTGTTCTTTGTGTTGTGCGTGGTGTTCGGTTTTCTCTGGGCGATCACGCTGCTGAGCTACCTGCTGCCGCCCGCTGAGGTCTGGGGGAACCTGCTGACCGGCCAGTCCACGCCCAACCAGGCGCGTTTCCTCATCGCCGGCAGCACCGTCTTCACGCTGGAGTTCGCGTTCGCCCGCCACCTGTTCTGCCGCTTCGGCTGCGCGGTCGGCTTCTTCCAGAGCCTGGTCTGGATGGCCAACCCCAAGGGCATGGTGGTGGCCTTTGACCGCGACCAGGCGCGCGATTGCCGCTCCTGCAGCACTGCCACCTATCCGCAGGGCTCAGCCTGCGACAACGGCTGTCCGATGCGGCTGCATCCGCGCAACATCAAACGCATGATGTTTTCCTGCGTGCAGTGCGGGCAGTGCCTCGACTCGTGTGAGGAGACGCAGGCATCGAAGGCCCGCGAGCCGCTGCTGGAGTGGAAGGTCGGTGCCGATGCGGTGCGCGAAACGCTGCGACAACGCAAGGCAGACCGTGAAACGGCCGTCCTGTTCGAAAGGAAGATCTGATGGAAGAGTGGGTCGGCAAGCAGTGGGACCGCTTCATCCGCCGCGTGGCGCACCGCCAGCACGATGAGGCCGCCGTGTCGCTGTCGCAGGTGCAGCGCAGCATCGGCCTGATGTTCCGCGCGGCCGGTGGTGCGGCGGCGGTGCGGGTGGGCGAGGCCGGTGAGACCCGCGTCGGTGGCGCGCGCGACTGGCTGCAACGCGTCGCTGGCACCGGCACCCACGCGGCCACCGCGCGGCTCGAACCCGAGGTGCTGTCGCTGCCGCCGCGCATCGCGGTGCATGTCGATGCGGCCCTCAACCGCGCGCTCTACCTCTGGCTGGCCGTCCAGGCTGCGCACATCGAACCGACCGGTGACTGGATCGCCGACAACCGGCGCGCCAGCCTGCGCGCACTCGAACAGTTTCCCGGCCTGCGCGATCGCCACGAACGGCTGCTGGCGGCCGAACGCGCGCTGCGGCCTGATCCGTCGCACCTGCGGGGTCCTGCTGCCGAGGCCGAGCGGCTGGTGCAGCAGGCGCTGGCAGGGCAAGGCGCCGACGGAACCGGCAGTGTGCAGCCCGAAGCGGTGGCGCCGGTCTGGATGTGGCTGGACACTTCGGCGGCCTCCTTGTCGCCGGTGGCCCGCAACCAGGACCCGGCCGCGACCGATGCGCAGCGGTCGCCCACCACCCAGAACGCGCGCCGCCGCAAGGCCCAGGCGGTGATCGACGAGCGCGACAAGGCGCCGCTGATGATGTTCTTCCGCGCCGAGTCCATCCTGTCCTGGGGCGAGTTCGTCAAGGTCAACCGTGCCAGCGACGATGACGACGACGGCAACGCGCTGGCGGCGGCCAATGACATGGACGTGCTGGCCATCGCGCCCGAAGGGCAGACCACGGCCTCGCGTGTGAAGTTCGATCTCGACCTGCCCAGCGCCGCGGCCGACGACCGGCCGCTGGGCCCAGGCATCCGCCTGCCCGAGTGGGACTGGCGGCGCGGCGCGCTGATCCCTGACCATTGCACGTTGCAAACCCTGGAGAGCGCGGCGCCGCCGACTTTCGCTCCCGCACCGTCGCTGCGAGTGACCGCCCGCCGCGTGCGCCGGCGCATGGAAGTGCTGCGCGGTGGGCTGGGGCGGCTGCATGCCCAGCCCGACGGCGAAGAGATCGATCTCGACGCCTGGATCCGGCACCACGTCGAAGCGGCCGCTGCGCCCCGCAGCGACGCGCCCGCGGTGTTCACGCGCCGGGTACGCAGCGAGCGCAGCCTGGCGACGCTGCTCCTGGCCGATCTCTCCCTGTCGACCGACGCCTACGCGACGCAGACCGCGAGGGTGATCGACGTGATCCGCGACGCGCTCTACGTGTTCGGCGAGGCGCTGTCGGCCAGCGGCGACCCGTTCGAGGTGCTTGGCTTTTCCTCGGTGCGGCGGCAGAACGTGCGCATCCACCAGCTCAAAGGCTTCGGCGAAGCCTGGGGCACGCGCACCCGCGACCGTGTCGGCGCCATCAAGCCCGGTTACTACACGCGCATGGGCTCGGCGATTCGCCACGCCACGGCGCGGCTCGAACAGCGCCCCGAGCGCCAGCGCCTGCTGCTGCTGCTGACCGACGGCAAGCCCAACGATCTCGATGTGTACGAGGGCCGCTACGGCCTCGAAGACACGCGCCACGCGGTGCAGGCCGCGCGCGCCGCCGGGCTGCTGCCGTTCTGCATCACCATCGACGAAACCGCGCACGACTACCTGCCCATGCTGTTCGGTCAGCAAGGCTATGCCCTGGTCCACCGGCCGCAGGACCTCGTCAACAAACTCTCGGCAGTGCACCAGCGCTTCATGGCCCGTGCGGCCTGAGGGCTGCACCTAGGACGGCCGCCGGTTCGCGGCTACAGTTGGCAGCCCTGCCGAACCGCCTGCTCATGCCCATGGATCTGTCCCGCTTCGACCTGCCGCGCTACCTCTCGATGCTGCCGCTGTTCCAGGAGATGCGGGCGGAAGAGTTGCAGCGGCTGGCGCAAGGCAGCCGCCTGCGGCAGTTCGCGCGCGGCGAGGATGTGTTCCGCACCGGTGAGCCCTGCGAGGAGTTCCATGTCACGGTGTCGGGGCAGGTCAAGCTGTTTGCGATCTCTCCGGCCGGGCAGGAAAAAATCATCGAGCTGGTTGGACCCGGGAGCACGTTCGCCGAGGCGCTCATGTTCATGGAGCGCCCTTACATCATCAATGCGCAGGCGCTGACCGACACGCTGATGCTCAGCGTCTCGCGTGAGGCCGTGCTGCGCGAAATCCACAACGACCCGCAGTTCTCCATGCGCATGCTCGCCGGCCTCTCACGCCGGCTGCACGGGCTGGTGAATGACGTGCAGGCCTATTCGCTGCACAGCGGCGTCGAACGCGTGATCGGCTACCTGGTGCGCGACCTGCCCGAAGACGGCGGCGAAACCGCCGCCAGCGTGCTGCTGCCCGTCAGCAAGGCCTCGATCGCCTCGCGCCTGTCGATGACGCCCGAGTACTTCTCCAAGGTGCTGCGCGAGCTGGAAGACAAGGGGCTGATCGAGGTCGACAAGCGCGAGATCCGGATTCCAGATCCGCAACGGCTTACCCGTTACCCCCTGCGCTGAGCCGCCCCGTACACTCGCGGCCCATGCTGATCCTCGGATTCGAATCCTCCTGCGACGAGACCGGTGTGGCGCTGGTCGATGCCAGCGGCACGGCCACGCCGCGCCTGCTCGGCCACGCGCTGCACAGCCAGATTGAAATGCACCAGGCCTATGGTGGTGTGGTGCCCGAGCTGGCCAGCCGTGACCACATCCGGCGCGTGCTGCCGCTGACCGACGCCGTCATGGCACAGGCCGGTGTGCCGCTCTCGGCGGTGGACGTGATCGCGCACACCCGCGGGCCTGGCCTGGCAGGGGCGCTGCTGGTGGGTTCGGGTGTGGCCTGCGCGCTGGGCATGGCGCTGGGCAAGCCGGTGATCGGCGTGCACCACCTCGAAGGGCATCTGCTCTCGCCGTTCCTGAGCGCCGATCCGCCGGAATTTCCATTCGTGGCGTTACTGGTCTCGGGCGGTCACACGCAGCTGATGCGTGTCGACGGGGTGGGGCGCTACGAGCTGCTGGGTGAAACCATTGACGATGCCGCGGGCGAGGCCTTCGACAAGTCGGCCAAGCTGCTGGGCCTGGGCTATCCCGGCGGTCCTGCATTGTCGAAGCTGGCGCAGCAGGGCGACCCGGCCGCGTACAAGTTGCCGCGCCCGCTGTTGCACAGCGGCGATCTCGATTTTTCCTTCGCCGGCCTCAAGACGGCCGTGCTGACCCAGGTCAAGCGGCTGGCGAAGGCGCATCCGGACGGCCCGGCCACCATGCACCTAGCCGATCCATTGACCCTGCAACAGAAGGCCGACGTGGCAGCCAGCGTGCAGGCGGCGATCGTCGATGTGCTGGTGAAAAAATCTCTCGCCGCGATCGCGGACACGGGGTTGAAGCGCCTGGTGGTGGCCGGCGGTGTCGGCGCCAATGCGCGCCTGCGCGAACAGCTCAACGCCGCCTGCGCGCAGCGGCAACTGCGCGTGCACTACCCCGAGCTGCACCTGTGCACCGACAACGGCGCCATGATCGCGCTGGCTGCCGGGCTGCGGGTGCAAGCCGGACTGGTCGACCTCGCGGCGGCCGGCGGCGACTACCACTTCGACGTGAAGCCGCGCTGGCCCCTGGCCGAACTCGCCTAAACCACAGCGGCCCTGTGACGGGTGCTTGCAGAGCTTGCCGGGTGTTGCAAGGGCAGGGCGCGCCCGCTGAACAGAATGGTTGCAGGAGGGCCTGGCGACCATGAAACATCTGCGCGGCATCGACGATCTTGAGACGGCCGACATCGCGGCGGTCTTTGACACCATCTGGCGCTACCGCGCGGGCCGGGCCTTTCCCAGGACGCTGGAGGGCAAGCAGGTCTGCCTGGCGTTCTTCCAGCCCAGCACGCGCACCCGGGTCGGGTTCCAGCGCGCCGTGGGTCTGCTCGGCGGCACCGTGACCGGGTTTTCCGGGCTGGGCGAGACGCGCGCGGTGCCGCCCTATGGCGAAAGTATGTCCGACAGCCTGCAGGTGCTCGCGCAGATGGCCGACGCGCTGGTGTTGCGCAGCCCGGTCGAACTTGGCGACATCGACGATGTGGAGTGGCTGGACGTGCCCTTGGTCAACGCTGGTGACGGTCACCACGAACATCCCGTGCAGGCGCTGACCGACGCCTGGTGCATTGCCTCGCGCCGTCCCGAGTGGGCCGACCTGACGCTGGGCCTGGTCGGAGACATCGGCGCGCGGGTGGTGCGCAGCCTGCTCAAGCTGTGTGTGCGGCTCGGCTTGCGCCGCTGCCTGGCATACGCTCCCGACGTCGAGGCCCTGCCGCCCGACGTGGCCGAGCTGCTGCGGGTTCGTGGCGTGCGTTTTGATTTCGTCGATCGCCTGGAAGACCTGGTGGCGCACAGCGATGCGATCGAAGTGTTGCCCTACCGCATGCCCGATCGCGAGCGCGGTCCCGCACCGCCAGATCCGGCGCGCACGGTGACGAAGGCACTGGTGCGGCGCTGCAACCCGCAACTGCTGGTGCTGCATCCGGGGCCGCGATCCTGGGAGTTGCACCCGGACACCGACGAACTGCCCCACAGCCTGTTTTACGAGCAGGTGCGGGCCGGTTGCGGCGCCAAGATGGCAGCATTGATGTGCTTGTTGGCACCCGCTGCGTTGGCGGTGCGGGAAAAATCGGGTTCCGGGGTGCGCAAGAGCCGGCAAGTACACTCCGCAACCCTGTCGCGCGTGTGACACATCACGCACTTTCCCTACCCGGTGGCCTGGGGTCACCGCCATTGTGAAGACCCGATGAACCGACGTTCTCTCGTTTCCCGCGCTGCCCGTTTGCTGGTAGCGGCCATCGCCTCTGTCCCCTTGTTCGTCTCCGCACAGACTGCTGCGCCGGTCCGCATCGGCATGATCGAAGGCCTCTCTGGCCCGTTTGCCAACACCGGTGAAGCGGTCTGGCGCAACCTGGTGTGGGCCACCGAGCGCGTCAATGCGCGAGGCGGTGTGAAGCTGCCCGGCGGCAACCGTCCGCTGGAGATCGTGCGCTTCGACAGCAAGGGCCAGACCGAAGAGGCGCTCTCAGCCCTGCGCGCTGCCGTCGACAAGGACATCGCCATCGTCACCCAGGGGAATTCGTCGGCCGCCGCGGCCGGCCTGATCGACGCGATCAACAAGCACAACGAGCGCGAACCGCAACGCCAGGTGCTGTTCCTCAACTACTCCGCCGTCGACCCGGTACTGACCAACGAGAAGTGCAGCTACTGGCACTTCCGCTTCGATGCCCACGCCGACATGCGCATGAGCGCTCTGATGAGCGTCGTCAGGGACGACAAGGCGCTCAAGAGCATCTACCTCATCGGGCAGGACTATTCCTTCGGGCAGACTGTGCTGGCCGAGGCGCGCAAGCAGCTCGCGGCCCAGCGGCCCGACGTGAAGATCGTCGGCGACGAGCTGCACCCGATGGCCCGCATCAAGGACTTTGCCCCTTACGCCGCCAAGATCAAGGCCAGCGGCGCGCAGGCCGTGCTGACCGGCAACTGGGGCAATGACCTGACGCTGCTGGTCAAGGCCGCGCGCGAAGCGGGCTTCGAAGGCAGCTTCTACACCTTCTACGGCAACGCGCTCGGCGCTCCGGCGGCCATCGGCGATGCCGGTATTGGCAAGGTGATCGCTGTGGCAGACTGGTTCCCCAACACGCCGGGCAAGGCGTCCGAGGCGTTCTATCAGTCGTTCCGCCAGCGTTTCCCCAATCCGGCCGACGACTACGTGCACATGCGCATGCAGCTGATGGTCGAGTCGCTGGCGCAGGCGATTGAAAAGGCCGGATCCACGAAAGCCGCCGACATCGCGGCCCAGCTGGAAAAGGTGCAGGTCACGCTCGCGGGCCAGACCGCCCAGATGCGTGCGGGCGACCACCAGTTCCAGCAGCCGCTGGCGGTGGCGGTGATGGACCGGCAGGGAACGCCCGGCGCGAAGTTCGACGTCGAAGGTTCGGGTTACGGTTTTCGTGTGATCCGACAGCTGACACCGAAGCAGGCCGAGCAGCCGCACACCTGTACGATGCAACGTCCCTGATACATAGGAGCGTTCATGCGGCCGGTGGTGGAAAGTCTGGAAGAGTCGCGCATCCGCGAGGTGGCGAATGCGGGCATGGGCCGCAAGGACGTGCTGAGGTTCTGGTTCGGTGAGAGCGACGAGGTCACGCCCGAGTTCATCCGTGACGCGGCGATTGCCTCGCTCAATGCCGGTGAGACGTTCTATGCCCATAACCTGGGCCTACCCGAACTGCGCCACGCCATCGCCGGCTACACGCACAGCCTGCACCCGCAGCAGCCGACCGACCACTGGTTTGACCGCATCGCCGTCAGCTCGGGCGGGGTCAATGGCCTGATGCTGGCGTCGCAGACGCTGGTCGAGGCGGGTGACGAGGTGGTGGTGGTCACGCCTGCCTGGCCCAACCTGGTCGCGCAGCCGCAGATCATGGGTGCCCGGGTGCGCACCGTGCCGCTGACGGTGGCCGCCAATGGCGCATGGGTGCTGGACCTGCAGGCGCTGCTGGCGGCGGTGACGCCGGCGACCAGGCTGCTGATCGTCAACGCCCCCAACAACCCCACGGGCTGGACGCTCAGCCGACCAGAGCAGCAGGCGATCCTCGACCACTGCCGCCGCACCGGCACCTGGATCCTGGCCGACGAGGTCTACGAGCGCCTGTATTACGCGGGCGATTCGGCCAACGGCGCTGCGCCGAGTTTTCTGGACGTGGCCGGGCCAGACGACCGGCTGATCGTGGCCCACAGCTTTTCCAAGAGCTTCCTGATGACCGGCTGGCGCCTGGGTTGGCTGGTGCTGCCTCCCGCGCTGACCCACGCGGTGGGCAAGCTGATCGAGTTCAACACCTCCTGTGCCCCGGTGTTCGTGCAGCGGGCCGCCACGGTTGCCCTTCAGCGCGGGGATGAGGTCACACCAGCACTGGTGAAGCACCTGCAGGCCTGTCGCGACACCCTGGTGCCGCTGTTGCAGGCGGTGCCCGGCGTGACCCTGGCCAACCCGAACGGTGGCATGTACGCCTTCTTCCGGCTGGAGGGCCACGACGACTGCCTGGACGCCGCCAAACGGCTGGTCCGGGAGGCGGGGCTGGGCCTGGCGCCTGGCAGTGCTTTCGGGCCGGAGGCCGCCGGATGGCTGCGCTGGTGTTTCGCCAGCCGCGACCTGCACCGGCTGGAGCAGGGCGTGGAACGGCTGCGCGGTTGGCTTGAAGGGCGGCCTGGGCTATAATTGCCGGTTGCCGTCTGTTCTGGATGGCAATTCACGCCCGTTGCGGCGGCCGTCACCCCCGGGTGAGCCCGGCCTGCTGCGTCGGGACGCACGTCACTGACAGGAAATCCAAATGATCGAAAAAACCGTCAAGGCCGCCGTGGTGGCCGACAACGCCCGCGCTGCCAACGATACCGGTAGCCCCGAAGTGCAGGTCGCCATCCTGACCGCACGCATCAACGAACTGACCCCCCACTTCAAGCAGCACGCCAAGGACCACCATGGCCGCCGCGGTCTGCTGCGCATGGTCAGCCGCCGCCGCAAGCTGCTGGACTACCTCAAGTCCAAGGACGCTGACCGCTACGTTGCCCTGATCGCCAAGCTGGGTCTGCGCAAGTAATCTTGAGCTTGCCCTGACACGCAAAACGCCTGAGTTGGTTCGCTGGCTCGGGCGTTTTTCACTTTGAATTTCGGAAAAAGGGGACGAGCAGAGCGAAGCTGTGTCATTCCAAGGGGTTTGCGTCATCGCAGATCCGCTGGAATGGCATCGTGTTCTGCAGGTTTCTGACTCCGGGCCGCGGGCGGCGCCAAAGACGCCCACTCAACAGGAGAGACACATGACCATGTTCAACAAAGTCACCAAGACCTTCCAGTGGGGCCAGCACTCGGTCCGCATGGAAACCGGCGAAATCGCCCGCCAGGCCAGCGGCGCCGTGCTGCTCGACATGGAAGGCACCGTGGTGCTGGCCACCGTCGTCGCCAAGAAGGACGCCAAGGCTGGCCAGGACTTCTTCCCCCTGACCGTTGACTACCTGGAAAAGTCGTATGCCGCCGGCAAGATCCCAGGCAGCTTCTTCAAGCGCGAAGGCCGTCCCAGCGAATTTGAAACTCTGACCAGCCGCCTGATCGATCGCCCGATCCGCCCGCTGTTCCCCGAAGGCTTCTTCAACGAAGTGCAGGTGGTCATCCACACCGTGTCGCTGAACCCGGAAGTGGATGCCGACATCGCCGCCATGATCGCCACCTCGGCGGCCCTGTCGATCTCCGGCATCCCGTTCAATGGCCCGATCGGCGCTGCCCGCGTGGGCTACGTCAACGGCCAGTACGTGCTGAACCCCGGCCAGACCGAGCGCCAGAACAGCCAGATGGATCTGGTGGTCGCCGGCACGCAAGCCGCCGTGCTGATGGTCGAGTCGGAAGCCGACCAGCTGTCTGAAGAAATCATGCTGGGCGCCGTGGTGTTCGGCCACGAGCAGGGCAACATCGCCATCGCCGCCATCAATGAGCTGGTGCGCGACGCCGGCAAGCCCGAGTGGACCTGGCAAGCCCCCGCCAAGGACGAGCCGCTGATCGCCAAGGTCGAAGCTCTTGGCAAGGCCAAGATCGAAGCCGCTTACCAGATCCGCAACAAGCAGGCCCGCACCCAGGCCTGCCGCGAAGCCTACGCCGCCGTGATGGACGGCCTGAAGGCCGAAGGCGTGGCGTTTGACAGCGTGGCCGTCGAAGGTCTGCTGTTCAACATCGAAGCCGGCATCGTGCGTGGCCAGATCCTGGCCGGCGAGCCCCGCATCGACGGTCGCGACACCCGCACCGTGCGTGCCATCGAGATTCGCAACAGCGTGCTGCCGCGGACCCACGGCTCGGCCCTGTTCACCCGCGGTGAAACCCAGGCCCTGGTGATCGCCACGCTGGGCACCGACCGCGACGCACAGCGCATCGACGCCCTGTCCGGCGACTTCGAAGACCGCTTCATGCTGCACTACAACATGCCTCCCTTCGCCACCGGCGAAACCGGTCGCGTGGGCAGCCCCAAGCGCCGCGAAATCGGCCACGGCCGTCTGGCCAAGCGCGCGCTGATCGCCGCGCTGCCGACCAAGGAAGACTTCCCCTACACCATCCGCGTGGTGTCGGAAATCACCGAATCCAACGGTTCGTCGTCGATGGCTTCCGTCTGCGGCGGCTGCCTGGCGCTGATGGACGCCGGCGTGCCGATGAAGGCGCACGTGGCCGGCATCGCCATGGGCCTGATCAAGGACGGCAATCGTTTTGCGGTGCTGACCGACATCCTGGGTGACGAGGACCACCTCGGCGACATGGACTTCAAGGTGGCCGGTACGACCAACGGCGTGACTGCCCTGCAGATGGACATCAAGATCCAGGGCATCACCAAGGAAATCATGCAGGTCGCACTGGCCCAGGCCAAGGAAGCCCGCATGCACATCCTGGGCAAGATGCAAGATGCCATGGGTGAAGCCAAGACGGAAATCAGCAGCTTCGCGCCCAAGCTGTACACGATGAAGATCAACCCCGAGAAGATCCGCGACGTGATTGGCAAGGGTGGTGCCGTGATCCGTGCGCTGACCGAAGAGACCGGTTGCCAGATCAACATTGAGGAAGATGGCACGATCACCATCGCCGCCACCGACGGTGCCAAGGCCGACGAAGCAAAGCGCCGTATCGGCGAGATCACGGCCGAAGTGGAAGTGGGCAAGGTCTACGAAGGCCCGATCACCAAGATCCTGGACTTCGGTGCCCTGGTCAACCTGCTGCCCGGCAAGGACGGCCTGCTGCACATCAGCCAGATCGCCCACGAGCGCGTCGAGAAGGTCACGGACTACCTCAAGGAAGGTCAGATCGTGAAGGTCAAGGTCCTGGAAACCGACGAAAAGGGCCGCGTCAAGCTGTCCATGAAGGCGCTCCTGGACCGCAACAGCGGTGGCGAGCAGGCCCAGCAACAGCAGCAGTAAGCCGCGGAGCGTCCGAGGTCCATGCAAGCGGTCGAAATCAGCAGCTTCGGTGCCCCCGAGGTCCTGCGCCTGACGGAACGTCCAGCGCCGGTCGCGGGCGCCGGCGAGGTATTGATCCGCGTACGGGCTTCGGGTGTGAACCGGCCCGACGTGCTGCAGCGCAGCGGCGCATATCCGCCACCACCCGGAACTTCGGACCTGCCGGGTCTTGAGGTCGCCGGTGTCATCGAGTCTGGAGATGCCGATGCGATGGCGCAGGCGGGCTTCAAGGTTGGGGACCGCGTTTGCGCACTGGTGGCTGGCGGCGGTTACGCTGAACAATGTGTAGCTCCCGTGGGCCAGTGCCTGCCGGTGCCAGCCGGTCTCGACGACGTGCAGGCCGCAGCGCTGCCCGAAACCTTCTTCACCGTCTGGAGCAACGTGTTCGATCGCGGGCACCTCCAGCCGGGTGAAACCTTGCTGGTGCAGGGCGGCACGAGCGGCATCGGCGTGACCGCGATCCAGCTGGGCAAGGCGTTCGGCGCGACCGTGATTGCCACCGCCGGCAGCGACGACAAGTGCGCCGCTTGCCTGGAGCTTGGTGCTGACCATGCGATCAACTACCGCACACAGGACTTCTTGGCCGTGGCCAAGGATCTGACGGGCGGACAAGGTGTGAACGTGATCCTCGACATGGTGGCGGGCGACTACGTGGCGCGCGAGGTCGAGTGCCTGGCGGAAGACGGCCGGCTGGTCATCATTGCGGTGCAGGGTGGCGTCAAGGCTGGCTTCAACGCAGGCCTGGTGCTGCGGCGCCGGCTGGTGATCACAGGTTCCACATTGCGTCCGCGCCCGGTCGCGTTCAAGACCGCGATTGCGCAGGCGCTGCGCGCCAGGGTCTGGCCATTGCTGGAGCGGGGGCTGGTGAAGCCGGTCATTCACAGCACCTTTGCTGCTGCACATGCGGCCGACGCCCATGCATTGATGGAAACCAATCAGCATATCGGCAAGATCGTGCTGACCTGGGCTTGAACCAGGAATTCCCGGAGACTTTGATGAGCAGAAAACTGATCGCAGGCAACTGGAAGATGAACGGCGGACTGGCCGCCAACGAGGCGCTGATCAAGGCCATGCTGGCTGACATCGGCCAGCCGGCTGCGGATGTCGCACTGTGCGCACCCGCACCCTATCTCGCCCAGTTGCAGGGATTGCTGCAAGGTACCCCGATCGGCTGGGGCTCGCAGGACGTGTCCGCTCACGAGCAGGGAGCCTACACGGGTGAGGTGAGCGTCGCGATGCTCAAGGATTTTGGTTGCCGCTACGCCATCGTCGGTCACAGCGAACGACGCCAGTACCACGGCGAAACGGATGAGCTGGTGGCCGCCAAGGCACAGCGCGCTCTGTCGGTGGGCGTGACTCCCATCGTGTGTGTCGGCGAGACGCTGGCGCAGCGGGAAGCCGGCGAAACCGAGGCTGTGGTCAAGCGCCAGTTGGCTGCCGTGATCCATGCGGTCGGCCATTGCATTACCGAGTTGGTGGTGGCATATGAGCCCGTGTGGGCAATTGGTACCGGCAAAACTGCCACGCCCGAAATGGCACAGGCGGTGCACGCGGTGCTGCGTGCGCAGCTGGCCGCCGCGACCACGAACTCCAAGCGGGTGCACATCCTCTACGGCGGCAGCATGAATGCCACCAATGCCGCCAGCCTGCTGGCGCAACCTGACATTGATGGTGGTCTGATCGGGGGCGCTTCCCTCAAGGCTGCCGACTTCCTGCAGATCGTCGCCGCTGCTGGCTGACGCTCGCACTTTTCTCGAATTTTCGGAGCAGACATGAACGTTTTGATGACCATCCTCCAGGCTGTCCAGATCCTTGCCGCGATCGGCATGATCGGCCTGATCCTGATGCAGCACGGCAAAGGCGCCGACGCTGGCGCCGCCTTTGGGGGCGGTGCTGGCTCCGCCAGCCTGTTTGGTGCCACCGGTGGCGCGAACTTCCTTTCGCGGATGACGTCGATCCTGGCGGGCGTCTTCCTGGCATCTACCCTGGGCCTGGCTTACTTCGGGCACAGTGTGCCGGCGGCGGCCAAGACCGGCAGCGTGCTCGAGTCTGCAGTCCCCGCTGCGCCGGCCAATACCGCACCTGCTGGTGGCGCTGCTCCTGCTGCATCGACCCCTGCCCCTGCCGAAACCCCTGCAGCGCCCGCAACGGGCGCTGCGCAGATCCCCGGTAAGTAAGTCGGCTGACAGCCAGCTTTCGCAGCGGTGATGGCTGTGGCGCCATCACCGCTGCGCCCCTGAAAAAGCCTCGGGTTGCTCCAAAACCCGGGGGGTTTCAGGGTAAACTCTATGGGTTGTCAAGAACGCTCACATCAGCCCTCGTGAGCCAGACAACGCAGACCCAGCCGACGTGGTGAAATTGGTAGACACGCTATCTTGAGGGGGTAGTGGCGAAAGCTGTGCGAGTTCGAGTCTCGCCGTCGGCACCAAATACAGGCAGGCATGGCGCCAAAGCCATGCGCATGGAACCGACCCACGATGAGTCTCGAACAATATCTCCCCGTGCTCTTGTTCATCCTGGTCGGTCTGGCCGTTGGCGTGATCCCCCAGGCCCTTGGCTACATCCTGGGTCCCAATCGCCCGGATGCCGCAAAGAACTCGCCGTACGAATGCGGCTTCGAAGCCTTCGAAGACGCCCGCATGAAGTTCGACGTTCGCTACTACCTGGTGGCGATCCTCTTCATCCTCTTCGACCTTGAAATCGCGTTTCTGGTGCCGTGGGCCGTTGCGCTGACCGACATCGGTTCGGCCGGTTTCTGGACAGGTGTGGTGTTCCTGATCGACCTGCTGGTCGGGTTCATCTACGCCTGGAAGATTGGCGCCCTGGACTGGGAATGATGCGCCGTCAGGCGATCTGGAGCACACATGATTGAAGGCGTCCTCAAGGAAGGTTTCATCACGACGAGCTATGACTCGGTGGTGAACTGGGCCAAGACCGGCTCGCTCTGGCCCATGACCTTTGGTCTGGCCTGTTGCGCGGTGGAAATGATGCATGCCGCTACGGCCCGCTACGACATTTCGCGTTTCGGCGCTGAAGTGTTCCGCGCCAGTCCGCGGCAGTCCGATCTGATGATCGTGGCCGGCACGCTGTGCAACAAGATGGCACCTGCCCTGCGCAAGGTGTATGACCAGATGGCCGAGCCGCGCTGGGTGCTGTCGATGGGGTCCTGCGCTAACGGTGGCGGCTATTACCACTACAGCTACTCCGTGGTGCGCGGTTGCGACCGCATTGTCCCGGTGGATGTCTACGTGCCCGGCTGCCCGCCGACCGCCGAGGCTTTGCTGTACGGAATCATCCAGCTGCAGCAAAAGATCCGCCGCACCAACACGATCGCACGCGCCTGACCCGCAGGCCACTGTCCGAGAAAGCCGATCCCATGAGCGATACCGCCCAAGCTTTTGCCCTGCGCCCCGAGGCGATCAAGGAGGCGCTGTCAGCGCTCCTTGGTGATCGCGTGAAGTCGATCCAGGTGGCGCGTGAAGAAGTCACGGTCACTGTCGATGCTGCGCAGTACGTCAGCGTGATGCAGACCCTGCGCGATGCTCCCGAAGCCCGTTTCGAGCAGTTGATCGATCTCTGCGGACTGGACTACTCCACCTATGGCGAAGGTCGCTGGGAAGGCGCCCGCTTCGGTGTGGTGGTCCACCTCCTGTCGGTGAGTCTGAACCAGCGGGTGCGCGTGCGCGTGTTCGCTCCGGAAGACGACTTTCCGGTGGTGGCCTCGGTGTCGGAACTGTGGTCATCGGCCAACTGGTACGAGCGCGAGGCGTTCGATCTGTACGGCATCGTGTTCGAGGGCCACAACGACCTGCGACGCATCCTGACCGACTACGGTTTCATCGGTCATCCCTTCCGCAAGGACTTCCCGCTGTCCGGGCACGTCGAAATGCGCTACGACGCCGAGCGTCAGCGCGTGGTCTACGAGCCGGTGACGATCGAGCCGCGCGAGATCACGCCGCGCGTGATCCGTGAAGACAACTACGGCGGATTGCACTGATCATGGCTGAAATCAAGAACTACACCCTGAACTTCGGTCCTCAGCACCCGGCCGCGCACGGCGTGCTGCGACTGGTGCTCGAGCTCGACGGTGAGGTCGTGCAACGCGCCGACCCGCACATCGGGCTGCTGCACCGCGCCACCGAAAAGCTGGCCGAGCACAAGACCTTCATCCAGTCGCTGCCCTACATGGACCGCCTGGACTACGTGTCGATGATGTGCAACGAGCACGCTTACTGCCTGGCGATCGAGAAGCTGCTGGGCATCGAGGTGCCAGTTCGGGCGCAGTACATCCGCGTGATGTTCAGCGAAATCACCCGCATGCTCAATCACCTGATGTGGCTGGGTTCACACGGCAACGATTGCGGCAGTTCCACAATCCTGATCTACGCGTTCCGCGAACGCGAAGACCTGTTCGACATGTACGAGGCGGTGTCTGGCGCCCGCATGCACGCCGCCTACTTCCGTCCGGGTGGCGTTTACCGCGACCTGCCGGACACCATGCCGCAGTACAAGCACAGCAAGATCCGCAATGCCAAGGCAATGGCGGAGATGAACACGAACCGCCAAGGTTCGCTGCTGGACTTCATCGACGATTTCACCCAGCGCTTCCCGACCTACCTGGCCGAGTACCACACGCTGCTGACCGACAACCGCATCTGGAAACAGCGCACGGTCGGCATTGGTGTCGTCACACCCGAGCGCGCGCTCAATCTGGGCATGACCGGACCGATGCTGCGCGGGTCCGGCATCGCCTGGGACCTGCGCAAGAAGCAGCCCTATGAAGTGTATGACCGCGTCGACTTCGATGTTCCGGTCGGCAAAACGGGCGATACCTACGACCGCTATCTGGTTCGCATGGAAGAGCTCAAGCAGTCCAACAGCATCATCAAGCAGTGCGTGGACTGGCTGCGCGCCAATCCGGGGCCGGTCATCACCGGCAACCACAAGGTGGCGCCGCCCTCGCGCGAGGCGATGAAGTCGAGCATGGAAGAGCTGATCCACCATTTCAAGCTCTTTACCGAAGGTTTCCATGTGCCCGAAGGCGAGGCCTATGCCGCCGTCGAGCACCCCAAGGGTGAGTTCGGCATCTACCTGGTGAGCGACGGCGCCAACAAGCCGTACCGCCTGAAGATCCGCGCCCCCGGTTTCACGCACCTGTCCACGCTGGATGAAATGGCCAAGGGTCACATGCTGGCCGACGCGGTGGCCATCATCGGCACGATGGACATCGTTTTTGGAGAGATTGACCGATGATCTCGACCCCCGCACACAACGGTCCCGTGACTGCCATCGAGCTGTCCGAGGCGACCAAGGCGCGTTTTGCCCGCGAGGTCGCCAAGTACCCTGCCGAACAGGCGCAGTCGGCCGTGATGGCCTGCCTGTCGATCATCCAGCAGGAGCAGGGATACGTTAGCAACGCCGCCGAGCAGGCGATTGCCGACTACCTCGGCATGCCGGTGATGGCCGTCCACGAAGTGACGACCTTCTACAACATGTACAACCAGCGGCCGGTGGGCAAGTTCAAGCTCAACGTCTGCACCAACCTGCCGTGCCAGCTGCGCGACGGTTACACCGCGCTGCACCACCTGGAAAAGAAGCTGGGTATCGCGATGGGCGAGACCACGGCCGACGGCATGTTCACGCTGCAGCAAAGTGAATGCCTGGGCGCATGTGCCGACTCGCCGGTAATGTTGGTGAACGACCGCCACATGTGCAGCTTCATGAGCAATGACAAGTTGGACCAGCTGATCGACGGCCTGAAGGCCTCGGAGGGCAAGCAATGAACGCCCAGCAAGTGTTGTCGCAGTTCAGCGCCACCGGCGCGCAGACCTGTTTCCACGGTCGTCACATCGAACCCCAGATCTACAAGGATCTGAACGGCAGCAACTGGTCTCTCAAGGAATACGAAGCCCGCGGCGGCTACCAGGCCCTGCGCAAGGTGCTGGGCATGGACGGTTCGGCGCCGAACCCCGAGACCGGCTTTGTGGGCATGACCCAGGACCAGGTGATCGCGACCGTCAAGGACTCCGCGCTACGCGGTCGTGGCGGCGCCGGTTTCCCGTCGGGTCTGAAGTGGAGCTTCATGCCCCGCCAGTTCCCGGGCCAGAAGTACCTCGTCTGCAACTCCGACGAAGGCGAGCCGGGTACCTGCAAGGACCGCGACATCCTCATGTACAACCCGCACATCGTCATCGAAGGTATGGCGATTGCGGCGTATGCCATGGGCATCAACGTGGGCTACAACTACATCCACGGCGAGATCTTCGAGGTGTACGAGCGCTTCGAAGCGGCCCTGGAAGAAGCCCGCGCCGCCGGCTACCTCGGCAACAACATCATGGGCTCGAACTATTCGTTCCAGCTGCACGCGTTCCACGGTTTTGGCGCCTACATTTGCGGTGAAGAAACCGCGCTGCTGGAATCGCTGGAAGGCAAGAAGGGCCAGCCCCGCTTCAAGCCCCCGTTCCCGGCCAGCTACGGCCTGTACGGCAAGCCAACCACCATCAACAACACCGAGACCTTCGCTGCGGTGCCCTGGATCATCCGCAACGGTGGTTCGGCCTACCTTGAGTGCGGCAAGCCCAACAACGGCGGCACCAAGATCTTCTCGGTCAGCGGTGACGTGAACCTGCCGGGCAACTACGAAGTCCCGATGGGCACGCCCTTTGCCAAACTGCTGGAGCTCGCCGGTGGTGTTCGCACCGGCCGCCAGCTCAAGGCTGTGATTCCTGGTGGTTCGTCCTCGCCGGTGCTGCCCGCGTCGGTGATCATGGAATGCACGATGGATTACGACTCGATCAGCAAGGCTGGGTCGATGCTGGGGTCCGGCGCCGTGATCGTGATGGACGATTCGCGCTGCATGGTCGAGTCGCTCAAGCGCCTGTCCTATTTCTACATGCACGAGTCCTGCGGCCAGTGCACACCCTGCCGTGAGGGCACCGGCTGGCTCTGGCGACTGGTCGACAAGATCGAACGCGGCGAGGCCAAGCCCGCCGACATGGACCTGCTGGACAACGTGGCCGAGAACATCATGGGCCGCACCATCTGCGCCCTGGGCGATGCCGCCGCGATGCCTGTGCGCGCCATGCTCAAACATTTCCGGCACGAGTTCGCGGCCATGATCAAGGCCGATGTGGCCGCCTGAACACGAGACGACACACCATGGTTGAAATCGAACTCGACGGCCAGAAGGTCGAAGTGCCCCCGGGCAGCATGGTCATGCATGCGGCCGAGAAGGCGGGCACCTACATTCCGCACTTCTGCTATCACAAGAAACTCTCCATCGCCGCCAGCTGCCGCATGTGCCTGGTGGAGGTGGAAAAGGCCCCCAAGCCCATGCCCGCCTGCGCCACGCCGGTGACCATGGGCATGATCGTGCGCACCAAGTCCGACAAGGCCATCAAGGCCCAGAAGTCGGTGATGGAATTCCTGCTGATCAACCACCCGCTGGATTGCCCGATCTGCGACCAGGGCGGCGAGTGCCAGTTGCAGGACCTGGCCGTGGGCTACGGCGGTGGCGCCTCGCGCTACGACGAAGAAAAGCGTGTGGTGTTCCACAAGGACGTGGGTCCGCTGATCTCCATGGAAGAGATGAGCCGCTGCATCCATTGCACCCGCTGCGTGCGCTTTGGTCAGGAAATTGCCGGCGTGATGGAGCTGGGCATGTCCCACCGTGGTGAACACGCCGAGATCGAGACCTTTGTCGGCCAGTCGGTGGACTCCGAGCTGTCGGGCAACATGATCGATGTCTGCCCGGTGGGTGCGCTGACCAGCAAGCCCTTCCGCTACAGCGCCCGCACCTGGGAGCTCTCGCGCCGCAAGAGTGTGAGCCCGCACGATTCGACCGGTGCCAACTTGATCGTGCAGGTCAAGAACCACCAGGTCATGCGCGTCGTCCCGCTGGAAAACGACGCCGTCAACGAGTGCTGGATCGCCGACCGCGACCGTTTCTCGTACGAAGCTCTCAACAGTGAAGATCGTCTGACCCAGCCCATGCTCAAGCAGGGTGGTGAATGGAAGACGGTGGACTGGCAGACCGCACTGGAATACGTGGCCAATGGCCTGCAGCAGGTCAAGGCCAGCCATGGCGCCGGTGCGATCGGTCTGCTGGCCAGCCCGCACAGTACGGTCGAGGAGCTCGCACTGGCTGGCGCTCTGGTCCGCGGCCTGGGCAGCGAGAACATCGACAGCCGACTCCGCTATGCCGATTTCGGCAACGCGACATGGGCCAACCAGTCGCGCTGGCTGGGTCGCCCCATCGCCGAATTGTCGCAACTCCAGCGCGTGCTCGTGGTGGGATCGAACCTGCGCAAGGACCACCCTCTGCTGGCGCAACGCATTCGCCAAGCCGCTCGCAAGGGTGCACAGGTCAATGTCCTGAACGCTCAGGCGCAGGATTGGGCCATGTCCCTGAAGAATGTCGTGCTGGTCGACAGCAGTGTCTGGGTCAGCGCGCTGGCCGGTATCGCTGCCGCCGTGGCTGCCGAAACCGGCGTTCAGTCGCCCGTCGCCGGCAACGTGAACGATGAGGCCCGTGCTGTGGCCAAGTCTCTGCTCGGTGGTGAACAGAAGGCCATCCTGCTGGGCAATGCGGCCGCTCACCATGAGAAGGCTTCCAGCCTGCTGGCGCTGGCCAACTGGATCGGTCAACAGACCGGTGCCACGGTCGGCTACCTGACCGAAGCGGCCAACACCGTGGGCGCCCAACTGGTGCGCGCCCTGCCGGGGCTGGGTGGTCTCAACGCTGGTCAGATGCTGGGCGGCCATCTCAAGGCGGCCGTGCTGCTCAACACCGAGCCGGCCTTCGACACCGCGGTCGGTGCTGACGGACTGAAGAGCGCCGACATGGTGGTCACGCTCAGCCCGTTCAAGGCCAACCTGGACATCAGCGACGTGCTGCTGCCGATCGCTCCGTTCACCGAGACGTCCGGTTCTTTCGTCAACGCCGAAGGCCGCCTGCAGAGCTTCCACGCTGTGGTCCGGCCACTGGGCGATACGCGTCCTGCCTGGAAGGTGCTGCGAGTTCTGGGCAACCTGCTGGGTCTGCCTGGCTTTGATGCCGATACGTCGCAGGCCGTGCTGTCCGCCGCCCTGCCGGGCGTGGCGTCCGGTGCGGTTGTGGACGCGGCCCGCCTGAACAATGCCGATGCGAGCGTGGGACCGGCTGCTGCCGACCAGTCGCCGGCGCAGTCTTCCCCCTGTGTGGCAGCGATCTACCAGCTGGACGGCCTGGTGCGCCGAGCCACCTCGCTGCAACTCACGAGCGACGCCCGAGGAGCCCGCGCATGATCGACGCGATGTACAACGGGGGCCTCGGCCTCATCAATGCCGCCTGGTGGACCACCGCAGCATGGCCTGTCATCTGGGGCCTGATCAAGATCGTGGCCGTGCTGGCACCGCTAATGGGCGCCGTGGCCTACATGACGCTGTGGGAACGCAAGCTGCTGGGCTTCATGCAGGTGCGTGTCGGTCCCAACCGTGTGGGTCCCAAGGGTCTGCTGCAGCCAATCGCTGACGCGGTCAAGCTGCTGACCAAGGAACTGATCAATCCGACGGCTGCCAGCAACGGCCTGTTCCGCCTGGGGCCGGTCATGGCCATCATGCCGGCGCTGGCCGCATGGGTGGTTGTGCCGTTTGGCCCGGAAGCCGTGATTGCCAACATCAACGCTGGCCTGCTGGTGATCCTGGCGATCACATCGATCGAGGTCTATGGCGTGATCATCGCTGGCTGGGCGTCGAATTCGAAGTACGCCTTCCTGGGCGCCCTGCGCGCCTCGGCGCAGATGGTGAGCTACGAAATCGCCATTGGTTTCTGCTTCCTGATTGTGGTGATGGCTGCTGGCAGCCTGAACCTCGGTGACATCGTTGTCGCGCAGTCGACCGGCCGCTGGGCCGAGTTCTGGAAGGGCATCGGCCTGGACTTCATGGGCTGGAACTGGATCCTGATGGCTCCGGTGTTCCTGGTCTATCTGATCTCCGGTGTCGCTGAAACCAACCGCCATCCGTTCGACGTGGTCGAAGGCGAAGCTGAAATCGTGGCCGGTCACATGGTCGAGTATTCGGGCATGGGTTTCGCCATCTTCTTCCTCGCCGAGTACGCCAGCATGTGGCTGGTGTCGATCCTGGCCGTCCTACTGTTCATGGGTGGCTGGAGTTCGCCAATCGGCTTCCTTTCGTTCATCCCTGGCTGGATCTGGCTGGGCGCGAAGACCTTCTTCGTGATCTCGTGCTTCATCTGGATCCGCGCCACCTTCCCGCGCTACCGCTATGACCAGATCATGCGTCTGGGCTGGAAGATTTTCATTCCCGTGACCCTGGTCTGGCTGCTCGTGGTTGCCGCCTTGATTCAGTCTCCCTGGAATCCCTGGAAATAACAGCGGGCGAAAGAAAGATATGTCCACTACCGCCGTCGCTCCCTTCTCGCTGCGCGACTTCTTCAAGAGTTTCATGCTGGTGGAGCTCTTCAAGGGTATGGCCCTGACCGGCCGCTACGCCCTGCGTCGCAAGGTCACGGTTCAGTTCCCGGAAGAGAAAACCCCGCTGTCGCCACGCTTCCGCGGTCTGCACGCGCAGCGCCGCTATGAAAACGGTGAAGAGCGTTGCATTGCCTGCAAGCTTTGCGAAGCCGTTTGCCCAGCGATGGCCATCACCATCGAGGCTGGCGAGCGCGAGGACGGCACGCGCCGCACCACCCGCTATGACATCGACCTGACCAAGTGCATCTTCTGCGGTTTCTGCGAAGAAGCCTGCCCGGTCGACGCCATCGTCGAAACGCACATCCTGGAATACCACGGCGAAAAACGCGGTGACCTGTACTTCACCAAGGAAATGCTCCTGGCCGTCGGTGACCGCTACGAGCCCGAGATTGCCGCCGCCAAAGCCGCGGACGCGAAGTACCGCTGAATCAGCCGGCGAAAGACAAGACCATGGACTACCAGACCGGCTTCTTCTACCTGTTTTCGGCGGTGATGCTGTTCGCCGCCTACCGCGTCATCACGTCGCGCAATCCTGTGCACGCCGTGCTCTACCTGATGCTGGCTTTTTCCCAGGCGTCCGGCCTGTGGCTGCTGCTGAAGGCTGAATTCCTCGGTCTGACCCTGGTGCTGGTGTACCTGGGTGCCGTGATGGTGCTGTTCCTGTTCGTGGTCATGATGCTCGACATCAAGCTCGACGGTGACCGCTGGGGCTTCTGGCAGAACTTCCCCCTGGCCGCGACGCTGGGTGGTCTGGTTGCTGCCGAACTGATCGCCGTGCTGTGGATTGGCTTTCCGAAGCTGGTGGCACCGGTGGCCGAACAGGCCGCCAATGTGCCGAACACCAAGCTGCTGGGTCAGCTGATGTACACCAAGTACCTGTACCCGGTCGAAATCGCCGCCGTGATCCTGCTGGTCGCCATGTTTGCCGCCATCGCACTCACCCTGCGCCAGCGCAAGGACAGCAAGGCCATCGATCCGGGTTTGCAGGTCCGTGTGCGTGCCGCAGACCGTCTGGTGGTCGTGAAGATGGCCGCCACCAAACCATCCGCGCCTGCCCAGGCAGTCGCCGCCGAGGAGGGCAAGGCATGAGCCTCACATTGGGACATTTCCTGTCGGTTGGCGCGATCATGTTCGCGCTGTCCGTGATCGGCATCTTCCTGAACCGCAAGAACATCATCGTGCTGCTGATGGCCATCGAACTGATGCTGTTGGCGGTCAACATGAACTTCGTTGCCTTCTCGCACTACCTGAACGACCTCAACGGTCAGGTGTTCGTGTTCTTCATCCTTACCGTGGCCGCCGCCGAGTCGGCCATCGGCCTGGCCATCCTGGTGCTTCTGTTCCGCAGCAAGACGACCATCAGCGCCGAAGAACTCAACACTCTCAAGGGTTGACGCCCGGGACACGACAGGCAAGCACACCATGAGCACCACCCTTTCCGCAACGACCCTGCTGGCCGTGCCCCTGGCACCGCTGGTGGGTTCGGCCCTCGCCGGCATTCTGGGCACCACGTTCGGCGGCAACCTGATCGGTCGCCGCGCTTCGCATTCCCTCACGATCCTGGGTGTGCTGGTGGCCTTCGTCATTTCCGCCCTGACGCTCAAGAGCGTGGCGGTCGACGGCGCCCGGTTCAACCAGACCATCTACGAATGGATGACGGTCGGCGGCCTGAAGATGGAGATCGGATTCCTGATCGACGGTCTGACCGCCATGATGATGTGCGTGGTCACCTTCGTTTCGCTGATGGTCCACCTCTACACCATCGGCTACATGGAAGAGGACGCCGGCTACAACCGCTTCTTCGCCTACATCTCGCTCTTCACCTTCTCCATGCTGATGCTGGTGATGAGCAACAACCTGCTGCAGCTGTTCTTCGGCTGGGAAGCGGTGGGCCTGGTGTCCTACCTGCTGATCGGTTTCTGGTTCAACAAGCCGACCGCGATCTTCGCCAACATGAAGGCGTTCCTGGTGAACCGCGTGGGTGACTTTGGTTTCATCCTCGGCATCGGCCTGATCGTGGCCTATGGTGGTTCCCTCAACTACACCGAAGTGTTCGCCAAGGCGCCCGAACTGGCCAAGATGGGCTTCCCCGGTACCGACTGGCTGCTGGTCACCGTGATCTGCATCTGCCTGTTCATCGGTGCCATGGGCAAGTCGGCCCAGTTCCCGCTGCACGTCTGGCTGCCGGACTCGATGGAAGGTCCGACCCCGATCTCCGCGCTGATTCACGCCGCCACCATGGTGACGGCCGGCATCTTCATGGTCACGCGCATGTCACCGCTGTTCGAGCTGTCCGACACCGCGCTGAACTTCGTGATGGTGATCGGTGCCATCACGGCGCTGTTCATGGGCTTCCTGGGCATCATTCAGAACGACATCAAGCGCGTGGTGGCCTACTCGACACTGTCGCAGCTGGGTTACATGACCGTGGCTCTGGGGGCTTCGGCCTATTCGGTCGCGGTGTTCCACCTGATGACCCACGCGTTCTTCAAGGCGCTGCTGTTCCTGGCTGCGGGCTCGGTGATCATGGGCATGCACCACAACCAGGACATCCGCTGGATGGGAGGCGTGCGCAAGTACATGCCGATCACCTGGATCACCTCGCTGCTGGGCACGCTGGCCCTGATTGGCACACCGCTGTTCTCGGGCTTCTATTCGAAGGACTCGATCATCGAGGCGGCCCACTTCTCGAACCTTCCAGGCGCCCATTTCGCCCACTTTGCTGTGCTGGCCGGTGTGTTCGTGACCTCGTTCTATTCGTTCCGCCTGTACTTCCTGGTCTTCCATGGCAAGGAGCGCTACGACCAGAACCCGGACGCGCACCATGGTCACGACGAACACCACGACGACCATGGCCACCATGGCGATGGCAAGCCGCATGAAACCCCCTGGGTGGTGACCGTGCCGCTGCTGCTGCTGGCCATTCCTTCCGTTGTCATCGGCTTCATGACCATCCAGCCGATGCTGCTGGGTGATTTCCTGCGCGATGCCATCACCATCAACACCGAGCTGCATCC
This sequence comes from Hydrogenophaga sp. RWCD_12, assembly GCF_046604225.1. NCBI lineage: Bacteria > Pseudomonadati > Pseudomonadota > Betaproteobacteria > Burkholderiales > Comamonadaceae > Hydrogenophaga > Hydrogenophaga sp. RWCD_12. Next base: position 296,128 of record NZ_JBKIXC010000001.1, read on the forward strand.
GGCGATGGAGAAGTTCGCCGAGGAGTTCCACGGGCCGCTGGCCATGGCCATGCACGCATTCACGACCGCACCGTTCTGGCTGGCTCTTTCCGGTGCCGTGCTGGCCTGGTACATGTATCTGATCAATCCGGCGGTACCGGCTGCGATCGGTCGCGCGCTCAAGCCGATCGTCACGATTCTGGAAAACAAGTACTACATGGACTGGTTCAACGAGAACGTCCTCGCCCGCGGCGCTCGTGCTCTGGGTACGGGGCTGTGGAAGGGTGGAGACCAGGGTGTGATCGAGACCGGCGTGGTCAACGCAAGCTGGCGCTTCGTCGGCGGCTTCTCGTCGGTGGTGCGTGGCTTCCAGAGTGGTTATCTCTACCACTACGCACTGCTCATGATCGTGGGCGTGTTCCTGTTCATGACGTATTTCGTGTGGCTCGCCAAATAAGGAGAACAAGAAGATGGGTTTGCTGAGCCTTGCGATCTGGACACCGGTCCTCTTCGGTGTCGTGTTGCTGGCCCTTGGTCGCGATGACCAGGCCAGTGTGGTGCGTTGGATCGCCCTGGTGGGATCGCTGATCTCCCTGGCGGTGACGATTCCGCTGTACACCGGCTTCAAGCTGGGAACGGCTGCCATGCAGTTCGTGGAGAAATCGGTCTGGATCGACCGTTTCCATGTCAACTACCACCTGGGCGTGGATGGCATCTCCCTGTGGCTGATCCTCCTGACCGCATTCATCACGGTGATCGTGGTGCTGGCGGGCTGGGAAGTGATCACCGAGCGTGTGAACCAGTACATGGGCGCCTTCCTGATCCTCTCGGGTCTGATGATCGGTGTCTTCTCTGCGCAGGACGGCATGCTGTTCTACGTGTTCTTCGAAGCCACTCTGATCCCGATGTACCTGATCATCGGTATCTGGGGAGGTCCGAACAAGATCTACGCCGCGTTCAAGTTCTTCCTCTACACGCTGATGGGCTCGCTGCTGATGCTGGTGGCCCTGATCTATCTGTACAACCAGTCCGGTGGCAGTTTCGATCTGGCGACCTGGTACAAGCTGCCGCTTGGTGGCCATGCACAGACCCTGTTGTTCTTCGCTTTCTTCGCGGCGTTTGCCGTGAAGGTGCCGATGTGGCCAGTGCACACCTGGCTGCCCGACGTGCACGTGGAGGCCCCGACCGGTGGCTCCGCCGTGCTGGCGGCCATCATGCTCAAGCTGGGTGCCTATGGTTTCCTGCGCTTCTCGCTGCCCATCCTGCCCGACGCTTCGCACCAGTGGGCGTGGCTGATCATCGGTCTGTCCCTGGTTGCCGTGATCTATGTCGGCCTCGTGGCCATGGTTCAGAAAGACATGAAGAAGCTGGTGGCCTATTCGTCGGTGGCCCACATGGGCTTCGTGACCCTGGGCTTCTTTGTTTTCAGCGACCTGGGTGTCTCCGGGGCCATCGTGCAGATGATTGCCCACGGTTTTGTCTCGGCCGCCATGTTCCTCTCCATCGGCGTGCTGTACGACCGCGTGCACTCGCGCGAGATCGCCAGCTACGGGGGTGTCGTCAACACGATGCCCAACTTCGCGGCGTTTGCACTGCTGTTCACCATGGCCAACTGCGGCCTGCCGGGAACGGCTGGTTTCGTGGGTGAGTGGATGGTGATCCTGGCTGCGGTCAAGGCCAACTTCTGGATTGGCATGGCAGCGGCGTCGGCACTGATCTTCGGAGCGGCTTACTCGCTGTGGATGTACAAGCGGGTGTATCTCGGCCCGGTCGCCAACGACCATGTCAAGGAGCTCACCGACATCGGCAGCCGCGAATTCCTCGTGATGGCGCTGCTGGCGATTGCCGTGCTGGTCATGGGTGTCTATCCCAAGCCGTTCACCGATGTGATGGATGCGTCGGTGGCCGAGCTGCTGCGCCACGTCGCCGTGTCCAAGCTGCACTGATCCCTAGCCGAGCCAACGAATAAGCGAGTCTTCTCATGATTGACCAACTCAGCTGGGTGGCGGCCTACCCGGAACTTCTTTTGCTGACGATGGCCTGCGTGATCGCGCTGGTCGATCTGTCGGTCAAATCCCCCAAGCGCAACGCGACCTACGGCCTGACGCTGCTGACGCTGGCCGTGGTGGCCTACCTTCAAGGCACTGTTGCGGCCACTGGCCAGACGATCCTGGGCTTTGGCGGCCTGATCGTCAGTGACCCGATGGGCCAATGGCTGAAGTGCTTCGCCGCGCTGGCGATGATGGTGACCCTGGTGTATGGCCGTGACTACGCCAGTTCGCGCGACATGCTGCGTGGCGGTGACCTGTTCACGCTGTCGCTGTTTGCGCTGCTGGGCATGTTCGTGATGATTGCCGGCCACAACTTCCTGGTGATCTACCTGGGTCTGGAGCTGCTGACCCTGTCGAGCTATGCCCTGGTGGCGCTGCGCCGCGACGACGGCAAGGCGATTGAAGCTGCCATGAAGTACTTCGTGCTGGGCGCATTGGCCAGCGGTTTCCTGCTGTACGGCCTGTCGCTGGTGTATGGCGCGACCGGATCCCTGGACGTGACGGGTGTGATGAAGGCCATTGCCGGCGGTCCTGCCACGCTCAAGGGTTCGTCGCAGGTCCTGATGCTGGGGCTCGTGTTCGTGGTGGCCGGTCTGGCGTTCAAGCTCGGTGTGGTTCCGTTCCACATGTGGGTGCCCGACGTCTATCACGGTGCTCCGACAGCCATCACGCTGATGGTCGGTGGTGCACCCAAGCTGGCCGCCTTTGCCATCGTGATCCGGTTGCTGGTCGAAGGCATGGCGCCGTTGGCTGTCGACTGGCAGCAGATGCTGACGGTGCTGTCGGTGGCCTCGCTGCTGATCGGTAACCTGGCGGCCATTGCGCAGACCAACCTCAAGCGCATGCTGGCGTTCTCCACCATCTCCCAGATGGGCTTCATGCTGCTGGGTCTCCTGGCCGGTGTGGTTTCCAGTGCCAAGGGCCTGGACACCAGCAACATGGCCAACGCCTACGGTGCGTCGATGTTCTATGTGGTGACCTATGTGCTCACCACCTTGGCCACGTTCGGAGTGATCCTTCTTCTCTCCCGCGATGGCTTCGAGTCCGAAGAGATTCGTGACCTCGCCGGTCTGAACCAGCGCAGCCCGTTCTATGCCGGCGTGATGGCGGTGTGCATGTTCTCGCTCGCCGGTGTGCCGCCGCTGGTCGGCTTCTACGCCAAGCTGTCGGTGCTGCAGGCGCTGCTGGCCTCGTCTCAACCGATGTACATCGGTCTGGCGGTGTTCGCCGTCGTCATGTCGCTGATCGGTGCGTTCTATTACCTGCGACTGGTCAAGGTCATGTACTTCGATGCGCCGACACAGACGGCTGGCATTTCGGCCGGCATGGACGTGCGCTCCGTGCTGTCGGTCAACGGTGCGCTCGTGCTGATCCTGGGCATCGTGCCTGGTGGCCTCATGACCCTGTGTGCGAAGGCGGTTGCTTCGCTGTTCGCGTGAACGCTTCCGTTTCGGTCTGGCTGGTGCTGGCTGCGGCCATCGTTGGCGCCAATCTGCCGTTTCTGAACCAGCGCTGGCTGGGGGTGATTCCACGGTCGGCGCCCAAGACCCTTGGGCTGCACGTGGCGGAGCTGGTGGTCTGCTACTTCCTGGTGGGAGCTCTTGGGCTGGCGCTGGAAAAGGCCGACGGCCAGATCTACCCGCAAGGGTGGGAGTTCTATGCCACCACCGCCGCACTGTTTCTCACGCTGGCGTTTCCCGGCTTCGTCTACCGCTACCTCTTCAAGCGGCACGCCTGATTCTGTCGCCGCATGAGCCAAGACGCCCACTTGCGTGAAGAGCCGGTGTCCCGCTCAGAGTTGCTGCGCGGACATTTCCTGCATGTGGTCCGCGACACCGTGCGCCTGCCTTCCGGGCGAGAGGCGACCCGCGAGTACGTGCTGCATCCTGGCGCCGTGATGGTGATCGGTTTGCTGGACGATGGCCAGCTCATCATGGAGCGGCAATACCGCTACCCGATGCGCAGCACCATCGTCGAGTTCCCTGCGGGCAAGCTGGATGCTGGCGAGGGCAGTCTGGCCTGCGCCAGACGTGAGCTGCGGGAAGAAACCGGGTACAGCGCCAACGAGTGGGCGTTTGCCGGACGTCTCGCACCGACCATCGCTTATTCAGACGAGATCATCGACATCTGGTTTGCGCGCGGACTCGTGGCTGGCGAACGCCATCTGGACGAGGGAGAGTTCCTGGATGTGTTCAGTGCCTCGCCCGACGAGTTGCAGGCCTGGTGCCGCGACGGCACGATCATCGATTGCAAGACCCTGGTGGGCGCCCTTTGGCTGCAAAACGTTCTGTCGGGGGCATGGTCGCTCGACTGGTCGGGTGCCATGCCGCCCGAGGTCGCCAGATAATCTCTGCATGAAGGTTCTCAACCTGCAGTGCGCGCACCAGCACGACTTTGAAGGCTGGTTCGCGTCGGAAGTTGATTTTCACCAGCAGCTGGATCGTGGCTTGCTGAGCTGCCCGCTGTGCGGGGATGCGCAGGTGCGCAAAATGCTGTCGGCACCCCGTCTCAACCTTGGCAGGTCGCGTGAGGAGGCTGCTGCCCGTCCAGCGGCAGCGGAAGGACAGGTCGAGCTCGGGCGCACGGCGCCGGGCTCCGAGTTGCAGGGGCGACTGCTGCGCGCGATGCGCGAAGTAATGCAGCAGACCGAAGACGTGGGAGAGCGTTTTGCCGACGAGGCGCGCGCCATGCACCACGGCGAGATGGAGCAGCGAAATATCCGCGGTCGCACCACGCCCGACGTGGCGATGGAACTGATCGAGGAGGGCATCGAGGTGATGCCCTTGCCGTCACTGCCGCCGCTCAAGGAAACCTTGCAGTAAAAAGCCCCGCATCGCGGGGCTTTTTGTCGGGTGTCAGGGATACAGACCGCGCAGGTCGCGCGCATGCAGGATGCGCTTGCAGGCGACGATGAAGGTCGCGGTGCGCAGGCTGACCTTGTTGTCCTGTGCCACCTGCCAGACGGCGGCGAACGCGCCCTTCATGATCTTCACGAGGCGCTCGTTGATCTCGTCCTCGCTCCAGAAGAAGCTGGAGAAGTCCTGCACCCACTCGAAGTAGCTCACCGTCACACCGCCGGCATTGGCAATCACGTCGGGCAGCACCAGGATGCCGCGGTCGTGCAGGATGTCGTCGGCCTGCGGCGTGGTCGGACCGTTGGCGCCTTCGATGACCATCTTCGCCTGGATGCGGCCTGCGTTGGCTTCGGTGATCTGCTGCTCCAGCGCGGCCGGGATCAGGATGTCGCAGGGCACGCCCCAGAAGGCGTCGTTGTCCATCACTTCGGCGTCGGTGAAGCCGGCGACCGAGCCGACACGGGCCACGTGGGCCAGCAGGGCGGGAACGTCCAGTCCCGACTCACGGTAGATGGTGCCGCCGTGGTCCTGCACAGCAACCACCTTGGCGCCGGCGTCGGCGAACAGCTTGCCAGCGACACCGCCGACGTTGCCGAAGCCCTGCACCGCCACGCGTGCCTTGCTGATGTCCATGCCGATGTGTTTGGCGGCTTCGGTACCGACGGTGAACACGCCACGACCGGTGGCTTCGCGACGGCCGAGCGAGCCGCCCAGGTCCACTGGCTTGCCGGTGACGACACCGGTAGCGGTCGAGCCTTCGTTCATGGAGTAGGTATCCATCATCCAGGCCATCACCTGCTCGTTGGTGTTGACGTCGGGCGCGGGGATGTCCTTGGTCGGGCCAATGATGATGCCGATCTCGCTGGTGTAGCGGCGGGTCACGCGTTCGAGTTCGCCGAGGCTCAGCTGGCGCGGATCGACGCGGATGCCCCCCTTGGCGCCGCCGTAGGGCACATTGACGGCCGCGTTCTTGATCGACATCCAGGCCGACAGTGCCATTACTTCGGACAGGGTCACGTTCTGGTGGAAACGCACGCCGCCCTTGCCGGGTCCGCGGCTGGTGTTGTGCTGCACGCGGTAGCCTTCGAAGTGGGCCACGGTGCCGTCATCCAGGTGAATTGGCACGTCGACAATCAGGGTGCGCTTGGGGCGCTTGAGCGTGTCGACCCAGCGCGCGAGGCTGCCCAGGTAAGGGGTGACGCGGTCAACCTGTTGCAGGTAGATGCCCCAGGGGCCGAGGTTGGCCGGGTCGAGGTAGGAAGGCAGGGCGTTGGTGAAGGCGGCGGGGCTGTTGGCCGCGGCGCCGGCCGGGTGCGGTGCTTGTGACATGTGCGAGGGGTCCTTGTGGGTTGTCTCATCGCTTCCGTGTGGAACCGATGGGCGCGACTGTACGGACCCCGCTCATGAACTGTCCAAGGCCGAGTTGCCATCTGGTTATGCATCGGACGCATAACCATGGCTGTTGTGCTCCGACTCAGGAACCCCAGACCGCGCGCGCCACCCGCGCCATGTTGCCGCCCAGCGCCCCTGCGATCTCAGCATCGTTCATGCCAACGGCACGCAATGCCTCGGGCATCTGTGGCCAGGCGTCCACCGGGGCGTAGCGCATCTGGCGGATGCCGTTGCCGTAGCCTTCCGATGCGGGCCACCAATAGCCCGGATCGAAGGGCGGCGGTGGATCGTCGTCCAGACCCGGCTGGCCAAAGCCGATGTCCAGTCCCAGGCCGACGTGCTCGGCGCCGACCAGTTGCGCGACATAGGCCATGTGGCGGGCCATGTCGGTCGCACAGGGTTCTTCCACGCCAAGAAAGCGCGACACCCCGGACATGCAGACCACGCCGCCGGTCGCGGCGCAGGCGCGGATCTGCTCGTCGGTGATGTTGCGGCCATGCTCGACCAGAGCCAGCGGATTGGCGTGGCTGAACACGACCGGCTGGGCCGAATGGGCCAGGATGTCCAGCGTCGTGCGGCGCTCGGTGTGCGAGCAATCGAGGATCACGCCCGCCGCGTTGGCTGCTTCGACCATGCGCCGGCCCAGCGCGGTCAGACCCTGCGGCTCGTCGTGGCAGCCGCCCGCGACGCTGTTGTTGCGGTTGTAGGCGAAGTGCATCTGGCGCACGCCAAGATCGCGGTACAGCGCCACCATCTCTGGCCGTTCGAGCAGCGGCAGAGCGCCTTCGAGGTCAAAACCGACCGCGAGTTTTCCCTCGTGACGCGCGCGTTCGATGTCCGCTACCGTGTCGGGCAGCAGATAGCGTTCGGGATGCGCGGCGATCTGTGCACGAAAGGAGGCGATCACCGGCAGGATCTGCGTGAGCGGGTTCATGTCCATGCCCACATTGATGCTCACGTAGTGCACGCCGGCGGTGCGGTAGCGCTCCAGTGGTGCAAGCGTGGCGTCGGGGTGCAGGGGCAGACAGGTGTGGGCTTCCCAGAGGATCATGTGAGTGCTCGTTGGCGCGTGCTGCGCAGTGGCACCGATTTTGCAACCCTTGATGCGGGTCAAGTGGACCCTTTGTTCTGCATCGGTGGCTCCACCGTCGGTGACAGGGCTGTGACTTTTTGTATTGATAATGCTTTTTCGCATGACGGCCCGGGAATCCGCCCGGGTCGACCAACCTGAGGATGACCTATGTTTGAACTGAAGAAACTGGCCGTGGCACTGGGCCTGACGGCGGTGGCGATGGCTTCGCATGCAGCGGGCACGCTGATCTACTGTTCCGAAGCCAGCCCCGAAGGCTTCGACAACGCGCAGTACAGCGGCGGCAACACCTTCGACGCCTCCGGTCACGCGATGTTCAACCGACTGGTCGAGTTCAAGAAGGGCTCCACCGACATTCGCCCCAGCCTGGCCGAGTCCTGGACCATCTCCCCCGACGGCACCGTGTACACCTTCAAGCTGCGCAAGGGCGTGAAGTTCCACACCACCGACTTCTTCAAGCCCTCGCGCGAGTTCAACGCCGACGACGTGATCTTCACCTTCGGCCGCATGGCCGACAAGGAACATCCGTTCAACAAGGCCTATCCGGCCACCTACCCGTTCATGTCGGACACCGGCCTGGACGGCAACATCGAATCGATCACCAAGACCGATCCGCTGACGGTGATCTTCAAGCTCAAGAAGCCCGACGCCGACATGCTGTCGAAGATCGCGCTGCCCTTCGCCTCCGTGCTGTCGGCCGAGTTCGCCAACAAGCTGGTCGCCGAAGGCAAGGCCTCGCAGATCAACCAGCAACCGGTCGGCACCGGCCCGTTCGTGCTGCGCCGCTACGAGAAGGACGCCCAGATCCGCTACGTGAAGAACAAGGAATACTGGAACGCCAAGGACGTGCTGGTCGACAACCTGATCTTCGCGATCACCACCGATGCCTCGGTGCGCTTCCAGAAGCTCAAGGCTGGCGAGTGCCACATCATGTCGCAGCCCAAGCCGCAGGACATTGCCGCGATGAAGGCCGACCCGGCCCTGAAGGTCGACACCGCGCCAGGCTTCAACATCGGCTACCTGTCCTACAACACCGAAAAGCCCCTGTTCGCCAAGCCCGAAGTGCGCCAGGCGCTGGACATGGCGATCAACCGCAAGGCCATCCTCGACGCGGTCTATCAGGGCCAGGGCCAGGAAGCGACGAACCCCTTCCCGTCGTCGCTGTGGTCCTACAACCCCAAGCTGAAGAACGCCGCCTACAACCCGGAAAAGGCCAAGGAGCTGCTGAAGAAGGCTGGCGTGGCCGAAGGCACCGAATTCACCCTGTGGGCGATGCCGGTGCAGCGTCCGTACAACCCCAATGCCAAGCTGATGGCCGAGATGATCCAGGCCGACTGGGCCAAGATCGGCATCAAGGCCAAGATCACGCAGTACGAATGGGGCGAGTACCTCAAGCGCCTGAAGCAGGGTGAGCACGACACGGGCCTGATCGGCTGGACCGGCGACTACGCTTCGCCCGACAACTTCCTGGGCGTGCTGCTGACCTGCGAAGCCATCGGCGGTTCCAACTACGCGCGCTATTGCAGCAAGGAGTTCGATGCCCTGGTGCTCAAGGCCCGCAACAGCGTGAACCAGAAGGAACGCACCGAGCTGTACACCAAGGCGCAGGAAGTCTTCAAGAAGGACCTGCCGTGGTCGACCATTGCCCACTCGATGGTCAACCAGCCGATGCGCAAGGAACTCAACGGCTTCAAGATCAGCCCCTTCGGTGACTACAACTTCGAAGGCGTCAGTGTGAAATGACCCCCCGCGCCGCCCGCGGCGTCCCCCCCCCGGGGGGCAACGCGAGCGGCCCGGCGGAGCCGGTTCCGCCGCGTTCTGGTTCAGACACGTTGCTCCGGAAAGATGGCGGGCGTCATTTTTGACGCCCGTTGTCGTATTCCTTCAAGAACAAGAGGCATCTGCGCATGCTGAGTTACATCTTCCGGCGTCTGCTGGTGCTGATCCCCACGTTTCTGGGTGTCACGCTGCTGACCTTTTCCCTCATTCGCCTGATTCCTGGCGACCCGGTGGAGGTCATGGTGGGCGAGCGCACGCTCGATCCCGAGATGCACGCTGCGGCACTGAAGCGACTGGGCCTGGACCAGCCGCTGCACGTGCAGTACGGCCGCTACCTGGGGCAGTTGCTGCAGGGTGATCTGGGCCATTCGCTCAAGACGCAGGCCAGCGTGTGGAGCGAGTTCAAGACCCTGTTTCCGGCCACGCTGGAACTGGCGCTCTGCGCGCTGCTGATCGCGCTGGTGTTTGGTCTGATCGCTGGCGTGATGGCGGCGGTCAAGCGTGGCAGCTGGATGGATCACACGGTGATGACGGCGGCCCTGACCGGCTACTCGATGCCGATCTTCTGGTGGGGCCTGCTGCTGATCCTGATCTTCTCGGTCGGGCTGGGATGGACGCCGGTGTCCGGACGGCTGGACCTGATGTTCGACGTACCGCCGCAGACCGGCTTCATGCTGGTCGATGCCTGGCTGGCGGAGCGCGCCGATCCCGAACTCAACAACGGTGCGCTGTGGGATGCAGTGCGCCACCTGATTCTCCCGGCCATTGTGCTGGGCACGATCCCCCTGGCGGTGATCGCGCGGATGACGCGTTCGTCGATGCTGGAAGTGCTGCGCGAAGACTACGTGCGCACGGCGCGCGCCAAGGGCCTGTCGCCCGCCCGCGTGATCTTCGTGCACACACTGCGCAACGCGCTGATCCCGGTGCTGACCGTGGTCGGCCTGCAGGTCGGCACGCTGATGGGCGGCGCGGTGCTGACCGAGACCATCTTCTCCTGGCCGGGCATCGGCAAGTGGCTGATCGAAGCCATCGGAAGGCGTGACTATCCGGTGGTGCAGAACGGCATCCTGCTGGTCGCCACCCTGGTGATCCTGACCAACTTCACCGTGGACCTGCTCTACGGTGTGGCCAACCCACGCATCCGGGTGACGTCATGAACTTCGGCGAATTTTGGCGGGCGTTTTCGCTCAACAAGGGCGCGGTGGCCGGGCTGGTCTTCATGGCGATCGTGGTGGTGCTGGCGCTGCTGGCGCCCTGGGTCGCACCTTACAGCCCGGTCGAGCAATACCGCGAACACTTCCTGCAGGCGCCGTCCTGGGCCGGTGGCAGCAGCCAGTTCCTGCTGGGTACCGACGAGCTCGGGCGCGACCTGCTCTCGCGGCTGATCCACGGCGCCCGGCTGTCGCTGCTGGTCGGACTGATGTCGGTGCTGATGGCGATGGTGCCGGGCGTGATCCTCGGGCTGGTGGCGGCGTTCGCCGGCAAGTGGGTCGATGCCAGCATCATGCGGGTGATGGACATCGTGATGGCACTGCCCTCGCTGCTGATGGCGGTGGCGATCATGGCCATCCTCGGCCCGGGCCTGCTCAACGCCATGATCGCGATCGCGCTGGTGCAGCTGCCGGCCTATGTGCGGCTGGTGCGGGCGTCGGCCATGAGCGAGCTGCAGCGCGACTATGTGACGGCCGCACGGCTGTCGGGCGCGCGCACGCTGCGCCTGATGTTCGTGACGGTGCTGCCCAACTGCACCGCGCCGCTGATCGTGCACGCGACCATGAGCTTCTCCGCCGCCATCCTCGAAATCGCGGCGCTGGGCTTTCTCGGTCTGGGCGTGCAACCGCCGCTGCCCGAGTGGGGCACCATGCTCGCCTCGGCGCGCGACTACATCGAACGTGCCTGGTGGGTGGTGACGCTGCCGGGACTGACGATCCTGCTGTCGGTGCTCGCGATCAACCTCGTGGGTGACGGCCTGCGCGACGCGCTCGACCCCAAACTCAAGTCGGCTTCATGAGCACGCAGGAAACACACACCATGAGCCTGCTGGACATCCAACAACTGAGCGTCGAGTTCGGCGCGAAATCCAAGGCCACGGGACACGCCTTCCGCGCCGTCGACGGGCTGGACCTGCAGCTCGACCAGGGCGAGGTGCTGGGCATCGTCGGCGAGTCGGGCTCGGGCAAGTCGGTCGCGATGATGGCGATGATGGGCCTGCTCGCGGGGCAGGGTCGGGTCAACGCCGAACGCCTGCACTTTGATGGTCAGGATCTGCTCAAGATCAGCGACCGGCAACGCCGCAAGATCCTGGGCAAGGACATGGCCATGATCTTCCAGGATCCCATGACCTCGCTGAACCCCTGCTTCACCGTGGGCTATCAGCTCGAAGAGGTGCTGCGCGAGCACATGGGCCTGCGGGGCGCGGCGGCGCGCGCGCGGGCGCTGGAGCTGCTGCAGATGGTCGAGATCCCTGGTGCGGCCAGCCGGCTCGACAGCTACCCGCACCAGTTCTCGGGCGGCATGGCACAGCGCGTGATGATCGCGATGGCGATCGCCTGCAACCCCAAGCTGCTGATCGCCGACGAACCGACGACGGCGCTGGATGTGACCATCCAGGCGCAGATCATGGAGCTGCTGGTGCAGCTGCAGAAGGCGCACCACATGGCGCTCATCCTCATCACCCACGATCTCGCGGTGGTGGCCGAGGTGGCGCAACGCGTGGCCGTGATGTATGCCGGCCAGGTGGTCGAGCAGGGCGCCGTCTCGCGCCTGTTCGCCGCACCCTCGCACCCTTACACCGCAGCGTTGCTGCAGAGCGTGCCTGAACACAGCCGCGGCGCGCGCCGCCTGCACACCCTGCCGGGCATCGTGCCGGGGCAGCACGACCGGCCGGCCGGCTGCCTGCTCGCGCCGCGCTGCCCGTACGTGCAGGACCGCTGTCAGAACGAGCGCCCGCCCTTGCGTGCGCACGAAGGTGAACAGGTGCGCTGCTTCTTCCCGTTGATGGCCCAGGAGGCGTCATGAGTTCCGCCCCCGAAACCCTCGCCGCCGGCGTGCCCGTGATGGTCGCCGAGTCGCTGACCCGGCATTACGGTGTCTCGCAAGGCGCGCTCAAGCCCAAGCTGACCGTCAAGGCGCTGGTCGATGTGTCGTTCCAACTGGCCGCGGGCCAGACGCTGGCCGTGGTCGGTGAATCCGGTTGCGGCAAGAGCACGCTGGCGCGCCAGCTCACCCTGATCGAACCACCGACCGAAGGCCGGCTGCAGGTGGGCGGCGAGTGGGTGGTACCCGGCGACCGCGCGCAGTACAAGCGCCTGCGCAGCCAGGTGCAGATGGTGTTCCAGAACCCCTATGCGTCGCTCAATCCGCGCCAGAAGATCGGCACCCAGATCGCCGAGCCGCTGCTGTTGAACACCACGCTGTCGTCCGACGAGCGCCGGCAGAAGGTGCAGGAGATCCTGCAGCGCGTGGGTCTGCGGCCGGAACATGCCGACCGCTATGCCCACATGTTCTCGGGTGGCCAGCGCCAGCGCATCGCGATCGCGCGTGCCATGGTGCTGCAGCCCAAGATCCTGGTGGCCGACGAGCCGACCTCGGCGCTGGACGTGTCGATCCAGGCGCAGGTGCTCAACCTGTTCATGGATCTGCAGGAGCAGCTGAACACGGCCTACGTGTTCATCTCGCACAACCTCGCCGTGGTCGAGCACATCGCCGATCACGTGATGGTGATGTACCTGGGGCGCGTGGTGGAGTCGGCGCCGAAGAAGACGCTGTTCGCCAACGCGTTGCACCCGTACACGCAGGCGCTGCTGTCGGCCACGCCGTCGATCGATCCGGCGCAGCGGCAGAAGAAGATCCCGATCACCGGGGAGCTGCCCAGTCCGCTGAACCCACCGTCAGGTTGTGCGTTTCACAAGCGGTGTCCGCGGGCGGATGCGCGCTGTGCCGCCGAGTTGCCGTTGTTGCGGGAAGTCGAAGGGCGGCTGGTGGCTTGCCACCACGTGTGATGTCTCTGGTTCAGGCGTTGAACTGCAACGCCGCCAGCCGCGCATACACCCCGCCCAGCGCCACGAGTTCTGCGTGCGTGCCTTGCTCCACCAGACGCCCGTGGTCCAGCACCACGATGCGGTCGGCCTGCTGCACGGTCGCCAGGCGGTGCGCGATCACCAGCGTCGTGCGGTCTTTCATCGCCGACTCCAGCGCCGCCTGCACCATGCGCTCGCTCTGCGCGTCCAGCGCACTGGTGGCTTCGTCGAGCAGCAGCAGTGGCGGGTTCTTGAGCATGGCGCGCGCGATCGCGATGCGTTGACGCTGCCCGCCCGAGAGCCGCACGCCGCGTTCGCCCAGGAACGTGTCGTAGCCCTCGGGCAGTCGGGTGATGAACTCTTCGGCGAAGGCCGCGCGCGCGGCGGCCCGCACCTCCTCGTCGCTCGCGCCGGGCTTGCCGTAGCGGATGTTCTCCAGCGCGGTGCCTGAAAAAATCACAGGGTCCTGAGGCACGATGCCGATGCGCTGGCGCAGGTCGTGCAGGCTCATCTGCTGGACCGGCACGCCGTCGAGGGAGATCGTTCCGGACGACGGGTCGTACCAGCGCAGCAGCAGGCCGAACACGGTGGTCTTGCCGGCGCCACTGGGGCCGACCAGCGCGACGGTCTGGCCGGGCAAGACGTCCAGCGACAGGTCGGTCAGCGCAGGCTGCGTGGGGCGCGACGGATAGTGGAAGCCCAGGCCGTCGAATCGCAGTGCGCTGCCGCCCTGAGGCCAGGGCACGGCGACGGGTTGTTCGGGCGACTGCACTGGCGAAGTCATCGCCAGCAGTTCCATCAGGCGTTCACTCGCACCGGCGGCACGCAGCAGATCGCCATAGACCTCGCCGAGCACGGCGACCGCACCCGCGAAGATGATGATGTAGACCACGGTCTGGCCGAGGTGGCCGGCGGTGATCTCGCCGGCGATCACTGCCTGTGTGCCCTGGTAGAGGCCCCAGAGCAGCAGGGCGGCGGTGCTGATGATGATGAAGGCCACCAGCGCGGAGCGGGCGCGGCTGCGGCGCACGGCGGTGCCGAAGGCGTTCTCGGTGGCGGCGGAGAAACGGTCGGATTCGCGGTCTTCGCCGTTGTAGCTCTGCACCACCGGGATGGCGTTGAGCACCTCGGCCGCGATGGCGCTGGAATCGGCCACGCGGTCCTGGCTCGCGCGCGAGAGGCGGCGCACGCGGCGGCCGAACCACATGCTGGGCAGCACCACCAGCAGGATGATCAGCGCCACCTGCAGCATCACATACGGGTTGGTCCAGACCAGCATCACCAGCGCGCCGATGCCGGTGACGGCATTGCGCAGCCCCATCGACATCGACGAGCCGACCACGGTCTGCACCAGGGTGGTGTCGGTGGTCAGGCGCGAGAGCACCTCGCCGGTCTGCGTGGTCTCGAAGAACTGCGGGCTCTGGCGCAGCACATGGCTGTAGACCGCGTTGCGCAGGTCGGCCGTGACGCGTTCGCCCAGCCAGCTCACGAAGTAGAAGCGCGCCGCCGAGGCCAGCCCCAGCACCACCGCCACGCCGAACAGCAGCACGAACTGGCCGCGCAGCGCCATCGCCTGCTCGCCGCGCAGACCAGGCACCAGTCCGCCGTCGATCAGGCCGCGCAGGGCCATCGGGAACATCAGGGTGGCGCCCGCAGCCAGCATCAGGAAGAACACGGCCGTGGCGACCTGCCAGCGGTAGGGCCGCAGGAAGGGCCAGAGGCCACCGAGGGACGTGGGGCGGGTGCTGCGGGGGCGGTCGCTGCCGGTGGGAACGCTCATGGGGTGGGGGCGGGATAATCGCGGGTTTGTTTCCGTCGTGACAGAGCCGATGAACCTTTTACCACTTCGATCCCGTCTTCTGCGTCTGGCACTCCCGCTTGCCTGCGCTTTCCTCACGGCCTGTGGTGGCTCGGCGGGCAACGACGGCAGTCAGGTCACCATGGACACCTGGGCGCGCTTCAATGCCTCTGGTGCTCCGTTGCCCGAGCTCTCGGAAGACGAGAAGAACGAAACGATGCTGGGCCATGCGGCGCGGCTCAACCGCAGCGAGCTCGACACCAAGCGGGCACAGGCCCTGCGGACCGGCGGCAGCCAGCTCTCGGGCCTGACGCGCAAGGTCTACGCCGATCAGATGCCGGTCTACCGCTTCTACAACAGCAGCACCGGCGCGCATTTCTTCACTGCCGCCGAGGCCGAGCGCGACCAGGTGATCGCCTCCCTGCCGCAGTTCCAGTATGAGGGGCAAGCCTTCGTGGTCAGCCGCAGCGCCCAGCCGGGGCTGTCGCCGGTGCACCGCTTCTACAACGCCGCCCGCGGCGTGCACTTCTTCACCATCAGCGAAAGCGAAAAGGCCTACATCCAGGCCAACCTGCCCGCCTACCAGTACGAAGGCATCGCCTACCACGCCAGCGCCACGCCGGGCGCCGGGCTCAAGCCGCTGTTCCGCTTCTACCGGCTGGGCGTGAAGTCCCATTTCTACAGCGGCAACGTTGGCGAGCGCGACACGGTCGTCCAGACCCACTGCGATTACCGCTACGAAGGCACGGCCTACTACGTGATCGACCCGTCTGCCAGTGGTGTCGAACCGCCCGCGCCGCACACCAACCGCACCGTGCTGCTGATCGGCGATTCGCTGACCCAGGGCTACGGCTACGGCGTGACCAACGAGTGGTTCTCCTTCGTGTCGCCGGGGCAGGTCTGGTCGCAAACGCTGGCGGCGGCCATCCCGGCGCGCACCGGCCACGGCTGCGACCGGCTGGTCGACGTGAGTCTGGGCGGCATGCAGACCCACCACGGCGTCGAGCGCCTGGGCGGCTGGCTGGACCGCTACTGGCCGTCGCACATCATCCTGGCGCAAGGCACGAACGACGCCTGGCAGTCGGTCGACATGGACGATATCCGCGCCAACCTGAACTGGATGGCGCAGACCACCCGCAATGCTGGGGCGCGGCTGTATGTCATGGACTTCCTGTTCTATCCGCGGGGCGACGACTACCAGCGCGAGCTGACATCGACCTACCAGTGGGTGGCGGCGGCAAACGGGGGCGTGTACATCAGCGCCACGGGCCATCTGCCCAGGGTCGACACCTACTTCTTCCCGGACGACGTGCACCTGCGCGACGCGGCGCAACCGTCGATCATGGAGACGGTGTGGAGTGCCCTGCAGCCATCGTTCTGAGCCCCAGGCTCAGAGCGGCGCGTGGGGGTTGCCGAGCACCCGCGTGTGCACCGCTTCCAGATCGTGGATCAGCACGTCGATCTGTTCCATGAACTGGTCGCGGCTGGCGTGGGGATGGCGGGTGATCAGCTCCGTGGACCGGTCGGCCAGTTCGGGCTCGCCGGCCTGGCGGGCCCAGCGGCGCACTTCGCAGTAGGCAAGCAGGGCCAGCCGCCCCATGTCGCCGGTGCGGCGGGCATGGACCATTTCCCCGAGGATGTCCTCAAGGCCGTGTTGCAGGGGAGCGATCAAAGTACTCATGTTGCAACGCAGCATTATCCGGATAACGGTAACGTCTTGCAACGAATAGGCTTACTTTAGGGGTGGCACCCTTGCGGCAGCGGTTTCATACCCCGGATGCGCTGCACCGCGACCGTCTGGCAATGAAAGCGGGCGATCACATCGTGGGCATCGGCCCGCAAGGCACACAGCTCGCCGGCCGTGCTGGCACGGGCGATGCGGCGCTGCAGGCGCAGGGAACTGGTACTGGCGCAGTCGCGGACCGCATCGTGCAGGGCGTTGCGCATGCACTGCAGTTCGGCCAGCGTCACAGGCCGGGGTGACGGCACCGGGGTGCGCCGGAATTTGTCGAACAGTCGCTGCAGGTCGGTCTTCATGGTGGAGCCCTGAATGGATCGCATCGCGGGATCGGCGTCCGGTCTTGTGGATGGCTGCCGATGCTTCAAGAATGAATTGTTCCGGTTTGCGCTCCACATTTGCCGGGAGCGCAGTCCAGACGCGCAGTGCAATGCGTCACGGATCTGTGGACGCGCCGCCCCACACCCGCGCACCTGTCGGCAGGGATGACCGGTGGTCCGTCACCGCGGCCATGGTGCGCCAGCGCACCGACGCCAGCGCACACACGGCCTAAGGTCAGCCCCATGGTTTCTTCAGTTCGCTGACCTGCCATGGGGCGCCGCCTCCGGTGGCGCTGACCGATCCACACCGTACAGAAAGCCCCTCATGAAACTCCAGTCACATGTTGCATTCGTCCTGCTCGCCACCGCGTCGTTCGCCTTTCTCGGCGGCTGCGCATCGTCGTCAACCCAGGAAAGCACCGGCCAGTACGTCGACGACACCGCGATCACCACCAAGGTGAAGGCGGCGATCTTCCAGGACGACGTGCTGAAGTCGGCCGAGATCAATGTCGAGACCTACAAGGGTGCGGTCCAGCTCAGCGGATTCGTGCGCAGCGAGGCCGACATCCAGCGCGCGGTCGCACTCGTGCAGAAGGTCGGTGGCGTGCGTTCGGTCAAGAACGACATGCGCCTGAAGTAAATCCACGCCAATCCGGCCATCCCCTTTTTTTCCCCCATTCCAGAGGCATCCCCATGAACACCAGCAACGATCCCCTCAAGACCCTCGGTGAAGACGCCGCTTCGGTGGCGCACGCCGTCGCGCAGACCACCGAACACGCCATGCGTTCCGCCCAGCAAGGCATGGACCGTGTGTCCGACAGCATGAACGTGGCGCGCAACCAGTCCGGTACCGCGTTGCGGCAGTTCGCGCACCAGACCGAAGCCCTGGCCAGCGACGGCATGGAAGCGGTGCGCGAAGGCGCCCAGCAGCTGCGCGAGAAGTCGCTGCAGGTGCGCGACGCCACCACCAACTACATCCAGCACGAGCCGGTCAAGTCGGTCCTGATCGCGGCCGCGGTGGGTGCCACGCTGATGGGCCTGGTGGCTCTGTTCAGCCGGCACGGCAGCACCGGTCGCTGAGGCACGGGCCTGGCCATGATCCATCCGGTGTTCCGTCTGGCGGCGGCACAGCCCCTGTGGCTGGCCGAGCATGCCGCGGCCTACGCAAGCCTGCTGTCCGAGGAGCTGGTGCGCAACGGCGAGCGGTTGCAGCGCCGGCTGGTCCTGCAAATGGCGGGCGGCGCCTGTCTGCTGGTCGCAGCCACGCTGGCCGGTGTGGCGCTGCTGCTGTGGGCCAGCCTGCCCGACGCGGGAAGCATGCGCATGCCCTGGCTGCTGTGGGTCACACCGGCCGTGCCGGCGCTGCTGGGCCTGTGGGCGCTTCGGATCGCGCAGGCGCCGGTGACGCAGGAGCCTTTCGCCCGCCTGCGTGAGCAGCTGAGCATGGACGCGGCGCTTCTGCGCACGCCGGACGCACCATGAAACCCGACACCCCGTACAAACCGAGCCCCGCTGCGGCCAGCGCCGCGCAGGTGCGGCTGGCCGAGAGCCGGGAGCGTCTGGCGCTCTGGCTGGCGGCCGACCGCGCCGGGCAGGGCCGTCCTACGCTGGGGGCGCTGGCCGCCGGCGTGGTGTGGCCGCTGCTCAAGGGCTTGCGCGAACATCCGTCGGCCTCGCTGGCGCTGGGCGCTCTCGCTCAGGGCCTGCTGCGTCCGACGCCAGCGCGCACCGCCTTGCGCGAAGCGACACCGCCAGACGCGAGCGAGGGTCTGGCGCTGCTGCGCCGCCATCCGAAGGCGGCGCTGGCCCTTGCGGCCGCTGTGGGCGCCGTGTGGTTCTGGAAACGCTCGCGCACCCGTTCCCCCACCCGTTGAAACAAGGAGTCTTCCATGCTGTACACCATCGCACTCATCCTGCTCATCCTCTGGCTGCTGGGGCTGGTGACGTCCACCACCCTGGGTGGCTTCATCCACGTCCTGCTGGTGATTGCCATCGTCATCGTGCTGCTGCGGGTGATCAGCGGCCGCAACCCGCTCTGAGCTTTTCCTCCAGCGCAAAAAGGGTGGCATTGCCACCCTTTTTGTTTGGGACCCTTGCCGGGTCATCGGCCCCGCCGCCGACCCGGTCACCGCTTCAGTCGCGCGGCTCGCCGTCTTCGTTCACCGTGATGCCTCGGCCCTGCGGTGGTGAACGCATCTGCACGTGGTGCGTGACGCCGCGGAAGCGGTAGATCACGTCCCAGTAGGCGGGCTCGCTGCTCACGGCGTCGTTTGAGCATCGCTGCACATCGCGCGTGGTCACCGGATTGCCGTAGCGGTCGTTGCCCACGCTGGAACCGATGAGCACGCCGGCCACCGCACCACCCGCGGTCGCAATGTCCTTGCCGGTGCCGCCGCCGACCTGGTGGCCGAGGATGCCGCCCAGCACGCCGCCGATGATCGCGCCGGGCACGTTGGGTGCCGGACGCTGCGGCGCCACCGATTCGCGTTCGATCCAGCAGTGCTGTCCACCCGGACCCATCACGGCGCGCACCGAGGTGATGTCGGCTTCGTAGAGCCGTTCGTTGTCGCGCCGCTGGTAGTCGCGGCCGGGTGAGGAGCGCCAGTCGGATGCGGGTGCGCGTGCCTGGACGATCATCGGCTCGCCTTGCGGATAGGGGGCTGCGCATGCCGTGAGGACCACGGTGGCGGCAGCGATCGGCCACCCCTTCAGATGCTGGAACAAGGTTCGGGGCTGTTGGGTGTTCATGGGGATTCCTGTGGAGTTGGTGCCCCACGGTAGGGCGGCCAGACGGCAAGGTCTGTTCGTCGGCGCACAGACCGCCGGCACGCTGCGCCGTACAACCGGAACACGCTGCAAACCCACCCCTTCCACCTTCACACGAGGTCCTGGCCATGCCCAAAGTTTCTTCACTGGCTCCCAGCTGGGACACCGCTTCCCTGGGCCATCCGGCAGACATCTCTCCCCTGGAACTGTCGGTGCTCGGCGAGCATCTGAACCTGTGTGGTCACCTGCGCGGGCCGTGGCAGAGCCTGCAGGCCGGCGCCGACCAGATGCAGGGCTTTCTGGCCGGGCGCGTGGTCACCACGGTGCTGGTGGTGACCCTGCTGGCCGGCGGCTTCTGGCTGATGCTGTAAGGCATGGTCGCCGCAAGCCTGTCGTCGCGCTGGAGCTGGGTGCCGCAGAGGCTGGCACAGACCCTGGATGCCGCGCACGGCGTCGCACTCGACCCGATCCGCGCCGAAATCTTCGGCCCCGAGCGCTTTGCCCAGCACGGTGCCAGCCTGGGCGCCACCCACCGGGCCGGGCCGGCGCGCTTCGGGCAGGCGACCTTCTACCCGCGGCTTCAGAGCAATGTGCGCACGCTGCGCCTGGCCTACCGCTACATCGCGGCGGAAGCGCAGGAGGGCCACGACATCAGCCCGGCCGCCGAATGGCTGCTGGACAACTTCCACCTGATCGAAGCCCAGTTGCGCGAGATCCGCGAGGGCCTGCCGCCGCGCTACTACCGCTCGCTGCCGGTGCTGCAGGACGCGCCGCTGGTGGGCCTTCCACGCATCTACGGCGTGGCCTGGGCTTTTGTTGCGCACACCGACAGTGCCTTCGACGAAGCCCTGCTGCTGCGGTTTCTCGACGCGTACCAGGATGCACGCGAACTCAACCAGGGTGAACTCTGGGCGCTGCCGACCACGCTGCGGGTGGTGCTGGTGGAGAACCTGCGCCGTCTGGCCGACCGGATCGCCAGCCACCGCGCGGCGCACGAACTCGCCAGCCTCTGTGCGGCCCGCATTGGCGGGCTGACGCTCGACGGCGTGCGGGCCATGCTGGCGCTGATGGAGCGCCGTGGCGTCGGGCGGGTGTTCCTCTCGCACCTGGCGCAGAGCCTGGCCGGCCATGCGCACTCCGCTTCCTCTCTCGTCGCCCACGCCGGTGCCGACTCACCGCTGTCGCAGGTACGGCGGTGGTTGCATGAGCAGGAGCCAGACCTGGCGGCGCTGCAGGCGCAGCAGCACGCGGCACAGGCGGCCGACCACCTGAGCGTGGGCAACGCGGTCACGGCGCTGCGCCTGATTGGGGCGGCCGACTGGGCAGACCTGGTCGCGCGCACCAGCCGCGTGGTGCGCGTGATGCTGGCCTCGCCGGTGTTCGCGGCCGAAGACGACGCCACCCGCAACACCACGCTGCACGGCATCGAGCGCCTGGCGGCGCAGAGCGGGCAGAGCGAGTCGGCGGTAGCTCAGGTGCTTCTGGGCCTGATGGGCACACACACCGACGATGCCGCGCTGGCTTCGCACTGGCTGCAGGGCGAAGGCCGGGTGGCGATGGAGCAAGGGCTGGGCCTGCAGCGGCGCGCGGCGCAATGGTGGCGTTCCGCATGGTCGGTCTCGCGCACCCCCGCCTACCTGGGCGTCTTGCTGCTCGGTTCGCTGCTGTTGGTGGCCATGCTGCTGCGCCAGCCAGGCTGGCTGTCGGCCGGATGGGTGACACAGCTGGGCACGCTGCTGCTCGCGGCCCTGATGCTGCTGCCAGCGTCGGAGACCGCGGTGGCGGTGCTCAACCGCCTGATCGGCGAGTCGGTCAAACCGTCGCATCTGCCGCGCCTGCTGCTGGCCGAGGGCATACCGTCCGAGGCCCGCGTGATGGTGGTGGTGCCCGCGATGCTGAGCCACCGCGCGGCGATCACGCAATTGGTGCACCGGCTGCACCTGCACCACCTGGCCAACCCCGAAGCCTTCGCACAGTTCGCGTTGCTCAGCGACTGGGCCGACGCCGACACCGAGCAGCACGCCGACGACCTGGGCCTGCTGGCCTTCGCCGAACAGGCCATGACCGCGCTCAACGCCCGCTACCCCGCCGCAGGGGGACAGGCGTCGCGATTCCTGCTGCTGCACCGTGCACGCGAACTGAGCGCCACGCAGGGTCGCTGGCTGGGCTGGGAGCGCAAGCGCGGCAAGCTAGAGCAACTGGTCGCCGCCCTCGCGACCGACAGCGCCGGGCCGTTCCTCGATCTGGGTGCGCTCTCGCGCGCCGCGCCGCACACGCGCTACATCCTCACGCTGGACAGCGACACGCAACTGCCGCCGGGCCGCCTGCGCACCCTGGTCGGTGTGGCCGAACATCCGCACAACCAGCCGCATCTGGACGCCAGCGGGCGCGGCGTGGCGCGTGGCTACGGCATCCTCCAACCGCGCGTGGTGCCGCCGCTGGCGGGCGACGAGCCGCGCACCGCGTGGCAATGGCTGTTCGACGGCCAGCGCGGCATCGACCCCTACAGCGCGATGAGCTCCGACGTCTACCAGGACCTGTTCGGCGAAGGCAGCTTCACCGGCAAGGGCCTGCTGCACGTCGCGACACTGCACGCCGTGCTTGGCGGTCGTTTGCCAATCGACCAGGTGCTGAGCCACGACCTGCTCGAAGGCGCCCTGGTGCGCTGCGCGCTGGTGAGCGACGTGACCCTGATCGAACCGGAACCCGCCCATGCCGACGCGGCCGCCGCGCGCGGACACCGCTGGGTGCGTGGCGACTGGCAGCTGCTGCCCTTCCTGCTGCGGCACCGGCTCTGGCCCTTGGGTGCCATCAACCGGTGGAAGCTGCTGGACAACCTGCGCCGTTCGCTGGTGGCGCCGGCTTCGCTGCTGCTGATCGGGCTGGCCATGCTCGGCTTCGGCCTGACGCTGCCGGTGGCGCTGGCGCTCACCGTGGCCGCCTATGCCGCCGGACCGCTGATGGGTGCACTCGCCGCCTGGGTGCCGCGACACTGGCACCTGTTGGGCGAACGCTTTGCGCTGGCCGCAGCGCACGATCTGGCGCGCGCCGTGGGCGGCGGGCTCTGGCACCTGGCGCTGCTGCAGCAGCAGGCCCTGATGTCGCTTGACGCCGCGCTGCGCACCCTGCACCGGCTGGCCGTGAGCCGGCTGCGCCTGCTCGAATGGACCACCGCCGAATCCGCGCAGGCCGGCCTGAGCACGCGCCTGTGGCCCACGCTGCGGCGCCACCGCGCCGAACCAGCCGGCGCGCTGCTGTGGATGGCGGGGCTCTGGCTGCTGGCCACGCCGCCGGGCGCACTGGCGATGGCGGTGCTCGCGCTCTGGGGGCTGGCGCCGCTGCTGGTCTGGGGCGCCAACACGCCGTGGCCGCGCCGCCGCCAGGCCCTCCCGGCCGCCGACCGCACGCTGCTCGATGGCGTGGCGCGCGACACCTGGCGGCTGTTCGAGCGCTGCGTCGACGCGCAGAACCACCACCTGCCACCCGACAACCTGCAGATCGCGCCCTACGAGATGCTGGCCCACCGCACCTCGCCGACCAACATCGGGCTGTACCTGCTGGCCACGGCCTGCGCACGCCAGTTCGGCTGGATCGGCACGCAGGACCTGCTGACCCGGCTCGAAGCCACGGTGGCCACACTGCAGCAGATGGAGCGCCACCGCGGCCACTTCCTGAACTGGTACGACACCGAGACCCTGCAGCCGCTGCTGCCGCGTTATGTGTCGACGGTCGACAGCGGCAACCTCTGCGCGCACCTGCTGGCGGTGGCGCAGGCCTGCACCGCGCTGGCCAGCGATCCGCACGACCGCGCCCCAGCCCTGCGCGCCATCGCGCTCTCGCGCGAGCGTCTGCAGGCGCAGCTTCCCGTGCTGCAGAAGCTGCTGCACCAGCCGCTGGCGCACACCGCGATCGGTCGCCTGCTCGCGACCGAACCACCCGACGCCTGCGAGCCAGCGGCCTGCGCCGCGTTCCACGCGATGCTGCTGGAGGCCGAAGGCGAGCTGGGCAGCGTGCTGCAGGCGCGCAACCCGGCCATCGTGAACCACCCCACCACGCCGCAGGACGAACTGCGCTGGCTGCTGGCCGACCACCTGGCCACCCTGCATTCCGAAGGTCTGGACGCGGCCGCCCGCGGCGCAGGTGGCGGCGAACGCGCCGCACAGCGTCTGCGGTCTCTTGCGGTGCAGCTCGACGCCCTGGCCTGGGAGGCCGACTTCCGGTTCCTCTACCAGCCCAAGCGGCACCTGCTGCACATCGGCTACCAGGTCGACAAGCAACTGCTGGACACCAGCTTCTACGACCTGCTGGCTTCCGAATCGCGCACCACCAGCCTGCTGGCGATCGCCAAGGGCGATGTGCCGGTGCGCCACTGGGCTGCGCTGGGGCGGCCGTTCTTCGCCAGCGGCCGGCGGGCGGTGCTGCAGTCCTGGTCGGGCTCGATGTTCGAATACCTGATGCCGGCCCTGGTGGTGGCGCAGCCGCGCGAGAGTGCGCTGGCCGAGGCCGGCCGCTCGGCGCTGCAGGAACAGATCGCCTTCGTGCGCGGCTCGTCCATGCCCTGGGGCATCTCCGAGAGTGCCTACGCCGGGCAGGACCACACGCTGGCCTACCAGTACGCGCCGCAGGGCGTGCCACGGCTGGCGCTGCGCCGCACGCCGCTGTCCGAACGGGTGATCGCGCCGTACGCGACCGTGCTGGCCGCGCAGGTCGACGCGCGCCTGGCCTGCCGCAACCTGCGCGCCCTGAGCGTGCTGTCGGCGCGTGGGCGCTACGGCTTCATCGAGGCGCTGGACTTCACCGTTTCGCGCCAGATCCACGGCACGGCCTGCACGCCGGTCCACACCTTCATGGCACACCACCAGGGCATGAGCATCGTGGCCCTGGCCAATGTGCTGCTGGGTGGCGTGGCGCAGCGCTGGGGCATGGCGCATCCGCGCATCGAGGCGCAGATGGCGCTGCTGCACGAACGCGCACCGCGCGAGCTGCCCGCCATGCGGCCGCTGGAGCGCCAGCCACGGCAGGACCCGTCGCGCCGTCTGCCGGACCACGTGCGCACCCTGCATCCCGGCGCCCAGGCGCTGGAGCCGACCCATCTGCTGTCCAACGGCCGCTACAGCGTCACGCTGCGCGCGGGCGGCGCGGGCTGGAGCCGCTGGGGGCAGACCGGCATCACCCGCTGGCGCGACGACGCGCTGCGCGACGCCAGCGGCGCCTTCCTCTACCTGCGCATGGGCGAGGGCGGCGCGCCGGTCTCGCTCACCAGCCGTCCCGCGCCCGATCCGGGCGCCAGCTACCAGTGCCGTTTCCACACCGACCGCGTGTGTTTCGACGCGGCGTGGCCTGAGTTGCGCGCCAACACCACGGTCTGGGTCAGCCCGGAAGACGACATCGAGCTGCGCAAGGTGGTGCTGTCCAACCGCAGCAGCGAAACGATGGAGCTGGAGCTGATCTCGGCGCTGGAGGTGACCCTGACCAGCCACGCCGCCGACGAGGCGCACCCGGTGTTTTCCAACCTGTTCGTCAAGACCGACTGGCTGCCCGGTCAGCAGGCGCTGCGCTGCGTGCGCACGCCCCGGCTGCACACCGAGAACACGGTTCAGGCGGCGCACTTCGTGGCCGCGGTCGAGGGCGAGGTGCTGGGTCTGCGTTGCCAGACCGACCGCCTGAAATGGCTGGGTCGGCTGCACGCGCCGGGCCAGCCGCTGGCGCAGCTGGACCCGGTGCCGCTGGAGCCGGTGGCGCTGGACACTGGGCTGGACCCGGTGGCGGTGCTGGGCGTGCGGCTGCGCATCGCACCGGGCGCGCAGGCCACCGTCACCTTCGCCACCGCGGCCAGCGACGACGCAGGGACGCTGATGGCCGTGATCGACAAGTACCGGCAGCCCAGCTACGTGGAGCGCTCCTCGGTGGTGTCGGCCACGCTCGCCGGCATTCCGGCGCTGCCGTACCGCCCGCGCACCGACCACCTGCCGGCGATGCAGGCGCTGACCACCGCGATGGTGCTCACGCTGCCCCGGGCCGACGTGGTGCCTGCGTTGCAGGTCGATGTGTCGCCACGCAGCGACCGCCGCGCGCTCTGGCAGCTGGGCATCTCGGGCGACCGTCCGCTGCTGCTGGTGCACGCCGGTGCGCCGCAGGGGCTGGGGCTGCTGCGGGTGCTGGCGCTGGTGCTGCGCGAATGGTCGCGCGGTGGCGTGGCTTGCGATGTGGTGGTGCTCAGCCGCGAAACGCATTCGTACGAGATGCCGCTGCAGCGCGAGCTGGGGCTGCTGGCCGAACAGCACGAGGCCGACCTGCAGCTGCGCCCCGGCCTTGCCGTGACCGGCTGGCACCTGCTGCGCACCGACGAACTCTCGCCGGAGCAGATCGCCACACTGCAGGCGCTGGCCCGGGTGCAGCTGCAGGCCGACGGGCAGACCCTGGCGCACCAGGTGCGCGCCTGGTGCGAGCGCCACGAGACACCGGTTTCGCGGCTGTGGATCGGGCTGAGCGTGGCGTCCGATCCGGTGCCGCTGCATGGTGGCGAGACGGCCTTGCGCGCCCCGGTGGGCCGCTTCAGCGGCGCGCGCAGCGACTTCGTGTTCGAGGCCGGTGCCGGCGTGGCGCCGCTGCGGCCGTGGGTCAATGTGCTGGCCAACCCGGACTTCGGTGCGCTGGTCTCCGACAGCGGGGCGGGCAACACCTGGGCGGGCAACAGCCGGCTCAACCAGCTGACCGCCTGGGCCAACGACCCGGTGGCCGATCCGCCGGCGGAGTGGTTTCTGATCCAGGACCGGCGCAGCCGCGAGATCTGGAGCGTGGCGCCGGGCGCCTGGGGCGAGGCCGGCCTGCACCACGAGGTGGTGCACAGCCAGGGCCTGACCACGATCCGACACCAGCGCGGTTCGCTGGCGATCACGGTGAGCTGGTGTGTCGACGCGGACCACGCGGTCAAGCAGGTGCGCATCCGGCTGGAGAACCGCGGCACGGGCAAGGCGCACCTGCGCATCGTCGGCATGGTCGAGTGGATGATGGGCGAGAAGCGCAGCGACCGCGCCAGCCTGGTCACGCGGCCGCACATCATGGGCGCGCCGGGCGCCGGCCTGATCGGCCTGCTCTGCACCCAGACCGAAGCGGCGGGCGGGCTGGGCGGTGGCACCGCGTTCTTCTGCGAATCGCGCGCAGGCGTCGACGACCCCGAGGGCATGGACTGGACCTGCGACCGCCGCGCGTTCTTTGACGCGTCGGGCCGGCTGGTGCTGCCGCAGCGCCTGGGCCGGCAGAGCGGTCACGGCCTGGACCCCTGCGCCGCGCTGTCGCGCCCGCTCACATTGCGCGCCGGCGCGACGCTGGAGCAGGTCTTCCTGCTCGGCCATGCCGCCGATGCCGAATCGGCGCGTGCGCTGATGCACCGTGCCCGCAGCACCGACGCCGACGAGCGCGAACGCACGGTGCAGGCGCGTTGGGACAGCCTGCTCGGCGCCACGCAGGTGGCCACGCCCGACCCTTTGTTCGATGCCATGGTCAACCGCTGGCTGCTTTACCAGACCGTGTCTTCGCGCTTGTGGGCCAAGGCCGGCTTCTACCAGGCCGGCGGTGCGACCGGCTACCGCGACCAGCTGCAGGACACGATGGCGCTGGTGTGGGCGCGGCCGGACATGCTGCGCCAGCAGATCCTGCGCTGCGCCGCGCGCCAGTTCGGCGAGGGCGACGTGCAGCACTGGTGGCACGCGCCGGGCGGTGCCGGCGTGCGCACGCGCTTTTCCGACGACCTGCTGTGGCTGCCGCACGCGACCAGCCACTACCTGCGCTCGACGGGCGATGCGGCGCTGCTCGACGAAGCGGTGCATTTCCTCGACGGGCCGCCCGTGCCCGAAGGTGCCGAAGACCGCTACGACACGCCCGCCGTCAGCGAACACAGCGCCAGCGTGTACGAACACGGCGCGCGCGCCATCGACCACAGCCTGCGGGTGGGCACACACGGCCTGCCGCTGATGGGCGGGGGCGACTGGAACGACGGCATGAACCGCGTCGGCATCGAGGGCCGCGGCGAGTCGGTCTGGCTGGGCTGGTTCCTGTGCGCCATCGTGGTCGACTGGCTGCCGCTGGCGCGTGCGCGCGGCGAGGACGAACGGGTGCAGCGCTGGGAGAGCGCCCTGTCGGGATGGCAGGAGGCCCTGCGCACCACGGGCTGGGACGGGGCCTGGTACCGGCGCGCCTTCTTCGACGACGGCAGCCCGCTGGGTTCGGCCACGCAGTCCGAGGCCCGCATCGACCTGATCGCTCAGGCCTGGGGCGTGCTCTCGGGGCAGGCGCCGCCCGATCGGCAGCGGCTGGCGATGGACGCGGTCGAGGCGCAGCTGGTGGACCCGGACCTGGGCCTGATCCGGCTGCTGACGCCGCCGCTGACGCACGCACAACCGAGCGCGGGCTATATCCAGGCCTATCCGCCCGGCGTGCGCGAAAACGGCGGGCAGTACGCCCACGCAGGGGTCTGGGCGCTGATGGCCGCTGCGGCGGTGGCGCTGAACGAGCCCGGACATCCGTACGCGCACAACACGCCGTACCGCTACTTCACCTACCTCAGCCCGGCGCACCGCGCCGCGCAGGCCCGCTGGGGCGCGGTGTATGGGGTGGAACCGTATGTGGTCGCGGCCGACGTCTACAGCGCCGAGCCGTACGCGGGGCGTGGCGGCTGGTCCTGGTACACCGGCGCGGCCGGCTGGCTGCACCGCGCCTCGCTGGAGTCCATTCTCGGTCTGCACATCGAAGCCGGCGTGTTGTGGTTCACGCCCTGTCTGCCGGTGCACTGGCCGCGCGCCGAGCTCACCCTGGTGCGCGAGGGCCGGCGGCTGCGCTGTGTGCTGCTGCGGGGCGATGCGTCTGCGGTGCTGGCCGCGTGTGACGCGCTGCAGGCCCAGACGTTGCCGGTTGGTGCGCGGCTGGTGTGGGGCGATCTGCCGTCAGACAGCTGCCGTGTGATTCCGTTGGACAACGCGGCCTGAACCGCGTCGCACAAGGGTGTTCAGCTTCGCCGTGGGCCGGCGGTCTGCCGGACGGTCTTGTGGCCCGCGGTCTGCATCACATGGTCCCAGAAGCCACTGGTCACGCCATAGCAGCAGGGTTGTTGCAGGTGGTGGTGGCGGGCGTGCCAGTACTTGCGCCGCTGCAGCCAGAGAGCATTCGACGACCAGTGGTGGACCGCGTGGTGGGTGACTGCGTAGCCGAGGTAGCCGGTCAGCACCCCCAGGGTGAGCGCGCTGCCGTGCCACTGGCCCATCAACCCGACGGCCGGCAACCACACCAGGCCCCCGATCAGCGACGCGCTGAGCAGGGTGGGGGCGCAGATCAGTGCCGCGGGGCGCCGGTGGTGCTCACGGTGCCAGCCCTTGAACGGCGGCAGGCCGTGCAGCACGAAGCGGTGCAACGCGTACTCGAGCGCGCTCCAGGCCAGCAGGCCCGCACCCGCCAGCGCTGCGAGTTCCAGGCCACTGCCTGTCGGCCCCAGCAGCGTCAGCCAGGCGCCCAGCGCGATGACGGCACTGCCGTAGAGCACGAAATCGGCCCGGTAGGCCCAGCGGCTGTGTTCGATCGACATCCATGTCATGCGGTGTTCCCCAGGCGCGGCGCCACCGGCGGTGGCGCAAAGATCGCCTCGTCACATGCTGGCAGGCGGCCGGTGGCCGGTCTGTGCAGTGACGCACAGAGGAGAAACACGGGCGGGACATTGATGTATGTACGCTGGCGCACATACGGCGCACACTGCGACCTTTACAGTCGAAAACGTCACACACCCCGTCTCCAGGCGTCGCGCCTGCAATGAGAACCGCCATGGAAAAGATCATCGACCCGTCAGCCAACGACCTGCTGGCATCCCTGCCGCCGGCCGAGTGGGAGCGCCTGAAGCCTCTGATGGAAGCGGTGGACCTGCCGCTGGGCCAGGTGCTCTACGAATCCGGCAGCAAGATGGGCCATGTGTATTTCCCCACCACGGCCATCATTTCGCTGCTCTACGTGATGGAGGATGGCGCGTCCGCCGAAATCGCGGTGGTGGGGCACGAAGGCCTGGTCGGCATTGCGCTGTTCATGGGCGGTGAAACCACACCCAGCCGGGCGGTGGTGCAGAGCGCTGGCAAGGGCTACCGCCTGCGCGCCCAGGCCGTCAAGGACGAGTTCAACCGCTCCGGCCCGCTGATGCACCTGTTGCTGCGCTACACGCAGGCCCTGATCACCCAGATGGCCCAGACGGCGGTCTGCAACCGCCACCACTCGCTGGACCAGCAGCTGTGCCGCTGGCTGCTGCTGAGCCTGGACCGCCTCAGCGGCAACGAGCTGGTGATGACGCAGGAGCTGATCGCCAACATGCTGGGCGTGCGCCGCGAGGGCGTGACCGAGGCGGCGCTGAAGCTGCAGAAGATGGGCATCATCCGCTACGCACGCGGTCACATCACGGTGATCGACCGGCCCGCGCTGGAAGAACGTGTGTGCGAGTGCTACGGGGTCGTCAAGGCGGAATACGACCGCCTGCTGCCGGCCCGGATCGCGGCCTGAACCGCGGCCGGGCTCCCCGCCGCACTCACTGCCACTGCACCTGCAGCTGTCGGTCATCGCCGTCGGCGGTGACGATCCAGTCGGGGCCGTCCTGGCGCACCGACGCATGGCCGCGCACCACCCTGAACTGTTTCTTGTCGCCCTTTGGCAGCACCCAGGCGAGCTGGTTCAAGCTCGCGCTGCTGCTGGCGATGAACCCGCCCTGCGTGCCTTCGCCGGGTGTGGGTTGCCATTGCACCAGGGCGCGCCGGTTCATGAAGTCCGAGAGCTGCGCCATGGTGTACCAGCGAAAGCGTCCGAGGTCGGCCAGGCGCCGGCTCTCGGCCATCAACACGTCGATGCTGACCAGGTGCTGTGTCGCGGCCGGCGGGTGGAAGTAGAACAGCCGGGCCTCGTGCGTGTCGGCCACGAAGCGGGTGAGATCGGCCAGGTAGGCCGCCATCTCCTGCGGTGGCACGGGCGGCTCTTCGTTGCCAATCTCCTCGAACGTGGCCACGCGCCGGTAGCTTGACACTGGAAAGGCCCACAGGTTCGATGGCTCGGGGCGGCGGCCCTGCTCGTAGGAGCGGGTCGGCCCCAGGCCGTTGTCGCCGGTGGAGTAGAAGCCCTTGAAGCCTTCGCGGCGCAACCAGGCGGTGGCCCAGGCGGGCTGGTTGCCCATGGGCGCCGAGTAGCTGCTGGGGACCGAGCCCGTGGCGGCGCTCATGCTCATCTGGTTGAGCGCCAGCATGGGCTCGAAACGGTCGCGGTTGGCCTCGCTGGCCTGCTTGCCGAACAGGTTGTGGTTCCAGCCGCCGTGGTTGCCGACCTCGTGTCCGCGCGCGATCTGGCGGCGCAGGAACGACTTCATGTCGGGGTTGTCCTTCACGCCCACGCCCAGCCCGTCGCCTTCACTCTCGGTGTCGGGGCCGGCGGTGACGTGGATCGAGAACGGCCCCTGGTCGAACCAGCCTGCCTCGTCAAGCACTTTCAGTGGCTTCAGCGAGGCGTTGGAATCCACATGCAGGTTGAGCACCAGGCCGCCGATGGCCTGCGGCACCGGTGAAAGGTGCGGCTGCTGCAGCATGCTGCTGGCGAAATGGCCGAGCAGGCGGTGCAGCAGGTAGGCGTCGGTGCGGGTCTTGAGGTAGCCCAGGGGCAGGTTGGCGAACAGCACCTGGCCTTTGCCGTAGTGGTTGGTCGACACCACCACGTCGCCGTTCTCCGAGCTCAGCAGGGTCCTGGCGCTGGTCGGCGCATCGGTGCGGAAATGACTGTGGCGCAGGTGCGGGTAACCGTAGGTGGTGAGCTCGCCCAGTGGCAGCCGGGTGCTGGTGCTGAAGTCGAACTTGCCGGGCTGGAGCCCCAGCGTCTTCACGCTCCCGGCGCTGCCGTAGACCGGGCCGAGCGCGATGGTCTGGTCCTTGAGCTGGGCGTACATGGCGTAGCGCACGCCCGCGAGCGTGGACAGGCGCGACTGCGCAGCGGCGTAGAAGCCATTCTGGCTGTCGAGCAGGGCGGCGTCGAAGGTGAGGAAGAGCTGCCCGCCGGCCTCGACATAGCGGTGCAGCTGGTTCACCAGCATCTCGGAAGCCTGCGGGTGCACCGTGTCGGGCAGGATCACGCCCGCGATGCGCTGGCGGTCGCCGCCATAGCGCAGGAAGGTGTCGTCGGTCATGGGCGTCAACGACAGGCCTTCTTCCTGCGCCGCGTCGATCCAGGCCTGCGTCACCGGCAGCGCCAGCGCGGCCTCGCTGGGCACCAGCAGCACGATGGAAGGACCCGTCGCGAGCGAACGCGAGTACAGCGTGGCCACACCGCCGAGCAGCAGCAACGCGCCCAGCAGCACCCACAGACGGGTCGGGATGGCCGGCCACCACCGCTTCATCGCCGATCTCCTCCGGACAGCGCGCGGGCCGGGGCCGTGCTGGCCAGCCAGGCATACAGCGCCACGAACACCATCAGGTCGAGCACGGCGCCGAAGCACAGGTACAGCATGGGCATGAAAAGGGCCGAGAAGTGCTGCACCACCACCGCGTGCAGCAGGGCCTTGTGCGGCAGCATGACCGCGAAGTACGCGAGCATCAGCACCGGGTAGAGCAGCTTCTGGTGCAGCGGCACGCGCAGCACACCCCAACCCAGCGCCAGCAGCAGCGGCATCGCCAGCATCAGGTAGAAGCCGGCGTTCAGCATGGCTGAGAGGTGCCCGGTCATCGTGTAGGGGAAGCGGTCGGGCGTGAACATGAAGAACAGCAGGGCACTGGCCTGGACCACGCACAGGGTGCGCACCAGGTACTTCAGCGGCACCTGCCGGTCGCTCATCCACCAGGTGCTGGCGAAGGCGCCGATCACCGCGGCAGCAGTGAGCACACCGGTGAGTGGCGTGGGCACCAGGCTGCCGGTGTAGCTGACCAGCCATTCGAGCGAGGTGTTGTCGCCTGTGCGCACCAGTTCCAGCGGCAGACCCAGACGCTGGCTCCACCAGAGCATCACGCTCTGCCATGCGTCCATCAGTTGCGGGCGCACGGCGAGCAGGGCAGCGCCGGGCAGCACCGCCATGAGCAGCAGCTCGATCGCGCCGCGCGGCGTCATGCGCAGGCTGGCGTTGTCCGGTGTGGCGCCGGCGGACCGGGAGGCACGGGCCAGGCGCACGGTGGCCTCGTGGATGGCTGCCTGTTGCGCCGGGCCGACGGTGAGCTGGCTGGCCGGGTTCATGGCAGTTCCCAGAACAGGCCGAGCGTGGCGCCGGCGCGGTGGTAGTAGGGGTTGTGGTAGCGCTCGATCCCGGCGGCCAGGCCCCAGTCCGCACCGAGCCAGTGGCGCAGGTTCAGGCTGCTCTGGTGGCTGGAAAAGTCGACCAGGGCGTCGCCGTTGCCAATGGTCTGGTAGCCCTCGCGGCCCCAGGCGTGGCGCGCCGTGATCTGGGTCTGCTGGTCGCGGCCCCAGGTGAGGGCCACGAACTGCTGGCGCGTGGTCACGCTGCCGGGACGGCTGTTGTTGAAGCGCACCTCGCCCTGCAGGATCCAGGGTTCGCTGAAGTAGTAGGTGGCGCCCAGGCTGGCGCTGCGGTCGTTGTGGCCGTCGGGCGCGCGGTAGTAGGCCGCGCCCAGGCTGGCGATCAGGTTGCGGTCGGCCAGCAGCTTGCGGTGGATGAAGCCGTCGATCCGCGCGCGGGGCAGGTAGGACGCGCCGTCTCCGGCACCGACCGACAGGCTGCCGAACCAGTCGGGATCGAAGGAGTAGGTGTCGCCCAGGCCGATGAAGTTGCCCGACTCGCCGAAACGGCGCATGGTCGCGGCCTCGCCTTGCAGCACATGGGCACCCATCGTGTGCGAGCCGCGCACACCGATTTCTTTCCAGTTGCCCAGGCCAGCCGTCAGGTGCTGCGCGCTGGTGTAGAGCAGCAGGTCGGTGCGCGTCGCGCCCGGCTGTGCCGATGCCTCCGGCGAAGGCATGACCGGCTCCCGCGGCGCCGTGGTCGACGGCTCCATCAGGGACGACTGCGCGCGCACGGGCAGGCTGAGAGTCAGCGCCGCGAAGGCGCCCAGGGCGGCCGCACTGGCGGCCAGTTTCATGGGGGTGTGCATGGTGGAGCCTCCGGGTTCAGGCGGTGGTGGAAAGGATGTCGGCGATGCGTTCGGCCGAGTGGCCGTCGCCGAAGGGGCTGGTGGTCAGCTGCATGCCCTGGTAGGCCTCGGGTTGATCGAGCAGGCGCGACGCGGCTTCGACGATGCGCGCGGTGTCGGTGCCGACCAGCAGCGCCCCGCCGGCCTGCACCAGCTCCTGTCGCTCGGTGCTGTCGCGGGCGATCAGCACCGGACGTCCCAGCGCCGAGGCCTCTTCCTGGATGCCGCCCGAGTCGGTGAGCGTGAAGTGGCAATGCGCGAGCACGGTGATCAGGGCGGGGTAGTCCAGCGGGTCGGTCAGGCAGGCGCGCGCGCGGCACTCGGGGCTGAGGCCGTTGAACACCGACTCGACGTCGTTGCGCACGGCGGGGTTGGGGTGGATCGGCCAGACCACGATCAGGTCGCGGTGCTGTTGCAGCAGCTGGCCGACCGCGGTGGCGATGTTGCGGATCGGCTGGCCCCAGTTCTCGCGCCGGTGCGCGGTGACCAGCAGCAGGTGCGCACCCGGATGCGCTGCGAGGAATTCGGGCAGTGGCGGGGGCAGGGCGGCGAGGGCATCGCTGGCCATGTGTTCGCGCACCCACAGCGCGGTGTCGATCACCGTGTTGCCGACCAGGTGCACCTGGGCGGGCGCGATGCCTTCGCGCAGCAGGTTGTCGCGCGACTGCTCGGTGGGCGGAAAGTGCCAGTGCGCCAGACGGCCGATCAGTTCGCGGTTCTTCTCTTCGGGGAACGGTTCGCGCTCGCCGGTGCGCAGGCCGGCCTCGATGTGCGCCACCGGCCGGTCGTTGTAGTAGCCGGCCATGGCGCCGACCAGGGCCGAGCTGGTGTCGCCCTGCACCAGCACCACGTCGGGCCTGGTCTCGGCAATCACGCGGTCGACGTTGTCCAGCAGATCGGCGGTCAGGTTGCCCAGCCGCGGCGAGGTGCGCTGCAGCCGGATCTGCAGGTCCGGGCCCATGTCGAAGAAGCGGTAGAGCACGTGCGCCATCTCTTCGTGTTGCCCGGTGTGCAGCACGCGGATGCTGTCGCCGCGCGCCTTGAGCACGCGGTGCAGCGACGCCATCTTGATGATCTCGGGGCGCGTGCCGATGCAGGCGAGGTAGCTGGTCATTGGCAGTTCTTTTCAGGAGGTTGGGGAGCGATGGAACGCGCTTGCAGGATCTGTTGCACCACTTCGTCGGTCACGGTCCAGTGCGGGCCGTGGCGCGCGGGCAGCGCTTTCTGTTGCCAGCAGCGCACCGAGACCAGGTCGCCCTGGTGCAGCGACACGGTCGCGATCAGGCCCCAGGCGAAATCGGTCTCGACCTGCCGCAGCCATTCGGCGCGGTGCTCGGTGATCCAGCGGCGGTAGTGCGCCTTCGCGCCGCCGGGGATGAAGGGAAAGTTCACCGTGTGCGGAAAGATCTGCGCCACGGCGTCGGGGTAGAACTTGCTGGCGGCCGTCTTCTGCTCGGGCTGGGTCGACACGTGGTAGCGCAGACGCTCGGGGTCCCAGAACACCGACTGGATCGAGGCGCCAAACGAAGGGCGGGCCTTGTTCTGCGTGGCCGCGTGGGCGGGCAGGTAGGTCCACACCTCCAGGTTGTCCATGAACAGGCCGTGCATGTAGACCGGCGAGACCAGGTAGATGCCGGTGGGCGGGCTCACCAGGCGCAGCAGCGTGGCGCTGGCGGCAGCGGCGCTCTGCACGAAGGCGGGTTCCTGTCGTACTGCAGCCGGCAGCGTGTCGATGAAACGCAGCCACAGGGCCAGCAGGGCATCGTCGGCGTCGGCGGTCTTGCAAGGCTGCCAGACCGGGCCGTTGCGGCAGAAGCGGTCGAAGGTGGCGTCGGGCTTCTGCCGCGCGAGCAGCCAGCGTGCCCACGGCACGTCCAGCCCGCGGGTGTCCAGGCCGTTCTCCTTGGCCAGCAGCAGTGCCTGCAGGGTGAAGTAGGGGTCGACCGTGTTGCCGCGGTGCTGGATGGCGACGGCGCCCGAGGTATCGGTGTAGCCGCCCAGGTCCAGCACCTGCGTGTGACCAAGGGTGCCTGTGGCCATGCACAGGACGAGCAGGCTTGTGGTCGTGAGGCGGCGCAGCGCGCGGACCGGGTTCATGCCGGGCCCCACACCAGACCGGCCTGCGAAGCGCGCACGCTGCCGTGGGCGGTCGCGCCGTCGCCGGCGAGGATCACGGCCGCGCTGACGCTGGTGGGCGCGCGCAGGCTTCCAAGCCGGGCCCCCGAGCCCAGCTGCAATACCGTTTCGCAGACCAGCGGACCGCCCACGAATGCGTCGTCGAAAAGGCGCACGCCCTGATCGCTGACCACACTGCCGGTCACCCGCGCGTGTTCGCCGATCAGCACACCCTGGTGCGCCTTGACGTCGCCTTCCACACAGGCCCCCTTGCCGATCGACAGCAGGCCGGTGACCACCAGCGAGCCGTTGAAATGCTGGCCGCCCTGGATGACGCAGTCGCCCGCGACCCGCCAGCCGTGCAGTCCCCAGCGCTGTGCACCCATGATCGGGGCGTGTTCGGGCTGGCGGTGGGCCTCGGAGCCGTCATGTTCCGGCTGGCGACGGTGGCCGAACACGATGCGCGGCGCATCGATCTGCTGGAAGCAGCTGCCCTGGGCGAACGCAAGGCCTTGTGCCTGGGCATCGCTGGTGCCCGCGCCGTCGGTGCGGTCGACCAGCGTCGGCGAGATGCCGGACAGGACGTCCTGCAGCGAACCGGAGGCCACGGCCTGACCGCTGCCGCGCAACTGGGACATCTGCTGGCGCAACAGGCGCGCCAGGCTGGCCTGGCTGTCGTCGCCGGCCGCCATGCGCAGGGCCAGCCGGTCGGTGGGCCGCTGCCACTCGCGCCAGGCGGGGTAGAACGGCAGCAGCAACAGCGCCGCGCAGACCAGCAGGAAGAGCGCCAGCGCCAGGTCCGGATCGGCGCTCATGCCTTCACCGCCACGCGGTATCGCAGTGTCTTGTGCCAGACCATCTCGCGGCCCAGCAGGCGGTCGGTGATCGATTCGAGCAGCGCCTGAGAGATCGCGAAGAGGCTGGCGAAGAAACACAGCAGGTTGATCGGCAGCAGGCGGATGCGGCGGCGGTGGCCGTCGATCAGCACCGCCATCACGATCTCCAGGAACGCTGCGAAGTTGCCCAGCGCGCCATAGGCGACCAGCGCCATCAGCGGAATGAACACCGCGACCAGCGAACCGGCATTGAGGTAGTACAGCACCAGTGCCAGCGACCAGCCCAGCAGCAGCACCGGCGGCATCAGGAAGACCTGCAGCAGCATCAGACCGTCGATGCGCTCGCGCAACGTGACGTACGGGCTGGTGAGCAGCTGGCGCCAGTAGCGGAACAGCACCTGGTTGTGGCCCTTTGCCCAGCGGCGCACCTGGCGCATGCGCACGGCCCACTCTTCCGGCACCTCTTCGTAGCACTCGGCGCGGTTGTTGTAGACCGTTTTCCAGCCGTTGATGAGCAGGCGGAAGGTGATGTCGGTGTCTTCGGCCAGCGTGTCGTCGTGCCAGCCGCCGACGGCCTGCACCGCCGACAGGCGCACGCCGCCCACGGTGCCGCCGTACTGCGGTACTGCGCGCAGGTTCATGCGCGCCTGCTGGTCGACCTGGTAGCCGGCCGCGCGTTCGAGATCGAGCATGCGGGTGAGCAGGTTGGTGCCCGCATTCACCGGCACCACGCGCCCCATCACGGCGCCGACCTCCGGGTCGAAGAATGGCGCGGTGAGTTGGCGCAGCAGGCCAGGACCGGGCGTGTAGTCGGCGTCGAAGATGATGGCGATGTCGCCCACGGCCAGCGCCATCGCTTCCTTGAGCGCCGCGGCCTTGCCGGGTTTGCCGCCGGTGCGGTGGAACGGCACGATGCGACCCGGAAAGCGCGCCACATAGTCGTCGACGATGGCCCGTGTGCCGTCCTGCGAGCGGTCGTTGACCGGCACGATGCGGATGCATTCCGGCGGGTAGTCGGTGTGCAGCAGCGCGTCGAGGCAGCCGGCGATCACCTTCTCTTCGTTGTGGGCGGCGATGAACACCGTGATCTGCGGCCAGGTGGCGGTGTGGATGCCAGCGTACGGATAGCGCTGGCCGCTGAACAGGCGGCTGAGGGTGAAGACGACGTGGCGCACGCCGTAGGTCGTCATCACGATCACGATCAGCCCCAGCAGCAAGGCCAGGCCCAGCACCACGGGGCGCTCGGTCCACGACTCGGTGATGGTCATCGCCGCGGCGCTGGCCAGGGGCTGGTCGGACCACGGTGAAGCAGCGACGGCGCTCTGCAGGAAATCGCGAACGGGAGGCATGCTGGGGTTCCTTGGACGTGGGCTTCAGTGGGTGCCGCGATTCTGTGGATCGCGCCTCCCCGGGTCTGTGCGTCAGCGAACACGGGCCGGCGAATGTCAGCAAATGTGGGTTCGTCAACGCACAGACCGGAAGGCCCGGTTTGCCTAGCCTCGCGCAGCGGATGTGGTGACCTTTCGTCGCCGTGCCGAACCCCTCCAATCACTGAAAGAATCTCCATGCAGCTTCAACGCATCTTTGGCACCGACGGCGTGCGCGGGAGGGTTGGCCAGGCACCCATGACCCCGCAGACCGTGATGCATCTGGCCCAGGCGGCAGGCGCGGTGCTGGTCGAGCAGAACCTCGGTGTCTGCGCACGGCCGGCGGTGGTGATCGGCTCCGATACCCGCGTGTCCTCGGACATGGTGGAAGCCGCCTTGCAGGCGGGTTTTGCGGCCGCGGGCGTGGACACGGTGATGTGCGGCGTGCTTCCGACGCCGGCGGTCGCCTACATCGCGCGGCTGCGCGGATTTCAGGCGGGCGTCGTGGTCAGCGCCTCGCACAACCCGTACGAAGACAACGGTATCAAGTTCTTTTCCGGCGAGGGCGACAAGCTCGGCGACGCCGCGGAGCTGGCGATCGAGCGCC
The DNA here is from genome assembly GCF_046604225.1 of Hydrogenophaga sp. RWCD_12. Taxonomy (NCBI): domain Bacteria; kingdom Pseudomonadati; phylum Pseudomonadota; class Betaproteobacteria; order Burkholderiales; family Comamonadaceae; genus Hydrogenophaga; species Hydrogenophaga sp. RWCD_12. The sequence continues at coordinate 334,975 of NZ_JBKIXC010000001.1, forward strand.
GCATGCAGACGCCACAGGACTGTGTGCCTTCGCGGCTGCTGGGACGCAGCTGGCGGATGCCGTCGGCCGGTGGTCTCTATGTCGATTTCTGCAAACGCAGCCTGCCGGCCGACGTCGACCTGTGCGGCATGCGCATCGTGCTGGACACGGCACACGGTGCCGGCCATGCCCTGACACCCCAGGTGTTCGAGCAGCTGGGCGTGCAGGTGGTCTCGACCGGGGCTTCGCCCAACGGCCTGAACATCAACGACCAGGTCGGCGCGACGCGGCCCGAGCACCTGTCCGAGATGGTCCGGCACCACCACGCCGACGTCGGTATCGCGCTCGACGGCGACGGTGACCGGCTGGTGATGGTCGATGCGTCGGGCCAGATCTTCGATGGCGACCAGTTGCTCTATCTGCTGGCGATGGACGCGCTGCAGCGGGAGCAGCGTTGCGAAGGTGTGGCCGGGACCGTAATGAGCAACCTCGGACTGGAGCAGGCACTGAACCAGCAGGGGCTGGCGTTTGCACGCGCCGCCGTCGGCGACCGGCACGTGATGCAGGTGCTGCGCGAGCGCGGCTGGCGCCTGGGTGGTGAGACCTCGGGGCACATCCTCTGCCTGGACCAGCACACGACGGGCGATGGCGTGATCGCGGCACTGCAGGTGCTGGGCGTGATGCGCCGCTGGCACAAGGACCTGGCCCAGCTGTGCGAAGGCCTGAGCCTGCACGCGCAATGCCTGATCAATGTCCCGGTGCCCGCTGGTGTCGATTGGACCGGACACGAAGGCATCCGCCGGTGCCGGGAATCCACCGAGCGCCTGCTGCGAGGCCGTGGCCGGGTGTTGCTGCGGGCCTCGGGGACCGAGCCGGTGTTGCGGGTGATGGTGGAATGTCAGGATGCCGAGCAGGCCGCGGGGCTGGCCTCGACACTGGCGTCGGAGGTAGAGCTGGCCCTGGGTGCACGCGCCTGGAACGAACTGGCGGTGGCCTGAAGAAAAAAAGGCCTGCGACCTGCCCTCGGGCAGGTCGCAGGCCTGGAGGCTCAGTGGGTGCCGCTGACCTCGACTTCGACGCGGCGGTCCGGCTGCAGGCAGGTGATCAGCTTGGCCCGGGACAGCTTGTCGGAGCAGTCTTCGGCCTTGGTCACCGGTGTGCCCTCGCTCATGCCGACCGCGCTGATCTTGGCCGGGTCCAGCTTGCCGGCCGTGACCAGATAGTCCTTGACCGACGAGGCGCGTTCGTTCGAGAGGCCCTGGTTGTAGTCCGACGAACCCATGCGATCGGTATGCCCTTCGACCTTGATCGACTGGTAGGTGGCGCCGTTCAGCTGGTTGCTGAAGTTGTCGAGCGCCACCTTGCCTTCAGGGCGCACGGTGGACTTGTCGAAACCGAACAGCGTGTCGGCCGAGAAGCTCACCCGCTGGGGCACTGGTGCCGCAGGCATCGGGGCGGGCGCAGGAGCGGCAGCGACGACGGGCGCCGGCATGGGGGGCGGCGCGACATAGGCCGGCTCGGCCATGGCCACACGCTGCGCAGCCGGACGACCGAACGGGAACACCAGGCTGGCCGAGGCCACATCGACGTTCTTGCGGCGGCCGGTGATGTCCTTGACCCGGTAGCGTTCCAGTTCACCGCGGATCCACACCGACGGGGTCATCTCGTACTGCACGCCCAGGCCGACCTTGTAGCTGGGGTCGTTGTGCTTGGTGGTGCTGGAGACGCTGGCGCCGGCACCGGTGCCGCGGAACTGGTCCTTGGACCAGGCCTGCTGGAAGCCGACGCGGGCCAGGCCGGAGAACTTCTCGGTGAAGGGCGCCTTGCCCACCAGGTCGATGTTCATGCCCTGCACCCGGGTTTCACCGGTCAGCGTGCCGGCCGGCGAGGTCTGGGAGATGAAGCGGCTCTTGCCGAGATCGAAGTACCCGCTTTCGACGGCGAGGTTGGGGGTGATCTGGTAGCCGCCAAACAGCTTGAAGGCGGTGTCGCTGCGGTCAACACTGCTGCCAATGGTGTTCACGCCCGGCAGCACGATGCCGGTGGTGCGCGGGGTGTCCATCTGGGAGCGCGACTGGCCCACGGAGACGCCGCCGTAGAAGTTGGAACTCATCTGTGCCATGGCAGGAGCAGCGAGCAGGGTGCCGATGCCGGCGAGGCTGAGCAGTCGGAAGGTGTGGTGGCGGGTCATGGAGGCCTTTCTTGCGTCGGGGACGCGTTGCGCGATATGCGTGACCCGGTTGTAGGTGTGCGTGTGGGCAGCGTCGGTGCGCTGGCGAACATGCGCGCACACATCACACCAAACTGTGTGCGGTGGCAGACAGTCAGGGCCGCGCAGCCGGTTCCACACTGCCTGCATGCCTACGAACACCGCCCGCAACTTGCTGATCCAGCGCCTTCCTTCTGCGGAGAGGGCCCGTCTGCTGACACTGTGCGAGCCCTTTGACATGCTGCTCTCCGCACAGCTGAGCGTGCGGGACAAGCCTTTGACCCATGCCTACTTTCCGCTGGAAGGCTTCGTGTCGCTGGTGATCGATGTCGACACCTACCCGGCGCTGGAGGTAGGCATGGTGGGGCGCGAATCAATGATCGGCTCTGAGCAGGTGCTGGGCCTGGCGCCCACGCCCTGGCGTGCGCTGGTGCAGGGCGCCGGTACCAGCCTGCGCATTGCCAGCCAGAGTCTGCGCGCCGAGATGGATGCCAGTCCCGCCCTGCGGCAGGTGGTGCAGACCAGCCTGCTGGTGCGGCTGCACCAGCAGACGCTGGCGTCGGCTTGCGAGCGCTTCCACATGATCGGTCCGCGCCTGGCGCGCTGGCTGCTGATGAGCCAGGACCGCGCGCAGTCCGACAGCTTTCACGTCACGCAGGAGTTCATGGCGCTGATGCTCGGCGTGCGCCGCGTCGGTGTGACGGTGGCGGCGGGCGCGCTGCAGAGCCAGGGCATGATCCGCTACCACCGCGGCGAACTGACCGTGCTCAACCGGCCCGCGCTGGAGGCGCAGGCCTGCAGCTGCTACGCCATCGACAAGGCGATCCACACGCGCCTCACGCGGCGCTGAACGGGTGTCGCGGCGCTCAGAGCACCAGGCGCCGCGCGTAGCCGGTCATCTCCAGGTAGCCGCGGCCGACGCGTTTGTTGTTGCTGTCGAACAGGTCCGACAGGCCTTCCCAGTAGACCGTGCCGGTGCTGGACTGGCCGTCGAGTTCCTGCGCGTCGATCACCGCCTTGATGGTGTAGAAGTCGGTCGGCGTGCGCACCATCCACTCGACCGGGTAGCGCGCCCGCGTGCGCGGACTGGTCCAGTAGCGTTGCGGCCGCCAGTCGAGTTCACCGGGCCGGAAGCGGTAGATGTCGTTCGGGTCCTGCGCGCCCGAGGCTGCGCGGAACGAACCGCCGGCCCAGAGCGCGCTGCCGTCCTTGCGGCGCAGCTGGAAGGCGGTGATGCTGTGGCCGCCTTCGAGGTTCATGCCGATCCAGTCCCATCCCACCGCGTCGGGGTGCATCAGCGATTCGCTCCATTCGTGGTCCAGCCAGGCCGCACCCTGCACCTCGAAGCGCTGCCCCTGCAGCCCCAGCGTGCCGCGCACCGCCAGCTGCGGCTGGCTGACGTAGAAGCTGGCCTGCGAGGGGTCTGGACCTTTGCGCGAGAAGCCCTTGTCGCCTTGCAGCAGCCAGGTTTGCGTGGGTGTCGCGCTCAGATCGATGGTCAGCGCGTCGCTGTGCGCGGTGGCGGTGTAGGCGCCACTGGACTCGCGGCGCAGGCGCCAGTCACGGATGGCGACGTGGGTGTCTTCGGTGCTGGCGAACACGGCGTTGTCGCTCTGCGCTGGCGGTGCGCCGTTCCAGCGGCCGATGCGCTGTTCGTGCCACAAGCGGCCGCCCTGTACGTCGGTGATCGCTGCGTGTGCAAACACCAGCTGCCGCGCGGCGAGCCGGCTTTGCAGCGCCTCGGTGCCGTCGACGCGGCTGCGGAAGAAGGTCAGCTGGAAGCCGAACTCGCGGCCCTTGGTGTCCCTCGCATGGCCCGTGAGGTACCACCACTCGGTGCGGGTGTCGTTGTGCGAGCCGTGGTCGCGCGGGAACACGAGGCTGCGCGGCGAGAGTGCTGGCGCATCGGCGGCCAGCGTGGGCACCAGCGGCGTCGCGAGGCCGGCGGCGATTAGCGCGCGGCGGGTCAGTCCATCCATCACCAGTCCTCCTTGACCGCCTGCACCGCATCGCGGCTGGCGGCGGCGCGCCCGGCCAGCCAGGCCGTCGCCGTGCCGGCCACCACCACGGCGGCGCACAGCGCGAGCAGGCGCCACCAGGGCAGGGCCAGCTCCATCGTCCAGTGAAAGCTCTGCGGATTCACCACGTGCACCAGCACCACGCTCACCGCCAGCCCCAGCGCCAGGCCGGCAAGCGCACCGAGCACCGTCCATGCCAGGCCTTCGAGCGCGACCACCCCCAGGATCTGCTGCCGCGTCAGTCCCAGGTGCGCCAGCAGCCCGAACTCCTTGCGCCGCGCCAGCACCTGCGCGCTGAAGCTGGCCGCCACGCCGAACAGCCCGATGCCGATCGCCACCGCCTGCAGCCAGTAGGTCACCGCGAAGCTGCGGTCGAAGATGCGCAGCGAGATCGCGCGGATCTCGCCGGCCGACGCGAACTCGATCAGGTCCTGGGCGCCGGACGATTGCGCCAGCGAGCGGATCGCGGCGCGCACCTGGTCTTCGTCCGCGCCCACCGCCAGGTGCAGCGCCAGGTCGTTCACCCGCGTGTCGCCCGAGAGCCGCACATAGTCCGCCAGATCGATCACCACGCTGCCGTGCTGGCGCGCGTAGTCGCGCCACACGCCGGCGACGAAGAACCGCGTGGCGTCGGGCAGGCGCGGGAAGGCGCTGGCCAGCGGGTCGAGCCAGGAGCCGGGACGGGCGCCATACAGATCCACCATCGCTTCGCTGACGTACACGGGCACCGCCTTGGTGCCGGTGGGTGGCAGGATCGCCGGCGCGACCAGCGGCAGATGCTGGCCCGCCACGCCAGCGTCGTCGTGCGCCAGCGGCCGCGCCAGCAGGGTCACCGCGGGGCGGGCCGGGTCGATCAGCACCGTGGTCGCGCGCAGCGGATCGGCGCGCTCGATGCCCGGCAGGCGGCGCACGGCCGACACGAAGTCGGGCGGCAGGGTCTGACCGTCGCCCAGTCCGTTGCCGCCGCTGCGCACATACAGCTGCGCGGGCAGCACGCCGTTGAGCCATTGCGTGACCGAGTCGCGGAAGCTCGCGACCATCACCGTCAGCGCGACCGACAGCGCCAGACTGGCGACCACGCCGCTGGTCGCGACGGCGGCGGTGTCGCGCAGCCGCCGCGAACGTTCCACCGCGAGCAAGGGCAGGGCCCGGCGCGCGACACGCGGTGCGAGGCGGTCCAGCAACACGCCCACGGCCAGCGGCAGCGCCGCGATGCCGCCGACCAGCAGCAGACCCACCGACACATAGGCCGCCAGCGGAACGCCGGCCACCGGTGGCGCCCAGGCCAGCGCCACCGCCAGCAGCATCAGCGCGATGGCAATGCGGTGGTTGCGCCGGCCGTCTGCGTTCACCGGCCCCAGGCCCTTGAGCGCCAGCGCAGGCGCCATCGACGCGGCCGCCCGCGCCGGCCACCAGCCGCCCACCAGCGCCGCGACCACGCCCAGCGCGCCGTACGTCAGGGCCGCGGGCGTGCTCCAGTGCAGTGTTGGCGCAACGCCGGAGAAATAGCCCCCGCCCAGGTCGCCGCCCAGCAGCCGCAATGCCAGCGCCGCCAGCCCCGTGCCCAGTGCGATGCCGAGCACGCTGCCCAGCAAACCCACCAGCGCCGATTCGGCCAGCACCAGCCGCATGCGCTCGGGCGCAGACAGGCCGAGCACACCGAGCAGCGCGATCTGCTGCTGGCGCCGCGCGACCGACAGCGAAAGCACGGAGAACACCAGGAAGCCGCCGGTGAACAGGGCCACCAGCGCGAGCACGGTCAGGTTGACGCGGTAGGCGCGCGAGAGGTTGTCCGCGCGTTCGCCGTCCTCTCCGGGGCGCTGCGCGATCACCTGCGGCGGCAGCCCGAGCGAAGCCAGCAATGTGGCGGGATCGGTCCCCGGCCGCAGCCGCAGGTCGACCCGGCTGACCGTGCCCACCCGCTCCATCAGTTGCTGCGCCGCTGCCACGTCCGTCACCAGCATCGGGGCGCCAGGCGCGTTAACCGATCCGGCGACCCGCAGGTCCACAAGCCCCAGTCCGCGCTGGATCTGCACGGTGGCCGGCGCCGCGGCGCCGTTCGACAGCGCCTGCCGCGCGGTGGCGTTCAGGTACACGGCGTCGGGTGCGAACAGGTCGAAGCGGCTGCGTTGCTCGCCCTCGACGGCCGGTGCGGGCACGGGCATCAGGGCGGGCGATACGAGCGCGACCGAGAGCGCGTCGACCCCGACCAGGCGGACCGCGATCCGCTTCGCGCCGGCGCCGCCAGTGGTGGCCGAGGTGCCCAGCTCCAGCACCGGACTGGCCGCCGCCACGCCCGGCGCCTGCGCCACCCGCTCGACCAGCGCATCGTCCAGGCCACCCTGGCGCGCACGCAGCGACAGGTCCGGCTGTCCGTTCACGGCGCTGACTGCGCCGGAGAACTCCGCCAGCGCCGAGGCATTGATCAGTTGCACCGACAGCGCCAGCGCGACGCCCAGCATCACCGCCGCCACCGCCGCGGCCGTTCGCCAGGGGTGGTGCCGCAGTTCCTGCCAGGAGAAGGTGCAGAGCAGCGCAAACATGGCATGAGCTTAGCCCCTCGGCCCCAAGCCCATGTGATTGTCATGTTAATAAGTGCCAGGGCGATAATTGCCTAGGCATATATAATTTGCCCATCTCACCGGAATCCACCATGTCTCCACCTGTCGAACCCGCCCGTTTCTACAGCGCCAAGAACTTCGCGGCCGAAGAAAGCGTCGGCTTTCTGATGAAGCGCGTGATGCTGTCGCTGAGCCAACAGATGGACCAGCGCCTGGCGTTGTACGACCTGACCACGGCCCAGTGGAGCCCGCTGATGCGTCTGAAAAAGGAAGGCCCTTGCACCGTGGCCGAGTTGGCGCGATACCAGCCGATCGACGCCGGTGCCATGACCCGTCTGCTCGACCGGCTGGAGAAAAAAGGTCTGTGCAAACGCACGCGCTCTCTCGAAGACCGCCGCGTGGTGCAGGTCGAACTGACTCCTGAGGGCCACGCCGCGCTGCGCAACGTGCCGGCCATGCTGTCTGAAGTGCTCAACCTGCACCTGGCCGGCTTCAGCGAAGACGAATGGAACACGCTGCGCAATCTGCTGCGCCGTCTGGCCGAGAACGGCGAGAAGCTGCGCGACCCCAACTGAATGACCGAACCCACCATGAAGCTCCCTGTTTTGTTCCAACGACCCGCTGCCGTGCTGTTGTCGGTGGCTGCTGCCGCACTGATGGCCGCCTGCGCCAGCAGCAGTGGGATCGACGCCAAGGCCAACCGCATCGATCCGGCCACCGTCGGTCTGGCGTCTGGCCCGGCCGAAGTCGTGCCAGCGGTACGCGCCCAGTGGTGGCGCGATCTCGGCGACGCCAGCCTCGACGCGCTGGTTGACCGCGCGCTGGCAGGCAACCCGAACCTGGGCGTGGCGCAGTCGCGGCTGGACCGCGCAAACGCCGCGATCGCCGGGCAGGAAGCCGATGGCGGCGTGAAGGTGGGCTTCTCGGCCGACACCACCCGCCAGCACTTCAGCGCCAACAGCATCTATCCCGCGCCCTTGGGCGGGTCGACCCGCACGCTGGCCAATGCGCAGTTCGCCGGTTCCTGGGAGTTCGACTTCTTCGGTCGCCACCGCGCGTCCATCGACGCCGCCGTCGGCGGTGCCCGCGCCGCCGAGGCCGAGCTGGCCGCCGCACGTCAGCTCCTTGCCACGCAGGTGGTGCAGGCCTATGTGCAGCTTGCGCTTCTGCGCGACCAACGCGTGGTCGCCGAGCGCGCGCTGCAGCAACGCCAGGAACTGCTGGGGCTGGTGCGCCAGCGGGTCTCGGCCGGCCTGGACACCAGGATCGAGCTGCGCCAGGGGGAAGGCGCGTTGCCCGACACGCGCCAGCAGATCGAACAGATCGACGAGAAGATCATCGCCACGCGCCTCGTGCTGGCCGCGCTGACCGCTCAGCCGCCCGCCGCGGTGTCGGGGCTCGCACCCTCGCTGGCTGCGCTCAAGTCCATCGCCCTGCCTCAAGCCGTGCCGGCCGACCTGCTGGGCCGGCGCGCCGACATCGCGGCCGCCCGCTGGCGCATCGAGTCGGCCACGCAGGGCGTGCAGGCCGCGAAGGCGCAGTTCTATCCCAACGTCAACCTCAACATCTTTGCCGGGCTGGCCAGCATCGGGCTTGACGAACTCGTGAAGTCAGGCAGCCGCCAGTACGGCATCGGCCCGGCGATCCACCTGCCGATCTTCGATTCGGGCGCGCTGCGCGCCAACCTGGGCGTGCGCACCGCCGACCTCGACACCGCGGTGCAGACCTACAACGTGGCCGTGGTCGACGCGGTGCGCGAGACCGCCGACCAGCTCAACACGCTGCAGTCGGTGGCGCGCCAGCAGGCCCAGCAGGTGCAGGCGCAGTCCGCGGCCGAGTCGGCCTATGACATCGCCCGCCAGCGCTACCGCGCCGGTCTCACCAACCAATTGGTGCTGATCCAGGCCGAGACCGCGGTGCTGTCCCAGCGCCGCCTTGCCCTCGACCTGCAGGCCCGAGCGCTGGCGGCGCAAGCCGCGCTGGCCCGCGCTCTCGGCGGCGGCTACGCCCCACAGGCCTGAGACACCCCGACTTTTCACGCACACACCGATCACCGATTTCCCTGGAGTCCGACATGACATCCCCCGCACAGAACAACAACCCCGCACCGTCCAGCGCCAACCCGGCGCGCAAGAAGGCCCTGGCCGCCGTGGCCGCCATCGTCGTCCTGGGCGGCGCCGCCTACGGCACCTACTGGGCCCTGGTGCTCAACCACTTCGAGACCACCGACAACGCCTACGTGCAGGCCAACGTGGTGCAGGTGACGCCGCAGATCGGTGGCACGGTGCTGGCGATCCAGGCCGACGACACCGACCACGTCAAGGCCGGGCAGTCGCTGGTGCGTCTGGACCCCGCCGACACCAAGGTCGCCCTGGAGCAGGCCGAAGCGCAGCTGGCGCAGACCGTGCGCGAAGTGCGCACGCTGTACGCCAACAACCGCGTCTCGCAGGCACAGGTCGCGCTGCGCAGCGCCGACCTCACGCGCGCCAAGGCCGATCTGTCGCGCCTGCAGGAAGACGTCGACCGCCGCCAGCCGCTGGTGGCCACCGGTGCCGTGGGCCGCGAAGAGTTCCAGCACGTCTCGTCGCAGCTGGTCGCGGCGCGCAGCACCGTGGCCGCCGCCGAATCGGCGCTGCAGGCAGCGCGCGAACAGCAGCTTTCGGGCCAGTCGCTGACCGAGGGCACGACACCGGAGGAACACCCGAACGTGCTGCGCGCCGCCGCCCGCGTGCGCGAGACCGCGCTCGCGATGCAGCGCACCGACCTGCTCTCGCCGGTCGATGGCTATGTGGCCCGCCGCAACGTGCAACTGGGGCAACGTGTGCAGGCCGGTGCGCCGCTGATGTCGGTGATCTCGCTGGACCAGGTCTGGGTCGAAGCCAACTTCAAGGAAAGCCAGCTGGCGCGCCTGCGTCTGGAACAGCCGGTCGAGCTGACCGCCGATGTCTACGGCAAGAAGGTGGTCTACCACGGCGTGATCGAAGGCCTGGGCGCTGGCACCGGTGCAGCGTTTGCGCTGCTGCCGGCGCAGAACGCCACCGGCAACTGGATCAAGGTGGTGCAGCGCGTGCCGGTGCGCGTCAAGCTCGATCCCAAGGAACTGGCCGAACACCCGCTGCGCGTGGGACTGTCGATGGAAGCCAAGGTCGACATCAGCCGCACCGAAGGCCGCGTGCTGTCCGATGCGGCGCGTCCGGCGGCCACCATGCAGACGGCTGTGTTTGATCAGGACGCTGCGGCGGCCGATGCGCGCGTGAGCGGCATCATCGCCCGCAACCTGGGCATCAGCCCGGCCAAGGCTGCCGCCGCCCTGGCGCATGCGACCTCGGCACCGCTTGCCGTGAGCGCGGCGCAACCTGCTCCCCACGCCACGCTGGCTCTGGCCCACTGACCGCGTTGAAAGCTTCCTGAGATGAACACCGACGCGATCAACGCCGCCGGACCGGCGCGGCCAAACTCCGCCCCGCCGACATCGGCGCCACCACCGCCCGGCCGCGCACCCGCCTTCGCGCCGCTGCAGGGTGGCCAACTGGTGCTGGGCACCGTGGCCCTCTCGCTGGCCACGTTCATGAACGTGCTTGACACCTCGATCGCCAACGTGTCGATCCCGGCGATCGCGGGCGACATGGGCGTGAGCCCATCTCAGGGCACCTGGGTCATCACCTCGTTCGCGGTGGCCAATGCGATCTCGGTCCCGCTGACGGGCTGGCTGACGCAGCGCTTCGGACAGGTGCGCCTGTTCATCATGAGCGTGCTGCTGTTCGTGGTGGCGTCGTGGCTGTGCGGCCTGGCGCCCAACATCGGCATGCTGATTGCCTTCCGCGTGCTGCAGGGCCTGGTCGCCGGCCCGATGATCCCGCTGTCGCAGACGCTGCTGCTGGCCAGCTATCCACCGGCCAAATCAGGCATGGCGATGGCGATGTGGGGCATGACGGTGCTGGTGGCTCCGGTGGCCGGGCCACTGCTGGGCGGCTGGATCACCGACAACTTTTCCTGGCCCTGGATCTTCTACATCAACATTCCGGTCGGCATCTTCGCTGCCGCGCTGACCTGGTCGATCTATCACAAGCGTGACCCGGGGCCGCGCCGCGTTCCGCTGGATGTGGTCGGCCTGGTGCTGCTGGTGCTGTTCGTCGGCGCGATGCAGATCATGATCGACAAGGGCAAGGAACTCGACTGGTTCCAGTCGGGCGAGATCATCCTGCTGACAGTGGTTTCCGCGGTGAGCTTCCTGTTCTTCCTGGCCTGGGAACTGACCGACAAGCACCCCATCGTCGACCTGCGCCTGTTCGCGCGCCGCAACTTCGTCACCGGAACGCTGTCGCTGTCGGTGGCCTACGGCCTGTTCTTTGGCAACGTGGTGCTGCTGCCGCTGTGGCTGCAGCAGTTCATGGGTTACACGGCCACCTGGGCCGGCCTGGCGACCGCGCCCGTCGGCCTGCTGGCGATCGTGCTCTCGCCTTGGGTGGGCAAGAACGTCAGCCGCATCGACCCGCGCAAGCTGGGGACGGTCGCGTTCGTGGGGTTCGGGCTGGTGCTGTGGATGCGTTCGCACTTCAACACCCAGGCCGACTTCTTGACCATCCTGATTCCGACCCTGTTGCAGGGCGCGGCGATGGCCTTCTTCTTCATCCCGTTGCAGGCCATCGTGTTCTCGGGCCTGCCGCCGGAGCAGATGCCCTCGGCCGCAGGCCTGTCGAACTTCGTGCGCATCACGGCCGGTGCGGTGGGCACCTCGCTGTTCACCACGTTGTGGGAGAGCCGCGCCGCGATGCACCATGCGCATCTGGTCGAGGCCATCCATCCAGGCAGCCAGACCGCGATGGCGACGATCAGCCAGCTCATGGCGGGCGGCCTGACGCGCGAGCAGGCGCTGGCCAGTGTCGACCGGCTGGTGAACCAGCAGGCCTTCACGATGGCGGTGACCGACCTGTTCTTCCTGTCGTCGGCGCTGTTCTTCGTGCTGGTGCTGGTGATCTGGACCTCGCGCCCGGTGCGCGGGGCGGGAGCGGGCGGCGGTGGAGCGCATTGACAGGCGAACCCCCACGCTCCGCCGCTGCGCGGGTCGCTGCCCGGCGCTGAATCCTGGCTCTTTCATCTCGCGAAAGCGGCGTGTTCTTCCTGTGGTCCAATAGGGGGTTTTCAACCAATCTCCCCCTGGAACCGACATGGGCAACAAACTGATCACCGAAGCCGACCGCCGTGCCACCCCCCGTCCCACCGCCGCCAATGGCGCCGTGCTGCCGACCCCCGGTCGCGGCCAGCGCGTGAGCCTGGAGCGTGGTGTTGCCACCCGCACCAAGAAGAACCCCGGCAAGCGCTCGAAGAAGGGCGGCTGATCACCGCAGGCCGGTTCAACGCCGGTCCTCAACGATCCCTGCAAAGGCCCCGTTCGGGGCCTTTTGCTTTGGCGCCGCCCGGTTCAGCGGCGCAGGTGCAGGAAGCGGCCCTTGAAGGCCTCGCCGTTCTCCAGCTGACGCTCGGCCGACTCCATCGTCAGCACGAAACCCAGCAGCGCCATCTCGCGACCGAAGGCGCTGCGGTTGCCACGGTCCGGGTCGACGATCAGCACCTCGGCGCCGGGCGCGGCGTGCTGGTCGATGAATCGCGCCAGCTGGGCCGGCTGCTGGCGTTCGTAAAGGATGTCGCTGCCGATGATCAGGTCAAAGCGCCCCAGGCCACTGGCGCCGTCGGCGTCGTCGACCGACCAGTTGCCGGCGTGCACCTGCAGCGGCCCCAGCCCATTGGCCTGCAGGTTCTGCTGCAGGAATTCGGCGGTCAGCGGGTGCCAGTCGCTGACCGTGATGTCGCCACCGCGCCGGTGGATCACCAGGCTCGCCAGCGCCAGCCCGGCGCCAATCTCCAGAACGCGCTTGCCCGCGATGTCATGGCTGTCCATCGCCAGCGCCAGTACGCGCGCCGACGGCCAGACCTGGCCGAACAGCGGCCATCCAGACGCGCCCATGCCGGTGTCTTCGGCCGTCCCTTGCGGGTCGGCGTATTGCTGGTTGTCGAGCAGGGAGCGGATGGCATAGTCCCGACCACCAATGGTGACGGTCTGGTGCCTGACCTGGTAACCGGGCATGGGCGAGGGTTCTCATGATGAGCGCGGTGCAAATGGTTCTGATCGAACGGGCACACATCGCCACCGGGCGAACCGGGCAGGGCACATGCAGGGTCGAGGAGTTCCTCGGAGCCACCCGTGGGGTGACCGGTGCACCATAACACGCACTCCCGCAGGGTCCGTTCTACAATGCGGGCCTTCACCGGGGGTGCCGGTCCCGCAAGGGCCGGCTGAGAAATACCCCTCTCACCTGATCTGGGTTGTGCCAGCGTAGGGAGCGTGACAAGCCGGTCCGCCGTTTGCCGTGGCCCGTCCTTTTCAGCCCCGAAGCGGGCGTTTGACAAGGCGGCTTCACATGCAACGGCGGATTCTTCTTTCGGCTTTCTTCTCCCTCACCTCGCTGTCCTTCGCGGGCCTGTCCCACGCGCAGTCGCCCATGCCGCTGCGGGTGCTGACCCACGCCTCGTTCGACCTGCCCAAGGACCTGCTGGCACAGTTCGAGAAAGAAGCGGCGGTCACGCTGCAGATCGTCAAGGCCGGCGATGCCGGCGAGATGGTCAACAAGCTGATCCTCACCAAGTCCGCACCCATCGCCGATGTCGCCTTCGGCATCGACAACACCCTGCTGCCGCGCGCGCTGTCGGCGGGCGTGGTGGACCCCTACACCGGTCCGGCCGCGCAACGCAAGGCCGAGGTCGCGATGTCGGGCGGTGTGGTGCCGGTGGATTTCGGTTACGTCAATCTCAACATCGACAAGGCTTGGTTCGCCAAGGCAGGCCTGGCACTCCCCGCTTCGCTGGACGATCTTGCCAAGCCGGCCTACGCCAAGCTGCTGGTGGTGCAGAACCCCGCGACCTCCAGCCCCGGCCAGGCCTTCCTGTTTGCCACCATCGCCGGCCTGGGCGAAGAGGGTGCGTTCAACTGGTGGGCCAAGGCCCGCGCCGGTGGCGTGAAGGTGGTCAAGGGCTGGAGCGAGGCCTACTACACCGAGTTCACGCGCAACGGCGGCACGCGCCCCATCGTCGTGAGCTATGCCAGCAGCCCGGCAGCCGAAGTGTTCTACAGCAAGGAAAAGATCACCGAGTCGCCGACGGCCAACCTGTTCCTCAAGGGCGGCGTGTTCCGACAGGTCGAGGGCGTGGCCCTGGTCAAGGGCGGCAACCCCGCGGCGCGCGAGGCCGCCGGCCGCTTCATCGAGTTCATGCGTTCTGCACCGGTGCAGCAGGCGCTGCAGACGTCGATGTGGATGTTCCCGGTCGAGGCCGGCGCCGCGCGCGTCGATGTGATGAAGGCCCATGCGACCGAGCCGGCGAAGTTCGACAACGCCACGGCCGAACGCATGGACGCGAACGCCAAGGCCTGGCAACAGCGCTGGACGCAGACGGTCTTGAAGTGAACCCTGAAGTCGGATGACCCCCCTGCGCCGCTTTGCGGCTTCCCCCCTGAAGGGGGGAAGCACCTGGTGCGCCGGCGCAGCCGGTTCCACGGGTGCCTTGGCCAAAGTCCTTCCGGCCTTGCCATTCCTGTTTCTGTTGGTGATGCTGGTGGCGCCGGTGCTGCGGCTGCTGGCCGAGGGGTTTGCGGACGGTGCCGAAGTGCGCTGGCTGCTGGTGTGGACCGATCCCTATCTGCGATGGCGGGTGTTGTGGTCATTGGCGCAGGCGGCCATCACCTGCGTGCTGGCGCTGCTACTGGGAGTCCCTTGCGCCTGGGTGCTGGCGCGGCGCGTGTTTCCTGGCCGGGCGCTGGCGCTGCGCCTGCTGATGTTGCCCTTCGTGGTGCCGACGCTGGTCGCGGCCATGGGCGTGCTGGCGCTGTGGGGGCCGCGTGGCCTGTTCGGCGCGCCGCTGGCCGAGGCCGGCATTGATCTGAGCGATACGCCATGGCTGCTGCTCTACGGCAACCTGTTTTTCAACCTCTGCCTCGTGGTGCGCGCGGGTGTCGATGCACTCGGGCAGGTGAGCGCGCAGCGGCTGGCGGCGGCGCGCACGCTGGGCGCCACGCCCTGGCGCGCCTTCTGGCGCATCGAGTGGCCGGCGATCGCGCCCTGGCTGGCGTCGGCGCTGTGCCTGGTGTTTCTCTACTGCTTCGCGGGCTTTGGCCTCGCGCTGATCCTGGGCGGGCAGCGCTACGCGACCGCCGAGGTCGAGATCTACACCCTGGTCGCCCACGAGCTGGAGCTGGGGCAGGCAGGTGTGCTGGCGGTCTGGACCATGGCGCTGACCGGTGCGGTGGCCTTGGCCTACGCCTGGCTGGAGCGGCGGCTGGCGGCGCCCGCGCGCGTGACGCCCATCCTCCCGCGCCCACCGCAGGGCGCGGGGCAGTGGCTGGGCGTGGCCGGCGCGATGGCCTTGCTGGCGCTGGTGTGCGCCGCGCCGCTGGCGGCCATTGTGTGGCGCGCGGCGTCGTCGCTGCTGACCGGGCAGGGCTGGGCGGTGTTGATGGAGGGCGACACGCTGGCCGCGCTGGGCAACACGCTGCGCTTCTCGCTGGTGGCCTTGCTGCTGGCAACGGCGCTGGGCCTGGCGCATGCGCTCTCCGTGACGGCCCGTGGTCACCTGTCGCTGGCCTGGCGGGCGACGGCGTTCCTGCCCTTCGTGGTGTCGCCCGTGAGCGTCGCCTTTGGCCTGTTGCTGCTCTATCCAGACTGGAGCGCGAGCCTGGCGATGCTGCTGGGCGCGTACGCGCTGCTGGCCTGGCCCTTCGTGTCGAAATCGCTCACCGCCGCGCTCGACAGCCTGCCCGCGCAATATGCGCAGGCTGCGGCCTCGCTCGGCGCACGGCCCTGGCGTGTGTTCTGGCGCGTCACGCTGCCGCTGGTGGCGCCCGCGCTGCGGCGTGGCATGGCGTTTGCCGCTGCCACCGCACTGGGTGAATTCGCGGTCACGCTGTTTCTCTCGCGCCCGGAGTGGTCCACGCTCACCACCCTGATTCACCAGCACCTGGGCCGGCCCGGCGCCGCCAATCTCGACGCCGCCTTTGTGCTCGCCGCGCTGCTGATGGTGCTGGCGCTGCTGGCGTTCACGCTGATCGAAGGCCCCGCCTCGAAGGACAATGCCCGCCATGCTTGAACTGCGCGACATCCACAAACACTGGGAGGCCTCTCCCGAGTGGTCGCTGCTGGCCGGAGTGAACCTGCGTGTGGACGCGGGCGAAACGGTCGCGCTGCTTGGCGCTTCCGGCAGCGGCAAGAGCACCCTGCTCAAGATCGTGGCCGGGCTCGAAGCGCCCGAACGCGGCAGCGTCTGGTTCGACGGGGTGGACATCACCCACTTGCCGCCCGAGCGGCGCGGCTTCGCACTGATGTTCCAGGACTTCGCGCTGTTCCCGCACCTCAACGTGCGCGACAACGTCGCCTTTGGCCCGATCGAGCAGGGCGTACGCAAGGCCGAAGCCCGCGAACGCGCACAGGCCATGCTCTCGCGCTTCGGCCTCGCCAATCACGGCGATGCGCGGGTCTGGACGCTGTCGGGCGGGGAACAGCAGCGCGTGGCGCTGGCGCGTGCACTCATCACGCAGCCGCGTGCGCTGCTGCTGGACGAGCCGTTTTCCGCTCTCGATGCCGCACTGCGCGAGCAGCTGCGCGCCGAATTCCGCGAACGCATCACCGAAGCCGGCATGACCGCGATCCTGGTGACGCACGACGCGCAGGAGGCGCGCGCCATGGCCGGCCGCATAGTTTCGCTGGATGCCGGGCGCCTGGTGCCGGTGGCCTGAGCAGCTGCTTCAGCCGGGCCGCAGCGCTGCGTCGTACGCCGCGTAAAGCTCGGTCAGCACTTCGAGTGTGCGTTCGCTGGTGGTCGCCGCGTTCTGCAGTGCGGCAACGTCGGTACCAGCCTGTGTCAATGTGGCGCGCAGGAACGTCCACTGACCTTCGATGAGCGGCATGGCCGCGTCCGTCCTGGCGCTGCGGACTGGTGACTGCTTGAGGTTCTGCAGCAGCGTTTCGAAGGCACGCCGGCCGGTGTCCACTTCCTTGAGCTGCTCGGTCGGGTCGATGCCTGCCCGCGACAGGAGGTAATGCACGGCCAGATGCTGCGTGAGGCGCTGCAGATCGGCCGTGGTCTGGAGCACCGAGGCCGTGGGCTGACCGATGGCCTGCACATACGCTGTCACCAGCCTGTCGATCGAGGCACCAGCCTTGTCGGCGAGGACCGCGAGCTTGCCCAGACCCGCCCTGTCCTCGGTGCGGAAGCTCTCACTGGCACTGAGCAAGGCGCCCAGATCCTGCTCCGCGCTGGCCAGCAGGGGGGCAATGGCGGCCGCGCCTGCGCCTTGCTGCTTCAGGGCTGCCATGATGGTGCGGGCTTCGGCCACGGAGTCGGCCAGCATGCGTTCGGCGCGGGGCGTGAGCACGCCCAGCAGGCGTTGTGCCTGACAGCGCGTGATGCGGTCGGTGAGGATCGACAGGCGGGTGCCCCTGGACACCATGCCGCGGTAGTCCACCGCAGTCTTGGCGGACTGAGCGAACACGGCCGCAGGAAGACCGGTGAAGACCAGCGCAAAAGGAGCCATCGACGTCAGGCGGCGGCGGGAAAGGGTGAAAGTCGGTGGTGTGCAGGCTGGAAGAGCGGAAGACATGTTGTGCCAAGTCGGCGGGCTGAAGCCCTTGTGGTGTTCCCTGAATGTCAAAATCGATTCTGCGCCGGAACGTCTTCTGGCCACAAGGAGGTTTCGATGGGATGGTTTTCCAGGAGTACAGACGGCTTTTTCCTCAGCACCACCACGCCGCCCGACATCGCGCGCAGCCAGTACGTGGGTGTGGTTAACGGCGAAGCCATCATCGGCGCCAACATCTTCCGGGACATGTTCTCGTCCGTGCGCGACGTGGTCGGCGGGCGGGCCGGTGGCTATGAGCGCGCGCTGTCGGGTGCGCGAGATGCGGCGCTCGAAGGCTTGGTCGAGGCCGCGAAAGAACTGGGCGCCAACGGCGTGATCGGCATCGACTTCGACTACGAAGTCATGGGCGAGGCCAACGGGATGATGATGGTGGCCGTGAGCGGGACCGCGGTGAAGCTGGGGTGAAACCGGTCAGCAGCGCGGCATAGTCATCTGGGTGCAGTGCCCGCACTTGGCGTTGTTTCGACCGCCGCCCCTAAATGTCCATGTGGGCGTCGAGCACTCGGCAAAGCAGGCCGCACTGGCTTCGTAGGCCTTCTTCAGTGCTTCGCACTCGTCCTGCGAATACTTGGCCTTCTTTTTCGGATCTGGCAACTTGGTCTTGTTTGCAGGGACCGTCGGGGCGGCAGGTGTCGGGGGAAGGGCATCGCCAGAGGCGTCGGTCGGGACCGGCACAAACCGTTTGGCGACATTGGGGGGCGGGATCGCCACCGGCTTGTCCTGCCGGTTCTCGGGAGTGGACACCTTGTCGGCGAAGTGCTTCCTGCCCTTCTCGTCGGTCCACGTGTACACATCCTGGGCGCTCGCCCACAGGTGGCTGCACAGCAAGCCCCCGACCATGACCCATCTCCACCACCACGTTGAACGCTTCATCATTGTTCTCCCTGTTGGTCCGGATTCTGCGCCCTGACTCAACGCCCGCGCAATGCGCGCAGCAGCTTCATCCCTCCACGCCCGTTGACCTCCTGCCCCAGCCGCGCCTGCTCGATGCGGATGGCGGCGCGGCTCTTGTCGCCGAGCATGCCGTCGACCTCGCCGATCTCGTGACCGCGCAGCACCAGCAGTCCCTGCAGTTCGCGGCGTTCGGCGCGTGAGAGGCCGGGGTCGTCGGTCGGCCAGGGGGTGACGAACGGGCCGGCGCCGCGCAGGCGGTCACTCAGGTGCGCGATGGCCAGGCCGTAGCTTTCGGCGGCGTTGTAGCCGTAGATCGCATCGAAGTTCCTGAACACCAGGAAGGCCGGGCCCTGCGGGCCGGAGGGTGTCATCAGGCCGGCGCTGCCGAGGCTGGCGGGCAGGGGTGAACCGTCGGCCTTGCGCACGCCGCGCGCGATCCATTCGCTGATCGGGCGCTTGCTGCGCCGCCCTTCCTCGGCGGTGTTGAGCCCGGCGGGCAGCTTCACTTCGAAGCCCCAGGGCTGTCCGCTCTGCCAGCCGGCCTTGGACAGGAAGTTGGCGGTGGAGGCGAGCGCATCGGCGGTGTTGTCCATCAGGTCGCGCCTGCCGTCGCCGTCGCCGTCGACCGCGAGGCGCTCGAAGGTGGTGGGCATGAATTGGGTGTGGCCGAAGGCGCCGGCCCAGGAGCCGACCAGGCGCTCGGGCGCAATGTGGCCGGCCTGCAGGATGCGCATGGCCGAGTACAGCTCGCCGCGGAAGAACGTCTGGCGCCGGCCGATGCAGGAAAGCGTGCCCAGCGCCTGCACCAGCGGGTACTTGCCCAGGCTCTGGCCGAAGTTGCTCTCCACGCCCCAGACCGCGACCACGGTTTCCGCCGGGACGCCGTAGCGCTGCTGCACACGCTCGAGCACAGCCGCGTGTTGCCGCAGCATGGCCTGACCCTGCTGCACGCGCTCGTCGTCGACCAGACCGCTGAGATAGTCCCAGATCGGCATCTGGAACTCGGGCTGGTAGTTGAGCTTGTCGATCACGCTCATGTCGGGCACCAGGCCACGCGTGAGCGTTCGGTAGGTGGCTTCGGAGACGCCTGCCGCGCGGGCCTCGCCCTGCAAGCCGTCGATGCAGCGGCTGAAGTCGGGCGGAGCGGTGGCCGGCGTGGTCTGGGCGAGCGCGGACAGGGAGGCCGCGAGCGAGGCAGCCAGGAAGATGGGTTTCAGCAGGGACATGTGGTTGAGAAGATGGTCAATCCGGAAAGTTTCAGGCAGCCCAGGTGCTGCCGTGTTCGGGGACGAGGGCGCGCCAGCCCAGTTCGTGTTCGATGCGCTGGCGCAGCGTGTCGGAGGCGGCCAACTCGCCGTGCGTGACGAACACGCGGTGCGGCGCCGAGGGTGAGGCGCGCAGCCAGTCCATCAGCTGGCTGGCGTCGGCGTGGGCCGAGGCGGAGGCCAGCTGCACGACCTCTGCGCGGATGGGAATGTCCTGGCCATGGATGCGCACAGTGGGGCTGCCGCCGGCCATGGTGGCGCCGCGCGTGCCGGGCGACTGGTAGCCGGTGAGCAGCACCATGTTGCGGTGGTTGCCCAGGTGCATCGCGAGGTGGTGCAGCACGCGGCCGCCGGTGGCCATGCCGCTGGCCGAGAGGATGATCTTGGGGCCGTGCTGCTGGGCAATCGCCTTGGACTGATCGACCGAGGTCACCATCTGCGCACCATGCTCCATGTCGTGACACTGCGCGGCACTCAGCCGGTGCTCGCCCAGGTGGCGCGCGTACAGGCCGGTGGTGTGCACGGCCATCGGGCTGTCGAGATAGACGGGCAGGGCGTGCGGCAGGTCGCCGCGCGCCTTGAGCTGCGCTATCGCATGCAGCAGCGCCTGCGCCCGGCCGACGGCGAACACGGGGACCACGGCGGTGCCACCGCGCGCCGCGACGCGCTGCAGGGCCGGCGCCAGTTCGGCCAGCACGTCTTCTTCCGGATGCTCGCGGTCGCCGTAGGTCGACTCGATCACCACCACGTCGGCCGCGGGGGGCGCCTCGGGCGGCTTCATCAGCAGGTCGTCGGGGCGGCCGAGGTCGCCCGAGAACAGGATGCGCTTGCCGCCGACTTCCAGCAGCAGGCTGGCCGCACCAAGGATGTGGCCCGCACCGGTGAAGCGCGCAGTCCAGCCCCGCAGGGGTTCGAAGGCTTTGCCCATGGGGGCCGTGTGCATGAGCTTCAGGCAGCGCAGTGCGTCGTCTTCGGT
Source organism: Hydrogenophaga sp. RWCD_12 (assembly GCF_046604225.1). NCBI lineage: Bacteria > Pseudomonadati > Pseudomonadota > Betaproteobacteria > Burkholderiales > Comamonadaceae > Hydrogenophaga > Hydrogenophaga sp. RWCD_12. The sequence goes on from NZ_JBKIXC010000001.1 coordinate 355,561, forward strand.
GTAGAGCGGCAAGGCGGGCGCGTGCTTGGAGAAGCCCTTGCGGTTGGCGAAGTTGGCGTCTTCTTCCTGGATGTGGCCGCTGTCGGGCAGCAGGATCTGCGCAAGGTCGCGCGTGGCCGCGGTGGACCAGACCTTGCCATGGAACCCTTCCTTGGCCAGCAGCGGCAGGTAGCCGCTGTGGTCCAGGTGCGCGTGCGTCAGCAGCACGGCGCCAATGTGGTTGGGCATGACCGGCAGCGGGTCGCGGTTGCGCAGGCGCAGCTGCTTGAAGCCCTGGAACAGCCCGCAGTCGACCAGCAGGCTCTGGCCGTCGTGCTCGACCAGGTACTTGGAGCCAGTGACCGTGCCGGCGCCGCCAAGGAATCGGATATGGACGTTCATCCGGGCATGGTACCCCCCACGCATGGGCCGTTACCCGGTGCAGACCACCGGGGGCTGTGGAGGTTGCTTAGTTGATTTGGTAATAAACAAGTGAGAACGTATTCGTTCCAGTTTTGACGACCGGCTTTCATGATCCGCTCCGTTGTCCATTTCCCCCCGGAGAAAAACCATGCAAACCCGCCGCAGCTTCCAGTTCGCCCTGCTCGCCGCCAGTCTCGTGACCGCCGCCGGCGCCGCCCTGGCCCAGACCGCCCCCGTCACCTTGCTCAACGTGTCCTACGACCCGACGCGCGAGCTCTACGTGGAATTCAACGCCGCCTTCGCCAAGTACTGGAAGGGCAAGACCAGCCAGGACGTGACCATCAAGCAGAGCCACGGGGGCTCGGGCAAGCAGGCCCGTTCCATCATCGACGGCCTGGACGCCGACGTCGCCACCCTGGCCCTGGCCGGTGACACCGACGCCCTGAACGCCAACGGCGGCTGGATCCCCAAGGACTGGCAGAAGCGCCTGCCGCACAACAGCACGCCCTACGCCTCGACCATCATCCTGGCCGTGCGCGAAGGCAACCCCAAGGGCATCAAGGACTGGGACGACCTGATCCGCCCGGACGTCAAGGTCATCACCCCGAACCCCAAGACCTCGGGCGGCGCCCGCTGGAACTACCTCGCGGCCTGGGAATTCGCCAAGCGGAAGTACGGCGGCGATGCGAAGGCCAAGGAATTCGTGGCCAAGCTGTTCGGCAACGTGCCCGTGCTCGACACCGGCGCCCGCGGGTCCACCATCACCTTTGCGCAGCGCAACCAGGGCGACGTGCTGATCGCCTGGGAAAACGAGGCCTACCTGCTGGAGAAGGAGTTCAACACCAAGTTCGACGTGGTGTACCCCTCGATCTCCATCCTGGCTGAGCCGGCCGTGACCGTGGTCGACAAGAACGTGGACAAAAAGGGGACCCGCGCCGTCGCGACTGCCTACCTGGAATACCTGTATTCCGAAGAAGGCCAGGACATCATCGGCAAGAACTTCTACCGCCCGGTCATCTCCGCCAAGGCGCAGGCCAAGTACGGCAAGCAGTTCCCCAAGCTGAACCTGTTCAAGATCGACGAAGCCTTCGGCGGCTGGGACAAGGCGGCGAAGGACCACTTTGCTGACGGCGCCTCGTTCGACCAGATCTACACCAAGAAGTAACCCTCTTCGGCTGTCACACAAGGAGTCTCCGAAGATGTCTGTCCTTCTGATTGCAGGAAGTCCCACCGAGCACTCGCGGTCAGCCACGTTGCTCGACGGGGTGGAGACGCGGCTGCATGCAGCAGTCGATGACCGTCGGCTGCACGTCGACCGGCTGCGCATCCGCGACCTTTCACCTCAGGCCTTGCTACTGGCCGACTGGGGTCACCCCAGCATCGTGCGCGCCATCGAACAGGTGGCCAATGCCCGGGCATTGGTGATTGCGACACCGGTCTACAAGGCGGCCTACAGCGGCGTGCTCAAGGTCTTTCTCGACCTGCTGCCGCAGACGGCGCTCAAGGGCAAGGCAGTGTTGCCACTGGCTACCGGGGGCAGCCCCCACCACATGCTGGCGCTGGACTATGCGTTGCGGCCGGTGCTGCAGTCGCTGGGAGCGCGTCACATCCTGCCGGGCGTCTACGCCTCCGACAGCCAGATCCCCAAGGACGAAAACGGTGGCTATGTCATTGAAGGCGAGATCGCCCAACGTCTGGACGACGCGACCCACATCCTGCTGCATGAGGGTTTGCGCCTGTTGCCGACCCCCGGGTTCAAACCGGTTCCCTTTGCACAGGCGCAGTACAGCGTGTGAGCCCTCCATGAAGCCGTTCGACGAAAGTCCCTTGCCCCGGGAACTGCCGGATTCGCTGGACCCTTCGGAGGGCATCACCGATGCAGAGCGGGTGGTGAATCTGTTGGTGGCAGCCGTCCTGGTGGCCTTCGGCCTTTACGCCTGCTTCAAACCCTTCTGATTTTTGAAACCCATTCTTTTTTACTTTGGAGTCTTCTATGTCTATTCAGGCCATCAATGTGCGCAACCAGTTCAAGGGCAAGGTCCGCGAGATCATCCGCGGCGACGTCGTCTCCGAGATCGACGTCGAGACGCCCTGGGGGATCGTCACCTCGGTCATCACCACCCGCTCGGTCGATTCGCTGGAGTTGAAGGTCGGCTCCGATGTCGTCGCCCTGGTCAAGTCCACCGAGGTGTCGATCGCCAAGATCTAAGCATGAACTTTCAACAACTGCGCTCGGTCCGGGAGACTGAGCGCTGCGGATTCAACCTGACCGAGGTGGCGGCCACGCTGCACACCTCGCAGCCCGGCGTGAGCCGCCAGGTCAGGGAGCTGGAGGAAGAGCTCGGCGTCGAGCTGTTCGTGCGGTCGGGCAAGCGCCTTCTGGGCATGACCTCAGCCGGCCGCGCGCTGATGCCGATCATCCACCGCGTGCTGCTGGACGCTGAAAGCCTGCGCCGCGCGGGACAGGAACTTCAAGGCCGCGAAGAAGGCCGTCTGTCGATTGCAGCGACCCACTCGCAGGCGCGCTACGCGTTGCCGCATGTGGTGCGCGACTTCCGCCAGCGCTATCCGCGCGTCACGCTGCATCTCCACCAGGGCTCACCCAAGCAGGTCGCTGAGATGCTGCTGGCCGGCGACGCCGACATCGGCGTGGCGACCGAGGCGCTGGCCGGTTATGACCAGTTGGTCACGCTGCCCTGCTACCGCTGGAGCCACAGCATCGTGGTGCCGCCGGGGCACCCGCTGCTGTCGATGGGCCGGCCGGTGACGCTGCTGGATCTGGTGGCGTTTCCGATCATCACTTACGAAGTCGGCTACACCGGACGCTCCCACATCGACGATGCGTTTGCCGCCGCAGGCCTGCACCCGGACGTGGTGCTGACCGCCATGGATGCGGACGTGATCAAGACCTATGTCGAGCTGGAGATGGGCGTGGGCATCGTGGCATCGATCGCCTTCGATGAAGAGCGCGACACCCACCTGCATGCCATCGACGCCGGGCACCTGTTCCAGATCAACCTGACCCGCCTGGGGCTGCGGCGCAACCACTGGCTGCCGGGGTTCGCCTACGGATTCATCGAGACGTTCGTGCCGACGTTGAACCGCGAGGTGGTGATGCAGGCGCAGGAAGCGGGCTGAGGCCCGCTTTCTTCTATTCCTCCTGCGCCCTTGCGCGCGCCACCAGCAGCACCAATGGGGCGCACACCAGATAGCCGGCCTGCAGGCCGGCCCAGGCTCCGAAGGATCCCCCCAGCAGACCGCCCAAGAGGGCGCCGCCCGGACCGGCAATGGCATTGAGCCCGGCCATGCGCCCTTGACCAAGCCGGGCACCCAGCGCCGCCATGCGGCCCAGCACCTGCACCTCGACCACGCCCAGTCCCAGACCGAGCAGGGCGCTGCCCACTAGCAGCAAAGGCATGCCACCGGCTTCGCCAAGACAGACGCAACCCAGCGCCGCCAGCGCAGCGCCAGCTGCAGTGGCGCGGCGACCCAGCCGCTGGATCGCCGTGCCCAGTGCCAGAAGGGCGAGGATGAAGGCGGCCCCCTGCACTGCCACCAGGCTGCCGGCCGCTGCGGCGGGCACGTGCAGGTCCTGAACTGCGATCACGACGATAAAGAACGCGTGGTACATGTTCAGGCCCTGGATGCAGGCCTCGGTCAGTGCCAGCCGCCGCGCTTGCGGATGCGCCAACACCTGCGCCATCGATGCGCGGATGCCTGGCCGCTGTGGCGTGACCGGTGAAGCCGGCGCCGGCAGCGGGTGCAGCAGTACGCGCTGCGACAGTGCGACCGTCAGCAGGAACATCAGCGCCACCAGCCAGTAGCTGCCCGCGTGACCCAGGTGGGCAATCACCGAGGCGGTGATCAGCGGGCCGAGCAGCAGCATGCCCGACATGTGGGCTGCGCGCTGCCAGCCGGCGTTGGCGGTGCCGATCTGCTGCAGCATCGCCATGAAGATGGTCTGCAGCGAGACGAAACGCGTGGGCATGACCAGCCCGGTGAGCACCGTCATGCCCAGCAGGAATGCAGCGTGCGGCACCAGCGGCAGCAATGCATAGAGCAGGCCGCCCGCGAGGCTGCCTGCCATGAACAGGCGGCGCGGACCGACGCGCTCGACCCACACACCGACCGGCAGGGCGGTGATCAGGATGCCGACGCTCTGCGCGCTGGCGATGGCACCCAGCCACCAGCCATGCGCACCCAGCTGCAGCGCGTAGAGAGTGGTGGTGACTTTGGCCAGCCCGACGCTGATTCCCATGAACAGGGACAGCACTGCGAAGGACAACAAAAAGCGGTGGCGTGTGTGCCACGCCACCGCCTGTCTGGCGAAACCGGACAACTCAGGCCGCCCTGGCCTGAGGCTCTGCGTAGCGGCTTGCCGGGCGCTCCAGGCCCAGGTTCTCGCGCAACGTCGTGCCTTCGTAGGCGGTCCGGAACAGGCCGCGCTTCTGCAGCTCGGGCACCACCAGATCGACGAACTCGTTGAGCGATGCGGGCAGCACCGGCGGCATGATGTTGAAGCCGTCGGCCGCGCCGTTCTCGAACCATTCCTGGATGCGGTCGGCGATCTGCGACGGCGTGCCCACCACCACCCAGTGGCCACGCGCACCGGCGAGGTATTCGTACAGCTGGCGCACGGTGTACTTCTCGCGGCGTGCGAGTTCAAGCACGACGTGGGCGCGGCTGTTGATGCCTTTGGGTGGTTCCGGGATGTAGGGCGGGCGGGCATCGAGGTCCCACTTGGACAGGTCTTCGCCCGGCCAGAATTGCGCCAGCGTGGCCAGGCCGACCGAAGGATGGATCAGCCCCTGCAGTTCGGCCCACTTGGCCTTGGCCTCCTCTTCGGTGCGGCCGATCACCGGTGAGATGCCGGGCAGCACCAGCAACTGCTCAGGCCGGCGGCCGTACTTGGCGAGACGCCCCTTCACGTCCTTGTAGAAGGCCTGGGCTTCTTCAAGGCTGGTCCAGGCGGTGAAGATGGCTTCGGCGGTGGCAGCGGCGAGCTCCTTGCCGTCTTCGGACGAGCCGGCCTGCACGATCACCGGGTATCCCTGCGGTGGTCGCTCGATGTTCAGCGGCCCCTTGACCTTGAGGAACTTGCCGATGTGGTTGAGCTCGTGCAGCTTGTCCGGGTCGAAGTAGACGCCGGAGGCCTTGTCTCGGCTGAAGGCGTCATCCTCGAAGCTGTCCCACAGACCTTTGACCACGTCCACGAACTCGTGCGCCCGCTCGTAGCGCGTGGCCGGGTCCGGGTGGGCTTCGAGACCGAAGTTGCCGTGCACGTTCTCGGCGCTGGTGGTCACCACGTTCCACGCCGCGCGGCCCTTGCTGATGTGGTCCAGCGAGGCGAACTTGCGCGCCAGAAGATAAGGGTCCTCGTAGGTGGTGGACGCGGTGGCGACGAAGCCGATGTGTTTGGTCACCGCCGACAGCGCGGCCCACAGCGTGACCGGTTCGAAGTGCGAGAGCCGGCCCTGGCGGCTGAACGATTCGCGGTCGCCTTTGTGCCAGATTCCTGGGCTGTCGGCCACGAACACCTGGTCGAACAGGCCGCGCTCGGCCGTCTGGGCCAGTTCGATGTAGTGGTCGATGTTCACGCCGGCATCGGCCTGCGATCCGGGGTGCCGCCAGGCGGCGATGTGGTGGCCGGTGGCCATGATGAAAGCGCCCAGGCGCAGCTTTCTTTTCGGGTGCAGTTGCTCTTGTGTCATGTCGGTTTCCTCCTTGTGGTGCGATCAGAAGGTTTTGTCGGCCGTGATCGTGATGCGGTGCAGCTTGCGGTGCTGCGGGAAGAAGTCGCCGACCGCGTAGTGCTGGGTCGAGCGGTTGTCCCACACGGCCAGCGAGCCGGGGGCCCAGCGCAGGCGGGCCTGGAATTCGGGCACACGGGCCAGTTCGAACAGCTGGGTCAGCAAGGCGTCGCTGGCCGAGCGCGTGAGGCCCTTGATGTGGCTGGTGAATGTGCTGTTGACGTACATGATCTTCTTTCCCGTGACCGGGTGCACGCGCACCACCGGGTGTTCCACCGGCGGGTACTTCGCGCGCGCGGCCTTGAGTTCGTCGCCGCTGGCGTCCTTGGCCAGCAGGTACTCGGTCCAGCCGCTGATTTCCCAGGTGTGCACTGCGGTCAGTGTTTCCAGGTAGGCCTGGAAGGCCGGTGGCAGGCTCTCGTAGGCCTTGGTCAGACTGGCCCAGACGGTGTCGCCGCCGGTGGCGGGGATCACCTGCGCGTACAGGCTGGTGCCCAACGGGGGCTGTTCCCGCCAGGTGATGTCGGCGTGCCAGTTGCTGGCGGCCTTCTGGCGCTCGGCCGTGCTTTCGACGATTTCGATTTCAGGGTGGCTTTCAAGCCGCGGGAAGAAGGCCTTGACCTCGGCGACACCGCCGAAGGTTCGCGTGAACGCGACGTGCTGTTCGGGTGAGAGGTCCTGGTCGCGGAAGAAGATCACTTCGTGGCGGGCCAGCGCATCGCGCAGTTCGTCTTGCGTCGCCGGGTCCAGCGGGTGGCGCAGGTCGAGACCGTGGACCACGGCGCCGATGTTCGGGGTGTAGGGCTCGACCTTGAAGCGGGTGTACGTGCCGGGCAGATCGTTGAGCTGGGACATGGGAACTCCTTGGGATGAATCGGTGGTGTCGGAACGCGCCGGATGCGCCGTCCTTTTTTCAATCTAGGTGCGCAGGCACTCGACGGGAACGAAGCGTTTTGCATATCCATGCGCGGCAAACACAGGGTGCATATGCCTTCGCGCCATGAACTCATCACCCAAACATCGGCGAGCTTGTTTATCCGTTTTGATTCGTTCCGCGAGCAAGGCAAGGTCCGTAGATTCCGTCCGGTCAACAGCCATCCATACCACCGGAGGAAACATGCATCCACGTCGACGTCTGAGCCTGCTCGCGCTGGCCTTCTCCTTGTCTGTCACGGGTCTTGCCCTGGCCCAGACCGCACCCGAGCCGCTGAAAACCATCCGCATCGGCGTGGCCACCGGCGGGGTCGGCAGCAACCCGATCCGCCACGGCGGCACGACCACTGCGCTGGCCTACACCGACGGCGCCTTCGAAGAGGAGTTCCGCAAGGACGGTGTGGAGATCAAGTGGGTGTTCTTCAAGGGCGCCGGTCCGGCGGTCAATGAGGCCCTGGTCAACAAGCAGCTGGACTTCGCCTGGCAGGGCGATCTGCCAGCGATCGTGGCGCGCGCCAACGGTGTGAAAACCAAGCTGATCGCGGGCAGCGGTGTGCGCACTGGCCTCTACGTCGCGGTGCAACCGGAATCGGGCATCCAGAAGCTGGAAGACCTGAAGGGAAAACGTGTTGCGCTGTTCAAGGGCACCAACCTGCACCTGGCGGCGTCGGCGGCGCTGGCAGCGCACGGCCTCAAGGAAAGTGACCTCAAACTGATCAACCTCGACCTGGCCGGTGGGCGCACGGCTTTTGTCAACAAGGACGTGGACGCCATCTTCGATTACGTTGGCGCTTTCGACCTGCGCGACAAGGGGCAGGCGAAGATCATCTGGTCGGCCGCAGCCGACAACTACAAGTACACGCGCCAGACGCACCTGCTGGTGACCGAAGACTTCGCCGCGAAGAACCCCCAGGCAGTACAAAGGATCGTGACCACGCTGGTGAAAGTGGCACACCGCTATTCGAACGAAGCCAACCGGGCCGACCTGTTCGAACGCTGGGGCAAGACCGAGTACCCGGAGAAGATCTGGCGCGAGGACTTCATCGGCCAGCCCCTGCGCGTGCGCCTGTCTCCGCTGCTCGACCCCTTCCTGGTCTCTCGCTACAAGGAAGCCGCCAAGGATGCCTACGCGCTCAAGCTCACGCGTAGCGTGCCCGAGATCGACAGCTGGTTCGACCGCCGCTATCTGACCGTCGCCCTCAAGGAACTCAAGCTCGAGACCTATTGGCCGGTCTACGGCCCGGATGGCCAGCTGGCGAACTGACGCAGCGCCTTTAGTGGAGAGCACGACCATGTCCTCATCTCTCGGTGCGACCGTGTCATTGCCCTCGCCGGTACCTGCCGATGCCGTGCGACACGCCCACGCCTTGCGCTCGCGATGGCCGCTGCAATGGCTCTGGGCCTGGCCGTTTCCGCTGGCGGTGCTGCTGCTGTGGCACCTGTCGTCTGTCTGGGGCTGGGTGCCCGAGCAGGTGCTGCCGCCGCCGGCCGTGGTGTTCCAAACCTTCTGGGACATGCTGGTCAGCGGTGAGCTCTGGACCAACCTCTGGATCAGTCTGGTGCGGGTGTTCACCGGGTTCTCGATCGGCTTGGTCGCGGGCCTGCTGCTAGGCGTGTCGATGGGCCTGTCGCCCGCGGTGCGCGACTACCTGCTTCCCTCGTTCAAGGCCTTCAGCCAGGTGCCGGTGATCGGCTGGCTGCCGCTGCTGATGCTGCTGGTCGGCATCGACGAAGGTCTGAAGTTCCTCCTGATCGCCAAAGCCACCCTGGTCCCGGTGACGATCAACACCTGCCTGGGCATCCAGAACGTGCCCAACCGCTTCATCGAAGTGGCCAAGGTCTATGGCTTCACGCGCTGGCAGATGCTGACCAAGGTGGTGTTCCCGGCCGCCACGGCGCCGATCTGGAACGGTGTGCGCTATGGCCTGACCCACGCCTGGCTGGCGCTGGTGGTGGTGGAGCTGCTGGCCTCGTCCGAGGGCATCGGTTTCCTGATCGTCTACGGCCGCCAGCTGTTCCAGCTGGACGTGGTGCTGGCCTCGGTGCTGGCGGTGGGCATCGTGGGGTTGGTGATCGACAAGCTGCTGTCGCTGACCGAAGCCTGGCTGCTGCGCTGGCGCAAGCCGGGTCTGTGAAGGAGGGCGATCCATGTCCCAAGAAGAATCCTCCGGCCTCGTGCCGCCCGCACTGCGCGGCTGGGTGCTGCCGGTGCTGCTCCTGGTGTTCTGGTGGTGGGCCGTGGGCTCGGGCTGGTCGACCTCGCCACTGCTGGTCTCGCCGGTCGCGGTGTGGGACCGCGCGGTGCAGCAGGTCGCCAGCGGCGACCTCTGGGCAGCGCTGGGCGCCAGCCTGTGGCGCAACGCCTGGGGCTTTGTCATCGGTGCCGCTGCCGGTCTGCTGGTCGGCGTGCTGATGGGCTGGTCGCGCTGGTTCGACCGTCTGGTCGGCCCGTCGTTCCACACGCTCAAGCAGATCTCGCTGTTCGCCTGGATCCCGATGCTGTCGATGTGGTTCGGCCTGGGTGACGGCGCCAAGATTGCCTTCATCGCCATGGCGGCCTTCTTCCCGATGGTGCTCAACACCTTCGAGGGCCTGCGCAGCGTACCGCGCGAATACATCGAGGTCGGGCGGGTCTACCGCTTCGGCGTCTGGCAACTCCTGAGCCGCGTGATCGCGCCCTCGGCCGCGCCCTCGGTCTTCACCGGCGTGCAGCTGGCGCTGATCTACAGCTGGCTGGCGACGCTGGGCAGCGAGTACCTGATGGCTTCGGGCAAGGGCATCGGCAACACGCTGATCGATGGTCGTGAGCACTTCTGGATGGACCTGGTGCTGTTCGGCGTGGTCGTGATCGGCCTGGTGGGCTTTGCATTGAACTGGACGCTGGGCGCCCTGGAGCGTCGACTGCTGGCTTGGCGCGACCGCACCGTCGCGCGCTACTGAACACGAAGGAGAAACACAACATGGCACACGCCGGCACCCTCGACATCCGGGGGCTCAACAAACAGTACGAGGTCAAGGGCCAAGCCCTGCCCGTGCTGCAGAACATCGACCTCACCATCGAACCGGGTGAGTTCGTCAGCATTGTCGGCACCAGCGGCTGCGGCAAGTCCACGCTGCTGCGGCTGATCATCGGGCTGGAGGAGGGCTACCAAGGCGAGATCCTGCTGGACGGTACCCGCATCAAGGGCACCAACCTCAACCGCGGCATCGTGTTCCAGGAGCACCGATTGTTTCCCTGGCTGACGGTGGAGAAGAACATCGGGCTGGGTCTGTTGAACGCAGGGCTGACCGAAGGCCAGCAGCGCCAGACCGTCCGCGAACACATCGAACTGGTGGGACTCAAAGGTTTTGAGACCGCCTACCCGCACCAGCTCTCAGGGGGCATGTCGCAACGTGTCGCCATCGCCCGAGCGCTGGTGAACCGGCCCGACATCCTGCTGCTCGACGAGCCCTTCGGCGCGCTCGACGCGATGACCCGCGCCCATTTGCAGCAGGAACTGCACCGCATCTGGCAGGCCGAGGGCATCACCATGATCCTGGTCACGCACGACGTCGAAGAGGCGGTCTACCTGGGCGACAAGGTGGTCGTGATGGAACCCCGCCCGGGCCGCATCCGCCGCACGATCCCGGTGCCGCTGGCGCACCCGCGTGACCGCGCGTCCTTCGCCTTCACCACGGTCAAGGAGACCGTGCTGCGCGAGTTCGGCGAGCACAGCGCGGCCGACCTGGCCGAGCCACCTCTCAAGCCGGAGCGCCTCGAACCCGAGGTAAGCGCCTGGCAGTTCGCGATCTGATTTCCTTCTCCCACCTCTGAGCCGACCCATGAAAAACAATCTCCCAACTTCCCTCCCGCGCCGGCGGTTCGTCGCCGGCCTCGCCGCCGCCGGTCTGGCCACGCCCTGGCTGGCCCGCGCGCAGTCCGCACCCGCCAAGCTGGTGCGCATCGGTTCGCCCGATCTGGGCACCGCCGGCAAGCCCTCGCCCGGCGCCAGCAGCCTGGCGATCCTTCAGGCCAACAAGTGGCTTGAGGAAGAGTTCGCCAAGGACGGCATCGAGGTGCAGTGGAACTTCTTCCGCGGCGCCGGCCCGGCCATCGCCGAAGCCCTGGCCGCCAGGCAGCTGGACATCGTGTACCTGGGCGACTTGGCCTCAGTGCTGCACAAGGCCCGCGGCCTGCCCACGCGCTTCATCGCCGCCACCAGCCGCGGCACCGACAGCTACCTGGCGACTGCGCCGGGGTCGACCATCAAGACCGTCGCCGACCTCAAGGACAAGAAGGTCAGCGTGCTCAAGGGCACGGCCTATCAGCGTCCTTTCGACAACCTTCTGGCCGCTGCCGGCCTGACCGAAAAGGACGTCAAGCTGATCAACATGGACTGGCCCAGCTCCAAAGCCGCGGTGGTGTCCGGACAGATCGACGCCACCTTCGGCGGCCCGGACCTGTTCATCCTGCGCGAGAAAGGCGTGAACATCCTGCCGCTTACGCGCGGCAAGGGTCCGGCGTTCACCATCAACTCGGGCATGCTGGCCACTGAGGACTTCCTGGCCGGCAACGCGCCGATCGTGCAGCGCGTGGTCAAGCAACTGGTGCGCGCCTCGGCCTGGGCGTCGCAGGAAGCCAACCGTGACGCACTGATCAAGCTCTATGTTGCCAACAGCGGCAACCCCGACCTGGCCTTCCGCGAAGAGCTGGCCGGCGACAACCTGGCGGTGCGCTATTCGCCTTTGCTCGACGAAGGCTTTCAGTCCAACTATCAGCTGGTGCTCAACGATGGCATCCGCCTGGGACTGATCCGCGGCGAGGGTTTCGACGTCAAGACCTGGTTCCAGCCGCAGTTCGTGCAGCAGGCCGTCAAGGACCTGAAGCTGGAGAAGGTCTGGCGCGAGACCGACGCCAGCGGCAAGGCGAAGGGTGCCGCATGAGCGGTGCATCGAAGCAGCCCAACATCGTCTTCATCCTGGCCGACGACCTCGGCTGGGCGGATCTGAGCGTCTACGGGCAGAACCACTACAGCACGCCGCACCTGGACGCGCTCGCGGCCGGCGGCGTGCGCTTCACGCAGGCCTATGCCAACTCGGCGGTGTGTTCGGCCACCCGCTTCGGCCTCATCACCGGGCGCTACCAGTACCGCCTGCGCGGCGGGCTGGAAGAGCCGCTGGTGCGCACCGCGCATCTGCACGGCTTGCCGACCGACCACCCCACCCTGCCGTCGCTGCTGCGCGATGCGGGCTATGAGACGGCGCTGATCGGCAAGTGGCACCTGGGCAACCTGCCGAACTACGGCCCGCTCAAGAGCGGCTACAACCGCTTCTTCGGCAACTACGGCGGTGCCATCGATTACTTCACCCACAAGCCGGGCATCGGCGCGGCGGTGCCGCGCGACCTTTACGAGGGCGAAATGCCGGTCGAGCGCGTGGGCTACTACACGCAGCTGCTGGCCGACGAGGCTTCGTCGTGGATCGGCCAGCAGAGGGATGCGAAACCATTCTTCCTCTCGTTGCACTTCACCGCGCCGCACTGGCCCTGGGTCGGTCCAGAAGACGAACACGTCTCGCGCGACCTCACAGACATCTTTCACTACGACGGAGGCAATCTGCACACCTACGCGAAGATGGTGCGCTCGCTCGACGCCGCGGTGGGGCAGGTGGTGCAGGCGCTCAAGGCCAAGGGTGTCTTCGACAACACCATCGTGATCTTCACCAGCGACAACGGCGGCGAGCGATTCTCGAAGACCTGGCCCTTCACCGGCCAGAAGACCGAGCTTCTCGAAGGCGGAATCCGTGTGCCGACGCTGCTGTCCTGGCCCGTGCGCCTGAAGCCACAGGTCAGCGAGCAGGTCACCATCACCATGGACTGGCTGCCCACGCTGCTGTCGGCCGCGGGCACGGCGCCTCACCCCAGCTACCCCAGCGACGGCGAGAACATCCTGCCGGTGCTGCAAGGTGAGGTGCCGGTGCATGAGCGCCGTCTGTTCTGGCGCTACAAGGCGCAGCGCCAGCGCGCGGCGCGCGAAGGCCGTTTCAAGTACCTGCGCATCAACGACAACGAGTTCCTGTTCGACGTCGAATACGACACACTGGAGCGCGCCAACCTCAAGGACAAACATCCCGAGTTGTTCACCCGCCTGCGCCAGGCATGGGAGGACTGGAACGCGCAGTTCCTGCCGATCACCGACGAGGTGCTGACGCACGGCGTGACGCCGGACATCCAGGCCGACCGCTACGCGCCCGAGCGGGACGGGCGAGGAATGTGAGGCTGTGGCGGTGCGGCGGGCGATGCCCGCGGCACCGCCCGCGCTTCAGGCTGCGGCTGGCTGGAGGGCTCCAGCCGCCTCGGCGGCCTGCCGCAGTGCGCGGATATCGTCCGGCCCGGTGCGGCAGCAGCCACCGATGAGGCGGGCGCCGCGGCCATGCCAGCGCATGGCCTGCGCGGCAAAGTCGTGCGCCTGGCCATCGCCTTGCCACACCTTGTCCACCGCGTCGTAGTGTTCGCCGGAGTTGGGGTAGACCACGATGGGTTTTCCCGTGCGCGCACGGGCGCGCTCGACCAGCGAAGGCACATACTCGGGCGACGTGCAGTTCAAGCCCACCGCTGCCACCTGGGGCACGCTGTCCAGCGCGGCCACGCAGTCCGCCAGCGCCTCGCCCTGGCTGTTGTGCTCGCCGTCGCGGCACGAGAAGCTGATCCAGGCCTGCACCCCGGGGAATTCGGGCAGGAGGTCGGCGATGGCCAGGCCTTCGGCCAGGCAGGGCAGGGTCTCGCAGGCCAGCAGGTCCGCTCCGGCGTGGGCCAGCACCTGCAGCCGGGGGCGGTGGAAGGCGGCCAGGGCCTCGCGCGACACGCCTCCGTAGCCGCGGTATTCCGAGCCGTCGGCCAGCATGGCTCCGTACGGCCCCACAGAGGCGGCCACCAGGGGCTTGCGCCGGCCCGTGCGGTTGATCGGGTCCGACCAGAAGGCGTCACGGGCTTCGCATGCCAGCTGGACCGAGCGGCGCATCAGGTTCGCCGCCTGTTTGTGGTCGAGACCGCGCCGGGCAAACGCTTCAAAGGTGGCCTGGTAGCTGGCGGTGGTGGCCACGTCGGCGCCCGCGAGAAAGTAGTCCAGGTGCACCTGCCGGATCAGATCGGGCTGCTCGATCAGCAGCTTGGCCGACCATAGCGGGTCCTTGAGGTCGGCTCCGCGCCGCTCCAGTTCAGTGGCGAGGGCGCCGTCGAGAACGAAGAGGCCTTGTTCGGCCAGGGCTTGTTGCAAGGGGTTGGAGTGCATGTTCATGTCGGGGTGGGAGTTCATGTGGAGCCGTGGTCGGGTGGTCTAGCGTCGGCCTGCAAGGCCAAATCGTTTTTCGATGAGCCGCACTGCCAGCACGATCAACAGGGTGATGGCGCCATACACCACGCCGGCCATGACCAGGGCATCGGTGGTGTATGCGGCCGTAGACAGGCGACGGGCCACGCCGGTGAGGTCCAGCACGGTGATGGCGCTCACCAGCGCGGTGGCTTTGAGCTGCGCGATCACTTCGTTGCCCAGGGCGGGCGTGGCGATGCGCCAGGCAGCCGGCAGCACGATTCGCCGGTTGACCCGGTGGACGCCCATGCCCAGGGCCAGGGCCGCCTCCTTCTCGCCGATGGGCACGGCCAGGATGCCGGCGCGCAGGTCCTCGGCCATGTAGGCTGCCAGGTTCAGGCTCAGCGCCAGCAGACCGCAATAGAACGCGTCTTCCAGCAGCCACCAGAGGGGTGAGTTGCGCACCGCTTCAAACTGGCTGACGCCGTAGTAAAGAAGGAAGAGCTGCACCAGCAGCGGGGTGCCACGAAACGCAGCGCTGTAGCTGCGCGACAGTCGGGCCAGCCACGGGCTGCTGGAGGTGGCCGCCAGCGCAAGCGGAACCGCCAGCACCAATGCCAGCACCACCGACCCCGCCAGCAGTTGCACCGTGATGACCAGACCTTCCCAGACCTCCAGGGCGCTGTCGGCGGGCAGGCCCAGCCAGGATTCCAGCTGCTCGAAGTTCATGCGGATCTAGGTCCGAAGCCTGCACCTGCGCGCTGCTCCAGCCAGCGCTGAACAGGTTGGGACGCTTGAAGAAAGACGAAGTAGACCGCCGCGGCCGCCAGCAGGAAGACAAAGGGCTGGTGGGTGGCCTGGCCGGCCATGTTGGCTTTCTTGAGCAGGTCTTCCAGCCCGACCACAGACACCAGCGAGGTGTCTTTCAGCAGCGACTGCCACAGGTTGCCCAGGCTGGGAAGGGCAACGCGCCAGGCTTGCGGCAAGCGCACGGCAAAGAAGGTCTGCGCGGGCCGCAGGCCCAGGGCCTGTGCTGCTTCGATCTGGCCTTTGGGGATGGCTGCGAAGCTGCCACGGAACACCTCGGCGGCGTACGCGGAAAACACGATGGACAACGCAAACACACCGGCCACGAACGGGCTCAGGTCGAAGGAACCGCCGAACTGGGTGTTGATCACATTGGACAGCCAGAAATAGCAGACCAGCACGATCAGGAACTCGGGGATGCCGCGCAGCACCGCGGTCCACAGCATCACTGCCCGGCGCAACAGGGGCTGCCGGCTCAGACTGCCCGCCGCCAGCAGCAGGCCAAGCACCATGCCCAGCGCCAGCGAGCACACGGCCAGCTGCACGGTGATGCAGGCACCCTGCAGCACCTGATCGGCATACAGCCACAAGTCATCCATGTGTTCCCACCCGAGAAAAGAAAAACCAGGCCATCGAAACGGATAGCCTGGCCAGGACACCTTCCCGCTTACTTGGAGGTCGGTGCGATGCTGAAGGGGAACACCTTCTTGTTTTCGGCAGCAAAGCTGCCATCGCTCAGCACCTGCTTGATCGCACCGTTCAGGCGCGTGCGCAAGGGGTCGCCTTTGCGCACAGCGATCCCGGTGCCTTCACCGAAGATGGACAGGTCGCTCAAAGGCTTGCCGACCAGCGCGAAGCCCTTGGCCTTGCCAGTCTTCTCCAGCCATTCGTGGGCCACCGTGGTGTCTGTCAGTGCGGCCTGCACCCGTCCGGCTTCAAGGTCCAGCCAGATCGGGTCCTGTGACGGGTACGACTTGGTGGCGATTCCCGACGTGTTCTTGGGCAGGCGCTTCTTGAGGTAAGTCTCGTGGGTCGACCCGCTGTATACGCCCACGGTCTTGCCCTTGAGTGTGGCCGGATCGTCGGAGATGCCCGAGCCTGCCTTGGCCACATACTGCACAGGGGCCAGCGTGAACAGGTCGGTGAAGTCCACCTCCTTCTTGCGTTCCTCGGTGATCGACATCTGGGCCACCACCGCGTCGATCTTCTTGGCTTTCAGTGCGGGGATCAGGGCATCGAAGTCGATGGTCACGAACTCGCACTTGGCTTGGATGTTCTTGCACATGATCTTGGCCAGCTCGATCTCCATGCCCTTGAGCTCACCCTTGGCGTCGCGGTATTCGAAGGGCGCGTAGTCCGACAGGGTGCCGATGCGGACTACGTCCTGTGCGTGGGCGAAACCACTGACCGACACCACGCCGGCCACCAGCCAGCTCAACAACGAACGACTCATTTTTCAATCTCCAGAAGAAAACACGTCGGAAACCCGACAGAACAACTCCGCCGGCAGTGCCGGGGATCAAGGAATGGGCAACCATGGAAGGCAAAACAGGTGCCATTGCCGGTACCGCCCATCACGACGGGGAAAGTGTCCCGGTGTGAGGAACAAACTGCATTTTTTCAGCGCAAAAAGCTTGGGAAGTATCAATGCTCGGAAAGCGGCGTGGCGGCAAAAACGCTGTGTATGGCGCTGCCAGGCCGCGAATCGGGTTGGTGTGCTGCGCGGCAGCGGCGCGCGCACGCCGTGCCTAGAATCGCCGCATGGACAGCGAACTGGACGTTTTCGACCGCAAGATCCTGGACCTGGTCCAGAAAGATTGCCAACTCAATGCCGAGGTGATCGCCGAGGCGGTGGGTCTGTCTGCATCGGCCGTCCAGCGCCGCCTGCGGCGCATGCGCCAGGACAAGACCATCAGCGCTGAGATTGCGGTGGTGGACCCGCAGGCGGTGGGCAAGGCCATGCATTTCCTGGCGGGGCTGGAGATCAAGGACAACTACGAGACCTTGCCGCGAATTCGCCAGTGGGCACAGGGTGAGCCGACGGTGCAGCAGGTCTATTACGTGACGGGCAGCTTCGACATCATGATGGTGGTGGTGGCCAGCGACGTGAAGGCTTACGACGCGTTGTCGGCCCGGCTGATGGCCCACATCCCACAGGTGGTGCGCATGACCACCCACGTTGTGATCGACACCATGAAGCAAAGCCTGTACGTGCCCGTCCAGTAGGTCGGGGCGCGGACGGAGCGGGCAGGCAAACGCTCGCCAAAGGACGTTGCGGGCGCACGGCATGAACGACCGTCGGGTGGTCTTCGCCTTCAAGTGGGCTATGCGGCGTTGCCTTGTCAGGCCATCGCGGCGAGCGCAGTTGAGCGCCACAGTCGCGCGATCGACCGGTCCCCTGGCTGACCGGCCCGTGATGACGCGGTGGCTGCATGCTTCGCCGCCCGCATGGGCGCGGGGTCACTCGCTTTTCTCATAAGCAAACGCAGAAACCTTCGTTCGTGTTCTGTGGTGCGGCTCCTAGAGTGAGGTCCATCGCTTCAACGAGCCACACCGAAAGAGACACACCATGAGCGCGACCTTGGACACCACCCCGGAACTTGAAGCCCTGGCGCAGGCGCGCCAGGCCGCGGCCGTTGCTGGCCTGAGCTACGCAGGCGGCGTGTCCCCTCAGCTGGCCTGGCGCCTGTTCGACACCGGGCAGGCGGTATTGGTTGATGTGCGCAGCGCCGAAGAGCGCAAGTTTGTCGGGCACGTTCCGGGCAGTGCGCACATCGCCTGGGCCACCGGCACCAGCCTGACGCGCAACCCGCGCTTCGTGCGCGAGCTCGAAGCCAAGCTGGGCAAGGTGCAGCCAGTGCTGCTGCTGTGCCGCAGTGGGAAGCGTTCGGTGGCGGCGGCCGAGGCCGCTGCGGCCGCCGGCCTGCACAACGTGTTCAACGTGCTCGAAGGCTTCGAGGGTGAGATCGATGACCAGCAACACCGCGGCGGCAGCGATGGCTGGCGTTTTCATGGTCTGCCCTGGGTGCAGGACTGATTCAAGGAGCTCCCATGTCACAAAACATCTTCGACGACAACGCGCTCTCCATCGGCCGCACCCCACTCGTTCGCCTGAACCGCATCACCGACGGTGCCAAGGCAACGGTGCTGGCCAAGATCGAGGGCCGCAATCCGGCCTATTCGGTCAAGTGCCGCATCGGCGCGGCCCTGATCTGGGACGCCGAGCAGCGTGGCCTGCTCGGCCCGGGCAAGGAACTGGTCGAACCCACCAGCGGCAACACCGGCATCGCGCTGGCCTTCGTGGCCGCCGCCAAGGGCATTCCGCTGACCCTGACCATGCCCGAAACCATGAGCGTGGAGCGGCGCAAGCTGCTGCTGGCGTACGGCGCCAAGCTGGTGCTGACCGAGGGCGCCAAGGGCATGAAGGGCGCGGTGGCCAAGGCTGAGGAAATCGCGGCCAGCGATCCGGGCAAGTACGTGCTGCTGCAGCAGTTCAAGAACCCGGCCAACCCGGCGATTCACGAGAAGACCACCGGCCCTGAAATCTGGGACGACACCGCGGGCGCGATCGACATCCTAATTTCCGGCGTCGGTACCGGCGGCACCATCACCGGCGTCTCGCGCTTCATCAAGCAGGCCAAAGGCAAGGCCATCACTTCGGTCGCGGTCGAACCGACCGCCAGCCCCATCCTCACGCAACAGCGCAACGGCGAAGAGCTCAAGCCCGCGCCGCACAAGATCCAGGGCATCGGCGCTGGCTTCGTCCCTGATGTACTCGACCTCTCGCTGGTGGATGCGATCGAACAGGTCAGCAACGAAGACGCGGTGCTGTTCGCCCGCCGGCTGGCGCGCGAGGAGGGCATCCTTTCGGGCATTTCCTGCGGCGCGGCAGCGGCGGCGGCAGTGCGCTGGGCACACAAGCCCGAGAACGCCGGCAAGACCATCGTGGTGATCCTGCCCGACTCGGGCGAGCGCTACCTCAGCTCGGTGCTGTTCGAAGGCATCTTCGACGCCAGCGGTCTTCCTGCCTGAGGACGCCATGGCTGCATTCGAATCCGAGGCCGCTCCGGTGGTCGATGTAGGCGCGATCGTGTCCGACCTGCGCGCCGTGCGCCGCGATTGGCGCCAGTCGCAGGGCCGCTCGCTCGAACCCGGCGGGCGCGAACTGCCCTCGCGCGAGGTGCTGAACGACGTCCTGACCGACCTGCGGGGTGTGCTGTTCCCGATGCGGCTGGGACCGCCCGAGCTGCGGCAGGAGGTCGAAGACTTCTATGTCGGCGTCACGCTGGACAAGGCGCTGCATGCGCTGTCGGCACAGGTGCGGCTGGAGCTGCAGCACTCGGCGCGCCACGCCCATCTCGGGCCGCGCGACGTGCAGGCACGCACCGACCACATCGTGCGCGAGTTCGCGCTGGCGCTGCCGGGAATCCGGCGCCTGCTGGACACCGACGTGCTGGCCGCCTACCACGGCGACCCGGCCGCACACAGCGTGGACGAAGTGCTGCTGTGTTACCCCGGCATCCACGCCATCATCAACCACCGCCTGGCCCACACCTTGTATTCCCTGGGGGCGACCATGCTGGCGCGTCTGATCTCGGAGATCGCGCACGGCCAGACCGGTATTGACATCCACCCCGGCGCCACGATCGGTTCTGGCTTCTTCATCGACCACGGCACCGGCGTCGTGATCGGCGAGACCGCGACCATTGGCGAGCGCGTGCGCATCTACCAGGCGGTCACGCTGGGTGCGAAGCGCTTTCCGCTCGATGCCGACGGCCACCTCAAGAAGGGCCTGCCCCGTCACCCGAACATCGAGGACGACGTGGTGATCTACGCCGGGGCCACCGTGCTCGGGCGCGTGACCATCGGCCGTGGCGCCACCATCGGCGGCAACTTGTGGGTGACCCATGACGTGCCCGCGGGCGCCAACCTTTCGCAGGCCCGGTCGCTGGACAACACACCGGCCCCCTCTGCCTCCGCCGCACTGGCTGCGTGAACCGCGTCCCTCTTCTTTTCATCCCTTCCCAACACGGAGTTCCACATGTCCGACAAACCGAATGCGCAGCTGGCCCTTGGCGACAGCGCCGCGCGGCAACTGGCGAATGCCACCAAGACCGCCCCGATCCTGTCGACCATCAGCCCACGCTGGCTGACCCACCTGCTGCAGTGGATTCCGGTCGAAGCGGGCATCTACCGCCTCAACAAGGTCAAGAACCCCGAGGACGTGCTGGTGGCCTGCGCCAAGCGCGACGAGAGCGAACTGCCGCAGACCTTCGTCGACTACGACGCCCAGCCGCGCGAGTACTTCCTCAACGCTGTGTCCACCGTGCTGGACGTGCACACCCGCGTGTCTGACCTCTACTCCAGCCCGCACGACCAGATCAAGGAACAGTTGCGCCTGACGATCGAGACGATCAAGGAAAAGCAGGAGTCCGAGCTGATCAACAACCCGGACTACGGTCTGCTGGCCAGCGTGCACCCCGACCAGATCGTCTACCCGCTCACGGGCGCGCCGACGCCCGACGATCTGGACGAACTGCTGACCAAGGTCTGGAAAGAGCCCGCCTTCTTCCTGACCCATCCCCTGGCGATTGCCGCCTTCGGCCGCGAATGCACCCGCCGCGGTGTGCCGCCCCCGACCGTGAGCCTGTTCGGCTCGCAGTTCCTGACCTGGCGCGGTATTCCGCTGGTGCCCAGCGACAAGGTGCCGGTGGCCGACGGCAAGACCAGGATCATCCTGCTGCGCGTGGGCGAGAAGCGCCAGGGCGTAGTGGGTCTGTTCCAGCCGGGCCTGCCGGGCGAACAGAGCCCGGGCCTGTCGGTGCGCTTCATGGGCATCAACCGCAGCGCCATTGCTTCCTACCTCATCAGCCTCTACTGCTCTCTGGCGGTGCAGACCGACGACGCGCTGGCCGTGCTGGAAGACGTCGAAGTCGGCAAGTTCCACGACTACCCCGATACCTACAAATAAGCGGGCGGCCCCAACATGTCCGACATCCTTTCCGCCAGCGGTCCGTCGGTGCCTGCGGGCCTGCCTGATCCGGGAGAGCTGGCGCGCCTGGCGAGCCAGTTCTTTGCGGCCTTGCTGGGCTCGGCGCCTGCCGTGCCCACCGGGCCATCGGCCGTGGGCGGCGTGCCGGTGCCGGCCAATCCGCAGCCGGCTGGCTTGAGCCTGCCACCGGGCAGCTTCGGCCCGTCGACACCGGCGGCGGTACCGGTGGTCGGTGCCGTGCCGGGCAGCAACCTGGCCCCGACCTCGCCGCAGACGCCGGTCAATGCGGTGGCTTCTGCGCCGGCCCTGGTGCCTCATGCGCAAGCACCCAACGGCTTGCCCGACCACGCGATCGAAGCCGCGCCCGGCTATGACGGCCGTCTGGGCAGCCAGGCGCTCAGCGTCCCGCCGATCGCGCCTTCGGCCGAGTCGTTCGGATTGCCGGGCGACGCGGCGCTGCACCAGCTGCTGCGTGACGACCTGTCGCTCACCCGTGCGCCGGCCGCTCCGGCCGGTGGCAGCGGGTTCTACTTCCTCAGCCCCGATGTGACCGGCCTGCCCGGGAACGACCGGCGTGAACCGTCGGCCGCGCCGCAGGTGCCGGCCGTGGCCCGTCCGTCGTTCGACATCCACGCCGTGCGCCGCGATTTTCCGATCCTGCAGGAGCGGGTCAACGGCAAGCAACTGGTCTGGTTCGACAACGCCGCCACGACGCAGAAACCGCAATCCGTCATCGACCGCATCTCGACCTTCTACGAGCACGAGAACTCGAACATCCACCGCGCCGCCCATGAACTGGCCGCGCGCGCCACGGATGCCTACGAGAAGGCGCGCGAGACGGTACGACGCTTCATCAATGCCCGCTCGACCGAAGAGATCATCTTCGTGCGCGGCACCACCGAAGCCATCAACCTGGTGGCCAAGACCTGGGGCGTGCAGAACGTGGGCGCGGGCGACGAGATCATCGTCAGCCACCTTGAACACCACGCCAACATCGTTCCCTGGCAGCAGCTGGCGGCGCAGCAGGGCGCGATCATCAAGGTGATCCCGGTCGACGACTCGGGCCAGGTGATCCTGAGTGAGTACCAGAAGCTGCTGTCACCGCGCACGAAGATCGTCTCGGTCACACAGGTGAGCAACGCGCTGGGCACCGTGGTGCCGGTGCGCGAGATCGTGGCGATGGCGCATGCGGCGGGCGCGAAGGCGCTGGTCGACGGCGCGCAGTCGGTTTCGCACATGCGCGTCGATGTGCAGTCCACCGATGCCGACTTCTTCGTCTTTTCGGGCCACAAGATCTTCGGTCCGACCGGCATCGGCGTGGTCTACGGCAAGCGGGAGATCCTCGAAGACATGCCGCCGTGGCAGGGCGGCGGCAACATGATTGCCGACGTCACCTTCGAGAAGACCGTCTACCACGGACCACCGACCCGCTTCGAGGCTGGCACCGGCAACATCGCCGATGCAGTGGGCCTGGGCGCGGCGCTGGAGTATGTGGAGCGCATCGGCATCGAGAACATCGGTGCCTATGAGCACGCCTTGCTCGAATACTCGACCGCGCTACTCAAGCCGATCCCCGGCGTGCGGCTGGTCGGCACAGCGTTCGACAAGGCCAGCGTGCTGTCTTTCGTGCTTGAGGGCTATACCACCGATGAGGTGGGGCAGGCCCTGAACAAGGAAGGCATCGCCGTGCGCACGGGTCATCACTGCGCGCAGCCCATCTTGCGCCGGTTCGGGCTGGAGTCCACGGTGAGGCCTTCGCTGGCGTTTTACAACACCTGCGAAGAGGTGGACCGGTTCATCACCGTGATCCGCGGGCTCAGCCAAAGACGGAATCCGAATAAGCAAACTACCTATCAGTCGTTTGTGTAGGGAAGCACGCTGCCCAGAATGGCAGCATGTCTTCCCCCACCGTCATCATCGTTCCGGGTTGGCGCAACTCCGGCCCGGGCCACTGGCAGAGCCTGTGGACCGCCCGTCTGCCCCGCGTCCTGCGGGTCGAGCAGGACGACTGGATCAGTCCGCTCAAGCGGGCCTGGGTCCAGCAACTCATCGACACCATCGATAGCGCCCCGGGGCCTGTGGTGATCGCGGCCCACAGCCTGGGCTGCATTGCCACGGTGCATCTGCCGGACCCGGTCAAGGCGCGCATCCAGGCCGCGCTGCTGGTGGCGCCTGCCGATCCCGAGCGCCGTGGCGTGCTGGCCGACTTCGCGCCGGTGCCGTACCAGCGGCTGCCGTTTCCCAGCATCGTGGTCGCCAGCAGCAACGACCCGTTCTGTCCGGTGCGGCTGGCTGGCGCCTACGCGCGGGCGTGGGGCAGCGAGTTCATGCGCCTGAACGAAGCGGGGCATATCAATGTGGATTCGGGCCATGGTGAATGGCCGCTGGGCCTGGCCCTGCTGCAGGCACTCGGCGCCGAAATCACGCCAGCGCAGGCACTGCCACTCGCGGCCTGATCCTTATTCTTTAATCGAATAAGAAAACAAGAACAAAGTCGTTTGTTTCAGTTCGAGCGGGTCCCACAATGCCATGCATTCCCTCTATCGGAGACCGATTTCCATGAAGAACACCCTCAAACTCACCCTCGGCGCCATCGCGCTGGCCGCTGCCTCCGCTGCTTCGGCGCAGGCCTCGCTGCTCAACGTGTCCTACGACGTCGCTCGCGAGTTCTACAAGGATGTCAACACCGCGTTTGTGGCCAGCTACAAAAAGAGCACCGGCAAGGACATCAAGGTCGACCAGTCGCACGCCGGCTCCAGCGCGCAGGCGCGTGCCGTGGCCGATGGCCTGGACGCCGATGTGGTGACCATGAACACCACCACCGACATCGACTTCCTGGCCGAGAAGGGTGTGGTCGCCAAGGACTGGCGCCAGAAATTCCCCAACAGCGCTGCGCCCACCACCTCGACCATGCTGTTCCTGGTGCGCCAGGGCAATCCCAAGGGAATCAAGGACTGGGACGACCTGGTCAAGCCCGGCGTGCAGGTCGTGGTCGTGAACCCCAAGACCGGCGGCAACGGCCGCATGGCCTACCTGGCCGCCTGGGGCCAGGTGCGCGCCAAGGGTGGCACCGACGCACAAGCCGCCGAGTTCGTGGGCAAGCTCTACAAGAATGTGCCGGTGCTGGCCCGCGGCGGCCGTGACGCAACCGGCATCTTCCTGCAACGCAACATCGGCGACGTGCTCGTGACCTTCGAATCCGAAGTGGTGTCGGTGGACCAGGAATTCGGCGCCGGCAAGGTCGACGCGATCCATCCGAGCGCCTCCGTCGTGGCCGAGAACCCGGTTGCCATCGTCGAGCGCACCGTGGCCAAGAAAAACACCGCCGCCGAAGCCAAGGCCTACCTCGACTTCCTGTACAGCCCCGAGGGCCAGGAGATCGCCGCCAAGCACAACATCCGCCCGCGCAACGAGGCCGTGCTCAAGAAGTACGCCAGCGCGTTCAAGCCGATCAAGCTGTTCACGGTCGAGCAGTACTTCGGCTCGCTGGCCGAGGCGCAGAAGGTGCACTTCAACGACGGCGGCCAGTTCGACAAACTCTATACCGCAGGCAAGTAAGCATGTCCGGACACGTTGTTTCGCTGCCGGGCACGGCGCCGGCGGCCGGGAACGGTGCGCGCCGCAGCAGCGCGCGCGTGCTTCCGGGCTTCAACCTCACGCTGGGGTACACGGTGCTGTACCTGAGCCTGATCGTGCTGATCCCGCTGTCGGCGCTGCTGCTCAAGACCTTCACCATGACCTGGCCGCAGTTCTGGGAGGCGGTCACTTCGCCCCGTGTGCTGGCCTCGTACCGCCTGACTTTCGGTGCCTCGTTCATCGCGGCACTGGTCAACGTGGTGTTCGGTCTGCTGGTGGCCTGGGTCCTGGTGCGTTACCCGTTTCCAGGCAAGAAGATCGTCGACGCGCTGGTGGACCTGCCGTTCGCGCTGCCCACCGCAGTGGCCGGCATTTCGCTGACCGCGCTCTTGGCCGGCAACGGCTGGATCGGCCAGTATCTGGAGCCGCACGGCATCCAGCTCGCGTTCAACCCCAACGGCGTGGTGATCGCGCTGATCTTCATCGGCCTGCCCTTCGTGGTGCGCACGGTGCAGCCGGTGCTGGAAGACGCCGAAAAGGAACTGGAAGAAGCCGCGACCTGCCTGGGCGCCACGCGCTGGCAGACTTTCAGCCGCGTGATCTTCCCGAGCATCGCGCCGGCGCTGCTGACCGGTTTTGCCATGGCCTTCGCCCGCGCCGTCGGTGAGTACGGCTCGGTCATCTTCATCGCCGGCAACATGCCCATGGTCTCCGAGATCACGCCGCTGATCATCATCGGCAAGCTGGAACAGTACGACTACGCCGGCGCCACGGCGGTGGCGACCGTGATGCTGGGCATTTCCTTCCTCCTGCTGCTGGTCATCAACGGCCTGCAGGGATGGCAGCGCAAGCGTTCGGCGGGGAATTCCCAATGAGCCAGAACAACGTTCGCACCGCCCAGCGCGGCACCACCGAAGCGCCCTGGATCCGCTGGACGCTCACCGGCATCGCGCTGGTGTTCATGTTCCTGTTTCTCGTGTTGCCACTGGCGGCGGTGTTCACCGAAGCGCTGCGCAAGGGCTGGGATGCCTACTGGGAAGCGCTCAAGGAGCCCGACGCCTGGGCAGCGATCCGCCTGACCCTGCTCATCGCCGCCGTGGCTGTGCCCCTGAACCTGGTGTTCGGCGTGGCGGCGGCCTGGTGCATCGCCAAGTACGAGTTCAAGGGCAAGTCCTTCCTGACCACGCTGATCGACCTGCCGTTCTCGGTCTCGCCGGTGGTGGCCGGCCTGATCTATGTGCTGGTGTTCGGCGCGCAAGGCTGGTTCGGCCCCTGGCTGATGGAACACGACATCAAGATCGTGTTCGCGGTGCCCGGCATCATCCTGGCGACCATCTTCGTGACCTTCCCGTTCATCGCGCGCGAGTTGATTCCGCTGATGCAGGCCCAGGGCAACGACGAGGAGCAGGCCGCCATCGTGCTCGGCGCCACCGGCTGGCAGACCTTCTGGTACGTGACCCTGCCCAACATCAAGTGGGGCCTGATCTATGGCGTGATCCTGTGCAACGCCCGGGCCATGGGCGAGTTCGGTGCGGTCAGCGTGGTCTCGGGCCACATCCGCGGCCAGACCAACACCATGCCGCTGCACATCGAGGTGCTCTACAACGAGTACCAGTCGGCCGCCGCCTTCGCCGTTGCCTCGCTGCTGGCGCTGCTGGCCCTGGTCACGCTGGTGATCAAGAGCGTGGTGGAGTGGCGCCACGAGCGCGAGATGAAGGCGATTGCCGAACTTCCGCCCGAGAACCCGAATGCACGGCCCGCGCCCACCGTGGCCGCCACCGCCGCCTGACCTGAATGAGGACAAGACCATGAGCATCCAGATCCGCGACGTCAACAAGCACTTCGGCACGTTCCACGCGCTCAACAACGTCAATCTCGACATCGACTCCGGCGAACTTCTGGCCCTCCTGGGCCCGTCGGGCTGCGGCAAGACCACGCTGCTGCGCATCATTGCCGGTCTGGAAACGCCGGACACCGGCAGCATCCACTTCAGCGGCGAAGACACCACCGACGTGCACGTGCGCGAGCGCAACGTGGGCTTCGTGTTCCAGCACTACGCGCTGTTCCGCCACATGACCGTGTTCGAGAACGTGGCCTTCGGCCTGCGCGTCAAACCGCGCGGCGAGCGCCCCAGCGACGCACAGATCAAACAGAAGGTGACCGACCTGCTCAAGCTGGTGCAGCTGGACTGGATCGCCGACCGTTACCCCTCGCAGCTTTCGGGCGGCCAGCGCCAGCGCATCGCGCTCGCCCGCGCCCTCGCGGTCGAGCCCAAGGTGCTTTTGCTCGACGAACCCTTTGGCGCACTGGACGCCAAGGTGCGCAAGGAACTGCGCCGCTGGCTGCGCCGCCTGCACGACGAACTGCATGTGACCTCGATCTTCGTCACGCACGATCAGGAAGAGGCGCTGGAAGTGGCCGACCGCGTGGTGCTGATGAACAAGGGCGTGATCGAACAGGTTGGCTCGCCGCAGGACGTGTGGGACCAGCCGGCCAGCCCGTTTGTCTACGGCTTCCTGGGCGACGTGAACCTGTTCCACGGCCGTGCCCACGAAGGCCTGCTGCACCTGGACGGCGTGGCGATCCAGACGCCCGAACACGCCAGCGCGCAGAACGCCCAGGCCTTCGCCTATGTGCGCCCGCACGACCTGGACGTGCACCGCTACCAGCCCGGCAGCGAGGTCGATGCCGCCGGCCGTCCGCAGGGCATCGTGGTGCGGCTGGACCGTGCCATCGTGGTCGGCCCGATCGCCCGCCTGGAACTCATGCCGGTGGACAGCCAGCCGCGCGAAGGCCACGACCCGTTGATCGAGGCCCAGATCCCGGCGCAGCAGTTCCGCGAACTCGGGTTCCAGGAAGGCGAGACGCTGGTCGTGTCGCCGCGCAAGGCGCGCGTGTTCCTGCAGCCGGCCTGATCGCCGATACTCGGGCGTTGACCCCGCCCGAGCCATGCGATTCAAGAAGCTAGACCTGAACCTGCTGGTGGCGCTCGATGCGCTGCTGACCGAACGCAATGTCACGCGGGCGGGCGAACGCATCTTCCTGAGCCAGTCGGCGATGAGCAATGCGCTCTCGCGGCTGCGCCAGTACTTCGACGACGAACTGCTGGTGCCCGTGGGCGGCAAGCTGGAGCCGACGCCGCGGGCCGAGCTGCTGCACGAAGCGGTCAAGGACGTGCTGTTGCGCATCGACACCACGGTCGCGGCCCAGCCGGAGTTCGACCCCCGCACCTCGGACCGCGAGTTCACGATGTTCGTGTCGGACTACTCGATGGAGGTGCTGATCCCGCGCCTGCTGGCTCTGGCCTCGCAGCAGGGCAGCCGGGTGCGCCTTCGCCTCAAGCCCCAGGTGGCCCATCCGTACCGCAGCCTGGAGCAGGGCGAGGCGGACCTGCTGATCATTCCGGACATCTTCTGTTCGCCCGACCACCCGCAGGAACTGCTGTTCGAGGACCACTTCGAGTGTGTGGTCTGGAAGGACAGCCCGCTGGCGGTGGGAGACATGACTATCGAGCGCTACATGGGTGCCTCGCACGTGACCATGAAGCCCACCGACGAGGAAATGCCGGTGCTGGAGAAGTGGTTCACCGTCAGCCAGGGGCTGGACCGGCGGATTGCCGTCTCGACCTACAACTTTGGCGCCATTCCGTTCATGGTCGTGGGCACGGACCTGATCGGAACCGTGCACTCGCGGCTGGCGCGGCGTGTGCTGCCGGCCATTCCGGTGGTCCTCAAGCCGGTGCCGCTGCCGGCGGTGAGCTTCCACCAGACCATGCAGTGGCACAAGTACCGCACGCGCGACCCCGGCCTGGTCTGGCTGCGCGGCCTGCTGCATGAGGCGGCGAACCACCTCGACGATCCACTGGACGCTGGAGCCGCCTGATTTCCGTCCTGCCGGGTCAGAGCGGTGCCAGCGAACGCCGCACCAGCGTCGGCAGGTCGCCGTCGTGCGCGAAGCCGGCGGCCTCTGCAGCGAGTGTCTGCACGGCAGGGAAGCGCCCGAACAGCCGCTCGATCCGTTCTTCAGGCGCCCAGCGCACCAGGGTCTGCGCCGGTGTGCCGTAGACCTGTGCCACGGCGGCTGCCAGTTCGCCCATCGCAAAACGTTGCGTCGGCAGCAGCAGACAACGCGAGACCGGCAGGCGGTCGGCGGCGACAGCGGCCGCATGCAGCAGGTTGTCCAGCACGTTGTGGATCGACGAGGCCCAGGTGGTCGCGTCGGGGCCGGTGGGGCAGGCGAAAGCGCGGCCCTGCGAGAGCTCGCGCAGCAGGTCGCTCATGAAGGCCGAGAGCTGTCCGGTCGGCGCGGGCGGACGGGCCAGCACACCGGGCAGGCGCAGCGAGACGCCGTCGGCCCAGCCGCGCCGGCTCGCATCGGCCAGGGCGATCTCGCCCATCCACTTCTGCGCGCCGTAGCTCATCTGCGGTGAGCACGGCGTGTTGTCGTCGACCCGGTCGGGCATGGGCAGACCGTAGACCGCGATGGTGCTGGCAAAGACCACACGCGGTGCCACGCCGCCGGCCTCGACCTGCAGACGGCAAAGGTCGAACAGGTCCAGCGTGGCGCCGAGGTTGACGCGGCGCGCGAGGGCGGGCTGCGCTTCGGCCGTGCCGCCGGGCACGCTCGCAAGGTGGAACACGGTGTCGACCGGTCCACCAAAGAGTGCGTCCTGCGTCGCCGCCAGCGAGAGGTCCGCGGCCACGCACCGCAGACGCGCATCGCGCGGCAGGCCATCGAGTCGCAGATCGGTGGCGACCAGTTCGCGCAGTGTCCGGCCGGCGATGTGGCCATCGGCCAACAGGCGCCGCACCAGCGCGCCGCCGACGTAGCCGCCGGCGCCCGTGACCAGCACCCGCATCAGGCCGCTCCGCCTCTGACCACGCGCTGGTCGATCGCGCCAAACGGCCCATCGCGACCGTCGTCGAAGCGCGCCGCCATGCGCACACGGTCGCCGAAGGCCATGTAGGGCGTGCGCGCCGCCCCTTCGTCCAGCATCTCGATCGCCCGGCGCTCGGCGATGCAGGAGGAGCCGACCTCGCGGTAGTCCGGGTTGGAGACCGTGCCGGAGCCGATGAGCGTGCCGGGCACGAGGTCGCGGCTGTAGGCGGCGTGCGCCACGAGGTCACTGAAGCCGAAAGCCATGGCACCGCCGTGCGCAGCACCGAAGCGGCGCCCGTTCCAGTCCACTTCGAGCCGCATCCGTACCCGGCCGCTTTGCCAGGCTTCGCCGAGTTCGTCGGGTGTGACCGCGATCGGTGCCACGCTGCAGGCGGGCTTGGCCTGGATCCAGCCGAATCCGGTCTTCATCTCCACGGGTGCGATGCGGCGCAGCGACCAGTCGTTGATCAGCACGACCAGGCGGATGTGGGCCGCGGCCTCGGCCTTCGATGTGCCCATGGGCACGGCGTCGGTGATCACGCCGAACTCGCCCTCGAAGTCGATGCCGTCCTGCTCGCTGGGCAGCGGCACGTCGGCGGTCGCGGGCAGGAAGCGGTCGGACAGCCCCTGGTACATCAGCGGGCGTTCGTCGTAGGTGTGGCGCTCCGTGCCGAACACCGTGGCCATCAGGTCGCCGTGCGACTGGAAGGCCGAGCCGTCCAGCCATTGCCAGGCGCGCGGCAGCGGCGCAAGCGCTTTCGGGGGGTCGAAGGGCATGGCCGCAGCACAGCGGCCCGCGTCCAGATCCTGCGCGCGTTGGCGCAAGGCGGGTTCGACGTCCGCCCAGCGTTCCAGCGCGACTTGCAGAGTGGGGGCAATGCCATCGGCAACGGCGCATCGAGTGCCGTCGGCCGAGACCACGGCCAGTTGCCCGTCGGGTGTGCCGTTGGGGAAGGTGCAGAGTTTCATGGGGTCAGGTGTGTGGGGTGAGAGACTGGGCGATCACCGGGTTGTATCGGCCATCGACCAGCACGAACAGCATGCGGCAGGGCTTTCCGGAGCGGTTGGCCCAGGCGTGGTTGGTGCCGCGCTGCACGACCACGCTGCCGGGCTTGAGCAGCACCTCCGAATCGTCGAGCACCAGCGTCATCTCGCCCTCGATCACGATGCCGTAGTCCACGCTCTCGGTGCGGTGCATCAGCGGGTGCGGCGAGTGCGTCTGCACGGTCGACGCCTTCTCGTCGCCGATCTGACTGAAGGCGGCCCTCATGTTGGCCGCGCCCTGCGCGAGGAACTCGGCCGTGTCGGGCGGGATGTCGACAAAGCGCATGCGCGTGCCCAGCTTGGGAGGCGGCAGCATCAGCGGGCCCAGCGTCGGGTCGGCGCCGTTGTCGACCGGGGCCGGGGAACCGGTGGTGCTCCAGACCTCGTGGAACACGGTGCCGGGAATGGCCTGGATCTCGACCACAGTGGGCAGCGGGCCGTTGTGCGCGATGACGGCTTTGCCGCTGGCGTCGTGCCCGGTGACGACGCGGTGGATGGCGGGGAATGTCATGGAAGTTCAGTCCTCGAAAATGGCCACCGCCCGTGTCCAGCCGGCAGAGGCGCCTCGGATCTTGTGCGGAAAGCAGCTGATGGTGAAACCCGTCGCCGGCAGGGCTTCGAGGTTGTGCAGTTTTTCCAGGTGGCAGTAGCCGATGTCGCGGCCGGCCTTGTGGCCTTCCCAGATCAGGGCCTTGTTGCCGGTCTCGGCGATCTTCTTCGCGGTGTACGAAAAAGGCGCGTCCCAGCTCCAGGCGTCGGTGCCGGTCAGGCGCACGCCGCGTTCGAGCAGGAACATCGTGGCTTCGTAGCCCATGCCGCAGCCGGCGCCGAGGTAGTCGTTGTGGCCGTAGCGCGAACCGGCACGGGTGTTGACCACCACGATGTCGAGCGGCTCCAGCGTGTGGCCGATGCGGGCCAGCTCGGCCTCGACGTCGGTCGCGGTGGCGACGTAGCCATCGGGGAAGTTCCGGAAGTCCAGCTTCACGCCGTTCTGGAAGCACCATTCCAGCGGCACCTGGTCGATGGTGATGCTCGGGCGGCTGCCGCCGTTCTTCGCGTCCTGCGTGGAATGGAAATGCCAGGGCGCGTCCAGGTGGGTACCGTTGTGTGTGGTCAGGGTGACCCACTCGGCGGCCGCGGCCTCGCCGTCGGGATAGTCCTCGGGCGTGGTGCCCGGGATCATGGCCATGAACTCGGGCAGGGTGTCGGCGTGCTGCTGGTAGGTGATCTTCGGCGCCAGCGGCGGCGGGTCCGACCGCACATCGTTTTCCAGGTAGATGGACAGGTCGACGAAGCGGCGTGTGGGCTTCATGCAGCCTCCTGGGCGAGCGAAGAAGGTGCATGCCCCGGCAGGCGGGACATGCACAAGACGGCCAGGGTGCCGATCAGCACCGCCGCCAGACCCAGACTGCCGTAGCCGGCCGTCTTGACAAGGGTTCCGCCGAGCACCGGGCCGATGGCGGCGCCCACCATCAGCATCGCGGGCGTCGCGGCCATGGCGCGGCCGCTGGGTTCGAGGCGCGCCATCAGGCCGAAGGCGAAGGTGTGGGTGAAGATCATCACCGCCGCAAACACCGAGGCCGCGGCGGCGTAGGCGTAGAAGCCCGGCGCATTCATGATGACCGCGGCGAGCAAGGCCTGGATCACCGGTCCGGCCAGCAGCACGCGGCGCGCACTCCAGCGCTTTTCCAGCATGGCCGCCAGCGCCGCCGGCAGCAGGTTGACCATGCCCAGCACCACCAGTACGCCGGTGATCGCGTTCAGGCTGAAGCCGCGGTCGTTGCCGACGCGCTCCAGGAAGCTGAAGGTCATGGACTGCACCAGCGCCATCGCGCTGATGCCCAGGATGCCGAACCAGACAGTGCGGGGGATGCGTTCGACCACGGTATCCCCGGCGGCGGATGCCATGCGTTCGGGTTCCGGAAAGCCGACCGCGCAGACCAGGGCCGCGATCAGCATCACGCCGCCGAAGATGGCGAACAGCATGTAGCCGCCGGCCGCGGCGATGACCTTGGGCGACACCCCCAGGAACAGCACGGCGAAGATGCCCAGGCCCACGCCCACGATGGCGAACTTCAGGTGCGGGTTCGCGCTGCGTGCGATCGTGCCGTGGGTGACGCTCAGCGCGGCGCCAGCGGCCAGGCCACCGACGGCGTGCAGTGCGGCCATGACCGGGTAGTCCAGTGGCTGCGAGAGCAGGCCAAAGCAGATGGCCGCCAGCGCGTACCCGCAGGCCGCGATCCAGCGCCCCTTCACCCGCTGGAAGCGCGACGCGAGGAAGACGCTGGAGAGCACGGCGCCGATCAGGAACAGGGTGGCCAGCCCGCCAGCCTGCTGCGGGTCGAGCTTGAAGTGCTGGATCAGGGTGCCGACCCAGACCGGCAGCGCGACCAGGTCGACCATGCCGGCGCAGTGCGCGACCATCAGGGCGACATGGCCCAGGGTGCTGGTGGAGCGTGTGTTCATGCGTGCTCCCGTCAGATCGGCTGGGCCAGGGCCATCAGTGACTCGCGCATGATGCGGCCGTGCTCCTGCTTGTCGCCGCCGTCGATTTCGATGCGGCACAGGGCCTCGGAGTTGCGGATCACCAGTTCGCAACGCTTGAAGCGGCGGGCGTGGAACCGGTCCAGCGCGGTCTGCAGGTCGTCGGTGGTCGCCAACTCTTCGGCCAGCACGATGCCGCTCTCGATGCCGATGCCCGCGCCCGAAGCCAGGTGCGGCGTGGTCGCGGCGACGGTGTCACCGATCAGGACCACGCGGCCGCGGTTCCAGGGCGCAGGCACCAGCAGGTTGGCCAGCGGCCGGTAGTCGATCGCGGCCTCTGGCGTGAGCGCGTGCGGGATCAGGGCTTCGATCAGCGGGTCGGGGAAGCCCTTCATCAGCCCGGCAAACACCTGCGGCCAGGTGACCGGATCGATGTGCTCCTTGGTCGGCCGGTCCTCGGTGATGAACATGTACATGTGCGTCTTCGAGACCGGGTTGACGCCGACCTTGATGTGATGGCCCAGCCACATGCGCGGGCGCAGGATGGCGTCGGGCCGGGGCATCACCGCGCGCCAGACGCCTTGTCCGATGTACTCGGGCGGCTTCACCTCGGGGAAGAGCGTTTCGCGCAGCGTGGAGTGCACGCCATCGGCGCCGATCACGAGGTCGTAGCGACCGGTGCGGCCGTCGGTGAAACGCACGTTCACGCCACTGGCGTCCTGTTCGATGGCGCTGTGCGTGCAGCCCAGGTGCACCGCGACGCCAGCCGCACGGGTGGCGTCGGACAGGATGCGCGCCAGCACCGGTCGCATGATGCCGCCGCCACCGCCCACGGTCGAGCCGACCGGACGCGGTGTCGGCATGTCGGCCACCTTGTGGCCGTTGGGCATGAAAATCTCGACGCCATCGGAGACGAAGCCCTGTTCAGCCACCACCAGGTAGACGCCCAGGGTCTCCAGCGCGCGCAGCGTCGGGCCGCTGACCGTGATGCCCGCACCCAGCGGACACCAGTGCGGGTCCTGCTCCACCAGATCGACCGCGATGCCCGCCTTGCGCAACTGGATCGCCGCGGCCATGCCGGAGAAGCCGCCGCCGACCACCAATACCTTGTTCACTGCTGTCATGTCTCCACCTCGTTGGGTTGATGTTTCAAAGCTTGTCTTGCAGGGCCAGCAACTGCACCTGGCCATCATCGTTGGTCACCAGGTCGCAGCGGCGCAGCGATTGCCCCAGGCAGGGCCCCTGCACGCACAGCCCGCTGGCCTTGTCGAACAGCGCGCCGTGCGCGTGGCACTGCACATGGGTGCCCGCCGCGTTCAGGTACGCGTGCCGGCGCCAGGCCATGGGCACGCCCATGTGCGGGCAGGCGTTGGCCCAGGCATGCAGCCGGCCCTCATGCCGCAGCACGAACAGCGTGTCCTGACCTGTGCCTTCGGGGTCGAAGCCACGCACCTGGCCTTCCGCCAGGTCGTGGTCGTGACACAGCGGCCCGCGGGGAGGACCCAGTGCATTCATGCGTAGTCGCCGGCCTCGGGCGTGCCCGGACCCGGCATCCACTTCTTGCGGTAGCCCAGCAGGAAGGCCTGCGAGGCGTCGGCACCCATCGGCACTTCGCGCGCGGTCCAGGTGTTGTCGTGCAGGTCCATGTCGGCGTCCATCTCCATGTGGCAGGCGAACGGGCTGTTGAAGTACCAGAACCAGTTGCTGCCCAGCTGGTGGCGGCCCGGGCCCCAGAAGGCCTGGTAGCCCTTGTCGATGAAGCGGTAGCCGTTCTGCAGCACCTCGGTCGGCCCGCTGAAGTGGAACGTGAAGTGCTCCACGCCCTTCATGAACTCGGGCGCGCCGATCAGGAAGTGCGAGTGGTGCTCCAGTGAGCCGCCGGGTTGCAGGAAGGGGCCGACGCCGGTGAAGCGGTCGGTGCAGCGAAAGCCCAGGCGGTTCACATAGAAGGCCTCGGCCTTGGCCACGTCGGGCACGAAATAGACGATGTGCGAGAGCGTGCGTGCAAGGATCTGGCCCACGGCCGCGTTCACGCCCAGGTGGTTGGCGGGGCGCTGGAAAGGCGAGCCCGGCACGTTGGCGATTTCGCCGGGCAGGCCCGGGTCGCGTTTGCGGCTGATCTGGAAGCCGAGCGTGAAGCCGGCGTCGTCGACCGATTCGAGGCTGCCGTCGGCCAGGCGCTGGACGTCGCGGTCCTTGCCCAGCTCGGCCGCGATGGCGTCCAGCGTCGCGGCATCGGCCACGCCCAGCACCGTCTTGCGCAGCAGGCAGCCGTTGGGCATGGCCGGGGGGAGTTTGCTGTCGCCGGCCAGGGCCAGTTCGACCGCGGAGCCGTCGAGCGCTTCGTAGCGGCCGCCGGCGGCGTCTTCGCTGGCGGCGACCAGTCCGTAGTCCTTGAGGTACTGCGCACAGCCGGCGAGGTCTTCCACGCCAAAGACCAGGGTTTCGAGTCCGGTGATTTTCATGAGGGGTTCCTTGGTGATGAAAGGGCTCAGGCCGTGCGGCCACCCAGGGTTTCGGCCACCCAGTCGGCGATGTACTGGCCGGCGTTGATGCTGTTGTCGAAGCTCGCGTGCTGCGAACCGCCTTCGCGGTCGGTGAAGACCTTGAGTTCGCGTTTCGGGCTGTTGACCAGCTGCTCGTACGTGCGGTGCGCCCACTTGAGCGGGATCTGCGAATCGCGCTCGCCGTGCGTGACGAGGAAGGGCACCTTGATCTTCTCGACCACGCCGTCCAGATGCACGTCTTCGGCAATGCGCATGAAGTCGTCGATGTCCTTCGCGCCCCAGACCCAGCAGACATGGGCCCAGTAGTGCGGGACCGGGAAGTCGCCTTCCTTCTCCAGCCGGCGCTTCTGCACGTCGCGCCAGTCGTGGTTGGCGCCCCAGCACACGCCTGCGGCAAAACGCGGCTCCATCGCCACGCTGCGCGGGCAGTAGTAGCCGCCCAGCGACACGCCTTCGCAGCCGATGCGTTTCGGGTCCACGGCAGGGTGTTGCTCCAGCCAGTCGACCACGCGGCTGGCCCAGTGTTCGGTGTCGAAGCGTGCGGTCAGGCCCTGGAGCCGCAGCGCCTCGCCGGTGCCTGGCTGGTCGACCACCAGCGAAGACACGCCGCGCTTTGCAAGCCAGGCCGGCAAGCCCACCAGGTACTTCATTTCCTTGGTCGAATCCAGGCCGTTGAGCTGCACCAGCATCGGCGCGCGTTCACCGGGTTGCAGCCCGTCGGCCGGGTAGTACAGGGCCGACAGGTGCGTGCCTTCGTAGGGGATCTCCACGCGCTGCACCCGGTCGCCCAGCAGGTGCGAACCCTTGAGGAACAGCTCCAGCTCCCGGCGGTAGATGTCCAGCCGGCCTGGTGCATCGTGCGCCTGCAGGCGTTCGGCGGTGATCAGGTAGCTCGATGCGCGGCGGTATTTCTCGCCGGCAGAGAACCGGCGGCCCTTGGCCTCATCTTCGGCGGCCAGCTCGCACAACTGGTCGGCCATCTTGACCCAGGTCTCGCGGAAGGCCCTGGTGCCGGCGGCGTCGGGTGCCCTGGCGGCTTCCTGCAGCGGGGCGCACATGGCTTCGATCTCGCCGATGCGCGCGCCCATCTCGATGGCCAGGTCGACCGAGAGGTTCCAGACGTAGTTGGTGGGGAAGTACTTGAACATGGTGGGGTTCAGGGTTTGACGGAAGGACGTGCGGCACGCGGGCCGATGCCCAGCGTGGCGAAGAAGACGGCGGTGGGCTCGTCGCGGAAATCGGGCGCGAAGCGGAAGGCGTGAATCAGGCCGTTGCGCACGCGCACGATGTCCTGGCCGACGATGCGCTCGGCGCCCGCCTGGGTGTAGAGCGGGCTGCGGACCTCCAGGTCCACCGCAACCGTGTCGCCGTCGACCCGGCGACCGACGACGGTCAGACGGGCTTTCGGTCGAACCACCGTCGCTTCGATGTAGTGCGCCAGACAACTCGGGTGGTCCATCTCGGGACGGCAACCCACGAAGTCGGAGCGCTCCACATCGGGAGCGATCAAGGCGCGGACGGCCGCCATGTCGCCTGCGTGCACCGCGGTCACGTAGCGGTCGAACACGGTGTCGGGAGAGTCCGCGGACCAGGCGGTGGTCGCCACGCCCAGGGTCAGGCAAAGCGCCACCAGCGGGCGACGCATCAAGGAAGCGTTCATGGAGTGGGCCTCAATGAGAGGGGGTTGGAAATTGCAGCCGGCACCTCGGTGCGCTGGGCCTGGGGCTTGAGCAGGAAGTGCGCGAGCGCGGGCACCAGCACCAGGGCGCCGAGCATGTTCCAGAGGAACATGAAGGCCAGCAGCAGGCCCATGTCGGCCTGGAACTTGATCGGTGAGGCGACCCAGGTGACGACGCCGATGGCCAGGGTGACGCCGGTCAGCATCACCACCTTGCCGGTGAACAGCAGGGCGCGGTAGTAACTCTCGGACAGGCTCTTGCCATCGCGCAGCTGTGCCAGCGTGACCGACAGGATGTAGAGCGCGTAGTCGACGCCGATGCCCACGCCCAGCGCGATCACCGGCAGCGTCGCCACCTTCACGCCCATGCCCAGCGCCACCATCAGCGCCTCGGCCAGCAGCGAGGTCAGCACCAGCGGCAGCACGGCCACCAGCACCGCGCGCCAGCTGCGGAAGGTGATGAAGCACAGCAGCACCACCGCGCCGTAGACCAGCAGCAGCATCAGCCCCCAGGCTTCCTTGACCACGATGTTGGTCGCCGCCTCGATGCCGGCCGACCCGGCGGCCAGCAGGAACTTCGTGTCGGCGGTGTCGTTGGCTTGCGCAAAACCCTCGACGTGTGCCACCACGCGCGACAGCGTTTCGGCGCGGTGGTCCTGCAGGTACACGTACACCGTCAGCAGGCCGCAGGCGTCGTTGTAGAGACCGCGCGGTGCACCCGCCGTCACGGTGTTGAGCATGTCCTGGTTGGGCAGAAACTCGTACCAGCGCGGGTTGCCCTCGTTCAGGCCCGAAAGCATGCGGCGGTTGAGCAGGGCGAGCGTGCTGGTCGACTCCACGCCCGGCAGTTGTCGAAGCTGCCATTCCAGCGCGTCGACCTTGTTGAGCGTGTCGTACTGCGAGCACTGGCCGTCGGGCGTTTTCACCATCACCGCCAGCACGTCGCTGCCCGCGCCGTAGTGGCTGGTCATGAACGCGACGTCGCGGTTGTAGCGGCTGGCGGCGCGCAACTCGGGCGCGCCCGGGTCGAGGTCGCCGATCTGCAGGTGGCGGCTGGTCGCGTAGCCGGCCGCACCGAGGACGGCCGCCACCAGCACAGCCGCCGTCGCCCACCGCCGCGCGGTGAAGCGGTCGAGCAGGGCCCAGAACGGGTGACGCGCCTGGCCCTGGGCATCGGCGGCTTCGGCGCGCAGGCTGCGCGCGGCGGCGGCCGGGCTCACGCCGATGTAGGACAGTCCGATCGGCAGCAGGATCAGGTTGGTGAAGATCAGTGCGGCGACGCCGATGGAGGCGGCCACCGCCAGTTCGCGGATCACCTGGATGTCGATCACCAGCAGCACCGCGAAGCCCACCGCGTCGGCCAGCAGGGCGGTCAGCCCGGCCAGGAACAGGCGCCGGAAGGTCATGCGTGCAGCCACCAGCCGGTGCATGCCGCGGCCCACGTCCTGCATGATGCCGTTCATCTTTTGCGCGCCATGGCTCATGCCGATGGCGAACACCAGGAAGGGCACCAGGATGGAGTACGGGTCCAGCGCCTGACCCATCAGCGGCAGCAGCCCGAGCTGCCACACCACCGCCACCAGCGAGGCCAGCACCACCAGCGTGGTCGAGCGCACGCAGCGCGTGTACCAGAACACCATGGCGGTGGCGATGGCCACGGCCAGCGCGAAGAAGCCCAGCACGTCGCGCACGCCTTCGATCAGGTCGCCCACGATCTTGGCAAAGCCGGTGATGTGCAGGCGCACGCCCTCGGCCTCGTAGCGGCCGCGCAGGTCTTCCAGGCGCGTGGCCAGTTGCGTGTAGTCGATGGCCTGGCCCTGGGCGTCGCGCGCCAGCAGGGGCACAAAGATCACCGAAGAGCCACCGTCGCGCGCCACCAGCTGGCCGACCTCGCCCGAGCGATTGACGTTGGCCGCCAGCTGCTGCAGCCTGGCCGGCGAGCCGTCGTAGCCGTCCGGGATGACCGGGCCGCCTTCGAGGCCGTCTTCGGTCACGCCGACCCAGCGCGTGGTCGGGGTCCAGAGCGACTTCATGCGCGAGCGGTCCACGCCGGGAAGCAGGAACACTTCATCGGACAGGCGCCGCAAGGTGTCGAGGTACTTCGCGTCGTAGATGCTGCCCTGTGGCTTCTCCACCGCGATGCGCACCGCGTTGCCCAGACCGCTGAGCTCGCCCTGGTACTGCAGGAAGTTCTGGATGTAGGGGTGGCTGCCGGGGATGGTCTTTTCGAAGCTGGCGTTGAGCTGCAGGCGCGTGGCCTGCCAGCCCAGCAGCAGCGTGACCAGGGCGCACAGCAGCACGACCCATTGGCGGTTGGTGAACAGCAGGCGCTCGACCCAGGAGCCCGAGCGCGCATCGAAGCTGCTGGCTTCGCCGGTCGTCACGGGGGCGGAAGGCATCCTCATGGCTGGCCTCCCGACACGGCGGTGGCTGGGAGCACGGCGATGCCCGCCATGCCCAGCACGGTGAGCGCGCCGTCGGCGTGCGGCAACAGACCGGCGGGCAAGGGCAGCGGCTCGCCCTTGAGCGGCACGGCCGCGTCGCCCTGCAGGCGCAACAGCAGGCCGGCCTGGCTGGCCAGCAGAGTGCGACCGGTGCGGTCGGTGGCTGAGGCGACGATGCTCGCGGGAACCGGCACGTTGACCGCGCTCCATTGCTGGCCGCCGTCGGTGCTGCGCCAGACGTTGCCGCGCAGGCCGGCCAGCAGCCATTGGCCGTTGGCTGCCATCTCCGCGGTGAACCAGCTGCCCTTGTAGGGCGAGGCGAGTGCCTGGAAGCTGGCGCCATCGTCGGTCGAACGCGCCAGCAGGCCCTGTTCGCCGGCCAGCAGCAGCGTGTTGCCGGCGCGGCGCACCGCGTACCAGTGCATGCCGCGCGGGTTGGGCAGGCGGCCCATCCAGGGTTCCCAGGTCTCGCCGCCATCGCGGGTGTGCATCGCCAGGCCGTAGGCGCCCACGGCCAGCATGCGCTGTGCATCCCACACCACGACGTCGAGAAAGGGCTTGTCCGGGCCGTCGGCCGCGAGACGTTCGGCCTCGGCGACGGTCTGCGGTGAGCTGGCACCGCGGCGCGCCACCTCGGCCAGGCGCCGGCCGTCCAGCCGCACCGTCCAGCTCTGGCCACCGTCGGCGCTGGTGAGCACGGTGCCGCCGTGGCCCACGGCCACGCCGTGCTGTGCATCGGCGAAGCGCACCATGGTCAGCGTCACGCTCACCGGGCAGGGCACCTGTTGCCAGGTCTTGCCCTGATCGGCGCTCGTCGCCACCAGTCCTCGCTCGCCGACCGCGACCATGCGCGTCCCGGCCCAGGCGGCCGAGAGCAGCACGGCACGGGCCGGATCCCGCACCATCAGGGCAGGCCGCTGAAGCGCATCGCCAACGGATGCCCCAGGCGCAGCGGAATGCACCGACCCCGCCGCCAGCGCCAGGGCAGCCACCATCACTTTCACAGACGTCATCGGGCCTCTTTCAGCGCACGCCTTCGGCGGCCATGGCGTCGGGGGTGAAGAAGCTGTCGGCGCGGCGCGGCACGATCTTGTAGTGCAGCGACCGTTCGTTGACCACGCCGCTGGCGTACCAGGCGCCCGAGATCAGGTCGTTGAAGCCCCATTGCTGTTGCGGCGTCGTTGCTGGCAGGTCGGGCATCACCACCGGGTGCGACCAGATGGTCTTCCAGAGCTGGCCGTTGGCGTCCCAGCGGTCGCCCAGCACGGCGACCCAGGTGTCTTCGTCGACGTAATAGCGGCTCTTGGGTGCCTGGTGGCGCTGGCCGGGCTTGAGGTTGGCCTCGATCACCCAGACCCGGTGCAGTTCCCAGCGCACGTGGTCGGGGTTGAGGTGGTTGGCCAGCAGCACGTCGCTGTCCTTGAGC
Organism: Hydrogenophaga sp. RWCD_12; assembly: GCF_046604225.1. Taxonomy (NCBI): domain Bacteria; kingdom Pseudomonadati; phylum Pseudomonadota; class Betaproteobacteria; order Burkholderiales; family Comamonadaceae; genus Hydrogenophaga; species Hydrogenophaga sp. RWCD_12. The sequence continues at coordinate 396,768 of NZ_JBKIXC010000001.1, forward strand.
GGGGTGTGCAGGCGGTTGCTGTTGTAGGGGATCAGCATCTCTTTCTTGCCGACGATCTTCCAGTCGAAGCGGTCGGCCCGGCCGGAGAACACATCGACCTCGTCGAAGCTCGCGACACCGCTGGTGGCGGGCGTGGGTGTGTCGCAGCAGGCGTTGGGCAGCTTGCGCACGCGGCGCTGGCCGGTCAGGTAGACCCAGACGCCGGTCTTGTCCGGCTCCATGTTCTGGCGCCCGGTGATGGCTTCGCCTGCGCGGACCGGCGGCCCGCTGTTGACCAGGCGGATCAGCCAGTAGTCACCGCCAAACTTGTCGGCCTGGCCGTTGGCGTAGTACGGCATCTGGAAGTCGCCGGTGCCTTCGACCGACAGCACGCGCTGCCCGTTGGCCGTGCCCAGGTAGCCGCGGAAGTCGGCCTGCCAGGCTTCGCCGCGCCAGTGCAGTTCGTTGTTGGCCATCACCTCCTTGCCGGTCTTGGGGATCGGGAAGGGAATGCCGCCGAAGGCGCCCTTGACGACTTCACCGTCCAGGCTCGCGCTGGTCGCGTTCTTCAACGTGTTGTCGTAGACCCATTGCGGCGCGGCGGCCGTGCGGTGGGTCTTGTAGACGTCGACGCGGAAGCTCTGCGGGTACTTCTTGAGCAGGGCCTGCGTGCCGTCGGACAGCTTGTCGGCGTACTGCGCCATGTTCGCCGGCGTGATGCTGTAGAGCGGCTTCTCGTTGGCAAACGGGTCGCCGCGGCGGCCGCCGTTCTTGAAGCCGGGGATGGCGGTGGTGTAGCCACCGGTCCAGGCCGGAATGCTGCCGTCCTTGTTGCCGGCCTTCTCGGCGCCCAGGGGCGTGAGTTCGCTTTTCAGTTTGGCGGCCTCGTCGGCGGTGACGCCGGCGTGGGCCGGCAGGCTCAGGGCCAGGGCGCACAGGCCCGCCCAGACCAGACCTTGCTGGGATGTGTTCATGGGGTGTCTCCTCGAATCAGAAAGTCGTGCGCAGCGACAGCGTCAGGTAGTTGCGGTCCTTGAGGGCCTGCAGGTACTGGGCGTTGTTGTTGGCGTCCAGCGTGGTGCCGGTCTTGCCGAAGTAGCGGACGTAGTTCAGCGCCAGGTTCCACTGGCCCAGGTAGACCGCGGCCAGGCCGATGCTCAGATCGCCGCCCTTGTCGGGGCCGAAGGCCGGGCCGACGGCCGATGAGCGGCCGTTGGTGTAGCCCACGCCGATCGAGGGCGTGAGGTCCAGGCCGGGGAGCACCTGGCGGTAGGTCGGCGCATAGACCGTGCGGACCGCCCACGCCGACTTGGTGGCGTTGGGGTTGAGCATCTGCGCGTTCTTCGTGACCTTGGTGCGGGTGTTCCACGCCACCTCGCCCAGGAAGCTCGCTTCCCTGGAGATGAAGCTCGGCCCGAGCGTCGCCAGCCAGGAGAACTGCGCGTGTGCCGACTCCCCGACCGCATAGGCCGGGTTGCTGTTGTTGTTCAGGCCGGTGTTGACGCGGATGGTCGACAGCGCGGCCTGTCCCGAACTGGCCAGCGGCGTGTTGGTGCGGTAGGACACCTCACCGGCCAGGCTCCAGTCGTCGACGGCCTTGGCGAAGCTGGCACCGAAGGCCTTCACGCCCTCGTGGTAGATCCACTGGTAGCTGCTGGGCACGACCGCGGGTGGCACGCCGGTCAGCGTGGTGACGATGTTGCTCGGTGTGGTCGCGTGGTAACGGATCGCGTAGAAGCCAAAGTCGGTGTCCAGCGCCGGCGCGCGCATGCGCACCTGCACGCCGCCCTGTCCGCTGTTCTTGGCATCCATGTCCGCGCTGCGGGTGAAGCTGGCGGTCGGGCCGGCCAGGATGCGCTCGGCGCCCGGACCCATCGAATCGCTGGTCGAGAGGTAAGCGCCGGCCGGGATCAGACGCGTCTTCTCCCACTCGTAGTTGAGGTAAGCACCGACCGAGACGTCGGACGAGAGCTGCACCTGACCCGAGACCTTGCCGGTCGGGCGGGCGACTTCCTTGAAGGTCGCGTTGGGCACCGACAGCAGCTTGACCAGGTCCAGTGGCGCCTGGCCACCCGCGATGCCGTTGGCGCCGAAAAACAGGCTCTCGCCCCAGAGCAGGGTGTGGCGGCCCAGGCGCACCGTGGCGGGCTTGTCGCCGAGGTCGGCCTTGGCGTAGACGAAGGCGTCCAGCAGCTCGGCCTTGCGGCCCATGACGTCGCGCGTCTCGGCGGCGAACTCGGTGCCCGGGAAGTGGTTGGCCGTGAACGAGGTGTTGTCGGTCTTGCCGTTGTATACGCTGTCGTACCAGGCTGCGGCGCTGACGCGGGCGCCGTAGCCCGGGCCGGCCAGGTCGAGTTCGGACAGCAGGTCCAGCCGGCTGGACACCACGCCCTTGCGGAAATTGTTGTCGCCGTCGTCCTGGTTGGCGGTCAGCGGCAGCTGTGCCGACAGGGCAGGCGAGGCACTGCCCAGTCGCGTCATGAGGCTGGCCTTGACTGTGTTGTCCCAGCGCAGTTTCCAGTCCGGATTGCCGGTATCGATCTCGATGGCACTGGCCGACTGCGCCGCCAGCATGCCCATCACCAGTGAACAGAGCGCACGTCGCCGGCCGGGCGGCAGCACAGCGGCTGCCCCGACTTGAAGTCGAACTTTCATGGGTTGTCTCCGAAGTTGTTTTGACTCTCATCCGGCCGGTTCAGCAAGCCTGGCTCGGATGGGGCGCAACTCTACGGAGACGGGTGGTATCCGGGAAATGGATTGTGCGGATTCAGGAAATCGATGCGATCAATATCAGGGTGAACCCGCAGTGGGTGGCGGGCACCCCGCGGCTCGATCAACCGCGCTGCAGCTCGACCGTGACATGCACGATCTCTTCGTGCACCGACAGCCAGCGGCGCACGTCGTCGGCGGTCAGCGTGCCGTTGTGCGTGAACAGCGTGAGCGCGCAGGCCCAGGCGCCGCGACCCACGCGCCAGACGTGCAGGTCGGTCAGCCGCAGACCATCGGCGGCCGCGTGTTCGGCGATGACCTCGCGGATTTCCTCGACCACGGGGTGGTCCATCTCGCGGTCCAGCAGCACCTTGCCGGTCTCGACGATCAGGCCCTTGGCCCAGATGGCCACCAGCACCGCACCGACCACGCCCATCACGGGGTCGAGCCAGCTCCAGCCAAACCACCAGCCGCCCGCGAGCGCGGCGATCGCCAGCACCGAGGTCGCCGCGTCGGCGATCACATGCAGGTAGGCCGAACGCAGGTTGAGGTCATCGTGGTGATCGTGCCCATGGGCGTGCCCGTCTTCGTGGCCATGACCATGGCCATGGTCGTGGTGCGCGTGGCCCAGGATGAAGGCGCTCGCCAGATTCACGACCAGGCCGAGCACGCCGACCGCCATCGCCTCGGCATAGCGGATTGGCTGCGGGTCCAGCAGGCGCTCGACCGAGCCGGCGACCATCATCGAGGCCACGCCGAGCAGGAACAGCGCGCTCGAATAGCCGGCCAGCACCTCGATCTTCCAGGTGCCGAAGGCAAAACGCGGGTCGGCAACCAGGCGCCGTGCCATCGCATAAGCCAGCGCAGAGAGGCCAATCGCCACCGCGTGCGAACTCATGTGCCAGCCGTCGGCCAGCAGGGCCATCGAGTTGAACCACCAGCCGGCAGTGATCTCCACCGCCATGGTCACGAGGGTCAGCCACATCACCACCCGCGTGCCGCGTTCCGCCGCCGGGTTGCCGCTGTCGAAGGCGTGCTGGTGGGAGCAGTGCGGAGGGTGGACGGACGGGATCGAAGTGGGCATGGCGGGCGGGCAGATGGATGCGGATGATTGTCCCGCATGCTGCGCCGCCGCCGCGGCTTCACATCGGCGATCAGACCAGTTGTGCGCTCAGTGACTGCACTTGTTGGCGCAGGTCGGCGTTTTCCGCTTCCAGCTGGGCGACGCGGCGGCGCAGTGCCTGCACCTCATCGCTGGCTGTGTGTTCATCGTCTGTGCCCACGGCGTTGTCGGTTGGCGTGTCAGCGTCGTCCCGCGGCTTGCGGCGCGACTCGCGCACGCGTTTGGCAGCCTGTTTGAGCTCGTCCTTGCCGGCGATCGCCGCCGCGCGCTGTTCTTCTTCCGGCAGCGTGGCCACGACGGCCGCCGCGTTGAGCGAGATGTCGCCGGCGCGCACAGCCGCGACCAGTTCGGGCGTTGCCTGTTTCTGGATCTTTTCGATCATGCCGACCTGGCTGCTGCTCAGGCGCGCGGCGCGCGCGATGTCTTCGCGGCTTTGCATGGGCTTGGGTTCGAGCACGGCGGCCATTGCAGACGCCTGCGTGGTCTGCTCGTCGACGGCATCGTGGGCCGTCGTTTCGGCGGACACCAGCTTCTCTGCCTTGGCACGCGAGCGCCGCCCGGCCACGATCTCGCGCTTGCGCAGCGCCAGCACGCCGCGCTGGAAGTCCGACAGGCTGCGGCGCCCCAGGTGCTGGTCGATCATCCACAGGTGCACGTCTTCCATCGACATGAAGCGCGGGTTCTGCACCGTCTGGAACGGCAGGCCGTGCTTCTGGCAGATGCCGTAGCGGTTGTGGCCGTCGACCAGGATGTCGCCCCACAGCACCAGCGCGTCGCGGCAACCTTCGGCCAGCAGACTGCGCTCCAGCGCATCGTGTTCGTCCGGGGTGAGCGGCTCGATGTAGGCTTTGAGTTCTTCCAGGACGACGATGTTCACGACAAGCTTCCCTCGGGCAAAAGGGCGCGATTGTAGAGAAACGGAAGTCGTCAGAACCCCACGGCCATGCCGTCGCGCCGCGGATCACTGGCGGCCACATAACCTTCCGCACCCGGATCGCCCAGGCGCCAGATGAACTGACCGGCCCCGAAGTCCTGGTACGGGTCGTCGATGCTCCGTGTCTGGTGGCCCAGGTCTTTGAGGCCTTGCACCACGGCCGGATCCATCGCCGATTCGACGTTGATGTGCAGCCCGGCGTCGAAGCGCCAGCGCGGCGCGTCGCAGGCGGCCTGCGGGTGCTGGCCGTGGTCAAGCATGCGCACGAGGGTCTGCACATGGCCCTGTGGCTGCATGTTGGCGCCCATCACGCCGTAGCTCATCACCGGTTGCCCGTCCCTGGTGAGGAAGGCCGGGATGATGGTGTGGAAAGGGCGCTTGCCCGGCGCGACCAGGTTGGCGGTGTTGCGGCCCGGGCCGGCACTGAGGTTGAAGCCGTGGCCGCGGTTCTGCAGGCTGATGCCGAAGCTGGGCTCGACGGCGCCGGAGCCGAAGCCCATGTAGTTGCTCTGGATGAAGCTGACCATCATGCCGCGCTCGTCGGCGGCTGTGAGATAGACCGTACCGCCCCTGGCCGGGTTGCCGGCGCCGAAGTCCTGCGCGTGGAGCGGGTCGATGAGTTTCGCTCGCTGCTGAAGGTACGCCGGGTCGAGCATCTGCGCGGCCGTCGCGTCCATCGCACTGGGCTCGGCCACGAAGCGGTAGACATCGGCAAAGGCCAGCTTCATCGCCTCGATCTGCAGGTGCTGCGCCGCGACGCTGTCGACTTTCATGGCAGACAGGTCGAAGTTCGAAAGGATGCCCAGGGCGATGAGCGCCGCGATGCCCTGGCCGTTGGGCGGGATCTCGTGCAGCGTGTACCCGCGGTAGTCCTGTGCAATGGGGGTGACCCATTCAGGTTGGTAGTTCGCAAGGTCGGCTTCGGTGAGCGCGCCACCCTGCGCTGCCGAAAACTGGGCCAGCGCCTGCGCAATGGCGCCGCGGTAGAACGCCTCGCCTTTGGACTCCGCGATGGCGCGCAGGCCGTTGGCGGCGGCCGGAAAACGGAACAGCTCACCCACCTGCGGCGCGCGGCCCCGCGGCAGGAACGCGTCCGCAAAACCGGGCAGCGCATACAGCTCTGGCGTCGCCGCGGCCCATTTCTGCTGCACCACGACCGGTACCGCGTAACCGCGTTCGGCCAGTTCGATCGCGGGTTGCATCAGGTCGGCAAACGGCAACTGGCCAAATCGCTGGCTGAGCGCGGCCCAGCCTGCCACGGCACCCGGCACGGTCACTGCGTCGAGTCCACGTTTGGGCGGCGTGAGTGCGTCGCCGCCGTACTTGCGTTGGAAGTAGTCCGGAGTCCACGCCATCGGCGCGGGACCGCTGGCGTTCAGGCCGTGCAGTTGCTGGCCGTCCCAGAGGATGCAGAACGCGTCCGAGCCGAGCCCGTTGCTGACGGGTTCGGTGATGGTCAGCGCGGCGGCGGTGGCAATCGCCGCGTCGACCGCGTTGCCGCCCTGCAGCAGCATGCGCAGACCGGCCTGCGCAGCCAGCGGATGCGAGGTGCTGACGATGTTGCGCGCGAACAGCGGCAGACGCCGGCTGGGGTAGCCGGCGTGGGCATCGAAAGCGTAGGGCGCGCCGTTCATCCCGAGGTCGGCACGCGACGGCGCACTTCGATCAGGCAACCCGCATCGCGGTGGTGGTTTGCAGGAATGTTGCGGATGACCGATTCGGTGGTGCGCAGCTGTTCATGGAGACCGGTGATCTCCCAGCTGCCGTCGGCCTTCTGTGCGCGGCGCAGACCGAAGCCGGACGCCACGCACTGGATCGGCGTCGTGGCTTCGATGGGTTCGCTGCGCGTCGGCAACTGGTGGGCCGGCTGGCGTCCAAGCCCGGTCACGACCCAGGCGCGCCCGCCGGCGTTGACGGCCGCCGCCGCAGGCACACCGCTGGGCAGCGACAAGGGGCTGCCGTTGTCGCCGGCGCGCGGATCGCCGGGCAGGCTGGTGGGACCGGTGCCTGAGCCGGTCGGGACGTTCGGGACACCGAGGCCGATGTGAGGCGTCGGGGTCACGACGGTCGGCGTCTGGCCCGGACCTGTAGCGGTCTGCGCAATGGTGATGGGCGGCTGGGCCTGCACCTGCGCAGGCCCGGGCTGACGGACCGGCGGAATGGCCACCGGCGGCTGCGCCGTGATCACCGTCGGCGGCAGCGTGGGCTGTGCCAGCGGCTGTGGGGTCGATGTCGTGACCGGAGGCCGCTGCGCCAGGGGGATAGCCGGGTTGACTGTCGTCACTGGCACCTGCGGCTGAGCCGTGATCACGGGTGGCTTGGGTTGCTTGCCGGGGGGCACCGAGACTGGCGGCTGGTTGTTGCCGGTGGTCAGGATTGGCAGCGTTGGCTGCGCGATCGGCTGCGGCGTGGAAGAGATGACAGGCTGTTGCTGCGCCAGCGGAATGGCCGGGTTCGCTGTCGTCACTGGCACCTGCGGCTGCGCGGTGATCACGGGTAGCCTGGGTTGCTGGCCGGGCGGGATTGCCAACGGAGGCTGGTTGTTGTCGGTGGTCACGATTGGCAGCGTTGGCTGCGCCAGTGGCTGCGGGGTCGAGGTGACGACAGGTTGTTGTTGCGCCAGCGGAATCGCAGGGTTGCTGGAGGTGACCGGGACCTGGGGCTGTGCCGTGATCACGGGTGGCCTGGGTTGCTGGCCAGGCGGCATTGCCACCAGAGGCTGGGTTTTGCCGGTGGTCACGATTGGCAGCGTTGGCTGCGCCAGCGGCTGCGGGGTCGAGGTGACGACAGGTTGTTGTTGCGCCAGCGGAATGGCCGGATTGCTGGAGGTGACCGGGACCTGGGGCTGTGCCGTGATCACGGGTGGCTTGGGTTGCTGGCCGGTCGGCACCGAGACTGGCGGCTGGTTGTTGCCGTTGGTCACGATTGGCAGCGTCGGCTGCGCCAGCGGCTGCGGGGTCGACGTGACGACAGGCTGTTGCTGCGCCAGCGGAATGGCCGGATTGACTGTCGTCACCGGAACCTGCGGCTGCGCCATGACCACCGGCGGCCGTTGCGGTTGTACCGTCGGAACGGCCACGGGCGGTTGCGGCGTCTGCACGGACGGCCCCTGCACGGACACCGTCAACGGCGGCACGGACTGCACCTGTGGAACCTGTGTCGGGATGCGGGTGGGTGGCAGCGACGGAGCCTGCTGCATCAATGGCCCATCGACGAAGCGCGGTCCTTGCGGCGGTGCCTGGATCTGCGTGGGTACCGGCGTCTGTGTGGGTGGCCGCACCGGCGGCTGCGGAGGCAGCACCGGCAGACGTTGGGCCGTGGTCAGCGGCGGCACCGACTGCACCTGCGGCGTCTGGGTAGGGGTGCGGGTGGGCGGAAGCGCGGGAGCCTGCTGCATCAACGGCCCATCGACGAAGCGCGGTCCTTGCGGCGGGGCTTGCGTGCCGGATGTTGCGCCGGTGCCGGGCGGGTTGTAGACCGTGGTCTGCGGCGGGCCGACGACCGGCTGCGGGCGCGGCCGATGGATCACGATGCTCGGCACCGCCTGGGTCTGGGTCGTGGTGGTCGGCTGCTGGGTGATCGCCCCGGGGTTGGTCTGCGGATCGACAACGGTGGTGCTGGTCTCGCCGGTGACCGTGACAACCTGCGGCGTAGGGCCTTGCGTGGTCCCGGGTTTGACGTTGCCGCCATTGGGGGTGACGTCCGGGGTGTAGCCGTAGTTGCCGCCGGAATTGTGGTGCCCACCAGAGCAGCCCATGTTGCTGTGCGGGTTGTGGACTCCCTGGCACCAGCCGGTGTGATGGCCGTCGGCCAGGACAGGCAGTGCCTGGAGGACGGCTGCGGCAACGACGCAGAGCGTTCGTGTCGAGGGGTGGATGTTGGACTTCATGGCTTCACCACTGGGTGCCGATTTGCAGGTAGAAGGCGGGGTCACGTTTTTCCGACAGCGGACCGTCACGCAGCGGCCACGCGCACCATGCTTCCACGCCGATGCGGTCGACCGGGTTGCCGCGCAGGCCGACCCCGGTCGAGGCCAGCGTGCGCGCGCTGCTGGCCGCGAACGCGGTCGCGACGGTGGATGCGCGGCCGGCGGACACGAAGACGAACGGTGAGAGCCGGTTCGTACCGCCGTCGTGTGATCCGTGATGGGCCAGTTCGAAGGTGAAGGCCGCACCGCGGTCACCAGCGACTTCGGCGGGCGCGTAGCCGCGCAGGAACGGGTAGTGGCCCAGGCTGAACTTTTCCACCGAAGGCAGCGACTGCGAGGTCCATTGCCCCAGGCTCTCGAAGCGGTAGCTCATGAGCGAGCGGCCCAGTGTCCAGTGGCCCGAGGTGCCCAGGCCTGCCCGGGCGTGCACGAAGCGGGAGCGCCCGTCGTCGGCTTGACCCGTTGGGGTCGACGGTCGCACACCGGCGCTGAGTTCGACGGTGTACTGCAGCAGGCGGCCATCGCTGGCGGTGTCGCCGTTGACCAGGTAGACGCGGGCGGCGGTGGCTTCGCTGCGTGGTGTCGCGTCGCCGACCTTCATGCGGGCGCGCGAGAAGTCGAGTGCGCCGATCACGTAGCTGAAGGCGTGCAGGTCGCGCTGGACCGGGTAGCCCCAGGCAGCGGTGACGTTGGTGCCGCGCAGTTCGGTGCTCAGCGCCAGTCCACCGGGATCGCGGTCGGAACGGCCGTTGCCACCGATGATTTCCAGGTAGTCGCCGTCGTCGCCGCGTGGTGTGCGGTAGTGGAAGCGGGCGAGCCAGGAATGGCCATCGCTGCGGTCGCGCGTGACCATGCCTTGCAGGCGCAACAGGTCGCCCGCGTTGATCACGCTGTAGCGCTCGTGCTGCAGGCCCAGACGGGTGGAGTAACCGGGTCGCATCGGCACCCAGTCGATGCTGGCGGAGGTGAACGGCAGGTTCTGTGTGACCGTCGCGTCCAGGCGGTGGCCGTCACCCTGCAAGGGCACCAGCGAAGAGGTGACGTTGACGTTCGCCAGGTCGTCGGCCAGGGCGACCGCGCGCTCCAGTTCCGACTGCATCAGCGGTGCCGGGTGCAGCACCGAGTTCAGATAGCGCTCGATGCGCAGCCGGGTTGGCCCGTCGGCGCCGATCACGTTGACCTGCGCCACATGGCCTTCCATGACTTCCCAGCGCAGCGACGCGGTGCCCGGGTCGGGGCGGACCGCCACTTCGGCGAGGGCGTGGCCGTCTTCACGATAAATCTGCTCGATGCCCTCGGCCACCGAGCGGGCCGTGACCGGTTGACCGCGGCTGCGCAGCCAGGCCAGCGAGAACTTCAGCAGGTCTTCGGCGGCATAGGCCCTGGCACCGGTCACTTCCAGGTGTGCGGGCCGGTACGGCAGCTCGGCGAAATCGGCAGCGGGTGGAGTCTGCGCCTCGCCAGTGGCGCAGGCCATGACAAGAACCGCGCCGCCAACGAGGCGCGAAATCGGTGGTGTGGTGTGTCTGGCTGGATGCATCCCTGGCCCCCCTGGTTTTGCGGCTCCCGTCGTGTTGCGACACGGGAACCCGAACGCCAATTTGTCATACTGCCCCCATTCTTTTCCCAGTCGGGAGGCTTGTCATGCGATTTCGTGGTCCTGAAACCGGGCTGTTGGACGAAAGCCTCAACGCTGCCGGACGCGGAAGCGGCCCCGATCCGCTGGACCGCCGGGCTCCGGTCTGGGGCGTGCTGCTGGTCGCGTTCGTGCTGCTGGGCTGGGGCGAAATCCGGGCCACCGACCCCTACACCAGTCCGGCTTTCGTGGTCGGCTACTTCTGGACCGAACTGCAGGTGTCGGCGCTGCTGCTGGTGGCCACCGCGCTGTTCTGGCCCAGGCAGCGGTTGGGGCTGAGCGCGCCACGGCCTGCGCCGCTGCGGTACCTCGCGCCGCTGGCGTTGCTGGTGGCAGCGGCTGTGGCCGTGCGGATCTGGGTGGCGACGCAGATTCCCGTGGACGCGGCGCCAGATGCGGCGACCAGCTGGAAGCTGCTGCGCACGACGCTGGTGGTGGGCCTGAACGAGGAGTGGCTGTTCCGTGGCCTGGCGTTGGCAGCCTTCTGCCGCTGGTGGGGCTGGCGGCGCGGCTGGCTGGCGGCCCTGCTGGCGTTTGCCTGCGTGCACCTGCTCAACCTGATCGGCGGCGTGCCGCCCATCGGAGCCGTGTTCCAGTTCGTCAACACCTTTCTGATGGGCTCGGTGTTCCTGCTGGTGGCGGTCAACACCCGCTCCCTGCTCCTGCCCATGCTGGGCCACGCGGTCTACGACTGGTCGGTGGTCGATACCGTGCGCTACGTCGCGGCGGGAGCCCCCAACACCGCCTCGCTGACGCTGTCGGTGTTCGCCTTGCTGCTGGGGCTCTTCAGTCTGTGGACGCTCTGGCGCACGCCCGCGCTGGCGCCATACACAGACTGACCCGTCAACGGATCAGGCCCGGGGCGTCAGGGGCGGCTGGGGCTGGCGCGCGGCCCAGGCCGCGTCGGGAGCCACGACCTGCGGCGACGGCGGGTCGGTCATGTAGTGCGGCGACATGATCTGCACGCTGTTTTCGTTGAACACATCCTGCACGTTGGCGTTGAGATGGCTCATGGCCTTGGCGCGGCTGTCCGGGGCGGCGCGGTTGCTCTGGGCGCAAAGGCGGTATTCCACATAGAAGTCCGACAGCGCCGTCTGCACCACGTAAGGCGCAGGTTCCGGTGCCACACCCGGCGTGCGGCGCGCGGCCTCCAGCAGCATCGCGTGCACCTGGCGCCACGGCGTGGCGTATCCGATGGTCACCGTGGTCTGCAGCACGAAGCGGCCGTCCTGCACCAGGCGCGAGAAGTTGCGCACCGGCTGGCCGAACACCACCGAGTTGGGCAGGCTGACCTCTTCGCCCATGCCGGTGTGCAGCTTGGTCGCGAAGACGCCCAGCTGGGTCACTGTGCCTTCGGTGTCACCGATGCGCACGTACTCGCCCACGCGCAGCGAGCGCGAATACATCAGCGACATGCCCGCCATCACCTGACCGATCACGCCCGACCCGCCGAGCGACAGCATCAGACCGACCAGCACCGACACGCCACGGAAAGCGTCGCTGTTGGCACCGGGTAGATAGGGGTAGGCCATCGCCAGGGCGAACAGCCAGATCGCCACATTGCTGATGCGGCGCGTGGGGGTGACGGTGTCCATGTCCAGCCAGCCCACGCTGGCCTCGCCGCGCTGCACGCGGTTGAGGAACGCCGAGTTGGCGCGCGAGACAAGCCGTGCCAGGGTGAAGATCAGCACCGCTACCACCAGACCCGGCAAGGCCCCGGCGATGCTGGTGGCCAGGTGGCTCAGGGTTTCGATCAGCCAGGCGGTCGAGCGCTCGCCCCACGGGCGGGTGGCGTCGAACTGCTCGAGCACGAAGGTCACCCAGACGTCGGCGAGCAGGAAACACAGACCCCAGAGGATGACGTCGCCGAGGAACTGCAGCGACGAGCGTGCGAAATCGACGTAGTGGCTCAGGGAACCCTTGCGCTCGCGCAGTGCGGTCTGCACCCGCAGTCGCAACCAGCGGCGCGTGTAGAGCATGGCGCGCAGCAGCAGCCAGGCCAGCAGCGTGGCCAGCAGGGACCAGGCCAGTCCGATGCCCACGGACTTCAGCAGGGACAGGGTGTTCGGATCGAAGGTCATGTGCGCCGGATTCGTTCGGGTGCACCGATTATGCAAAGGGCGCGGCGGCCGGGAGCACCCAGACGCGCTGCCCGCCGACCGCATGGAAGTTTCGGCCCGGTGCCGCGGGCATGAGGTGACCGCCGGTGAAGGCGCCGAAGGCGGGCAGGACGGCCTGACCCGCCTCGCTGACGAAACAGGGCAGACGCAGCGCGTCGTTGGCCCTTCCGCTCAGGCGACAGACCGGGTGCAGGTGTCCCGCCAGGACGAAATGTGTCGGGTGGGTTTGTGGATGGTGGCAGCAGGCGAACGGGCCGAGCAGCCAGGGCTCGTCGACCACTTCGATGCTGGTCTCGGGCGGCGGGTCGCCTGCTCGGTCGTCGTGGTTGCCACGGACCAATGTCATGTCAATGCCGCGGTGCCGCTCGCGCCAGTCTTCCAGGGCCTTGAGGAGCGAGGGCGTGCGCCCGGCGGCCGCGTGCATGAAGTCGCCCAGGAACACCAGCCGTTGCGGCCGGTGCCCGGAGATCAGTGCGTCCAGCCGGGCGAGGTTCTCGCGCGTGGTGCCGCCCGGCACGGGCTGACCCTGCGCCCGGTAGCTGGCGGCCTTGCCCAGGTGCAGGTCGGCGATGAGCAGCGTCTTACCTGCCGGCCACCACAGGGCATGGCTGGGCAACAGGTGCAGCGCCTCACCGGCCCAGTGGACGGTGGCGTGGGTGCTCATGCGTAGTCGTATTCGCCACCTTTCTTCAGCGCGGCCTGGTAGGCCGGGCGGGTGTGGATCTTCTTGAGCCAGGCCATGGTGGCGGGTCGCGAAGCGCCGAGGCCGCCGCGCGACACGGCCGCTTCGAGCGGGAAGCTCATCATGATGTCGGCGGCGGTCATCTGCTGGCCCGCGAACCAGGGGCGCGAGGCGAGTTCCTGCTCGATGTAGTCGAGGTGAACGTCCAGCATGGGCTGCACCTTCCGGATCGCGATCTTTCCCATCAACGGGATCTTGGACATCGCCAGGATCAGCAGCAGCATGGGCATGACCGAGCCTTCGGCGTAGTGCAGAAACTGCCGGTAGCGGCGCACTCCCACACCGCTGTCGGCCGGACCGAGACGGCCCGTTTTCTCGACCAGGTATTCGCAGATCGCGCCGGTCTCCACCAGCTTCACCGCACCGTCTTCCAGCACCGGCGACTTGCCCAGCGGATGGACTTCCTTCAGTTCGGGCGGCGCGAGCATGGTGAGCTTGTTGCGCTCGTAGAAGCGGATTTCGTAGGGCAGCTCCAGCTCTTCGAGCATCCACAGCAGGCGCTGCGAGCGGGAGTTGTTCAGGTGGTGGACGATGAGTGTCATGGGATTTCCGTGGAAGGCGTGAAGCGACGGATTGTGTTGGTGAATGGGGGTTCTGGGCTGGGGCGCGCAGCCTAAAGGGGTCTTCGGGGCCGGTGCGGGCGCCGGTCACGCTTCTCGCGGGGCGCTGATTTGTCTGGTGCTCCCTCGCGGCCAAAGGCCAGCGAGCCGCGCACCGCTTCGGCATCGCTGCCAGGCGCTCCACCAGCCGCTTTCTCCAGCTGCGCCAGCATGCGCGCGATGCGGTCGGCCACGCTTTCGTTGCTCAGTTTCTCTCGCAGGCGCTCGACCATCAGCGGAAACGCGAATGGTGTTGCGCGTTCGAGGGTCTTGAGAACCAGGGTCTGCCGCGCCATGCGGCGCAGGGCGTCGCGCAGGCGGCCGACCTCCAGTTCCTGCGCCAGCAGTTCGGTTTCTGCCTGCTGCAGCAGGCGGTTGTCCGGGTCGTACTTGCGGAACACCTCCCAGAACAGGCTGCTGGAGGCCTGCAGTTGCCGGCTGCTGCGTTTCTCACCGGGATGGCTCTGGAAGATCAGACCCGAGACACGTGCGATCTCGCGAAATCGCCGCTGAGCCAGCTCGCTCGCGTTCAGGCTCTGCAGGATCTCGCCCAGCAAGGCGCCATCGTCCGTCTGCTCCTGCAACAGCGTGGGCAACAGGGAGGACCAGTCGATGTCCGTCGCGCTCAGCAACTCGAAGCCGTAGTCGTTGACGGCGATGGAGAAGGTGTTGGGCGCCCGCTGCGCCACGCGCCAGGCAATCAGGCTGGCCAGGCCCAGGTGCGCATGGCGGCCGCCGAAGGGATAGAGGAACAGGTGTGTGCCTTCGCGCGAGTGCATTGTCTCGGCCAGCAGCGTGTCGGGCGAGGGCAGGGCGGACCACTGGGCCTGCAGTTCCAGCAGCGGCCGTGCGGCCTGCAGTTCGGGGTCATCGAAATCACCCATCCGGACCCTCGCCAGCTGCGCCACCATTGCGTCGGCCAGCGTGGTCGACAGTGGCATCTTGCCGCCGTTCCAGCGTGGCACGGCGGGCTTGCGGCCGGTCGCGCGTTTGACCCAGGCCGTCATGTCGTGGATGCGCACCAGCTCCAGCAGGCGCCCGCCGAAGGTGAAGCAGTCACCCGGCTTCAATCGGGCCGCGAAGCTCTCTTCGACATTCCCGATCTTGCTGCCGCCCAAGTACTGCACCGCCATGCTGGCGTCGCTGACGATGGTGCCGATGTTCATGCGGTGGCGCCGCGCCAGCCGCGCGTCCGGCACGCGCCAGAGGCCGTGTTCGTCGGCCACCACGCGGTGGTAGTCCGGGTAGGCGGCCAGCGAGGCACCGCCCTGCGACACGAAGTCCAGGCACCAGCGCCATTGCTCATCCGTCAGCGCGGCATACGCGGCCGTCGTGCGGACTTCGGGCAGCAGTTGATCGGGCCTGAAGCCACCGCCCAGCGCGGCGGTGACCAGGTGCTGCACCAGCACATCCAGCGGCTGCCGAGGCGTCTCGCGGGCCTCGATCTGTCCGGCTGCGACCGCCGCGCGCGCCGCTGCACCTTCGACCAGCTCCAGGCTGTGCGTGGGCACGATGCTCACGCGCGAAGGCCGACCCGGAGCGTGGCCTGAGCGGCCCGCGCGCTGCAGCAACCGCGCGATGCCTTTGGGCGAACCGATCTGCAGCACGCGCTCGACCGGCAGGAAGTCCACACCCAGGTCCAGGCTGCTGGTGCAGACCACGGCGCGCAGCTCGCCCGCCTTGAGCCCGGCCTCGACCCACTCGCGCACCGCACGGTCCAGTGAGCCGTGGTGCAGCGCGATCAAACCTGCCCACTCTGGTTTGGCGCCGAGCAGTGCCTGGTACCAGATCTCCGCCTGCGAGCGGGTGTTGGTGAACACCAGCGTGCTGCCGCTGCCCTCGATTTCGTTCACCACCGCCGGCAGCATGGCCAGGCCCAGGTGCCCGCCCCAGGGGAAGCGGTCCACGCGCGGCGGCAGCAGGGTGTCCACGGTCAGTTGCTTGGGCGTCTGCCCGCGCACCATGCGGCCGGTCGCGGCGGCCTGCGGGCCGAGCAGCGTCTGCATGGCTTCATCGAGATTGCCCAGTGTGGCCGACATGCCCCAGACCTGCAGGCCCGGGTTCCAGTGCCGCAGCCGCGCGATGGCCAGCTGCGCCTGTACGCCGCGCTTGTTGCCCATCAGCTCGTGCCACTCGTCCACCACCACAAGAGCGGTGCGACCCAGCGACTCCTTCGCGTCGGCCCGCGCAATCAGCAGGGTCAGGCTTTCGGGTGTGGTCACCAGCACCGTCGGCAGGCGCTCGGCCTGCTTCGCACGTTCGCTGCTCGACGTGTCACCGCTGCGCGCGCCGGCGGTCCACGCGGGCGCCAGAGCGGGCAGCGGCGTCTGCAGCGCCCGCAGCGTGTCGGCCGCGAGCGCACGCATCGGCGTGAGCCAGACCACGGTCAGCGGCGGTGTGCGCTTCGCATCGGCATCTGCCAGCGCTTGCAGCGCACCCAGCCAGACCGCGTAGGTCTTGCCCGCGCCGGTGGTGGCGTGCAGCAGGCCGCTTTCTCCGCGTGCCATCGCGGCCCAGACCTCGCGCTGGAAAGGGAAGGGCGACCAGCCGCGCGCGGCCATCCAGGCGGCGGCGTCGGGTCGTGGGGTTGGAGGGGTGCGGGGGGGCACGGTGCGGCCATTCTGTCACCCGACCGCGCGTCGCCGTGGTGCAGGGTCAAGACCGGGGCCGCGTCACCCACCAGGCCGAGGCGACGATCAGCAGCCCGCCCAGCCAGCCCTGCAGAGTCGTCCGTTCGCCCAGCCACATGACCGCAATCAGTGCGCCCCACAGCGGCTCGCTGCCCATCAACAGCGCGACCCGAGAAGGGCTGGTGCGGGAGGCCGCATAGTTCTGTGCAAAGAAGGCCAGCACCGTGCACAGCAGCACCAGAAAGGCCATGGCCCACCAGAACGTGGCGGTCACGGGCAGCGTCACCCACCCTGGCCCTGGGACCACCAGCAGCAGCAAAGCAGAACCCAGCGTCATCACACCCATCTGCACCGCCGTCATCGTCAGAGCTGGAAGGCCATGGCGCTGACCCTGGCGCCGCGTCAGGCAGACCATGACGCCCCGCAGGAACGCGGCCAGCACCATCAGCGCATCGCCGCAGGCCAGGGTCGACAGCGTGCCGCCGTGCTGGAAGGCCAGCAGGCCCGCACCCAGCAGCGACAGCGCCGCCGCGGCCAGCACGGTGCCGGTGGGCTTGTGTCCCAGCAACCACCATTCGCACAGCGGCGTGAACGCCACACACAGGCTGATCAGAAAGGCCGCGTTCGACGCCGTGGTCAGCGACACGCCAAAGGTCTCGCAGACGAAGACCGCCAACAGGTTGCAGCCCAGCAGCGCCGCTCCGGCCAGCGCCGATGGCCAGGCAGGGACCGCCAGCCCGCGCAGCGCGGGCAGCAGCAACACGAAGGTCAGGCCGAATCGCAGCACCAGGAACTGCAGCACCGGGATCTGGTCGGTAGCGATCTTGGCAGCGCTGTAGCTGCCGCCCCAGATGGCAGCGACCAGGAGCAGCAGCCATTCGACGCGGGGCATTCGGGAGCGGGAAGCGGGCAGGGTGATCGAAACAGGCATGCACCGATTGTTCGGGCGCACTCGCCAGCCGACTAGACTGGCCGACAGAACAGGAGCTGTGCGCGGTGAGAACAGATGACGTCCTTGAGGTGATGCACGAACTGGTGGCCTTCGTCCGTGTGGCGGAGGCGGGCAGCTTTTCGGCCGCGGCGCGGCAGCACGGACTCACGCCCTCGGCCGTCAGTCGGCAGGTGGCGCGGCTGGAGAAGGCGATGGGCGTGGCCCTGCTGCAGCGGAGCACGCGGCAGCTGCGCCTGACCGAGGCGGGCCTGGAGGTGCTGGAGCGCGGGCGCGAAATGGTGGCGGCCGCACAGGCCACGGTGCGCGTGGCCGAGGGCCATGTGGGTGAACCCCGGGGCCGGGTGCGCATCAGTGCGCCCAAGGCCTTTGCGCGCCAGGTGCTGCAGCCGCCCTTGCTGGAGTTCCTGCACCGCTACCCGGAGGTGGACCTGCACCTGATGGTGGTGGACCGCCCGGTCGATGCGCTGCGCGAAGGCGTGGATCTGGTGGTGCGCCTGACCGACAACCCGCCGCCTGGCATGGTGGCCCGCGCGCTCATGCAGGTGCAGCAATGCGTGCTGGCCAGCCCGGCCTACCTGGCCGGCCGCGCGCCGGTGCAAACGCCCGAGGACCTGATGGCGCACAGCTGCCTGGCGCTGGGAGAGCAGGAGCTCGACAGCCGCTGGCGTTTTGTGCGGAATGGAGAGTCCGTCGAGGTCGCGGTCGATGGGCGATACACCGTCAACCACAGTGAAATGCGATTGGCCGCGGTGGAGGCTGGCCTGGGTGTGGGCTGCGTGCCCGACTTCGTGGCGCGCGAGGCGCTGGCCGCCGGACGCGTGGTGCGGCTGCTGCCCGACTGGGTGTTCGACAACGCCTACCAGGGCACGGCCTACCTGCTGTTCCCCGCCTCGCGCCACACCGCGCCCAAGGTGCGTGTGCTGATCGATCACCTGGTGGCCGCGCTCGGCCCAGGCGCTCAGAGGGTCTGACCGGGCAGCAGAGCCGACAGGGTCTGCAACGTGTCGGCCTCGTCCACCGACTTGTCTTCCCGCCAGCGCAGCATGCGCGGAAAGCGCACCGCGATGCCGCTCTTGTGGCGCGGGCTGTGCGCGATGCCTTCGAAGCCCAGCTCGAACACCAGCGTGGGCCGCACGCTGCGTACCGGACCGAAGCTCTCGATGGTGGTCGCGCGGATGATGGCGTCGACCTTGGCCATCTCGGCGTCGCTCAGACCCGAATAGGCCTTGGCGAAGGGCACCAACGCGCGGCCTTCGGTGCCCGGCGGCGCGTTCCAGACCGCAAAGGTGTAGTCGCTGTACACGCTGGCGCGGCGGCCGTGGCCGCGTTGCGCGTAGATCAGAACTGCGTCCACGCTCATCGGATCGGTCTTCCACTTCCACCAGGTGCCCGCGGCCTTGGTGCGGCCCACGCCGTAGCCGCTGGTGCGCTGCTTGAGCATGAAGCCTTCGGTGCCACGCTCGCGGGCTTCTTCGCGAAGTTTTGCGAGTTCTGACCAGGTGTCGCCGGTCAGCACCGGGCTGGCGATCAGCAGCGGGTGGTTCAGGTCCTGCACCAGTACGTCCAGCGCCGCGCGGCGCGCGTGCAGCGGCTGTTCGCGCAGGTCCTGGCCGTCGCGCTCGAGCAGGTCGTAGGCCAGCAGCGCCACCGGCAGCTCGCGCAGGATCTTGGGGCCCAGCGTCTTGCGTCCGATGCGCTTCTGCAGGTCGGCGAAGGGCTGTGGTTTCCCTTCTCTCCAAACCACGATTTCGCCGTCGAGCACCGTGCCCTCCGGCAGCGCATCGCCCAGCGCAGCCAGTTCCGGGAAGCGTTCGGTCACCAGTTCCTCGCCGCGCGACCAGAGCCACACCTGGCCCGCGCGCTTCACGAGTTGCGCACGGATGCCGTCCCACTTCCACTCCACCTGCCAGTTGGCGGGTGGGCCGAGCAGTTCGTCGAACCGAACCAGCGCTTCGTTGAACGGATGCGCGAGGAAGAAAGGGTAGGGCTGTCCGCTGGTTTGCTGGTTTTGTTCGGTGGTGCTTTCCGGCGCCACCAGCGCCGCATAGTCGGCGGCCGAGGGCAGGGCGCCGATGTGGGTGTAACCCATGAGCCGCTGTGCCACGCGTTTGGCATCGACATCGGCTACCGCCGCGAGCGCCTGCGTGACCTGCAGCTTGGATACACCGACACGGAAGCCGCCGGTGATGAGCTTGAAGTAGACGAAGCGCTGGTCGTCGGGCAGCGCGACCCACTGCGCACGCAGCTTGTCGGCCAGTGGTTCGGGCTGCAGACCGCGCAGCGGCAGCAAGTGCTGCGTCAGCCATTCGGCCAGCCCGCGATCCACCGGTGCGCTGGCCGGCGGCAGCAGCAGCGAGACGGTCTCGGCCAGGTCGCCCACGGTCTGGTAGCTCTCTTCGAACAGCCACTCGGGCAGACCTGCCGCCGCCTGAGCCAGCTCACGCAGGGCGCGCGTGGGCACGGTCTGGCGCGGCTTGCCGTCGGCGAGGAAGTACACCGCCCAGGCCGCATCGGCGGCGGGTACCTCAGCAAAGTAGCGCTGCAGCGCGGCCTGCTTTTCGCGCGTGGCGGTGCTCGCATCCAGCTCGCGGTAGAGCGCGGCGAACCGCTTCATACAGCAGGCTCCTCTGGTACCACCTCAGGCGCCTTGTCCGGCGCGTCCTCGTCGCCGTACGCGGTCTCGAACGCCTGCGCGTCCAGCCCCAGCTCGGTCAGCCAGCGCACCAGCACCGGCACACTGCCGTGCGTGACACGGATGTGCTCCGCGCCCGTGGCTTTGATCGCGCTCATCAGCCCCGGCCAGTCCGCGTGGTCGGACATGACGAAGCCCCGGTCCACGCCGCGCCGGCGCCGTGTGCCACGCACCAGCATCCAGCCGCTGGCAAACGCGTCGACCGCGTCGGCTCCGAAGCGCTTCATCCACGGCGTGCCCTGGGCCGAAGGCGGGGCGAGCACCAGCGACCGTTGCAGCGCGGTCTTGTCCAGCTCGGTCACGCGGTGTGTGGATGGCAGCGCCACGCCGGCTTCGCGGTACACCGCGTTCAGGGGCTCCACCGCGCCGTGCACGACGATGGGTCCGATGCTGGCGTCCACCCCATGCAACAGCCGCTGCGCCTTGCCGAAGGCGTAGCACAGCAGCACCGAGGCACGGCCCTCGTCGGCGTTGCGGCGCCACCAGGCGTTGATTTCGTCGAACAGCACCGCCTGCGTGGGCCAGCGGTAGACCGGCAGGCCAAAGGTGCTTTCGGTGATGAAGGTGTCGCAGCGCACCGGTTCAAACGGCGCGCAGGTGCCGTCGGCCTCGGTCTTGTAGTCGCCCGAGGCGACCCAGACCCGACCGCCATGCTCCAGGCGCACCTGCGCCGAGCCCAGCACGTGGCCCGCCGGGTGCAGCGAAAGGCGCACCCCGTGGTGTTCGATCATTTCGCTGTAGTCCAGTGTCTGGAGGTTGATGTCGGCACCCAGCCGCTGGCGCAGCGTGCCCGCGCTGTGCGTGTGGGCCAGGTAGTGCGCGTGGCCCCAGCGCGCGTGGTCCGAGTGGCCGTGCGTGATCACGGCCCGCTCCACCGGCCGCCAGGGGTCGATGAAGAAGTCTCCCGCCGGGCAGTACAGGCCTTCTGGGCGGGCGACGATGAGGTCGGAGGCTGGCGTGACCATGGTGCTCACAGTGTGCCGCAGCTGCGTGCGTAAGATGGCGTGACCAGTCACGAGACCCGACGCTACCTATGTCGAAGCAATTCCTCTTCCTCATCGCCTCCACCCGCGAACCCGGCCACGTCGGCAACACCGAATGGCTGGCCCGGCAGGCCGCGGCCAGCCTGTCCGCCGACGCCACACAGACCTGGGTGCACCTCGCCCGCGCCGGCATCCCCGAATTCATCGACCAGCGCCACACCGTCGGCAGCTACCCGATGCCCGAAGTGGGCAGCGTGATGCGCGGCCTGCTGGAGCAGACCCTGGCCTGCACCGACCTGGTCTTCGTCGCGCCGGTCTACTGGTTCAGCTTTCCCGCCACGCTCAAGGCCTACCTGGACCACTGGAGCGCCTGGCTGCGCGTGCCGGGGCTGGAGTTCAAGGCGCAGATGGGCCAGAAACACCTTTGGCTCGTCACCACCAACGGTGACCGCGCGAAGGCGCAACCCATGATCGACTCGACCGCGATGTGCGCGAAGTTTCTGGACATGCCGCTGGCTGGAGTACTGTGGGGCAAGGGCGGGCCACCGGATGCTGCCAAGGGCGATGCCGATGCCGTGGAGAAGGCCAGCAGTTTTTTTCTTGGGTAGCGGCCCAAAGGTGACTCAACTTCTCGGACGGGTACCGGTTTGAGTCTCCAACCGGAGTGACGTTCCTCAACCTCTGCTCCCGACTGGCTCCGAAACTCGAGGAGACTTCACCGGGTGTGCTGTGTTATTTCGAGGTCCGGGCGTGCTGAAACTTTAACGCGCACCAAGGCAATGTTTTATTTGGGGGGTTTCATGCAGAAGTTCCATCAGAGGGCCACGCTGCTCATTGTGATTGTTTGGGCTCTAGGCCTTGCTGCCTGCGGTGGCAACCAGGGCGAGGAGCGCTTGTCCGGTGTCAAGGCGGGCAGTGAATCCACCGACATCCCCAGCTCCGAGCAAACCGCTGCCCTGCTCACGAAGGCTGCCTCTCTCAACAGAGCCGAGCTGCAGCGCGCTGCGCGTACCGTCTCCCGTGACCAGGGGACCGCGTTGTCCTCAGCCGGCAGATCCAAGGCGTCGAATCCTGCCGCCTCCTACCTCCCCACGCCTGCTTTTCGTTTCTACAACAGCCGCGTAGGCTCGCATTTCTACACCAGCAGCGCCATGGAGCGCGACCAGTTGATCGCCCTGGCGTCGGACTTCTCGTACGAGGGGCAGGCGTTCTTGGTGACCGCCTTCGCATCCCCTGGCCTGAGCGTGGTTCACCGGTTCTTCAACTTGCAGAACGGCGTCCACTTCTACACCATCAGCGAAGACGAAAAGGCGTTTGTCAGCGCCAACCTGCCGCAGTTCCAGTACGAAGGGCCGGCGTATCTCGCCAGCCAGGTCCCGGGGGCTGGCCTGAGGCCCTTGCATCGCTTTTACCTGCGCAACAAGGGCTACCACTTCTACACCACCAGTGAAAGCGAAAAGGCCCATATCGAGGCCAATCTGGGGGCAATCTACACCTATGAAGGTGTGGCTTACTACGTACTGGAGCAGGCACCGGCTGAACCGTTCGTTGGCGTGCTGCCGCATTCCGGCGTGACCAGTCAGCAGTGCTACCAGGCCGGTGGCTCCACCCTGGTCGCGTGTGACTCGTCCGGAGCCCTGTCGCTCAACAGCCAGCAAGACGGCCAACGGATCACCCAACACGCCATGAGCTACGGTGAGCTCCCCAATGGCAGTGGAGGCTCCTATGCCCGTACCGAATGTGTCGTGGACAACGTGACTGGTCTGGTCTGGGAGGGGAAAGCCGCCAGTGGCATACGCGCCGGCAGCGCTACCTTCACCCATTACACCGACCCCACCACGGGTCAGAGGTACGACGCGACCTTGGGCTATGTCAGACCCACGCTGACCGAGATCAACGCCTTGACCAACAGCATCGGCTATGTGAACCACGTCAACAGCATTGCTCTGTGCGGTTTCACAGACTGGCGCCTACCCGAGCGCAGTGAGTTGGTGGGCTTGGTGAACTACGGTGTTGCGGGCGCTGGCCTGAAGATCCAGACCGCCTGGTTTCCTCATACGAGCACCAACGGGTATTGGGCAAAGGGAACAACCGGTCCCGGCTCATGGCGCGCTGACTTTGTGGACTTTCAAACGGGTCAGACCCAATCGGGCGAGCGCAATGCCTTCCCGGGTGTTCCCAAAGCCATTCGCCTGGTGCGTGGACCTGGCAAGGATGTGCAGGCAGTCTGCCCTTCCATGCCGACTGCATCGCGCTTTGCGTTGGACGGCGACCGTGTGACCGACCACAAGACCGGGCTGGTCTGGGCCCGCTGTAGCCACGGACAAAGCTGGAATGGCAGCGCATGCACAGGCGCAGCCAGCTCGCTGACCCATGAGCAGGCATTGCAACAGGTGCCTGCCGGCGGTTGGCGCCTGCCCAACGTCAAGGAACTTGCCAGCCTGGCCGATCCCTGGTGCAGCGTGGCAGCCATCGACGCCACGGCTTTCCCCGGTACCACGGGCACCCGGTATTGGTCGGCATCACCCGTGGTGGATGACTCCACGCAAGCTTGGACCGTTGATTTTTCAGACGGACATGTCTTGCCGCTGGCGCGAGTCGGTTCAATGAGCGCGCAAGTCCGTTGGGTTCGTGCTCCATCGTGAAGCCAGCTTCCTGGTGACTCAGGTTTTCAACGGGCTTCGATGGTCACGCTCCGCCGGATATCGATGTGGAGGTCACGGTTTGAGCCGCCGTTATGGCCCGCTTCGCCATTGCCGTTGAAGCGGATGCACGTGCCCGTCGTCGAAGGTATGGGGGCTCTCGGTGCACAGCTTCTTCGGCTTCCTGAACCTGCTGAGGCCCGCCGTTGGCGCTTTTCTTGCTCAACTGCCGTGCGATACTTTTGCTCGTGGCAGTGCGCCTTCATGGCGCTATTGGTGCTTTCTTGAAGTCTGCGTTTTTTGAACTTCTATAACCGCTTCTTGGGCCGGAGTTTTTTTGGCCTGATGTCTTCAGGGATGCTCGAATATCCGGGAAACACACCCGATGCGTCTATCTGCTGCCGATTTTCCGTTTGGAAACCTGTTTCGCCCCAAACGGAAGTTGATTGAAAACGTCTCGGTGATTGTCCTCACCCAGGACTCGGAAACGCGGCTTCCGCTGCTGCTTGAGTCCCTCGCTGGGTATTTCAGCGAAATTGTTGTGGGTGTCGATACGAAAAGTTCGGATGGCACGCTGGCTGCAGCCAGAAAGCTTGCGGGAAAGGTCGTCAGCATTGACAACCCTGCGGGAACCGTCGAGGCGACGATCGAACAGCTGGCGAGCATCTGCTCAAACGAGTGGGTGCTGCGCCTTGATGACGATGAACTGATCTCGCACGGACTGTTGCGGTTCATTGAGCAGCATCTGGAATTCCTGTCGGTTGAAGCCATCGGCATCCATCGAAAATGGTGCCGTGTGAACCTGGCGGGCGCGCATCTTGAGTATTCCACCAACCCACTCTATGGGTATGACTGGCAATGGCGACTGTTTCGCAAGTTCTCGGTGGGTTACTGCAAGGATTTCCATACGCCCGGGATTTGTTTCCGCACGGAAACCAAGGCGCCGCTGGACGGATTCATCGTCCATCTGGACTGGATTTACCGGGATTTTGGCTACCGGAAAAGCAAGGTTGCCAGATACGAAGCGATCAGTGCAGGCAAAGGCCATGGTGCCTACTATCTCTATGAATTGGATTCGATGCACCGATCTTGTTTTGCACCGCTTTTCCTGAGTGAGTTTGACGAAGTTGCAAGGCGCCTTCTTCCGATTCAGGAGAAATCAGACTTGGTTTCCGCGGAGCTTCTGAAGCACGAGAAATACTGATTCCACAATGCGAAGGGGCGACGGTCACCCGTCGCCCCTTCGCTTTTCTGAACCCTTCAGTGGCAATCAGCTGAAAAAGCTCTTTGCCTTCTCGAACCATCCCTTGTCGTTCGGGCTGTGCTTGTGGCCACCCTTCTTGAACGACTCGTCGAGTTCCTTGAGCAGCTTGCGCTGGTGTTCGGTCAGCTTGACCGGCGTCTCGACCGCGATGTGGCAGTACAGGTCACCGGGGTAGCTGCTGCGCACGCCCTTGACACCCTTGCCGCGCAGGCGGAAGGTCTTGCCGCTCTGCGTGCCTTCGGGCAGGTCGATGGTGGCCTTGCCTTGCAGGGTGGGCACGTCGATCTCGCCGCCGAGCGCGGCGATGGTCATGCTCACCGGCACCTGGCAGTGCAGGTCGTCGCCTTCGCGCTCGAAGATGTCGTGCTTGCGCAGGCGGATCTCGATGTAGAGGTCGCCCGATGGGCCGCCATTCTGGCCGGGTTCGCCGTTGCCGCTGGAGCGGATGCGCTGCCCGTCGTCGATGCCCGGCGGGATCTTGATTTCCAGCGTCTTCTGCTTCTTGATCTTGCCCTGGCCGCTGCAGGTGGTGCAGGGCTCGGGAATGATCTTGCCGCTGCCGTGGCAGTGCGGGCAGGTCTGCTGCACGCTGAAGAAGCCCTGGCGCATCTGCACAACGCCCTGGCCGTGGCAGGAGGTGCAGGTCTTGGCACTGGTGCCCGGCTTGGCGCCGGTGCCCTTGCAGGTTTCGCAGTCGTCCCAGCTGGGAATGCGGATCTGCGTTTCCTTGCCGGTGGCCGCTTCTTCGAGGCTGATCTCCATCGCGTACGACAGATCGGCACCGCGGTAGACCTGACGGCCACCGCCGCCACGGCGCTGGCCACCGAAGATGTCGCCGAAGATGTCGCCAAAGGCTTCGCCGAAGCCGGCAAATCCTTCCGCGCCTGGGCCGCCCGGGCCGCCGCGCATGTTGGGGTCCACACCGGCGTGGCCGTACTGGTCGTAGGCCGCCTTCTTCTGCGGGTCCGACAGCATCTCGTAGGCCTCTTTGGCCTCCTTGAACTTTTCTTCGGCGACCTTGGCGGCGTCTCCCTGATTGCGGTCAGGGTGGTGTTTCATCGCCAGCTTGCGATACGCCTTCTTGATCTCGTCGTCCGAAGCGTTCTTGGGCACGCCCAGCACTTCGTAAAAATCGCGTTTGGCCATGGTGGTGAATCGGGGTGGCGGTTGAGCAGAAACGCCGCGTCAGGTTGCCCCGACGCGGCGATGGGTTGAACGCGGGAGCGTGGCGATCAGCCCTTCTTCACTTCCTTGACTTCGGCGTCGACGATGTCGTCGTCCTTGGCGGAGGACGATGCACCGGCAGCGGCCTGTTCGGCACCACCGGCAGCGCCGGCCGCCGCGGCTTCGGCCTGCGAGGCGGCGTACACCTTCTCGCCCAGCTTCTGGCTGGTGGTCATCAGTGCTTCGGTCTTGGCTTCGATCGCGGCCTTGTCGTCGCCCTTGGCGGCTTCCTCGAGGTCCTTGATCGCGGCTTCGATGGCTTCCTTCTCGCCGGCGTCCAGCTTGTCGCCGTGCTCACCCAGCGACTTCTTCACGCTGTGCGCCATGGCTTCGGCCTGGTTGCGGGCCTGCACCAGCTCGACCTTCTTCTTGTCGTCGGCGGAGTTCAGCTCGGCGTCCTTCACCATCTTCTGGATCTCTTCTTCCGACAGGCCGGAGTTGGCCTTGATGGTGATCTTGTTTTCCTTGCCGGTGCCCTTGTCCTTGGCGCCGACGTGCAGGATGCCGTTGGCGTCGATGTCGAAGGTCACTTCGATCTGGGGCATGCCGCGCTGTGCGGCCGGGATGCCTTCGAGGTTGAACTCTCCCAGCAGCTTGTTGCCGGCGGCAATCTCGCGCTCGCCCTGGAACACCTTGATGGTCACGGCCGGCTGGTTGTCTTCGGCGGTCGAGAAGACCTGCGAGAACTTGGTCGGGATCGTGGTGTTCTTGGCGATCATCTTGGTCATGACGCCGCCCATGGTTTCGATGCCCAGCGACAGCGGGGTCACGTCCAGCAGCAGCACGTCCTTGCGGTCACCGGAGAGCACCTGGCCCTGGATGGCGGCGCCCACGGCGACGGCTTCGTCGGGGTTCACGTCCTTGCGCGGGTCCTTGCCGAAGAACTCCTTGACCTTCTCCTGCACCTTGGGCATGCGGGTCATGCCGCCGACCAGGATCACGTCGTGGATGTCACCGACGGCCACGCCGGCGTCCTTGATGGCGGTACGGCAGGGGGCGATCGTGCGTTCGATCAGCTCTTCCACCAGGGCTTCGAGCTTGGCGCGCGTGAGCTTGATGTTCAGGTGCTTCGGGCCCGAGGCGTCGGCGGTGATGTAGGGCAGGTTGATGTCGGTCGCGGCCGAGCTGGACAGCTCGATCTTGGCCTTCTCGGCGGCTTCCTTCAGGCGTTGCAGGGCCAGCACGTCCTTGGACAGGTCCACGCCCTGGTCCTTCTTGAACTCGCCGATGATGAAATCGATGATGCGCTGGTCGAAGTCTTCGCCGCCCAGGAAGGTGTCGCCGTTGGTCGACAGCACTTCGAACTGCTTCTCGCCATCGACGTCGGCGATTTCGATGATGGACACGTCGAAGGTGCCGCCGCCCAGGTCATACACGGCGATCTTGCGGTCGCCCTTTTCGGTCTTGTCCAGGCCGAATGCCAGCGCGGCCGCGGTGGGCTCGTTGATGATGCGCTTGACTTCCAGGCCGGCGATGCGGCCAGCGTCCTTGGTGGCCTGGCGCTGGGCATCGTTGAAGTAGGCCGGCACCGTGA
The DNA here is from genome assembly GCF_046604225.1 of Hydrogenophaga sp. RWCD_12. Classification (NCBI taxonomy): domain Bacteria; kingdom Pseudomonadati; phylum Pseudomonadota; class Betaproteobacteria; order Burkholderiales; family Comamonadaceae; genus Hydrogenophaga; species Hydrogenophaga sp. RWCD_12. The sequence goes on from NZ_JBKIXC010000001.1 coordinate 424,459, forward strand.
TCACGGCTTCGGTCACGGCTTCGCCCAGGTAGTCCTCGGCGGTCTTCTTCATCTTGCGCAGGATGTCGGCCGAGACCTGCTGGGCCGAGATCTTCTTACCGCGCACTTCCACCCAGGCGTCGCCGTTGTCGGCGGGCACGATGGAGTAGGGCATCAGGTCGATGTCCTTCTGCACTTCCTTCTCGGTGAACTTGCGGCCGATCAGGCGCTTGATCGCGTAGAGCGTGTTCTTGGGGTTGGTCACGGCCTGGCGCTTGGCCGAGGCGCCGACCAGCACTTCACCGTCTTCCTGGTAGGCCACGATCGACGGCGTGGTGCGCGCACCTTCCGAGTTTTCGATCACCTTGGTGGTGTTGCCTTCCATGATGGACACGCAGGAATTGGTGGTGCCCAGGTCGATGCCGATGATTTTTCCCATTTTTTTGCTCCGGTTCGAAAGATTGAATAACTGTGTGGGTGGGCTGTGGGCCCGTTGTGGAGGAGGTGTGGATAACCGGTGGACTTTTCAAGACCGGCTGGCCGGGATTCCTGCCTTTATTTGGGGGCCGCGACGGTCACCAGGGCCGGGCGCAGCACGCGCTCGGCGATCAGGTAGCCCTTCTGCAGCACGCTGACCACGGTGTTGGTCGGCTGGTCGGCGGGCACGAGGCTGATGGCCTGGTGCTGGGCGGGGTCGAATTTGGCACCGGCTTCGGGGGCGATGGCGATCACCTTGTTGCGCTCGAGCGCGCTGCGCAGCTGCTTGAGCGTCGCGTCAGCGCCTTCCCGGATCTGCTGCACCGAGGCTTCCTGCGCGGCGAGGCCGGCTTCCAGGCTGTCGAGCACCGGCAGCAGGCTCTCGGCAAAGCTCTCGACCGCGAACTTGCGGGCCTTGCTGATTTCTTCGTCGGCGCGGCGGCGGGCGTTTTCGGCCTCGGCCTTGGCGCGCAGGAACTGGTCGGCCAGATCGGCGTTCTTGGCCTTGAGGTCGCTGACCTCGTTGGTCAGGGCGGCCAGCGCGTCGGCTTCGGCCACCGCGGCAGCGGCCAGCGCTTCTTCGGTGCTCTGGTGGGCGGTCTGGGGGCTGTCGGCGGGGTTCAGTGGTTGGCTCATGGCAAACAAGGTTCCAGAAAATCAGGGCAAAGCTGCCCGTGCGCGGCACATGGGGGCGCCCGTGGGGGCTTCAAGGGGGCGACAGGAAAAAAGCCAGTGCGGCCTCAGAATGGCGGGTTTTCAGCCCCAAAACACGAGGAAAACCGCATGAAACTGATTCGCCACGGCCTTCCCGGCGCGGAAAAACCCGGTCTGATCGACGCGGGCGGGGTATTGCGCGACCTGTCGGGCGTGGTGCCGGACATTGCCGGCGCCGTGCTGGGGCGTGATTCTATGCGGCGGCTGGCGGCGCTCGATGCGGACTCGCTGCCGCTGGTGCCGGCCGGCGCCCGTCTGGGTCCCTGCGTCGGGGCGGTGGGCAATGTGGTCTGCATCGGCTTGAACTACGCCGAGCATGCGGCCGAATCGGGCATGAAGGCGCCGGGGCAGCCGATCGTCTTCAACAAGCACAACGGCGCCATCAGCGGCCCCGACGACCACATCTGGATCGCGCCCGGCTCGCAGAAGCTGGACTGGGAGGTGGAGCTGGGCGTCGTGATCGGCGAGCGCAGCTTCCAGGTCAGCGAGGCCGATGCGCTGAACCATGTGGCGGGCTACTGCCTGGTCAACGACGTGTCGGAGCGCGCGTACCAGATCGAATACGAAGGCCAGTGGACCAAAGGCAAGAGCTACCCGACGCACTGCCCGATCGGCCCCTGGCTGGTGACGCCCGATGAGCTGGGCAATGTGCAGGACATCGACCTATGGCTGGATGTCAACGGCCAGCGTCGCCAGACCGGCAACACGCGGACCATGATTTTCGGCGTGGCGCAGATCGTGAGCTACCTCAGCCGCTTCATGGCGCTGCAGCCAGGTGACGTGATCCCGACCGGCACCCCGCCGGGTGTCGGCATGGGGCACAAGCCGCCGCTGTTCCTGCGCGAAGGCGACGTGGTCACGCTGGGCGGGCGCGGCCTGGGGCAGCAGCGCCAGACCGTCGTGCCAACCCCCTGAAGCGAGCGCGGGGCCGATTCAGGGCGAGAGCGTTGCGACCGGGCTCGGGGTGGCAGCTACCGCCATCGCTGCCCGTGCCTGCAACTGGGCCCAGCGGCCGGCGAACTGCTGCACCTCGGTCATGCGCCGGGCAAGTTCGGCGCCCTGGGGCGTGAGGCGGTAGCCATCGCCGGTGTGGTCGACCAGCCGCGCGGCACGCAGTTCCTTCAACCGGGTGTTGAGGGTGTTGGGCGTGACGCCGCCGACGCTGTCCTGCAGCAACCGGAAAGTCTGCGGGTGCCCGTCGCTCAGGGCCCAGATCACGCGCATGGCATAGCGCGATTCCAGCAGGTCGAACAGCTGAATGACCGCCGCTTGGTCTTTGGCACTCATGGGTTGTCTCCTGGACCAGCCTTCTGTGTCGAGGCTTGAACCCACTATACGGCGCGCGCTAGCAGTTCGCTAGCTGGGCAAGCCCGTGAGACGGGGAAAGCACGGTCGGGATTTACCCGGATTGCAGAACGTGGCCCTCACGCTCCAACGCTGCGCGGGTCGTTAGCCCCGGTACACCTTGCGCAGCAGGGTCTTGAGGGTGTCCAGCTCCTGCGCCGTGAGGCGGCTGGCCACATCGCTTTCCAGCTGGGTCGCGGTGGCCTGGGCGCTCTTCTGCAGCTTCCTGCCTGCGGGCGAAAGGTGCAGCCCCTGGGCGCGCCGGTCGGTCGGGTGGGGCCGCCGTTCGATCAGTCCGCGCTGGTCCAGGCTCTTGATCATGCCCACCAGGTTGGGCGGCAGGATGTCCAGCGCCGAGCAAAGCTGGCGCGAGGTGATGCCCGGGTTGTGGGCGATCAGCGTCAGCACCGAGAAGTCGACCGGACGCATCCCGTAGGTCGCCATGCGCTGCAGGAACACGCCGATCACCGCCAGCGCCGCACGCCGGGCGTTGTATCCCAGCAGTGTTTCGAGGTAGCTGGTGTCGATGCCGGATTCGGTATCGACCGACGGCGCGGCTGCGGCGGAAGCGGCGGTCTTGCGCGGTGCGCGCGGGCGGCGCAGGGTGTTGGCGACGGAGGTTTCGGACATGGGTGCCAAGGATAACGGGGTCGCTGCCGCGCTCAGGGGGCGATCACCCGCCAAGGGTGGTGGACATCATGTCCACGCGCATGCCGAACTCGGGCCAGACCCAGCGCCAGAAGCCCTGTTGCGCGGTCTGCCAGCGGTCAGCGTCTGCGCCGGGCGTGGCGCCGATGCGAGACCAGGCCCAGGCCATCAGCAGCAGCGTGAGCGCGCGCAGGAAGTCGTCGGCCAGCCAGTGCGACAGGTCGGCGGGAGCGTCCTTTGCGGTGGCGCGCGGCAGCAACTGTTCCCGCAGGAAGCTCGCGAAGCGCGTCAGTTCGGCCTTGGTGCGCGTGGCCTGAGCGTCGTGACCGAGATCGTTCTGAAGCTCGTCCAGCAGCGTCAGCAGCGACGCGCCGCTGTCGGGCAGGGTCTTGCGCAGCAGCAGGTCGATCGCCTGGATCTCGTTGGTGCCCTCGTAGATCATGGACACGCGCGAGTCGCGCACGATCTGTTCGATGCCCCATTCGCGCACATATCCGTGGCCGCCGAACACCTGCAGGCAGGCGCTGGCGCCGTGGAAGGCCTGGTCGGTCCACGCGGCCTTGAGCACTGGTGTGACCAGCGTGCACCAGCGGCTGGCGGCTTCGCGGCGCGAGGCATCGCCATGGTGTTTGAGGATGTCAAGTTCAAGGGCAGTGCGGTAGGCGACCACGCGACCAGCGTCGATCCAGGCGCGCTGTGCGTCGAGGATGCGGCGCATGGCGGGATGCTGCTCGATCAGGTCGGCTTCGCCGGCCTTGGCGCTGCCGCCGGGCGCGCGCATCTGGCGCCGCTCCTTCGAGTAGGCGTCGGCCTTCTGCCAGGCGGCTTCGAGCAGGCCGATGCCCTGCAGGCCCACGTGCAGCCGCGCAGCGTTCATCATCACGAACATCGCGTTCAGGCCCTTGCCGGGTTCGCCCACGATCCAGCCCGGCGCTTCGTCAAAGCGCATCACGCAGGTCGGGCTGCCATGCAGGCCCATCTTTTCTTCGATGCGATCACAGACGGCGGCGCTGCGCGCGCCGTCCGGGTAGAACTTCGGCAACAGGAACAGCGACAGGCCCTTGGGGCCGGGCGGCGCGTCTGGCAAGCGGGCGAGCACCAGATGCACGATGTTGTCGGTCAGGTCGTGCTCGCCGCCGGAGATGAAGATCTTGGTGCCCGACAGCGAAAAACGGCCGTCGGCCAAGGGCACGGCCTTGGTGCGGCACAGGCCCAGGTCGGAACCGGCGTGCGGCTCGGTCAGGCACATGGTCGCCAGCCACTCGCCGGTCGCGACCTTCTCCAGGTACTGCGCCTTCAGCTCGGGCGACGCGTGGTGCTTGATGCATTCGTAGGCGCCGTGCAGCAGGCCTGGCGCCATGGTCCAGCCGTGGTTGGCGGCGCTGAGCATCTCGTAGAGCATGGCTTCGAGCACGGCCGGCAGCCCCTGGCCGCCGTCTTCGGTGGCGCAGGCCAGGGCCGGCCAGCCAGCCTGCCAGAAGGCCTTGTAGGCGTCGCGAAAGCCCGGCGGCATGGTGACCGTGCCGTCCTTCCACTGCGCGCCGATCTCGTCGCCTTCACGCGTCAGCGGAGCCACCACCTCGGCCACGAACTTGCCCGACTCTTCGAGCACCTGTTGCATCAGGTCGGCGTCGGCTTCCGAGTGCGCGGGCAGCGCCTGCAGCTGTTGCGGGGCCTGCAGCACGGACTGCAGGATGAAGGCCATGTCGGCGGTGGCGGGCTGGAAGTGGTTCACGGTGTGCGGTGGCGAGAGGGGAGAGCGTCAACGGCCGCCGGTGGCGTCCTGCGTCTTGTCGGGCGAGCCTTCAAGGCCGGCCAGCAGCGCCTTGTTGCTGCCGGGGATGACCATCTGGAACTTGTTGTCGACGGTGGTGTAGTCGTAGTAGCCCATGCGCGCGATCGGCTGGATCTTGAGCACGTCGACCATCCCGTTGCCGTCGATGTATTCGTCATCGATGTGGATGCCGACCACGCGGCCGAAGACCACATCCACGGTACCCATCGGGGGGCGGCCCGGGAAGCGCAGGGTGTTGAGGTACTCGCACTCGAACTGGATCGGCGATCCCTTGACCCGCTTGGGCCTGACCAGCCGGCTCTCCAGCTTCTCCAGGCCGGCGCGCTGAAATTCGTCGACGCCCAGGGGCAGTTCCTCGGCGCTGATGTTGACCGCTTCGCGCAGCGCATAGGTCGCCATGTTCCAGACGAACTGGCCCATCTGCTCGGCGTTGCGCACCGAGTCCTTGCGTTCGCCCTGCGTGGTCTGGTTGGCGCTGAACATGACGATCGGCGGATCGAAGGTCACGTTCTGGAACTGGCTGTAGGGCGCGAGGTTGTCGCGACCCTGCGCGTCCACCGTGGAGATCCAGCCGATGGGGCGCGGGATCACGCAGGACTTGAACGGATCGTGCGGCAGACCATGGGGCGTCTTGCCCGGTTCGTAGTACATGCGTGTCTCCGTGCGGTGGACGTGAAGAGTGTGGTTCAGCGGCAGCTGAAGTTGGCGGCGTCTTCGAGCGAGCCCGAACCCTTGTAGGTCGCGACGGTCGGGTAGGCACACAGCGGGCGGCTGCGGCTGGCCGACCAGTCAGCGGGCAGCTCGGTGTTCGCGCCGCCGGAGTTCCCCACGCCGCGCGCGGTGGCGAGCACCGCCTGCGGGGGCACGCCCTGTTCGACCCACTTGACCAGCGGCGAGAGCAGGTCGAACTGGTCGGTGGCCGGGCCGCCGCTGCAGTGCGACATGCCGGGCACCGGGAAGAAGCGGGCGAAGCTGTCGGCCTTGCCACCCAGGGCCTGGTCCAGGCGCAGCAACCACTGGCGCGTGTCTTCCGCCGAGAAGATCGCGTCGGCCACGCCGTGGTAGATCACCATCTTGGCACCGCGGTCCTTGAGCTTCGCCAGGTTGACCGGGTTGTCGTTGCCCGGCGGGGTCATCAGCGACAGGCCCGATTCGCGGTACACGTCGTTGGTCGCGCTGAACAGCGGCAGGCGGGCGTTCACGTCGTCCTTGAGCGGATCGATCGGGCCGGGTGGCGTGCTGAACACGGTGCCGACCGACAGCGGGTCCAGGGCCACCGAGTTGGCGAACTTCCACATCGCCCAGTTGTCACCGGCCAGACCCGGGTCGAGCGGGAAGGCGGAATAGATGGCCTGGCCGGCCTTCGTGCGGCCCCCGGCGAACACGCTGGCGATCACGTCCTTCTGTGCGCCGCTCAGGCACTGGCCGTTGCGTTCGCCAGTGCAGGTCGCGACATCGGTCTTGAGATTGAAGGTCGACTGGCAGGCCTGCGTGGCCTGCACCATGCCGTCCTTCGCGCCGTCGAGCGCATCGCACTTGGCGAGGATGGCGTTGGCGACCAACTGTCGCTCGGTCTTGGTGAAGGCGCCGCTCAGGTCCGGGATGGATGCGCTCGGATTGAGTGGGTGCTTGGCGGTGGCTCCGGCCACGGCCAGCGGCGCCCACTGCTGCGCGCCCCAGAGCTGGGCCAGTGCCGCGTTGGGCAGGCGGTAGCCAGGCGCACCGACGAGGTAGCCGTCGTAGGCCTGACCGCGAGCGGCCTCGACCATGGCGTGGCGGCCGCCGTTGGAGCAGCCGCCCAGATAGGAACGGTCCGGTCCCTTGCCGTAGGCGGTGGCAATCAGAGCCTTGGCCATGGGTGTGAGCTTGGCGACGGCCTGGTAGCCGTAGTCCAGCCGCGACTGCGCTTCGACACCAAAGAAAGGCGTTTGCGCGCCAGTGTGGCCGGCGTCGGAACTGATGACGGCAAAACCCTGCATCAGTGCCCCGGTCAGCGGGCCACCACCCATCGCGCCTTCGGCCGGACGCACGGCACCATCCAGCCCACCGTTGCCCTGGTAGTAGAAGCGGCCGTTCCAGTCCTTGGGCAGACGCATCTCGAAACCGATCGCGTAGTCGCGGTTGTCGCTGCCCTTTCGCTTGAACATCGCGCCCTTGATGAGGCAGTGTTCGGCGACCGGATTTCCGCCTGTGGGCTGCGCCGGTGCCGCACCTTGCGGGAGCGGGCGTGAGTGCTCGTGCCCGCCAAGCCGCAGCGTGCCGGCCGCAACCACGGTGGCCGAATCGATGGCGGTCTGGTCATACCGGAAGCTGGCGGCCAGCGTCTCGCACTGCTGAAGCGCCGCACCTTGGGCGGCCTTGGGTGCGCCGCTGGCGTTGCCGCCTGCAGGCAGGCCGCCGCAAGCACTGAGCACCAGGCCGAGGGAGGCCGGCAGCACCAGTTGCAGGGCGCGCGGACGGTGGGAGGACGGTGTCTTCATGGGCTGTCTCCTGTGTGGTGCGGTCAGGCCGCTTTTTTTGCGCTACCGAGATAGGTCTCGATCACGCGGGGATCGTTGGCGAGCTGGTCGGCCGGGCCTTCGGCGCTGAGTTCGCCCATTTCCAGCACATAGCCATGGTCGGCCACCTGCAGCGCGGCGCGCGCGTTCTGCTCCACCAGCACGATGGTCACGCCGGTCTTGCGCAGGTTGTCGATGATGGAAAAGATCTCGCGCACGATCAGCGGCGCCAGGCCCAGGCTGGGTTCGTCGAGCATCAGCAGGGCGGGGCGACCCATCAGCGCACGGCCCACGGCCAGCATCTGGCGCTCGCCGCCCGACAGCGTGCCGGCCAGTTGGGCGCGGCGTTCCTTGAGACGCGGGAAGATGTCGAACACGTCGGCCAGCCGGTCGCGCCACTGCGCATTGCCCAGCCGCATCTGTCGGAAGCCGCCCAGCAGCAGGTTGTCTTCGACCGACATGGTGCCGAACAGCTCGCGCTTTTCGGGCACCAGGGCCATGCCCAGCATCACGCGCTCTTCGAGCGTGAGGGCGCTGATGTCCTGGCCATCGAACCGGACGCTGCCCTTGCCGGGCAGGATGCCCATCATGGTGTTGAGCAGGGTCGACTTGCCGGCGCCGTTGGGGCCGATCACGGTGATGACGCTGCCCTTGTCGGCGTGCAGGCTGATGCCGTGCAGCACCTCGGCGCGGCCGTAGCCGGCGCGCAGGTCGCTGATCTGGAGAAGGGGTGTGCTCATGGGACAGGTTCCCCGTTCAGTGTTCGGTGCCGAGGTACGCGGCGCGCACCATCGGGTCTTGCTGCACATGCTCGGGCGTGCCCTGGGTGAGCAGGGTGCCGAACTCCATCACCACCAGGTGGTCGCAGATCTGCATGACAAGGTCCATGTCGTGCTCCACCAGAAGGATGCTCATGCCTTCCGACTTGAGCTGGCGCAGCACGTCGGCCAGGCCCTGCTTTTCCTTGTGGCGAAGGCCGGCGGCGGGTTCGTCCAGCAGCAGCAGGGCCGGGTCGGCGCACAGGGCGCGCGCGATTTCCATCAGCCGCTGCGGACCCATGGCCAGGTTGCCGGCCTGTTCGTGCAGGTAGTCACCCATGCCAATGCGTTCGAGCTGGCGCTGCGCTTCCTTGAACAGGCGCTTCTCTTCGGCGCGGTTGGTGCGCAGCATGGCCGAGAGCACGCCCTTGCCGCCGCGGGTGTGAGCACCCAGGGCCACGTTCTCCAGCACCGTCATGTCGGGGATCATCTTGACGTGCTGGAAGGTGCGCGCCATGCCCTTGCGCGAGATCTCGCGCGAAGAGAGGCCGCTGATGGTCTCGCCGCGGAACTTCACCGAGCCGCTGGTCAGCGACAGCACGCCGGTGACCAGGTTGAAGGTGGTGGACTTGCCGGCGCCGTTGGGGCCGATCAGGCCGACGATCTGGCCCGACTTGATCTGGAAGCTGATGTCGTTGACCGCGGTCAGACCGCCAAACTGCTTGCGGATCTTGTCCACGTCCAGCACCAGGTCGCCCTGCGCCGGTTTGTCGCGCGCCGGCAGCGCGGGCGCTTCGTTCCAGTCCTGCTGGCGCTTCGGTGCCGGCATCTTCCTGCCGACCACCGACCACAGGCCGTCTGGCAGGTACTTGAGCACCAGCACCATCAGCACGCCGAACACGATCACCTCGTAGCTGCCGCTGGTGCCGATCAGCTTGGGCAGCAGCACCTGCAGCTGGTCGTCCAGGATCTTGATCAGACCCGCGCCGACGATCGCGCCCCAGACGTGGCCGACGCCGCCGATCACGGTCATGAACAGGTACTCGATGCCCATCTTCAGGCCGAAGGCCGAGGGGTTGACCGTGCGCTGGAAGTGCGCGAGCAGCCAGCCGGCGACCGAGGCCAGCACGGCGGCCAGCACGAAGATCGTGACCTTGTAGCGGAAGGTGCTGATGCCCATGGCCTCGGCCATCTGCGAGCCGCCCTTGAGCGAGCGGATGGCGCGGCCGGCGCGCGAGTCGAGCAGATGCAGCATGCCGGTCGCCGAAGCGATCAGGATGCCCCAGGTGAGCACGAAGAAGGCCCGGCCCTGGCCGATGTCGAAGCTGCCAATCGACAGGCTCTTGAGACCCAGCAGCCCGTCGTACTTGCCCAGCGCGTCCAGGTTGCCCATGAGGTAGTAGAGCGACAGGCCCCAGGCAATGGTCGCCAGCGGCAGGTAGTGGCCCGACATGCGCAGCGTGATGACACCGACCACCAGCGCGCTGACCGCGGTCAGTGCCATGCCGATGAACAGCGTGAGCCAGGGCGAGACACCCATGTTCAGAGTGAGCCAGGCGGTGGTGTAGGCGCCGATGCCGACGAAGGCGGCCTGGCCGAACGAAGTCAGGCCACCGACGCCGGTCAGCAGCACAAGACCCAGGCAGGTCAAGGCGTAGAGGCCGATGTAGTTGAGCTGCGTGACCCAGAAATCGGGCAGTGGCAGCACCGCGATCAGCGGCACGGCGGCGATGAGGGCCAGCAGGCCGGTTTTGCGGATGTCCATGTCAGTGGTCCTCGTCGGAATGGCTGCTGCCCAGCGAACGCACGAGCAGCACCGGCAGGATCAGCGTGAACACGATGACCTCCTTGAACGCGCTGGCCCAGAACGAGCCGAACGACTCGACCAGACCGACAAACAGCGCGCCCAGCAGCGCGCCGGGGTAACTCGACAGGCCGGCGACCACGGCCGCCACGAAGCCCTTGAGGCCGATCAGGAAGCCCGAGTCGTAGAACACGGTGGTGGTGGGGCCGATCAGCAGGCCCGAGAGCGCGCCGATGAAGGCCGCCATGGTGAAGGTCAGCTGGCCGGAGGCGTGGGTCGAGATGCCCATCAGGCGCGCACCGGTGCGGTTGACCGCGGTCGCGCGCAGCGCCTTGCCGCGCAGCGAGCGTTCGAAATACAGGTAAAGCATCACGATCAGCGCGAGCGAGCACAGCGCGATCACGATGGTCTGGCCGGACAGTGCGACCGGGCCGAGTTCCAGCCGGTAGTCCCAGAAAGGCGGGTTGCGGAAACCTTCGGCGCCGAAGAACAGCAGACCCAGGCCGGTCATGGCAAAGTGCACGCCGACCGACACGATCAGCAGCACCAGCGGCGTCGCGCTTTCCAGCGACTGGTAGGCCACGCGGTAGACCAGCGGGCCGAAGGCAGTGACGATCGCCAGGCTCAGGGCGGCCTGTGCCCACATCGGGAACTGCTGCGGCGCGGCCCAGATGCTGACCAGCGCGACCACCACCGGAGGCACCAGCGTCTTGGCCGCCGAGCGCAGTGCGCGCAGCGGCTGGCCATGGTGGCGCCAGCGTTCGACCAGCTCCATCAGCGACGCGACCACCGCCAGGATCAGCAGCAGCCACACGGTGCCCGGGGTCTTGCCGGCCTGCATCATGGCCAGCGTGAGCGCGCCGTAGGCGACGAACTCGCCCTGCGGAATGAAGATGACCCGGGTGACGGTGAACACAAGCACCGTCGCCAGGCCCAGCAGGGCATAGACAGCGCCGTTGGTCAGGCCGTCCAGCGCAAGAATGCTGGCGATTGAAAAGTCCATATTTACCTTCTGCGAAAGAAGAAGCGCTCACAAAGCCAGGGACACCGCGGAACCGGCTTGGCCGGGCCGCTGGTGTCGCCCCCCTCCCGCCGAAGGCGAGAGAGAGGGGGGAGGCGCCGAAGGCGACGCGGGGGGTGTCAGTCGGCTTTGAACTTCCCGTCCACGACCTTGAGCATCACGCCGGTTTCCAGCGTATAGCCCCAGTGGTCGGCGGCAGTCCAGTTCATCACGCCGTGCGAGAACACGGTGCGGCCCATGGTTTCCATGGCGTCACGCAGGGCGGCGCGGAACTCGGGCGTGCCCGGCTTGGCCTTCTTCAGCGCCACGGGCACGATCTTTTCCAGCACGATCTGGGCGTCGTAGGCGTGGCCGGCGAACTGGTTGCGCGAATTCGGGCCGTAGGCCTTCTCGTACTTCTGCACGAAGTCGATCGCGACCGCCTTGGACGGGTGCTTGTCGGGCAGCTGCTCGGCGATCACGGCCGGGCCGGAGACCACCAGGGTGCCTTCGACGGCCTTGCCGCCAACGCGCATCAGATCCTGCGTGGCCGCAGCGTGGGTCTGGTAGATCTTTCCCTTGAAGCCGCGCTCGACGATGGCCATCTGGGGCATGGCGGCGCCGGAGCCCGAGGCCACGACCAGCACCGCGTCGGGGTTGGCCGAGGTGATCTTCAGGGCCTGTGGGGTGACGCTGGTGTCTGTGCGCGCGAAACGCTCGGTCGCGACGATCTTGATGCCGGCCTTGTCCAGCTGGGGCGTGAGTTCCTTGAGCCACTGTTCGCCGTAGGCGTCGGTGTAGCCCAGGAAGCCGATGGTCTTGATGCCCTTTTCCTTCATGTCTTCGACCACGGCGTGGCCCATGACGGTGTTGGACTGCGGCAGGCGGAACATCCACTTGTCCTTGCCGGCGGGCACGCCCACGGGCGAGGCGGCCAGCTGCACGGTGCCGGCTTCGCTGGCGATGTCGGTCATGGCGGCGGCGACGGCGGTGATGCACGAGCCGATGATCATGTCGACCTTGTCTTCGGTCACGAAGCGGCGCGCATTGGCGGCACCCTTGCCCGGGTCGGTGGCGTCGTCCAGCACGATCAGGTTGACCTTCTCGCCGCCGATGGTCTTGGGGAACAGCTTGAACTGGTTCTGCATCGGGATGCCCAGGCCGGAGCCGGGGCCGGTCAGCGCGAGGCTGACGCCGATGTTGATGTCGGCTTGGGCGGCGCCAGCGGCGAGCAGGGTGACGGCGGCGGCAACCAGGGTCTTGAGGGCTTTCATGCGATGTCTCCTAGGGGTGGAACGGGAACAGGGAACGGAAAACGGTGGATGGGGTCAGGAACACTTGGCCCGGATGTCGTCCGGGATCGGGATCGCCTTGATGCGGTCCGGGTTCTCCGGGTCGCGCATGCAGAACGCGCGGGTCTCTTCGCCCTCGCACAGCACGGTGTCGCCGCGCTTGACGATGTGTTTGTGGATCAGCACTTTTTCGCGCCACTCGGTGACGCTGGTGTGGATCTGCAGGCGCTCGCCGTAGGTGGCGGGCTTCATGAATTTGGTGTGGATCTCCAGCAGCGGTGTGCCGATGATCCCCGTCGTCTTCACCAGTTCGCGCCAGGGCGGTACGCCGCACTGCACGAAGAAGTTCAGCGACGAGGCGTCCATCCACTTGCTGAAGTTGGGGAAGAAAACGATGCCGGCGGGATCGCAGTCGCCGAACATCACTTCCACCTCGTAAACAACGGTTTTGCTCATGGTGTGTCGTTCAGCGGGGAGCCATGCGCAGGGCGCCGTCGAGACGGATGACTTCGCCGTTGAGGTGGCCGTTGCTGACGATGTGTGCCGCCAGCTCCGCGAACTCCTCGGGCTTGCCCAGGCGGTTGGGGAAGGGAATGCTCTTGGCCAGCGATTCCTGCACGGGTTCGGGCAGTTCCTTCATCAGCGGCGTGGCGAACAGGCCGGGGGCGATGGTGCAGACGCGGATGCCGTGCTGCGCGAGGTCGCGCGCCATCGGCAGCGTCATGCCGGCCACGCCAGCCTTGGAGGCGCTGTAGGCCTGTTGGCCGACCTGGCCGTCGAAGGCGGCGACGCTGGCGGTGAACACCATCACGCCGCGCTCGCCGTCTTCCATCGGGTCCAGCTTGGCGCAGGCCGCGGCGAACAGGCGGGCCGCGTTGTATGTGCCGATCAGATTGACGTTGATGACGCGGGCAAAGTCGGCCAGCGGCGCGGCGTTGCCGTCCTTGCCGACCACGCGCTTGGCGCTGCCGATGCCGGCGATCTGCATCAGGATGCGGGCCGGACCATGGGCCGCGGCGGCCGCGTCGACGGCGGCCTGCATGCTGTCCGGGTCAGACACATTGCATTGCACCGCCACGCCGCCGATGTCCTTGGCGACGCGCTGGGCGTTCTCGAGGTTGAGGTCGAGCACCGCGACCTTGGCGCCCAGGCGGGCCAGCTCGCGGGCCGTGGCCTCGCCGAGGCCGGAGCCGCCGCCGGTGACGAGCGCAGCATGTCCTTGAATGTTCATCTCAGTTTCCTTCCAGGTTTTCAATGAGGAGGGCAATGCCCTGGCCACCGCCCACACAGGCGCTGGAAATGCCGTACTTCTTGCCACTGCGCTGCAGTTCACGCGCCAGCGTCAGCGTCAGGCGCACGCCGGTGGTGGCCAGCGGATGGCCCAGCGCGATGGCGCCGCCGTTGACATTGAGCCTGCCAATGTCCATGCCCAGTTCCTTCGCGACCGCGAGGGTCTGCGCGCCCTGGGCTTCGTTGACTTCGAAGCGCGCGATGTCGTCGAGCTTGAGGCCGGTGCGTTCCAGCAGCAGGCGGATGGCGGGCGCCGGTCCGATGCCCATGATCTCGGGCGGTACGCCCACGGCGGCTGCGGCGACCAAGCGCGCCAGCGGCTTCCTTCCCTGGGCTGTTGCGTAGGCGCCGGAGCTGACCACACAGGCCGCCGCTGCGTCGACCAGGGCCGAGCTGTTGCCGCCGGTCTGCACGCCGTTCTCGAACACCGGCTTGAGCTTGGCCAAAACCTCGATGGGCGAAATGCGCGGGTGGGTATCGGTCGTGACCTCGGTGACCTTGCCCTGCAGGCGGATGCCGCGCGGCTTGTAGCCCTCGATCTCGAACTTCTCGCTGATGACCGGCACGATCTCGCCGGCCAGGAAGCCGCTTTCCTGCGCGGCAACGGCCTTGGCAAACGACGACGAGGCGAACGCGTCGACCTCATCGCGCGTGATGCCGTATTTCTTCGCGAGGTTCTCGGCGGTCTGGATCATGTTGATGCCGGCCGCCGGGTCCTTCAGCGCCTCCCACATGTAGTCCTTGAAGCCCACCGGCGCGCCGAGCTTGAAACCGGTGCGGTGGTCAAAGGCGGCGATCGGGTTGCGCGTCATGCTCTCGGTGCCGACGACCAGCGCCACATCGGCCGCACCGCCCTGGATGTGTTCCCCGGCCTGGCGGAACAGCTCGAAGCCGGTGCCGCAGATGCGCTGCGCCATGATGGCCGGCACCTCCACCGGCACGCCGGCGTACAGGCCGATGTGGCGCGGCAGGAAGAACTGGTCGAAGTCGCCGGGCGCCATGTTGCCGGTCACGACCGAACCGATCTCGCTGCCGGCCACGCCCGCGCGCTTGAGCGCTTCGCGGGCGGCCTTGATGCCCAGGTCGGTCGGCGAGAGGTGGCCGAGCGCACCGCAGTAGTCCACCATCGGCGTGCGCACGCCGTCGAGGATCACCACATCGGCGAATGCGTTGAAGAAGCCTTTGCGGGTCATGGGCGTCTCCTCAGGCGGTCGGCTTGATGATGAACCGCAGCCCGTCGCTGTGCAACTTGGCCACCGTGTCGGCGCGGTGCGAGAGCACGGAGCGCTGGTTGATCGAACCCTTGTCGGTGATCTCGCCGCGGTCGATGGTCGGCGGATCGGCCAGCAGGCAGAGGCGGGCGATGCGGTTGGCCGAGCCGGTCGAGTTGCGCGAGAGCTCGTCCACGATCTTCTGGAACTGGGCCAGCACGCCCGGTGCGTCGAGCACATCGTGCATCGAGGCGTCGGCCGGCAGGCCGGCCAGCTGGCGCACGGCCGCGGTCGGGAACACCATGGCGCCGACTTCCTTCATGTTCAGGCCTGTGAGCACCACGTCCTGGATGTAGGGCGCACCGGCCGCGATGATCTTGCCGCGCAGCGGGCCGACACTCACGAAAGTGCCGGTGGCGAGCTTGAAGTCTTCGGCGATGCGGCCGTCGAACTTCAGGCCCTGGTGCACGTCGGTCTCGTCGATCCACTTGACCGCGTCGCCGGTCTTGAAGAAGCCTTCTTCGTCGAATGCGTCGGCGGTCTCGTCAGACTGGCGCCAGTAGCCCGGCGTGATGTTCGGGCCCTTGTAGCGGACCTCGGTCTTGCCCTGCATGTCGACCAGCTTGAGCTCCAGGCCGGGTGTCGGCAGGCCCAGGTCGCCGGCCTTGACGTTCGGGTTGGTCACGAAGATGCCGAACGGCCCGGACTCGGTCATGCCCAGGCCGGTGGTCATCACGACGCGTTCGCCAATTTCGCGTTCCTGGCTCTCGAACAGGCTGTCCCAGATCGGCTGTGCGAGGGCAGCGCCGGCGTAGAAGAACATGTTGACCTTGGCCAGCAGGGTCTTGCGCAGCAGGTCGTCGGTCTGCATCGCGTTGGCGATCGCTTCGAAGCCGGTCGGCACGTTGAAGTAGACCGTGGGCGAGATTTCGCGCAGGTTGCGCAGCGTCTCGTGCATCAGGGCCGGCGTGGGCTTGCCGTCGTCGATGTAGAGCGTGCCGCCGTGGTAGATCACCATGCCGAAGTTGTGGTTGCCGCCGAAGGTATGGTTCCAGGGCAGCCAGTCCACCAGCACCAGGTCTTTCTCGGCCAGCACCGGCATCGAGGCCGTCATCTGCGCCTGGTTGGCGCACCACAGGCGCTGCGTGTTGATCACGGCCTTGGGCATCTTGGTCGAACCCGAGGTGAAGAGGAACTTGGCAATGGTGTCGGGGCCGGTGGCGGCCATGGCGGCGTCGACAGCGGGGGTCGGCTCGGTCGCCATCAGGGCACCGAACGAAGTGGTGTCCCGGCCGGGAATGGTGCCGTGCGTGGTGACCAGCTCGACATCTTCAGCGACGGTTGCGAGCATGGCGCGGCTGTAGCGCAGCGCGTCGCTGGCAAACACCATGCCGGGCGTCAGCGTCTTGATGACGTGCTTGAGCTTGTCGAAGTCCTGGCTGATCAGCGAGTAGGCCGGCGAGGTCGGGCAGTAGGCGACGCCGGCGTACAGGCAGCCCAGGGCGAGCAGGGCGTGTTCGAGGTCGTTTTCGCTGAGGATCAGCACCGGGCGCTCGGCCGACAGGCCGCGGTTGAGCAGGCCCTGGCCGATGCGGCGCGCGGCATCCAGCGCCTGTGCGAACGTGATGTGCTTCCAGTCGCCGCTGCTGCCGTCGGCGTTCTTCATGCGGCGTGCAAACAGGGTCTGGTCAGGGCGCTCTTTCGCCCAGTGCACCAGGCGGTCGGTCAGTCGCTCGGGGAACGGTCCGAGTTCCTGGTCGGCGCGCAGGTAGTGCACGCCGGTCTCCCCGTCGCGCAGCGTGGCGCGGGTGACACCGAACTTCAGGGGGCGGTATTTCGCTGTGGTCATGCTTGTCTCCAATCGTGTCTTTTGTCCAAGGATGCCGAGGAGCCGGCTTTGCCGGGCCTCTGGCATCGCCCCCTTTTCAAGGGGGTGGTGTCGAAGGCGGCGCGGGGGTCACCCCTTCTGCACCTTGGCAGCTTTGCCCTGCAGGAACGCACGCACGCGCTCCTTGGCTTCTGGCGCGCTTTGCGCGATCGAGGCCATCAGGGCTTCGGTGAACAGGCCGTGGTCGGCGGGTTGTTCGGCAATACGGGGCAGGGCGTGCATCAGCGCGAAGTTGGTCATGCGTGCGTTGGTGGCGATGCGCGTGGCCAGCTCGATGGCCTTGTCCCGCGCGGTGCCGGTGGGCACCAGGTACTGCGCCAGGCCGACGCGCTCGCCGTCGGCAGCGTTGTAGACGCGGCCGGTGAGCATCATGTCGGTCATGCGCGCGGCGCCGATCAGCTTGGGCACGCGCACCGCGCCGCCGCCGCCGACGAAGATGCCGCGCGTTCCCTCGGGCAGGGCGTAGAAGGTCGACTCGTCGGCCACGCGGATGTGGCAGGCGCTGGCCAGCTCCAGGCCGCCGCCGACCACCGCGCCGTGCAGCGCCGCGATCACGGGCACCGTGCCCTTCTCGACGCAGTCCAGCGCGGCATGCCACATGCGCGAATGGAACACGCCCTCGGCGGCGTCGCGTTCGCTCAGCTCCGACAGGTCGAGACCGGCACAGAAGTGTTCGCCTTCGCCGTCGATGACGGCCGCCTTCACGCTGGCGGGCAGGTTCTGGAAGGCGTCGCGGATCGCGAGAATCAGGCCGTCGTTCAGCGCGTTGCGCTTGGCCGGACGGGTCAGGGTGACGATCGCGACTTCCTGTTGTTCGCCGTGCAGGCGGACGCTCAGATCGGGGTGCTGGGTGGTCATGGTGGTGCGGGTTTTCGTGCTTGTTGGGTGTTCGAATTATTGTTATAAACAATAACCAAATCAAGCGAAACCCGGCCCGGATACCCCCGGATTTACCCCTAGTACCGACCCTTGTCAGGAGACACCATGGACCACCAGAACCTGATCGCCATCGACATCCACACCCACGCCGAAGTGAGCTGCTGGAACCCGTTCGACAACTATGGCGAAGAGTACGACCGCGCCGCCGACAAGTACTTCGGCAGCAACCGCCGCCCGACCATCGAAGAGACCGTCGCCTACTACCGCGAACGCAAGATCGGTCTGGTGATGTTCACCGTCGACAGCGAGTCCAAGCTGGGCCGCCGCCGCATTCCCAACGAGGAGATTGCCAAGGCGGCGCGCGAGAACAGCGACATGATGATGGCGTTCGCCAGCATCGACCCGCACAAGGGAAAGATGGGCGCGCGCGAAGCCGAGCGCCTGATCAAGGAAGAGGGCATCAGGGGCTTCAAGTTCCACCCGACGGTGCAGGGCTATCACCCCTACGACAAGATGGCCTGGCCGATCTATGAGGTGATCAACGCGCACAAGATGCCGGCGATCTTCCACACCGGCCACAGCGGCATCGGCAGCGGCATGCGCTGCGGTGGCGGCCTGCGGCTGGAGTACAGCAACCCCATGCACCTGGACGACGTGGCGATCGATTTCCCCGACATGCAGATCGTCATGGCCCACCCCAGCTTCCCCTGGCAGGACGAGGCGCTGTCGGTCGCCACGCACAAGCCCAACGTCTGGATCGACCTCTCGGGCTGGAGCCCGAAGTACTTCCCCAAGCAGCTGGTGCAGTACGCCAACACGCTGCTCAAGGACCGCATCCTGTTCGGCAGCGACTACCCGCTGATCACGCCCGAGCGCTGGATGAAGGACTTCGAGGTTGCCGGGTTCAAGCCCGAAGTCATGCCCGGCATCCTCAAGGGCAATGCCGTGCGCCTGCTGGGCCTTGCCTGACCGTTCTGTTGCACTTAGGGTAAATACCGACAGAGCAGACTTGCATAGCTGAATGTGGGTAATGCCGCTTTTCAAAAAGGGAAGAAGCCCGGACAGTCGCACTGCACTCACTTGTGGTCCATGCCCCGTCCGGGCAATACCGTGTTGAACACCTGAAGGAGACCTCCATGACCTACCGTTCCGTTCGCCGCAGTCTGCTTGCCACACTGGCTGCCCTGTCCGCCCTGGCGGCCGTGCCTGCCCAGGCCCAGACTGTCACGCTGCGCCTGCACCAGATGCTGCCGGCACAGGCCACCATCCCCGCCCGCGCCATCGTGCCCTGGGCGCAGAAAGTCGAAGCCGAATCGGGGGGCAAGATCAAGGTCCAGATCTTCAACGCCATGCAGCTGGGTGGCGCGCCTCCGCAGCTGTTCGACCAGGCCAAGGACGGCGTGGTCGACATCACCTGGACGGTGCTGGGCTATACACCCGGCCGTTTCCCCAAGACCGAAGTGTTCGAGCTGCCGTTCATGAGCAGCTCGGGCGAGTCGTCGTCCAAGGCGCTGCAGGAATATGTCGAGAAGTTCGCGGCCGACGAGTTCAAGGACGTCAAGCTGATCGCCGTGCACACCCACGGCCCCGGCCTGTTCCACACCAAGCAGCCCGTGGTTGGTCTGGAAAGCCTGCGCGGCATGAAGATCCGCGGCGGCTCGCGCATCATCAACAACATGCTGACCAAGCTGGGCGCGACGCCAGTGGGCATGCCGGTGCCGGCGGTGACCGACGCGCTGTCCAAGGGCACGATCGACGGCACGACCATTCCCTGGGAAGTGGTGCCTTCGCTGAAGGTGCATGAGCTGGTGAAGAACCACACCACCTTCGCCGGCAAGGAAGGCCTGTACACCCAGACCTTCGCGTTCTCGATGAACAAGGCCTCCTACGACAAGCTGCCGCCCGATCTCAAGAAGGTGATCGACAACAACTCCGGCCAGGTGGCTGCCGCCATGTTCGGCAAAGCCATGGACGACGGCGACAAGGCCGGCCGCGAAATCGCCACCAAGGCGGGCAACAAGATCACCGAACTGGAACTGGCGGAAGTGCAGCGCTGGCGCCGCACGGCCTCGACGGTCGAGACCGACTGGGTCAACGAAGTCAAGGCCAAGGGCATCGATGGTGCCAAACTCGCGTCCGAAGCCCGTGCCCTGATCGCGAAGTACAACAAGTGATCCGGCGGCGGACCTGTCGCCGGAACCTCTCCGGGATTTCGATGGGTTGAACGGGTTTCACAATCCGTAACTTCCGGCTATAGTCCGCCCCGTTTCGCTCCAATACCCCTCAAGGTGATCGTTTGAAAATCCTCTCTGCCCTGGCACGGCTTTGTGCCATCCTGGCGGGTGTGCTGATGACCGCCATCACGCTGGTGACCTGTGCCAGCCTGATCGGCCGCAACACCACCGGCGCCACCTTGCTCGGCGACTACGAGCTGACGGCGGTGACCGCCGGTGCGGCGGTGGCGCTGTTCATGCCCTGGTGCCAGCTCCGGCGCGGCAACATCATCGTGGACTTCTTCACCGCCAAGGTGCCCGAGCGCATCAACGGCCAGCTGGACCGCTTCGGTGCCCTGGTGATGGCCGGCATGATGATCCTGCTGGCCTGGCGCACGGGCGTCGGCGCCATGAATGCCTACAGTTCCCAGACCACGACCATGATGCTGGGCTTTCCCGAGTGGATCGCCTACACCTCGATCGTTCCCCCCCTCTGCCTGACCGGTCTCATTGCCTTGTACCAGGCCTTCATCGGCGACTTCGAGGAGCAAGCGCAATGAGTTCGATTTCCATGGCGGGCGCCATCTTCGGCGTCATGCTGGTCCTGATGGCCCTGCGGGTGCCGATTGCCGTCTCGATGTTCGCGGCCGGCGTGTTCGGCTATCTGACCCAGGTGGGCTGGCTGCCGTTCTCCAACAACCTCAACGGCATGGTCTATGCCCGCTTCGCGAGCTACGACCTGTCGGTGATTCCGCTGTTCATCCTGATGGGCAACTTCGCCACGCAGGGTGGCATTTCCAAGGCCTTGTTCGAAGTGGCGGCCGCGCTCATGGGTCGCTTCAAGGGTGGCCTGGCGATGGCCGCCGTGGTGGCCAGCGCGGCGTTCGGTGCGATTTGCGGTTCGTCGGTGGCCACGGCTGCGACGATCACCTCGGTGGCGTTGCCCGAGATGAAGCGCCACGGCTACTCAGGCCGCCTCTCGACCGGTACGCTGGCCGCCGGGGGCACGCTGGGCATCCTGATTCCGCCATCGGTGCCGCTGGTGATCTACGCCATCCTGACCGAGCAGAACATCGCCAAGCTGTTCGCCGCCGCGATGGTGCCCGGTGTCATTGCCATGACCGGCTACCTCATCGCGATCGCGATCTACGTGCGCGTGGTGCCTGGCCAGGCGCCCGACCACGACGACGAAAGCCAGCCCAAGCTCAGCGCCAAGATGGCGCTCGGCGTGGCACCGATCGCGGTCGTGTTTGCCATCGTGTTTGGCGGCATCTATGGCGGCCTGTTCACCCCCACCGAAGGTGCGGGCGTCGGTGCGGCAGCGACCTTCGTTGCGGCCCTGCTCAAGCGCGAACTGACCTGGGCCAAGGTCAAGCAGTGTTTCTTCTCGACCGCCGAAGCCAGCGCCATGATCTTCATGATCTTCATCGGCGCCGACCTGATGAACTCGTCGCTGGCGCTGACCCAGGTGCCCGCCATGCTGGCCGAGGTCGTCAATGGCTGGGGCCTGTCGCCCCTCATGGTCGTGACGGCGATCCTGCTGTTCTACGTGGTGCTGGGCGCGGTGATGGACGAGCTGTCCATGATCCTGCTGACCATCCCGATCTTCTTCCCGATGATCATGGGCATGGACTTCGGCATGACCAAGGAAATGACCGCCATCTGGTTCGGCATCATGGTGCTGATGACGGTGGGCTTCGGTCTGCTGGCGCCGCCGGTGGGGCTGAACGTCTACGTGGTCAACGGCATGGCCAAGGACGTGCCGATCAGCGAGAGCTACAAGGGTGTGATGCCGTTCCTGATGAGCGACGTCGTCCGCACCACGCTGTTGCTACTGTTCCCGTCGATTTCGCTCTGGTTGGTCCAGTTCGTCGGAAACTAGTCCGCGACCAGCCGCCCGGCATCCATCACTTTCGGGCATATCTGAAAGGGCCTGCGAGCGATTGCAGGCCCTTTTTCTGTTCACTACAGTCGTCGTCCGTGCACCACAAAAACCGAGGAGACATTCCATGGCACCGCATCCGTCCCGTTTCCGCCGCGCCCTGCTGTCGGCCGGTATTGCCCTGACGATGCTGGGCTTGTCGGGCCTGGCTTCGGCCCAGAGCTTCCCGAGCAAGCCCCTGCGCATCGTGGTGCCCTTTGCGGCCGGTGGTGCGGGCGACCTCACGGCCCGCATCGTCGGTGCCGAACTGAGTCAGTCGCTGGGGCAGCCGGTCACCATCGAGAACAAGCCGGGCGCTGGTGGCGTGGTGGCGGCCGAGACCGTGGCGCGTGCCGAGCCCGATGGCCACACGCTGTTCCTGATGTCCAACGGTACCGCCGTGACCGCCAGCCTGTTCAAGAGCCTGCCGTATGACACGCTCAAGGACCTGGCACCGGTGTCGACGCTCGGGACGTTTGACCTCGCCGTGCTGGTGCCGGCCGACTCGCCCTACAAGACGCTGGGCGAGCTGGTGGCGTTTGCGAAGTCCAACCCCAACAAGCTCAACATCGGCAGCATCAACATCGGCAGCACGCAGAACCTGGCGGCCGAGCTGTTCAAGTCCAGTGCCGACATCGACGCGCAGATCGTGCCCTTCAAGGCCACGCCGGAGCTGATCGGCGCGCTGCGCGGCAAGCAGGTGGACGTGGGTGTCGAGATCCTCGGCCCCGCGCTCACTCAGATCAAGGGTGGTGCCTTCCGCGCGCTGGCCGTGACTGGCAAGAAACGTTCGAGCATGTTGCCGGACGTGCCGACCGCGGTAGAGGCGGGTGTCAAGGGCTTCCAGGCCTCGTCGTGGAACGCGCTCGCGGTGCCGGGCAAGACACCGCGTGCCGTGATCGACCGGCTCAACAAGGACATCGTCGCCGCACTCGCCAAGCCGGAGGTGAAGAAGAAGCTTGCAGACCTCAACATCGATGCCGACAACAGCACACCCGACGAAGCCATGCAGCTGCTGGCCGCCGACATCAAGCGCTGGGGCGCGGTGATCGAAAAAGCAGGCATTCCCAAACAGTGAGCGGGGTGCGGCATGGATGAACTGCGCATCGGCCTGATCGGCTACGGCGAGGTGGGCCGGACATTCACCGCCGGCCTGATGGAGAAGGCAGCCTGGACCGGCGCCTGGGATCTGAAGTTCGCCGATCCGTCGCTGCGTGACGAGGCGCTCGCCCATGCTGCCGCGGCTGGTGTCGTGGCGTGCGACGGTGCTGCGGCGTTGTGCGCGCAGGCGAATCTCGTGATTTCGGCGGTGACGGCCAGCAATACGCTGGCGGTCGCCGAAGCGGCGGCGCCGCACATCCGGCCGGGCAGCGTGTTCCTCGACCTGAACTCCGCCTCACCAGGCACCAAGCAGAAAGCCGCCGCGCTGATCGATGCGGCTGGCGCGCACTACGTCGAGGCCGGCGTGATGACCTCGGTGCCGCCCTATGGCATCCGCGTGCCCATGCTGATCGGCGGCGCGCATGCCGTGCGGCTGCAGCCGGTGCTGGCGGCGCTGGGCATGGACGCCAAGGTCGCGAGCGAACAGCTCGGCATCGCCTCGGCCACCAAGATGTGCCGCAGCGTGATGATCAAGGGGCTGGAGGCGCTGGTGCTGGAGAGCTACACGACCGCGCGGCACTACGGCGTGGAAGACGCCATGGTCGCAACGCTGCAGGAGACCTTCCCCGGCATCGACTGGACGAAGCAGGGTGCCTATTTCTTCAGCCGCGTCGCGCAGCACGGCAAGCGCCGCGCCGAAGAGATGCGCGAAGTGGCCAACACCGTGCGCGAGGCAGGCTTAGAACCCTTCATGGCCGCCGCGATTGCGCAGAAGCACGACTGGATGGCCGCGCAGGCCCGCGCCGGACACTTCACCGGACTGGGCCAGAACCCTTCCTGGCAGGGCTACGCCGACCGGCTGCTGGCGGCCCGTGGACCGGCCGCCAACGACGACTGACACCGACAGCGCCCATGTTCGACATCCTGGCCATCACCGGCCCGATCTACCTCTGCATTGCCCTGGGCTACCTGGCGACCCGGCGTGGCCTGTTCGAGCGCGGCGACATGCGCGTGTTCGGCAAGTTCGTGATCAACCTTGCGCTGCCCGCGTTGCTGTTCAATGCGCTGTCGCAGCGCAGCGTCGGCGAGATCTTCAACGGCCGCTATCTGCTGGCCTATGCGCTGGGCAGCCTGTTCCTGCTGAGCGCTGCCACCTTCTGGTTTCACAAACTGCGCGGCGAGAGCATGAGCCGGTCGGCCATCATGGCCATGGGCATGTCCTGTCCCAACAGCGGCTACGTCGGGTATCCGGTGCTGCTGCTGACGCTGGGTGCACCGGTCGCGGGCGTGGCGCTGGCGCTGAACATGGTGGTCGAGAACCTGGTCGTGATACCGGTCCTGCTGGCGCTGGCCGACCTGGACCGACACGAACCGGGCCACTGGCACAAGCTGATCGTGCAGACCCTGCAGGGGCTGGTGCGCAACCCGCTGATCATCGCCATCGTCGCCGGCTTCATGGTGTCGGCGCTGGGGTTGCACATGCCCTCGCCGGTGTCGCGCACCGTGACCCTGTTCGCCCATGCCAGCAGCGCGCTCTCGCTGTTCGTGATCGGTGGCAGCCTGGTCGGGCTGCAGTTGCATGGCCTGAAATCGGCGGTGGCGCAGATCGACATCGGCAAGCTGGTGCTGCACCCGCTGTGCATGCTGGCGGTGATGACCTGGCTGGTGCCGATCGACGACACGCCGCTGAAGGTCGCACTGCTGCTGACCGGCGCCATGCCCACCATGGGCATCTACACCATCCTGGCCCAGCGCCAGGGCCACGAGGGACTGGCATCCGCGGCCCTGCTGGTGGGCACGATGGCCTCGTTCTTCACCCTCAGTGGGCTGCTCTGGGTGTTGCGCCACAGCGCGGGCTGGCTGGCCTGAGCTTGGGCTTCTTTCGGCGCCGGATCAGGGCTTCCCGGGGGCCTCGACGGTTTCTTCGCTGATCTTCCAGCCATCGGCGCCGCGCACGAAGACCAGGCGCTTGCGCACCCGGTCGTCCAGCGATCCGGCGCGGTAGCGCTGCAGGAAACGCACGGTGGCGCGGTCCCCGTCGATGCCAATTTCCAGTTGTTCGACCAGCACCCGCAGACCGCGGGCATTGCGCAACCGGTCTTTGCGCTGCGATACCCAGGCTTCGTGGGAAGTCCCTTCCGCGGGACGGAAGTCGGCAGCGTAAGCGGCAAGGTAGCGCTGCACGTCGCGCGCGGCCCATGCGCTGCGCCAGGCTTCGACAGCGGCCGTGACCTCCTGTCTGGAATCGTCGGCTGGCGGCGCGGCTGGGGGCGGTGCAGGGTTCGCCGGCGTGGCTGGAGGTGCAGAAGTGACTGGTGAGCTCGGGGTGGTGGGAGGGCTCACCACATCGGTCGCCACACCAGAGGGCTGCGGATTGGTCACGTGCGTCGACGTCAGGGGCCGGAAGGCGACATAGGCCACCGCCAGCAGCGAACACACCAGCACCACGGGCAGCGGCCAGCGGCGTGCCTGGTGGCGGGTGAACAGCTGGAAACCGCTGGCGCCACCGACCGGGCGCGCGCGCAGGCTGTCGGCCGAAAACAGCACGACGATGAACCCCAGCACCAGGATCAGCAGGGCCACGGCGAGCGTTTCGGCCGACAGCCGTCCGGCGATGGACAGCATCAGGGCCATCGCACCGAAGGTCGCTCCGAAGGCGGCAATCAGGGTGAACATGGTGCTTGGGAAGGGCGCATCGTCTTGGAAAAGTGCTGCATTTTATGCAGCAGCTCCTTCAGAGCCCCAGGGCACTGCAGACCTCGGCAATGAGGCCGAGCGCCGTGCGCTGGGTCAGTGTGGCTGGCCGCTGCGAGCTGGTCGCCAGACTCACGCGGGTGCGCAGGCGCGGTTCGACCGGGCGCATGCGGTAGGCCGAGGGCCGGATCGACGAGGCGACCGCGTGGCGCGAGAGCAGCGCCGAGCCGGCACCATCGGCGACCAGGTCGAGGATCGCCGACACGCCATCGATTTCCAGCCCGACGGCTGGACGGCAGCCGATGGCGGCCATTTCGGCCTCGACATGCATGCGGATCGCATTGGGCCGGCTCGGGATCACCAGCGGCAAGGTCGCCACCTCGGCCAGCGGAATCGGCGACGGCGGCGGATCTTCCGCCAGGCCCGGCGGGCGGGGCTGAACCAGCACCAGTTCTTCCTCCATCAGCGGTGTGATCTCGATGTCGGGCGCTGGCGTCGCGTTGTAGAGCACGGCGATGTCCAGCCGGCCGGTGTGCAGCCATTCCTGCATGGTGGCCGACAGGCCTTCGCTGATGGATAGGCTGGCCTCGGGCAGCTGCGCCCGGAAGGCACGTGTCAGCGGCACCGCCATTACCCTGGACAGACTGGGGGGCAGGCCGATGGCCACACGGCCGGCCAGCGCACCGCGCACCCGACCCAGCTCTTCGCGCGCGCGCTCGACCTGGTGCAGGATGCCGCGTCCGTGTTCGAGCAGCAGCTTGCCGGCTTCGGTGGGCGTGGCGCCGCGGCCGTTGCGGATCAGCAGGTTCTGGCGCAGCTCCACTTCGAGCAGGCGGACCTGGCGCGACAGCGCTGGCTGGGCCACGTCCAGCGCGAGCGCGGCCTTGGTGAAGCTGCCCAGCTCCGCCACGCGCACGAAGTATTCGAGTTGCTTGAGGTCCATGCAGGTCCCGGTGAGGAGACCTGATTATTCCACTCTGCGATAGCTCGATCCGGGATATCCGGATTTGGTCGGTTTCAGTCTGCCTTCACCCGGCCCGAGGTGATGACCGGCCGCCAGCGCTCGATTTCTGCCGCGATGTACTTGCCAAAGGCTTCCGGGCTGGTCGGGTTGGCGACCGCGCCTTCGGCATTGAGGCGCTTCTTGAGCTCGGCCGAGTTGAGCGCGGCGTTGATGGCCTGATTGAGGCGGGCCACGATGTCGGCCGGCGTGCCGGTCGGAGCGACCACGCCGTACCACTGGTCGGCCTCGAAGTCCTTGAGGCCCAGCGCCTCGTTGACCGTCGGCACCTCGGGCAGGGCATCGACGCGCTGCTTGCCCGACACGGCTAGCGCCTTGAGCTGGCCGCTGCGGATCTGGCCGATCACGGCGGGCACGCCGGTGAACAGCACCTGCGTCTGGCCGGCCACCAGGTCGGTCACGGCTGGCGCTGTGCCGCGGTAGGGGATGTGCACCAGCGAGATGTTGGCGCGCAGCTTGAGGTATTCGGTCGCCAGGTTGGCCGCGCTGCCATTGCCGCCGGAGCCGTAGTTGAGCCGTCCGGGATTGGACTTCGCGTAGGCGACGAAGTCCTTCATCGTGCCCGCCGGCGTCGACGGGTGCAGCACCAGCACGTTGGGCACGTTGGCGACCCAGGCCACGGGCGCGAAGTCCTTGAGCGGGCTGTAGGGCAGCTTGGTGTAGAGGCTGGGGTTGACCGCCAGCGTGCCGATGTGGCCCATCAGCAGGGTGTAGCCGTCGGGCGCGGCCCGGGCCACTTTCTCGGCGCCGATCGCGCCGCCCGCCCCGGGCACGTTGTCGATCACCACGGTCGCGTTCCAGGCTTTGCCCAGCTCCTGGCCGATGGCGCGCGCCAGGATGTCGGTGCTCCCGCCCGGCGTGAATGGCACCACCAGCCGGATGGGGCGGCTGGGGTAGGTCTGTGACCAGGCGGCCAGTGGCAGGACGGCCAGCAGCGCCAGGGCGCCCACGCCTATCCGCTGACCCAGGCGCCGGCGAGGCAAGGTGTTGTTCATGCGTGTCTCCTCGTGGGTGTTGTGCGGCCAATCTATCAGTGCCAGCAACGGCTGGTCAGTCGCGCGGGCATCTCTCAGCGATCACAGCCCGGCATGGATTGTTGTGTTCATGAGTTTTTGCGATATCTGGTAGAGGGCTATCACACTTGTCTCTGGCTGGAGTGGTGCCCAGAATCCCGGTCATCCCACAGAACGGAGACCGGACATGTCCCTGCAGAAGCCTCTCATCATTGACTGCCACGGCCACTACACCACGGCCCCGAAGGCGCTGGAGAACTGGCGCAACGCGCAGATCGCCGGCATCAAGGACCCGGCCGCCATGCCGAAGGTCGCCGACCTCCAGATCAGCGACGACGAACTGCGCGAGTCCATCGAGACCAACCAGCTCAAGCTGATGAAAGAGCGCGGTTCGGACATCACCATCTTCAGCCCACGCGCCAGCTTCATGGCCCACCACATCGGCGACTTCAATGTGTCGTCCACCTGGGCTGCGATCTGCAACGAACTCTGCTACCGCGTCAGCCAGCTGTTCCCCGACCACTTCGTGCCGGCGGCCATGCTGCCGCAGAGCCCCGGCGTGGACCCCGCGACCTGCATTCCCGAACTGGTCAAGTGCGTGGAGCAGTACGGCAACGTCGGCCTGAACCTGAACCCCGATCCGTCGGGCGGCCACTGGACCAGCCCGCCGCTGACCGACAAGTCCTGGTACCCCATCTACGAGAAGATGGTCGAGTACGACATCCCCGCCATGATCCACGTCAGCACCAGCTGCAACGCCTGCTTCCACACCACCGGCGCGCACTACCT
The DNA here is from genome assembly GCF_046604225.1 of Hydrogenophaga sp. RWCD_12. Taxonomy (NCBI): domain Bacteria; kingdom Pseudomonadati; phylum Pseudomonadota; class Betaproteobacteria; order Burkholderiales; family Comamonadaceae; genus Hydrogenophaga; species Hydrogenophaga sp. RWCD_12. The sequence goes on from NZ_JBKIXC010000001.1 coordinate 452,788, forward strand.
GAATGCCGACACCACGGCCTTCATGCAGCTGATCCAGGGCGACCTGTTCAAGGACTTCCCGACGCTGAAATTCGTGATCCCGCACGGCGGCGGCGCGGTGCCTTACCACTGGGGCCGCTTCCGTGGCCTGGCGCAGGAAATGAAGAAGCCCCTGCTCAAGGACCACCTGCTCAACAACGTGTTCTTCGACACTTGCGTCTACCACCAGCCGGGCATCGACCTGCTGACCAAGGTGATCCCGGTGGGCAACATCCTGTTCGCCTCGGAAATGATCGGCGCCGTGCGCGGCATCGACCCCGAGACCGGCAACTACTACGACGACACCAAGCGCTACGTACAGGCCACCGGCAACCTCAGCGACGAGCAGCGCTACCAGGTCTATGAAGGCAACGCGCGCCGCGTGTTCCCGCGCCTGGACGCCCGCCTCAAGGCCGCAGGCAAGTAACCCACACCGATCCGAGGAGAACAAACATGTACGAACTGGGCGTTGTCTACCGCAACATCAACCGCGCCGACCGCGCAGCCGCCGACGGCCTGGCCGCCCTGGGCTCGGCCACGGTGCACGAAGCCATGGGCCGCGTTGGCCTGTTGAAACCCTACATGCGCCCGATCCAGACCGGCGTGCAGGTCTCGGGAACCGCCGTGACCGTGCTGCTGCAGCCGGGTGACAACTGGATGATGCACGTCGCGGCCGAGCAGATCCAGCCGGGCGACATCGTGATCGCCACCGTCACGGCGGAGTGCAGCGATGGATACTTTGGCGACCTGCTGGCCACCAGCTTCCAGGCGCGCGGCGCCCGTGCGCTGGTCATCGAAGCCGGTGTGCGCGACGTGAAGACACTCAAGGAAATGAACTTCCCGGTCTGGAGCCGCCACATCTCGTCCAAGGGCACCATCAAGGCGACCCTTGGCTCGGTGAACATTCCCATCGTGTGCGCGGGGGCCTATGTGACGCCTGGCGACGTGATCGTGGCCGACGACGACGGCGTGGTCTGCGTGCCCGCCGCCCGCGCGGTGGAGACCCTGGCCGCCGCGCAGAAGCGCGAAAGCTTCGAGGGCGAGAAGCGCGACAAGCTGGCGTCGGGCGTGCTGGGCCTGGACATGTACAAGATGCGCGAGCCGCTGGCCGCTGCCGGTCTCAAATACATCGACTGAGGGAGCCACCATGAGCAAGACCACTTCCGGTGACTTCACCAAGACCGCTGGCTGGATGGACTGGTACACCGGCCCGTCCAAGCCCCGCTTCCAGCTGCCGGCGGGCGCGGTCGACGCGCACTGCCATGTGTTCGGTCCTGGTGCCGAGTTCCCCTACGCACCCGAGCGCAAGTACACGCCGTGCGACGCGAGCAAGCATGAGTTGTTTGCACTGCGCGACCATCTGGGCTTCGCACGCAACGTGATCGTGCAGGCCACCTGCCACGGCGCCGACAACCGCGCCATGGTCGATGCCTGCCTGTCCTCTGGCGGCAAGGCGCGTGGCGTGGCCACGGTCAAGCGCTCGGTGACGGACGAAGAACTGCAGGCCCTGCACGCCGCCGGTGTGCGCGGTGTGCGCTTCAACTTCGTCAAGCGCCTGGTGGACTTCACGCCCAAGGACGAGCTCCTCGAGATCGCCGGCCGCATCAACAAGCTGGGCTGGCACGTGGTCATCTACTTCGAGGCCGTGGACCTGCCCGAGCTGTGGGACTTCTTCACCGCGCTGCCCACCACGGTAGTGGTGGACCACATGGGCCGTCCGGACGTGTCGCTGCCGGTCGACGGCCCGCAGTTCGCGCTGTTCGAGAAGTTCATGCGCGAGCACACCAACGTGTGGAGCAAGGTGAGCTGCCCCGAGCGCCTGTCGGTCACCGGCCCCAAGGCGTTGGACGGCGAGCAGAACGCCTACACGGACGTGATCCCGTTTGCGAAACGCATCGTCGAGCAGTTCCCCGACCGCGTGCTCTGGGGCACCGACTGGCCGCACCCCAACCTGAAAGACCACATGCCCGACGACGGCTTGCTGGTGGACTTCATCCCGCACATCGCGCCGACCGCCGAGCTGCAACAGAAGCTGCTGGTGACGAACCCGATGCGTCTCTACTGGCCCGAGGAGGTCTGATATGTCCCTCAACAAACCCTATCTGGACGTGCCCGGCACCATCATTTTTGATGCCGAACAATCGCGCAAAGGCTACTGGCTCAACCAGTTCTGCATGTCGCTGATGAAGGCCGCCAACCGCGAGCGCTTCAAGGCCGACGAACGCGCCTATCTCGACGAGTGGGCGATGACGGAAGAGCAGAAACAGGCCGTGCTGGCGCGCGACCTCAACTGGTGCATGCGCACGGGCGGCAACATCTACTTCCTGGCCAAGATCGGCGCCACCGACGGCAAGAGCTTCCAGCAGATGGCGGGCTCCATGACCGGCATGACCGAAGAGGAATACCGCAACATGATGATCCACGGCGGCCGCTCGGTTGAAGGCAACCGCGTGGTGGGCGAAGATGGCGACGCACAGGCACACCGCCAGCCCCAGGGCGCTGCAGGAAAGAAGGCATGACCATGGCAAAGATCACCGCATCCGTTTTCACGTCGCACGTGCCCGCCATTGGCGCGGCCATGGACCTGGGCAAGACGACAGAAGACTACTGGAAGCCGCTGTTCGCGGGGTACGACTTCTCCAAGCAGTGGATGAAGGACAACAAGCCCGACGTCATCTTCCTCGTCTACAACGACCACGCCACGGCTTTCAGCCTGGAGATGATTCCGACGTTCGCCATCGGCACGGCGGCCGAGTTCACGCCGGCCGACGAGGGCTGGGGCCCGCGCCCGGTGCCCAAGGTGATCGGCCACCCCGATCTGGCCTCGCACATCGCGCAGAGCGTGATCCAGCAGGACTTCGACCTCACCATCGTCAACAAGATGGACGTGGACCACGGCCTGACCGTGCCACTGTCGCTCATGTGTGGCGAACTCGATCCGAAGAAGGACGCCTGGCCCTGCCCGGTGATCCCGTTCGCGGTCAACGTGGTGCAGTACCCCGTGCCGTCGGGCAAGCGTTGCTTCATGTTGGGCCAGGCCATTCGCAAGGCGGTCGAGAGCTACGACGACAACCTGAACGTGCACATCTGGGGCACGGGCGGCATGAGCCACCAGCTGCAGGGCGCGCGCGCCGGCCTGATCAACCGCGAGTGGGACAACGCCTGGCTTGACAAGATGATCGCCGACCCGGTGGGCTGCGCCGACACGCCACACATCGACTACGTGCGCGAAGCCGGCAGCGAAGGCATCGAGCTCGTGATGTGGCTGATCGCGCGCGGCGCCATGTCCGACATCGTCGATGGCAAGGTGCAGGGTACTGCGCCGACCGTGAAGCACCGCTTCTACCATGTGCCCGCCAGCAACACGGCGGTGGGCCACCTCATCCTGGAGAACAACTGACATGACCATCAAAGTCGCACTCGCCGGCGCCGGCGCCTTCGGCATCAAGCACCTGGACGGCATCCAGAACATCGACGGCGTAGAGGTTGTCTCGCTGATCAGCCGCGATCTGGAAAAGACCAAGGAAGTCGCCGACAAGTACGGCATCGGCCACATCACCACCAAGCTGGAAGACAGCCTGGCGCTCAAGGAAGTGGACGCCGTCATCCTCTGCACACCGACGCAGATGCACGCCGAGCAGACCCTGGCCTGCCTGAAGGCCGGCAAGCACGTGCAGGTGGAGATTCCGCTGGCCGACAGCCTCAAGGGCGCGGAAGAAGTGGTGGCCCTGCAGAAGCAGACCGGCCTGGTCGCCATGTGCGGCCACACCCGCCGCTTCAACCCCAGCCACCAGTACGTGAACCAGAAGATCACGGCCGGCGAATTCAATATCCAGCAGATGGATGTGCAGACCTACTTCTTCCGCCGCACCAACACCAACGCGCTGGGCCAGGCGCGCAGCTGGACCGACCACCTGCTGTGGCACCACGCCGCGCACACGGTCGACCTGTTCGCCTACCAGTGCAACAGCCCCATCGTGCAGGCCAACGCCATCCAGGGCCCGATCCATCCGGTGCTGGGCATCGCGATGGACATGAGCATCCAGCTCAAGGCCGCCAACGGCGCCATCTGCACGCTGAGCCTGAGTTTCAACAACGACGGGCCGCTGGGCACCTTCTTCCGCTACATCGGCGACACCGCGACCTACCTCGCGCGCTACGACGACCTGTTCACTGGCAAGGAAGAGAAGATCGACGTGAGCAAGGTGGCGGTGTCCATGAACGGCATCGAGCTGCAGGACCGCGAATTCTTCGCTGCGATCAAGGAAGGCCGCGAGCCGAACTCCAGCGTGGCCAAGGTGTTCAACTGCTACCAGGTGCTGCACAACCTCGAAAAGCAGCTGGCCTGATCCGGGGACGGCGGGCGGCGATATCCTTCGCGGATGAACTGGAAAACGCTCGCCTTTGTTGCGCTGGTCGGCTTTGGCGCCTACCAGACCTATCACAGCCGCCCGGTCCACCGGGCGCCAGGTGCCGTGGCGGCCGCCTTGCCGCAGCAGAGCGACGCGGGAGCGGCCGAGTTCCCGTTCAAGGGCTACACCCTGCAACCCTTGCAGGACTTCAGGATCGAGGCGCGGGTCCTGGCGAGCGAGACCTACCGGACAGACCGTGAAGCCGAGCTCTCCCCGGTCGATCTGGCGCTGGGCTGGGGCCGCATGTCCGACAGCGCGGTGCTCGACAAGGTCCGCATCAGCCAGGCCGGCCGTTTCTACGCCTGGCACGTCGATGAATTTCCGATTCCGCGCGAAGAGATCGAGCGCTCCAGCGCCAACATGCACATGATTCCGGCCGACGGCGCGATCGCTGGCCGCATCAAGGACGTGCGGCCCGGGCAGGTCGTGCGCATCCAGGGCTGGCTGGTCGAAGCCCGTGCCGGCGACGGCTGGCGCTGGCGCAGTTCACTCACCCGCAACGACACCGGCGCCGGCGCCTGCGAAGTCATCTTCGTGCGCGACCTTCAGGTGCTCTGAATCCATCTTTACCAGGGAATATTCCATGCAACAGCGACAACTCGGTTCCTTCAGCGTCGGCGCCATCGGTCTGGGCTGCATGAACATCTGCCACGCCTACGGCGCACCGGCCAGTTTCGAGGAGGCCGAGCGCCTGCTGCTGACCGCGCTCGACCACGGCGTCACCCACTTCGACACCGCTGCGCTTTATGGCTTCGGCCAGAGCGAGACCGTGGTCGGCAAGGTGCTGTCGAAGCACCGCGCGAAGTTCACGCTGGCCAGCAAGTGCGGCATGACCGGTGTGCCCAACGCCGAGGGCGTCAAGGTGCGTGTGATCGACGGCCATCCGGCCACGATCAAGGCCACCTGCGACGAAGCCCTGCAGCGTCTGCAGACCGAGGTGATCGATCTGTATTACCTGCACCGCTGGGACAAGCAGGTGCCGATCGAAGAGAGCGTGGGTGCGCTGGGCGATCTGGTGCGAGCAGGCAAGATCCGCAGCATCGGCCTGTCCGAGGTTTCGGCCTCGACCCTGCGCAAGGCGCACGCCGAGCACCCCATCGCGGCGCTGCAGACCGAATATTCGCTCTGGACCCGAAACCCGGAGATCGCGGTGCTGCAGGCCTGCCGCGAGCTGGGGGTGAGCTTCGTGGCGTTCAGCCCGGTGGCGCGCGGTTTCCTGTGCAGCCCGCTGGACGTGAACGCTCTGGATGCCAAGGACATCCGCCGCAGCATGCCGCGCTTCTCGCCCGAGAACCACGCGAAGAACGCGGCGCTGCTGCCGGCCTACAACGCCATGGCGGCCGAGGTCGGGTGCACGCCGTCGCAGCTGGCGATCGCCTGGCTGCTGCACCAGGGCGACGACATCCTGCCGATCCCGGGCACACGCAGCGTCGACCACCTGCTGGACGACCTCGGCGCTGCAAAAGTGTCTCTGTCGGCCGACGTGATCGCGCGCCTGAACGCTCTGATCAACCAGCACACGGTGCACGGCTCGCGCTACAACGCGCAGGGCAACAGCGAGGTCGACACCGAGGTGTTCTGACCCCGGTGCGCCCGCGCCGCCTCAGCCGTGGTCAGCCCTGGTTGAAGTGCGCGGGGCGCTTGTCCAGCCGGGCCCGCATGCCCTCGTGTTTGTCGGGGCTCGCGAACGACGTCTGGAAGGCATTGCGCTCGAACTCCAGACCGGCCGACAGCGGCGTTTCCATCGCCATCAGCACCGACTCCTTGACCAGACGCAGCGCGAGGGCCGGGAGTTCGCATAGTTGCTGCGCCATCGATATCGCACGGGCTTCCACTGCCTCGTCGTCCAGCACCTCGGCCACCAGGCCGATGCGGGCGGCGGTCTCTGCGTCAACGGGTTCGCCCAGCAGCAGCATCCTCATCGCGCCGAACTTGCCCAGCGCGCGGGTCAGCCTCTGCGTCGCGCCGCCGCCCGGCATGATGCCGACCTTGACTTCGGGCTGACCGAAGCGCGCGCTGCGCCCGGCCAGGATCAGGTCTGCGTGCAGCGCGAGTTCGCAGCCGCCGCCCAGCGCATGGCCACGCACGGCGGCGATCACCGGCTTCTTGCAGGCCGCGATGGCACCCCAGAGCAGGTCGTGGCGGCGCTGCAGCAGATCGATGGGGCTGGCGTCCACATATTCGCCGAGGTCGGCGCCAGCGCAGAAGGCCCTGGGGCCGCCTGCGAGAACGACCACGCGCACGGCAGGATCGGCGTCGAGCCGCCGGAAGGCTTCGGCCAGCGCGCGGCGCAACGCGAGGTTGAGCGCATTGAGCACCTCGGGCCGATGGATGCGCAGCACCACGACGCCATCGGCCGGGCGTTCCTCCAGAAGTGGGCTGTCGGCGACGGGGCTCATGCATCGCCTCCGCTGAACACCGGCGTGCGCTTTTCGAAGAAGGCTGCCACCGCTTCCGCATGGTCGGCCGTGTGGTGCGCCAGACCCTGCAGGCGCCCCGCGGCGTCGAGCGCTTCGTCCAGCGTGCCAGTGCGCGCCTGCTGCAACAGCTGTTTGGTCCAGCGCAGCACCTGCGGCGGGTTGGCGGCGATGCGTCCCGCCAGCTTCAACGCTTCGGGCAACAGCTCTTCTGGCGCGACCACACGCGAGACCAGACCGATGCGTTGTGCTTCGTCGGCGTCGATGGGGTCGCCGGTCAGTGCCATCTCGGCCGCGCGCGCATGGCCGATGACACGCGGCAGCAGCCAGCAGCCGCCGTCACCCGGGATGATGCCGACCTTGACGAAGCTTTCGGCAAAGCGCGCGGTGGTGGACGCGATGCGCAGGTCGCACATGCAGGCCAGGTCGTTGCCGGCGCCAATCGCCGGGCCGTTGACCGCAGCGATCAATGGCACCTGCAGCCGGGTCAGCGCGCGCGGAATGCGCTGGATGCCCTGGCGGTAGCGCTCGGTGATCTCGTCGGCCGACCCCGCGAACATGCCGATGCGGTCGCGCATCTCGGCCACGTTGCCGCCAGAGCAGAAGGCCGTGCCCGCGCCGGTGAGCACGGCGGCGCGCACCGACAGGTCGGCGTTGAGGTCGTCGACCAGCGATTCGAAGGCCGCGAACATCTCTTCGCCGCTGAGCGCGTTGCGCGTTTCGGGGCGGTTGAGCGTGATGAGCGCGACGTGGCCGCGGCGGGTGATGAGCAGGGGAGCCGTCATGTGGTTTCTCCAAGGTGTTCGATGGCCATGGCCACGCCCTGGCCCACGCCGACGCACATGGTGACCAGGCCGTAGCGGCCACCGGTGCGCTGCAGCTGTCGCGCAGCGGTGAGCACCAGACGCGCACCGCTCATGCCCAAGGGGTGGCCGAAGGCAATGGCACCGCCGTTGGGGTTCACGTGCGGCGCGTCATCGGGCAGGCCGAGCGCGCGGGTCACAGCCAGGCCCTGCGCGGCGAAGGCTTCGTTGAGTTCGATCACGTCGAAGTCCTGCACCCGCAGGCCGGTCTGTGCCAGCAGCTTGTGCACCGCCGACACCGGGCCGAAACCCATGACGCGCGGCGCGATGCCGGCGCTGGCGTAGCCGACGATGCGCACCAGCGGGCGCAGGCCATGCCGCGACACGGCGGACTCATTGGCGAGCAGCAGGGCGGCCGCACCGTCGTTCACGCCCGAGGAGTTGCCGGCGGTGACCGTGCCGTCCTTGCGGAAGGCGGGTTTGAGGGCGGCCAGGCTTTCGGCGGTGGTCTCGGCGCGCGGGTGTTCGTCTTTCGTGACCTGCGTGATCGCGCCTTTGCGGCCCGGCACGTCGACCGGCGTGATTTCTTCAGCAAGCACGCCCATGCGCATGGAAGCGGTGGCGCGCTGCTGGCTGCGCAACGCAAACGCGTCCTGGTCGGCGCGCGAGACGCCATGTTCGCGTGCCACGTTCTCGGCCGTCTCGCCCATGGCGTCGGTGCCGTGCATCTGCTCCATGCGCGGGTTCACGAAGCGCCAGCCGATGGTGGAGTCGTGGATTTCGGCATGGCGCGAAAACGCGGCCGTGGGCTTGGGCATGACCAGCGGCGCGCGGCTCATGCTCTCCACGCCACCTGCGATGGCGAGCTGGGCCTGGCCGGTGTGCAGCGCGCGTGCCGCCTGCGCCACGGCTTCCAGGCCCGAACCGCACAGCCGGTTCACCGTGACCGCCGGCACCTCGACCGGCAGGCCCGCGAGCAGCGCGCTCATGCGCGCCACGTTGCGGTTGTCCTCGCCGGCCTGGTTGACGCAGCCGTAGATGAGTTCGTCGATCAGCGCCGGATCGAGACCGGGATGGCGCGCCATCAGCGCACGGATCGGTATCGCGCCGAGATCGTCGGTGCGGACCGACGAGAGCGCACCACCGTAGCGCCCGATCGGCGTGCGCACCCCATCGCAGAGATAGGCGTCCATGCTCACAGACCCAGCACGCGCTCGGCGTTCCCGTGCATGATCTTTTCCATCACCTCGGGCTTGTAGCCCAGCTCGTCCCACTCGCGCAGGATGCGTTCATAGGGCAGGCTGGGGTAGTCGCTGCCGAACATGATCTTGTCCTGCAGGCGGCCGCGGATGTCGACCTTGAGGTTGCCCGGGAAGTGCTTGGGCGCCCAGCCCGACATCTCCCAGTACACATTGCCCTTGTGCAACGCGACGGCGGTGGTTTCGTCCACCCAGGGCCAGCCGGGATGGGCCATGATGATCTTGAGCTTGGGGAAGTCGGCCGCCAGCTGGTCGATGTGCTCGGGGTGCGCGTGGCGCACCAGAGCGCCGTTGCCGCCCGGCATGCCGGCGCCCATGCCCGTCGTGCCCACGTCCACCATCACCGCCGCGCCCATGGCGTTGATCTCTTCGAACAGCGGGTAGTAGCGGCGGTCGCTCACGGCGAAGTGCTGCATGATGGGGTGAAAGTGGAAGCCGATGAAGCCCAGCTCCCGGATCGCCTTGCGGGCCTGGATCATCGCGATCTCGCCCTTGGCCGGCTCCACCGCGCCCCAGCACTGGATGATGCGTTGCGGGTGGCGCTTCCACATGCCGTGCACGTATTCGTTGTTGCAAGGCGGGGCGGCCACGGTGGTCTCCAGGTCGAGTGCGACGAGACAGGCTTCGACGCCCGCGCCAGTGAACTCGGCCACCACGTCTTCTTCGCTCTTGCCCACCCAGTCGCGCTTCCAGTAGCGGGCGAGTTCGGCCGGGTACGGGCCTTGGGATTCGATCCAGGTGGGGGTGCCGGGGTAGCAGTGCAGGTCGATGATGCGCATGGCGTGTCTCTTGGTTGTTGGGGTCAGTGGGCTGCGGTGGAGGTCTGTTCGACCTGCAGCTTCTGGGCGACCAGTTCGCCCAGGGCCTTCTTGGACACCTTGCCGAAGGTCGAGACAGGGAAGTCGGGCAAGACCTCCAGTCGCTCGGGCAGCTTGAACTTGGCGATCTCCTTGGTCAGCAGGAAGCCCACCAGTTCCTTCAGGTGCAGCGTCTGGCCGGCCTTGAGGATCACGAAGGCGCACATCTTTTCGCCCATGGCCGCGTCGGGCATGGGCACGCAGGCCACGTTCTGCACCGCGGGGTGCATGAGGATCAGGTTCTCCACCTCCTCGGCGCTGATTTTTTCGCCACCCCGGTTGATCAGGTCCTTCTTGCGGCCCTCGACGATGTAGTTGCCGCTGGGGTGCTTGCGCATCAGGTCGCCGGAGCGGTAGAAGCCCTCGGGCGTGAACTGGCGCGCGTTGTACTCGGGCACGCCGTAGTAGCCGCGCAGCGTGTAGGGGCCACGCACGGTGAACTCGCCCACCTCACCGTCGGGCACCACGTTGCCTTCGTCGTCGAGCAACAGCACCTCGTCGTCCTCGCAGACCGGGCGGCCGCAGGTTTCCAGCTTGACCTCTTCCGGATCGCTGGCGCGCACGAACATCAGCGTGCCTTCGGACATGCCGAAGTTCTCCTGCACGAACACGCCCGGGATCAGCGCACGCGTCTTCGCGCGCACCTCGGGCTGCATGCGCTGGCCGCCGCTCTGGATCAGCTTCAGGCTGGACAGGTTGAAGTTCTCCACCGCCGGGTCGTTGATCAGGCGGATCAGCAGCGCCGGCACGACCTTCAGGTGCGTGGCCTTGTGCTTCTCGATCAGCGCGCACATCTCGGCCGGCCGCGTGTTGCCATGCAGGACGACCTTGGCGCCCTTGAACATGAAGCCCTGGATGCCCGGGCAGGCCAGCGGCAGGTTGTGTGCGATCGGCAGCACCAGCAGCAGCGTGGAGTCGGCGGTGATCTCGGTGACCTCGGCGGCCACCTTGGAGTTGTAGGCGTAGTCGTTGTTGGTGCGCGGGATCAGCTTGGGGATGCCGGTGGTGCCGCCCGATAGCTGGAAGATGCATGGGTCGGTCGGGTCGATCTGGATCTCGCTCAGGCGCGATGCGGGCAGCGTCGCGGGCTTGCGGATCAGTTCGCGCAACGACACCTCGCCCGCGCCGGCCTCACCCAGCACGATGCGGAACTTCAGCGACGGGTGCTCGGCCTGCACGCGGTTGATCACCGGCGCGAAGGCGAAGTCGCCCGCCGTGTCGGGATAGACCGCCGTCGTGGCGCCGGACAACTGAACGAACTGGCTGATCTCGGCGTAGCGGTGCGTGACCAGGGCGGCGATCGGGATGCAGCCGATCTTCTGCAGCGCGAAGTACAGCACCACGAACTCGTGCACGTTGGGCAGCGTGGGCACCACGCGGTCCAGCGGCTGCAGTCCCAGTTCGAGCAGGTTGAGCGCGAGGTTGGCGCTGACGCGGTCCAGTTCGGCGTAGGTGTAGACCTTGTCGCCGTCGATCAGCGCAATGCGGTCGGCGTAGCCCTGGAACACGGCGTCGAACTCCTGGGCCAGCGACCGGTCCTGCCAGTAGCCCTTGGCGCGGTAGCGCGCCGCGTATTCGGGGGGGAAGGGAACGAAACCTTCAAGCATGGAAGTCTCCTCGGGTGTCAGGTGGAACTCGTGAAGCCGCCGTCGATGACGACCACCTCGCCGGTGACAAAGCGCATGCCGGTGACCAGGTTCAGCATCACCTCGGCCACGTCGTCGGCGGTCACGCAGCGCTTGAGCGGCGTGGCCTTGGCGCGCGCACCCATGAGCGCGTCGTACTTGTCACCCAGCATGCGTTCCATCCAGTCGCCTTCCATCCAGCCCGGGGCGACAGCGTTCACGCGGATGTCCGGGCCCAGGTTCCAGGCCATCATCTTGGTCAGGCTCACCACAGCGGCCTTGCTGGCGGCGTACGGTGGCGGCTGCGGGCCGGGGCGCAGGCCCACGATGCTGGCGGTGTTGACGATGCAGGGCTCACCACCGGTCTCCTTGCTCTTGCGCAGCAGCGCCACCGCCGCACGCGTGACCTGGAAGTTGCCGCGCACGTTGACCGCAAAGGTGCGGTCCCAGGCGTCCATGTCCAGGCTCTCCAGGTCCTTGACCTTCCAGTTGGCGGTGGTGCCGGCGTTGTTGATCAGGGTGTCGAGATGACCGAAAGCTTCACCGACCTTGGCGAGCATCTGGCGCACGGCCGCGTCGTCGCTGACGTCGCACTGCAGCAGCAGGGTCTGGGCGCCCAGGGCCTGGGCTTCTGCGGCCACTTCCTGTGCTGCCTTGGCGCTGGAGGCGTAGTTGATGGCGACGTCGAAGCCGGCGCGGGCCAGGGCCAGCACGGCGCTGCGGCCGATGCCGGTGCCGCCGCCGGTGACGAGGGCTTTTTTGCGGGTACTCATGGAAATGCTCCGTGGAATGAAAGGGGTTACTGCGGCTGGATGCCGAGATCGGTGACGAGGCGCTTCATCGCCTTCTGCTGCTCGTCGAAGAAATCGCCTGCGGCCTTGACGCTGTCCTGGCGCGGGTAGACACCCATTTCATTGAGCCTGGCGGTGACTTCCGGGGAGGCGGTGATGCGGTTCACGTCGGCATTGATGCGCTCGACGATGGCGGCCGGCGTGCCGGCGGGCACGATGATCTGGAACCAGCCGATGGCTTCGTAGCCCGGATAGGTTTCGGCCACGGCGGGCACATCGATGCCCGGCAGGCGCTTGGCCGCGGTGACGCCGATCGCGCGCAGACGACCCGACTTGACGTGCTGCAGCAGGCCCGGCACGCCGTCGATGGTCAGCGTCGCGTCGCCGGACAGCACGGCAGTGACCGCTTCGGGCGGTGCGCGGAACGGCACGGTGAACAGGCCCATCGCGCCGGCCTTGCTGACCATCTCGCCGGCCAGGTGCGGCAGCGAGTTGAGCTGCGGCGCCGCGAAGTTGACCTTGCCCGGGTTGGCCTTGGCGTGTTTGGCCAGATCGGCCACCGAGTGGATGCCGCTGGACGCCGGCACCGCCAGCATCAGCGGGCTGATGCCCACCGTGGCGGCCGAGGCGAGTTCGGTGTCGGGATTGAACTGCGGGTTCTTGAACACCAGCGGCGTGATGGTGCCCATCGCGGCAGGCACGAAGCCGATGGTGTAACCGTCTGGGGTCGAGCGGGCCAGCGCCGACATCCCGGGAATGCCGCCGGCGCCGGGCTTGTTGTCCACCACCACGCCCTGGCCCCAGGCGGCCGAGAGCTTCTCGCCAATGATGCGGGCGATCACGTCGGGCGCGGCGCCCGCGCCCGCCGGCACGATCAGGCGCACGGGTTTGGTCGGCCACGCCTGGGCCATGGCGCCGGTGCTGGCAAGGGCCAGCAGCGAGAGGGTGGCCCGCAGCAGGCCGCGCTTGGAAATCAGTGTCATGTTTGTCTCCGTCTTGTGGTTCTGGACCGTCCCCGGGTTCGGGGTGGGGCGAACTCTAGGCAGAGGAAGAGATTCCAATAAGATGGCGCGATCTATAAAGTGATTTGATTAATGAATCGCCCATTGCGGACCGCCGAACATGAAGCTCGAACAGCTGCAGCACCTGATTGCCATCGTTGAACACGGCAGCCTGCGTGCGGCCGCGCGCCGGCTCGACGAACCTCAGCCCGCGCTGACGCGCAGCGTGCGGGCGCTGGAGCGGGAACTGGGGGTGGACCTGTTTGCGCGCCAGACCACAGGCATGGTGCTGACGGCAGAGGGCGTGCGTTTTCACCGCCGCGCCTGCGCGATTGCCAACGAGGCGCGGCGCGCGCGCGAGGAGGTGCAGCAGCCGGGGCCGGGCTACGAGGGCACGGTGTCGGTGGCGCTGTCCATCATGCCGCACCTGGGCATGCTGCCCGAGGCGTTGCCGGTGTTCCGCCGCACCTATCCCAAGGTCAAGCTGAGCATCACCGAGAGCCTGTTGCCGGCGGTCGAGGGTGCACTGCGCGACGGCAGCATCGACTTCTACCTCGGCGCCGCGCCGCGCCTCAAGCCCGCACCGGGCCTGGCGCTGCAGCACCTGTGCGACAACACGCGTGTGGTGGTCTGCCGCAAGGGGCATCCGCTGGCGCGGGTGCGCAGCCTCAAGGCACTGGCGAACGCCGAATGGGCCGCGACCACCATCGACCACAACGCCGAGGAAGACCTGGCGCGGCTGTTCGGCGCACACGGCCTCGAAGCGCCGCGCGTGATGCTGCGCGCGCACTCGGCACTGTCGGTGCAGGTGGCGCTGGCCCAGACCGACCTGCTGGCGATGCTGCCGAAGCAGTGGATGAGCTTTGCGATGACCCGCGATGTGCTGGACGTGGTGCCGGTGCGCGAGGTGTTGCCGGCGCCGGCCATCGTCCTGGTGCGCCGACCCGACCTGCCGCTGTCGCCGCCGTCCGAATTCTTCTGCGACGTGTTGCTGCGCGGCCTGCCGCGCGACTGACCCTTCGGGTCAGCTCACGCGGCGCAGACCCGGTGCACGAAGGCCGCCAGTGGTCCGCCGACGGTGCTGTCGTCGCTGCCCAGCGAGGCACCGGGGGTGAAATGGTCGTGGCCGCGCCACCAGTGCAGTTCGGGCGCGTAGCCTTGTTGCGTGACCAGGCGTGCAAAGAGTTCGCCAGCCTGCACCTGCATCTGCAGCAGGTCGCGCTCGGCAGCCGCGATCAGCAGCGGGAAGGGCGGTGCATCGACCTGGTCCACCGTGCTGGCCTGTGCCCAAAGCGAAGAGTCCTCGCCGAAGTAGGCGTTGTTGCGGATGTCGGGCGAGGGAATGCCCAGCGCATTCGCGGCTTGTGCTTCGAGACCGGCGTTGTAGGGGCCGGAGAGCAGGGCCGCGCCGGCGATGCGCCAAGCTTCGGGCTGGAAGCGGGTCATCAGCGTCGCGGCGGCCACGTGCGCAGCGCCGGCCGACTCGCCGATCAGCACGATGCGGGCAGGACTACCGCCCCACCCGGTGGCGTGTTCGCGCACGAACTGCCAGACCGCAACGACATCCTCCGCACCGCTGGGCCAGCGGTGATCGGGCGCGAGCCGGTAGTTCGCGAGCACGGTCACGAACCCCTGCGCTGCGCCCCAGGCGCCGACGTTGGCCCGGTCGCGCTTGTCGCCGCGGATGAAGCCGCCGCCGTGGAAGAACACAAGCACCGGCGCGTCCTGAACACCGGCCGGACGGAATACGTCCAGCCGCTGCCTCGCGTGCGGCCCGTAGGCCAGGTCGGTCAGGAGAGAGGCGGCATCGAACATGGGTGTGACAGCGTTGGAACGGACCCGCACTGTAGGACGCGGGCCTTTCGCACGCCAGATGCCGTTTTCCCGGCCGTGATGCGTTCAGTGCATCACCCGGGCCTGTGTGACGCTTACCGCGCCTTGAGGAAGTCGCCGACCTCCAGCAGGATCAGCTCGTTGTCGTCGGCCTGGTTGGGCGAGCGGCTGCTGGAGAACGGCAGGTTGTTGTCGTTGCCGACCACGATGTGGGTTGCGTCGACCACCTCCACGTTTTCGATGGTGAAGAACGGGAAGCTGAGTTCGCCATTCACCAGCGGCTTGCGCGCCAGCTTGGCCGGATCGGCGATGTGCAGCAGGTCGATGTAGCCGATCTTGCGTAGCGGAGCGCCGACGTTCGCTTCGGTCAGCTCGATCTTGTAGACCCGCTTGAACTGCGGCAGGTCGTGGAAGCAGTCGGGGCGTTTCTCGCCCGCCGGGCAGGCCTTGTCGGGCGTGCCTTCGCCGTTGTCGCGCTCGATGATCAGGCCGGTGGTGGCGTCGATCATGTTGAAGTCGCCGATGGCGTGGTGGTTGGCTTCGAGCACATACTTCCAGTGCCGGCCGGTCCAGCGTTCGGTCTTCACGTCGAACTCCAGCACGCGCAGGTACTGCTTGCCGTCCACCGTTTCGTAGGCCTTGGACGCGTCGTCCCACAGCGCGCCTTCGAGCAGGGCGTAGAGCTTGCTGCCGTCGGGTGACGAGGCCATGCCTTCGTAGCCCTTGGAGCGGCGTGACTGGAACTTCACCTCGCCACCGGGCGCGCCCGGGGTGGTGACCGAAGGATGGTCGGGCGAGACGATGGTCTTGCCATCCACCTTCGTTTCAATGACGGCCCGTACCCGACCCTTCATGTCGGTCTTGATGAGGTACGGACCAAACTCGTCGCCGATCCAGATCTCGTCGCCGATGATCTGGACGCTTTCGGTGTCGAAATCGGAGCCCGTCAGGTAGCGCTCCTTGGTGCCTTCGTGGACGATGCGGAACGGCACCTTCTTGTCGGGGTCGTGCAGGAACACGGTCTGCTGGCGCTTGAACTGGCCCGACTTGAAATCCACCGCGTAGCGGTTGAGGTAGAGCATGAAGTCGGGCGAGTTGGCCTTGGAGCCGGCGCCGTTGTCGGTCAGCAGCCAGAAGCTGCCGTCGGCCATGCGCTTGATGCCGGAATGTCCCTGCACGGGCTGGCCCTTGAACGGCAGCGACACGCCGGTGGAGCGACCGGCCGACTTGCCTTCGACCGTGCCGATGGCTTCGACGCGCTGGCTGGTGGTGAACTTGCCACTGAGCTGCAGGTCGGCGGGTGCGTCCTTGGGCGCGGCAATGAAGCTTTGTGCCGGGAGGATGGCGTGACCCGACAGGGTGGCCGGGAAGGAAGTCTGGGCGTGGGCGCTGCCCAGGGCCAGGGAAATCAGTGCGGGCAGGAACCGAAGTGCGTGGGGCATGGTGTCGTCGTCGAAGGGTGGTCGGACGGCGCAGCATCTGCTGCACCGCCGAACAGCTTCGCCGGTCAACATGAAACCGGGACGACAGCGGCGTGACGACGGAGTGACGGTTCAGGCGCCGCCGCGGAACAGCGAGAAGCCCCAGGCCGTGAACTTGAACGGCAGGTGGTAGTGCTGCGCCACGTCGGCGATGTGAAAGCGGTAGGGAACCACTTCCAGAAACCCCGGGCCGGGCGCAGCGTGACCCAGTGTCCGGTAGAAGTCGCCGACAAAGAAGCGCACCTCGTAGCCGCCAGAGGTGATGGCATCGCCCATCAACGCCGGATCCGCGAGCAACCCATTGGCGCCGATCTGGCCCTGCGCGAGCAGCGGACCCGTCGGCTCGCCATCGGGTCCCAGCCGTTGCAGCGTGACACGCAGCCCAGTGGCCACGCGACCGCTGGCCACGTCCACGCAATGGATGGAGACGCCTCCGCCCATGGCTCAGTTCAGCCGTGCGCCGGAAGCCTTGACCTCCGGTGCCCACTCGGTCACCTGGTCGGCCACGAACTTCGAGAATTCCGCCTGGCTCATCTTCTCCGGCGTGACGCCGAGGTCGGCCAGACGCTTCGCCACATCGGGACGGGCGACGACTTCGGCCACGGCGGCGTGCACCTTGTCGACCACTTCCTTGGGCACGCCGGCCGGTGCAGAGATGCCCAGGAAGTTTTCGGCCAGCAGCTTGGGGTAGCCCACCTCGACCACCGACGGCACGCCAGGCACCATCGGGGAGCGGCTGCGCGAGGTGACGGCGATGCCCACCAGCTTGCCGTCCTTCATGTAGGGCACGTTCTGTGTCAGCGTGTCCACCGCGAACTGCAGCTGGCCGCCCAGCAGGTCGGTGTGCATCGGCGACGAGCCCTTGTAGGGCACGTGTTCCATCTTCAGCTTGTACTGGTTCTTGAACACCTCGCCGATGATGTGGCCGATCGAGCCGACACCGCCAGACCCGTAGTTGACCGGTGTGGATTGGGAGTTGATCCACTTGATCAGCTCGGGCAGCGTCTTGGCCGGCACCGAGGGATTGACCACGAACACGTTCGGCACCGAGCCGATGTAGGCGATGTGGGTGAAGCTCTTGATGGGGTCGTAGGGCGACTTGTCCATCATGAACGGCGAAATGCTCATCGGCGCGGTGTTCGACAGCAACAGCGTGTAGCCGTCGGGCGCCGCCTTGGCCACGTCGTTGGCGCCGATGGTGCTGCCCGCACCCGGCTTGTTCTCGACGATCACGGTCTGCCCGAGCTTCTCCTGCAGGCCCGGCTGCAGCAGGCGGGCCACGATGTCGGACGATCCGCCGGGGGCGAAAGTGACGACGATCTTGATCGGCTTGGCTGGCCAGGCCTGGGCATGGACCACGGCAGGCGCCAGGGGCAGCAGGACGCTGGCGGCAAGGACGAGACGGCGGGGCATGTTCATGATGGGCTTCCTGCGAGGGTGGGTGGGGTGTCGGGGGAGGGATGCGGAGTCGGGTCGTCGGTCACGGTGCGTTCCAGCCTGCCGCGCATCACTTCGCAGACCTGCTCCAGCGCAGTGCGACGCTCGGTGACGTCGTCGTGGGTCAGGCGCTGTTCAACGTCGGTGAGCACCGAGTCCAGCGAGGCGTGCAGGCGCAGCGCGGCGATGAAGGGGAAGCCGAAGCGCTCGCGGTAGCGTCGGTTGAGGTCCTCGATGCGGCGGACGGTGGGCGCATCCAGCCGCAGCAGCCCCAGACGGCCTTGTTCGGACTGCGAGTCGGTGGTCATGCTGCCCGCGCGCGCTTCCTGTCCGGCCAGCTCGGGGTGGACCCGCAGCAGCGCCAGCTGTTCCTCGTCGCCCGCACCACGGATCTCGGCCGCCAGGGCGTCGAAGAGCGCCTGGCGGGTCGCGAAGGGCCCGCGGCTCCAGGCCCGCCGCGCCACCCAGGGCGAGTGTTCCACCAATGAGCCAAGCCGGTCCGCAAAGCGGTCCTGTTCCAGCGTCCGGATCGACGCCAGGCTCAGGGAAGTGTGGGTTGGGGAGGACATGACAGCCGCAGTGTGCGATCCGCTTGCATTGCTGTCCATCGCATAATTGAACACATTGCATTCTGTTTTTTCGCACAGATGAGCAACCTCAACAACCTGCTGCACCCCAAGGCCTTGCGTTACATCGCTGCCGTCGCACAGCTCGGGTCGGTCCAGGCGGCGTCGCGCGAGGTGTCGATTTCGGCCTCGGCCATCGACCGCCACATCCTCATGCTGGAGGAGGATCTGGGGCTGCCGCTGTTCGAGCGTCAGCCGCGCGGCATGCGGTTGACGGCCGCTGGAGAGTTGCTGCTGGCGCTGTCGCAGCGCTGGAAGGCCGACCTCAACCGCACGCTCTCGGACATCAAGCACTTGCAGGGCGTGAGCCATGGCCAGCTGAGGCTGGCGGCGATGGACAGCCACACCAATGGCTTCCTGCCCGAGTTCGTGCAACTGGTCGCCCAGGAACATCCGGGCATCGTGCTCGAAGTCGATGTGCTCAGCCCGGACGAGGCGGTGCAGCGCCTGCGCGAAGGCGAGGTCGATCTGGCGATCGTGTTCAACCTCAAGCCCTCGCGCGAGGTGCATGTCGTCGCCAGTGCGGAGTTACCGCTGGGCTGTGTCGTGGCGCCGGACCACCCGCTGGCGGGCCTGGCGCAGGTCGGGTTCAAGGACGTGGCGGCCTGGCCGCTGGCGGCCCAGAGCCGGGCGCTGGCGATCCGCCGCTACCTGGAAAAGCGGCACAACTGGCTGCTGCAGGAGGCGCGCCCGCCACTGGTCACCAATTCGCTGCAGCTGGTCAAGCGCCTGGTGCGCAGCGGCAGCCATGTGGCTCTCACTTCCGAGCTGGATGCGGGACCCGAAATCCTGAAAGGGCAGCTGCGCTTCATTCCCCTGCAGGACCGAAGCGCCCAGCCGCAGACCGTCGGCGTCGCCATCAGCGCCACCCGGGCTCAGTCGCGCATGGCGCGCGTTCTGGCCGAGCGACTGGGCGTGCACCTCACGGAGTACCTGGCGCGCGTGCGGCAGGCCGGTGCTGAAACAAACCGAAAAAAAGCGAGACCGCGCTGACACCCGGCGGCGGGTCCGCGCCGGCACCATGACGGTCATGTTCAACCGCTTCCCGAAAGGAACACCGTCATGAAACCCTGGATCAAACGCTCTCTCATTGGCCTGGCCGTCGCCACCGTGGCGCTGGGCGGCCTCACCGCCTGCGGTTCGCGCGGCGACCACGCCCGCGGCTGGAGCGACGAGAAGATCACCGAGATGCGCGGCAAGGCGGTCGAGAAGATCAGCGGCAAGCTCGATCTCAACGCCGAGCAGAAGGCCAAGCTGGGCGTGCTGGCCGATGAGATGATTGCCTCGCGCAAGGCCTTCCGCGGCGAGTCGGCCAACCCGCGAGCCGACATGGCCACGCTGATCGCCGGCGACAAGTTCGACCGCAGCAAGGCCCAGCAGATGCTGGATCAGAAGACCACCGTGTTGCAGGGCCAGGGGCCCAAGGTCGTGGCCGCCTTCGGCGACTTCTACGACAGCCTCAACCCCGAGCAGCAGAAGCAGGTGCGCGAGAAGATGGAGCGCCGTGGTCATGGCTGGTGGGGCCGTGGCTGACGCCATCCACGTGCTCGCCCGGCAGGGCCGCCCGCACACGGCGGCCCTGCTGGCCGGTGCCGACGACCCGCACGCCGAGCTGCTGACCCTGTTCTGGGGGCCACAGTTCGACCGCGAACACGCGCTCGCGCTCTGGGCGCGCTTTTCGCAGCACCAGCCGGTCGAGGCCGTGCCGCTGCTGCCCGAGTTGCTGTCGGTCGGCGAGCGCTTCGACGCCCTGGCCCGAGACGAGCAGCACCGGCTGCGCCGCCTGATCCTGCGCCACCGCGCCCTGTCAGAATGAACCGATGAACCGCATCCTGCTGATCGACGACGACGAAAACCTGGGACCACCGCTGGCCGCCTACTTCCAGCGCTTCGAGCTGCAACTGGTCCACGCCACGCGGCCCAGTACCGGGCTGGCGCAGTTGCGCGGCGGCGGTTTCGATGCGGCGATCCTGGACGTCATGCTGCCCGAGATGGACGGCTTCGAGCTGTGCCGCACCATCCGCAAGGACAGCGACATCCCCATCGTCATGTTGACCGCGCGCGGCGAGGTGATGGACCGCATCGTCGGGCTGGAGATCGGTGCCGACGACTACCTGCCCAAGCCCTTCGAGCCGCGCGAACTGGTGGCCCGGCTGCAGACCGTGCTGCGCCGGCTCAAGCCCAATGGCAACGGCCATGCCGCCGTGCTCAGTGCCGCACCGACGCTGAAGTTCGAGGGGCTGGAGATCGACACCGCGCGCCGCAGCGTCCTGCGCCAGGGCGAGGCCATCGAACTGACGGGCACCGAATACGAGCTGCTGCTGATGCTGGCCCGCGAGCCTGGACGGGTGTTCAGCCGCGACGACATCCTCAACCAGTTGCGCGGCCACGAAGTCGACCTCTACACGCGGGCGGTCGACATCGTCGTCAGTCGCCTGCGCAAGAAGCTGGAGCCGCTGGACTGCATCAAGACCTTGCGCAACGCCGGCTACTCGCTGGCGTTGCGCCGGGAGGCCGAATGAGGCCAGAGAGAAAGTCGGCCTGGCGCCGCGCCAAGCACCGCATTGCACACTCGATCAAGCTGCGCATGGTGCTGGTGTTCCTGGTGCTGGCGGCGGCGCTGAGCTTCGTGTTCTTCACCGGCGCACAGAAAGCCTTCACCATGGGCTGGCGCGACGCCGCGCGCCCGATCCTGATGGACTACGTGGACCGGCTCGCACTTGAGGTCACCGGCGGCGGGACACCTTCGGTTGAACGTGCCCGGTCCATCACCCAGCGCCTGCCGCTGACGGTGCGCATCAGCGGACCGGTGGTCACCTGGGCCTCGCATCCCGACCAGGGTCCGCCCGACTGGATCCGCGCCCGCACCGACGAAGTTCCCGCCGTGGGTCAGGACTGGGGCAACGGCAAAGACTGGCCGCGCATCCTGCACCGCCAGACCGCCGACGGCCACACCATCGAGTTCGGCATCAACGGGGACGCCTTCGAGCACAAGCCGCGCATGATCGGCTACCTGCTGGGCGCACTGCTGCTGCTCACGCTGATGGCCTGGATGTACGTGCGGCGACTGCTCAAGCCGCTGGACGCGATCGGCGAAGGCGCCCGGCGTTTCGGCGCCGGCGACTTCAGCCAGCCGATCCCCGACCGCTGCGTGCACGGCCCCGACGAGCTGGGTGAACTCGCGCAGACCATCAACACCATGGGCCGCGACATCCACCAGATGCTCGAGGCCAAGCGCGCGCTGCTGCTGGCGATCAGTCACGAATTGCGCAGCCCGCTCACGCGCGCACGGCTCAACGCCGAGCTGCTGCCCGAGTCGGCCGAGGTCAACCCACAGCGTGACGCGCTGCTGCGCGACCTGCAGGAGATGGCGCTTCTGATTTCCGATCTGCTGGAGAGCGAACGTCTGGCCGGCCACCACGCAGCGCTGCAGCGCGAGCCTACCGACCTGGCGGCGCTGGCGCGGTCGGTGGTGCAGGATCTTGGCGCCCGCCATGCGGGTGCGTCGCAGGTGACCGTGGATGCACCGACCGACTTGCCGTCCGTGGCGGTTGACCCTGCGCGCGTGCGCCTGCTGATCCGCAACCTGCTGGACAACGCCCTGCGCCACGGCGCAGGTGCGGGGCAGGCACCGATCGTCCGGCTTGCCGTGGAAGGACAGAAGGTCCGCATCGAGGTGCGCGACCATGGACCCGGTGTGCCCGAGGACCAGATCGAGCAGCTGGCGCAGGCGTTCTACCGGCCCGACAGTGCGCGCACCCGCAGCGCCGGCGGCGTGGGGCTGGGTCTCTATCTGTGCCGGCTGGTAGCCAAGGCCCACGGCGGCAGCTTCGAGGTGCGCAACGCCCAGCCCGGTCTGCAGGTGACGGTCACGCTGTCGCTGGTTTGATCGCGGTCATCGCGTTGCAGTGTGTGTTGTGACATGCTGCAGCGATGACCACCCATCACACCGCATCGCTGCCCGGCTTCGCCACCCCTGCCACCCGCTTCCTGTTCTTCACCGGCAAGGGCGGGGTGGGCAAGACTTCGCTCTCTACCGCCACCGCGATTGCCCTGGCAGATGCGGGGCAGAAGGTCTTGCTGGTCAGTACCGACGCCGCGTCCAACCTCGACGAGATGCTGGGCGTGGCGCTGTCCAACCAGCCGGTGGAGGTGCCCGGCGTGCCGCGGTTGCAGATGCTCAACATCGACCCCGACTCGGCCGCCGAGGCCTACCGCCAGCGCGTGCTGGCGCAGATGGACGCGGGAGCCACCGACGGTGAGCGCGCCACGGTGCGCGAGCAGCTCTCGGGCGCCTGTACCACCGAGATCGCCGCCTTCGATGAATTTGCCGCGCTGCTGGCGGGCGAAGGTGGAGAACGCGGCTACGACCACGTCGTGTTCGACACCGCACCGACCGGCCACACCCTGCGCCTGCTGAGCCTGCCCAAGGCCTGGACCGGCTTTCTCGCCGGCAACGACCGCGGTGCGTCCTGCCTTGGCCCGCACTCGGGCCTGAAGATGCAGGAGGCGCGCTTCAACGCCGCGCTCAAGGCCTTGAGCGATCCGGCACTGACGACGGTGGTGCTGGTGACGCGGCCCGATCCGCGCCCGATGCAGGAGGCCGCCCGCACCGCCGAAGAACTGCAGCATCTCGGTCTGGCCAACCAGCGGCTGGCGATCAACGGCGTGTTCCACGCCATCAGCGCCAGCGATCCCATCGCCACCGCCATCGAACGGCTGGGCCGCGAAGCGCTGGACAGCATGCCCGATGCGCTCGCCCGACTGCCGCGCGACGAGGTGCCGTTGCGCGCCTTCGACACCGTGGGCCTGCCCGCATTGCGTGCGCTGCTGCAGGGCGGCGAGGTCGCGATGCCCGAGGCCGCATCGCCGGAAACGGAGCTGCCGGCCGAACCCCTGTCCCGCATGGCCGACGAGCTGTCCGCCACCGGACACGGACTGATCATGGTGATGGGCAAAGGCGGCGTGGGCAAGACCACCATCGCCGCCGCGCTCGCCGTAGGCCTCGTGCAGCGCGGCCACAGCGTGTACCTGACCACCACCGACCCGGCCGCCCACGTGGCCGATGCGCTCAACGGCAGCCTCGAAGGCCTGAAGGTCGGGCGCATCGACCCCAGGGCCGAGACCGCCGCCTACATCGCCAAGATCATGGCCACGCGTGGCAAGGACCTCGACGAACAGGGCAAGGCCCTGCTGCTCGAAGACCTGCAGTCACCCTGCACCGAAGAAGTCGCGGTGTTCCACGCCTTCAGCCGCGTGGTCAACGAGGCGCGGTCGTCGTTTGTCGTGCTCGACACCGCGCCCACCGGCCACAGCCTGCTGCTGATGGACGCCACCGGCGCCTACCACCGCCAGATGACGCGGCAGTACGAAGGCCAGACGGAACGCAAGGGTCTGCACATCATCACGCCGCTGATGCGGCTGCAGGACGGCAGCATGACGCGGGTGGTCATCGTGACCCTGCCCGAGGTCACACCGGTCAGCCAGGCCGCTGCGCTGCAGGACGACCTGCGCCGCGCGAAGATCGAGCCTTGGGCCTGGGTGATCAACAAAAGCATCGCCGCCACGGGTACCACCGACCCGCTGTTGCAGGCGCGGCTGGCGGGCGAAGTCCGGCAGACCGAGCGCATTGCGGGCGGGCTGGCGAAGCGGACGTTTGTGCTGCCGTGGTTGCCGCAAGCGCCGGTGGGGGTGGCGGCGCTGGGTGCGCTGGTGGGTTGACGATGCCTCAGGTGGTCAGAAGGCTTGCCAGATCGAAGCTCGTATCGCCCGCCTGATCGCGCGTCGGTGACACGCCAGCGTCCAGCAGCTTGCGCGCCTGCAGGTGGTCCTTGGCGGCGTTGACGCTGTCCACCGCGATGAGCCGCGCGCCCTGGAAGTGGTAGACGCTGAAGCCGGTGCCGGCGGCTATGTCGCCGCGCACGGCCCAGCCGTCGGCGCCCATGGACAGGCCCGCCATCTGCAGCTTCCTGTCGTACTGGTCGCTCCAGAACCATGGGGTGGCGATGAAGGGCCGTTCCTGTCCGAGCAGCGCAGCGGCGGCGCTCTTGCCCTGTTCGGTCGCGTTTTGTACCGACTCCAGCCGCAACAGCGAACCGCCGGCCAGGCGCCGCGCGGTGCAGTCGCCGGCCGCGACGATGCGCGGGTCGCTGGTGTGGCCGCAGGCGTCGACGACGATGCCGCGGTCGCATTCGAGTCCGGCGGCTTTCGCCAGTTGGTCGTTGGCGATGACACCGATGCCCACCACCACGAGTCCCGCAGGAACAACGTTGCCGTCGGCCAGCTTCACGCCGGTCACGCCTCGTGCGTCGGCTTCGATGCCTGCCACCTGTGCGCCCAGCATCAGCTGCACGCCGTGACTGCGGTGCAGCTCGGCGTACCAGTCGCTGAGCACCGGCGCCAGCACACGACCCAGCAGACGGGGCGCGGCTTCGAGCACGGTGACCTTCAAGCCCTTCTTGCGTGCGGTGGCCGCGACTTCGAGGCCGATGAACCCGCCACCGATGACCACGACGGGGCGGTCCTGTTCGATGCACGCGGTCATGCGTTCGGCGATGGCGCTGGCATCGTCCTTCGAGCGCAGGGCGAGCACACCGGGGGCGCCGCCGCCGGGCAGCGGCAGGGCACGAGGCGTGGAGCCGGTGGCGAGGACCAGGCCCTCGTAGGACAGGGCGCTGCCATCGGCCAGCTGCACCGTTTGCGCCGCGCGGTCGATCGCGATCACGCTCACGCCGGTGCGCAGCTCGATCTGCTTGCGCGCCAGCATCTCGGGCGCGCGCATCGCCAACTGCGCCGCGTCCATCTCGCCGGCCAGCCAGGCCTTGGACAGCGGCGGTCGGTGGTAGGGGCCATGGGTTTCGTCACCCAGCAGGGTGATGGCGCCGTTGTAGCCGCCCGCGCGCAACGCTTCGGCGGTCATCACGCCGGCCTGGCCCGCGCCGACGATGAGGATGCCGGCGCTCATGCCTGCGCCCTCATTCCTGGCACTCGGGCAGGGTCACCACGCCGCCGTCGAGCGCGGCGCTGGCCTTGATCTGGCAGGACAGCCGGCTGTTGGGCCGGCGTTCGGCTGCCACGTTCTCCAGCATGTCCAGCTCACTCTGTGAGGGCGGTGGCAGCACGCCGGCCAGCAGCTCGTCGACGTAGCAGTGGCAGGTGGCGCAGGCCAGCGAGCCGCCGCATTCGCCGAGGATGCCGTCGACGCCGTTGGCGGTGGCGCCCTGCATCAGGCTCCAGCCGTCGGGCAGGTTGGCGGTGGTGGAATGGCCGTTGGCCTCGATGAAGGTGATGCTTGCCATGGTGGTCTCACTGAACCCTGAGTTGCAGCACCAGCGGGCTGCGGAAGGTGGACGAGGGCATCCACGCCAGCTGGTCGGCCACGCGCTGGTAGTCGGGCACGACCTGGTGGAATTCCTCGAACGCGATTTTGACCGCCAGGCGCGCGATGGCGGTGCCCAGGCAGGCGTGCACGCCGCCGCCGAAGCCCAGGTGCCCGCGCGGTTTGCGTGCGATGTCGTAAACGTCGGGGTTGGGGTACTGGCGCTCGTCACGGTTGCCGCTGCCGTAGGCCAGGCAGACAAAGTCGCCTTCCTTCATGGTCTGGCCGTGGAGGGTCACGTCCTTCATCAGGCGGCGGCGGAAGCGCTGGGCGGAGGTGTTGAAGCGCAGGCTTTCCTCGATCGCGTCGGGCAGCAGGGCCGGGTTGGCCACCACGGCGCGGCGGGCCTCGTCGAAGGTGGCGAGGTTGTAGGCGAACATCATCATGAAGCCACCGAGCGATTCGACGCCGGCCATGATCAGCGTGGTGGTGGTCAGCAAGACCTCGCGGTCGTCGAGCCGGTCGCCGTCGATCTCGGCCAGCGCAAAGTGGCTGATCAGGTCGTTCTTCGGCTCGGCGCGGCGCATGGCGATCACCTTGCCCGCGTAGTCCTGCATCCAGTTGTAGGCCGCGATGTGTTCGGGGCCCTTGGCCCGGGTGCGGGCGTCGCTCTGCACCATCAGCACGGCGTTGTCGCGCACCTCCTGCTCGGGCACGAGGGCGTCCTCGCCCATGGGCAGGCCCAGCGCGGCCATCAGCACCTTGACGGTGAATTGCGAGGACACGTCCTTGAAGTCGAACTCGCCGACACCCTGCAGCTGGCCGAAGACCTTTTTCGCGACGTCGCGGATGGGTTCTTCCAGCGCCAGCAGGTTGCGCTTCATGAAGGCGTGCTGGATCAGGCCGCGCAGGCGGTCGTGTTTCGGTGGGTCGGAGCTGCCGAGCGTTGCGCCGGCGCGGCCGGGCAGCTCGGTCATCAGGTTGCCGCTGGCGCTGGAGTAGGTCTGCCAGTCCTGGCCGGCGGTGACGATGTCCTGGTAGCGCGAGAGGATCCACATCTGGGCCTCGTCGCTCCAGAAGCAGGGGTGCTCGTCGCGCAGGTGCCGGTAGTAGGGAAAGGGGTCGGCGTCGATGGCCGGGGAATACGGGTCGAAATGGAAGCTGCCGAGGTTCATGTCTTGTCTCCTGTGTGGGGCATGCGAGACGGACTGTAGGGCGCCAGCGGCCACAAGGCACTGCACAAAGCAGGGATAATTCTTGTACTTTTCGATCAATCCGACCAGCGATGCCCCGCACCATCCCGCGTTTCGCCCTCTACGGCGAGGCCGCCACGCCCGGCCAGGAGATGCTGCACATCGAAGAGGTGCAGTCGCGCAGCCAGCTCTACCGCTGGGAGATCGATCCGCACCTGCACCAGGGCCTGTACCAGGTGCTGTGGCTCTGGCGCGGTGCGGCTTCGGTGCAGCTGGATGAGTGGAAGGCCGAGGTCGACGGACCGGCCGCCATCGTGGTGCCACCGGGGGTGGTGCACGGCTTCCGCTTTGCGCCCGGAACCGATGGCCGCGTGCTCACGCTGAGCGCACGGTTTTTCGTCGAGGGGGATTTTCAGGCCGCGGGTGAAGCGTTCCGGGCGCTGTTCGCTGGCCCGGGTGTTGTGCACTTTTCGCCGGAGGAGGTCGGCACACAGCGGCTGCATGCGCTGCTCGAAGCGTTGTCGGCCGAGTTCGCTCTGCCGGGTTCGGCCGGGTCGCCGGTGGTGCAGTGGCTGGCACGGTCGGTGGTGTGGCGGCTGGCGCGCGCCAGCGAACAGGGACGGCGCGAGGGCAGCGGACTGGCGCACGGCCACCAGGCGTTGTTCACCCGCTTCCTGTTGCTGGTTGAGGAGCACTTTCTCGAGCACTGGCCGATGGAGCGCTATGCCTCGCGCCTGGGGCTGTCGATCCAGCGGCTCAACCGCATGGTGAGGGCCGAGAGCGGGCGCAGCGCGCTGGATCTGGTGCACGAGCGCCTCACCCGCGAAGCCTGCCGCCGCCTGGTGTACATCGCTGCCCCCGCGGCCAGCCTGGCGCACGAACTGGGCTTCGAAGACCCGGCCTACTTTTCGCGCTTTTTCAAGCGCCGCACCGGCATGAGTCCGCAGCGCTGGCGGCAGGCCCAGCAAACGAAGCTGTGACCCCGCTCAGCGGGCCGGCCCGGGGGGAGCGTCGCCCGCCATCACACCCGGCACCAACGCCTCCAGTTCCCCGCGCAGCCAACGGTGCGCCGCGTCGTCCTGGTGGCGGCGGTGCCAGATCAGGTACATCGGCAGCTTCGGGCAGGGCAGGGGCAAGGGCACGCTCGCGAAACCGGCCAGCAGGCCGCGGCCCAGCAGGCTCGGAGCGGCCGCCAGCAGCTGGCTGCCGCGCAGGAAGCCGGGCATCCCTGCAAAGCCGGGCACCATGATGGCGAAACGCCGCCGCACACCGCGCTCAGCGAGCGTGCGATCCAGGTCCAGCGCCCGCCGGGGTTCGTAGACCACGGTGATGTGGTCGGCGGCGAGGTAGTCCTTCAGCGACGCTGGCGCGGCGCGGGCAGCCGGGTCGTGGAACACGCGGTACTCGTCCTCGAACAGACGCTTTTGCAGGATGTCACTGCCCTCGGGCGGTCTCGGGCTGATCGCCAGATCGCAGGCGCCGTCGCGCAACATCTCCAGGCTGGGAATCGCCGACGGAATCACCCGCAGCGCGACGCCGGGCGCTGCTTCGCGCAGGCGCGCCATCAACGGTGGCAGGAGCACATCGCGCTGGAAGTCGTTGGCCGCGATGGTGATCGTCGCCTGCCAGCGCGCGGGGTCGAAGGCGCCGGAGTGGGCAAAGCCCTGCAACTGGCGCAGCAGTTCGCGCGCCTGCACCGCCAGTTCGCCAGCGCGCGCGGTGGCGACGATGCCGCGGCCGCTCTTGACGAACAACGCGTCGCCGGTGATCGCGCGCAATTTGTCCAGCTGGTGGCTCACGGCCGACTGCGTGACGCCCAGCGCATGGGCCGCGCCGGTGATGCTGCCCGCCTCGACGACCGCGACCAGCAGCTGCAGCAACCGGGCATCGAGGTCTGACCAATCAAATTCATTCATGCATTTGATGATCATTCATCTGTTTATCTTTGGCAATGGTCTGGGAATACTCCCGCCTTGACCGACGTCAATCCACCCACGCAGGAGACAGATGTGAGCAAGACCATTCCTGGCACCACGCCGTTCGACGGCGGCGCGGCACAGAAGGGCTACGCCCTAAACAAGATGTGCTACTCGTTCAACCACAAGGCCAACCGCGACGCCTTCCTGGCCGATCCCGAGGCCTACATGCAGCAGTTCGGCCTGAACCACGAGCAGGCCGAGGCCATCCGCTCCAAGCAGGTGCTGGCCCTGATTGATGCGGGTGGCAACGCCTACTACCTGGCCAAGTTCGCCGGCATCTTCGGCCTGGACATGCAGGACATCGGCGCCCAGCAGACGGGCATGACCAAAGAACAGTTCAAGGCCAAGCTCGTTGCGGCCAATCAACAGTGCTGAACCAGGAGACACAGACATGGCACAACTCATCGGTGGCCTGGCCACATCGCACATCCCCGCCATCGGCGGCGCCATCCACCGGGGCGCCCAGAACGAGCCCTACTGGAAGCCCTTCTTCGACGGTTTTCCGCCGATCCATCAGTGGCTGGGCAAGGTCAAGCCGGACGTGGTGGTGGTGTTCTACAACGACCACGGCCTGAATTTCTTCCTCGACAAGATGCCGACTTTCGCCGTGGGCGCCGCCGCGACCTACAGCAACGCGGACGAAGGCTGGGGCATTCCGACGCTGCCGCCGATCCCGGGCTGCCAGGATCTGTCGTGGCACCTGATCAACGAGCTGATCGCGAAAGAGTTCGACATCGTGACCTGCCAGGAGATGCTGGTGGACCATGCCTGCACACTGCCGTTCAAGCTGTTCTGGCCCGAGCACGAAGTGGCGCCGGTGCAGATCGTGCCGATCAACATCAACACGGTGCAGTTCCCGCTGCCGACGGCGAAGCGCGTTTACAAGCTGGGCAAGGCAGTGGGCGAGGCGATCCAGAGCTGGCAGAGCGACAAGCGTGTGGCGGTGATGGCCACCGGTGGCCTGTCGCACCAGCTGGATGGCGAGCGCGCCGGTTTCATCAACAAGCAGTTCGACCTGCAGTTTCTGGACAGCATGGAAACCAACCCGGAGTGGGCGACGCAGTTCAGCGATCTGGAGCTGGTGGAGAAGGCGGGCACGCAGGGCGTGGAGCTGCTGATGTGGCTGGCGATGCGGGCGGCGCTGACGGCGGCAGGCTCGGGTGTGCGCAAGGTGCACAGCAACTACCACATCCCGATTTCCAATACGGCTACGGGTGTGCTGGCGCTGGAGACGGTCTGATTGTTCTTTTGCTTGTCTCGGAGGGGCCTTTGGGCCCCTTTTTCATGCCAGCTTGACTAGCGAGTGCCGGAAGCGACCGGTACCTGACTCCGCTCATGTCCCCCGAACCGGCTGCGCCGGTTCTCCTCCTTTACTTCGCTGCGTCAGGCACGGATCACTTCCGTCACCGAGATACTGTTGGCGCACCACCGTGGGCGCACTCGGGTGATCGCGTTGACCGTGGCTGGGTGGGCCTGCAGAGCGAAGTAAAGGAGGAGGCGGCCGCAGGCCGCCGGGGGACATGAGCGGCGCAGGCCCACCCAGCCGCGGTCAACAAGGAGGGGAGTTCAACAACAGGGAGCACAAAACAAAACGGGAGCCCGAAGGCCCCCGCTGTGTGACAAGAAAACGCTGAACCGGATTACAGCGAATCGATGAAGCTGCGCAGCTTGTCCGAACGGCTCGGGTGCTTGAGCTTGCGCACCGCCTTCGACTCGATCTGACGGATCCGCTCACGCGTCACGTCAAACTGCTTGCCCACTTCTTCCAGCGTGTGGTCGGTCGACATCTCGATGCCGAAACGCATGCGCAGCACCTTGGCTTCGCGCGGCGTCAGACTGTCCAGGATCTCCTTGACCACTTCACGCAGGCCCGCCTGCATCGCCGCCTCGATGGGCGCCGTGTTGGCCTGGTCTTCGATGAAATCGCCCAGGTGCGAATCGTCGTCGTCACCGATGGGGGTTTCCATCGAGATCGGCTCTTTCGCGATCTTCATGATCTTGCGGATCTTGTCTTCCGGCATCTCCATCTTCTCAGCCAGGATGGAAGCATCGGGTTCAAAGCCGTGCTCCTGCAAATGCTGGCGGCTGATGCGGTTCATCTTGTTGATGGTCTCGATCATGTGCACCGGGATACGGATCGTGCGCGCCTGGTCGGCGATCGAGCGCGTGATCGCCTGGCGGATCCACCAGGTGGCATAGGTCGAGAACTTGTAGCCGCGGCGGTATTCGAACTTGTCCACTGCCTTCATCAGACCGATGTTGCCTTCCTGGATCAGGTCCAGGAACTGCAGGCCGCGGTTGGTGTACTTCTTCGCGATCGAGATCACCAGTCGCAGGTTGGCCTCGATCATTTCCTTCTTCGCGTCGCGCGAGGTCGACTCGCCCTGGTTCATCCGCTTGTGGATGTCCTTGAGGTGGGTCAGCGGAACCACCACGCTGTTCTGGATGTTCATCAGGCCGGTTTGCAGTTCCTGCACGGGCGGGATGTTGCGCTCCATCACCACGCTCCAGGACTTGCCGGCGGCGGCCTGTTTCTCGATCCACTTGAGGTTGAGCAGGTTGGCCGGGAATTCCTTGATGAAGGTTTCCTGCGGCATGCCGCACTTGTCCACGATGATGCGGCGCAGTTCGCGTTCCTTCTTGCGCACTTCGTCGACCTGGCCGCGCAGCGTGCCGCACAGCTTCTCGATCGCCTTCGCGGTGAAGCGGATGGTCATCAGCGTCTCGGTGATGGCCTGCTGCGTCTTCACGTAGTGGGGCGTGCCGTAGCCTTCCTTGTCGTAGATCTTGTGCAGCTTCTCGAACTGGTCACGCATCGTGTCGAAGCGCTGCAGCGCTTCGCGCTTGAGTTCTTCCAGCTTGCGGGTCAGGGCCTTGGAGCCGCCCTTGCCGTCGTCGTCATCGGCTTCGTCGTAGTCGTCGAAGTCTTCTTCGGCCACGTAGTCGTCGGCCGCATCGGCGTCGGCGAAACCGTCGACCACGGTCGAGATCACGACCTTGCCTTCACGGATTTCTTCGGACATCGCCAGCAGCTCGGCGATGGTGGCCGGGCTTTCGCTGATCGCGGCCATCATGTCGTTGAGGCCGCCTTCGATGCGCTTGGCGATCTCGATTTCGCCTTCGCGGGTCAGCAGTTCCACCGTGCCCATTTCGCGCATGTACATGCGGACCGGATCGGTGGTGCGGCCGAACTCGCTGTCGACAGACGACAGCGCGGCTTCGGCGGCTTCTTCGGCTTCTTCTTCGCTGGAGCCCGTGGGCGCGTTGTCGGTGATGATCAGCGCTTCGGCGTCCGGCGTCTGCTCGTACACCGCCACACCCATGTCGTTGAGCAGGGCGATCACGACTTCCAGCGTTTCGGCGTCGATCAGCTTGTCGGGCAGGTGATCGTTGATTTCCGCGTGGGTCAGGTAGCCACGCGTCTTGCCCAGCTTGATCAGGGTCTTGAGGCGTTCGCGGCGCAGCTTGGCTTCTTCTTCGGACAGGACGGTTTCGTCCAGGCCGAATTCCTTCATCAGCGCGCGCTCCTTGGCCTTGCTGATCTTCATGCGCAGCGGCTTGACCTTCTCGGCCGGCGCCGCCGGATCGGCGACTTCCTCGACCACCTCTTCGGCCAGATCCTCTTCGATGTCGCTCAGGTCGGCATCGTCGAGGTCGCTCTCTTCCTTGGCGGCAGCCTTGGGCTTGCGACCGCGCTTGGCGGCCGGCTTGTCGGCGGCGGCTTTGGCGGGGCGGCCAGGTTTCTTCTTTGCCGGCTCTTCGGCGTCGACGGTGTCGAGTTCTTCGGCCTTGGTCTTGCCGGTTTTGGCAGCGGCTTTCGCGGGGGCCTTGGCGGCGCTCTTGGCAGGGGCTTTGTCGGTCACGGGGGCAGGAACTTTCTTTTTCGGCTCGGGAGCTGCGGCTTTGGCGGCAGGCTTCTTGGCGGCTTTGGTGCTGGGGGCAGGCGTACTGGCTTTCTTCGCGGGCATGGGAACCTCAAAAAACGTCAGGAAAGGAACCGGCTGAGACACACAAAAAACGCCAGAGTGCCGCCATTTCGGGCGCAGATCCGGTGGTTTTTGTCGGGCAAATCAAGCACAGAAGCCCGTACTTCGCCGGGGAAGTGCGGGCCTGCAAGCTGTGTGGGCGAACATTTGGTGTGCAGTCCTTGCGGGGTGCGCCGGGACCGGGGTGCGGTCGCCGGGTTGGCCTGGGGGAGTCCCGTGTAACCCCTGTCCTGGGGAGTGGCCGGTGCCGGAGGTGCTGCTGTCGCGCTTGCGGTGCAAACCTTGGATTATATCGGATGGCCCGGTTTCAGGGCCTTGATGCGCTCATTGAGCTCGCGCAGACGCTCCCGGGCCGCCGGATCGGTCTCGGCCTGCACCGACAGGGCCTGGCTCAGCCGCATCAGTTCGTCGCGCCGCAGCAGGTCCATCACGCCGGCCAGTTCGCTCAGCTCGGAGTCGCTGTCGGCGGCCACAGTGGCCTGTTCGACCTCGGCGCAGGCATAGGTCTCGAAGGGTTCATCGCGCAGGGCTTCTCGCAGCGCGGCCCAGGCCTGGGCGCCGTGTTCGTGCAACTGGGCTTCGAGCCAGGCGAAGACCGGACCGTGCGGTGCAGGCATGTGCGCCAGCATGGCGTGGTCGTCGGCCGACAGGCTGTCCCAGGCGGCGGCGTTGGCCAGCAGCAGCCCGACCGCTCGGTCCGCACGGCTCTTGCTCGCGGTCTGGCGACCGAGCATGCGAGGCGGCGGAGGCGGGCCCTTGCGCCAGCCGTTGCGGCCACTTCCGCTGTTCCACTGGCTCCGGCTGTAGGTTTCGGTCGGTGCGCTCCAGGCGCCGGGGCCGCTTTGCGGTGCCGGAGCGGAGGTTGACGTGGAATAGGGCGACGACTGGTGGTCCGTGCCCGTCGGTGCAGCCTGACCCTGGGGCGCCGGCATGGATCGGTCCTCACGCGGCCGGCGAGCGCCACGGTCGTCGCGCTGCCAGAGTTGCTGCAGGTCCGGCGTGCCGATGCCAATCTGCTGGGCGAGCTCGCCCAGCAGCTGCCGCTTCAGGGCGCCTTCGGGCAACAAGTTCCACAGCGGGCGCGCCTGGCTGGACAGGCGGGCGCGTCCTTCGGCGGTGGCCAGATCGCAGTCGGCGCTGGCAGCATCTATCAGGAACCTGGACAGCGGCACTGCCTGCTTGACGAAGTTGGCAAAAGCATCGGCGCCGTGTTCGCGGATGTAGCTGTCCGGATCGTGCTCCTGTGGCAGGAACAGGAACTTGACGCTGCGAATGTCGGTCGCCAGCGGCAGGGCGGCGTCCAGCGCCTTGCGTGCTGCACGGCGGCCGGCCCCGTCGCCGTCGAAGCTGAACACCACCGCGTCGGTGAACCGGAACAGCTTTTGCACATGGTCGGGCGTGCAGGCCGTGCCCAGCGTGGCCACGGCGTTGGCAAAACCCAGCTGTGCCAGGGCGACCACGTCCATGTAGCCCTCAGTCACCAGGGCGTAGCCGTGCTGGCGGATCGCGGTGCGTGCCTCGAACAGGCCATAGAGCTCGCGCCCCTTGCTGAACACCGGGGTTTCGGGCGAGTTCAGGTACTTGGGCTCGCCCTTGTCGAGCACGCGCCCTCCGAACCCAATGCATTCGCCCTTGACGTTGCGGATCGGGAACATGATCCGGTCGCGGAAGCGGTCGTAGCGCTTCGCTTCGCCATCCTGGCCCTTCTCGTCCTCGTGCTCGATCACCAGGCCGGACTCGACCAGCAGCGGTTCGCTGTAGTTGGGAAACACGCCGGCCAGGTGCCGCCAGCCCTCGGGCGCGTAGCCCAGGCCGAAGTCCTTGGCGATCTGGCCCGACAGGCCGCGACCCTTGAGATAGTTCACCGCGCGGGGCGATGCCTTGAGGTCTTTCTGGTAGGCCTTGGCGGCCTTTTCCAGCACGTCGGTGAGCGTCGCCTGCTTCTGGCGCTGCTGGGCGGCGCGCTCGCGGTCCTGCGGCGAGACGTCGTCTTCGGGCACCTGCAGACCGATCTGCTGGGCCAGGTCCTTGACCGCCTCGATGAAGCTCATGCCGGCGTGTTCCATCAGGAAGCCGATGGCGTTGCCGTTGGCCCCGCAGCCAAAGCAGTGGTAGAACTGCTTGGTCGGGCTGACGCTGAACGACGGCGACTTTTCGCCGTGGAACGGGCACAGCCCCATGAAGTTGGCGCCGCCCTTTTTCAGCTGGACGTACCGGCCCACCACATCGACCACGTCGACGCGGTTGAGCAGTTCCTGGATGAAAGATTGCGGTATGGCCACGGGGCTATTCTCGCCCACGTCATTTCAGGAACAACGGAGACCCGCATGACCAGCATCTACGACCAGGACCTGCCCCGCAACGAAGCCAACTTCGCGCCGCTCTCGCCGCTGTCGTTCATCGAGCGCACGGCCGAGGTCTACCCAGACCGGCTGGCCATCGTGCACGGCAGCTTGCGCCAGACCTGGGCCCAGACCTACGCCCGCACCCGACAACTCGCCAGCGCCCTGCAACGCGCCGGGATCGGGAAGAACGACACGGTGGCGGTGATGCTGCCCAACACCCCGCCGATGGTGGAGGCACATTTCGGCGTGCCCATGGCCGGCGCGGTGCTCAACGCGCTCAACACC
This sequence comes from Hydrogenophaga sp. RWCD_12, assembly GCF_046604225.1. Classification (NCBI taxonomy): domain Bacteria; kingdom Pseudomonadati; phylum Pseudomonadota; class Betaproteobacteria; order Burkholderiales; family Comamonadaceae; genus Hydrogenophaga; species Hydrogenophaga sp. RWCD_12. The sequence continues at coordinate 488,454 of NZ_JBKIXC010000001.1, forward strand.
CGGCTGGACCCGGAGGCCATCGCCTTCATGCTCGACCACGGCGAAGCCAAGGCGGTGATCGTCGATCCCGAGTTCGCCGGCACCATGGCCAAGGCGCTCAAGCTGCGCCAGGCCACCTCACCGCTGCTGCTGATCGACGTGCAGGATGCGCTGTTCACCGGCGATAGCCAACCCCTCGGCAGCACCACCTACGAAGCCTTCCTGGCCGGCGGCGACCCGGCCTTCGCCTGGAACCTGCCAGGCGACGAGTGGGACGCGATCGCGCTCAACTACACCAGCGGCACCACCGGCAATCCCAAGGGCGTGGTCTACCACCACCGCGGCGCGGCCACGAACGCCATCAGCAACATCCTGGAATGGGACCTGCCCAAGCACGCGGTCTACCTCTGGACGCTGCCGATGTTCCACTGCAACGGCTGGTGCTTCCCCTGGACCATCGCCGCGCGGGCGGGGGTCAACGTCTGCCTGCGGCGCGTGGAAGCGCAGGCCATCTTCGACGCCATGCGCGACCACGGCGTGACCCACTACTGCGGCGCCCCCATCGTGCACGGTCTGCTGGTGAATTCGCCGGCCGCGATGAAGGCTGGTGTGCCGGCCGGCATCAGGGCCATGGTCGCCGGTGCCGCGCCGCCGGCTTCGATGATCGAAGGCATGGAGCAGATGGGCTTTGACCTGACCCACGTCTACGGCCTCACCGAGGTCTATGGCCCGGCCACGGTCTGCGCCAAGCACGAAGCCTGGAATGCGCTCGACATCGGCGAGCGCGCCCGGCTGAACGCGCGCCAGGGCGTGCGTTACCACCTGCAGCGCGACGTGCGCGTGCTCGACCCCGAGACGATGATGCCGGTGCCGCTGGACGGCGAGACCATGGGCGAGATCATGTTCAAGGGCAACATCGCCATGAAGGGCTACCTGAAGAACCCGAAGGCGACGGCCGAGGCCTTTGCCGGTGGCTGGTTCCACAGCGGCGACCTGGCGGTGCAGTACGCCGACGGCTACTTCAAGATCAAGGACCGCAGCAAGGACATCATCATTTCGGGCGGCGAGAACATCTCGTCGATCGAGGTCGAGGACGTGCTCTACCGCCACCCCGACGTGCTCGCCGTGGCGGTGGTGGCGCGGCCCGATCCGAAGTGGGGCGAGACGCCGTGCGCTTTCGTCGAGTTGAAGTTCGGCGCACACACGACGCCGGAAGACATCGTGCGGCACTGCAAGCAGCACCTGGCCGGGTTCAAGGTGCCGCGCTATGTGGTGTTTGGCGAACTGCCCAAGACAAGCACGGGCAAGATTCAGAAGTTCGAGTTGCGCAAGCGGGCAGGTTCCGCATCCGCCATCGACGTCTAGTCGCCGGCAACGATCCCTTCGCGCCGGGGATCGGCCCCGCCCAGCCAAACGGCCTTGCCGTCTGCCGACCCGCGCTGCAAGGCCTGCAAACCACTGGGCATCGGCGTTTCGCTGACCGTGTGACCCAGCCCCTGCAGCGCCTGCACCGTCGCGGCCGGAAAGCGGCCAGCTTCCAGCAACAGCGGCCCGCCGACCGACCCGAAATTCGGCAGGTCGATGGCCGCCTGCGGGCCCAGGCCGCCGTTGAGCGTACCCAGCAGGGTTTTGGCGGTGAAATGGATGATCAGTGCGCCGCCCGGGCTTCCCGCGCTCATCAGCAACTCGCCCGTCGCCTTGTCGAACACCAGCGTGGGCGACATGGAGGAGCGGGGACGTTTGCCTGGCTCGACACGGTTGGCCACCGGACGTCCTTGTGCGTCGCGCGGGGTGAAGCTGAAGTCGGTCAGCTGGTTGTTGAGCAGGAAGCCGCCGGGAAGCCTGGCGTCGCCGACCATCAGGCGCGCGCCGAAGGCGGACTCGATGGTGGTCGTCATTGCGAGCGTGTTGCCGAACGGGTCGGCGATGCTGATGTGGCTGGTGCCGTATTCCGGCTGGTCGGGCATCGGCGCCCAGGACATGACCGCGGCCGCGCCCGGCTGTCCGGCAGGCGCCTGCGGCAGACGCTGGGTACCGATCAGACGCGCTCGCTGGTCGAGGTAGGCCGGGTCCAGCAGGCTGCTCCAGCGCCCTGCGGGCGGCGGCACGCGGTCGGGGTCGCCCAGGTACAAGGCGCGGTCGGCGAATGCCAGCCGCGAGGCTTCGGTGTATGCGTGCAGCCATGGCGCATCGGGCGTGCCGTCCAGCGGGCGGTTGCCCTGCGACGTGCGCGCCAGCAAGCCCAGGATCTGGCCGATCGCGACAGCGCCGGAACTCGGCGGCGGAAAACCACAGATGCGCAAGGCGCGGCCCTTGGCGCTGTGGTCGAAACACAGGGCTTCGCGCTCCAACGGCCGGTAGTTGCGCAGGTCGTCGGTGCTCAGCAGTCCGGGGTTGGCGGCGTGTTGCCGCACGCGGCCGGCGATGGCCTGCGCCAGTGGGCCTTCGTGCAGCGCCTTCGGTCCTGTTGCCGCGATGTCGCGCAGCACCTTGGCGAGGGCAGGGTTCTTCAGCACATGGCCGACCGGGTGCGGCGTGCCATCGGTCTGGTAGAAATAGGCTGCGGCGACCGGATCGTTTTTGAGTGCGCTTTCTTCGGACAGCAGGGTGTGGAGGCGCGGACTGACGGCGAATCCTTGTTCGGCGAGCGCAATCGCGGGTTCGAACAGGCTGGCCCAGGGCAGACGGCCGTGCTGGCCGTGCGCCAGCGCCAGCATGGCGACGGCGCCGGGCGTGCCGACCGAACGGCCACCGACCACGGCCTCTATGAACGGCATCGGCTTGCCATCGCCGCCCAGGAACAGAGCTTCGGTCGCGGCAGCCGGCGCGGTTTCGCGGCCATCGAAGGCTTGCAGCCGCCGGCCGTCGTGGTGCAGCAGGAACGCGCCACCGCCGATGCCGCTGGACTGCGGTTCGACCAGGGTCAGCACCATCTGTACCGCGATCGCCGCGTCCACTGCGCTGCCACCGGCCTTGAGCACCTGCAGGCCGGCGTCGGCCGCGAGCGGATTGGCCGCGGCCACGGCCATGCGCGGGAAGGCCCAGCCGGGTTTGGGCGTCCAGCCCGAGGCCGCTTCGGGCTGGGCGACAGCCTGGGGCGGCGGGCGGTAGAAACCGGCCTGCGGGCCCGTGTGCTGGCCGGTAGAGCCACATCCGGCCAGCGAGGCGGCCAGCCCCAGAGCGAGAACGTGGAATAACGCACGCATCTTCGACGGAAGCATTGTTGGGGTTCTCCTCTGGGCCGGGCGGCGCTTGCCCGGGATCAAACACATTGTTACCGGTATGGGGTATTTTGTTCTCAGGGCCTGCCTTGCACAGGCCACAGGAGCCCAGATGACCCTCACCGCGACACCGGACCGTTCGAGCGCCTCTTTTCTGGCGACTGCCCGCGCAGCGGTCCATACCTTGCCGCAGCTGCTGGCGGCACAGGAACTGAACCATCGCCTGCCCATTGTCGGGCTGCCCGACGCGCTGTTGCAGTTGCGCCTGCTGGACGAAGCCACCTTGCATGCACTGATGGCCGAAGACCCTGACCTGCTTCGCTCCCGCTCGGGAGAACTGGTGCAGCGCCTGCTGCTGACCGAGGACGAGTTGCAGCGTGCACTGGCGCGGGTGGCGGGACTGCTGGAAATCGAAGTGCTGGGTTTCGACGGCGATCCGAAGGCCTTCCAGCTGCTGCCTTTGCGCCAGGCGCATGCGCTGCACGTGGTTCCACTGGGGATGGCCAACGAGCAGTTCTACGTCGCCTCGTGCGCACCGACCAGCAAGGAGCTGCACCACCAGCTGTGTTCCTTGAGCGGGCACTCGGTGGCCATGGTCTGGGCCAGCCGCGAAGCGATCGAACGGCGACTGGAGGTGCAGGACCGGATGGAGCGGTCGGGCCATGCCCACAGCGCACCGGCCATCGTCGACGAAGTACGCCGACGGGTCACGCCCGCGGGTGTGGCCGCGCCGCCGGAGCATGCGGCCGTCGAAGACCTGGTGATGCAGGCGATGGTGGAGGTCGGTTCGGCCGCCGAGGCCGAGCAGCTGGCATCGGCCAGCGAGTCGGCCGGCATGGTGCGGCTGGTCAACGAAATGATCGGCGAAGCGCAGCGCCTGCACGCTTCGGACATCCACATCGAATCCAATGCCGGCGAGGCACTGACGGCGATCCGCTTCCGTCGCGATGGGGACCTCGAACCCTATCTCTGGCTGCCCGCCAAGCTGCGCGCACCGCTGGTCTCGCGGCTGAAGATCATGGCGCGGCTGGACATCTCCGAGCGCCGGCGGCCGCAGGACGGCAAGATCGATTTCGCCGAGTTCGGCGGCCGTCCGCTGGAGCTGCGGGTGGCGGTCATGCCTACCCACGACGGGCTGGAGGATGTGGTCCTGCGCCTGCTCGAATCGGCCAAGCCGCTGCCGCTCTCGGGACTGGGCCTGCAGCCGCGTGATCTGGAAACCATCGCGGGTTTCTCGCAGCGCAGCTTCGGCATGGTGCTGGCCGTCGGCCCGACCGGTTCGGGCAAGACCACCACGCTGCACTCGATGCTGGCCGAGGTCAATACGGCCGACAAGAAGATCTGGACCGCCGAGGACCCGATCGAGATCACCCAGGCCGGCCTGCGCCAGGTGCAGATGAACCCCAAGGTCGGGCTGACCTTTGCCAGCGCGATGCGCAGCTTCCTGCGGGCCGATCCGGACATCATCATGATCGGCGAGATCCGCGACGCCGAGACCGCCAAGATCGCGATCGAGGCTTCGCTCACCGGTCACCTGGTGCTCTCGACCCTGCACACCAACAACGCCAGCGAGAGCGTGGTGCGGCTGCTCGACCTGGGCATGGACCCGATGAACTTCGCCGATTCCCTGCTGGGACTGGTGGCGCAGCGCCTGGTGCGCGCGCTGTGCACGCACTGTTCGCACGAGCGCGAACTCGACGACGTCGCGTGGACGGCCCTGCTGGAGGAGTACCGCGAGGGCAGCGACATGCCGCTGTCGCTGGCGCAGGAGCGGCTGCTCGAAGCCGCCGGCGCCTCTTCGCCGACCGGGGTGCGGATGCGCCATGCGGTCGGGTGCGACCACTGCGGCGGCAAGGGCTACAAAGGTCGCCTGGGCATCTACGAGATCCTGCAGAACAGCCGGGCCATCAAGCAGCTGATCCAGCAGCGCGCCCGCCCGACCGACATTTTCGATCTCGCGGTGCGCGAAGGCATGCGCAGCCTGCGCCACGACGCGCTGGAAAAGGTGGTGCAGGGCCGCATCGACCTCAAGCAGGCCCGCACCGCCTATCGCTGACCCCCCACGCTCCGCCGTCAGCGCACTCAGCGAGGGGCGAGGCGGATCGCTCCGTCCAGGCGGATCACTTCGCCATTGAGCATGTCGTTTTCGATGATGTGCATGGCCAGCTTGGCATAGTCCTGCGGCGTGCCGAGGCGGCTGGGGAAGGGCACGCTGGCGGCCAGCGCGTCCTGCACCTCCTGCGGCATGCCGAACAGCATGGGCGTGCCGAAGATGCCGGGGGCGATGGTCATGTTGCGGATGCCGTTGCGAGAAAGGTCGCGGGCGATCGGCAGCGTCATGCCCACCACGCCGCCTTTGGACGCCGCGTAGGCGGCCTGGCCGATCTGACCGTCGTAGGCGGCGACGGAGGCGGTGGAGATCATCACGCCGCGTTCGCCGGTGGCCTCTGGCTCGTTTTTGCACATGGCTTCGGACGCCAGACGGATCATGTTGAAGCTGCCGACCAAGTTGACCATGATGGTCTTGGTGTACACGGCCAGCGAATGTGCGCCGTTCTTGCCCACGGTCTTCTCGGCGGGAGCGATGCCGGCGCAATTGACCAGGCCCATCAGCTTGCCCATGGAGACGGCCTTGGCCACCACGGCCTGACCGTCGGCCTCGCTGCTGACGTCGCACTTGACGAAGGCTCCGCCGATTTCTCTGGCGACCGCCTCGCCCTTTTCAGCCTGCATGTCGGCGATGACCACGGTGCCGCCGTTGGCCGCCAGCACGCGTGCCGTGCCTTCGCCCAGGCCCGATGCGCCGCCGGTGACGATGAAAACCTTGCCTGCAATCTCCATGTGCTGCTCCTCTTGGGTGGAATTGACGTTAACGTAAACGTCAATTATGGCCGACAAAAAAGCCCGCGGGAAGCGGGCTTTCGGATCGAAGGCGGTCAGCCTTACTTGAACCCGACCCGGTCCAGCATCTGCTGCACCTTGACCAGGTTCTTGGCGACCACACCCAGCGGAATCTGTTCTGCCTTGAAGCTGTCGCCGCCCATGGCCTTGAGCGCCGGGTTGTCGATCTTCACGCCCTTGGCGGCCGCGAACTCGTGGTTGCCGTTGGCGAAGTATTCCTGCGCGAATGGGCTGGCCAGGTATTCCATGAAGGCGATCGCGTTCTCGCGGTTCTTGGCGTACTTCGCGACCGCGGCACCGGCGATGTTCACGTGCGTGCCGGTAGTGCCCTGGTTGGGGAACACGACGCGCACCTTTTCCATCACGGCGCGCTCCTGCGGGTCGGCCGATTTGATCAGTCGCGCCGCGTAGTAGGTGTTGGTCAGGGCCACACCGCATTCGCCGGAGGCCACGGCCTTGATCTGGTCGGTGTCGCCGCCCTTGGGCGCGCGGGCCATGTTGGCGACCACTCCCTTGAGCCAGGCCTCGCCTTTGGCGTCGCCCAGACGCTCGACCACCGTGGCGAACAGGGACAGGTTGTAGGGGTGCGAACCCGAGCGGGTGCAGACGAGTCCCTTGAGCTTGGGATCGGCCAACTGCTCGTAGGTGGCGACATCGGCGGCCTTGACGCGCAGCGGGTCGTAAACAATCACGCGGGCGCGGGTGGAGAAGCCGGTCCAGGTCACGCCGTCCTTGGTCGCATCGGCGCGCAGGTGGGCAGGAATCGCTGCGTCCAGCTTGGCCGACTTGATCGGCTGGAACAGCCCCTGGGCATCCGCCGTGGCCATGCGGGCGGCGTCGACCAGCAGGATCACATCGGCCGGCGAGGCCGAACCCTCGGCCTTCAGGCGCGCCACGATACCGGCGTCGTCCGCATCGACGCGGTTGATCTTGATGCCAGTGGTCCTGGTGAAGGTGTCGTACATCACCTCATCGGTCTGGTAGTGGCGGGCCGAATAGATGTTCAGCACCTTGTCCTGCGCCAGGGCGCTCAGGGAAAGCGTGGCAGCGGCGAGGACAATTGGAACGTTCAGAAGCTTGCGCATGGCGGTTTTCATGGGCGGTTGGTGAATGGGTAAGATGCTAACACAAATGCGAATGGTTCGTAATATGTATCGTTTGAGGCAAGTCAGCGCGATGGTCCTGGCGCTGCTGCTGACCGGTTGTTCCACATTTCAGTCCCCACCGACGCCGGTGTTCGAGGCGCCCCAGCGGCCTCCGCGACTCGGGCTCGCCCTCGGCGGTGGTGCGGCCCGCGGGTTCGCGCATGTCGGAGTGATCCAGGTGCTGGAGCAGAACGGCATCCGGCCCGACGTGGTGGCTGGCACCTCGGCGGGCAGCCTGGTCGCGGCGCTGTACGCCAGTGGCAAGGGTGCCGCGGAGCTGGAGCGCGTGGCGCTGGGCATGGACGAAGCCACGCTGACCGACTGGGTCATGCCGCTGACCAACCGAGGGTTGATGCGCGGCGAGGCCCTGGCCCGCTATGTCCGGCAGGCCGTGGGCGGCAAGCTGATCGAGCAGATGTCAATGCCCCTGGGCATCCTGGCGACCGATCTGGGCAACGGCAATGGCATCCTGTTCCGGCGTGGCGACGCGGCGCAGGCGGTGCGCGCTTCCAGTGCGGTCCCCGGTGTGTTCAATCCGGTGACGATCGCAGGGCGCGACTACGTGGACGGCGGTCTGGTGGCACCGGTGCCGGTGCACCAGGCACGTGAGATGGGGGCCGAGGTGGTGCTGGCGGTGGACATTTCCGCCGATCCCCAGGACATCTCGTCCGACGGCTTGCTGACCCTGCTGCCCAAGACCACCGCCATCATGGGGCAGAGCATCAACCGGCTGGAGCTGGCCAAGGCCGATGTCGTGATCCGGCCGGCGCTGGCTGGCGTCGGCAGCGCCGACTTCACGGCCCGACAGCGCTCCATCGAGGCGGGGCGTGCCGCGATGCTGGCCGCCTTGCCGCGCCTGCGGCAGGCACTGGCGAAGTTGCGCCCGGTCGAAATCCGCTGATGCCGCGAGGGCATAAAAAAAGCCCCCGCTTTGCAGCGAGGGCTTGAAGGGGTCCGATGAAATCGGAATTTCGAAAAGGACCCGAGGAGACAACCATAAAAACGGTCTGAGGTTTCAGCGCCGCCTTCACAGGTCAGGCGCCAGTCTGCTTGGGTTCCATGTTATTCGCCTTGACCGAGGTCAAAGCCCGGAACACCGGCAGCAACGCCCCGTTGATCAACGCTTCTTGGCGGTGGCCTTGGTGGCGCTGACGGCTTGGGCGGTGACCGTGTTGAAATTGGCTTCAGCCATTTCGGTGGCTTGCTTGACAGCCTTCTGCACCGATTCCAGGGCGTTGTTGCTGGCGGAAACAGCGCTCTTGAACACGGCCACGGCGGTTTCGGTACCGGCGGGAGCGTTCTTGGCGGCGTTGTCCACGAATGCGTTGAACTTCTTCTGTGCGTCGGTGGCCTGGGCTTCAGCAGCCTTGCCGAATTCGGCGCCGGTGCCCGAAGCGATGTCGTACAGGTGGCGGCTGTAGGCCACGGTCTTTTCAGCCAGCGGCTGGAACAGGGAAGCTTGCAGCGTCAGCAGTTCCTGGGCGTCCTTGACGGACAGCAGGGCTTGCGTGCTGTTGGCGGACTCGGCGAGGGCAGCCTTGGTGGCTTGCACATTCAGCTCGACCAGCTTTTCCACGCCTTCGAAGGCTTTCTGGGTCAGGCCGAAGAGGGTTTCGATGTTGGCTTTCTGGGCGGCAACGATTTGTTCAGCGGTCAACATAATTCTTTCTCCTGTGAGGGTTTGAAGGGGTAGTTGAAGGCTGCTTCGAGAACCTGGCGCTGTCTGGACGCTGTTGTTGTCGTTCGCTTTGCTGCGCTGCAACATGGGTGGAATTATAGGGACACCAACGTGGTGCGCAAGTGTTTTTTGTTGCGCTGCAGCAATCTAGGGTCGGATTTCTAAAACCGGGGCGCGTCGCCCTGGCTTCATGCCCGCGCGACAATCGATCTGTGCACGTTTTCTACGCCGACCACTTCATCTTGCCGCTGCCTGCCGGGCACCGGTTTCCCATGGCCAAGTACGGCCGGCTGCGCGAACGGCTGGCGGCCGAATGCCCGGCCGTCCAGCTGGGGCAGGCGTTGCCGGCCAGTGATGGCGAGCTGGCACTGGTGCACGACCCCGCCTACATCCAGGCCATCCAGCAGGGCACGCTGAGTCCGGCCGCCCAGCGCGAGATCGGATTTCCCTGGAGCCCGGCGATGGCCGAGCGCGCGCGCCGCTCGGTCGGCGCGACCATTCAGGCCTGCCGAACCGCCATCGGCGGCGAAGGCATGGCGGCCAACATCGCCGGGGGCACACACCACTCCTACGCCGACAAGGGCAGCGGCTTCTGCGTGTTCAACGACGCCGCCGTGGCCGCGCGCCTGATGCAGGCCGAACATGCACGGCAGCACCGGGCGCGCGGGCCCTTGAAGGTGGCGATCGTCGACCTCGACGTGCACCAGGGCAACGGCACGGCACGCATCTTCGCCAACGACGACTCGGTGTTCACGCTCTCGCTGCACGGCGAAAAGAACTTCCCGTTCCGCAAGGAAGCCGGCGATCTGGACGTGGAGCTGCCCGACGGCACGGGCGACGCCGCCTATCTGGAGGCGCTGGAGCGCGCGCTGGACGAACTGGTGCACCGCTTCGAGCCCGGATTGGTGATCTACCTGGCCGGCGCAGACCCGCACGAGGGCGACCGGCTCGGCCGACTGAAGCTCACATTCGACGGTCTGGAGGCACGCGACCGCCGCGTGATGGACTGGGCCTGGCAGCGCCGCCTGCCGCTGGCCTTCGCCATGGCCGGCGGCTATGGCACCGACATGGAAGCCACGGTGCAAGTGCAGATGAACACCTACCGCGTGGCGCTGGAATACCACGCCCGCTGGATGGCGCTGGCCCGCGACGGTGATCGCGCGGCGGTGACAGCGGCCTGAACGGCGCGGAGGCAGAATCCGCCGCCATGAACGCCCCCGCCACCCCGAACGCCCGACACCAGGCCAAACCCCGCGATCACTACCGCGTGTTCCGCTCCATCGGCACGCGCTGGATGGACAACGACGTCTACGGCCACGTGAACAACGTCGTCTACTACAGCTGGTTCGACACCGCGGTCAACGCCTGGCTGATCGAGCAGGGCGCGCTGGACATCCACGCCGGCGAGGTGATCGGACTGGTCATCGAGACCCAGTGCAACTACTTCGCGCCGCTGGCGTTTCCTCAGACCATCGAAGCCGGGCTGCGCGTGGCGCACCTGGGCAGTTCCAGCGTGCGCTACGAGGTAGGTCTGTTTGCACAAGGGGAGCCGCTCGCGGCCGCCTGTGGCCACTTCGTGCACGTGTACGTGGACCGAGAAACGCGCCGGCCTGTGGCGCTGCCGGCCGTGCTCAAGAACACCTTGCAGACCATCGTCTGAACCCTGTCCTGCAGACAACGGGGCAGATGGACATAATTGACGTTAACGTAAACGTCACAACAGGAGACACCCATGAGTCAGAACCCGCCCGCCGCTGCGCCCGTGATCGATGCGGCCAGCGTCGACGCTGCCATTACCACGCGCCTGTCGGCGCGCGCTTTCCTGCCCAAGGCGGTGCCGCGCGAGACGATCGAGCACATCCTGCAGGTCGCCAGCAGGGCGCCCTCGGGCACCAATACCCAGCCCTGGAAGGTCTATGTGCTGCAGGGTGCCAGCCGGGACAGCCTGGTCGACAAGTGCTGCGCGGCGCACGACGCGATGCGCGCAGATCCCTTGCTGGCCGAGCAGTACCGCGAGGAGTACGACTACTACCCGACGCAGTGGGTCAGCCCCTACATCGACCGCCGCCGCGAGAACGGGTGGAGCCTCTATGGTCTGCTGGGCATCACCAAGGGCGACAAGGACAAGATGCACGCCCAGCACCAGCGTAACTTCCGATTCTTCGACGCGCCCGTTGGCCTGATGTTCACGCTGGACAAGGTCATGGGCCGCGGCTCACTGGTCGACTACGGCATGTTCCTGCAGAACATCATGGTCGCCGCCAAGGCGCATGGCCTGGACACCTGCCCGCAGGCGGCCTGGAACGGTTTCTCGAAACTCATCCTGCCGCACATCGGTGCGGGCGAGAACGAGATGCTGGTCTGCGGGATGGCGCTGGGTTACGCCGATCCCGCAGACAAGGTCAACGGCTTCATCACGCCGCGCGAAACCGTGGCCTCATTCACCCACTGGCTGGAGTGATCAGCGGTCCGGGTCGGGCACATAGCCGCGGTTCGCGCCTGGGAAGGCGCTCGGACGGCGGTCGCGCCAGCGCGGGCGGTCCGGCGGGATGACGCCCATCGCGATCAGGTTCTCGCGGCTGTCGTAGCGGATGCGGATGATTTCGTCGGGCCGCCCGCTGCGGCGCAGGAAGTCGGTTTCGCCCACACGGTCCCGCTCGATGTCGCCATGGCCCGTGCCCAGCGGCGCGCCCGGCTCACCACCACGTGCCGATTTCTCCTGCAGCTGCGGGCTGGACTTGGTGCCCGACTGCGGGGAGCTGCGGTCGAACGGCGGGAACGGAGGCCGTGGCGGGCGCGGCGGCGTGAAGGCCTCGCGTTCGCGGAACACCGCCACGCCGATCACACCCACGTCGTCAGGGCGACCGGTGCGGGCTGCGTAGGAGTTGGACAGCCGCGTGAACTCGAAGGCGGCGATGTCGCGCTGGCTCTTGCGCCAGCCATTGACTTCGTAGCGCTGGTAGGGGTCGAGCACGTAGCCGGCCTGGTCGAACGACGCGGTCTGGCCGGTGACGACGTTGACACCGTCGACCGACACCACGTTGAGCAGCCGCTCGCGACTGTCGTTGCGCAACTCGATGCCGTAGCGTGCGCCCGGTTCGCCAGCCACCCAGAGTTCACCCCGGTACTGGTACATCGGCATCACCATGTCGCGGTCGCGATCCACGACGCGCACATCGGTCAGGCGACCCATGGCCATGGTGGGCACCGTGGTCAGCAGGGCTGCCGCGGCGGCTGCGCCCAGCGCCATGCGACGGGAGAGAAGCGGGGTGTTGGTGGTCATCAGTGGTCTCCTCGGACCGTTGTTTGGGGTGGCTGCAGTACACCGCCCCTGCGTCAAGATTTTTGCCCTGGACTGCAAAGTCTGTGTAAACAGGTGTTCGAAGTGGTGCCATGCGCTGGTCACCGGAGCTCCTCGCGCAGGGCTGGAATAATCGGCCTTCCCCTTTTTACACCCGAGGACTTTTCCATGATCACCACTCCCAGCGGCCTGCAGTACGAAGACACCGTGGTCGGCAACGGCGACATCGCCAAGGCCGGCCGTCCCGTGCAGGTGCACTACACCGGCTGGCTCTTCAACGACGGCGTGCAGGGCGCCAAGTTCGATTCGAGCAAGGACCGCGGTCAGCCCTTCGAATTTCCGCTGGGCGCAGGTCACGTGATCAAGGGCTGGGACGAAGGCGTGCAGGGCATGGCCGTCGGCGGCACGCGCCGTCTCGTGATCCCGGCCGCACTGGGCTATGGCGCCCGCGGCGCTGGCGGTGTCATCCCGCCCAACGCCACGCTGCTGTTTGAAGTCGACCTGTTGGCCGTCTGATTCACCGCCCATGAGCCGCCCCGCCATCCTGATCGCGCGCAACGTGTTCCCCGAAGTGGTGGAACGCCTGCGCGAACATTTCGATGTCGAGACCACTCCACCTGGCGTGGTCTGGTCCGCCAGCGAGTTCGTCGAGCGCCTCCAGGGCAAGGCGGGCGTGCTCACCACCGGCGGCGAGCGCATCGATGCGGCGCTGCTGGCGGCCTGCCCGCAACTGAAGATCGTGTCCAACCTCGCGGTCGGCTACAACAACTTCGATCTGGACGCGATGACGGCGGCCGGCGTGCAGGCGACCAACGCGCCCGACGTGCTGACCGAGACCACGGCCGACTTCGGCTTTGCGTTGCTGATGGCGACCGCGCGGCGCATCGCCGAGAGCGAGCATTTCCTGCGCGCAGGCCAGTGGAAGCAGTGGTCGCTCGACCTGTTTGCTGGCGCCGACATCCACGGCAGCACGCTGGGCATCCTCGGCATGGGCCGCATCGGTCAGGCGATCGCCCGCCGTGGCGCGCATGGCTTTGGCATGCAGGTGATCTACCACAACCGCTCAAGGCTCGATGCCGACAAGGAAGCCACTTGCGGCGCGCGCTACGTCTCGCGCGACGACCTGTTTGCGCGGGCTGACCATGTGGTGCTGGTGCTGCCTTACACCCCCGCTGCGCACCACACCGTGGGCGCGGCCGAACTGGCACTCATGAAGCCGACCGCCACCCTGGTCAACATCGCGCGCGGCGGCATCGTGGACGAGAACGCGCTGGTTGCGGCGCTGCGCGAAAAACGCATTGCGGCCGCCGGGCTGGACGTGTTCGAGGGCGAGCCCCAGGTCAACCCGGACCTGCTGACCGTGCCCAACGTCGTGCTCACGCCGCACATTGCCAGTGCCACGCTGCCGACCCGCATGGCGATGGCGATGCTCGCGGCCGACAACCTGATTGCCTACCTGACCACCGGGCGAGCGAAGTCGCCGCTCAACAGCGTCGCGCCACGCTGAAGCGGCAAGCTCAGCGCAACAGCGGTAGCAGCTCCGGGTGACCGGCGCGCTCCGCAAGGTCGGCAGCGCTCAACCCTTGCGGGTCGCGCAGCTCGCGGTCGGCACCCGCATCCAGCAGCAGCTGGACGATCGCGCCGTCACCACGGACTGCGGCCAACATCAACGGTGTACGCCCCTTCGCATCGCGCTGGTTGGGACGGCCACTGCTGGCCAGCCACTGACGCACCGCAGCCGCATCGCCCGCCGCCACCGCCGCGTGCAGCGGCGACACGGGAGGAGTGGTCACCGCGTCGGCCACACTGTTTTCACGCCGTTCCCTGGACAGTCCCGGCGCGATGTTGCGCGCCGGAGCGCCCGCGCCCGCTGCAGCACCTTCGGCGAGAGCAGGGGCAGGGGCCAGTGCAGGCGCTGCTGGCGCCGGAGTCACGGGTGCCATGGTTGCCGGCGCTGGCGCCGGTGCAGCTTTGGGCATGGGCGCCGGTGTGGGCGCGGTCATCGGGGCAGTGGCCGCCACAGGAGAGGGTGGTGCGGGTGGCGCCAATGCGCCCTCGGCTTCCTCGGTCGACGCCTTCCTGGACGCTCTCTGGGCACTGTCGGCCGCGGCAGGCTTGGCCGCAGAGGGTGCCGGACGTGGCACCACCGAGGGTGTGACCGCAGGGGCAGCGGCAGCAGCCGTCTCTGCAGGTTCTTTGGCCATGTCCATCGGGGCGGTGGCTGCCGCAGGCTCGGTGGCGGTGTTTGGTGTGGGCGCCGCACCTGCTGAAGGTGCTGCGGGAGCCGATGCCGTTGGCGCAGGGCGTTGCATTTCTGTGCCGAACGCCGCCTCCTTCTCCTCGGGAGAGCCCCGGTCGAACTGCAGCGCCAGCAAGCCCACCAGACCGATCACTGCCAGGCTGGCCAAGGCCTTCCAGGACCAGACACTGTCGTTTGCCGCCGCCGCGTCTGTCGGGGTGGGCGCCTGTGTGCGTGAGTTTGCCATCGCTCGCGCATGCGCCAGCACGTTCTCGCGCAGCGCCGGACCGGGGCGCGCCGGGTCCAGTGTGTTGGCCTCGCGGTAGCGCTCCAGCAGTTGGTCCTGCGGCGTGTCGTCGGGATGGTCGCGGCTCATGCGTGGGCCTCCAGGGTCTCGCGCAGACGGGCGCGGGCGTAGCGCAGACGGCTCTTGGCAGTTTCCTGGCTGACGCCGGTGGCCTGTGCGATCTCGGCCAGGCTCATGCCCGCTTCGGCCTGCAGCAGGAAGGCTTCACGCTGCACCGGCGGCAGCGCCGCCAGCGCATCGAGCAGTGCCTGCGCCAGCTCGCGCGAATTGAGTTGCCGTTCGGGGCCGAAGCCCGATTCGGCGGCCAGCATGTCGGCCAGCGACGCGCCGTCTTCCGACTCGGCATCCAGGCTGGCATGCGCCTTGTGTGTGCGCCAGTGGTCGACCACGCGGTGGTGGGCCATGGTGAACAGCCAGGTGCGGAACTTGGCCCTCGCCTCGTATTGCGGCGCCTGCCGGACCACGGCGAACCAGACTTCCTGCACCAGATCGTCGGCCAGCGCGGCGTTCTGTACGCTGCGCTGCACGAAGCGCCACACCGGCAGGGCGTGGCGGTCGTACAGGGTCTCGAAGGCGCGCGCGTCCCCGCCAGCATAGGCGTGCATGAGGTGCTCGTCGGTGGGGGCGTCGGCCGCGGACATGCGGCGATTATGGAAGGCCCGCGCGCCGATCAGTACGGATCGGGCACATAGCGTTGAGGGCGCGAACCCGGGAAGGCCTGCGGCCACGCGGGTGCGGCGTCGGGCTGCAGCACGCCCATGGCGATCAGGTTCTCTCGGCTGTCGTAACGGATGCGGATGACCTCGTCGGGGCTCTGGCTGCGGCGCTCGAAGCTGGTGTGGCCCACGCGGTCGGTTTCGCGTTCGCCGTGGCCCGTGCCCAGCCGCGGTGCGGCGGTGGGTGCCGGCCGGCGCAGCGCGTCCGAGGCGTCGGCGGCCGCGCTCTTGGCGCTGCCGGCGCCGGAAAAAGACTCGTTGGCAGCGGCCGGCGCTGCGGGGACGGCGCTGCGCTGAAGCTGGTCGCGCTCCATTTCGCTGAGCTCGCGGCGCTCGCGCCAGGACGGGCGCACCGGCTCGGGCGGCGTGACGCTCACGGGCGGCGCTTCCTTTTCGCGGAACACGGCGACGCCAATGACGCCGACGTTGGCCGGCCGGCCGGTGCGCGCCGCGTACGACGAGGGCAGGGCGGTGAAGTGGAAGGCGGCGACCTCGGCGTCGGTCTTGCGCCAGCCGGTGATGTCGTACTGCTGCCAGGGACTGAGCACGTAGCCGGTCTGGCCCCAGGCGGCGGTTTCGCCCGACACCACATTCACGCCGTCGACCGAGACCACGCTCATCAAGCGGCCGGGCGCGGCATTGCGCACCGACACGGCGTAGCGCGCCCCCGGTCGCCCGGCGACCCAGTATTCGCCGCGGTGCCGGACCACCGGCAGGGTCTCGCCGCTGTCGCGGTCGATGATGTTGATGTCGGCCAGGCGACCGACCGCCTGGGCTGGCAGCGCGGCGAGCAGGGCAAGGGCTGCGAGGGCGGGCAGCGTGAAGCGACGCAGGGTGGTGTTCATGAGGGCTCCTGAAAAGGTGGTGGAGCCCTCTGAAACGAACCAGGACGACGGACGGGGTTAGAGCAGGCTGCGCAATTTGCAACCGGATGTATGCGATTCCGTTCAGCAGGCGGAACAGCTGGCCAGTGCGCGCGCGACACCTTCGCGCGTCTTCTCGGTCAGGTGGTCGAGGAACACCTGCGTGCGCTGCGGCAGGAACTTGCGGCTGGGCAGGGCGGCATACAGCGTGAAGCGGCCGGTGATCCAGGGTGCCAGCACGCGCACGAGCGCGCCGCTGGACAGGTGGGGTGCCGCCAGTTCGACCGTGGTGCCGGTGATGCCGGCACCGTCGAGGGCTGCGCGCATCAGGGTGTCGGTGTGGTTGGCCCACAGCACCGGCTTCACGTCCAGCAGTACTTCGTCATCGCGGTCGCTGCGGAACAGGCGCCACTGTCTGCTGCGCATGCCCATGTCGGGCTTGATGCGCAGGCAGTCGTGCTGCAGCAGTTCCTGCGGCGTGGCGGGCACGCCCTTGCGCGCCAGGTATTCCGGTGACGCGACCAGAAAGGCCTCCGTGGCATTCACCTTGCGCGCAATGATGTTGGCGTCATAGCCCTCGTCGGCGCCCATGAGCGTGATGTCAAACGCCTCGATGGGCGGTTCGCGGTGGTTGGCTACCTCGATGTCCAGCAGGATCTGCGGGTAGCGCTGGTGAAAGCTGGCGACCATGGGAGCCAGCACGTGCGTCGCGAGCACCGGCGACGCCAGCACGCGCAGCGTGCCCGAGAGCTCCTGCGTGTGCGAGCTGACCAGCGAATGCGCATCGTCGAGGTCCTGCAGGATGTGGCGCACCCGCTCCAGGTAGGCCTCACCCGCGTCGGTCAGCGACTGCCGGCGCGTGGTCCGCTGCAGCAGCCGAGTCCCCAGGTGCTCCTCCAGGTCGGCCACCAGCCGTGTCACCACGGCGGGCGACATGTCCAGGGCACGGGCAGCGGCGGCGAAGCCGCCTTCGTCCACCACCCGCAGGAATACACGCATCGAAGTCAGTCGGTCCATGGGGCGATTCTGTGGGTCAACAAGCACTGGATTATTTCTGAAATCGAAATGGACTGTCGACGATCAGGTGATTTTTCTCTTTGGATGGAAATTTTAAAGTTCACCCATCGCAGCGGCAAACGCTTCAGAAACACAGTGCAAAGAAGCGATACCGCCCCGAAAAGACAGCCGGCCGACCGGTCGACACCATTGATTCCGTTGTTCACCACTTCTTGAAAGGAAGCATCATGAAAGCCAACGTCCTCTCCTCCATCGCCCTCGCCGTGGCCGCCCTGTCGGCTGGCCAAGTCTTCGCCGCCGACGCCGACGCTCCCCTGACCCGCGAACAGGTCCGTGCCGAACTGATCCAGGCCCAGCAAGCCGGTGACGTGATTGGCGACGTCGAATCCGGCCGCACCCTGCGCGAGATGTATCCGAACCGCTACCCGGCCGCCGCTACGGCACAGGCCAAGTCCCGCGCCGAAGTCAAGGCCGAACTGGCGACCGCCCAGCGCGAAGGCAATGTGATCGCCGACAACGAGTCCGGCCGCACCGCCCGGGAAATCAATCCCAGTGCCTACGCCGCTGCGCCCAAGGCCGCCGGCCTGACCCGTGAGGAAGTGCGCGCCGAACTGCGTGCCGCGCAGCAAAGCGGCGACGTGATCGGCGACAGCGAATCGGGCCGCAAGCTCAACGAGATCTACCCGAACCGCTACCCGAAGCAGACCGTGGCACAGGGCAAGACCCGCGAACAGGTGAAGGCCGAGCTGGCCGAAGCCATCCGCACGGGAGACATCGTGGCCGATGGTGAAAGCGGCAAGAAGCTCAACGAGCTGTTCCCCGGCCGCTACCCGAAGGCGAACTGATCTCCCGGACCGGCCACGCCCGGTCGTCTGGTACAACCCTGAGCCTCAGGAGATGACCATGACGACCTTCAACAAGGTGGTGCTCTACACGGGCACCAACGGGCGGGCCGCGTTCCGCGAGGAAACGGTTGCCCTCAGCGAAGGCACGCCAGCGGCGTGCCTTTCGCCGTTGATGCCCTCGGGCGGCTACCAGCTGCGCCAGAGTCCGGTGGGCTTTCGCAGCCAGTTCCACTGCACGGGCGCGCCGCAATGGCTGTTCGTGCTGCAGGGGCAGATGGAAATCGGGCTGCAGGACGGCACGTCACGCATCTTCGGTCCGGGCGACCACTTCTACTCGGCCGACACGCTGCCCGACGGCGCGACTTTCGACCCGGCAGTGCACGGCCACTGGAGCCGGCAGGTCGGCGATCAGCCGCTGGTGACGTTGTTCGTCAGGGGCTGATCCGGCAACTTCAACCGCAGCAGTGCGCGCACGAATCCGTGATCGCTGCGGCTGCGGTCGCGGCCTTCGTTGAGATGGTCGTTGAAGACCTCCACACGCCGCACGTCGCCGATCGAAGCACGGCTGGTTGACACGAACTCCTCGCTGACCAGCAACTGGTCCAGCACCTCAGGGTAGCCCTGGTGGATGTGGGAATAGGCGACATCGCGACGCAGCGCCGCATCGCCCTGCACGTCCCAGGCACTGAACAGCGCGTTGTCGCGCGCGCCCTTGTCGTAGGCGACCTGTGAGGTAGCCGCGATGAGTTGGGTCGTGACGCTGTGCGGACCATCGTTGAGGTCACCCATCACGATCAGCGGCAGCCGCGTGCGGTGCAGCAGTTCCACGACCTTCAGGCGCAGTGCCAGCGCCTCGGCCGCCCGCATGATCAGCGAGCGCAGCGATCCCACGGCCTGCACGGCGGGATCTTCGGTGTCTTCCAGTGTCTTGCCCTGAGCGTCCTGCAGGTACTTGGGCCGCTTGGACTTCAGGTGGGCGGTGATGACGGCGATTTCCTGCCCGTGTTTCATGCGCAATGTCGCCAACAGGGGCGGGCGCTCGAAACGGGTGTGCGGCCCCAGGCCGGGCACCTGCACGACAGCGGCGGCCGGGAAATCGGTAATCGACTGCACCGATTCGACCTTGAGCCTCGTCACCATACCGACGCGCGGCGTGCCCTGTGCGCCGTGCTGTCCCGGTCCGTTTTCGGCGCCGGGCACCAGCACCGTGCCGTACTGCAGGCCACTGCGGGAGACGGCGGCGCGCAGGGCGAGTTCGTCCCACACTTCTTGCACGGCCAGCACGTCGGCGTTGAGCACGCGAAAACGGTCACCGAGCCAGTCCACCTTGCGCTCGAATTCGTTCTGGCTGTACGGATCCTGGCCATCGTAGAAATGGCGTCCTGGCTGTGCCAGGTTGAGTACGTTGCAGCTGGCCATCATGAGCGTGGCCCAGCGATTGGTTGGCGCGGGAGTGTTGGCGGTCATGGGCCGACTTTACCCAGATGCGGACGAAAAAAAAGCGGGACTGGCGTCCCGCTCTTTTTGGAGAGAAGCTGAAAAATCAGGACTTCTTCTCTTCTTTCTTTTCTTCCATCTTGGCAGGAGCAGCAGCCTTCTTGGCCTTCTTCTTGGCCTTCTTGGCGGGAGCAGCTTCAGCCTTCTTCTCTTCAGCCTTGGCGGCCGGAGCGGCTTCAGCCTTCTTTTCTTCGGCCTTGGCGGGGGCAGCGGCGGCGGGAGCGGCAGCCTTCTTTTCTTCAGCCTTGGCGGGAGCAGCAGCGGCCGGAGCGGCAGCGGCGGCAGGAGCAGCGGCGGCGGCCGGGGCAGCAGCGGGAGCGGGGGTGGCGGCCACGGCAGCGGCGGCGGACACGGAGGCGATCAGGGCAATCAGCAGTTTGTTCATGATGTCATTGGAAAGGTAGTCAGCCCGGGGCGGGTGCCCAGAGCGCGCCGATTATGGCGGAACCCCGGCGCTGAAAATTAAGGTTCGCTTATGGTTGAAGGGCGCCCATCGGCAGCCGGATACGCACCGTGAGCCCACCCCCGGGCGTATCTTCCAGCAGCAGCGAACCGGCATGCATTCCCACGGTTTCCCGAACGATGGCCAGCCCCAGGCCGCTGCCGGTGACGTCGGTCTGGTTCAGGCGCACGAAACGCCGCAGAACCTTTTCGCGGTCTTCGGGCGGGATGCCGGGCCCGTTGTCAGAGACCTCGATCACCGCCTCCGCACCGTCGCGTCGCAGGCTCACGTCCACGCAAGAGCCCGAGGGCGCATAGCGCAGGGCGTTGTCGATCAGGTTGTCGAGCATGGCGCGCAAGGCCTGGCGATCGGCGGACATTTCCAGCGGTTCCGTGTGGATCAGGCCCAGGTCCACGCCCCGAAGGTCCGCCTGGGCCGAGAACGCGACCACGGCCTGCCGCACCAGCTTGTCCAGCGCCACTGGCTCGCGGTGCGGCTCGCGCTGATCGGGTTCCAGGCGGGCGAGCTGCAGCAACTGGGCCGCCAGGTGGATGGCGCGCTCGATGCCGGAGTCCAGATCGTCGAGTGCCGCCTGCCGCTCGGCAGCGTGGGCGCGGCGGGCCAGCTGGGCCTGGAGCTTGATGGCCGCCAGCGGCGTGTTGAGCTCGTGTGCCGCATCGGCAAGGAACTGGCGCTGGCCGGCCAGCAGATGGTCCATGCGGGCCAGCAACTGGTTCAGGGTGTTGGCCAGTGGCGCCAGCTCATCGGGGAGGTCCTCCAGCGGCACCGCGTGCAGCTGCGCAACATCGCGCTGCCCGATCTCGTCGCGCAGCCGGTCCAGAGGATGCAGAGCACGCGAGACAGCCTCGTGGATCAGCACACCCAGCAGCAGCACCAGCACCGCCATCGGCAGCAGCAGCCACATGACCAGTGTCGAGAATCCCTGGTTGCGTTCGGCGCGGCTGACGGCGACCTGGGCGGTCCGGGTTTCGCGGGGCAGGGTGAAAACCCGCCAGGTGTGGTCTTGCCAGACCACCGTGTGCAGGCCCGGCGGCTGCAGCGGCGGACCTTCGTCCAGTGCCGACGAATAGATCAGCTTGCCTTTGGTGCTCCAGATCTGGCTGACAAACTGCCCCTCGTCGGGTTCGTCGTCGGCCGGTTCCTCGATGGTCGGCTCTTCGTCGGCGGTGATTGCAGGATCCGGTGTTTCAGCGCCGGTGGTGTAGGTCGGCGGCTTCACAGGCAGCTTGCGCCCGGGCGGCGCCGGCACGGGCGTCTCGTCATGCCGCAGCACGGTGTGGGCGATCTGCTCCAGCCCGTAGTCCTGGACCTCGTTGAAACCGTCGAGCGCCAGTCGATAGGTCAGCAGGCTCACCACCAGTGCCGTGATCAGCAGGGCAGAGATCTGCCAGAGCAGCAGCCGGGAACGGATCGAGCTCAAGCGACTTCCACCAGCTTGTAGCCGACGCCGCGCACGTTGCGGATCCAGGGTTCGCCCAGTTTGCGCCGCAGGTGGTGCAGATGCACCTCGATCGCGTTGCTGGAGATCTCTTCGCCCCAGCCGTACAGCTTGCTTTCGAGCTGTTCGACCGAGAGCACGGCGCCCGGTTTCTGCATCAGCGCCTGCAGCAGGTCGAACTCACGCTGCGAGAGCGACAGCAGCTTGTCACCCAGACGCACCTCGCGCTCGATCGGGCTGAGCGTCAGCCGGCCCATCTTCAGTGTCGGATTGGCCTGGCCCGGCTGGCGGCGTGCCAGCGCGTGGATGCGTGCCACCAGTTCGTCGAGATCGAACGGCTTGGTCAGGTAGTCGTCGGCGCCCTGGTTGAGACCGGCGACGCGGTCGCGGATGGCATCGCGGGCGGTCACCATCAGGACCGGTGTGGCCTGGCGGCGCTGGCGCATGTGCTGGAGCACCTGAAGGCCATCGACCTCGGGCAGGCCAATGTCCAGCAGGACCACGTCGTAGTTCTGGGCCTGCAGGGCGTTGAGGGCGTGCTGGCCATGGCGGACCCAGTCGACGGTGAAACCCGCCTGGGTCAATGCCTTTTCCATGCTGGAGCCCAGCATGGCATCGTCTTCAGCAAGCAGCAGTTTCATGGGCGTGAGTGGCCGACTGGAATTCCCGCATTGAAACAAAAAAAGGCGGGTCGCCCCGCCTTTTTCATGAGAAGCCCGAGATCAGGACTTCTTTTCTTCCATCTTGGCAGGAGCAGCGGTCTTCTTGGCGTGCTTGGCCTTCTTGACATGCTTGGCAGCCTTCTTGGCGGGAGCGGCTTCAGCCTTCTTCTCTTCGGCCTTCGGGGCAGCGGCAGCCGGAGCAGCAGCGGCAGGCGCGGCAGCAGCGGCAGGTGCAGCAGCCGGGGCCGGCGTGGCAGCGTTGGCAGCGAAAGCGGTGGCGGAAACGATCAGGGCGGCGAGGAGCTTGTTCATGGTGAGATTCCTTGGGTTGGGTCCAGGAGATGTTCCCCTGTGACACGCCCATTGTTCTGACCAGCACTTAGCAAGGACTTAATGCCACTTACCGGTTGCTTAAGGTCCCCGTTCCGCGCCGCCGCTATGTTCAGCGGATGCGGCCGAAGCTGGTGCGCAGAGGGTCGGCACCGCCGCCGTTGCCACCACGCTGACCGCCACCACCGCCGCCGCCACCACCGCGGTTCTTGTTGTTGCGGTTGCCCGAACGCATCGAGTCGATGCTGGTGCGCAGTGGATCGGGCTGGCCGCCGGGTGCCGCGGCGCGGGCACGCGGCTCGCGGATGCGCAACTGGCCCAGGTGGGCATTCGGGCCGGGCTGGCGCTCGGGGCGGTCTTCACCGTCGAACCGGTCTTCACGCGGCGCGCGCGGCGGACGGTCGTTGCGGTCGTTCTGGCGCGGCTGGTTGTTGCCGTTGCTGTTGGCATTGGCCTGGCGCGGCTGGCTGTTGCCTCCACCACCGCCACGGCGGTTGCGGTTGCGCCGGCGGCCTTCGCCCTGGCCCTCGGCGGGTGGCTGGCCTTCACCGGCTTCCGCAGAGCGCTGGCGCGGCTGCTGGTTGCCACCACCGTTGCCGCGTCCGCTGCCGGTGCTGCCATCGGCCTTCTTCTCGCGGATGCGGGTCATCATTTCCTGGCGCGCGGCCTTGGCGGCGGCGGCCATCACGTCGCGGCTGGGCGGCTTGCCGGCGCCGCCCCAGATGGTCTGGCGACCCATGGCGATCGGTTCGGCTTTTTCACCGGGTTCGGGCATGAACTCCTGGAAGATCTCGACCGGAATCTCCTGCTTGGTGAAGCGCTCGATGTCCATCATGAAGCCTTCTTCGTCCAGGCTCACGAGGTTGACGGCTTCACCACTCTTGCCGGCGCGACCTGTGCGGCCGATGCGGTGCACATAGTCTTCGCAGACGTTGGGAATTTCGTAGTTGACGACGTGCGGCAGCTCGTCGATGTCGATGCCGCGGGCGGCGATGTCGGTGGCGACCAGGGCACGGATCTCGCCGCTCTTGAAGCCGGCCAGCGCCTGGGTGCGGGCACCCTGGCTCTTGTTGCCGTGCAGAGCCATCGCCTGGATACCGTTCTTGGTCAGGTACTCGGCGACGTTGTTGGCGCCGAACTTGGTGCGGGTGAACACCAGCACCTGGCTCCAGTTGTGCTTGTTGATGATGTGGACCAGCAGGGCCTTCTTCTTGCCGCGGCCGACCGGGTGGATCACCTGGGTGATGCGCTGCACCGTGGTATTGCGCGGCGTGACCTGGATGCTCAGCGGGTCCTTGAGCAGGTTGTTGGCCAGGTCGCGGATCTCGTCGCTGAAGGTGGCCGAGAAGAGCAGGCTTTGCTTGCTCTTGGGCAGCAGGGCCAGCACCTTCTTCACGTCGTGGATGAAGCCCATGTCCAGCATGCGGTCGGCTTCGTCGAGCACCAGGATCTGCACCTGCGAGAGGTCCAGGAAGCCCTGTTGCTGCAGGTCCAGCAGGCGGCCTGGCGTGGCCACCAGGATGTCGACGCCACGCTTCATGGCGTTGATCTGCGGGTTCATGCCGACACCGCCGAAGATCACGGTGGAGGTCAGCGAGAGGTGCTTGCCATAGGTGCGCACCGACTCTTCCACCTGTGCCGCCAGTTCGCGGGTGGGCGTGAGCACCAGGGCACGGATGGCGATACCGCCGAAGCGGTTGGCGCCGCGTTCGCTTTCGGAGAGACGCTGCAGCATGGGCAGCGTGAAGGCAGCGGTCTTGCCGGTGCCGGTCTGGGCGCCACCGAGCAGGTCGCGTCCGGCCAGGACAGCGGGGATCGCTTCGACCTGGATAGGGGTTGGGGTTTCGTAACCGTGCTCGCGCACAGCTTGCACGATGGCCGGGGCCAGGTTCAGATCGTCAAATTTCATTGGTGAGGCGCCCGTCCAGGGCGCTGGGGGCATCTGCCTGGGCGGTCACCGCAGTGACCGTTCAGTTGAAGGCAGACGGGGTCTACAAGATGGACCGGCGGGCTCGAGAATCGGGTCGACGGGCCTCCAGCGGGGGTGCTGGTGTTGCGAGCCACTGATACTGCGCAACAGCCCATATTGTCGCACGTCTTGTCTTTTGACCGTCCAGCGCACCGGCCGGGCCGTTCAGGATGCCTTCCTTTCATAATGGTGTGCGCATGGTGAACCGCTGCCGATCGGCGGCGCCGCGCCATCCTGGCAAGGCCTGAAACCTGTCCGAGAGTCCGAATGACAACCCCGAAAATGATCCGCGCCGGCGTGGCCAACGACACGAGCCGGCTCAAACCCACGCTGCAGCATTGCCTGGAAGCGGCCCTGTCGATTGCGGACAGCATGGTCGACGAGATGCTCGAAAAGGTGGCGATGATCGTCGACCCGGACCGGCTGACGCCCTTGCCGATGGAGCTGGAGGCGATCGATCAGGACCTGATCCTGCATCTGCTGGACGAATCCGACGTCATCAAGGCCGCCTGGCAGCACCACCTGCGCAGGTTTTTCTTCCATGGCGAGGGACGCGATCCGGAAGCGCCGTCGGTCGTGCGTTTCGACGACCTGCGGTTGATGGACGACCAGCACATCGACGCCAGCATCGAGTTCTCGATGGTCGAGCAGGCGCTGATGAAGTCGACGTCGGACCTGCTGCCGCGCCTGAACGCGCTGGTGAGCAGCCTGATGGGCTGGATGACCGTGCAACCGGACCTCAACCCGCTCAAGCCTTCGGCGTACGCACGCGCGCTGCGTGCCGTGATGGTCGAGCAGGTGGATGACACCGAGCAGCGCAAGGCCCTGTTCGTGCCCCTGGCCGGCATCCTCGGTGACAGCCTGCGCACGGTGTATCGCGAGCTGATCCAGTGGCTGCTGGCGCACGGTGTCGAACCGATCGAGAGCGCGTCGCAGGTTGCGCCCACGGACGGCCCGCCGCGCAATGCGGTCGGCCGTACCCTGCTGACGTTCGGCCGCCTGCGCCAGTTGCTGGCGGGGGACCTGAACGCGCCCCCGCAGGGCGGGCCGGCGTACCTGCACACCGTGCCGGCGTCTCTGACCGCCATCGAAGACATGGACATGATCGAGCCGCTGCTGGCGCGCCTGCGGCAGCGGGCCACCCCCGATCCGGCCAAGTCGAATGTGGTCGAACTGCCGGTGGTGTCGGGCCAGAGCCTGGGTCGCCTGCTGGGTCAGGAGGTGGTGCGGCTGATGCTGGACAACCTGACCCAGGACGAGCGTCTGCTGCCCGCGATCCGGCAGCAGCTCGGCCTGCTCGAACCGGCCCTGGCGCTTCTGTCACAGAACGATCCGCGCTTTTTCAGCGACCGGCAGCACCCGGCGCGCCAGCTGCTGGAAAGCATCACCCAGCGCAGCCTGGCCTTCACGAGCCAGAACGAAGAAGGGTTTTCCGACCTGCTGCATTCGGTGCGCGGTGCGGTGCGCTCGCTGGCGCGCGTGCCAGCGACCGAAGAGGTGTTTGCCCGCCTGCACAAGCGGCTGCGCCGTCGCTGGGAAGACGACGATGCCCGCAAGAACCAGCGCCGCATCGAGGCGGCGCGGGCACTGATGCACGCCGAGCAGCGCCAGTTGCAAGCCGAACGCCTGGCGCTGGAATTCCAGCAGCGCATGCAGGACAAGGATGTGCCCGAGTTCGTGCAACGTTTCCTGGTCGGCCCCTGGGCGCAGGCCCTGGCGGAGTACCAGCTGCTGGCGGTGGTGCCTGGCGACGACACGGAAGCGCTGGAGACGGTGGCCGACGACCTGCTCTGGAGCGTGCAGCCGACGCTGATCCGCCGCGACGTCGATCGCCTGGCGCGCCTGGTGCCCCGCCTGCTGTCGCAGATTCGCTCTGGCCTGCAGCGCATCGACTATCCGCTGGAGGCGACCGGGCAGTTCTTCGATGCCCTGGTGTCGCTGCACGAGAAAGCCTTCGACACACCGACACTGACCGCGGTGGATGCCGTGGATCCCGAACCGGCCGCCGACGTGTCGGCCACTGAAGTCAGCGAGGCCGTTGGTCCGGCGGCACCGGCGGAAGAGACCTTCTGGATGGCGGGCAAGGAAGCCGAAGACGCGGGCTTTGTCGACGCCGACACCGGGCCGATGTCGCTCGAAGGCATGACCGTGGTCGAGATGGAGCTGTCCACCGGCGCCTGGGTCGACCTGAAGGTGCAGGGCGAATGGGTCCGCGCCCAGCTCACCTGGACCAGTCCGCGCGGTGGTCTGTTCATGTTCATTTCCGCCAGCGGTCTGGCCCACTCCATGACCCGCCGCACGTTCGACCGGCTGCTGGGCGCAGACTCGCTGCGCATCGTCTCGCGCGGCGGCGTGGTCGAGAGCGCGCTGGACGCCGTCGCCCAGCAGGCCCTGCGCAATACCCATGAGGGTGACCCCTCTGGCGATGCAAGCTCCGCCGACTTCCAACCCTGACCTTTGCAACGAGGACTCTCCTGCGTGACCACCACTTTCGGCTACCACCCTTCCCAGGACCGCATCTGGATGCGGGTGCACGAGCAGGACATCACCATCTGGCTGACCCGGCGCATGGTGCGCAGCATCGTCGGGCCGATGCTCAAGGTGTTCGAGGCCTCGACCCCGGGGCAGCAGGGTGGCGCTGCGCCAAGGGCGCGCGCCTCGATCGAACACCAGCTGTCGCTGCACGAGACGGCGCCCGGGCAGAAACCGGCCCAGATCCGGGCCGGGCACGAGCAGCCCAGTGAGGAGTCCGATCCCCAGGAGCGCCTGTGCACCCAGATCACGACGCAGGCGACCGCACAAACGGTGACCTTGAACTTTGAAACCGGCGCGGGTCCACTGGCGCTGCGGCTGAGCCGCCAAGGCATGCATCTCTGGTACCGGGGGCTGGCGATGGTGATCCGGCAGGCCCAGTGGGACCTGAGTGAGGCCATGCCCGACTGGCTGCAGACCAGCATGACGCCGCCGGCGGTGCAGGCGCTGATCGACAAGCCGCTGCCGCCCGAATCCGACGAAGCAGCCCCCGGGCGATAATCGTCGACTTTCCCTTTTGCCCCCTTTTGCGCGGATCACCGCGATCGCACAGCCATGGCCCAATACGTCTTTTCCATGAACCGAGTCACCAAGACCGTGCCGCCCAAACGGCAGATCTTGAAGGACGTCTCCATCAGCTTCTTCCCCGGCGCCAAGATCGGCGTGCTGGGCCTGAACGGCTCGGGCAAGTCCACGCTGCTGAAGATCATGGCCGGCATCGACAAGGAGATCGAGGGCGAGGCGATCGCGATGCCGGGCATCCAGATCGGCTACCTGCCGCAGGAGCCGCAGCTCAACCCCGACCAGACCGTGCGCCAGGCGGTGGAAGAGGGCATCGGCGGTGCGCTCAAGGCCAAGGCCCGGCTGGATGAGGTGTACGCGGCCTACGCCGAAGAAGACGCCGACTTTGACGCCCTGGCCGCCGAGCAGGCCGAGCTCGAAGCCATCATCGCCGCCAGCGGGTCTGAAAACTCCGACCTGCAGCTCGAACTGGCCGCCGACGCGCTGAACCTGCCGCCCTGGGACGCCACCATCAAGAACCTGTCCGGTGGTGAAAAGCGCCGCGTGGCCCTGTGCCGCCTGCTGCTCTCGCGCCCCGACATGCTGCTGCTCGACGAACCGACCAACCACTTGGACGCCGAATCGGTCGAGTGGCTGGAGCATTTCCTGCAGCGTTTCCCCGGCACCGTCGTGGCCATTACCCACGATCGCTACTTCCTGGACAACGCGGCCGAGTGGATCCTCGAACTCGACCGCGGCCACGGCATTCCCTGGAAGGGCAACTACTCCGACTGGCTGGACCAGAAGGAACGCCGCCTGGAGACCGAGCAGAAGTCCGAAGACGCCCGCACCAAGGCGATGAAGGAAGAACTCAAGTGGGTGCGCTCCAACGCCAAGGGCCGCCAGGCCAAGAGCAAGGCGCGTCTGGCCCGCTTCGAGGAACTGAGCGACGTCGAATACCAGAAGCGGAACGAGACCAACGAAATCTTCATTCCGGTGGCCGAGCGCCTGGGCAACCAGGTGATCGAGTTCAAGGGCGTGAGCAAGTCCTTCGGCGACCGCGTGCTGATCGACAATCTGAGCTTCTCGGTGCCCCCGGGCGCCATCGTCGGCATCATCGGCCCCAACGGTGCCGGCAAGTCGACGCTGTTCCGCATGATCCAGGGCGTTGAGACGCCGGACTCGGGCACGGTCGAGATCGGTCAGACCGCGAAGCTGGCCTTCGTGGACCAGAGCCGCGAGAGCCTGGACGGCAGCAAGACCGTGTGGCAGGACGTCTCGGGCGGTCTGGACAACATCACCGTGGGCAAGTTCATCATGCCCAGCCGCGCCTACATCGGCCGCTTCAACTTCAAGGGCAACGACCAGCAGAAGCTGGTGGGCAACCTCTCTGGCGGTGAACGCGGCCGCCTGCACCTGGCCAAGACGCTGGCCCAGGGCGGCAACGTCCTGATGCTCGACGAACCGTCGAACGACCTGGACGTGGAAACCCTGCGCGCGCTGGAAGAGGCGCTGCTGGAGTTCGCCGGCTCTGCCATGGTGATCTCGCACGACCGCTGGTTCCTCGACCGCATCTGCACCCACATCCTGGCCTGCGAAGGCAACTCGCAGTGGTACTTCTTCGACGGCAACTTCACCGAGTACGAAGCCGACAAGAAGAAGCGCCTGGGCGAGGAAGGCGCACGTCCGAAGCGCGCCCGCTTCAAATCCATCTGATGCCGGCCATGGAACTGACTGACGAACAGGTCTTGGCCGACACCCGCCGCTGGATCGAGAAGGCGGTGATCGGGCTGAACCTGTGCCCGTTCGCGCGGTCGGTGTACGTGAAGAACCAGGTGCGCATCGTGGTCAGCCGCGCGCGGCACCTGGATGCGTTCCTGGACGAGCTGGACCGGGAGCTGGACCTGCTGGTGAACACGCCGGCCGAAGAGATCGACACGACCTTGCTGGTGCACCCCACGCTGTTCCCGGACTTCGAGGTCTTCAACGACTTCATGAACGTGGTCGACGACGTGGTGGCCGAGCGCGAGCTCGAAGGCGTGCTACAGGTCGCCAACTTCCACCCCGAATTCCTGTTCGAGGGTGAGGCGGAAAGCGACCCCAGCCACTTCACCAACCGCGCCCCTTATCCGACGCTGCACCTGCTGCGCGAAGACAGCGTGGAGCGCGCCGTGGAATCGGACGCGGGCGACGCCGAGAAGATCGTCGAACGCAACATCACCACCCTGCGGGAGCTGGGTGCCGAAGGCTGGAAGGCCTTGCTGAAGCCCTGAACTGGGCGGTTTTCCGGGGCTGATCCGGGCTTTGCGCCCGGGCCGGGTGCCCACAATCGTCGGACAACAGTCTGACTTTGCACCCCTTCGCTCCGACCATGAACGCCCGCGCCGAACTGCCGTTTGACACCTGCATCCAGGAGGCCCTTTCGCTCTCGGGAGGCTGGATGGCGCGCTGGGTGTCCCAGCTGGGCGCCGCATTGTCGCAACAGGAGGTGTTGACCCCCACCTCGCAGGGCAAACGTGGTCAGGCCCAGGCCCGCGCCGCGTTGGCCGCCTGCAGCGACCGGCTGGCGCCGCGCTGGAGCACCACCTTCACCGACGCCGTGCGGGCCGACATTGCCCGCGAGGGGCGCGCCGCCCCGGGGTCCCGGCAGCCTGCGCAGAGGATGCTCAGCCTGCAAGAACTGGAGCTCATGGACCACGGCCAGGTGCAGACCTCGGTCGAACTCGCGCGGCTGCACCAGGTGATCAAGCTGGCGGTGGACGACGACCTGATTGCGCTGACCGCGCTGCTCAGCGCAGCCCAGGGCCTGCGCAGCGTGCGTCCCGAAGCCAACCCCCTGCGTCCTGAAGTGGTGGTCGATTCGCTGACCACGGCGCTGGTGCAGCTCAATGTCGACGACGCCTCGCGCCAGCGATGGTTCCACGCCGGCGCGGTGGCGCTGGGGCAGGCACTCAAAGGCTTCTACGGTGGCTTGATCCAGCGGCTGGAGCAGCAGGGCGTGCAGCCGGCCGGGTTCGTCGTCGTGCCCGTGATCGCGGCGCGCGGCCCGGCGTCGACCCACCGCGGCGCTCCCAACGTCGCCAGCGAGGCGGACGGCCAGCCGCTGGTACTGACGCTGGACCACCTCCACCAGTTGCTGGTGGGCAATCTTGCCCACAGCGGTTCGGGCGTGTCCGATCAGGGCACTTCGGGGTCGGGCAATGCCATGGTGCGTACGCTGGCGGGCGAGGTGGTGGCGCAGATGCTGCGCAGCATTGCCGACGACCGCCGCCTGCTGGAGCCGGTGCGCGAGCTGGTGCTTCAGCTCAAGCCCGCGTTGCTGCATCTGGCCAAGACCGATCCGCGTTTCTTTGCCGACCGCAACAACCCTGCGCGCCGATTGCTGGAAGTGATCACCGCGCGCGGCCTGGCCTTCTCCACCGAGCAGGACACGGGTTTCGGCGAATTCGCGCTCCAGGTGCAGCTGACGGTGCAATCGCTGCAGACGCCTTCGCCCGGCCTGCCCGAGCGCTTTGCCGAGCGCCTGCGCCGGCTGGCGAGCTTCGGTCCGCCCGAAGACGGCGCGGCGATGGAGACGCTGGTGCGTGTCGAGCAGCGCAACCTGCTGGCCGAGCGCATTGCCAGCGAGATCCGCGCACGCCCGGACTTCGTGCGGGCGCCGGCGCTGGTCCGGCGCTTCCTTGTCGGTCCCTGGGCGCAGGTGATCGCCCACGCGCGGCTGCACGTCGAAGTGCTTGGCGAGTCGCCGCTGCTGGCCGAACTGCCGGCCGAACAGGATGCGCCCGCCCAGCGCTACATGGACATCCTGGCGGATCTGCTGTGGTCCTGCCAGCTTTCGCAGGCGAGCCTGAACCGGCCGCGCCTGATCCGGGTCGTGCCGCTGGTGCTGCGCACACTGCGCGAAGGCCTGGACGCGATCGACTTTCCCAGGGCGCAGGCCGAATCGATCTTCCACATGCTGATGGGCCTGCACGAAGCGGCGTACAAGACGCAGCGCAGCGAGGACTTTCTCAATTCGTCACTGCGGCACCCGTCCGATGCGCCGCACGAACCCTGGCTGCATGGCAGCGA
Organism: Hydrogenophaga sp. RWCD_12; assembly: GCF_046604225.1. Taxonomy (NCBI): domain Bacteria; kingdom Pseudomonadati; phylum Pseudomonadota; class Betaproteobacteria; order Burkholderiales; family Comamonadaceae; genus Hydrogenophaga; species Hydrogenophaga sp. RWCD_12. The sequence continues at coordinate 520,129 of NZ_JBKIXC010000001.1, forward strand.
GGCCAGTGCATCGGGATTCATCGACACCCAGCTGATCGAACCCGATTTCCTCGACACGGTCCCCATGGGCGCCGAACTGCAGGTGGCGGAAACCCTGTCGGTGGGGGCCTGGGTGGAGTTGCTGCAGAACCAGCAGATGCAGCGCTGCCAGCTGCGCTGGGCCAGCCCGCACCGCACCATGTTCCTGTTTGCCACCGCAGAAGGCCGGCCGGTCTCCCTGACGCGCCGCGGCATGGACCGCATGACCACCCTGGGCCGCTTGCGCGTCGTGGCGGAGCAGGGCGTGGTCGACGAGGCGCTGGCAGCGGTGGCCCGCTTGGCCTGGGTGAATTCGGGCAAGCTGGGCTGAAGGCCGCCTTGCGGCGGCTCAGCCCTTGCGCAGCAGCTTCTTGCGCACCAGCCCGATGTTGCTGCGCAGGGCGTACAACTCGTCGGTGTATGACAGGGGAACCACGACCTGTTCCACGCGCGATTCGAGCTGGTCGAGCTGTTCGAGCAGCTCGTCGACAGGCGCCGGTGCCTCTCTGGTGTCGGTGAAGCGTTGCTCGATGCTGCGCAGTTCGGCGTACCAGCGGAACACGCGCGAGCGGATGCGGAAGGTGTAGAGCGGCGGCAGCACGCGCGAGAGCGGCAAGGCCAGCGCCAGGATCAGGCCCATCGCCAGCCACATGCGTTCGACCAGGTTGGCCAGCCAGAACGGCAGGTATCGCTGCAGGAACGGCGGGCCGCTCTTGATCGCACGCACCGCTTCCGGCGAGATCGGCACCTCGCTGTGCTCCAGGCTCGGGTACTCGCGGGCCCGGTTGAACCAGCTGCCGCCGCTGTGCAGGCCGGTCGCCGTCTGTGCGAACAGCTGCAGGATGGCGGGGTGGGTCTTGGCACCGGCGAGCAGGCTGGTGGTTGATGCGACGAGGTGCATGTCGCGCTCCGGGATGTTCTTCGACAGGTCGACCACCCCCTGCGGCATCACGACCGGCGTGAGGTAACCGAAGCGCCGCGAATAGGCCTCGCTCTGCGTGAAGTCCAGCAGGCGCACGCCGGGCGACTGCAGCAGCATCTGCACCATCAGCGACTCCGGCGCGGAGGCAAACACCACCGCGTCGATCTGGCCGTCAAGGAAGGCGACCGTGGCTGGCGTCTGCTCCAGTTCGCTCAGCTGCAGCTGCTGCCGGTCGATGCGGTTGACGTCCAGCAGGGTCGAGAACAGGCGCGGCACGCCACTGCCGGGCGTGCCCACGTTGACGCGCCAGCCGGTGAGGTCGCCCAGCGACTGGATCGTCGGGCGCTGCTTCAGGCGCATCGCGGCGTCTTCGCGGTAGAACAGCCACAGCGGCTCGACGAACAGGCTGCCCAGCGAGGTGATGGACTCCTCGTCGTCGTAGCCGATGTCGGCACTGCCGCCCTGCACGAAGCCCAGGTCGGCCTTGCCCGTGCGCAGCAGTTCGAGGTTGGCCGAGGAGCCTTGCGAAGGCAGCAATTCGACCTGAATGCCGTAGCGTGCCAGTGCTTGCGCGTAGCGTTTGCCGAATTCGTCGTAGGCGCTTTGCGCCGGCCCGGTGGCGAGGATCACGCGCTTGGGCGGGTTGGGATCGAGCCACCAGTAGGCCAGCGCCAGCAACAGCAGGGTCAGCAGCGCGAACGGACCGAACGACGCCAGCAGGTCCCGCAGCGACAGCAGGGTGTAGCGGATGTGTTGGGGCATTCCGCTACCTTAGCATGGGAGGTTGTGCCTCCCGGAACGGGCCTCAGGCGTGCAGCCGGAACACCTTGACCGATTCCTGCATCACCGACGACTGGCTTTGCAGCGAGGCGGCTGCCGCGGCGAGTTCCTCGACCATTGCCGAGTTCTGCTGGGTCACTGCGTCGAGTTGCCCGATCGCCTGGTTGACCTGCGCCAACCCATGCGACTGCTCTTCGACCGCGCCCGAGATGTTGGCGATCAGGGCGTTGACCTGCCCGACCGCGCTCACCACATCACCCATGGTGTGACCCGCGCCGTTGACCAGTTCGCTGCCGCGGCGTACCTGCCCCGCCGAATCTTCGATGAGCTGCTTGATCTCGCGCGCGGCGGCCGAGGTCCGCTGCGCCAGGCTGCGGACCTCACTGGCCACGACGGCGAAGCCGCGACCCTGTTCGCCGGCCCGTGCGGCTTCCACCGCAGCGTTGAGCGCCAGGATGTTGGTCTGGAACGAGATCCCTTCGATGACCTGGATGATTTCCCCGATGCGGCTGGACGAGCGGCTGATGTCGCCCATGGTCTGGATCACCGCGCCCATCGCCTCGTTGCCCTGTTGCGCCACACCCGAGGCCTTCGCCGCCAGGGTCGTGGCTTCCCGCGCCGAGCTGGCGTTGTTCTGCACCGTGGCAGTCAGCTGCTCCAGCGAGGCCGCGGTTTCTTCCAGGTTGCTGGCCTGTGCTTCGGTGCGGGCCGACAGGTCCTGGTTACCCCCGGCGATCTCGCCCGAAGCCACCTGCACTCCCTCGACCTCGTGGCGCACGTCGGTGACCACGGCGGTCAGGTTCACGTTGAGCTGGTTCAGGGCCCGGGTGAGCTCACCAATCTCGTCGGCCTTGCTCGCCTCGCCACGCGCCGAGAGGTCGCCGGCCGCCATGCGGTTGGCCAGCCCCAGCACTTGCTGCACCGGTCCCACCAGCATGCGCTTCATGACCACAGCCGCCACCACCGACAGCACGGCCGTCAGCGCGAAGGCGCCGATCTGCACCACTTCGGGCATGCCCTCGGTGGCGCTTTCGATGAACTGCACGCCATATGCCAGCGCCAGTGTGATCAGCGCCAGCTTGCGGCCCAGCGTGGGCCGCGTCCAGTCGCGCCACTTGCCCCGCCAGCCGGTGCGCACCACGTGTCCACTTCGCAGCGCGATGGTGCGTCGCCCGGATTCGGCCTCGGCACGCATGCGCGCGTAGAGCGATTCGGCGGCCTCGACCTGTTCCCGCGAGGGTTTGGTCCGCACCGACATATAGCCCGTGACCTGTCCTCCCTCCATCATCGGTGTGGCATTGGCCATCACCCAGTAATGGTCGCCATTCTTGCGGCGGTTCTTGACCAGTGCACTCCACGGCGAGCCGCTCTGCAGCGTGGCCCACATGTCGCGGAACGCTTCTTCGGGCATGTCCGGGTGCCGCACGAGGTTGTGGGGCTGGCCGATCAGCTCCTCACGGCTGTAGCCGCTGACAGCCACGAAGTTCGGGTTGCAGTAGGTGATGCGGCTGGTCAGGTCGGTGGTCGAGACCAGGGTAACGCCATCCGGCATCACGAACTCGTGCTGGGTGACAGGCAGGTTGGTGCGCATGGGGTGGATCCGGGGGGAGTATTGGAAGACTTTCGTCAATCGGTTGCAGAACTTGATGCCGTTCGTCTCAATATGAGACCGCCCGGCTGGGAAGTCTGCGCGTTCATGGACATCTGGATCACCCGAGCAATGGCACCAATCTGCCTCTGTTCCCAGGCTCAAGGGGAAGAAACGATGTCCACCACGGTGTACGTCCCCTTGATCTGGTCGGCCCGGAAGCGGACCTTGTCGCCCACCTTCAGGCCGGTCAGCTGTGCCGGGTCCCTGAGCTGGAACACCATGGTCATGCCCGGCATGTCGAGGTTCGGAATGTCGCCATGTTTGAGCGTGACCTTGCCGGCCGCGCTGTCGATCTTGCGGATCTCGGCATCCACCTGGGGCAGGGACTGCGTGGGGGCTGTGGTCGCGAGAGGTGCAGCGTTCTGCGCCATCACCGGGGTGGGCGAAACGCCGGCCAGCGTGACCATCAGGCAGGGCACGGCGAGCAGGGTACGGATGTTTTTCATTGAAGGTCTCCTGGGTCAGCTGCGGAAATAGGAGCGGTAGACGCGGCTGCTGCCGTCGGCCATCACCAGCAGCACGTCGAACGGGTCCTTGCGGCCACCGTATTCCGGTCCGTCCATGCCGGGGCTGCCCACCGGCATGCCCGGCACGGCCAGACCGACTGCCCTGGGCTGCTCGGCCAGCAGGCGGCGGATGTCGGCCGCTGGCACATGCCCTTCGATCACGTAGCCGCCGATTTGGGCGGTGTGGCACGAGCCGAATTTCGCCGGCAGCCCCAGCCGTTGCCGGACCGCGGCATTGCCGGTTTCGAACACCTGGGTCTGGAAGCCGTCGCGCTGCAGGTGGGCGATCCAGTCCTTGCAGCAGCCACAGCTGGGGTCTTTCCAGACCTGGGCCACTGGCAGGGTGGCGGAGGGGGCGGCCGCGCGCGCCATCAGGGTCGTGGCGCCCAGCAGGGTGGTCGCGCCGATGAGCAGGGAACGTCGTTGCATGGTGTGCTCCTTGGGATGGGTCAGGGCTTGGGGATCACGCGCACGGTGCCGCGCATGCCGGCCTCGTAGTGGCCGGGGATCAGGCAGGCGAACTCGAAGTCGCCGGGCCGGTTGAAGGTCCAGGTGATGTCGCCGCGCTGGCGCGAAGGCACATGGGCCATGTAGGGCTCGTCGTGCTGCATGCCCGGGTGCTTCTTCATCAGTTCTGCATGGGCCTGCAGCTCGTCGCTGGTGCCCAGAACGAGTTCGTGCAGCACCTTGCCGCGGTTGGCGATGCGCAGGCGCACCGTCTCGCCTTCGCGCACCTCGATGTGCGATGGGGTGAACCGCATGTCGTCGCCCATGCGGATATCGATGCGCCGGGTCGCTTCGGCGGGAGCGGCGGCGATGCCCCAGGGCTTCTGCTCGCGCACCACCTCGGCGCTGGGCACTTTCGGGTGGGCGTCGCCGTGGGCGAGGGCGGACAGGGGCAGCAGCGCCGGTGTGGCGAGAGCCAACAGTTGGCGCAGCGCGTTGCGTCGGTGGATGGTGGTCGTCGGTTTCATGGGGCTGTTCAGTGGTTGTGTGCCGGACCTGGCTTGCGGGCGGTGGCATCCGCCGTGGTGCTGGCTGGGTGGGAGGCTGGAGTGCCAGGTGCCCGCGCAGCCTGAGCGGGCGCGGGCACCTCGCGGGCCTGTGTGCCGGGCGGCATGGCGTACCAGCCCGGATCGCTGTAGTCACCGGGCTTCTGCTCGGCGCGTACCTTGATCGTGCTGAACATGCCGCCCATCTCGATCGGGCCGAAGGGGCCGGTGCCGGTCATCATGGGGAAGGTGTTGTCGGGCAGTTCCATCTGCATTTCGCCCATGTCGGCCATGCCGCGTTCGCCCATGACCATGTAGTCGGGCGTGTGGCGCTGGATCTTCTGCACCAGGCCACGGTGGTCGACGCCGATCATGGTCGGCACGCTGTGGCCCATCGCACCCATGGTGTGGTGGCTCTTGTGGCAGTGGATCGACCAGTCGCCGGGTTCGTCCGCGGTGAACTCGATCTGCCGCATCTGGCCGACGCCGATGTCGGTCGTGACCTCGGGCCAGCGCGCGGTTCTCGGGATCGGGCCGCCGTCGGTACCGGTGACCTCGAACTCCATGCCGTGCATGTGGATCGGATGGTTGGTCATGGTCAGGTTGCCGATGCGCAGCCGCACCCGCTCGCCCAGCCGTGCCACCATCGGACTGATGCCCGGGAAGACGCGGCTGTTCCAGCTCCAGATGTTGTGGTCCAGCATCGTGTTGACCTGCGGCGTGCGGCTGCCAGGCTCGACGTCGAACGCGCTGAGCAGGAAGCAATAGTCGCGCTGCACCTCGGCGATCAGCGGGTGCTTCTGCCGCGGGTGGGTGATCCACAGTCCCATCATGCCCATCGCCATCTGCGTCATTTCGTCGGCGTGGGGGTGGTACATGAAGGTGCCGGGCCGGCGCGCGACGAACTCGTAGACGAAGGTCTTGCCGGGCGCAATCTGCGGCTGCGTCAGTCCGCCCACACCGTCCATGCCCGCGGGCAGGCGCTGGCCGTGCCAGTGCACGGTCGTGTGCTCGGGCAGGCGGTTGGTCACGTAGAGGCGCACCCGGTCGCCCTCGAGCACCTCGATCGTCGGGCCCGGGCTCTGTCCGTTGTAGCCCCACATGTTGACGGTGAAGCCAGGCGCCATCTCGCGCACCACCGGCTCCGCGACCAGGTGGAACTCCTTGACGCCGTCGTTCATGCGCCAGGGCAGTGTCCAGCCATTGAGCGTGACCACAGGGTTGTAGGGGCGGCCTGCGCCAGTGACCCCGGGCGGTGTCCAGGGAGCGGCGGTCTCGGCCGAGGTCTGCTGCACCGCCTCGGGAATGGCGGCCAGGGCGGCGCGGCCCACGCTGGCGGCGGCCAGAGCGGTCGCGGCGCCGGTGAAGAAGTGGCGTCGTTGCATGTCAGTGGTCCTTGGTCGGGGCGCCGGCAGCGGCCGACGGGGATGCTGCGCCCTGGCTGGCGCGGTGGGGGCCACCGGCAGCGAGCAGCTCCCAGTCCAGCAGGGCGGTCCAGTAGCCGTGGCGGGCTTGCGCGGCGGCGGTGGCGGCGGCCATGCGTTCGCGCGTGGCCTCCAGCAGGTCCCAGGTGCTCTGGAGCATGCCGTTGTAGCGCAGCTGGGTTTCCTGTTCCTGCGCCTCCAGCAGCGGCAGCAACACCGATTGCGTTTGCTGCGCCAGGGCATGCTGGTCCTGCAGGCGGCCCCAGGCCTCGCGGGCCTGGGAACGGCGTTCGGCGGTGGCGCGCAGCAGCGCGGCGGCGGCCTCGTCCGCTTCGGCCAGTGCGTGGTCGCGGGCGATCCCTGGATCGGTGATGTCGATGCGGCTGGCTGGCTGGCCTGTGGCGCTCAGTGACGCCAGGGCCTGCTCCCGAGCCTGTCGGGCCTGCACCAGCCGTCCGGCCGGCACCGCGGCGATCAGGCGGTCGGTGTCCAGGCGCTGCTGCGCCAGTGCCGCGTCGGCCTGGAGCACCAAGGTTTCCGGGTCGGCGGGCACGGCGGCTGCGACGCTGGCTGGCAGTGTCGGCACGTCGGCCGGGAGGCGGCGGGCGAGCAGAGTCAACGCATCGGCACTCATTGTTCCGATCTGGCGAGCCAGCGCTTCGCGGGCCGTGCGTTCGGCCTGGCGCGCCTGCAGCAGTGCGACGCTTTCCCTTGCCTGGGTGACCCGCTCACGCAAGCCGCGCGCCGCGCTCCAGTTGCCGGCCGCCACCATGCGGCGGCCCAGCTCGGCACCAGCCTCGGCGACTTCGCTGCGGGCTTCCTGCAGCCGCAGTACTTCGACCGCGAGCACGGCATCGAGCCATGCCTGCCGGACGCTGGTCGCCAGAGCCAGCTGCGCCTGGTGCCGTTCACGCTCCGCAAGCCGTTCGGGGCCGGCGGCAACGATCAGGTCGGGGCGCAGGGCCAGCGCCAGCCGCACGGCTTCGTCGACCAGCATCGGCCGATCCGGGCTGGAGGCAGCGTTTGCTGCTGGAAGGTTCTTGCGCTCCCAGCGCAGGATGTCGGCGTGGCCGCGCGGGAATTCACCCACGCGGTCCATTTGTTCGCGCCACACCGAGGCCGGATCTGGCGGCGCATCGGGGGCGGCCCAGGCGGGCGAGAGGGGGGCGGCCAACGCCATGACGGCAGGCCAGGCCCGTTTCCAAGAAAACATGGTTCATCTCCTGACTTCACAAACCGGTAAGCGCGCACGGCAGGGCCATGCGGACGCACCACGGGTGGGGAAGGTCAGGCGATGGGCGGCTTGCGGCCGGCGCGCAGCAGGGCGCTGGCGAAGAGCACCGGCCCGGTGCTCTGGCGCGCCTGGGGCAACGGCGCCTGCACCGTTGGCAGCGTTGGCGATGGTGCGAGCGCGGGGCCGTTGCAGACATCGCAGACCGCGTGCGCCACGGTACCGTCGACCCTGGCGTGGTCGCTGCCTTGGTCGGGCGAGGCCATGGGTGCCGCAGCCTGCAAGGCGTGGTCGGCACAGTGAGCCGCGGGGGATGTGGTCCCCGGGACGGCCATCGTCATGGCGTCAGCAGCCCAGGCACGCCAGGGCAGCAGGACGATCAGGAAGATGACGAACCAGCGGCGCATGGTTGGATGATACGTCCGGTGCCCGAAAGTTCAGGCCGGCACGGCTTCCAGCTCGCGCCGGGCCTCACGCACCACCGTCACGCCAGCGGTGAGTGCCAGCACCGCCATCACCGCGGCCACCACCAGGTCGGGCCAGGCCGAGCCGGTACCGAACACGCCCAGCGCCGCCAGCATCACGGCGATGTTGGACAGCGCATCGTTGCGCGAGCACAGCCAGACGCTGCGCATGTTGGCGTCACCCGTGCGGAACGCGTAGAGCAGCACCGCCACCCCGGCGTTGACGACCAGCGCCAGTGCGCCGACCAGGCCCATGGTCATGGGCTCGGGCACGGTGCCGCTGCGCAACACCCAGAAGGCCTTGCCAATCACGAACAGGCCATAGGCCGCCATCGACAGGCCTTTGACCATCGCCGCGCGGCTGCGCCAGACCACCGCCATGCCCAGCACCGCCAGCGACAAGGCGTAGTTGGCCGCGTCGCCGGCAAAGTCCACCGCATCGGCCAGCAGCGAGACCGAGTCGGCCTGCAGTCCGGCCGTCAGCTCGACCGCGAACATCAGGGCGTTGAGCACCAGAGCGATCCACAGCGCGCGGCGCCAGGCCGGGTTGGCGACGCTGTCGAGGGCGCGGGATTCGATGGTGCAGTGATCGTGGCATTCGCAGGACATGGACTTCTTTCGGCTGGAGGGGATTCGTGCCACCATTGGAAAGCTTCAAGTCACTTCAAGGTCAAGCCCATGGTTCTGGCGTCTTCTGCATTGCAATGGAAGATCGGCGAGGCGGCCCGCCGCAGCGGCGTGAGCGCCGCCAACATCCGCTACTACGAGCGCGAGGGCCTGCTGGCGCCGCAGGCGCGCAGCAGCGACAACGACTACCGGCTGTACAACGCCGACGATGTGCATCGGCTGCGGTTCATCCGCCTGTGCCGGGCGATGGACATGTCGCTCGACGAAGTGCGCACCCTGCTGGCGCTGGACCTGGGCCGCAAGGCCGACTGCTCGCGGGCCTGCGAGGTGCTCGACGAGCACCTGCGCCATGTGCGCGAACGGCTGGCCGAGCTGAGAGCGCTGGAGAAAGACCTGCGCGGCCTGCGCGAACGCTGCGATGGTTCCGACGACCACTGCCACATCATCGAAGCCCTGCACGAGCGGGCCGATGCGGCGGCGCTGGCGCCGGTCACGGCCGGGCCTCGCCGGCACGTGTGACGGTGGTCTGGTCCGCGCTCAGCGGGCCGCCAGCACGGCACCAGCCTTGTCGATCCACAGTTGCACGCTGTCGGCCAGGTCACTCTGGCTGAACGAGCAGCTTTCTTCGGCAAACAGCGCGCTGCTTTCCAGTCGGTCCAGCAGGCCGTTCAGCACCTCGGCGTAGCGAGGAGGAAGAGCGGCCAGCAAGGCTGTCTCACCGCGCGCGGCGGCAGAAAAAGCGTGCGGCGACAGCGCGCCGCTGCGCAGGCCGGCGAGCGCCTGTTGCAGAGCGCCAAGCCGGTCCCGGAGGTCCTGCGTCATGACCGTTCTCCTGTTTCAGTGGCCCAGGATTTTGGACAGGAAGTCCTTGCTGCGTTCGTTCTGCGGGTGGTTGAAGAACTCCTCGGGGGTGTTCTGCTCGACCACCTGGCCCTGGTCCATGAAGATCACGCGGTCGGCCACGGCCTTGGCGAAGCCCATTTCGTGCGTCACGCACAGCATGGTCATGCCCTGGTCGGCCAGGCCAATCATCACGTCCAGCACTTCCTTGATCATTTCCGGGTCGAGCGCCGAGGTCGGCTCGTCGAACAGCATGATCTTGGGTTTCAGGCACAGCGCACGCGCGATCGCCACGCGCTGCTGCTGACCGCCAGAGAGCTGCAGCGGGTACTTGTTGGCGTGCTCGGCGATGCGCACGCGTTCGAGCTGGTGCATGGCCTTCTCGATCGCCTCGTTGCGGGGCATCTTCGCGACCCAGGTCGGCGAGAGGATCAGGTTTTCCAGCACGGTCAGGTGCGGGAACAGGTTGAACTGCTGGAACACCATGCCCACTTCGCGGCGCACCTTGTCGATGCCCTTGAGGTCGTCGCCGATCACGGTGCCGTCCACGGTCAGCTTGCCCTGCTGGTATTCCTCCAGCGCGTTGACACATCGGATCAGGGTCGACTTGCCGGAGCCGGAGGGACCGCAGATCACGACCTTCTCGCCCTTGGCGAATTCCAGGTTGACGTCGCGCAGCACGTGGTAGCCATTGCTGGCGTACCACTTGTTGACGTTCTCGAAGCGGATGATGGGGGCTTCTTGTTGGCTCATGTTGGTTTCCTTGTCTGGTGCGGGCGTTCAGCGGACCTTGCTGACGGCGGTGCGCTGCTCGACCCAGAGGGAGTAGCGCGACATCGCGAAGCAGAACGTGAAATAGATCAGGGTGATGAAGAAATACGCCTCGAGCTTGAACGGGCGCCAGTCGGCGTCGGAGTTCAGCGCCAGCGCCAGCGCGCCGGTCAGCTCGTACAGCGAAACGATGGTCACCAGCGAGGTGTCCTTGAACATGCCGATGAAGGTGTTCATCAGTGACGGCACGACCAGCGACAGGGCCTGTGGCAGCACGATCTTGCGCTGCGTCTGCCAGTAGGTCAGGCCCAGCGTGGCGGCCGCTTCGGTCTGACCCTTGGGCAGGGCCTGCAGGCCACCACGCACCACCTCGGCCATGTAGGCGGCCGAGAACAGCGTGATGCCGACCACGACGCGGATCAGCACGTCGATGCTCACGCCCTGCGGCATGAACAGCGGCAGCATGAACGAGGCCATGAACAGCAACGTGATCAGCGGCACGCCGCGGATCAGTTCGACATAGAGCGTGCAGAGGGTCTTGATCGCCGGCATGGTCGAGCGGCGCCCCAGCGCGACCAGGATCGCCAGCGGGAAGGCCATCGTCATCGAGATCACCGTGAGCATCACGGTCAGCGGCAGGCCGCCCCACTGGTCGGTGGGCACCTCGGTCAGACCCAGCACGCCGCCCTTCATGAGCGTGAAGTACACGACCAGCATCACGGCCCACATCACCGGCAGCGTCCGGTTCCAGAAACGCGGCATGCAGCTGGCAGCGACCACCGCCAGCATCAGCGCGGTGGCGATCACCGGCCGCCAGTGTTCGACCAGCGGGTAGCGGCCCATGACAATCTGGCGTCCCTTTTCGGACACCACGCCCCAGCAGGCGCCAATGCCGCGCACGCTGTTGCACGCTTCGAGGTTGGCACCGAATACGGCGTGCACCACGGCCCAATTCAACGCGTGGTAGAGCGCGAACAGTGCCACGCTCAGCAGAGCCAGCGTCATCAGGCTGTTGAGCGGTGTCGAGAACAGGTTGGTCTTGAGCCAGGCGCTGGCCCCGGTGGAATTGCCCGGCATCGGGCGCGGCGAGATCGGTTGAAAAGTGGCTTGGTTCATGGTGCGCTCCTCAACGTTCGCGGATCGCCGCACTGGCGTTGAACCAGTTCATCAGCGCCGAGGTGATCAGGGACAGCGTCAGGTAGACCGCCATCACGATCGACAGCGCTTCGATGGCTCGACCGGTCTGGTTGAGCGAGGTCTGCGCAATCGACACCAGATCGGGATAGCCGATGGCCACCGCCAGCGACGAGTTCTTGGTCAGGTTCAGGTACTGGCTGGTCAGCGGCGGAATGATCACGCGCAGCGCCTGTGGCAGCACCACCAGCCGCATCGACTGGCGCTTGGTCAGACCCAGCGAGGCCGAGGCTTCGTGCTGACCGAGGGAGACCGAGGCGATGCCCGAGCGCACGATTTCGGCAATGAACGACGCGGTGTAGAACACCAGGCCGATCAGCAGGGCCATGAACTCGGGCGTGACGGCGGCGCCGTTTTCGATCTGGAAGTCACCGCGGGTCGGCAGGCTCCAGGTGGTCGGTGCGCCGCCGAGCAGCCAGCCAACGAGCGACAGTCCAACGATCAGGGCGAAATTGACCAGGAACACAGGGCGTTGTTGTCCGGTCTGGTCGAAGTGCCGGCGCGCCATGCGGCTGTAGAACCAGGCCGCGAACACGCCCGCCGCCCCACCCGCCAGCGCCAGGCTCTGGCCGGTGTGCCATTCGGGCCAGGGGAACGAAAAGCCGTTCTTGCTGAGGTAGAAATGGCCAAGCTGCCAGGCGTCTTCATAGGCCGGCAGCACTTCGGTGAACACGATGTACCAGATCAGGAGTTGCAGGTACACCGGCACATTGCGGAAGAACTCGACATACCAGTAGCAGATCTTGCGCAGCAGGAAGTTGCCGGAGAAACGGCCTACGCCGACCAGCGTGCCCAGCAGGGTGGCCAGCACGATGCCGACGATGGCCACCTTCAGGGTGTTGAGCAGGCCGATGGAAAAGGCTGTCCAGTAGTTGCTCATCACGTCGTACGGAATGAGCGTCTCGCTGATGTCGAAGCCGAACGGTTCGCTGAGGAAGTCGTAACCGCTCTGGATGCCACGTTCGCGCATGTTGGTCAGCGTGTTGCGCACCAACAGCGCCACAAAGCCGACCACCGAGAGCAGGGCAATGACTTGATAGAGGACACCGCGTCCTTCGCGGCTGTTCCAGGAAATGGATCGGCGGCGCCGGCCGGGTTGCGGCCGCGCTTCGATCATCGGACTTGTGTTCATGACGTCGGTCCCGATTCAGGATTCAAGAGGCGTAAAAAAACCGGCACAAGCACCTGGGGAATTCCTTCCACAGGCCACTTGTGCCAGTGTTCGTCCACGAAAGTGGAGAAAGATCAGCGCAGGGGAGGGGCGTACAGGAAGCCGCCGTTGCTCCACAGCGCGTTCTTGCCGCGAGGCAGGTTCAGCGGGGTCTTCGGACCAACGTTGCGCTCGAAGATCTCGCCGTAGTTGCCCACGGCCTTGATCGAGCGGGCCAGCCATTCTTTGTCCAGGCCCAGGAGCTTGCCCAGGTCTTCGGTGGAGCCCAGCATGCGGCCGACCTGCGGGTCGGTGCTGGTTTTCTGCTGGTCGACGTTGGCCTGGGTGATGCCGTATTCCTCGGCTTCGATCAGACCGTTGAGCACCCATTTGGTGATCGCGAACCATTCGTCGTCGCCGCGGCGCACCATCGGGCCCAGGGGCTCTTTGGAGATCAGCTCGGGCAGGATCACGTGGGCAGCCGGGTCCTTGGCTTCCTTGGCACGGGTCGAGGCCAGGCCGGAGGCGTCGGTCGTGTAGGCCTGGCAGCGGCCGGAGAAGTAGGCGCCGGTCGATGCTTCGAGCTTCTCGAACACCACAGGCTTGATGTTGAGCTTGTTGGCGCGCGAGTAATCGGTCAGGTTCTTCTCGGTCGTGGTGCCGGACTGCACGCAGACGGTGGCGCCCTTGAGCTGCTTGGCGCTGGTGATCTTGCCCTTGGGCACCAGGAAGCCTTGGCCGTCGTAGTAATTCACGCCGACGAAGTTCAGGCCCAGCGAAGCGTCGCGGGTGAGTGTGTTGGTGGTGTTGCGCGACAGCACGTCGACTTCACCGGACTGCAGGGCGGTGAAGCGCTGCTGAGCATTCAGCGGCACCCACTTGACCTTGGTGGCGTCGCTCAGCACGGCGGCGGCCAGGGCTTTGCAGTAGTCGGCGTCCAGGCCGGTCCAGTTGCCGCTGGCGTCTGCCTGCGAGAACCCGGCCAGGCCAGTGTTGACGCCGCAGATGACCTGACCACGGCTCTTGATGGCGTCCAGCGTCTTGCCGGCGTGTGCGGGCAGGCTGGTCAGGGCGGCCACGGCACCCAGGGACATCACGGCCAGTTTCAGGGAATTCATTTTCATCGGTCACTCCGGTTTGTAGGGAAGTTGTGAACAGACAGGGTCAGGGTGCACCGGATCGGGGCACCCCGCGCCCGCCGAACGAATGTATTCCCGCCCAGCAGGGCAGGACATCGGGGTTTACGTGGGAAAACTATGCGAAGAATGTATGGCCGCATCGTTTGCCGCTTGGGCCCCGGATCCGTGGTTTTTCATCAGCAGGTTCCATGCCAGCTGGCCGTGCTGTGGGCCGTCCCGCCAGCGACAAGTGTGCTTTCCTTTTCGGAGCACCCGAACGTATGCTTCGTTCGAAAAAAGGCACCAGGAGACAAGCCCATGACGACCGACTCGCCAGCCACCGTCCGCCCGCACCACCGCTTCTGGCCACGGCGTCTGCCGCACGCCATCACACCGCCCGCGACTTCGCTGTGGTTCAACCTCTGGGTCAGTGCGCAGCGCTATCCGGACAAGCCTGCGCTGGTGTTCTTCGACCGCACCACGACCTACCGCGAACTGCACGATCAGGTCGAGCGCCTTGCTGCGCACCTGCACCAGCAAGGTGTGAAGGCGGGGGACCGGGTGATCCTGTTCATGCAGAACTGCCCGCAGTGGATCGTGGCGCACTACGCCATCCTGCGTGCGAATGCGGTGGTGGTGCCGGTCAATCCGATGAACCGGGCCGAGGAACTCAAGCACTACATCACCGATCCCGACGTCAAGGTCGCCATCAGCGCGGCCGATCTGGCCGGCGACCTGCTGCAGGCCAACGCTGCCCTGCCCGAACCACAACGCCTGTCTCACCTGGTCGTGGCCCACTATTCGGACGCCATCGGCGCCGACGCAGCCATTCCGCCGACGTGGACCGCCTGGCTCGCCACGCGGCATCCGTTGCCCCAGATGGCGGGAGGCACGGTGGCCAATTGGGCGGACGCCCTGGCATGCACCGCCGCAGCGCCGGTGCATGACCGCCTCCCTTCCGACCTGAGCGTCTTGCCCTACACCAGTGGCACCACCGGGCTGCCCAAGGGCTGCATGCACACGCACGCCTCGATCATGCACAACGCCGTGGCCGGGCAGCTCTGGACGGGTGGCTCGCACGAGAACGTGTCCCTGGTGGTGGTGCCCATGTTCCACATCACGGGCATGGTGGTCGGGATGCATTCGGGCATCTACACCGGTGCCACGCTGGTGCTGATGCCGCGCTGGGACCGCGAACTCGCCGGGCGGCTGATTTCACAGTGGAAGGTCACCCACTGGACCAACATCCCGACGATGGTGATCGACCTGCTGGCCAGCCCGCGGTTCGACCAGTACGACCTTTCCAGCCTGGTGCTCATCGGTGGCGGAGGGGCGGCCATGCCCCAGGCCGTGGCCCAGCGCCTGTTCGAGCAGTTCGGGCTGCGGTACGCCGAGGGCTATGGCCTGACCGAAACCGCTGCACCTTCGCACAACAACCCGGCCGACAACCCGAAGCAGCAGTGCCTGGGCATCCCGTTCCTGAGCGTGGACGCCCGGGTGGTGGATCCTGACACCTTGAAGGAAATGCCCCAGGGCGAGGCGGGCGAGATCATCATTCGAGGCCCGCAGGTGTTCAGCGGCTACTGGAAGCGACCAGATGCCACCGAAGCCGCCTTCATCGACTTCAATTGTCAGAGGTTCTTCCGCTCCGGCGACCTGGGCCGGGTCGACGAGGACGGCTACTTCTTCATCACCGACCGTCTCAAACGCATGATCAACGCCAGCGGTTTCAAGGTCTGGCCGGCCGAAGTCGAGGCGCTGATGTTCAAGCATCCGGCAATTGCCGAAGCCTGCGTGATCAGCACGAAAGACGAGTACCGCGGTGAGAGCGTGAAGGCCGTGGTGGTGCTGCGTGACGCGGCGCGCGGTCAGACCACCGAGCAGGACATCATCGACTGGTGTCGCGAGAACATGGCGGTCTACAAGGCGCCTCGCGTGGTGCAGTTCGTCGATGCACTGCCCAAGAGCGGCAGCGGCAAGGTGATGTGGCGCCTGCTGCAGGAGAAGGAGTGAGTCGCGCTCACTCCTTCGGGACGATCTGCCGATAGGCGTGCCAGGTCGCGTGGCCGATCACCGGCCCCGCAACGAACAGGCCGAGGAACAGCGGCAGCATCGCCAACAGGATGGTGCCGGTGATCAGAGCGCCCCAGAGAAACATCACACCCGGGTTCTGCAGGCAGGCCCGGATGCTGGTGAGTCCGGCCGAGACAGCGTCCACCTTGCGGTCCATGATCATCGGGATCGAGATCACGCTGGTCGTGAAGATGATGCTGGCGAACACGGCGCCCACGATGACGTAGGTGATCACGAAGCCGATGTTCTCGGGGTCGATCAGCATGGCCAGCAGGTTGGCCTTCTCGGGCAGGGTGTTGAAACTGACCGCAAACACCACCAGCGAGGCACGGCCCCAGAGCATCTCCAGGATCAGCAGCACGCCGGCAAAGATCGCCATCGTGCTCTTGGTGGGGCGCCAGGCCTGCAGCGAGGCGCGCAGGGACGGGCGGTGGTCCTGCGTCTGCAGCGCCTTGCTGGCGTCGTACAGGCCCAGGCAGAGGAACGGACCCATCAGCAGGAAGCCGGCGCTCAGCGCCAGCACATAGGCAGGGGCGTTGGCGAAAACCGCCAGCAGCGCATGGCCCATCAGGAAGAAACACAGACCGTAGAACAGGCCGATGCGGGGGCAGCGCCGGAAATCCTGCCAGCCCAGCCGCATCCACTGCACCGGGTCGGAGGTCTTGAGCTGGGCCAGGGGCAAGGAGAAAATCGACGCTTCGCGCTCGGCCGCTGCGCGGGCCTCTCCGTCCGCGACCGGATCGGTATCGGAAATGTTCCCTGCTATCGCTGCGGCATCTGCCTGCAGTACTTCCGCCATGGAGATCTCCTTTTGACAAAGATCAATATAGCCATGACTGCATTGGGGGCTTACATGGTTTTCCCCGAGACCCTGCCGGTGACAGGGGTCAGGTCGGTGCGTGGATCCGGCCACTGCGCGACGTTTCACGCCGCACCGGTGCCTCCGCCTGCGCACTCCGCATGTGCAGCGCCAGCGCCGCATCCAGCGACTGCGTGTGCTTGGCGAACCAGACACCCAGTTCACCCGCCATGTTGCGCACCGAAGCGAAATCGCCGCCTCGCGCCAGCGCCAAGCCCTCCCGCAGCACATTGAGCACCACCTTGTGCTGCATGATGTGGTTGTCGGCGGCGGCGAACCTGGTGCGCCGCATCCATTCGTCCTCTCGTCCGAAATGCAGGGCGGTGTGGTCAATCACCGCCGACCACGCGGACGGCAGGGCGTCGTCGGGCGCGGTCTGCGCCAGCGCCAGCAGATCCACGAATGCATGGTGCACGTCGTCCATCGGCGGGTAGTCCAGCACCAAAGCTCCGGACCATTCAATTGTGTTCATGCGCACCTCCGTGTCAGTTGGTCCAGCTTGGCAGCGCAACCCGGGGCGATGTTTGATCCAGCGCAGAAACTTCGCGCATCGCGCCCATTGGCGGCCCGGTTTCCGCGCGGAAATTGAGCCACCGCAGACCGCTACACTGCCCGGATGACCCGCGCTTTTGACCCACCTTACACACCTCTTGTGCGCCGCGACACGGACCTCGCTGCGCACGGTTTTGCATTGCTTGGCGCCGCCGACGTGCGCGAATGGCTGGCGACCGATGCCAGCGAACTCGAGCAGTTGCACCGTGCCTGGAACGATCTGCCCGCCGACGGCTACCTGCGCGATGGAGGCCGCTACCGGCGCCGTCGCCACAGCTGTTTTGTGGTCGAGGGCGCGGCCGTGACCGAAGCGCCGCACCGCGCGCACTGGCAGCCGCTGGAATACAACGCGCTGCATGGTGGCATGCAGCGCTGGTTCGAGCCGATGGAACCGGCCACGACAGCGAACCCGCTGTGGCAGCGCATCCTGGTGCGGGTTGGCGAGGCGGTATCGGCGCTGCACGGCGACCGTCCCTGGTTCGTCGAAGCCCATCCGTTCCGCATCGACACCACCGACGGCATCGGCCGGCCGACACCCGAAGGCGCCCATCGCGATGGCGTCGACCTGGTGGCCGTCTTCATGCTGGAGCGCCACGACATCAAGGGTGGCGAGAGCCGCGTCTTCGAGGCGGACGGTCCGGCCGGCCAGCGTTTCACGCTGACCGATCCGTGGTCGCTGGTATTGCTCGACGATGCGCGCGTGATCCACGAAACCACGCCGATCCAGCCGCTGGCGCAGGACCAGCTTGGCTGGCGCGACACGCTGGTGCTGACTTACCGCCGCAACGGTTTCCAGGGCGATTGAGACCGCCCGCTGTCGGCGCGCGCGTCGGCGTGCTCCCGGATATGCGCTGGCAGGCGCGACAGCAGCCAGCGCAATGCCAGCGGCACGATCACCAGATCGTCGAGCACGCCCACGACCGGCAGCACGTCCGGGATCAGGTCGATGGGTGAGAGCAAATAGAGCACGATGGCGGCCGCACCGGCCTTGAGCCAGGTGGGCGCCTGCGGATGCCCCAGCGCGTACCAGAGCCGTTTCGCATCACCGCGCACGGCCACCCAGATCACCGACAGACGTTTCCACATGGGGTTCACCTCCAGAACACTTGCGGCCCGGACCATCCGGACGCCGCGAAGTGTGGGGCAGTGGACCCCGATTGCAAGGGCAGGGTTCCCCCCGTTGGTCATCTGGCGCCGGACGTGCGCAAAACGCACGCTCAGCGCCGGATGGCGTTGGGAAAATACATCGCCGTCAGGCTGCGGCTGTGGACGGGGGAGAAACCCTCGGCCACTGCGCTGCCGGCCTGGCCGTAGCGCCGCCAGTCGCGCACCCAGTGCAACGTGTCGCAGATCTCGACCAGCCCGATGGTCTCGCGATCGCCGATCAGAATGCCATGTACCCGCAGCGCCAGTTGCGCCTTGGTGCCACGCAGTCTGGCCAGAGCGGCGGGTGTCAGGCCGAACTCGCCGTCGCTGACGATCAGCACGTCGGCGTCCTGCCAGCCCTGCTGTTGCACCTGTTCGATGGCGCGCTCGATCGGCGTCTGCACATCGGTGCCACCGTCGAAGGACTGACCCATGAGATCCAGCAGCGCGTCCAGTCCGGCGGCATCGCGCGTCAGTGGGCGCTCCATCAGCTCGCCAGGTCCACCAAAGGCCAACAGCTGGCAGGCGCGATTCCCTGTGTGGGCGCTGCGCAAAGCCTGCAGCACGCAGGCCTTGGCCACGTTCTCGGGGGCGCCCTGCATCGAACCCGAGGTGTCCAGGCAGATGATCATCGGGCCATGGCCAAGTTGGGCTTCTTGCTGGCGCGCTGCGGTGCCGTCGGGCTGCGGGCGCGGGTCGGGCCTTGGTTCGCGCGCGCGGTCGTCGTAGGTCAGCAACTGGCCCTCTGCAAAGCGCGCGCGCCACAGGCGGCGCAGCACGGGGTGGGTGAGATTCAGGCTTTCGCTGCCGGTCATGCGGGCAATCACGCGCGAGCGGTGTACGCCGTCCACCGCGGTGGGTTCGGGGCGGCGCTCGTCGTCCTCGGTGGGCCGAGGTGCGGCCCGGTCCGTGGCCGGCTGTTCTGGTCTCGCGCTGCGTGCGGTGGGCTGGTGGGCGTCCTGCGCGCGCCGCCCCACACCGTCAATGAAGTGCGCCAGGGCCGGCAGGCGTTCGAGCAGGCCACCGATTCGCCGCGCTTCGGTCCATTCGCGCCGACTGAGCTGGCCCTTGAGGTCGTCCCAGTGCAGATGCGAGAGGTCGCCCAGCGACTTGAGCAGCGACATGGCTTCTTCCCAGCCCTGGCGCTGCAGCGTCCAGTTCTCCCGGAATTCGCCGGCCATGCGTTCAATGGCTTCGGCGCGCGTTTCCTGGACTGGCCGGTCGATCAGGCCGTCCAGATGCCAGAGCAGGCTCTGGACCATTTGCCGCGCCAGCGAGGGATTGCCCTGGGTGATCGTCAGCAGGTCCAGTTCGATCAGCAGGTGGCGCAGCGGTGTGGTGGCGTCGGGGTCGCCGAGGTCCAGTGCCACATCGGGCAACCGCCCGGCCAGCAGCGCATCGTGCCAGGGCGCGGCCTGGGCCAGCCGGTCTTCTGCTGTGCCGCTACTGCAGACCACCGACCAGCGCCAGAGTTCGCGCGGGAGGCCGTCGAGGTGGTGGTAGGGGCGGTCGGCGGGCTGTGTAGACATGGCCGTGTAGCCTGGGGCGCAGCTTGCTCAGTCCTGCCAGCTGACCGGGGTCGGTACAAATGCCGACTGGTCTTCGTCCAGCCGGGGCAGGGTGGCGAAGCCATCGTGCAATTCGGCCAGCCGCGCAGCCAGCGCGTCGACCTGCGCGCGCCGCTGTGCGTGCATCGTCTCGATGCGCTCCCGCCACGAGGGCGGCAGCCAGCCGTGGTCATTGGCCTGGGCCAGCACTTCATCGGCTGTCGCGTGCACGGCGGACTGCGTGTGCTGCACCCGGCCCAGCACCTCGGCCACCTGCGCCACGCGGGCGCGGATGTGCAGTGCGCCGTAACGGCGGTGCGCTCGCTCGCTGGTGATGCGCACCAGCTCGCTTTCCGATGTCGGGCCCGCGATGGCACGCGCCAGGGCCAGTTTGCCGGCGCTGTCGTCCTGCGCGTCGGCCGGTGCGCGGCGCTCGATGTCGAGCTGCTGTTCGAACGCCTGCGCGGCACGCTCCAGGCCGTCGATGGCCAGCGGTGTGGCCTTTGCCACCGTCTGCAGGAACCAGTCGGTCCAGCCGGGCACCTGTTGCGGGTCGCCGGCGAGCACAAAGGGCAGCACCCAGGCGTCCCAGACCGACACCTCGTCTGCGCTGCGGCTGGCCGCCTGTACCTGCAGCAGCGCGGCGGTCTGGCGCCAGCGGCGGTCAGAGACGGTCTGTTGCGTGGAACTGGCACGTTCGCGCGCAGCACCCAGCAGGGCGATCGCCGCATCGCCCAGCGACACCCGGGCGGCTTGCTCACGCAGCGCCGCCAGCGATGCGGACGACAGCTGGGCATCGGGATGCGCGTCGCCTTCGGGACGCTGTGCCTGCAGCAGCGCGGCGAAGTGCGCATCGTCCACCGGCGTCACCGGCACACGCAGCAGGAAACGGTCGTAGAAGGCGTGCAGGCTTTCGTCCTGGGGCACCTCATTGCTGGCACCGACCAGACAGACCAGGGGCACGTCCACGCGCTGGCTGCCGTTGTCGAAGCAGCGTTCGTGGAGCAGGCCGAGCAGGGTGTTGAGGATGGCCGAGTTGGCCTTGAAAACTTCGTCGAGGAAAGCGACTTCGGCCGAGGGCAGATAGCCCGCAGTCAGCCGCTCGTAGCGGTCGTCTTCCAGGGCCTTAAGGGACAGCGGGCCGAACAGCTCCTCGGGCACCGAGAAGCGGGTCAGCAGCCGCTCGAAGTAGTGGGCCCCGGGCAGCAGGCGCTGCAGGCGGCGCGCCAGCTCGCTCTTGGCCGTGCCCGGCGGGCCGAGCAGCAGCACATGCTCCCCGGCCAGCGCCGCCAGCAACAGCGCCCGGGCTGCGACGTCGCGCTGGAGCAGGCCGCGCTCAAGTTCATCGATGGCGGCTGCCCAGCGCATGGCGTCACACGCGTTCAAAGATGGCCGCGATGCCCTGACCGCCCCCGATGCACATCGTCACCAGTGCGTAGCGGCCGCCGATGCGCTGCAGTTCGTACAGCGCCTTGACGGTGATCAGCGCGCCAGTGGCGCCGATCGGGTGACCGAGCGAAATGCCCGAGCCGTTGGGGTTGACCTTGGCCGGGTCCAGGCTGAGCTCTTTGGTCACGGCACACGCCTGGGCGGCGAAAGCCTCGTTGGCCTCGATCACGTCCATGTCGTTGACCGTGAGGCCGGCCTTCTGCAGCGCCAGGCGCGAGGCCGACACCGGGCCCATGCCCATGATCTTGGGGTCCAGGCCCGTGTGGGCGTAGGCCACCAGGCGGCCCAGTGGCTTGGCGCCACGCGCCTTGGCGGTACCGGCTTCCATCAGCACCACGGCCGCGGCGGCGTCGTTGATGCCCGAGGCGTTGCCGGCGGTGACGGTGCCGTTTTCCTTCACGAACACCGGCTTGAGCTTGGCCATGTCCTCCGGTTTGCAGCCCGGGCGGAAGTGCTCGTCGGTGGCGTAGGCGACCTCGCCCTTCTTGCTCTTGAGCATGACCGGGACGATCTGGTCCTTGAAGCGGCCTTCGGCGGTGGCACGCTCGGCGCGGTTGTGGCTCTCGACCGCCAGCGCGTCCTGCATCTCGCGAGTGATGCCGAATTTGGCGGCGACGTTCTCGGCCGTCACACCCATGTGGATGGTGTGGAAGGGGTCGTGCAGCGCGCCGACCACCATGTCCACCATCTTGGTGTCGCCCATGCGGGCGCCCCAGCGGGCGGAGAGGCTGGCGTAGGGGCCACGGCTCATGTTCTCGGCACCGCCGCCGATGGCGATGTCGCAGTCGCCCAGCAGGATGGACTGGCTGGCCGAGACGATGGCCTGCAGGCCCGAGCCGCACAGGCGGTTGACGTTGAAGGCGGGCGTGCCTTCGGCACAGCCACCGTTGACCGCGGCGACGCGGGACAGGTACATGTCCTTGGGCTCGGTGTTCACCACGTGGCCGAACACCACATGGCCGACATCCTTGCCGTCCACGCTTGCGCGTGCCAGCGTTTCCTTGACGACCAGGGCGGCCAGCTCGGTGGGCGGCGTGTCCTTGAGGCTGCCCCCGTAGGTACCAATGGCGGTGCGGGCGGCGCTGACGACAACTACTTCTCGGCTCATGTTCATCTCCTGTGCTTGTGGTGGGTGTGGGTTCTGGTGCGGCCGGTTTCGGCCGCTCAGCCAGTCATGGTATGCGCGTGAGGCTTACACGGGCCTTGTGCGCCGCAGGCCAGTCAGGCTCTCACATCGGCCACCACGTCGGTGCCGAAATCGGGGTGCTTGAGAAATGAGAGCACCTGCGTGGCCGCCTGCCCGGGGCTGGCGAGCTGGTGCTGTTCTTTGAGCTGCTGGAAGCGGGCGAGATCGGGAAATCCGGCGGGATCACCAGCGCGCAACTGGACCTGCATGTCGGTGTCAATCACCCCGGGTGCCAGCGAAACGATCTTGGCGCCGTGCTGGCGCCGCGCTTCGTCCAGCGCCACGCAGCGGGAAAAGTGGTCCATGCCCGCCTTGGCGGCGCAGTAGGGCGCCTGCGCGGCCATCGCCCGCCGCCCCAGCCCGGAAGAAATGTTGAGCACCTTGCGCGGACCGCGCCAGCCGGCCTCGACCCAGGCGCCGCTGGCATTGAGGAAGGCGGCCGTGAGCAGCATCGGCGCTTCGAGGCCGACCCGCAGTGCGTTCGCGATGCCGTCGGGCGGACAGTGTTCGAGCGGTGCGATTTCGGGAATCACGCCCGCGTTGTTGATCAGGGTGGCGCTGGCCAGGCTGGGCGCATCCAGCTGCGACAGCCACTGTTGCAGCCGCGTTGCCACGGGCGCGGGATCGGCCAGGTCAACCGACCACTGCAGCACGGTGGCGCCGCGGGCTTGGGCCAGTTCGGTCAGGTCGGGACGGGTCTGGCGCGAGAGGCAGAGCAGCGGGCGGCCGGGAGCGACCAGCTGTCGTGCCATCGCCAGCCCCATGCCGCGCGAGGCGCCGGTGAGGATGACAAGGTCTTGCATGGTGGAGAGTGTGACAGGCGCCGGCCGGGGCGTCAGAACGGGCAGGGCGTTTCAAAGCGCATCGTTGCATCGGTGACCGGGTGCGGAATCTCGATCGCCTGCGCGTGCAGCAGCAGGCGCGGCGCCATCGCCTCCCGTGTCTCGCTGGCGTACAGCGGATCGCCGACGATGGGGAAGCCGATCGCCATCAGATGCACGCGCAGCTGATGCGAGCGGCCGGTGATGGGTTCGAGGTCGAGCCGGGTGGTTTCCGGCATCGGTGCCGGCTCGGCCGCGATGCGCCAGCGTGTCTGGCTGGGCTTGCCGATCTCGTGGTCGACCTTGCTGCGCGGGCGCGCCAGCCAGTCCACGATCAGGGGCAGGTCGATGGTGTTCCAGCCGTTGTCTGTCAGGGGGTTGTTCAGGGAGCCCGCAACGACGGCCATGTAGCGCTTGTGCACTAGGCGTTTCTCGAAACTCATGCTGAGCCGCCGCTGTGACTCGATGCCGCGCGCCATCACGATCAGGCCCGAGGTGGCCATGTCCAGCCGGTGCACGATCAATGCGTCGGGATACACGGCCTGCACGCGGGCGCTGAGGCAGTCCTGGTTCTCGGGGCCACGACCGGGCACGGCCAGCAAGCCGGCGGGCTTGTCGAACACCAGCAGGTGTTCGTCGGCAAACACCAGGGGCAGCGGGCCAGTCATTCCTTAGCTGGGGCCAGCGCGTTGCGGACCTCGTCGGCCGGCAGGCTGCGGGCAGCTCCGAAGCCGGCGACCTGGCGCGCGCCCTGCACCTGCAGGTGCACGAAGCGGAAGTCGCCGAGCGTGGTCATCATCTCGGCCTCGGGGAAGCGCTGCAGGTAGACATCCCGGGCTCTGGCCGCAGCTTCGCTGCCCGGTTCGGCGATCGCTGCGATGGCGTCCAGTGTCACGCGCGGCAGCGCGTGCACCGGTTCGCCCTCGGTTTCGGCGGCGGTGACCAGCAGTGAAACCCTCGGATGGCGTTGCAGGTTGCCGGTGTGGGCCGCCAGACCGCTGACGTGCAGCACCAGCTCCTGCGTACTTGGGTCGATGGCAAACGGCACCATGGAGACGAACACCTCGCCATCAGCGTCGCGGGTGCCCAGGGCGGCGGTGCGGCGTGCGAGCAGCAGCTCGCGCAGTGCCCGGGTCAGGCTGTGCTCTCCCATCGGCGCCTTCAGCGGACGATGATCTCGGCCCGGCGGTTGCGCGGCTCGGCGACGTCGTCGTCCGTCGGCACGACGGGCTCACGCTCGCCGCGGCCCACCGCATCGACCAACTCGGCCTTGAAACCCTTGCCGGTGAGGATGTCGCGAATGGCGTTGGCGCGCCGCAGCGAAAGCGCGTCGTTGGCGTCGGCAGCACCCTGGCGGTCGGTATGACCGACGATCACGATCTCACCACCTGCGCGCGCGCGCGCCGTGGCGATGATGGCGTCAAGCTCGCCCGCCGACTCGGGCGTGAGGTCGGAAGTGCCCGGCAGGAAGCGCAGGGTGAATCTCTGGGGCGGCGGTGGCTGCAGACGCAGCAGGTCCGGGTAGCTCTCCTTCACCTCGGACTCACTGGAGCTTGCCTTCTTGAGCTCGCCCTTGTCGCTCACATCGGTGGCGGCGTAGGGTGTGTCCAGGAGGGCATTGCCCTTGGCGGTACTGACAGTGACCGCAGTGGATACATTGGGCTGCGGCAGCAGCACCACACGACCCGCGGGGGCGCAGGCAGCGCAGAGCATGGCGGCGAGGGTGGCCGATGACCACCGGAACAAGGTCTGGACCATGTAGGGATCAGCCGCGACAGAGTGTGTCGCAGCGCACGGAGATGTTGCTCGGGAGCGTCATCGCCGCAGTCTACTATGGTCTCTCCAGTGGTGATTCAAATAAAACTGAAGGGGCTCCAGCTTGGGAGCCGCCTCGACGATGAAGTCGGTGCCGCGCACGCCCACCACGGCCGTGGGCGTCTTGACCTTGAAGCGGTCCGGATTGATCTTGGCCAGCAGCCCGGTCACCACGCGCAGCGAGCCCTGCAGCAGATCCAGGGCGAAGTTGCCTTCCTGGGTGGTGGCGTCGTACTGGAACTGGCTCAGGTCGGCAGTGGTGTTGGGCCCAAGCGTCAGCACCGTGCCATCCTTGAGCACCACGCTGGCGGCACCGTCGCGGCCAGTAGCGATGCGTTCGCCGGAGCGCACCGCGTCACCGGACTGCGGCGCAGACCTTGTGCCGTCCTTGCCCAGGCGGACCTCCCCCTGCACCTGCTTGAAGGTGCCTGCCCGGCCGGCATCTGCTGCGGCGGCCACAGGAGCCTGCGCCCACGCCAGCGAGGCGGACAACGCCAGTGCCAAGGCCGCAAGGGGGCAGAACAGGCGGCGGGCGGTGGTGGGTGACATGCGGATCTCCGTACAACAATGCATTCCGGATGGTAGCCGCTGCACGGCGGCACAGGACGGTCGGCCACCTACAATCGCGCCCCTGGCTGGCCACCCCGTGACGCTTGTCACTTTCCCCTCTGGCCCCGTTTCCTTTTGATGACTCCGACCCTGCTGCTCGCGCCGATGGAAGGCCTGCTGGACGCCACGCTGCGCGACGTGCTCACGCGCACCGGCGGGGTGGATCGCTGCGTGAGTGAATTCATCCGGGTCACCGACACCCTGCTGCCCGAGCGGGCGTTCGTGCGCGTGGTGCCCGAGCTGCTCAACGGCGGGCGCACCCGGGCCGGGGTGCCGGTGCGGCCGCAGCTGCTGGGCTCCGACCCGGTCTGTCTGGCCGAGAATGCGGCGCGCCTGGCTTCTCTGAGTCCGTTCGGTGTTGACCTGAACTTCGGTTGCCCGGCCAAGACGGTCAACCGCAGCCGGGGCGGCGCCGTGCTGCTGGACGAGCCCGAGCTGATCGGCCGCATCGTGTCGGCGGTGCGGCGCGCCGTGCCCGCCCACCTGCCGGTGTCGGCCAAGATGCGGCTGGGTTACGGCGATGACGCGGTGGCCGAAGACTGCGCGCGGGCCATCGCCGAAGCCGGGGCCGATGAACTCGTGATCCACGCCCGTACGAAGGCGCACGGCTACCGGCCGCCCGCCTACTGGGAGCGCATCGCCGAGGTCAAGGCAGCCTTGCCAGCCGGTCGGCACCTTCCGGTGGTGGCCAACGGAGAAGTCTGGACTGTGGACCAGGCGCGGCGTTGCCTGGACGTCACCGGTTGCGACGCTCTGATGATCGGTCGTGGCATGGTCACCGACCCCGGGCTGGCACTGGCGATCAAGACCGAAGGCGCAGTGCCCTGGTCGCAGATTCCGCCCCTGCTGGCGACGTTCTGGATCCAGGTCAGCGCGCGGGTGGACCGCCGCCACCGGGCCGGGCGGCTCAAGCAGTGGCTGAACTACCTGCGCAAGCGCTACCCCGAAGCGCAGACCGCTTTCGATGCACTGCGCGAATCCAACGATCCGGCCCATGTCGACGCCTGGCTGGCGCATCACGCGCCCCAGCCGCACCAGTTGCCCGGGGAAAACCCCGCGGGCCGCCTGCCACAGGCGGCGATCTCCGTGCCTCAGGCAGAGATTGCGGTGGCGTGCTAACGTGCGGCCGCAGTCAAGACAAGAGACCAACATGAAGACCCTGCAACAGCGGCTGGAGAGCCTGGGACCCGAACGCATCAAGGGCATGCGGCGCGGACTGGAGAAGGAGAGCCTGCGCGCACAACCCGATGGCCGGCTTGCGCTCACACCACATCCCGCGGCGCTGGGCAGTGCCCTCACGCATCCGCACATCACCACCGACTACTCCGAGTCGCAGCTGGAGCTGATCACCGGCGTGCACCCCAGCGTCGAGAGCTGCCTCGCCGAACTGCAGGAGGTCCACCAGTTCACGCTGCGCGCCCTGCGCGCGCAGGGCGGGGCGGCGGGCGACGAAATGCTCTGGGCATCCAGCATGCCCTGCGGTCTGCCGACCGACGAAACCATTCCACTGGGCGTCTACGGCAACAGCAACGTCGGCCGGGCCAAGAGTGTCTACCGCATGGGCCTGGGCCATCGTTACGGCCGGCGCATGCAGACCATCAGCGGCATCCACTACAACTGGTCGATGCCTGGCATCGACAACGATGGCTACTTCGCGCTGATCCGCAATTTCCGCCGGCACGCGTTCCTGCTGCTGACGCTGTTCGGCGCGTCTCCGGCCCTCTGTTCGACCTTCGTCGAAGGGCGCGACCACGAGCTGCAACCCTTGGGAAGCAGCGGCTCGCTGCACATGCCTTACGGCACCAGCCTGCGCATGGGGCGTCTCGGCTACCAGAGCGATGCCCAGTCCTCGCTGTCGGTCAGCTACAACGGGCTCGAAGGTTATGCCGCCTCGCTGCACGACGCGCTGACCCGCCCCTGGCCGGCGTACGAGGCGGTCGGCATCCGCAACCCGGGCGGCGACTACAACCAGCTGGCGACCACGCTGCTGCAGATCGAGAACGAGTTCTACGGCACGATCCGGCCCAAGCGCGTGATCCGCCAGGGCGAACGCCCGCTGCACGCCCTGCGCGAACGCGGCGTCGAGTACATCGAAGTCCGCCTGATGGACCTCAACCCGTTCGAGGCGATCGGCATCGACGCGCAGACGCT
Organism: Hydrogenophaga sp. RWCD_12; assembly: GCF_046604225.1. Classification (NCBI taxonomy): domain Bacteria; kingdom Pseudomonadati; phylum Pseudomonadota; class Betaproteobacteria; order Burkholderiales; family Comamonadaceae; genus Hydrogenophaga; species Hydrogenophaga sp. RWCD_12. The sequence continues at coordinate 548,025 of NZ_JBKIXC010000001.1, forward strand.
GCGTTTCCTGGATGTGTTCCTGCTGCACTGCCTGCTGGCCGACAGCCCGCGCGACACGCCGGAAGAGATTCAGGAACTGGCCCGCAACCAGCACCTGACGGCAGCGCGCGGGCGCGAGCCGGGTCTGCAGCTGATGCGCCACGGTGAAGCCGTGCCGCTGCAGCAATGGGGTCTGGAGATCGTCGACCAGCTGGTGCCGATCGCGGCCGCGCTCGACGCCTCCGGTGGTGGTTCCCTGCACGCCGAAGCGGTGGCGCAGGCGCGAGCATCCCTGCTGGCGCCCGACACGCTGCCTTCGGCGCGCGTGCTCGCGGCCACGCAGCGTGAGCACAGTGCCTCGTTCATCCATTTCGTGCGCACCCGTTCGCAGGGCATTCGCCAGCAGTTGCTGGACCTGCCCTGGACCGAGGCCCAGCAGGCGCGGTACGAAGCCATGGCCAAGCAGTCGGTCGCTGACCAGAAAGCGATCGAAGCGAGCGACTCGATGCCGTTCGAGATCTACCGCCAGGAATACGTGTCGCCCGCGCGCCTGATGCCGCGTTCGGCCCTTCCCCAGGCCGCCTGAGGCCGCCCGGAAACCCTGCTGGCGCAGGGTGTATCGCGGACGTCAACGATCGGGCCTAAGCTGCGCTCTCCACACTTTTTGGGAGACCGCCATGGCACCGACCCCGCGCCTGACCGCCGCCGATTTCGACCAGGAACTGCTGATCCTGTTCGACGCTTACGTGCACGGCGACATCGACCGGCGCGGCTTTCTCGACCGTGCGGCCAAGTTCGCGGTTGGTGGCCTGACGGCTGCCGGTCTGCTGGCTGCCCTTAGCCCCGACTTCGCGATCGCGCAGGTGGTGCCGCAGGGCGATCCTCGCATCACCACCGAGCGGATCGAGTTCGATTCGCCCTCGGGCTACGGCAAGGTCAAGGCCTATCTCGCCAAGCCCGCCAACGCCAGCGGCAAGTTGCCGGCGGTGCTGGTGGTGCACGAGAACCGCGGCCTCAATCCGCACATCGAAGACATCGCGCGCCGGCTGGCGGTCGACGGTTACCTCGCGCTGGCCCCGGACGCGCTCACACCATTGGGCGGCTACCCGGGTGATGAGGACAAGGCCCGCGCGCTGTTCGCCCAGCTGGACCAGGCCAAGACGCGGCAGGATTTCATCGCTGCTGCCGGTGCGCTCAAGGCCCGACCCGAAGGCAATGGCCGCATGGGTGTGGTCGGCTTCTGCTATGGCGGCGGCATGGCGCACATCCTGTCCACTCAGCTGCCCGATCTCGCCGCGGCGGTACCGTTTTATGGCAACCACCCGCCCGCCGAAGATGCGGCCAAGGTCAAGGCGCCGTTGCTGATCCATTTTGCGGGCGTGGACGAGCGCATCAATGCCGCCTGGCCCGCCTACGAGGCTGCGCTCAAGACGGCCGGCGTGCGCTACACCGCGCACCAGTACGCGGGCACGCAGCATGGCTTCAACAACGACACCACGCCGCGCTTCGACGCGGCGGCGGCCAAGCTGGCCTGGGACCGCACCCTCGCGTTCTTCGCGCAGACCCTCAAGGCCTGAGGCGATCCGGTCGCTGGTCAGTCGCGCGGTGGCGTCAGGGTGACGTCGCTGGTCGCGAACGCCACGCAGGGCAGCACGGCGCCCCCTGTCTTCTCCTCTGGCAGCAGGCCGGGCCACTCGACGCCGTAGCGCACCGTTCCCGACGCCAGATGGCCGATGCAGCTGCGGCAGGTGCCGTTGCGGCACGAAGCCGGCCAGGGGATGCCGGCCAGCTGCATCGACTGCAGCAAGGTCCGGTCCTGCGGCACCGGCAACGACACGCCGTGTGCAGGGAGGTGCAGGGTCCACGGCTGGGGATGATCTGGTTCGGGCATGCCCCGAATCTAACCGCACACCGGACTGCCTGTTGAACAGGCAAACTGTAGAAAATCCATGCAGAACAAGGACTTGGGCCGGCCGTACAGGGCTTCTCCACACTTATCCACAAGCTTGTCCCGGATTTCTTGGGACAAGTTGAGAAGCATCAAACCGGTCAGGGGGTGCGTCGGGTAAAGTTCGGGTTTTCCCTAGCCCCAAGTTCCTGACCATGTACAGCCTGACCGGCGCAGACCGGACCTACCGCTTCTTCTGTGGCGCCCTGATTCTCTTGGCCGCCATGTTCTCGCTCACTGGCGTGTTGCAGGTGCTGGCCCTTGCCTCCGCCGGCCTGGTGCTCACCACCGCGATCATCAACGCCTGTCCGCTGGTGGAACTGCAGGTTCGCGCCGAATCCTGATCAGGCTTCGCCACCGAAGCGTTTGATGAGGTTGGCGATGTACTTCTCGACGAGTTTTTCGAACTCGCCCTCGACCACCGGCACGACAACCATCTTCATCAGGCCGGGCAGCGGCACCTCGATGTCGCCCTGGATCGCCAGCACAATGCCTGTCGACTTCTTCTGATCGGTGACGGCCCAGCTGCCCGAGACCTGGGCATTGCCCACGCCCTTGACCGGCGTCCATTTCACCGAACCCTGGCCCTTGGCCGTGTCCCACTTGCTGGCGTACTTGCAGGCGTAGACGGTCTGGATGTTGACCTGCGCCGTGCCCACTTTTTCCATCTCCCAGCGGTAGGTGTTGTTGCCCATGTCGACCAGCTGGTCGACTTTGGGAAAATGGCTGACCGATGTCGGTACATCGGAGAGCACCTCGAACACGTCGGCGGCCTTGGCCTTGACGGCAAACTCGTAGCCCAGATCGATCTTGACGGTGATGGCCATGTGTCTCCTCTTCGGGTGGTGTGTCTGAAAATTCATTGTGGCACGCACCCGCGTGCTTCCACCAGAGAGCCGACTCCAATGTCGGCCGCGAACAGAAAGCTCCCCGTTCCATGAGCATCCAGTGGTTCCCCGGACACATGCACCTGACGCGCCAGGCGATCGCCGACCGCGTCAAGGAGATCGACGTCGTGATCGAGATGCTCGACGCGCGCCTGCCCGGCAGCAGTGCCAACCCGCTGATGCAGCAGCTCACCAGCGGCCGGCCCACGCTCAAGGTGCTCAACAAGCAGGACATGGCGGACCCCGGGCGCACAGCACTCTGGCTGGCGCACTACAACGCCTTGCCCGACACGCAGGCCATCGCGCTGGATGCCAGCGTGACCGCGCCGGCGCGCGCACTCATCGACGCCTGTTTCCAGCTGGCGCCCAAGCGCGGCGGCATGGTCAAACCGATGCGGGTTCTGATCTGCGGCATTCCCAACGTCGGCAAGTCCACGCTGATCAACACGCTCAAGGGCAAGCGCGCGGCCAAGACCGGCGACGAAGCCGGCGTGACCCGCACCGAGTCGCGCATCGCCCTGGCCGACGACTTCTACCTCTACGACACGCCGGGCATGCTCTGGCCGCGCATCTTCGTGCCCGAGAGTGGCTACAACCTGGCCGCCAGCGGGGCGGTGGGCAAGAACGCCTACGACGAGGAAGAGGTGGCCTACGAGCTGATCGCCAAGCTCAAGACCGACTACCCGGCGCTGATGGAAGCGCGCTACCCGCTGGGTCTTTCGCCCGAGGCCTGGGCGCAGACGCACGACGACGAGCTGCTCGAAGCCATCGGCCGCAAGCGGGGCGCGCTGGCCGGCGGCGGCAAGGTGAACATGCAGAAAGCGGCCGAACTGGTGATCGCCGATTTCCGTTCGCAGCATCTGGGCCGCATCACGCTCGAAACGCCCGAACAGTTCGCGCGCTGGCTCAAGGCCGGCAAGCAGGCCGACGCCGAGCGCGCGGCGCGCAAGAAGAAGCTGCGCGACGAGGGGCACATCAGCCCGGAGCGCAAGCCCAAGGTGGATCAGCGCACTGCAGCGCGCAAGTCGCGCTGAACCCGCCCCTCACAGGAGAACACCGATGTCCACCGTTGCCCCGAACCCGAACCCCGAATCCGATCCTCGCGTGAAAGCGGTGTTCGACGACATCCGTGCCACGCGCAAGACGGATTTCATCAACAACATGTGGCGCTACCTGGCCTTCGACCCGGCGCTGCTGGAGCAGACCTGGGCCGAGGTCAAGCGGGTGATGGCGACGCCGTCGACGCTGGACCCGCTGACGAAGGAGATGGTTTACATCACCGCGTCAGTGATCAACGGCTGCAGCTACTGCGTGCACTCGCACACGGCGGCCGCGACGGCCAAGGGCATGACGCGCGAGCAGCACGCCGAGCTGATGTCCATCATCGCGCTGGCCGCCAAGACGAACCAGCTGGCGACGGCGTTGCAGGTGCCGGTCGACCCGGTGTTCGACCAAGGCTGAACCCCCTGCGGGGAAAGGGCTCAGCCCTCGACCTTCACGCCCTTCCAGAACGCCACGCGCCCACGGATGTTCTCCGCTTCGGGCTTGGGGTCCGGGTAGTACCAGGCGGCGTCGGTATTGAGTTCGCCATTGACCAGCAGCGAGAGGTACTTCGCTTCGCCTTTCCACGGACAGGTGGTCCGGTGGTTGCTGAAGGTGACGAACGTGCGGTTGAGGGCAGCTTCGGGGAAGTAGTGGTTGCCTTCGACCAGCACAGTGTCGTCGCTGTCGGCGATCACGGCGCCGTTCCAGGTGGCTTTCATGCGGCTCAGCTCCGGCTCACTTGAACTTGTCCTTTTCCTTGCCGCGCGGAATGACCGACGTGGTGGGGGCGACCGGGCGGTCCGAGGTGGCGGGGCCCTTGGGCAGCGAAGAGTCCTTCTTCGGTTTCTTGCTCATCTTTTCGTTGCGCTGTTCTTTGCCCATGGTGTGCTCCAGAAAGGGCCGCGGGAGGCGGCGGATGCCCCCGATATTAATGGCGCCGCGCGGGCACTTACTCCGCGGCCTGCAGGACCTTGAGTTCTTCCGGCGGTGCGACGGTGACGGCCACCTTCAGCGTGTGCTGCGCGCCGCCCTGGATCACGCCCCGCATGGGCGAGACGTCGGAGAAGTCGCGTCCGGTGGCCAGCTGCACATAGTCTTCGCCCGGGCTGCTTTCGCCAGCCCGGTTGTTGGTCGGGTCGAAGTGGAACCAGGCGCCCTGTCCCGGCACGCTCGGCGCCGGCTCGGGCACATAGACCGCGACCCAGGCGTGCGAGGCGTCGGCACCGATCAGGCGCGGCCGGCCCGGCGGCGGCTGGGTCAGCAAGTAGCCGCTCACATAGTAGGCAGGCAGGCCCAGGCTGCGCAGGCAGCCGATCATGATGTGGGCGAAATCCTGGCAGACACCTTTGCCCTGCGCGAGCGCGGTCAGGGCCGGGGTGTTGATCTCGGTGCTGGCGGTCTCGTAGGTCAGCTCCGTGTGAATGCGTGCCATCAGTGCGGTGGTGGCTTCGAGCATGGGCCGACCGGGCGCGAAGGCCGGCCGCGCGAAGGCGGCGAAGCGGTCGTCCCGTGGAACGTGGGGCGAGGCGAACAGGAACTCGCTGGCGGCGTTGAACGGCGCGTGGGCGCGGTAGCGGAACTGTTCGCGCACGGCCTCCCAGCCCAGCGCCTGCCAGGCCGGCGAGGCAACGCCCGAGGGCACCGGGCGCGGCACGCGGGTCCGCACCAGGCAGTCGGCTTCGACGGTGAGCGTCTCGTGTGGCGCCTGGAGCGAAAAAAAACTGCAGACGTTGCCGTAGGCGTCGCGCACATCGTTGCGCGTGGCGGGCTCGGGGTCGATGCGCAGCGCGTGCGAGAGCACCAGCTGGTTGGCGGTGTTGACCGGCGTCAGATGCACCATGTGCTGGGCGAGATCGACGCTGCCCTGGTAGGCATAGGTGGTGGTGTGAACGATGCGCAGATCCATGGCGGCGATGTCAGGCGCTCAGGCTCTGGCGGCGCTGGTCGGCGTGGCTGAAGTGCAGCCGGGTGATCTCGTCCGAAAGTTCTGCGGCCGCAGCTTCGCAGTCGTCCAGCAGGGCCTGCAGCGCGCTGTGCGTGCGCTGGCCGTCTTCTTTGCGCTCCCAGCCGCTGAGCTCGGTCAGCACCCAGGCATCGGGATCGGGCAGTCCCTGCGCAAGCACGGCGTCCTGCGGCGTGGCGCTCTGCGAAAGCTTGGCCAGCCGAGCGCGCAGCGTCTGCACGACCCAGGCCAGCGAGCGCGGGTTGTCGCGGTCCATCACCAGCAGGTCGACCAGCGCCACCATGTCGCGCCGCTGCTGGTACATCGCGTGGAAGGTGATGGTGCTGTCGAACAGGGCCACCACGGCCTCGAAGCCGCTGGGGTCGTCCAGGCTGTGGTGTTCGAGCGCGAGACGCAGGGCGCGCGAGAGCGTGATGAGGCGTTCGATGTGGCGGCCGACCGAGAGCAGGCGCCAGCCACTGTCGCGCACCATGCGGTCGGTCTGGGCGCCGGTGATGGCGGCCAGCCGTTCGCTGGCATTCTGCAGCGCCGCCATGGCTTCGGTGGTGGCGTATTCGGCGTCGGCGTCGGCTGCCATGGCCATGCAGTCGCTGGCGAATTCGGTGTCGGCGTGTTCGATCAGGTTCCAGTGCTCGGGCGAGAGCCGGTCGCGCACCTGGGTGGCGGCCTGGCGCAGCGCGTGCAGGTTGAAGCCGACGCTGAAGCTGGAGCCGTGCAGCGCAGAGTCTGGGTCGGGCGAGAGGCCGGCCATCAGTGCGCGCGCAAACACGCGCACCGACTGTTCGGCGGCGGGCACGTCGGGCAGCACCAGCGCGTTTTCCACCGCAATGGCCGAGAGCCAGCCAAGCAGGGCGCGCGAGCTGGGTTCTTCGCCGCCCAGGTGGTCCAGCGCGATGCGGGCCAGGCGAATGCCGTTCTCGGCGCGCTCGGTGTAGCGACCGAGCCAGAACAGGTTTTCGGCGGCGCGGCTGGTGACGGGACGCTTGTGGTGCGCCAGAGCCAGCGTGCTCGGCGCCGACTGCAGAAGGCTGGTGGTGTCGACCTCGTCGCCGGTGTCGACCCAGCAGTCGGCGCTGCTGCCGCCGCGCTGCATCGAAGCCATGAGCTGGCCGCGCGGCGCCAGCCGCACCAGTCCGCCGGGCAGCACGCGCCAGCTTTGCGGGCCGTCGGCCAGCGCGAACACGCGCAGCAGCGACGAGCGCGGCAGCAGGCGGTCGCCGGTCCATGTCGGGGTCTGCGACAGCGGCAGCCAGGCCTGCACCGTGTAGTCGTCGGGGTGGCGCACCATGCGGCCGGCCCATTCGTCCAGCTCGCGCGGGTTCAGGCTCTGGCCGATGGCGGTGTCCAGGCCCGAGCTGGGGTAGGTGGGCTTGATCACGCCGTCTTTGAGCAGGGGCAGCACTTCGCGCAGCGCCGCGTCTTCGCCGCACCACCAGGTGGGCAGCGAGGGCAGGCGCAGCTCTTCGCCCAGCATGTGGCGGCTGATGGCGGGCAGGAAGCCCAGCAGGGCGCTCGACTCCAGCGGCGCCGAACCTGGCGCGTTGGCCAGCAGCAGGTTGCCGGCGCGCAGCACCTGCAGCAGACCGGGGATGCCCAACGCCGAATCGGCGCGCAGCTCCAGCGGGTCCAGCCACTCGTCGTCGACGCGCTTGACCAGCGCATGCACTGGCTCCAGGCCCTTGAGCGTCTTGAGGTACAGCCTCTGGTCGCGCACCGTCAGGTCGTTGCCTTCGACCAGTGTCAGGCCAAGGTAGCGCGCAAGGTAGGCGTGCTCGAAATAGGTTTCGTTGTAGGGGCCCGGTGTCAGCAGCGCGATGCGGGCGTCCTGGCCTTCGGGCGCCATGGACTTGATGCCGTCCATCAGGGCACGGTAGCTTGAAGCCAGGCGTTGCACCTTCATGGCCGAGAACGCCTTGGGGAACTGGCGCGCGACCGCGATGCGGTTTTCCAGCAGGTAGCCCAGGCCCGAGGGCGCCTGGGTTCGCTGGCCGATCACCCACCAGCGGCCGTCCGGGCCGTGCGCCAGGTCGAAAGCCACGATGTGCAGCCAGGTGCCGCCGGCCGGCGTCACGCCCTGCATGGCGCGCAGGTAGCCCGGGTGGCCCTGCACCAGCGCAGCCGGCAGCAGGGCGCGCTGCACCAGCTCCCGCGGGCCGTAGAGGTCCGCCATCATGGCGTTGAGCAGCTTCGCGCGCTGCAGCACACCCGCCTCGATCTGTGCCCAGTCGCTGGTGCCCAGCAACATCGGAAACAGGTCCAGCGCCCAGGGGCGCTGCTGGCCCGATGCGTCGGCGTAGACGTTGTAGGTCACGCCGTTGTCCCGCACCTGCCTCTGCAGGTTGTGGTTGCGCCGGTTCAGGTCGGCCAGGCCTTCGGTGCCGACATGCTCGACGAACTGCGACCACAGCGGCGAGAGCCCGTGCCCGGAAGCGTCGCGCAGCCGGTCGAGGTGGCCCGGGTCGGCGGGCACCGACATCGCCAGCGCCCAGTCGGCGGGCGAGTCGGGGCTCAGGTCGTCAAAGAGGGACTCGGGGTTATCGTGGCTCACGGTGTCCGAGTATGCCCGGCTCCCCCGTCAGGAACGCAGGTCCAGGGTGAAGGGGAATTCCCGGCTTGACGTGGCCGGTCCTGGCACCAGCTTGCCCGAGGTATGTCCCATCTGGAAGAAGCGCGAGAGACGGCGGCTCTCGGCTTCGTAGGCGTTGATCGGGAAGCTGTCGTAGTTGCGGCCGCCCGGGTGGGCGACGTGGTACTGGCAGCCACCGAGCGAACGGTCCATCCAGGTGTCGACGATGTCGAAGGTCAGCGGCGCATGCACGCCGATGCTCGGGTGCAGGGCCGAGGGCGGGTTCCAGGCCTTGTAGCGCACGCCAGCCACGTACTCGCCGGCCGAGCCGGTGGGCTGCAGCGGCACGGTGCGGCCGTTGCAGGTGATGACGTATCGGCTGTCGTTGTAGCCCGAGACGCGCAGTTCGACGCGTTCGAGCGACGAGTCCACATAACGTACCGTGCCGCCCGCGGCGCCTTCTTCGCCCATCACGTGCCAGGGTTCCAGCGCGTTGCGCAGCGTCAGCTCGATGCCGCGTGCGGTGACCTGGCCGATCAGCGGGAAGCGGAATTCGAAGTGCGGCTCGAACCAGGCCATGTCGAACGGGTAGCCGGCTTGCTTGAGATCCGCCAGCACGTCTTCGAAGTCCATGCGCAGGAAGGTCGGCAACAGCATGCGGTCGTGCAGCTCGGTGCCCCAGCGGGTGAGCTTGCCGATCCAGGGCTTCTGCCAGAAGCGCGCGATCATGGCGCGCAGCAGCAGCTGCTGCGCGATGCTCATGCGGGCGTGCGGCGGCATCTCGAAGGCGCGCAGCTCCAGCAGGCCCAGGCGTCCGGTGGACGAGTCGGGCGAGTAGAGCTTGTCGATGCAGAACTCGCTGCGGTGGGTGTTGCCGGTGACGTCGATCAGGATGTTGCGCAGCGTGCGGTCGACCATCCACGGCGGCATGTCTTCGCCGTGGGTCGCGCGGTTCTTCTCGATCTGCGCCAGCGCGATTTCCAGTTCGTAGAGCTGGTCGTTGCGCGCTTCGTCCACCCGCGGCGCCTGGCTGGTCGGGCCGATGAACAGGCCGCTGAACAGATAGGACAGCGAGGGGTGGTTGTGCCAGTAGGCGACCAGGCTGCCCAGCAGCTCGGGCCGGCGCAGGAAGGGCGAGTCGGCGGGCGTCGCGCCACCGAGCACGAAGTGGTTGCCGCCGCCGGTGCCGGTGTGGCGGCCGTCGGTCATGAACTTCTCGGCGCACAGGCGTGTCTGGTGCGCAGCTTCGTAGAGGAATTCGGTGCGCTCGACCAGTTCGGCGAAGCTGCTGCTGGGGTGGATGTTGACCTCGATCACTCCAGGGTCGGGTGTGACCTGCAGCATCTTCAGGCGCGGGTCGCGCGGCGGCGGATAGCCTTCGAGCACCACCGTCACGCCCAGCTTGTCGGCCGTGGCCTCGACCGCGGAGAGCAGGTCCAGATAGTCTTCCAGCCGCTGCATCGGCGGCATGAACACGTACAGGTGCTGGCTCTTGCCGCCGCTGTCCTTCTCGGCCTTGGGGCCGTTGGCGCGTTGCGGGTCGCGGGCCTCGACGCACAGCGCGGTGCGGGTCAGCCAGGCGGCCGACTCACCACGCTGCGGGAAGCGCGCCGACAGCGCCTGTGCGGGCGCGGCGCCCGGGTGGGGCTGGCCGCGGCGCAGGCCCAGGGCTTCGGATTCGCCACGGTGGTCGGCCTCTTCGAACCAGTCGGTGCTTTGCAGCGAGACCGTGCCGCCTTCGGCAAATCCGCCACCCACAGCGTGCGGGTGGACCTGGTGGCGCAGCGCCGTGCCGGTGGGCAGCGGGTCACGGGCGGAATGCGGATCCTGCTCGATGTGGTACGGGTAGTCGCCCATCGACACCCACGGCAGCGAGTCCAGCGGCAGTCGGTAACCCATGGGTGAGTCGCCCGGGATCAGGTACATGCGCTCTTCGCGGAAGAACCACGGGCCGGTGGACCACATTGCCCCCGAGACGCGGTGGTAGGCGCTCTTGCCGTTGTTGGAAAGCGGCCCCTGGCCCGAGGCCTGCAGCGGCAGCACGTAGCCGATCACGCTCTCCAGCCCTTGGCCGAACACGCGCCTCAGCCGTGAGCGCTCCTGTTCATCGTCGAGCTTGCTGTCCAGCGGGTCGACGTTGACTGGCAGGCGGCGCTCGCGCCACAGGAAGTACCACGTGTCTTCATAGCCGGGCGTGATGTACTGGGTCGACAGGCCGAGCTTGCGTGCCAGGGCTTGCGTGAAGCGCTGTGCGTCGTCGGCGGTGTAGTGGGCCTCGTCGCGCTCGTCGGCCAGCAGGGCCGGGTTGGTCCAGCAGGGCTCGCCATCGGCGCGCCAGAAGATCGACAGCGCCCAGCGCGGCAACTGCTCGCCCGGGTACCACTTGCCCTGGCCCATGTGCACGAAGCCGCCGTGGCCGTACTGTTCGCGCAGCCGGCCCAGCAGTTCGGTGGCGTAGCCGCGCTTGGTCGGGCCCAGGGCGTCGGTGTTCCATTCGGCCGCGTCGCGGTCGGCGGTGGCGACATAGGTCGGTTCGCCGCCCTGCGTCAGCCGCACGTCGTGCTTGACCAGATCGGCGTCGACCGTTTCGCCGAGCTTGAGCACTTCGGCCCACTGGTCTTCGGTGTAGGGCTTGGTGACGCGCGGCGATTCGTAGACGCGCGTGACCTTCATTTCGTGGCTGAAGGTGACTTCGCACTTGTCCATCACGCCTTCGACCGGCGCGGCGCTGGACGGCTGCGGCGTGCAGGCCAGGGGCACATGGCCTTCGCCCGCGAGCAGGCCCGAGGTCGGGTCCAGCCCGATCCAGCCAGCACCCGGCAGGAACACCTCGCACCAGGCGTGCAGGTCGGTGAAGTCCTTCTCCGGGCCGCTGGGGCCGTCGATCGCCTTGACGTCGGGGGTGAGCTGGATCAGGTAGCCCGAAACGAAGCGCGCGGCCAGACCCAGGTGGCGCAGCAGCTGCACCAGCAGCCAGCCCGAGTCGCGGCAGGAACCGCTCTTGAGCTTGAGTGTTTCTTCGGGCGTCTGCACGCCCGGCTCCATGCGGATGGTGTAGCCGATGTCTTTCCAGAGCTTCTGGTTGATGCCGACCAGGAAATCGATGGTGCGCTGCTCGCTGCGGTCGACCGTCGTCAGGTAGTGCTTGAGCAGCGGCGTCAGCGGCGCGGCGGCCAGGTAGGGCGCCAGCTCCTGCTTCTGCCCTTCTTCATAGGTGAAGGGGAACTTCTCGGCGCGCGGCTCCAGGAAGAAGTCGAAGGGGTTGTGCACCGCCATCTCGACCACCAGGTCGATGGTGACCTTGAACTCGGTCGTCGGCTCGGGGAACACCAGGCGGGCCTGGTAGTTGGCAAATGGGTCCTGCTGCCAGTTGATGAAATGGCCGGCTGGTTCGACCTTCTGCGAGTAGGAGAGGACCTTGGTGCGGCTGTGCGGGGCCGGCCGCAGGCGGACCACCTGCGGGCCCAGCTTGACCAGCCGGTCGTATCGATAATGGGTGATGTGGCTCAGAGCGACATGGATGGCCATGCTGGGATCACTTTCAACAGGGAGGCACAAACAATGAACAGGCAACCAGTGCGGCTAGCCGCACGCGTCCGATCCGAACTAGCAAGTCCCGCGCCACGGGGCAGCAGCCAGATCGATTGAGCATGATGCACCCAGTGTGGGCAGTGCTGCCCGGCGTGGTGCTGGGCGTGGCGCTGCAACTGCAGCAGGCGCGGCTGTGGAGCGGGGCGACCCACGCCATCTTGCTCCTTGCCGCCGCTTTGCTGGCGTTGATCGCGGGTTGGGCCCACCGGCGGCGCTGGCAAGCCCGGTTTGTGCTGGGCGCCGGGCTGCTCGCCGGAGTGCTGTCGGCCGGTGGACTGACCGGCCTGCGCGCGGTGCACTTCGCCGGACAGGCACTGGCGCCCGTGCTCGAAGGCGTGGACATCACCCTCACTGGCCAGATTGCGTCGATGCCGCAGCGTGGTGCGGACAGCGACCGGTTCGAGTTCAGCGTCGACAGCGCGGAGCGGGACGGGCAGACGGTCCGCGTGCCGCCCCGGCTGCTGATCAGTGATTTCCACGGAACGGCCGCGGGGCGGGCCTGGCGGGCCGGCGACGCGTGGCGCCTGGTGGTGCGGCTGCGCCGGCCGCACGGCCTGTCGAACCCGCACGGATTTGACCGCGAGCGCTGGCTATGGGAGCAAGGCATCGGCGCGACCGGCAGCCTGCGCGACGGCCCACACGACGTGCCGCCGGTGTGGCTGGGCCGCCCGGGGCTGCACCCGGTCGAGGCCGCACGCCAGTGGGTCGGAGAGCGCATTGCTGCCCGGGTGACGGACCCACGCAGCGCCGGTGTGCTGGCGGCGCTGGTGGTGGGGGACCAGAGTGACATCGATCATCAGGACTGGGCGCTGTTCCGGCAGACGGGCGTGGCCCACCTGATGAGCATTTCCGGCCTGCACGTCACGGCCTTTGCCTGGCTCGCGACCTTGTGTATCGGTGCGGGCTGGCGGCGGCTGGCGTTTGTCTGGCCCGGGGCACTGATGGCGCTGCCGGCGCCGGTTGCTGCGGGCTGGGGCGGGGTGGTCGCGGCCGCGGCCTACGCGCTGTTCGCCGACTGGGGCGTGCCAGCGCAGCGCACGGTGCTCATGCTGGCCTTGGTGGTGGGCCTCAAGCTGTCTGCCCGGCGCTGGCCGTGGCCCATGGTCTGGCTGCTGGCGATGGTGGCGGTGTTGCTGCTCGATCCCTGGGCCTTGCTGCAGCCGGGCTTCTGGCTGAGTTTTGTGGCCGTCGGCATCCTGTTTGCGGCCGACGACCCCGGGCGCCGCCTGACCGAAGTCTCCGATGGCTTGCCGCGCTGGCGCCGTGTCGTGCGGCCGGTGGTGGCCCTGCTGCGTGAGCAGGGCCTGGTCACGGTGGCGCTGGCGCCGCTGGGGCTGCTGCTGTTCGGTCAGGTGTCGCTGGTGGGACTGGTGGCCAACCTGTTTGCCATTCCCTGGGTGACGTTTCTCGTGACGCCGATGGCGATGCTGGGCGTGGTGGTTCCTGCGCTGTGGGATCTGGCGGCCCTTGCGGTGCAGGGGCTGGCGGCGCTGCTGGATTGGCTGAACCAATGGGCCTGGGCGGCGGTCTTCCGGCCCATTCCTCCCTGGCCGCTGGCCGTGTTCGGCGTGCTGGGAGGCTCGCTGCTGGTGCTGCGCCTGCCGCTGGTGTTGCGCTCGGCGGGTCTGCTGATGGTGGCGCCCATGCTGCTCTGGACACCCGGCAGACCGGCCAGCGGAGAGTTCGAGGTGATGGCGGTGGACGTGGGGCAGGGCAGCGCTCTGCTGGTGCGCACCGCCGCTCACAGCCTGCTCTACGACACCGGGCCGCGCTTTGGCACTGGCAGCGACGCAGGTGACCGGGTCGTGGTGCCGTTGCTGCGTGCGCTGGGCGAGGCGCCGGACACCGTGGTCGTGAGTCACCGCGACAGTGATCACTCGGGCGGTTCTGCTGCGGTCCGCGCGGCCTGGCCGTCGGCACGCTGGCTGGCCTCGTTCGGTGAGGGTGAGCGCTGTCTGGCTGGACAGCGCTGGACCTGGGACGGCGTGTCGTTCGAGGTGCTGCACCCGGCGCTGGAGCTTTACGGTCCGGACGGCGAAGGCCGGCTGTCGACCAATGCCATGTCCTGTGTTCTGCGCATCGACAACGGGCGGCGCTCGGCCTGGCTCAGCGGCGACCTGGACGCTGAGCGCGAAACACGGCTGGCAGTGGCCCGACCCGAGCTCAGGGCCGATCTGTTGATCGCGCCGCACCACGGCAGTGCATCGTCGAGCAGCCCGGTGCTCCTCAACACCCTTCAACCGACGGTCGCTTTGGTGCAATCGGGCTACCGGAACCGCTTCGGGCACCCGGCCCCGCTGGTGACCGACCGTTATCGGGCACGTGGCATCCACTGGGAAGATTCGCCCCAATGTGGTGCGGCAACGTGGCGCAGCGATGCCCCGGATCAGGTGTTTTGCCACCGCGAAATGGCCCGCCGCTACTGGCACCATCCGGGTGCAGAGACCTTGGTGGTGACAGACGATGGAGAACCCGGTTTCTGACCACTGGCCCACTCCTTGCTATGCTGAGAGCAGGAGAAAAGCCCATGAGCCGACCGATGTTTGACGAAATGAACGCCTCGCCCAGCGAGGTACGGGCCCACTACCAGAACTACGCTCGGTGGCTGGCACAGCAACCCGAAGAGGTCATGGCATCCCGCCGCGAAGAGGCGGAAATGATCTTTCGCCGCGTGGGCATCACCTTCGCGGTGTATGGCGCCAAGGACGAAGACGGTGCGGGCACCGAGCGCCTGATTCCGTTCGACCTGATCCCGCGCATCATCCCGGCGCACGAGTGGAAGAGCATGCAGGCCGGGCTGGTGCAGCGCGTGACAGCGCTCAACCGCTTCGTGCACGACGTCTACCACGAGCAGGAGATCGTCAAGGCCGGCATCATCCCCGCCGACCAGATCTTCCAGAACGCGCAGTTCCGGCCCGAGATGATGGGCGTGGACGTGCCCGGTGGCGTGTATTCGCACATCTCCGGCATCGACATCGTGCGCGCTCCCAATGCACAGGGCGTGGGCGAGTACTACGTGCTCGAAGACAACCTTCGCGTGCCCAGCGGCGTGAGCTACATGCTCGAAGACCGCAAGATGATGATGCGTCAGTTCCCCGACCTGTTCACCCAGAACCGGGTCGCGCCGGTCGCGCACTATCCCGACCTGCTGCTCGAAACTCTGCGTGCCGTCAGCCCCGCGACCACGGCCGAGCCCACGGTGGTGGTCCTCACGCCCGGCATGTACAACAGCGCCTATTTCGAGCACGCCTTCCTGGCGCAGCAGATGGGCGTCGAGCTGGTCGAAGGCCAGGATCTCTTCGTCAAGGACAACTTCGTCTACATGCGCACCACCAAGGGGCCGCGCCGGGTGGACGTGATCTACCGCCGCGTCGACGACGACTTCCTCGATCCGCTGGTGTTCCGCCCGACCTCGACGCTGGGCTGCGCCGGCCTGCTGGGCGTGTACCGCAGTGGCAACGTGACGATCTGCAATGCGGTCGGAACGGGTGTGGCCGACGACAAGTCAATCTACCCCTACGTGCCCAAGATGATCGAGTTCTACCTGGGTGAGAAGCCGATCCTCAACAACGTGCCGACCTTCATGGGCCGCAATCCCGACGACCTGAAGTACATGCTCGACAACATGGCCGAGCTGGTGGTCAAGGAAGTGCACGGCGCCGGCGGCTACGGCATGCTGGTCGGCCCCGCCGCCACCAAGGCCGAGGTCGACGAGTTCCGCGCGGTGGTCAAGGCCAAGCCCGACGGCTACATCGCGCAACCGACGCTGAGCCTCTCGACCTGCCCGACGTATGTGGAAAAGGGCATCGCCCCGCGCCACATCGACCTGCGACCGTTCGTGCTCTCCGGCAAGGAGGTGCAGATGGTGCCTGGCGGCCTGACGCGCGTGGCCCTCAAGGAGGGCTCCCTGGTCGTCAATTCGTCACAGGGCGGTGGTACCAAGGACACCTGGATTCTGGAGAACTGAGCATGCTTTCGCGTACCGCCGACCACCTCTTCTGGATGTCCCGCTACACCGAGCGGGCTGAAAACACCGCGCGCATGCTCGATGTGAACTACCAGACTTCGCTGCTGCCGCAGTCCGCCGCCGTGGCGCAGGTCGGCTGGCAGGGCCTGCTGTCGATCAGCGAGCTGATGCCCAGCTACACCGCCAAGTACGGCCAGGACATCACCTCGCGCAACGTCATGGACTTCATGGTGCGCGACGAGTCCAACCCGTCGAGCATCGTTTCATGCCTGCACGCGGCGCGCGAGAACGCCCGCGCGGTGCGCGGCGCGCTGACCACCGAACTGTGGGAAACGCAGAACAGCACCTGGCTCAAGCTGGCCGGCTACCTCAAGTCCAGCGACTTTGAACGCGACCCGGGCGCATTCTTCGAGTGGGTCAAGCACCGTTCACACCTCTCGCGTGGTGTGGCGGTCGGCACCATGCTGCAGGACGAGGCGTTCCACTTCTACCGCATGGGCTCGTTCCTGGAGCGATCGGACAACACGGCGCGGCTGCTGGACGTGAAGTTCCACGCGGTGCAGAGCGACTTCTTCGGCGCTGCCAGCGAGCAGGATCAGGAATACGACTTCTACCACTGGAGCGCGATCCTGCGTTCGGTCTCCGGCTTCGAGGTCTACCGCAAGGTCTACCGCGATGTCATCACGCCCGAGCGCGTGGCCGAGCTGCTGATCCTGCGCCCGGACATGCCGCGCAGCCTGGCCGCCAGCATGAACGAGGTGGTGGCCAACCTGAGCGTCGTGGCCAACGACATTTCGGGCGAGACGCAGCGCCGTGCCGGCAAGCTCAAGGCCGACCTGCAGTACGCGCGCATCGACGAGATCCTCTCGACCGGACTGCACGCGTTCCTGACCCAGTTCCTGGACCGCGTGAACGAACTGGGTGGCCGGATCAGCCAGGACTTCCTCGTCCCCTCGGTGCATTGATTCGTCCGGGTACCATGCGGGTCCCCGGCGCAACCCGGAGCCCGCATGAAACTCGTCATCCACCACAACACCCTTTTCCGTTACAGCCAGCCGCTGCTCTACACGGTGCAGACACTGCACCTGTGGCCCGCCAGCAGCGAATGCCAGAGCGTGGAGTACTGGGAGCTGCGCGTGCCCGGCACGCTGCACACCCAGCCCGACATCGAGGGCAACCGCGTGCACAGCTTCTCGCTGTCGGCCCGTCCAGAACAGGACCTGCGCGAGAACAGCATTGCCGGTCGCGGCACGGTGCTGACCCATGGTGTGTCCGAGTTCACCGACCCGCCGACGCTGCCGCCGCCGGGCTTCTACCTGCGATCCACCCCGCTGGCGGAGCCGCATCCGCGCATGGCCATGTGGGCACTGCAGGTGGTGCCCGGGCTGGTGGCGGCGCTGGCGCGCGGCGAGCTGCCCGCGGTGGCTGACCTGGTGGCCCTGGCTTCGGCGGTGGGCGACAAGGTGCAGTACCGCAAGGGCAGCACCGGGGTGGAGACCACGGCGCTCGAAGCCTTCGACTGGGAGCTGGGCGTCTGCCAGGACCAGGCCCATGTCATGGTGGCGGTGTGCCGCAGCATCGGCCTGCCGGCGCGTTACGTCAGCGGCTATTTCTACGCGGCCAACGAGCCCGATCTGGCCAGCCATGCCTGGGCCGACGTGTGCGTGGATCCGGTGAACCGGCGCTGGCTCAGCCTGGACGTGACCCACCGCTGTCCGACAGACGAACGGCACATCCGGCTGGCGGCGGCCACCGACTACAGCGCCTGCCTGCCGATCAAGGGACTGCGCCGGGGCGGGGGCGAAGAGAGCATGGCGGTGGACATCCGCATCGGGCCCTGGGCATGAATGTGACCACCCCCGCAGCGCTTCGCGCTTCCCCCTCAAGGGGGCGGCACTGGCCGTCCGGCGAAGCCGGCACGGCGGTGCCCTGGTCGAAGGCCTTTGTTACGGTCGGCGGTTGACCAGGGCTTCGATGGTCTGGCCCAGCTCGATCACCGCCATGGCGTAGTAGCTGCTCCAGTTGTAGCGGGTCACGGCATAGAAGTTGTCGGTGCCCGCCACGTAGGTCGGCGCCGATCCGCCGTTGGTCGGGTCGCCGTTCTGCAGTTCAATCAGCGCCAGCTTGCCCACGTGCTTCTGACCCTCGGCATCGAGCACCGCGCCCTTGGCGCTGAAGCTCTCGATGCTGAAGCTGGGCAGGATGTCCGGCGCCAGCAACCCTTCCTTGTCGAGCCGGGTCGTGTCAAAGGTCACCGGGTAGTGGGTCGGTTGCCCGGTCTGCCACCCGTATCCCTTGAAGTAGTTCGCGACCGAGCCGATCACGTCCGCCTGGCTGTTGAACAGGTCGACCTTGCTGTCGCCGTCGTAGTCGATCGCGTAGCGGGTCCAGCTGCTGGGCATGAACTGCGGCCAGCCCATGGCGCCAGCGTAGCTGCCGCGCACGGCCAGCGGGTCCATGCCGGTGCGGTGCGTGAGGCTGAGGAACTGTTCGAGTTCGCTGCGGAAAAACTCGGCGCGTGCCTCCGCGCGCGGGTGGCTGGCCGGAAAGTCGAAGGCCAGCGTCGCCAGCGCATCGATCACGCGGTAGTTCCCGGTGTGCTGGCCGTAGATGGTTTCGACGCCGATCACCCCGACGATCAGGCTGGCGGGCACGCCGAATTCGCGCTCGGCGCGTTCGAGCGTTTCACGGTTGGCTTCCCAGAAACGCTGACCGGCACGGATGCGCACCGGTTCGATGAAGCGGGCGCGGTAGGCTGCCCAGTTCTTGTACGCAGCCCTGGCGACCGGCAGCGAGAAACGGATCACGCTGGGCTGGCGGCGGGCGGCGCCGACCTGCTGGCGCACCCACTGCACATCCAGGCCCCGGCGTTGCGCGAGATCCTCGGCGAACGCCATGGCGACCGGCGACTGGGCATAGACCGACACGTCGGCCGGTGCCGTCGCCACGGAAGGCGTTTCGCCGGTGGCCTGTGCCAGCGGAGCCAAGAGAACCAGGGTGGTGGCCCACAGGCGGGAGAAGGACGGGAATCGGGCGCTCATCGTGTTGCCCGTGCGGGCCAGGTGATCTGTCGGAGTTCGGATTGCAGCGACTCCAGCGTATCGCCACTGCGGGGTGCGTAACGCAAGGCCTCCAGCCGCAGCAGCCAGGCACCCAACTGGCGCGTGAAATCGTTGTCGCCGAAGTGTGCGGACGCCACACGCGCGAGCTCGCGCGGCGTGCTGTGCTCGGTCGGGGTGAGTCCGGCCTCCGTCAGGCGGCGCCGCACCCTGGCGAGCGCGCGCAGCCATGGATCGTGCTGCTGTCGTTCCCAAAGTGTCCATGCCGCACCCGCGAGGCTGACCGCCACGATCACGCCGATCAGCACGTAGGCCAGGTCGGTCCAGCTGGGCGACTCGAACCCGAGGTTCTTGAGCAGGTCGAGCTGGCGGCCTTGCGTGTAGTTCAGCACCCACTGGTTCCACCCGTTGTTCACTGCATCCCAGGCGTCGCGCATGCGCTGCACCAGGGTCGGATCGATCGTGCCCAGGGCGGTGGCGATGGCGCCCTCAGGGGTGCGCAGTCGCTCCATGGAACCGGTGCGCCCCGGGGCCACCGCACCGGTCGGGTCGACCCGAACCCAGCCTCGGCCTTCCAGCCAGACCTCGGCCCAGGCATGCGCATCGCGCTGGCGCACCACCCAGTAGCCGTCGACCACATTGAGCTCACCGCCCTGGTAGCCGGTGACGATGCGCGCAGGGATGTCCAGCGCGCGCATCAGGATCACGAACGACGAGGCGATGTGCTCGCAGAAGCCTTCCTTGCGGTCAAACCAGAACTCGTCGGCGGTGTGGCGGCCGTACACGCCCGGGTCGAGCGCATAGGAATACCCGCCGGTGCGAAGCCGCGTCAGCGCTGCGTCGACCAGTGCCGTGGCCGACTGCGGTCCGGTCCCGACTTCCCTGCGCATGCTTTGCGCCAGGGCCATCGTGCGCGGATTGAAGCCTGGGGGCAGGGCGGTCTGGTCCGCCAGCGCGACAGACGGCTGCAACGGCCCGTGGCGGAAGTCCGTGTGGCTTTCGGCGCGGTAACGCAGCAGTTCGGTGATGGGGCGCCGCGTCAGCCATTGCAGCTCGGGTGTCATGAACGGCCTGTAGTTGGGCAGGTCGGGAGCGGTGGTCGTCGCCTCCAGCATCAGAAGCCAGGGCCGCATGGTCGGCTCCATCGTGACTTCATAACGCACCGGCGCGCCCGCCACCTTCAGCTCGGCCTGAAGCTCCATGTGCGCCGGGAACGCCGATTGCAGCGGCTTCCACTCGACGCCATCGAAGGTGGTCAGCACCGGCCCCCGGAAGTACAGGTCGCGCTGTGCTGGCGGAGCGCCGTCGAAGCGCACCCGCAGGGCGATGCGTTCGTCCAGCGCCAGTTCTGCGAGCTGCCCCACGCGCATGTTGGCCGACAGCCCCATGCGGCTTTCCGACGCGTCGCCCGGCATGCCCCACAGCGGCGAGAGCCGCGGGAACAGCATGAACGCAACGAACATAATCGGCGTGCCCAGCGCCGCCATGCGCGCGGCGATGCCCACCATCTGCAGCAGCGGCGGACGGCCGACCGGCATGTGGGCGTTGACCACTGCCGTGAGCAGGCCGAGCAGAGCCACCAGGATGCCCGCGGCGGTCAGCAGGGACTGTGAGTAGAAAAAGTGCGTCAGCAGAGTGAAGAAGCCCAGGAAG
The DNA here is from genome assembly GCF_046604225.1 of Hydrogenophaga sp. RWCD_12. Taxonomy (NCBI): domain Bacteria; kingdom Pseudomonadati; phylum Pseudomonadota; class Betaproteobacteria; order Burkholderiales; family Comamonadaceae; genus Hydrogenophaga; species Hydrogenophaga sp. RWCD_12. The sequence goes on from NZ_JBKIXC010000001.1 coordinate 568,682, forward strand.
AACACCACGAAGGCGTCGCGGCGCGCCCGCAGCTCCAGCGTCTTGAGTGCCAGCAGCACGACGATCAGCGTGACGCCCGCGTCGCGGCCCACCAGCGTCTTGTGTGTGAACCAGGTGGCGGTCACCGTCACCAGCAGCAGTCCCACGCGCCAGGGCCACCCCGGCAGGGGCTTGCCCCGCAAGGCCAGCGACGCGCGCCAGAGCAGTACGCCCGCGGTCAATGCCGAGCACCACCAGGGGATGTGCTGCACCTGCATCAGCATCACCCATGCGATGACCGCGAGCAGGAAGAGGGTGTCCCGCGCGTCTCTGGGCAGGTTGGCGGGGAGGGCGATCTTGTTCAGCACAGCGCCATCGCCTCCAGGCAGCGCGACCGGTGCGCAGCGCCCTGGTCCGGTGAAAACTCGTGTCCGGGAATGCGCAGGCCGTAGTCCAGCCCCATGCGTTCGGCCATCAATACCCAGGCCGTCAGCCGCGAGAGCCGTGCCTCCATGTCCGGCGCGCCACAGCGGTTGTGGTCGAGCCAGAGTTGCTGGCGCTGCGTCGACAGCGCGTCGCGGCTGACCAGATCGTTGCGGCCGGCGGCGAAGGTCTGTGCGGCCTTCTTCCAGACGATGGATTTCTGCGGATCGCCCCGGCGGTAGGCGCGCACGCCGTCGAACTCGCCGGTGGTCTGCACCCGTGCATTGCCGGCGAAGCCAGGCTGCGGTTCGCCCGGTGGCAGCGGTGGCGGGTGTGCCTCGGGGGCCGGGTACACCAGCAGCTGCGCGGCCGGCCGCCAGACTGTCCAGACCCGGAAGGTGCCGAGCGGAAACAGGGTCACGGCGGTGAGAGCGGGCAGTGCATGCAGGCCGCGCCGCGGTGCGGCCCAGGCCACCTGCATCGTCGCGCTGCCCTGTGGCGGCACATCGGTCCAGGCCAGGTGGGTGTCGTCCTTCAACTCGTCGGTGTTCACGCCGACACCGATGCCATGGCGCGGCGCCGCACGGTCGTTGCCCAGCCGCAGTACCAGCATCGCGGGCTGTCCGGCATGGGTGGGGGCGGGTGGCGTCAGGTGCAACGCCAGTCCACGCAGATTCGAGTGGCAGATGTGCATGCCGACGACCGCGCTGCCGGCCAGCAGGAAGGTCAGCAGATATCCCAGGTTGAGCTGGTAGTTGATGCTGCCCACCAGCAGGATCAGCAGCGTGAAACCGAGCATCCAGCCAGCGCGGGTCGGCAGGATGTAGACGTTGTGCTGGTTCAGCACCAGCGTGTCGGTGCGAGGCAGCCGCTCCAGGAACCAGCGGCGCAGGCGTTGGCGCAGCGGGACGAGCGGGTTCACGGGAGCGGCGTGGCGTCGATCATGGCCCGCACCTGTTCGCTCGCGCCGCGGCCGGCGTCGCTGACCGGAATCATCCGGTGCGACACGGTCTGCGGGAGGATGGCGGCGATGTCGTCGGGTGCCACGTAGTTGCGACCCTGCAGGAAGGCCTGTGCCTTGGCGGCGCGCAACACCGCCAGCGTGGCGCGTGGCGAAAGGCCCTGAGCAAACCAGCGGCCAGAGCGCGTGGCAGCCACCAGGTCCTGCAGGTATTCAAGCACTGGCTCGGCGGCGTGCACGGACAGCACCTCTGCCTGCAACCGGGCCAGTTCCTCCGGCGACAGCACGGCCGGCATCTGTTCGATCAGTTCGCGCCGGTCGGCACCGCGCAGCAGTTCGCGCTCGGCAGCCCGGTCGGGGTAGCCCAGCGAGATGCGCATGTGGAAGCGGTCGAGCTGCGACTCGGGCAGGGCGTAGGTGCCCAGCTGGTCGAACGGGTTCTGGGTCGCGATCACGAAGAAGGGCAGCGGCAGGGCGCGGGTTTCGCCCTCCACCGTGACCTGCTTTTCTTCCATCGCTTCGAGCAGTGCGCTCTGTGTCTTGGGGCTGGCGCGGTTGATCTCGTCGGCCAACAGCACCTGTGCGAACACGGGGCCCGGGTGGAATACGAAGGCCTCGCGGCCGCGCTCGTAGATCGAGACGCCGACCAGGTCGCTGGGCATCAGGTCGGCGGTGAACTGGACACGCGCGAACTGCAGGCCGAAGGAGCGCGAAAGTGCGTGCGCCAGCGTGGTTTTCCCCACCCCCGGAACGTCTTCGATCAGCAGGTGTCCACCGGCCAGAAGGCAGCCGACGCAGTCGGAAACCTGGGGGGCTTTGCCCACAATGACCGTGTTAAGCTGGTCCAGAAGCTGTCGGATTTTTGTATCGGCATGCATCCGTGAACCTTACCGTAAAAATGCGATGAGTCAGGCCACCGGTTATTTCACCCACCCGGACTGCCGGAGACACGAAATGGGTCCGGGTCACCCCGAATGTCCGTCGCGGCTGGATGCGATCGAAGACCGGTTGCTGGCCAGCGGACTGGGTGCGGCACTGGTTCGCCGCGAGGCCACGCCAGCGTCGATGACCGAGCTGGAACTGGCCCATGGCCGCATGCACCTGGCCTCACTGCGCGGCCTGTCCGACGGACTGCGCGACGAGATCGCCGCCGGCGGACCCACCCACGCGCAGATCGATCCCGACACCTCGATCAACATCCATTCCTGGGACGCGATCCTCGTCGCCGCCGGTGCCGCCATCGATGCGACCGACGCAGTGATGGCCGGTGAGCTGGCCAATGCGTTCTGCGCGGTTCGCCCGCCCGGCCACCACGCGACCCGCAACCAGGCAATGGGCTTCTGTTTTGTCAACAACGTGGCGGTCGCGGCCAAGTACGCACTGGAGCGCCACGGTCTGGAGCGCGTGGCCATCATCGACTTCGATGTGCATCACGGCAACGGCACGGAGGACATCGTCGCGGGCGACGAGCGCATCCTCATGTGCAGCTTCTACCAGCACCCGTTCTACCCGCCCTGGGACCATTCGACTGCCCCGAACCTGGTGAACCTGCCGGTTCCGGCCTACACCAGGGGCATGGACATTCGCGAGCTGGTCGACATGATGTGGCTGCCGCGGCTGGACGCCCACAAGCCGCAGATGATCTTCATCAGCGCCGGTTTCGATGCGCATCGCGACGACGAGATGGGCCAGCTGGGCATGGTCGAGAACGACTATGCCTGGATCACCGAACGCATCAAGGAAGTGGCCAGGCGCCACGCGAAGGGCCGCATCGTGAGCTGCCTTGAAGGCGGCTACGACCTCGGCGCCCTGGCCCGCAGCGTGGAGGCCCATCTGCGCGCGCTGGCCGACCTCTGAACTTTCTTTCGATCTGCACCATGAGTGACGACATCCTGATCCACCGCCGCGACGAGCGCGGCGTGCACACCCTGACGCTGAACCACCCCAAGGCCTTCAATGTGCTGTCGGAGGCCATGCTGGCCGCCTTCCAGCGCGCGGTCGATGCGGTCGTTGCCGATGCCGACGCGCGGGTGGTGGTGATCGGCGCCGAGGGCCGGGCGTTCTGCGCCGGGCACGATCTCAAGGAGATGCGCGCGCGGCCCGAACTGGCCTACTACCAGTCGCTATTCGCGACCTGCTCGAAGCTGATGATGGGCCTGCGCAGGCTGGAGGTGCCGGTGATCGCACGCGTGCACGCGCTGGCCACGGCGGCCGGTTGCCAGTTGGTCGCGCAGTGCGACCTCGCGGTGGCGACCGAGGGCGCGACCTTTGGCGTCAATGGCATCGACGTTGGCCTGTTCTGTGCCACCCCCGGCGTGGCCCTCTCGCGCAACATGCTGCCCAAGCAGGCGATGGAAATGCTGCTGACCGGCGACTTCATTTCGGCGGCCGAGGCGAAAGCGCGCGGGCTCGTGAATCGGGTGGTTTCGGCCGACGCACTGGATGCCGAAGTCGAGGCCTTGGTGGCGCGCATCCTGGGCAAGCCGCGCGAGGCCATCGCGATGGGCAAGACGCTGTTCTACCGGCAGCTGGAAACCGGCATGGAGTCGGCCTACCAGCTGGCGGGCCAGACCATGGCCTGCAACATGGTGCACGGTGTGGCGCAGGAAGGCGTGCAGGCATTCATCGAGAAGAGGGCGCCGCAATGGTGAAGGGTGTGACCACGCCGCCGCCGATCCAGGACCTGGACGCCTGGCTGGCCGGTTTCAAGCAGGCCACGGTCTGGATTGAGCTGATCGGCCTGGGCCTGAGTGTGCTGGCCGCCTGGGCCTTGGCGGCGCTGCTGCGCAAGGCGCTGAACAAGCAGGACGACCGGTCTTCGATCCTGTTCGGGCGCAAGGTGATTGATGGTGTGCTGTTTCCCTTGCTGCTGCTGGTCTTTGCCCACATCGCCCGCGGCGTCATTGCCGCCGAACTGCCGCTGGCGGTCTTCAAGGTGGCGATCCCGGTGCTGGTGTCGCTGCTGGTGATCCGGCTGGGTGTGAAGGTGCTGCAGGCGGCGTTTTCCGAAGCGCCGTGGGTGCGGGTGATGGAACGCACCATCTCGTGGCTGGCCTGGGGCGTGATGGTGCTGTGGGTCAGTGGCTTGCTGCCGGTGGTGTTGACGGAAATGGAAGACATCACCTGGCACATCGGCAACAGCACGGTGAGCCTGCGGACCCTGATCGAAGGCGCGCTCACGGCGGGCGCGATGCTGATCCTGACGCTCTGGCTCTCGGCGGCGATCGAGGCGCGGCTGCTGCGGTCGGCGGTGGGCGGCGACCTTTCGCTGCGCAAGGCGCTGAGCAATGCCACGCGCGCGGTGCTGATGTTTCTGGGCCTGATCGTTGCGCTGTCGGCGGTCGGCATCGACCTGACGGCGTTGTCGGTGCTCGGCGGCGCGGTGGGCGTCGGCATCGGCCTGGGTCTGCAGAAGCTGGCGGCCAACTACGTCAGCGGCTTCGTGATCCTGACCGAGCGCAGCATGCGCATCGGCGACAACGTGCGGATCGACAACTTCGAGGGCCGGATCAGCGACATCACCATGCGCTACACCGTGATCCGCTCTGCCACGGGCCGCGAATCCATCGTGCCCAACGAGATGCTGGTCACCAACCGCGTGGAAAACCTCTCGCTGGCCGATCCCAAGGTCTGGCAGTCGACCGTGGTTTCGGTGGCCTATGAGAGCGATGTCGAACTGGTGCGCCAGTTGCTGTCGGAGGCGGCCATGTCGCAGGACCGGGTGCTCAAGGATCCGGTGCCCAACGCCGCGCTGTCGGCCTTTGGCCCGGACGGCCTGGAGTTCACGCTGGGTTACTGGATCGCTGATCCGGAAAACGGTCAGCTCAACGTGCGCTCGTCGGTCAACATCGCGGTTCTCAACGCGCTGAGGTCACGGGGCATCGAGATCCCGTACCCGCAGCGCGTCGTGCACACGAAGACTGTCTCCTGAGCGCAGGTCGATCCGGTCACTTCATCAGGCTCGGGAGCCACAGCGAGATCGCCGGGAAAGCGATCAGGATCGCCAGGCGAACCACGTCGGCTGTCACGAACGGCCAGACGCCGCGGAAGATCGCGCTGAGCTTCACATCGGGCAGCAGGCTGTTGATCACGAACAGGTTCATGCCCACCGGCGGGGAAATCATGCCGATCTCGACGATGGTGACGATGAGGATGCCGAACCATACCGGGTCAAAGCCCAGGGCCGTGATCATCGGGAAGAACACCGGGATGGTCAGCAGCACCATGGACAGTTCCTCCATGGCCAGACCGAGCACGATGTAGATGCCCATCATCATGATCACCACCATGATTGGGTTTGGGCTGAACTGCACGATGAAGTCACGCAGGTCACCCGGCATCGACGTGAAGTTCACGAAGTTGCTGAAGATCATTGCCGCGATCAGGATGGTGAACAGCATCGCGGTGGTGCGTGCGCTTTCCACCAGGATGTCCATCAGCGTACGGGGCGTCAGCGACCCCCGCAGCAGGGCGAACATGAAGGCCCCGGCAGCGCCGACGCCCGCCCCTTCGGTGGCGGTGAACACCCCGCCGTAGATGCCGCCGATCACCAGTGCAAACAGCACCACCACGCCCCAGACACCCCGGATCGCCGCCCAGCGCTGGCTCCAGGTGGCGCGCTCGGCGGGAGGTCCGGCGGCGGGATCGCGCCAGGTGATGAACACGACCGCCAGGCACAGGCAGACGATGGCCACGATGCCGGGCAGGATGCCGGCAACAAAGAGCTTGCCAATGTCAGTCTCGGTGATGATGCCGTAGATCACCATGATGGTGGACGGCGGGATCATGATCCCCAGCGTGCCACCCGCGCCGATGGCACCGGCTGCCAGCCCGTCCTTGTAGCCGTGTGCCTTCATTTCGGGGTAGGCGACCCGCGTCATGGTGGCGGCCGTGGCAATCGACGAACCACAGATGGCGCCGAAGCCGCCCGAGGCGATCACGCTGGCCATGGCCAGTCCACCGCGTTTGTGGCCGACGAACGCATTGGCAGCCGCAAAGAGTTCCCGGGCCATGCCGGCGCGCGCCACGAAGTTGCCCATCAGGATGAACAGCGGGATCACCGACAGCACGTACTGGAAGCCGGTTTCGAAGATCACCTGGCTGGTGCTGGCAAAGGCTGGCGACCAGCCGCGCATGAGACCCAGACCGGCAATGCCCACCAGTGCCATGGACACCGCCAGCGGCACCCGCAGCAGCGCGAGCAGAAAGACGGCCGCGAAGCCCAGAGCCGCTTCGGTCATACCGCACCTCCCTGTTCGACGCTGTCGGCTTCATGCTGCGGTGAGAACACCAGCACAAGGTGAACCAGCGCGGTCAGGACCAGCAGGCCGGTCATCAGCCAGGCCACCGGTGCAATCGAGAACTGCAGGTACACCGTGGTGTCTCCATATTCAGCGAAACGCAGGGCCCGTTGGTTCATGAGCCAGGCCAGCCCGCCGAACGTTAAGGCGCACACCAGTTCCACCAAGCGGTTCTGGATGTCCTTGACCAGCGGTGGAATCAGGTGATCCAGCGAGTCGAACACCACGTGCTCGCCACGCCAGGACACCAGCGGCAGCGCTCCGAAGATGACCACCACCATCAGGATCTCGGTCAGTTCGAGCCCGCCCGGGACCGAGTGGTTGAAAAACTTGCGGCCGGTGACATCGAAGAGCGTGAGCCACATGATGGTGAAGAGGCCCATCGCGGCCATCAGCCCTGAGGACCACTGCAGCACTTTTTCAAAGGTTTTGAGCATAGGAAGACTGGAACGTGAACAAAAAAGCCGGCGGGGCAGCTGTTGTCACTGCCCCGCCGGCCATCAGACGGTGGTTGTCTGAATCCGGCCTTACTTCACCTTGGCGATTTCGGCGCGGAACTCGGCCAGCACGCCCTTGGGGTTCTTCAGGCCCTTGGCTTCGGCCGCGGCCGCCCACTTGTCTTCCAGGGCAGCCTGCTTGGCCTTGATCTCGTTGACGAACGCCTCGCTGGCCTTGATGCGTTGCACGCCCTGGGCCTTCTGGGCGCCGTTGACCGAGGCGTCGTCCACCTTGTCCCAGCCGGCGCCGAACAGGCGGGCTGCATATTCGCCCGAGAGCTTGTCCACCACGGCCTTGTCCTGGGCCGACAGTGCGTCGTACTTGGCCGGGTTCATCATGAACACGAAGCTGGTGTTGTAGAGGCCGCCCGGGAGCACGGTGGCGTACTTGATCATGCTCAGCTTGAAAGACGCGATCGACTCGTCGGGGAACAGCGTTCCGTCCATCACGCCGGTGGACAGCAGTTCGAACGCTTCGGTGGCCGGCTTGAGGGTGGTGTTCCAGCCCATCGCCTTGGTCAGTTCGTTGATGTTGCCACCACCGATGCGCCACTTCAGCGTTGCGCCGTCGGCGAGGCTGGTGACAGGCTTTTTGCTGTTGAAGATGGTGCCGGGACCGTGCGTGAACACTCCCAGCACCTTGACACCACGGTGCTCACCCAGCGGGGCAAAGTACTTGCTGTAAATACGCTGATAGGCGACCGATGTGGCCATGGAGTTGTCGCCCAGGAACGGGAACTCGGCCACCTGGGTGTTGACGAAGCGGCCCGGGGTGTAGCCGTCCACCGTGAACGAAATGTCGGCCAGCCCGTCGCGCACAGCATCGAAGGTGCCCGGAGGCGCCGACACCATCTTGGGCAGGATGTTGCACTTCATGCGGCCGGCACTTTCCTTCTCCAGCGCATCGCACCATTCCTTCTGGCCAACGCTCAGCGTGTGGGTCGGGGGCACCCAGCTTGATGCCGTGAACACCGTCTGGGCGTAAGCCTGCGCGCCAACGAACAGGGTGGAAGCCAAAGCGGCCGAGCAAGCCAGACGGAATTTCATGCAGTGTCTCCGGAGGAATGTGATTGGTTATTCAATATAAGCACATGGCTTGATTTCACTATAGGCGAATACACGCGGGCCGGTTCTAATGACTTACCCGAATTAACCGACCGATCGGTTGGTTTTCAGGGATTTCCCTTGCTTTGTCGTCGGGATGGCAGACGCGCGCGAGGGCATTGGCGATCATCCGGACTCTTCCTCTATAATCATAAAAAAGCACGACCGTTCGATTTTTTGGCCATGCAGCAAAGGTATGCCCAAAATTGTCGCGGTGCCTGCCGGACGCCTACAATCCGAATTGACGTGCACGTCAACTCGGGCACCCGTTTCAACCCGCCTTTCCCATTCATCAGGAGCAACCGAACATGAAGGTCATCGTCCCCGTCAAACGCGTGGTGGACTACAACGTCAAGGTGCGCGTCAAGAGCGACGGCACTGGCGTGGACATCGCCAACGTCAAGATGAGCATGAACCCGTTTGACGAGATCGCGGTGGAAGAAGCCGTGCGCCTGAAGGAGAAGGGCGTGGTCACCGAAGTGATCGCTGTCTCCTGTGGCGTGGCGCAATGCCAGGAAACCCTGCGCACGGCCATGGCCATCGGCGCAGACCGCGCCATCCTGGTGGAAACCGATGTCGAGTTGCAGCCGCTGGCCGTGGCCAAGCTGCTCAAGGCCTTGGTGGACAAGGAGCAACCCGGATTGATCATCCTGGGCAAACAGGCGATCGACGACGACGCCAACCAGACCGGTCAGATGCTCGCTGCGTTGGCCGATCTGCCGCAGGCCACCTTCGCCAGCAAGGTCGAAGTCGCCGACGGCAAGGCCAAGGTCACGCGTGAAATCGACGGCGGCCTGGAAACGCTGGAAATCACGCTGCCTGCCGTGGTCACCACCGACCTGCGCCTGAACGAGCCGCGCTACGTGACGCTGCCGAACATCATGAAGGCCAAGAAGAAGCCGCTGGAAACCGTCAAGCCCGCCGACCTTGGCGTGGACGTGACGCCGCGCCTGAAGACGATCAAGGTCGCAGAGCCCGCCAAGCGCGGCGCCGGCATCAAGGTGCCCGATGTGGCCACCCTGGTCGACAAGCTCAAGAACGAAGCCAAAGTGATCTGAGGAAGAAACAACATGACCGCACTCGTCATTGCCGAACACGACAACGCCTCCATCAAGGGCGCGACCTTCAACACCGTCACCGCCGCCGCTGCCTGCGGGGGTGATGTGCACGTGCTGGTGGCAGGCCACAACGCCGGCGCCGCCGCCGCACAGGCTGCGCAGATCGCCGGCGTGTCCAAGGTGATCCACGCCGACGCCGAAGGCTTCGCCCACGGCCTGGCCGAAAATGTGGCCGCCCAGGTGCTCGCCATCGCCGGCAGCTACAGCCACATCCTGTTCGCTGCCACCGCCGGTGGCAAAAACGTGTCCCCGCGCGTGGCCGCCAAGCTGGACGTCGCGCAGATCAGCGAAATCAGCAAGGTGGTCAGCGCCGACACCTTCGAGCGCCCGATCTACGCCGGCAACGCGATTGCCACCGTGCAGAGCAGCGACGCCACCAAGGTCATCACCGTGCGCGCCACCGGCTTTGACGCCGCGGGCCAGGGCGGATCTGCTGCCGTGGAAACCGTGACGGCAGCAGCCGGCAACGGCAAGAGCGCCTATCTGGGCAGCGAGATCGCCAAGAACGACCGCCCCGAACTCACCGCCGCCAAGATCATCGTCTCCGGTGGCCGTGCGCTGGGCAGCAGCGAGAAGTTCAACGAAGTGATGACGCCGCTGGCCGACAAGCTGGGCGCTGCCATCGGCGCCAGCCGTGCTGCCGTGGACGCCGGCTACGCCGCCAACGACCTGCAGGTGGGCCAGACCGGCAAGATCGTCGCGCCACAGCTGTACGTGGCCTGTGGCATCTCGGGCGCGATCCAGCATCTTGCCGGCATGAAGGATTCCAAGGTAATCGTGGCGATCAACAAGGACCCCGAGGCACCGATCTTCTCGGTGGCCGACTATGGTCTGGAGGCCGATCTGTTTGCGGCTGTGCCTGAACTGGTTTCGAAGCTGTAAGCCGACAGCACCCACAAGGGCATCGCTTGCGATGCCCTTTTTTTGCACCCGCATTCGAACTCTGGAGACTTTCATGATCTATACCGCACCCCTCAAGGACATGCTTTTCAACATCGAGCACCTGGCGCGCATCGACCAGGTCGCCGCCTTGCCCGGCTTTGAAGACGCCGGTCTGGAGACTGCCCAGGCGGTCCTGGAGGAGTGCGCCAAGCTCAATGAAGGTGTGATCGCCCCACTGAACTGGGAGGGCGACAAGAACCCGTCCTTCTTCAAGGACGGCAACGTGACCACCACGCCTGGCTTCAAGGAGGCCTTCAAGCAGTACGCCGAAGGCGGCTGGCAGGGCCTGCAGCATCCGGTGGACTTCGGCGGCCAGGGCCTGCCCAAGACCATCGGCGCGGCCTGCGGCGAAATCCTCAACAGCGCCAACATGAGCTTCGCGCTCTGCCCGCTGCTGACCGACGGCGCCATCGAAGCGCTGATCACCGCCGGCAGCGACCAGCTCAAGGCCGTGTACCTGGAAAAGCTGGTCAGCGGCCAGTGGACCGGCACCATGAACCTGACCGAGCCGCAGGCCGGTTCCGACCTGGCTGCCGTGCGCAGCCGCGCCGAGCCGCAGCCCGACGGCACCTACAAGGTGTTCGGCACCAAGATTTTCATCACCTACGGTGAACACGACATGGCCGAGAACATCGTCCACCTCGTGCTGGCCCGCGTGACCGGTGCGCCCGAGGGCGTCAAGGGCATCAGCCTGTTCGTGGTGCCGAAGTTCATGGTCAACGCCGACGGCTCGCTGGGCGCACGCAACGACGTGCACTGCGTGAGCATCGAACACAAGATGGGCATCAAGGCCTCGCCCACCGCCGTGCTGCAGTACGGCGACCACGGCGGTGCTGTGGGCTATCTGGTCGGGGAAGAGAACCGTGGCCTCGAATACATGTTCATCATGATGAATGCCGCCCGCTACGCCGTGGGCGTGCAGGGCATCGCCGTGTCCGAGCGTGCCTACCAGAAGGCCGTGCAGTATGCCAAAGACCGCGTGCAGAGCCGCCCTGTCGACGGCAGCTTCACCACCGCCGCGCCCATCATTCACCACGCTGATGTGAAGCGCATGCTCATGACCATGCGCGCTGCGACCGAAGGCTGCCGCGCCATGGCCAGTGTGGCCGCGGCTGCCTACGACGCCGCGCACCACCACCCCGACGCCGAGGTGCGCAAGCAGAACGCGACGTTCTATGAATTCCTGGTGCCGCTGGTCAAGGGCTACAGCACCGAGATGAGCCTGGAAGTCACCTCGCTGGGTGTGCAGGTGCATGGTGGCATGGGCTTCATCGAAGAAACCGGTGCGGCGCAGTACTACCGTGACGCGAAGATCCTGACCATCTACGAAGGCACGACCGCCATCCAGGCCAACGACCTGGTCGGTCGCAAGACCTCGCGCGATGGCGGTACTTCTGCCAAGGCGATTGCGGCGCAGATCGAGAAGACCGAGGCCGAGCTCAAGGCAAGTGGCAGCGCCAATGCGCTGGCCGTCGCCAAGCGCCTGACCGCGGCCCGTCTGGCTTTTGTCGACGTGGTGGACTTCATCGCCGCCAACACCCGCAGCAATCCCAACGCCGCCTTCGCTGGCAGCGTGCCCTACCTCATGCTCGCCGGCAACCTGATGGCGGGCTGGCAGCTGGCGCGCGCGCTGCTGGTGGCCGAAGACCTGTCCGCCAAGGGACAGGACACGCCGTTCATGCACGCCAAGATCACCACCGCCCGCTTCTATGCCGACCACCTGCTCAGCCGCGCGCCGGGCGTGCGCGATGCGATCGTGGAAGGCGCCGACGCCGTGACGGCGCTGCCCGCCGAAGCGTTCTGAACAACAAACCGGAGATGACATGACCCTACGCCAACGCTACCTGCCACCCGTCCTGCAGAACCTGCCGTTCCCGGTGATCGGCTCTCCGCTGTTCATCATCAGCAACCCCAAGCTGGTCATTGCCCAGTGCAAGGCCGGTGTGGTCGGCTCCATGCCTGCGCTGAACGCGCGCCCGGCCTCGCAACTGGACGAGTGGCTGGCCGAGATCACCGAGGCGCTGGCCGCGCACGACAAGGCCAACCCGGACCACAAGGCCGCACCGTTCGCGATCAACCAGATCGTGCACAAGAGCAACGACCGGCTGGAGCAAGACCTGCAGCTGTGCGCCAAGTACAAGGTGCCGGTGATCATCACCAGCCTGGGTGCGCGTGAGGACGTGAACCAGGCCGTGCACAGCTGGGGCGGCGTGGTCCTGCACGACGTGATCAACAACGTGTTCGCGCACAAGGCGATCGAGAAGGGCGCCGACGGCCTGATCCCGGTGGCGGCCGGTGCCGGCGGCCACGCCAGTGTCAAGAGCCCGTTCGCGATGATCCAGGAGATCCGCGACTGGTTCGACGGCCCGGTGGCGCTGTCGGGTTCCATCGCCTCGGGCGGCGCCATCCTGGCGGCCCAGGCCATGGGCGCCGACTTCGCCTACATGGGCTCGGCCTTCATCGCCACCGATGAAGCCCGCGCGGTCGACGGTTACAAGCAGATGATCACCGAGTGCAACTCGGACGACATCGTCTACAGCAACTTCTACACGGGCGTGCACGGCAACTACCTCAAGGGCAGCATCAAGAACGCTGGCATGGACCCGGACAATCTGCCGGTCAGCGACCCGAGCAAGATGAACTTCAGCACCGGTGAAGGTGCCAATGCCGCGAAGGCCTGGAAGGACATCTGGGGCTGCGGCCAGGGCATCGGCGCGATCCGCGAAGTGGTGCCGGCGGCCGACCTGGTGGCGCGCCTCAAGCGCGAATACGCAGAGGCCAAGGCCCGCATCTGTGGGATGAACTAAGCACGGCGGCGAGCGCCGCGCTTACTTGAACAGGTCCTTGATCGCGTCGAGGATCGTGGGCGGGCCGGCCAGTGCGGAGCCGGCGCCGTCGGTGATCGATTCGACCGCACCGCCATTGACCCATTCGGCATAGAGCCAGTCGTCCTTGGCACGCGCCAGGCCGGCAGGCGCTTCGCCTGGTGGTGCCACGGGCACGCCCTTGAGCGCGGCGGCCATGTAGTCGTTCCAGATCGGCAGCGCCAGCCGGCCGCCCGATTCGTGGTCACCCAGGCTGCGCGGCTTGTCATACCCCATCCACACCACGGCGGCCACACCAGGCTGGTAGCCCGCGAACCAGGCGTCGAGCACGTCGTTGGTGGTGCCGGTCTTGCCGTAGATGTCGGTGCGCTTGAGGCGCGCCTGCGCCTTGGCGGCGGTGCCGACGCGCGTCACGTCGTTGAGCAGGCTGCTCATGACGTAGGCGTTGCGGGCCGGGATCGCGCGGTTGTCCTCGCTGAGCACCGCGGTCGGCGGCGCTTCGAACAGCACCTTGCCCTGCGCGTCGGTGATTTTCTCGATCACCACCGGCTCCAGCGACCAGCCGCCGTTGGCCAGCGTCGAGTAGGCGCGCACCATCTGAAGCGGCGTCACCTGTCCGGTGCCCAGCGCCAGCGTGAGGTTGTCGGGTTGTTTGCTCACATCCAGACCGAAGCGCCCGAGCCAGTCGCGCGCCTTGGCGGTGCCGGTGTGCTGGAGCACGCGAATGCTCACCAGGTTGTTGGATTTCGCCAGACCCTCACGCAAGGTGATCGGGCCGCCGGCACTGGGAGCAGCGTTGCCCGGCGTCCATCCATTGGCGGCCGTGAACGGCGATTCGTCGACCAGCGTCGACGGCATCACCCGCTCCTCCAGCGCCGCCGAATACAGCAGCGGCTTGATGGTAGAGCCTGGCTGGCGCCAGCCCTGGGTCACGTGGTTGAACGGCTGGCGGTTGAAGTCGAAACCGCCGACCAGCGCGCGGACGCGCCCGGTGTGCGTGTCCAGCGACACCAGTGCCGCCTCGGTTTCGGGCCACTGGCTGATGGACCAGTCCTTGCCCTCCTGAATCAGGCGCAGCACCGAGCCACGCCGGATCTTCAATGTGTTGTCGGCCTTGGCGGACAGCCCGGGCTGGGCCCAGCGCAGGCCTTCTCCGGTGATGCGGACCTGGTCTCCGCTGGCCAGCTGCACGCGCACTTCCTTGGCGCCGGCGGCCAGCACCACGCCAACTTTCAGCAGGTCGTCGTCCTGGTGGTCCTTCAGCACTTCGGCGGCTGCGCGCTCGAGTTCCGCACCGTCGGTCGGCAGATCGCCATAACCCTCCGGGCCGCGCCAGGGGCCACGCCGGTCCTGGGCCAGCACGCCGCGCTGCACCGCCGCATAGGCGGCGCGCTGGTCGGCGGCCCGCAGTGAGGTCGTCACCCGGATGCCGCGCGAGTAGGCCACTTCGCCAAAGCGGTCGACCACGGCGCGCCGCGCCATTTCGGCCACATGCCCCGCTTCGACATCGCGCTGGCCCGGCGGCCGGATCACCAGCTTCTCGGCGCGTGCGGCGGCCAGTTGTGCATCGTTGATCACGCCCACGGTGCGCATGCGCTCCAGCACGATGCGCTGGCGGGCCGTGGCGCGCTCGAAGTTGGCGACGGGGTTGGCGTAGTAAGGGTTCTGCGGCAGGCCCGCTAGCATCGCGGTCTCGGCGATGGAGAGTTGCTCCATCGACTTGCCGAAGTAGGTCTGCGCGGCGGCGGCAAAGCCATAGGCGCGCTGACCCAGGAAGATCTCGTTGAGGTAGATCTCGAGGATGCGGTCTTTCGACAGCGCTTCCTCGACCTTGAAGGCCAGCATGATCTCCTTGGCCTTGCGCTCGAAAGTCCGCTCGCGCGTGAGCAGCATGGTGCGCACCAGCTGCTGCGTGATGGTGCTGGCACCCTGCTTGCGGCCGCCGGTGATCAGGGCCAGGGCGGCACGCGCCATGCCCTTGGGGTCGACGCCCGAGTGCTCACGGAAGCGCGCGTCTTCCACCGCCAGCAGCGCGTCCTGCATGAGTTTGGGTGTTTTCGACAGCGGCACGTATTCACGCCGCTCGGCGCCGAATTGCGCCAGCTCCACCCCATCGGAGGTGAACACCTGCAGCGGCAGCTTGGGCTGGTAATGGACGATCCGGTCGATGGGGGGCAGGTCGACCAGAC
The DNA here is from genome assembly GCF_046604225.1 of Hydrogenophaga sp. RWCD_12. Taxonomy (NCBI): domain Bacteria; kingdom Pseudomonadati; phylum Pseudomonadota; class Betaproteobacteria; order Burkholderiales; family Comamonadaceae; genus Hydrogenophaga; species Hydrogenophaga sp. RWCD_12. Next base: position 584,020 of record NZ_JBKIXC010000001.1, read on the forward strand.
CAGCCTGCGTCGAGGTCGGGGCCAGAAGACTGCCGGTCAGGGCCAGCGGAGCCAGGGTCAGGAACGCACGGCGGCGAAGGGTGGGGCGCATGGGGCGAAATTATCCAGCGCCACTGTGAAGCGGGTATGCAGTGAATTTCCCACCCTGTAACCGATTGTGCAGTGCCGCACGCCGCGGCAACCGGACTCGGCCATTGAGCAACGGATAGACCGCCTGCCACCAGTCAAGAACAGGAAGCAGACATCAGGCGGCGCCTTTGAAGCGCGTGAGACTCTGCTTGCGGAATTCGGTGGGCGTCATGCCCTTGATTTCCAGGAAGCGGCGGTTGAAGTTGGCAACGTTGTTGAAGCCGACTTCGTAGCAGATGTGGGTGACCTGCTGGTCGGTGTCCATCAGCAGCTGACAGGCGCGGCTGATGCGCACCCGGTTGACGAAGTCGGTGAAGGTGTTACCGGTGGCTTTGCGGAAGAAACGGCTGAACTTGCTTTCGCTCATGCCCAGCTCGGCGGCCAGGGCGCCCGCCGAGTGGTCGTCGGCCAGGTGATCGGTGATGCGGCTGACGACGGCGTGGATCTGGTCGATCGAGGCGTCGTCGTCGTCGCTCTGCAGCTGCACGCTGGAGAGCAACCGGTAGTCGGTGCAGGCCGCCAGGTCGGCCAGGTAGTCGCAGAAGGCCGTGAGGCGGCGCAAGCCGCGCGCGGACTTCACGCGGTGCCAGTGTTTCTCGGCCAGCTCCGACATGCCAAAGAACTCGATGCCGTTCTTGGCGCGTTCGAGCAGCGGCAGCACTTCGCGCAGCTCGGGAATGGTCTCGGCGGCGCGCACCAGAGGCTCGTGCGTGAACTGGATCACCAGATCGCGCTGCGCCACGCCGCCCTCGGGCATGTCCATCGTGACCCAGTTGTGCGGCAGGCGCGGGCCGGTGAGCACCAACTGGCCGGCCTGGAAGGGTCCGATCCAGTCGCCCACGAACACCTTGCCGCTGGTGCTGGTGATCAGGTGCAGCTCGTACTCGTCGTGGTAGTGCCAGCGGGCCAGCGGTGTCGGAAAACCATGGTCCAGACAACGCACGAAGCCGACGTCGGACGACAGCTCGTAGCCCAGGTCGGGCGAGCGAACGAACTCGTGCTCCAGCTCGGGCTTGAGCTGGCGCGGGGCAACGGGCATCTTCACGGTCATGGTGGGCTCCGACGTCAAGGGCGCCTAAGTTACACCGGATCAGGCCCTGGCGCGTTCCGCCACGAAAGCCTGCACGCGGGCGTAGGCCTTGCGCAGCGCGTCGACCAGTTCTGGTCGGTTGGCCATTTCGCCCCACAGCGTGGTGTCGGCGGCGTAGGCGGCGACCGGGTCGGCCGCGTCGCAGATTGCATGCGCCACGGCCGGGTCCATCGCCTGGTCCTGGTAGGTGTAGGGAATCTGGCCCTGGTGCCAGCGCTGCAGGTAGGCCAGGAACAGCGCGGGCAGCATGGCCACGCTGTCGAATGACCCACCGCGGGCCAGCTTGTCTCGGATGGTGGGCGCGATCATGCCGGGGATCTTGGAGAAGGCGTCCATCGCCACGCGCTGGTTGGTGTCCTGGATGGCGGGGTTGCCGAAGCGGTCGAGCACCACGTCGCGGTACTTCTCCAGGTTGATCGGGCAGGGCAGCAGGACCGGGATCGCGTCGTCGGTCACGTAGTCGAAGGCCATCTTCCGGATGGCGGCGTCGTGGGTGCCTTCGTGGATGTAGAGGTACCCGGCCAGTGTGCCGGCCCAGGCGATGCAGCTGTGCGTGGCGTTGAGCAGGCGGATCTTGGCTTCTTCGTAGGCCTGCACCGAATTGACCATCTCGACCCCGACCTTTTCCCACTCGGGGCGGCCGGCGATGAAGTTGTCTTCGATCACCCACTGGATGAAGCTCTCGCCCATGACGGCGGCCTTGTCGTCCCAGCCGGTGGCGGCTTTCACGCGCTCTGCCACGTCGGGCGTGGGGCGCGGCGTGATGCGGTCGACCATGGCGTTGGGGCTGCGGGTGTTTTCCTGCACCCAGGCCTTGAGCGCGGTGTCGCCCAGCGCGTCGATGAACTGCAGCAGGCCGCCGCGCGAGCGCTCGCCGTTGTGGCGCAGGTTGTCGCAGTTCATCAGCGTGACCGCACCGGCGCCGGCCTTCATGCGCGCCTTCAGGATGCTGACCAGGCCGCCGTAGATCGTGTGGCCGGCCTTGCCGCCCTTCACGGCTTCGAGGTCGGCGCGCAGGTCGGGGAAGGTGGGCCAATCGAGCTGGTTGTTCGCGTCAAGGTAGTAGCCGGCTTCGGTGACGGTGAAGGAAATGATGCGCGTGGCCGGGTCGGCGCCGACGGCGATCAGCGGGGCCAGGTCTTCCTGGTAAGGCACCACGCGCTGGATCGACTCGATGCGCGTGTAGTTGCGCTCGCCCTGGGGCGTGACGGTCTCCAGCGTGTAGGCGCCGCCCTGCGCCTGCAAGGCCGCGATGGTGTCGAGCATGTCGGGACGCAGGTTGCCGCCGGTGATGGACCAGCGCCGGTCTTCGGTCTGGCCCTGCTGGCGCAGCTGGTGGACGTAGACGGCCTGGTGGGCGCGGTGGAAGGAGCCCAGTCCGAGGTGAAGGATGGTGTACATGATCGGTCGCGTGAAAAGGGCGGGGTCAGAGGTCGAAATTCGTGGGCATCATCACCACGTCGCGGATCGTCATGCCGCGCGGGCGCGTGAGCATGAACAGCACGACGTTGGCGACTTCCGAGGCTTCGATCAGGCTGCCACTGGCCTTGGCCTCTTCGAGCTTCTCGGCCGGCCAGTCGGCCAGCAGCGAGGTGATCACCGGACCGGGCGAGATCGAGCCGACGCGGATGCCGTGTTTGAACACCTGGCGGCGCACGGTCTGCACGAAGCAGTTCACCGCCCATTTGGACGAGGCGTACACCGGCTCCCAGGGCGTGGGGAAGTGCGCGGCCAGCGAGCTGGTCACGATGATGTCGCCAGTGCCGCGCGCGATCATGTGGGGCAGGACGTTGTGCACGTTCTTCATCACCACATTCACGTTCAGGTTCAGCATTCGGTCGATGGCATCCGGATCGGCGTCGACCAGGTCACCGCCGACGTACAGGCCGGCGTTGGCGTGGAAGATGTCGAGCTGTCCGGCAATGGCCAGCGTGCGGTCCAGCAGGCTGGCGCACTGCTTCGTGTCAAGCAGGTCCAGCACCAGTGGCGACGCGCTGGCGCCGATGGCGGCGCAGGCCTTGGCCAGCGCTTGTTCGTCGCGGTCGATCAGCACCACGCGGGCACCGGCATTGGCCATGGCCTGGGCGCTGGCAAAGCCGATGCCCGAGGCCGCGCCAGTGACGGCGGCAACCTTGCCTTGCAGTTCTTGTCCGGGAGTCATGGTGGTCATGCGTGCTGTGCGGCCACGATGCGGCCGGCGGTGTCGAACCAGTGGGCCTGCGAGGCGTCGATGTCCAGGCTGACGGCGTCGCCGGCGTGCAGGACGGTGCGCTCGTTCTGGCGGGCCACGAACTGCGCGCCAGTGGGGGTACTCACATAGATCAGGGTCTCGGCGCCCAGCGCCTCAACGAGATCGACCTGGCCGGAGACCGGCGTGGTGCCGGTGCTGCGCACGCTGATGTTCTCGGGGCGCAGGCCGATCGAGCCGCCCACGGCGCCCACCGGCGCCTGTTGCGCCACCAGGGCTGGAACCTGCTGCAGCGGAAGCACGTTCATCTGCGGCGTGCCGATGAACTGCGCCACGAACTGGTTGGCCGGCTTGTCGTACAGCTCCAGCGGCGTGCCCACCTGTTCGATGATGCCGTCGCGCAGCACCACCACGCGGTCGGCCAGGGTCATGGCTTCGACCTGGTCGTGTGTCACGTAGATGGTGGTCGCGCCCAGGTCGCGGTGCAGCTTGGCGATCTCGACCCGGGTCTGGCCGCGCAGTGCGGCGTCCAGGTTGGACAGCGGCTCGTCGAACAGGAAGACCTTGGGCGAGCGCACGATGGCGCGGCCGATGGCCACGCGCTGGCGCTGGCCGCCCGAGAGTTCCTTGGGTGTGCGTTGCAGGTACTGCGTGAGGTTGAGGATGCGCGCGGCGTTCTGGACCTTGTCTTCGATCACCTTGGGATCGACCTTGGCCAGCTTGAGCGCGAAGCTCATGTTCTCGTACACGCTCATGTGCGGGTAAAGAGCGTAGCTCTGGAAAACCATCGCCAGGTCGCGCTTGGAAGAGGGCAGGTGGGTGATGTCCTTGCCGTCCAGCGTGAGTTTGCCGCCGTCGATGTGTTCGAGGCCGGCGATCAGGCGCAGCAGCGTGGACTTGCCGCAGCCCGAAGGGCCGACGAAGACGATGAACTCGCCCTTCTCGATGGTCAGGTCGATGCCCTTGATGGCGCGGTGGGACCCGAAGAACTTTTCGATGCCCTGGAGTTGCAGGTAGGCCATGGGAATGTCTCTTGATAGGGGTTACTTGACGGCGCCGAAGGTCAGGCCCTGCACCAGTTGCTTCTGGCTGAACCAGCCGAAGACGACGATGGGGGCGATGGCCATCAGCGAGGCCGCGGACAGCTTGGCCCAGAACAGGCCCTCGGGGCTGGAGTAGCTGGCGATCAGGGTGGCGAGCGTGCCGGCCTTGGCCGAGCTGAGGTTGAGCGACCAGAAGGCTTCGTTCCAGCTCAGCACCAGACACAGCAAGCCCGTGGAGGCCAGGCCGCCCATGCCCAGCGGCAGCAGCACCTTGAAGGCTTCCTGCCAGAGCGTGGCGCCGTCCATGCGCGCCGCTTCGAGGATCTCGTTGGGGATCTCCTTGAACGACGAATACAGCATCCAGACCATGATGGGCAGGTTGGAGAGCGTGAACACGATGATCAGGCCCAGTTGCGTGTCCAGCAGCTGCGTCTTCTGCGCCATCACATAGATCGGCACCAGCGCGCCGACGGCCGGCATCATCTTGGTCGAGAGCATCCACATCAGGATGTCCTTGTCGCGCTTGCCTTTGTGAAAGGCCATGGCGTAGGCCGCGGGCGCGGCAATCGCCAGCCCCAGCAGCGTGGATACCACGCTGGTGACCACCGAGTTCCATGCGTAGTGCAGGTAGTCGCTGCGCTCCTGCACCTCGTGGAAGTTCTCCAGTGTGGGCTCGAAGATGAACAGCGCCGGCACATTGATGGCCTGCAGCTCCGTCTTGAACGCAGTCAGCAGCAGCCAGCCCAGCGGGAAGAACAGCAGCAGGGCCACGGCCCAGGCGGCCACGGTGCGCACCGCGTAGGCGGGGGTGAAGGTCGATTGACGTGCCATGGTGGGTGGGCCTTATTTGTCGAGGTTCTTGCCGACCATGCGGATCAGGAAGATCGCGGCGATGTTGGCCAGCAGCACGGCAAACAGGGCGCCTGCGGATGCCACGCCGGCATCGAAGTTCAGCAGTGCCTGTTTGAAGATCAGGAAGGCCACGTTGGTGCTCGCGTCACCGGGACCTCCACCGGTTGTGGTGTAGATCTCGGCGAACACGCTGAGCAGGAAGATCAGCTCGATCATCACGACCACGGCCACCGAGCGGCCCAGGTGCGGGATGTAGAGGTAGCGCAGCTGCTGGCCGTAGGTCGCGCCGTCCATGCGCGCGGCTTCGAGCTGCTCGCGGTCCATGCTCTGCAGCGCGGTCATGAAGATCAGCGTGGCAAAGGGCAGCCATTGCCAGGAGACCATGACGATCACCGACAGCAGCGGGTAGTCGGTCAGCCAGTCGATGGGCGTGGCGCCGAAGAAGATCCACAGCTGTGCCAGCACGCCGTAGATCGGGTTCATCATCATGTTCTTCCACAGCAGCGCGTTGACCGTGGGCATGACGAAGAAGGGCGAAATCAACAGCACGCGCACCAGGCCGCGGCCGGCAAAGGGCTCGTTGATCAGCAGGGCGACGGCGACGCCCAGCAGCACGGTGATCAGGATCACGCTGCCCAGCAGCAGCACGGTGTTGATCACCGAGGTGGTGAACGAGGGGTCGGTGACGAAGTACTCGAAGTTCTCCAGTCCGGCGAACCCGGACACATCCGGCTGCATCAGGTTGTAGCGGATCAGGGAGAAGTAGATCGTCATCACCAGCGGCACGATCATCCAGAGGAAGAGCGTGGCCACCGCGGGCGTCAGCAGCAGGCGCGGTATGAGGCGTTTCATGGGTGTCCAGGCAGGAAGGGACCGAGGGGCGCCGATGGATCACACCGGCGCCCTGCGAAGAGTCGGAAAGGGTGGGCAGGGCGCTGGCCCTGCCCGTCGGCGGCTTACTTGTAGTAGCCGGCCTTCTTCATTTCGCGGTCGGCGGCGACCTGGCCGGCCTTCAGCGCGGCGTCGACCGTGGTCTTGCCGGCCAGGGCAGCGCTCATCTGCTGACCCACGGCGATACCGATGGCCTGGAACTCGGGAATGGCCGCGAACTGCACGCCGACGTACGGGCTCTTGGGCAGGGTCGAGTCGTTCGGGTTGGCCGATTCGATGGCCTTGAGCTCAGCCGAAGCGAAGCGGGCGGCCTTCTGGAATTCCGGCGAGGCGTAGGTCGACTTGCGGGTGCCGGTCGGTACGTTGGCCCAGCCGTTGGTCTTGGCGACCAGCTGGATGTAGTCCTTGCTGGTGGCCCAGGTCACGAACTTCTGGGCAGCGTCGACCTTCTTCGAGCCGGCGGGGATCGCCAGGTTCCAGGACCACAGCCAGTTCGCGCCCTTGGGGGTCGCGGCGGTGGGGGCCTGGGCGAACGCCATCTGGTCGGCAACCTTGGACTGCTTCGGATCGCTCACGAACGAGGCAGCGATCGTGGCGTCGATCCACATGCCGCACTTGCCCGAGTTGGTCAGGGCCAGGATTTCGTTGAAGCTGTTGGCAGAGGAGCCGGGAGGGCCGTAGTTTTTCAGCAGGTCGACGTAGAAGGTGATCGCGTCGTGCCAGGGCTTGCTTTCCAGCTGCGGCTTCCAGCTCATGTCGAACCACTGGCCACCGTAGGTGTTGACCAGGGTGGACAGGAAGGCCATGTTGTCGCCCCAGCCCGGCTTGCCGCGCAGACAGATGCCGTACACGCCGGCCTTGGGATCGTGGATCTTCTTGGCGAGTTCGGCGATCTGCGGCCAGGTCGGGTTGTCCGCGACCTTGATGCCGGCCTTGTCGGCCAGGTCCTTGCGGTACATCAGCATCGAGGACTCGCCGTAGAACGGGGCGGCGTAGAGCTTGCCACCCACCGTCAGGCCACCGCGCACGGCGGGCAGCAGGTCGTCGACGTCGTAAGCGCCGTCGGTCTTGAGTTCCTGCAGCCAGCCCTTCTTGCCCCAGATCGGTGCTTCGTACATGCCGATGGTCATGATGTCGAACTGGCCGCCCTTGGTGGCGATGTCGGTCGTCACGCGCTGGCGCAGCACGCCTTCTTCCAGCGTCACCCACTTGAGCTTGATGTCCGGGTTGGCGGTTTCGAAGTTCTTCGACAGCTTCTGCATCTCGATCATGTGGCCGTTGTTCACGGTGGCGATGACGAGTTCGGTGGCGGCGTTGGCGCCTGCGGCGGCCATCAGGCCGGCGGCAAACACGGTGGCAAGGCGGAATTTCACGGAATGTCTCCTGAGGTGGATGGGAGGTCTTTGGGGTTCAACGGTGTCTGATACCGTGGGGCGATTCTGGGGACCTTCTGACCCGCAGTTTGTACGAAAAAGACCAAGACATGTACAGAATTGCGCCATAGCGTCGGGAAATACCCTAGTGTCTGGCAAATAGTATTCGTAATCGCCGAAAAAGTACTTCGCAGTTGCAGCATCGTATTGATCCGGATCCTTTGGGTGGGCTTTTGGCGGCGCATGCGCTACCCTGACCGGCCCACGCCCCAGGGGAGACCCATGAACTTCCTTCATACGCTCACCGGCTCCTTCGCCCAGCCCGCCGCCGAGAACCCGACGGTGGCCATGATTGAAGCCGCCTACCGGCACCACCGAATGGAATGGCGCTACGTCAACTGCGAAGTGCCGCCGGAAAAGCTGGCCGACGCCGTGCGCGGCGCCCGTGCCATGGGCTGGGCGGGCTTCAACTGCTCGCTGCCGCACAAAGTCACGGTGATCGAGCATCTGGACCATCTGGCTCCGTCTGCGGAAATCATCGGTGCGGTCAATACCGTGGTGGTGCGCGATGGGCTGTTGATTGGCGAGAACACCGACGGGCAGGGCTTCATCGAAGCGCTGCGCGGCGTGGGCGAGATCGAAGGTCAGCGTGTGCTGCTGTTTGGTGCCGGTGGCGCGGCGCGTGCGGTGGCGGTCGAACTGGCGCTGGCCGGTGCGGCCCACATCACCGTCGTCAACCGCGGGCGCCTGCATGGGCAGGAACTGGCCGACCTGGTCACCGCGAAGACTTCGGCCACCGGGGAGTACCTGCACTGGCACCCGGCGATGCCGATTCCGGCCGACACGGGCATCGTGGTCAACGCGACCTCGATCGGGCTGTACCCGCATGTCGACGACCAGCTCGACATCGACTGGACAACCCTGCGCCCCGGCATGGTGGTCGCCGACGCCATCCCCAACCCGCCGCGCACCCACCTGATCCGCAGCGCCGAAGCCGCGGGCTGCACCGTGCTCGACGGCCTGGGCATGCTGGTGAACCAGGGAGCAGTCGCGATCCGGCTGTGGAGCGGCGTGGATGTGGACCGGGGTGTGATGCGGCGGGAACTGGAGCGGGTGCTGGGTGTGGCAGAGTAGCTGCTTCGTTGTCCGTGCCCTGCTCGATGCCCCACATCCTCCTTCTCGAAGACGAACCCGCGATTGCCGACACGCTGCTCTACGCGCTGCGCAGCGAGGGCTTCGAGGTTGCGCACGTGCAGCTGGCGCGCGAGGCGCTGGCGGCGTTTGCCCGGCAGCCGCCGGACCTCGCGATCCTTGACGTCGGTGTGCCGGACGGCAACGGGTTTGACGTCTGCCGCGCCATCCGCAAGACCAGCGAACTGCCCATCGTCTTCCTGACCGCGCGCAACGAAGAGATCGATCGCATCCTCGGCCTGGAGCTGGGCGCGGACGACTACGTAAGCAAGCCGTTTTCGCCGCGCGAGGTCTGCGCGCGGGTCAAGGCGATCCTGCGGCGCACGGCCAACGGCAAGACCGCCGAACAGGGCGCAGCGCAAGTGGCGGCGACGGTGCTTTCACCGTTGCGGCTCGACGAGGCCGCGCAGCGCATCGCGTGCGGCGGCGACTACCTGGCGTTGACCCGTTATGAGTACCTGCTGCTGGCGACGCTGCTGCGCCGGCCAGGGCGCATCTTTTCGCGCGCCGAGCTGATGGACCTGGTCTGGGCCGACGCACCCGACACGCTGGACCGCACGGTCGACGCCCACATCAAGATGCTGCGCGCCAAGCTGCGCGAACGAGGCCTGTCGACGGAGCTGATCCAGACGCACCGGAACATGGGGTATTCGCTGACCCTCTCGGTCTGACGCCATGCGCATCGGCCTCCGTCTCCTGCTCGCCTTCTTTCTGGTCCTCGGTCTGGCGCTGTTTGTCGTGCTGCGCGTCTTCATCGAAGAGGTGAAGCCGGGTACGCGGCTGGCGATGGAGGACAGCCTGGTCGATGCGGCGAACGCGCTGGCGTTGGTGGCGGCGCCGGACATGAAGGCCGGGACCATCGCGAGCGGTTCATTCGCGCGGGCGATGACGGCGCTGCCGCAAGTCGATCCCGGCGCCACCATCTGGGGCTTCCAGAAGGACCGCCTGCACTACCGGATCACGGTCACCGACGCGCGCGGCATCGTGGTCTTCGACAGCCGGGGCGAAGACCTGGGCAAGGACCATTCGCAGTGGAACGATGTGCTGCGCACTCTGCGCGGCCAGTACGGCGCGCGTTCCAGCGGCGAGAACCCATATGACGCCGACCGCACGGTGATGCATGTGGCGGCGCCGATCCGCGATGGCCAGCAGATCATTGGCGTGCTCACCGTCTCGCGGCCCAACCAGACGCTGGAGCCGTATATCCAGCGCAGCCGCGACCGCATCCTCAACTGGTCGTGGGCACTGCTGGGCATTTCGCTGGCGATCGGTTTGCTGTTCACCTGGTGGATGGCGAGCTCGCTCTCGCGCCTGCGCGGCTATGCCAACGCGGTGGCGCGCGGCGAGCGGGCCGAGCTGCCGCGCATGGGCCGGCTCTCGGGCAACACCGAGTTCGCCGACCTCGCGCAGGCGGTCGAGCGCATGCGCATCCGGCTCGAAGACAAGGCCTATGTCGAGAATTACGTGCACACGCTGACGCACGAGCTCAAGAGCCCGCTGGCGGCGATCCGCGGTGCGGCCGAACTGCTGCAGGAGCCGATGCCCGAGGCAGACCGGGAACGCTTCGCGGGCAACATCCAGCGCCAGACCGAGCGGCTGCAGCAGTTGATCGACCGGCTGCTGGCACTGGCCGATGTGGAGCAGATGCGCGGCCTGAACACGGTGGAGCCGGTGGATCTGGCGGCGCTGACGCGCGAGCTGCTGCACACGGCCGAACCGAAGTTGCGACTCAAGCAGCTGCGGGTGGTCGAGCAGCTGGGCGATGGCCTTGTGGTCCAGGGCGACCGGTTCCTGATCGCGCAGGCGCTGCAGAACCTGCTGGACAACGCGATCGATTTTTCACCGTCGGGTGGGGCGCTCACGGTGTCGGCGGGCCGCGAGGGTGCGGCGGTCACCTGGTCGGTGCGCGACGAAGGCCCCGGCATTCCCGACTACGCACAGGAGCGCATCTTCGAGCGCTTCTATTCGCTGCCCCGCGACGACACGCACGAAAAGAGCTCGGGTCTGGGACTTTGTCTCGTGAAAGAGGTCAGCGAGCTGCACGGCGGATCGCTCACGATCGGGAACGTGAGTGACCCGCGCGGTTGCCGCGCCAGCTGGACCCTGCCGGCCTGACTCCGCCGTTGGCGCTCAGCGCCCAGCCCGCGTGGCGTCGAAAATGAAGCAGGTGGTGGTCGCGTGGGCGTAGAGCTTGCCGTCGGGGCCGACGATGCGGGCTTCGGCGGTTGCCATCTGCCGGCCGCTGTGGATCACCTTCCCGATGGCGCGCAGCGGACCGGTTCGGTCGTTGGCGGCGCGCACGATGTTCAGGCCCAGTTCGGCGGTGGTGTATCCCGTGCCTGCGGGCAACTTGGTCTGCACCGCGCAGCCCAGGGCAGAGTCCAGCAGGGTCGCGTACCAACCGCCGTGCACCGTGCCCAGCGGGTTGTAGTGCTTGAACTGCGGTGCACCCTGGAACACGGCGTGGCCGTCACTGACTTCGATCAGGGAGAAGCCCAGCGTTTCGCTGATGGGCGGGAAGGGAAGTTCGCCACGCAACAGCGACTGCATGATCTCCAGGCCCGTCTTGCCGGCGATCTGCTCCGGGGTGGAGACGCCGGCCCTGGCGCCGCTGGCCTCGATGCGTTGGCGAACGGCGGCTTCTTCGTTCTCCCAGCGCAGGCGGATGTTTTCGGTGTCCATGAACGGTCTTTCTCAAAATGGTTGTATCTGCAAGTATTGTAGATACAATCAAAACATGTCTGCAACCGCTCACCCGAAAGCCCTGCCGCAAGGCTGCACCAATCTCAAGCTGCGCCAGTTCATGCGCCGCGTGAGCCAGTACTACGACATTGAGATGGCGCAGGCGGGCATCAAGACCACGCAGTACTCGCTGCTGTCCTATGTCGACAAGCTCGGGCCGATGCGCCCGGGTGAGCTGGCGGCGGGCCTGAAGATGGACGCCTCCACGTTGACGCGCAACCTGCGGCCGCTGGTGGACGCAGGCTGGGTCGTGGTGTCGGCGGGCGAAGACGCACGCAGCCGCCTGGTGAGCCTGACGCCGGCGGGGCGCGAGAAACGCGCCGAGGCCAAGCGGCGATGGAAGGTGGCGCAGGAAGGCATCAACCGCCTGCTCGGTGCTGAGCAGGTGGTGGCGCTGCATGCGCTGATCGACCTGTCAATGGACAAGCTCGATCCGGTGGAGTTGGCGGGAGAGCGCGATGAGTGAGCACGCCCCACCCGAGCCGTCGCCGCTGCTGACAAGTCCGCTCTTGCCGACGCTGCTGCGCTTTGCGCTGCCCAACATGGGCGCGATGCTGGCAACGGCGCTGGCGGCGATCGCCGAAACACGGTATGTCGGCAGCTTCGGCTCGCCTGCGCTGGCGGGCATGGCACTGGTGTTTCCCTTCGTGATGTTCCAGATGATGTTGTCGGCCGGTGCGATGGGCGGCGGCGTGTCGTCCGCCGTCAGTCGCGCTCTGGGCGCGGGAGATCCGGCGCGGGCCAATGCGCTGGCGGTGCACGCGCTGTGGATCGCGCTGGCGGCGGGTGCGGTCTACATGGTCGCGATGCTCACAATGGGTGAGATCCTGCTCGCGAAACTCGGGGGGCAGGGTGAAGCACTGGCGCAGGCCATGGCGTATGCCAACGTGGCCTTTCTTGGCTCGGTGTTTGTCTGGCTGGTGAACACGCTGGCCTCGGTGATCCGTGGCTCGGGCAACATGGCGGTGCCCTCGGTGACGCTGTTTCTCGTGGCGCTGCTGCAGGTCGCCATGGGTGGCGCACTCGGGCTGGGCTGGGGGCCGTTTCCTCGCCTGGGCATGGCGGGGGTCGCAGCGGGCAGCGTGATTGCCTACGGCCTGGGCGCTGCCTGGCTGTGGGGCTATCTGCTCTCGGGTCGGGCGCGCATTGCGCTCCGCGTCGGCAGCACGCCGCTGCAGCGCGCGTTGTTCGCCGACATCCTGCGCGTGGGCGCGGTGGCCTGCATCTCGCCGCTGCAGACTGTCTTGACCATCCTGATCCTCACGCGGCTGGTGGCGCAGTTCGGCACCGACGCGCTGGCGGGCTACGGCATCGGCACGCGGCTGGAGTTCCTGCTGGTGCCGGTCGCTTTCGCGATCGGTGTGGCCTCGGTGCCGCTGGTCGGTATGGCCATCGGTGCCGGTCGCATCGCCCGTGCCCGGCGCGCCGCATGGACCGCGGCCGCGCTGGCGACCGCCATCCTCGGCGGCCTGGGCCTGATCGTGACCGTGGCGCCCGATCTCTGGACGCGGCTGTTCACGCAGGACCCCGCGGTGCTCGCCGCGGCAGCCAGCTATTTCGGCTGGGCCGGCCCGGTGTACGGTCTGTTCGGACTGGGCCTGTCGCTGTACTTCTCATCGCTGGGGGCGGGCAAGGCCATCGGCCCGGTGCTGGCGGGCACGCTGCGGCTGGTGATGGTGGCCGGCGGCGGCCTGTTGCTGGCGATGTGGCAGACGCCGACATGGACCATCTTCGCGCTGCTGTCGGCCGGCATGGCGGTCTATGGCTTCAGCTCGGTGCTGTTCGTGCATTTCACGCCCTGGGGAGAGGAGTCTGAGCCCCCACGCTCCACCGCTGCGCGGGTCGCTGCCCCAAGACCGGGTAGGGCCCCGGTCTCCGCCGGGTCTGGGGGCTGATTCGGCTTGGTACGGCCCGGCGCCGAGTCCCGAGCCCCATGCTCCGCCGCTGCGCGGGTCGCTGCCCCCCCGCGGGGGCTGATTCGCCTTGGGGCGGCCCCGCGCCGAATCGGATGAGCGCCCGCGGGCGATGTCCGCATTTCACATTCGCTTCACACCGCCTGCGTGAGCGCCGCACAGGCGCTTTCCAGAATCGCTCCGTCACAACCCAAGGAGCGAGACGTGAACCGATTTCCCCTGCTGAGCAAGACCGCCATCATCGGCTTCCTGATGGTGCTGCTGCTCATTCCTCTCTCGATGGTGCGCGAGGTGATCGCCGAGCGCACCCAGAACCGCGAACAGGCCACGCACGAGGTCGCCCGCGCCCATGCTGGCGAACAGACCCTGACCGGCCCGGTGCTGCAGGTGCCCTACACCGAGACCTACATCCGCACCGTGATCGTCGACGTGGCGCGCAACACCCAGCGCGAGGAAACCGTCAAGGAGTCGCACGTGGCGACGGTGTTTCCCACCACGCTCGACACGCGCAGCCGCCTGACCACCGAAACGCGCTGGCGCGGCATCTTTCCGGTCACGGTCTACAACAGTCGCCACGACAGCGCCGGGCGCTTCGTGTGGAAGGGCGTGACGCCGCGCGAGAAGGGCGGGCAGATCACGCTGGGCCAACCCTGGCTGAGCTTTGGCGTGAGCGACCTGCGCGGTCTGCTCGGCCGGCCGGAACTCAAGCTCGGCGGCCATGCACTGGCGATCGCAGCCTCGCCCGCCGGTGCCCACCTGCCCCTGCCACTGGCCGCCCCCCTGGACGCCACGCTGCTGCAGCCGGGCGCCACGCTGGACTTCACACTGGGCATGGACCTGGCCGGTACAGAACGCATCGGCTTCGTGCCGCTGGCAGACGACAACAAGGTCACGCTGACCTCGCCCTGGCCACACCCGAGCTTCGACGGCGACTTCCTGCCGCGCAGCCGTGCGGTGACGGCACAAGGCTTCGAGGCGAGCTGGAGCGTGCCGTCGCTCTCGACGCAGGCCCAGCAGCAGTTCCTGAACGAAGCCAAGGACCGTCCGCCGGTCGACAGCTTCTCGGTGTCGCTCGACGACCCGGTCGACGTCTACCGCCTGACCGAGCGCGCGACCAAGTACGGCCTGATGTTCATCGTGCTGACCTTCGCCGCCTTCTTCGTGCTGGAGATGGTCAAGCGCTGGCGCATCCACCCGATGCAGTACCTGATGATCGGCGCGGCCCTGGTGCTGTTCTTCCTGCTGCTGCTCTCGCTGTCCGAGCACCTGGATTTCCGCATTGCCTATCTGGTCGCCAGCGCCGGCTGCATCGCGCTGCTGGCCCACTACCTGCGCCACGTGCTCGGCGGATGGCGCGCGGGTCTGGGCATGGGCGGCATGCTGGTCGCGCTGTACGGTGTGCTCTACGGCATCCTGATCTCGGAGGACAACGCGCTGATGATGGGGTCGCTGCTGCTGTTCGGCGTGCTGGCCGCGATCATGGTCGCCACCCGCAAGATCGACTGGTACAACGTGATGGGCTCTGGCGTTTCCGCCGCGGACCCGACCGTGTCGACCAGCCGCGCCTGAGGCTCGCGCCACCATGGCCACCTATCTGCACTTTGCCCCCGCGGTGGCGCTGGCCGTCGCGGTCGGCGCCCGCACCGTGGGCTGGCGGCTGATGCTTGCCGGCGCCGCGTGCGGCGTGCTGCCCGACCTCGACTTCCTGTCGATCACGCTGCATTTCGACCGCTACAGCGGCACCTACGGGCACCGCGGCTTCACCCACTCGCTGGGCTTTGCGCTCCTGATCGGCCTCATCGGTGCGCTGTGGCCTTCCGGCGGCGCCACAGGCTGGCGGCGGCGGGCCGGGCGCGGTGCCTTCCTCGCGCTGTGCACCGCGTCGCACCCGCTGCTCGACAGCCTGTTCGACGTGGGCATCTGCAGCGCCTGGTTCTGGCCGCTGGATGGTGCGAGGCATTGCTTCGACTGGCGTCCGGTGCCGATGCAGGGCATCGACCTGTTCGGCGAGGAACGCTTCCTGCTGGAGCTGCAATGGATCGGGATGCCGCTGTTGTTGATGGCCAATGCAGGCATGCTGGTGCGGCATGGGTGGCATGCCATTCGCAAGCGGCTTGACCGACAGCGGCAACAACCATCGAAGGCGGAACGGAGCCCGGTTCCAGACCAACTGGCCGGTCCCCGGGAGCGCCGTCGGCAGCGCGCCGAAGCCATGCAGGCGGTGGGTCGGGCCTGGATGGGACAGGCGCAGAGGCGCTAGCCTTCAGTCCAGTGGCAACGCACTCGTGGACTTGAGTTCGTTGAGGCACACGCTGGAGCGCACGCCGTTGACGCCGGGCTGCTGCGCCAGCGTGCCGAGCAGGAAGTCCGACAGTCCCTTGAGATCGCGGGCGACCACCTTGCAGACGTAGTCGAAGTCGCCGGTCACGGCGTGGCACTCCAGCACCTGCGCCATCTTGCCGACGGTGCGCTGGAACTTCTGCACTTCCTTGTGCTGACCGCGCTCCATGGTCACGTGCACGAAGGCTGTCACGCCCAGGCCGAGCCGGTCCGCGTCCAGCCGTGCTTCGTAGCCGCGGATGTAGCCCATCGCCTCCAGCCGCTTGTGGCGCCGGTTGGCCTGGGCGGGCGAGAGGTGCACCTGCGCGGCCAGTTCCTGGTTGCTGATCCGGCCGTTGGCCTGCAGCGCGGCGAGGATGCGGCGGTCCAGCCGGTCGAGCGAGGACGGGTGCAAGGATTCTTCGTCGATGGCTGGGTTCATGAAAGGGTCTCTCGCTGGAATGGCTTGGCGGCGGATGAAACGAGAGCAAATTGTCCGCCATGCGGCGCAAACTGCCCAGCCATTCGAACCAACACAGGAGACAACCCGATGACCCCGCTCACCCCGGACGAGATCCGCGAACGCCTGGCCGCCTTGCCGGACTGGACGCTGGACGCGGAGCAGGGCGCGATCGCGCGCAGCTTCTTGTTCGGCAACTTTGCGGAAGCCTTCGGGTTCATGACGCGCATGGCGCTGGTGTCCGAGAAGCTCGATCACCATCCGGAGTGGTTCAACGTCTACAACCGGGTCGATGTCACGCTGACCACGCACGACGCCAATGGCCTGTCCGAGCGCGACATCACCTGGGCCAAGGCCGCCGACGGGGCCTTTGCCAGCCGCACGCGGCAGGGAGCCTGAGATGCAGGCCGAAGCGGATACCCCCACCAGACACGGCCTGGCTGCCGGAGATGCCGGCCGCCCCACCAGCGCCGACTGGACCATCGACCAGGGATGGAGCCGCTACACCGCGGCCGAACATGCGACCTGGAAGACCCTGTTCGAACGGCAGACCAGGCTGCTGCCCGGCCGCGCCTGCGATGCCTTCGTGCAGGGGATGAAAGACCTGCCCATCGGGCCGGACGAGATCCCCGATTTCCGGCGCCTTTCCGAGGTGCTGCACCAGCGCACCGGCTGGGAAGTGGTGGCGGTGCCGGGCCTGGTGCCCGACGAGGTGTTCTTCGACCACCTGGCGAACCGGCGCTTCCCGTCTGGCAACTTCATCCGCCAGCCGCACGAACTGGATTACCTCGAAGAGCCCGACGTGTTCCACGACGTGTTCGGCCATGTGCCGATGCTGATGAACCCGTCCATCGCGGACTTCATCCAGGCCTACGGCCAGGGCGGCCTGCGCGCGCAGCAGCTGGGCTGCCTGCCGCAACTGGCGCGGGTCTACTGGTACACCATTGAATTCGGTCTCGTGCAGCAGGCCGATGGCTTGCGGCTGTTCGGTGCCGGCATTGCCTCGTCGTTCACCGAATCGGTGTTCTGCCTCGACAGCGCCTCGCCCAACCGCCTCCGCTTCGACCTGGAGCGCGTGATGCGTACGCACTACCGCATCGACGACTTCCAGGAGAGCTACTTCGTGCTCAGCGATCTCGACGAGCTGCTCGACTTCACGCACATCGATTTCGCGCCGCTGTACCAGCGCGCGCTGACCGGGCCGGAACACCAGCCGGGCGATGTGCTGCCCGGCGACACGGTGTTCCATCGCGGCGACGGCAGCTACCACCGCAGCCGCCGCTGAGCCTGCGAGGTGGGCGGTCAGTTCGGTGAGACAAACGCCTCGGCCACGAGGCCGTAGGCGCCCATGCTCGGGAAGCGGCGCGGGTTGCCCAGCACCTTCATGCGCGAGATGCCCAGGTCGCGCAGGATCTGGGCTCCCAGACCGTAGGTGCGCAGGTCGGCGTCATGGCCGGTCTCGGCCTTCGGCGGTTTGGACGTGCGGGGCGCGCTGGCCGCGCGCAACAGGTCTTCCGACGATTCCGAGGGGTTGAGCAGCAGGGCCACGCCCTTGCCTTCGGCCTTGATGGCACCCAGCGCGGCAGACAGCGGCCAGGAGTGCGGGCTGGTGGCCGTGTCGAGCCAGTCCATCAGCGACAGCGGCTCGTGCACCCGCACCATCACCTGCTCGTCGGCCGACCACTGACCCAAGGTCAGCGCAAGGTGGGCGCCGCCGAACTCGTCCTGGTAGGTGTGCAGGTCAAACTCGCCGTAGGGCGTGGTCACCGGGCGCTTGGCCACGGTCTTGACCAGCTTCTCGTTCTGGCTGCGGTAGCGGATCAGGTCGGCGATCGAGCCGAGCTTGATGCCATGCAGCTTCGCGAACTCGACAAGGTCGGGCAGGCGGGCCATGGTCCCGTCGTCCTTCATGATTTCGCAGATCACCGCGGCAGGCTGCAGGCCGGCCAGCGCCGACAGATCGCAACCGGCTTCGGTGTGACCGGCGCGCATCAGCACGCCACCGGCGGCGGCGCGCAGCGGGAACACATGGCCCGGCTGCACCAGGTCGGTCGGCACGGTGTTGCGGTCGACGGCCACCTGGATCGTGCGCGCGCGGTCGGCAGCCGAAATGCCGGTGTCGACGCCGGTCGCGGCTTCGATCGAGACGGTGAAGGCGGTGCTGTGCTTGGTGCCGTTGCGGGCGGCCATGGGGGGCAGACCCAGGAAGTCGCAGCGCTCGGCCGTCAGCGTCAGGCAGATCAGGCCGCGGCAGAAGCGGGCCATGAAGTTGATGGCTTCGGGCGTGATCTTGTCGGCGGCGATGATGACGTCGCCTTCGTTTTCACGGTTCTCGTCGTCGACGAGCACGACCATGCGGCCGGCGGCGATCTCGGCAACGAGTTCTTGGATGGGGGCGAGCTGGAATTCGGACATGGCTTCGGTCGTCAAGGTGGAACGGAATCGGCGGACTCCGCTCTCAGGGCGCGACAAAGCCAAGACAGCCACGGCGCTGCAAAAGCGCGTGGCTGAAATGGTTCACGTATCTCTTTCATCCGGACTGTGACCGTCGGCCATGGCTTCGGCACCGCGTTTGCATTGCCTTCCATGTCTGCTGACCCTGACGGCGAAGCCGCCAGGCGCTTGCGGGCTCCCGGGGCGACAGCCCCGAACACCGCCGGTGGGGAATTGCACCCCGCCCTGAGAACGTGGGCGGAATTATGCCCGCGGCTACCATTGCCTGCATGAACCGCCTTGACACCGAGCACCAGCGCCTGTTTTCCTCCGACGACGACACCCTTGCCGCCGGGCTGGTGCGGCGCATGGTGCTGGGCATTGCCGGTCCCGCCGACTGGCCGATGCTGGGCGCTGTCTGGCGCGGGGTGCAGGCCGACCTCGATCTGCCGGCGCCGGCCATTGCCGTCAACGGCGTGGATGCCTTCGAGCTGTGGTTTTCGCTGGCCGATCCGCTGCCGGCCGACACCGCGGCGTCTTTCCTCGAGAGTCTGTGCACCCGCTACCTGCCCGAGCTCGCGGCCTCCCGTCGGAGGCTCTCGCCGTCGCCCGAACCGGGCCTGAGCGCTGAGCCGGCGCGCGTTCCCCAACTGCACGCTGACACCGGCGGCTGGTCGGCCTTCGTGGCGCCCGATCTGGCGGCGGTTTTCGGCGACGACCCGTCGCTGGACATCCCACCTGGAGAAGACGCGCAGGCCGATCTGCTCTCGCGCATCAAACCGATCACCCGCGCAGAGTTTCAGATCGCCATGGCGAGGCTGACACCCGAGCCATCGCCGTTCCTGCACGAGCCCGCTTTTGCCGCGGTGCCGCAAGTACCGGCGGCCAGTGGCTCACGCAATGGGCCGTCCACACACTACGACGATCCGCGGCAGTTCCTGTTCGACGTGATGAACGATGCGTCGGTGGCGATGGAACTGCGCATCCAGGCCGCCAAGGCCCTGTTGCCATGAGCGTCGTGTTGCGATCCATCGCACTCTGGCTGGCGCTTGTCGGCAGCGCACACGCCGCCGAGCCGGTCGAGTTGGACTACCGCCTGCGACCCGAGCGCGATCTGGTCAGCGACCAGGTCAACGAAAACGTGATCACGATGCGGGTGCTGTCCGACCGCGGCGTGGTTGCCCGCTCGGCCACCAACGGCACCTCGTTTCCGCTCACCTACCACGTCGTCAACCGCCAGCGCTACCGCTACACCACCGGCCCGGCCGAGGCCGACGGCAGCTTCCGGGCGACCGTCTCCGTGCTCAGTCGCCGCGCCAGCCTGCGGCTGGCGTCGGGCGAAGAGCAACCCATGCCCGGCCAGCCCGAGCTGGACAACCTGGTGTTCAAGGCGACGGTCGATCCCGAGAGAAGGCTGCTGCAGCCGGCGCTGGTCTCCGAGGGTGGCGATGCGGAAAGCCGCGAGGCGCTCAAGTCCGTGCTGGCCAGTGTGCTGGAGCAGGCCGCGCGCATCGAGCCGATCCGCGTCGCGCAAGACCAGGCGGCGCAACAGGTGGTGCGCATGAAGGTGCCCCTGCCCGGCATCGCAGCGCTTGACCTCAAGATCACCGCGTCCAACCGGCTGGTGGCGGTGGACGACGGCGTGGCCCGGGTCGAGATGGTCTATGTGATGGAGTTCGGGGTGCCCGACGGACCGGTCAAGATCGATGCGACAGGTACCGGCGGCGGCACCATGGTCTACGACATCGCCGCGAAGATCGCGCGCAGCGTCGAAACCAACACGCTGATGACCATCGTCGCCGACGTTCCCGACGGCACGCTGGAGTTCCAGATGAACACGCGGCAAACCCAGAAGACGCAGGCGGCGGAGCGCTGACGTGGAACTTGACCACGTCTTTTTGTTCATCCAGCCCGATGGGCTCGAGGTCGACGCGCTGCAGCGCCTGGGCCTGACGGAGACCTACCGCCGCGCACACCCGGGGCAAGGCACGGCCAACGTCTGCTTTGCCTTCGACAACCTTTTCCTTGAATTGCTCTGGCTCACCAGCGAGGCCGAGGCCCGCAGCCCGGCGATTGGGCGCACCCGGCTGTGGGAGCGCAGCCAGTGGAGCGAGAAGGGCACTTGCCCGTTCGGTATCGCGGTCCGCGGTGACCTGGCCGGCGCGGGCCTGTCCACCTGGGACTACCGGCCGCCGTACCTGCCCGACGGCTTGTCGATTCCGGTGGCCACCGCGGGCGACGAACCGGCGCTGCCGATGGTGTTCGTCTCGCCGGGAGATCAGCGCCCGGTCGACTGGCCGCAGGTGCGCCGTGGCCAGTTGCAGGCGCCAGCTGGTTTCGGCGAAGTCCTGTCGGTCGAATTCGGTATGCCCAGGGCCGCAGCCGCAGCGCCGTTGCTGCGCACCCTGTCGTCGAGGGTTCCGGGCCTGGTGGTTTCGAAACGGCCTGCCCAGCACCACAGTCTGCGCCTCGCGCTGGCGGACCCGGCCGGGCGACATTCCCACACACTGGAACTGGCGTCCACCGGCCTTGGTCGGTGGCGCGCGTCGCTCATCGACGAAGGCCTGCCCGCGCGCTCCTGGCAACGCGCCTGGGCAGCGCTGGGCTTGCGTGCGCCCGACGGCCTGATACAGCGCCTGCTCGATGCCTGGGCCGAACCGCAGCGCCGCTATCACACGCAGCAGCACCTGCGCGAATGCCTGGCTTTGCTGGAACCCGCGCTGGACCTGGCGCAGCACCCGGGCGAAGTCGAACTTGCGCTCTGGTTCCACGACGCGGTCTACGACCCGCAAGGCAAAGGCAACGAAGCCCGCAGCGCCGACTGGGCCTGCGAAGCGCTTGCGCAGGCCGGAGCGGACAGTGAGGCGCAGCAGCGGGTGCGCGCGCTCATCATGGCGACCTGTCACGACGCCGAGCCGATGGACCAAGACGCGCGGTTGCTGGTCGACATCGACCTCGCCATCCTCGGCGCTGATCCGGCGCGTTTTGCCGAGTACGACGCGCAGGTGCGGGAGGAGTACCGATGGGTGCCGGGCTGGATGTACCGTCGCAAACGCAAGGAGGTGCTGGCGAGGTTTCTGGCGCGCGAGGCGATCTATGGGACAGAGCGGTTCAAGGAGCGGTTCGAGGCGCAGGCAGGAGCGAATCTGCGATAGGCCACACAACCATGAAGTTGCTGCGTCGTCGATTGCTGGTGGCCTGCCTGAGTTTGGGCCCGCTGACAATCAAGGCGAGTGAATTCAATACCAAGGGTGGAAGCATGCATCCAACCACATCAGCCGCGGAGTTCCAATCGTTCCTGGCGAGGCGCGGCATCCTGCTGTCCTCCATCGACATTCCGCAACTGGTTGAAAGTGCGCTGTCGTTCTACGAAACCGTCAAAGCCGCAGGTCTCGCAGAGGGATCTGGAGCAGATATGTTGCTTTGCCAGTGGGGCGTCTACAACTGGGGCCAAGGCGAGCACTTTGAGTTCGACATTACCCGCCAGTTTGTGGGTGCCGAAGACGACGATGATGACGCGATGAGCCAACTGAGATGCACGGCCTACTTTGAGCCGTTGCCGGCGCTGCGGGCGATACCGGCGTCCAATCGCTGGTGCGAGTCCTTGGCCAACCTGCCGGCGTTCTCTGTGTTCGTCAGGGAAAGTGCGGCGTTTCAAGCCGTGCAGTCTCTCAAGCCATTGAAGGTGTCTGTTGAATGGTCCGGTGTGTGAAAGGAGTTCAACGAACGGCGGCGCTGCTTGTCGGCACTCTGGCGGTGCACCTGTCTGTTCATGCGTGCAGTTGCATAGACATGACGGGCTCCGCGAGATATGCCCGCTTCCCGACGGTGTTTGTTGGACGTGTGGTGTCGACCTCTCTCGCTACCAATTCAGACGGGAGCTCAGCCTTGGGGCGCGAAGTGGTGCAGGCAACGGTCGTTCCCACCGAAGTGTTCAAAGGTTCGCTAGGGCGCCTCTACAAGTTGAACGGTGGAGCGGAATACCAGTCAGCTCTGTGTGCCGTGCCGTGCCGTGCCGTTGCTGGCAGGTGCCGAATACCTGTTCACCGTCGACGAGAACGCTGAAGTTTCGAGCTGCAACACCTGGTTCGCAGACAGCCCTTCGAGCAAGGAGCTTTTGCGCACCTTTCGACGCCTGAAGGCGCAGAAAAAGTGAATCGACATCTGACCCGTCCTCCGATCGCCCCTTGACGCATGGACTACCTCCAACGCATGGTCGAACTGGCACTGCACAAAGAGCTGCAGGGCATCCATTTCTGGGCCACGGTCTACGTGCTGACCGTGCTGGCGGGGTCGTTGTAGCACGTCTTGCGCGTGCGTCGCTGGCCCAGCACCCAGGGCCAGTTGCTGGAGCTGGGCATGCGGCCTTTAGGCACTCCCGAGTCGGGCTCCGGCGATCAGGACCATGTGCCGTTGGCGCTGTACCGCTACCGTGTCGATGGCGTGGAGCATCGGGGCAGAGAGATCTCCGTCTGGAAGATGTCCGCTTCTGGTGCTTTCAGGAAAACGGCACTGCTGCTGCCCAGGCTGGTGCAGGCGGACGCGTCAGGGGCGGTGGACGTCTTCTACAACCCTCGCCGGCATCACAAGAGTCTGCTGCTGCGACCGGGCTGGCGCAGTGTGCTCTTTCTCTGCGCCGCCATGGTGATCACTGCCGGTTTCTATCTCTGGCGGTGGTGATGCTGTCCAGCAGCACCCGCGCCGTCGCGACGTTCGTCGCACACGGCACGTCGTGCACGTCGCACGCCCGCACCAGCGCATTGATGTCGGGTTCGTGAGGCTGCGCGGTCATGGGGTCGCGCAGGAACACGACGGCGTCGACTTGCCCCATCGCCAGCCGCGCGCCGATCTGCAGGTCGCCGCCCAGCGGACCGCTGAGCAGGCGTTCGACGTTAAGGCCCACTTCGTTCTGCAGCCGGCCGCCGGTGGTGCCGGTGGCCATGAGGGTGTGCTGCTGGAGCAGGGCCGCGAACTCGGTGGCCAGGGCCACCATCTCGTCCTTCTTGCGGTCGTGGGCGACGAGGGCGATGCGCATCAGGCCTGCTTTTCCATCGACTTCGCCATCGTCTTGCCCAGCTCCACGCCCCACTGGTCATAGGCGTTGATGCCCCAGACGGCGGCCTGCACGAAGACCTTGTGTTCGTACAGCGCGATCAGCGCGCCCAGGCGGTGCGGGGTGAGCTGGTCGATCCAGAGCACGCTGTTGGGCACGTTTCCTTCGAAGCTGCGCTGGCTCACGAAGGGCTCGGCCTGTTCGACGGTCTGACCCTCGGCCATCAGGGCCTTGAGGGTGTCGGCGGCATTGCGACCGACGGCCAGGGCCTGCGACTGCGCGCGCAGGTTGAGGTTGACCACGCGGTGGTGTTCGGCCGCCAGCGGCAGGGCGGTGTCTTCGGTCTCGACGCCGACGAACTCGACCGGCACACGGTGCGTGCCCTGGTGCAGCAGCTGGAAGTAGGCGTGTTGTCCGTCGATGCCCAGGCCGCCCCAGAGGATGGGGCCGGTGCCGGCCTCGACGGGCTGGCCGTCCTTGCGCGTGCGTTTGCCGTTGCTTTCCATGTCCATCTGCTGCACGAAGGGCGCAAAACGCACCAGGCGGCTGGGGTAGCAGCTCAGAAGCTGCGTCGGGCAGTTCAGGAAGTTGCGGTTCCAGACGCCGCTCATCGCAAGGATGACGGGCAGGTTCTGCTCCAGTGGCGCCGAGCGGAAGTGCGCGTCCATGGCCTGGCCACCGGCGAGGAACTCGCGGAAGGCCTTGGCGCCGATGGCCATCGCCAGCGGCATGCCGAGTGCGGACCAGACCGAATAGCGGCCGCCGACCCAGTCCCAGAAGGTGAAGGTGTGTTCGGCCGGGTAGCCGGCGGCGCCCGACTTCTGCGGCGCGGCGGTGATGGCGACCAGGTGCGCGCTCTGGGCTGCGCCGGTGACACCGCCGTCTTCCAGCCAGCGGCGGGCGCTGGCGGCGTTGGTCATGGTTTCCTGCGTGGTGAAGGTCTTGCTGGCGACGATCACCATTGTGGTTTTCGGGTCCAGGCCGCGCAGCGTGCTGTACAGGGCCCAGGCGTCCGGGTTGCTGACGAAGTGCACCCGCAGAACGCCGACCTTTCCGTTGGGGCCGTCACTGCACAGCGGCGCCAGTGCGTCGGCGGCCATGCGCGGGCCGAGGTCCGAACCGCCGATGCCGATGTTCACCACGTCGGTGAAAGCGGCGCCGGTGCTGCTCTTCACGTCACCCGCGCGCACGCGCTCGGCGAAGGCGCAGACGCGGTCGAGTTCGCTCTGCACCAGCTGCTGGACTTCGCCGCCCCAGGGAGCGTTGTTGCCGGTCGCGCCGGGTGTGCCGCGCAGGGCGACGTGCAACACAGCACGCTGCTCGCTGGTATTGATGACGTCGCCCTTGAACATCGCGTCGCGCTGGGCTTCCACGTCCGCCTCCTTTGCCAGCGACAGCAGCGCCGACCAGATCGCGCCGTCGAAGGCCTGGCGGGTGAAGTCGACGCGGATGCCGGTGCCGTCGGCGGTGGCCTGCATGGCGTCGCGGCCGGGCTGGGTCAGACGTTCGCGCAGGTGCGGCTGCGGCAGGGCGGCGAGCTCGGCCAGACGTTGCCAGGCGGGAAGGGATGTGGGATTGGTATGGGACATGGTCTGGGTCGGTGTGGCCAGAGGGAGTGCGCTGTTTATACCTGCGCGGCCAGCTCGGTCGCCTCGCGCGCCAGCTTCGTGATGCGCGCCCAGTCGCCGGCCGCCAGCGCATCGGCCGGGGTCAGCCAGGAGCCACCGGCCATCGCCACGTTGGGCAGCTTGAGGAAGTCCTTGAGGTTTTCGGGGCTGACGCCGCCGGTGGGGCAGAACATCACGTCGGGGATCGGTGCGCCCAAAGCCTTGAGCATGCCCAGGCCACCGGCCTGCTGCGCGGGGAACAGCTTCATCAGCGAGAAGCCCTGTTCGCGGCGGTGCATGACTTCGCCAGGTGTCATCACGCCGGGAATGAAGGGCAGGTTGGCGGCCTTGACGGTGCTGACGAGCTGGTCGGTCGCGCCGGGCGAAAGTGCGAATGTGGCGCCCGCGTCGATCACCTGCTGGACCTCGGCCACGCGGGTCACGGTGCCGGCGCCCAGGTGCATCTGCGGGACGGCCTTGGCCACCGCTTCGATGGATTTGAGCGCGGCGTCAGAGCGCAGCGTGATCTCCATGACGTCGATGCCGCCTTCGAGCAGCGCGTGCGCCAGCGGCACGGCATGCGCCGGGTCGGCCAGCACGATCACGGGCACGACGCGGGACTTGAAGGCAGGGCGGGAGAAGCAGGTGGTGGTCATGGTGTGTGGGTCCAGGTCAGGGGCGGTCGCCAAACAGCGGGGATGCGCCGGATTCGGGGGTGCTCGCGTGTGCACGGAACAGGCCGAACAACTCGCGGCCGGTGCCGTGCGCGTTGTGGCTGAGGTCGGGGTGGTGCACCGGGCGGGCAGCGAAGGTGGCGGCGTCGACTTCGACTTCCAGCACGCCGCGCTCGCAGTCGAGTGTGATCATGTCGCCGTCCATCACGCGCGCGATCGGGCCGTCGGCCAGCGCCTCGGGGCTCAGGTGGATGGCGGCCGGCACCTTGCCCGAGGCGCCGCTCATGCGGCCGTCGGTGACGAGCGCCACCTTGAAGCCCTTGTCCTGCAGCACGGCCAGCGGGGGCGTGAGCTTGTGCAGCTCGGGCATGCCGTTGGCGCGCGGGCCCTGGTAGCGCACGACGGCGATCAGGTCCTTCTCCAGCTTGCCGGCGTTGAACAAAGCGAGCAGGTCCTGCTGGTCGCTCACGACCACGGCAGGCGCGCGCACCACGCGGTGTTCGGGCGCGACGGCCGAGACCTTGACCACGCTGCGGCCCAGGTTGCCTTGCAGCAGGCGCAGGCCGCCGTCGGCGCTGAAGGGTTCGCTGACCGGGCGCAGCACGCTGGTGTCGGCGCTGGTCGCGGGCACCGGGCGCCAGGCGAGCGCACCGTTGTCGAGCCAGGGCTCCTGCGTGTACGCCGCCAGGCCGTCGCCCATGACGGTCTTGACGTCGCCGTGCAGCAGGCCGTTGTTGAGAAGCTCCTGCATCAGGAAGCCCATGCCGCCCGCGGCGTGGAAGTGGTTCACGTCGGCCTTGCCGTTGGGGTAGACGCGGGCCAGCAGCGGGATCACGCCCGAGAGCTCGGCGAAGTCGTCCCAGTCGATCAGGATGCCGGCGGCGCGCGCCATCGCGATCAGGTGGATGGTGTGGTTGGTCGAACCGCCGGTGGCCAGCAGGCCGACGATGCCGTTGACGATGGCCTTCTCGCTCACGATGTCCGCCAGGCGCACCACCGGCTGGCCGGTGCGACCGGTGTTGGCGAAGGCGCGGTCCATCGCGGCCTTGCTCAGCGCTTCACGCAGCTCTGTGCCCGGATTCACGAAGGAAGAACCCGGCAGGTGCAGGCCCATGATTTCCATCAGCATCTGGTTGCTGTTGGCGGTGCCGTAGAAGGTGCAGGTGCCGGGCGAGTGGTAGGCGGCGGCTTCGCTTTCCAGCAACGCGTCGCGGCCGACCAGTCCCTGCGCGTACTGCTGGCGCACCTTGGCCTTGGCGTCGTTCGACAGACCGGTGGTCATCGGGCCGGCCGGGACGAACACCGTCGAGAGGTGGCCGAACTGCAGCGCGCCCATGAACAGGCCGGGCACGATCTTGTCGCAGACGCCGAGCATCAGCGCGGCGTCGAACACGTTGTGCGAGAGCGCGACGGCGGTCGAGAGCGCGATCACGTCGCGCGAAAAGAGCGAGAGCTCCATGCCGGCCGCGCCCTGCGTGACGCCGTCGCACATGGCGGGCACACCGCCCGCGACCTGGGCCGAGAAGCCGAGTGAGCGGGCATGCGCGCGCAGCAGCTCGGGGTAGTGCTCATACGGCTGGTGGGCCGAGAGCATGTCGTTGTAGGCGGTGACCACGCCCAGGTGCGGCGCCTTCTCGGCGTGGATGCGCAGCTTGTCGTTGGACGGCATCGCGGCCGTCGTGTGGGCCATGTTGGCGCAGCCCATGCCGGCGCGCTGGGTACCCGCCTTGGCCGAGGTCTCGACGGTGTGCAGGTACTGGCCGCGCAGGTCGGCGGAGCGGTCGATGATGCGCCGGGTGACGCGGGCGAGGGTGGAGTGAAGAGGGGCGTTCATGGGGGTGTTCCGTTCAGGCGATCCAGACGCTCAGCGGGGCCTGGTCCTGGTGCAGGACGAGGGAAATGGGCATGGCTTCTTCGCGCGAGAGCGCGGCTTGCCGGTAGACGACGACCTTGGATTCGCCGGCGATGGAGAGCAGCAGTTCGCGCGCGGCGAGCAGGGCGCTCAGGGTGAAGGAGATGCGTGCATGCGGCGCCGTGTCGGGGACGACCCAGGCCAGGCGCTGATCGGTGGCGATTGCGCGGGCGTAGCCGGCGGCGCCGGGGAAAAGCGACGCGGTGTGGGCGTCCTCGCCCATGCCGAGCACGGCCACGTCCAGCGGCCAGGGCAGGTCGGCGATGCGCGCTTGGGCGTCGGCGACCAGGGCGTCGAGCACTTCGGCGTTGAATTGCATGGGCAGCTCGCCGAAGAAGGGCAGGAAGCGGGCGGCCGCGGCCGCGCCCTGCAGCAGGTGCCGGCGCACCAGGGCCGTGTTGCTGTCGGCGTGGTCGTGCGGCACGACACGCTCGTCGACCAGCACCACGGTGACCTTCGACCAGTCCAGCGCGGCGTCGCGCAGCGCCTCGAACACCGGAATCGGCGACTTGCCACCCGAGACCGCGAGGCTGGCCTGGCCGCGCGCGGCGATGGCGGCGCGCAGGGCGTCGGCGATGTGGGCCGCGATGCTGGCCGGCGTCGCACCGGGGTGTTCGGTCACGGCCATGTTCAGGATTCCTCGACCCAGGACGAGCCTTCGCGCGCCATCAGCGCCGAAGAGGCGGCGGGGCCCCAGCTGCCCGCCGTGTAGGCCTTGGGCTTTTCGCCCAGCTGCTGCCAGCCGTCGATGATGGGTTCGACCCAGGCCCAGGCGGCTTCGAGCTCGTCGCGGCGCATGAAGTGCGTCAGGCGGCCCTTGATGACGTCGATCAGCAGGCGCTCGTAGGCTTCTGCGCGTCGGCCGGTGAAGGCGGTCTGCAGGTCCAGGTCGAGCTTGACCGGGCGCAGCTTCATGCCGCTGCCGGGTTCCTTGGCCATCATCTGCAGCTGGATGTGTTCCTCCGGCTGCAGGCGGATCAGCAGGCGGTTGACCGACTTGTGGGCCGAGTCGTTGAAGATGGTGAAGGGCAGTTCGGCGAACTCGATCACGATCTCCGACTGGCGCGCGGCCAGGCGCTTGCCGGTGCGCAGGAAGATCGGCACGTTGGCCCAGCGCCAGTTGTTGATGTGCGCCTTGAGCGCGACGAAGGTTTCGGTGCCGCTGTCTTCGGGGATGTTCTCTTCCTGCAGGTAGCCCACGGCAGCTTCGCCGCCCGAGGCGCCGGCGGTGTACTGGCCACGCACGGTGTCGCTGGCCACGTCGGCGATCGTCATCGGCCGCAGCGAACGCAGGACCTTGAGCTTCTCGTCGCGCACGGCGTCCGGGTCCAGCGAGACCGGCGGTTCCATCGCCACGATGCACAGCAGCTGCAACAGGTGGTTCTGCACCATGTCGCGCATGGCGCCAGTGCCGTCGTAGAAGCCGGCGCGGCTGCCCACGCCCACGCTCTCGGCCACGGTGATCTGGATGCTCTTGATCTGCGGGCTGCGCCACAGCGGCTCGAAGATGCTGTTGCCAAAGCGCAGCACCATCAGGTTCTGCACCGTTTCTTTGCCCAGGTAGTGGTCGATCCGGAACACCTGCTGTTCCTCGAAGTACTGCGCCACGTCGTTGTTGATCTGGCGCGCCGAGGCCAGGTCGTGGCCCAGCGGCTTTTCGAGCACCACGCGGGCGCGCTCGTCGATCAGGCCGGCGCCATGCAGGTTCGCGCAGATGCCGACAAACAGGCTGGGCGCGGTGGCCAGGTAGTAGACGCGGTCGGAGCCGGGCTGCATCTCGGCCTTGAGATCCAGGAAGCTGGCGGCGTCGGTGGCGTCGACGCAGGTGTAGGTCAGACGGCGCACGAACGTGGCCCATGCCTCGTCGGTGTACGCCTTCTCGCCGATGAAGCCACGCACTTTTTCCTGGATGAAGTGCAGGAAGGCGGCTCGGTCCCAGGTCTGGCGGCCCAGCGCGTGGATGCGGGTCTGCTCGGGCAGGTTGTTGTGCAGGTGCGCCATGTAGAGCGCGGGCAGCAGCTTGCGGACCGACAGGTCGCCCACGCCACCGAAGATGACGAGGTCCAGCGCAGCGGCGGGCAGGGGAGTGGGGGAAGTGGCCATGGTTGAACCTGGTTACCTTTGGTGGGCGGAGTTTATGGTAATTAAGTTACATCGTGGGTACTTTTTGCAGCAGACCCTGCAGACGGCATGCGCACCGCGGCGGGGCGCTCAGGCCAGCGGCTTGAAAAACGGCCGGCCGTTGGCCAGGCGTTGCAAGACCTGTTCCCGCGTCGGCGGCACACAACCGGTCTCCATCACGCACAGACTGGCGCAGGCGATCGCGTTGGCCAGCAGGTCCTCGATGTCGCTGGCGTCCAGCGCCAGTTCGGCCGCCGTGTTCGCGGCGCGCATCGCAGGTCGGTCCAGCAGCGCGACCAGCATGCCGGTCAGGAAGCTGTCGCCCGCACCCACGGTGTCGGCGACCTTGACCGCCTGCGACTCGGCGGCCTGCCAGGCGCCTCCGTCGCGCGCCAGGATGACCGCACCCTTGGCGCCCATGGTCAGGGCCAGCCAGCGGGCAGGCGTCTTCGCCAGCAACTCGCGTGCGGCGACCAGTGGGTCCGGGTTTGTGAAGCCGAGGATGCTCAGGTCGTCGTCGCTGACCTTGACGATGTCCGCCTCGCCCAACGCGGCCATGACGCTGGCCTGGTAGGCGGCCATGTCGGGCACGATGGCCGGGCGCAGGTTGGCGTCCACGACCACCAGCTTGCCCGCGGCGCGCTGGGCCTGCAGCCATGGCAGGTACTTGTGCGAGTCGTCGGCCACCAGGGCCAGGCAGCCGGTGACCACCATCTTCAGCGCTGGCTGGGCCGCACACTGCGCGGCCATCGTCGCGGCGTCGACACGGCGGTCGGCCACGCCTTCGCGGTAGAAGCTGTAGCTGGCCTTGCCGGCTTCGTCGAGGCTGACCACGGCCAGTGACGTCGGCTCGTGCGCCGGCTCGGGATGGGCCAGGGTGACGCGGGCCTGTGCGATGGCGTGGGCGAGGCCGCGACCGAAACGGTCCTGCGACAACGGGTTGAGATAGAGCGTGCCCACGCCCTGCAGACCCAGCGCACGGGTGAGGTTGTAGACGGCGCCGCCGTCGCAGGGGCGCAGGCGGCCGTCGGCCTCCTGAATCATGTCCATCAGCGCTTCGCCAGCGGTCGCGACGGTGATCGGGGTGTTGGGCATCGGTGGGTTGGGGCTAGGGAAAACCATAACTAAATCCAGTTGATTTATTAAACCTGTTCCAACTATAGTTCAGCCACTCCGCAGCCAGACTCGGAAATACCCGAAGTCCCGGACGCAGAGAAAACCTGGTTCAACAACGTCTGACTCCATCCATCCTCCTCAGGAGACATCTGTGAAAAAAATCGCTTCCATCTTCGTTCTGTCCGCCACCGCCCTGGCCGCCGGCTCCGCCTTCGCCGCCGAGCCCATCATCGGCCTGATCACCAAGACCGAAACCAATCCCTTCTTCGTGAAGATGAAGGAAGGCGCACAGGCCGAAGCCAAGAAGCTTGGCGCCAAGCTGATGAGCGCCGCCGGCAAGAAGGACGGTGACACCGCCGCCCAGATCACCGCCATCGAAAACATGGTCACCGCCGGTGCCAAGACCATCCTGATCACGTCCTCCGGCGACGCCATCATCCCGGCCGTCAAGAAGGCTCAGGCCAAGGGCGTGCAAGTGATCGCCCTGGACAGCCCGTTCGACGGCGCCGACGCCCTGTTCGCCACCGACAACTACAAGGCCGGCATCCTGATCGGCCAGTACGCCAAGGCCGCCCTGGGTGGCAAGCCCGCCAAGATCGCCATGCTGGACCTGTTCCCCGGCCACCCCGTCGGTGCCCAGCGCCACAACGGTTTCATGAGCGGTTTCGGCCTGAAGGCCAACGACGCCAAGTCCAACGAACTGTCGTCCACCGCTGAAACCGTCTGCGCCGCCGACACCGACGGCAACCAGGCCAAGGGCCAGACCGCGATGGAAAACTGCCTGCAGAAGGATCCGTCGATCAACGTGGTGTACACCATCAACGAACCCGCTGCCGCCGGTGCCTACAACGCACTGAAGAAGGCCGGCAAGGACAAGGACGTGATCATCGTGTCCGTCGACGGCGGCTGCGCCGGCGTGGCCGATGTGGGCAAGGGCGTGATCGCCGCCACCTCGCAGCAGTACCCCCTGAAGATGGCTTCCATGGGCGTGGCCGCTGGCGTCGAGTACGCCAAGGGTGGCAAGAAGGCTTCGGGCTACGTCGACACCGGCGTGACCCTGATCGCCAACAAGGCCGTGGCCGGCGTGGACAGCAAGGACGTCAAGATCGGCACCGAACTGTGCTGGGGCGACAAGAAGTAATCCTTCTTTCTCTCGTCGCCAAATCGGCGCCAGGGGCGCCCCTCTGAACCGGGAACCATGTGTCCCGGCGCGGCAAGGGCGCCCTTTTTCTTTTCTTCTTCGCTCTTTTCCGGGGAACTCGCCATGAGCTCTTTCAAGGACAGACTGCCGCCAATCAGTCAGATGGGTCCCTTCATTGCCCTGGTGATCGCGTGTGCGATCTTCGGCATGACGACCGACAACTTTTTCACCGGCGCGAACTTCGCGCTGATCCTCCAGCAGGTCATGGTCGTGGGCGTGATCGCCATCGGCCAGACCCTGGTCATCCTGACCGCCGGCATCGATCTTTCCTGCGGCATGGTCATGGCCCTGGGCAGCATCGTGATGACCAAGTTCGCGGTCGAACTGGGCATGCCCGCCCCGCTGGCCATCCTCTGCGGCATCGGCGTCACGGCCGGTTTCGGTCTGATCAACGGCCTGCTGGTCACCCGCATCAAGCTGCCTTCCTTCATCGTCACCCTAGGCACGATGAACATCGCTTTTGCCATCACCCAGCTCTACTCCGGTGCGCAGACGGTCTCCAACCTGCCGCCGTTCATGACGGCACTGGGCGGCACCTTCGACATCGCCGGCACGCCGGTGGCCTACGGCACCGTGCTGATGATGGCCCTGTATCTGGGCGCCTGGTTCTGGCTGCGCGAGACCGCCTCGGGCCGACATGTCTACGCCGTCGGCAACAGCCCCGAAGCGACGCGTCTGGTCGGCATCCCGACCGAGCGCGTGCTGCTGTGGGTCTATGTGCTGGCCGGCATCTTCTACGGCATCGCTTCGATGCTGCTGGTGGCGCGCACCGAAGTGGGAGACCCCAACGCGGGCCAGACCGAGAACCTGGACGCCATCACCGCCGTGGTGCTGGGCGGCACCAGCCTGTTCGGTGGCCGCGGCGTGGTGCTCGGCTCGCTGGTCGGTGCGATTGTGGTGGGCGTGCTGCGCAACGGCCTGACGCTCATGGGGGTCTCGTCGGTGTACCAGGTGCTGATCACCGGCATCCTGGTCATCATCGCCGTGACCGTGGACCAACTGTCTCGCAAGGGAGCTCGCTGATCATGAGCACTTCACCCAAACTCGTGATGCAGGCCAAGGGCCTGGTCAAGCGCTACGGCCAGGTCACCGCCCTCGACGGCGCCGACTTCGAACTGCGCGCCGGCGAAATCCTGGCGGTGATCGGCGACAACGGCGCCGGCAAGTCCAGCCTGATCAAGTGCCTCTCGGGCGCCACTGTGCCCGACGAAGGCGAGATGTTCCTGGACGGCCAGAAGATCCATTTCAACACCCCGATCGACGCGCGCCGCGCCGGCATCGAGTGCTGCTACCAGGATCTGGCCGTCGCCCCCGCGATGACCATCGCCGAGAACCTGTTCCTGGGCCGCGAGATGCGCCGCGAAGGCTTCCTGGGCAGCACGCTGCGCATGCTGGACAAGAAGAAGATGCTGGAGACGGCGGTGCAGCGCATGGCCGACCTGAAGGTGGGCATCCGCTCGATGACGCAGGCGGTCGAGACGCTCTCGGGCGGCCAGCGCCAGTGCGTGGCCGTCGCCCGCGCCGCCGCCTTCGCGCAGCACGTGGTGATCCTGGACGAGCCGACGGCGGCGCTGGGTGTGAAGGAAGGCAACATGGTGCTGGAACTGATCCGCCGTGTGCGCGACAAGGGCCTGCCCGTGATCCTGATTTCGCACAACATGCCGCACGTGTTCGAGATCGCCGACCGCATCCACATTGCCCGCCTGGGCAAGCGGGCCTGCGTGGTCAATCCCAAGAACATGAGCATGAGCGATACGGTGGCCGTGATGACGGGTGCGCGCGATCCGTCGACCCTGCCGCCGGAATGCCTCGCCTGAGGACGGAACCCCATGCTCAAAGGCATTGATCCGTTGCTCAGCCCGGAGCTGCTCAAGCTGCTGGCCGAGATGGGGCACGACGACGCCGTCGTGCTCGCCGACGCCAACTTCACCGCCATGAGCCTGGGCGCCGGCAAAACGGTGCTGCGCCTGCCCGGTGTGGGCATGGCGCGCACCGTCGACGCCGTCGCCAGCGTGTTGCCGCTGGCCGAGGACGTGGACCATCCGGTCGCGTACATGCAGGTCGGCGGCACCGACGCCGGCTACCGCTCGGCCCTGCAGCGCGAGACGCTGGCGGTGCTGGAACGCCACGGCATGCGCGAAGGGCAGGCCGAAGCGGTCGAGCGCTACGCTTTCTACGAGCGGGTGAAGAAGGCCTACGCCATCGTCGTCACCGGCGAACTGGAACCCTGGGGCAATTTCATCCTGCGCAAAGGCGTGCTCGGACAGGCGCTGCGTCCCTGAACCATGTCACACTCCGCGCCCGTGATCGACGACAAACTTGTCCAGGAACCTGTCGAACCGAACGCGCCCGAATCGGGCGTGGAGGCGGCGGATGCGCCGCGCCTGCGCCAGCGCGGGTCGAACCAGATCGGCATGCGCCAGTTCAACGACCGCGTGGTGCTGCAGGCGCTGCGCGTGCACGGCAGCGCGCCCAAGGCCGAACTGGCGCGCCTGACCGGGCTGACGGCACAGACGATCGGCCTGATCACGGCGCGGCTGGACGAAGACCAGCTGCTGGTGCGCGAAGCGCCGGTGCGCGGCAAGGTGGGCCAGCCCTCGGTGCCGCTGGGCCTGAACCCCGACGGCGCGTTTGCGGTCGGCATCAAGATCGGCCGCCGCAGCGCAGACTGGCTGCTGGTGGATTTTCTCGGTCGCGTGCGCAAGCGCCTGTCGCTGAATTACCCGTTCCCCGATGCAGCCGTGCTGCTGCCGGCGATCGAAACCAACCTGAATCGCCTGCTCGACGGTCTGGGCCCGATGCGCAGCCGCGTGGTCGGGGTCGGCGTGGCCGCGCCGTTCCAGCTCGGCGGCTGGCACCGCATGCTGGGCCTGACCGAAGCCCAGTCCGACGCCTGGAGCCATCTCGACCTGGCGGCGGAAGTGCAGGGCATGACCGATCTGCCGGTGAGTTTCGCCAAGGACACTTCGGCCGCCTGTGTGGCCGAACTGCTGCAGGGGCGCGGTCGCGACCTGCACAGTTTTCTCTACCTGTTCATGGACACCTTTGTCGGCGGTGGTCTGGTGATCGACTCGCACCTGCACCGCGGCGCCAACGGCAACGCCGGTGCCGTCGCCTCGCTGCCGCT
This sequence comes from Hydrogenophaga sp. RWCD_12, assembly GCF_046604225.1. Lineage (NCBI taxonomy): Bacteria > Pseudomonadati > Pseudomonadota > Betaproteobacteria > Burkholderiales > Comamonadaceae > Hydrogenophaga > Hydrogenophaga sp. RWCD_12. Next base: position 619,455 of record NZ_JBKIXC010000001.1, read on the forward strand.
GCAGGTGGCGCACTCGCGCTACCAGCGCGAGCTGCCGCCCCAGCTGATCAGTCAGGCCTCGCTGTGGGACCTGGAACAGCGCTTTCGCGAGCATGCGCTGGACCCGATGGCGGCCTACGACGCGCGCGCGCTGTTCGAACCCTGGCTCCCCTACACCCGCGAGTGGGTGGACCGCGCGGCGCTGGCGCTGGCACACTGCATCGTGGCCGGTACCGCCTTCCTTGATGTCGAAGCGGTGGTGATCGACGGTGTGGTGGCGCCCGACCTGTTGCGCGATCTTTGGATGCGCACCGGCGACGCACTCAAGGCATACAACCAGGAAGGTCTGCAGGCCATGCCCCGGCTCGAACTCGGCACCATCGGCTCCGACGCCCGCGCCCTGGGAGGGGCGCTGCTACCGCTGCACGCCACCTTCGCCCCCGACCGCGACCTGTTTCTCAAGGTGTAACTGGAACCCACTGCCCTTGGGCTGTGGGTGGGTCATCCAGCCCCATTGGGTGGGGCATTTCTCCCGGAAGCCCCGATCGGCGCGAACAATCGTTTGCGTCGCGTGGGAAAAAGTCACACAAAATCAAGGCCATGCGGTTCTCCCCTGCTGGCGGGCCTGCGGGCCCGGATGTTGCGGGAAAGTGTTACCCGCAGCGGCTTGGGCCGACGGGAACACCCCAACCACCCAAGGAGAACCTACATGCAACACACACGTCTGTTCCGTCGCCTGTCGCTCGCACTGGTCGCCGGTCTGCTGGCCGTTGGCGCCACACTGCCAGCGATGGCCAAGAGCACGTTCAGCCAGGGCCATGGCGTCAAATGCCACTGGGTGCTCACGGACCAGCCGGATGGCACGCAGGCCTACATCTGGGTCTGCTACCGCGGCGTCTGACCGGTCGAGAGACTGGCCTGCGGTGAGAGCCGCAGTCCATCTGCCGTGAGGTGCAGCACCCGGCTCGCCCGCGCAGCGGCGTGCGCCGAGTGCGTCACCAGGATCAGCGTGGCGCCGCTTTCAGCCGCCTGCTGTTCCAGCAGGTCCATCACCAGTGCCGCCGTCGACGGATCCAGGTTGCCGGTGGGTTCGTCCGCCAGCAGCAGCCGCGGCCGGTGCACGAGCGCCCGCGCAATCGCCACCCGTTGCAGCTGCCCCCCTGAGAGCTGCGCCGGCAACCGTCCGCCCAGCCCCGCCAGCCCGACGGCATCCAGCATCTGCTCCACACGCGCGGGGTCGGGCCGGTTCAGCAGCAACAGCGGCAGACCTACGTTCTGCGCAACGTCCAGGTGCGGCAGGACATGAAAAGCCTGGAACACAAAACCCAGGTGCTCGCGCCGCCAGTGCGCGCGCGGCACCTCGCCCAGCGTGCCGAGGTCGACACCGTCGTGGGTGATCGAGCCCTCGCTCCAGTCGTCCAGCGCCGCCATGCAGTTGAGCAGACTGGACTTGCCCACGCCCGACTCGCCGACGATGGCGACGAACTCGCCCGGTGCGACCGTGAGCGAGACGTTGGAGAAGACGGGTGTATCGCCGTAGCGCTTGCCGAGTTGATGAAGAACGAGGCTCATGTATGCATTGTCGATGAGGGGCTTCTCTAGGGCAGCACGTCGGCGGAACTGACAGATGACTGGCCTTGATACAAAATGTTGTCTCCAGAGTGGAGTCGCTGTTGACCCACTGACAGGGGGACAGATGACGGCTTGGAAATGGATGGCGTGCGCGCTGGTGAGCGGTGTGATGGTGGCATGCGGTGGTGGTGCAGAAGGACCTTCACTGCAGCCGGCAACCAATGCGAAGACTGTCTGGGCGGATGCCTCAGGCCAGGACCTGATCAACGGTCAGGCTTCTGGGATCGGCAATTCATCGTACGGAAAGCCGGTGGAGGGCGTGGATCGAGTCCGAATGCAGCAGCGACTCTCCAAGTTCTTCAATGGAAAGCACGCCAGCGACCCCGAGTCGCTCATGGGAAATCGGCGCCTGGCCTCGGGTTTCGCTGCATACAGCGGAAGCACCAAGGATTTCAGCCGGCAGCCGTTGCCTGTGTACCGGTTCTTCAACAACAGTACCGGTGTCCACTTCTACACGATGTCCGATCAAGAGCGCGACGCCATCAGCGCCACGCTGCCCCAGTTCAGTCTCGAGGGGCGAGCCTTTTATGTGTTGCCCGACTTCGACGTACCTCGAAGCCCCGTGTATCGCTTCTACAGCATCTACACAGGCACGCACTTCTACACCATCGACAGCGAAGAGATGTACTACGTGAGGACGAACTACGCTGAGTACTTCAATTTCGAGGGAGTTGCCTGGTGGGCGACCACCCATGCAGGGCCGGGCTGGATGCCAGTGCACCGTTTCTTCAATACGGCCTCCTCAACCCACTTCTACACCACCAGCGAAGAGGAGCGCCTGAAGCAGGTGGCCACAGCGCCCTACATGGAATATGAAGGCATTGCCTACTATGTTCGCGCCGACGGCATTCCGTGGCAGGGCTCCAGCGTGACCAACAGTCGGACCGACACCTGCATTGGACCGACGGGGCTTTACGACACCGGTTGCGCGATGCCCGACGCTTTGCCAACTGCCGCGCAAGTCGATGGCCGGCGCCCGGCGCCGCAGTTCATGGTCACCGAGCGTTTCGAATCTCTCGGTGAATGCGCACGAGACTCCATCACCGGCCTGGTCTGGGAGAAAAAGGCCTATTCAGGCTTGCACGACAACACGCTGAGGGTCACCCACCTGACGGGCAGTGACGAATACCAGGTGATGACCTCGACCGGTACGGGCAGCATTTCATATGTTCCTCGCAAGCCGTCGGCGTTGGAGATCGCGTCTTCGGAGAACAGCGTCGGGTTCATTGCGGCGGTCAATGCGCAGTCCCATTGCGGGTTCAACGACTGGCGACTTCCGTCAGCTTCAGAGCTCATCAATGTGATGCACTTCGGCCATCGTTGGCTGGAGTTTCCTCCGTTGTTCGATGGACGCTACCTGACAGCGGACAGCGTGGCCTTCAATCACGACACGATCAACGGTCAAGGCCAGACGCAATCACTGCCCGTGCAAGGGGTTGTGTCGGTCACGACCTTCCCCAGCTCCTTGACCGCGGCAGATTTCATCAAGCCTGTTCTGGACGTGCGCTATCGTGCGATCGAAGCGGCCGGTACGTTTTCCTCGGATGGCAAGTTCAGCATCGTTTTGGTCCGCGGGCCGCAGACGTCGGAAGCCAGCCGGTTTTCCGTGATCTCGTTGCCCTATGGCAGAGACCAGTCCAACAATGCACTGGTCGACAATGTGACCCAGCTGCAGTGGCGCCGCTGTCTCGAGGGACAGATCTGGAACGGCGTGGCCTGTTCCGGTCAGCCATTGACCTTTGACCTCTATGGCGCGCTGTCACTGGCGATCAACCGTCCTGGTTGGCGGATGCCGGGAGTCAAGGAACTGCAGTCCCTGCAGCGCTGGGATGTTGCTCCTGGACAGCCGTTCACGTGGGCCGACGTGACTCCGACCAATGCATTGCCCGGGCAGAACCTGGCGTTTTGGTCAGGGTCTGTGTATGGTGCGCCAGTGCTTGACCCGTTGAGTGGCTTGGTCAAGACGCCGGCGTACCAGGTGGGTTTTCAGAACACCGTATCCGGACTCCCGTCCGCTTCCATCGGACTGGTTTCCCGTGACCGCGCCGGTTTTGTCCGTCTCACACGGGTCCATCCCTGAACAACGGTTTCAGAGACGCTATAGCAACCTGTCGACACCCTCACACAGACGATCCTCAGCGTCGGGCGCATCGCAGGCAATCACGCGCCGCTGCGGCATCGAGCGCAGCCAGGTGATCTGGCGTTTCGCAAGCTGGCGGGTAGCGAAGATGCCGCGGTCTCGCAGTTCGGCCAGTTGGGCGGATGTCAGCGGCGCATCGCCCGCCGTGTCCAGAGCCTCCCAGGCCTGGCGGTAGCCGACGCAACGCATCGAGGGCAGGTCGGGGTTCAGGTCGCCGCGGGCGCGCAGGCTGCGCACTTCGTCGACAAGGCCTTGCGCCAACATGGCGTCGAAACGTTGCGCAATGCGCTCGTGCAGCCAGGCGCGGTCGGCTGGTTCGAGACTGAAGAAGGCGCCGTCGGCAATGGGGTTGCTGGCCGCACGCTGGTTGCCGGTCTGGAAGCTGGAGATCGGCCGGCCCGAGACCTCGAAGACTTCCAGCGCGCGCTGGATGCGCTGGCTGTCGGCGGGTGCGAGCCGGGCAGCCGTCACCGGGTCGACCTTCGCGAGCTCGGCGTGCATGGCGGGCCAGCCAAGTGCTTTGGCCCGGGCTTCAAGCCGTTCGCGCACGGCGGTGTCGGCGCGGGGCATGTCGTCCAAGCCTTGCATCAGCGCCTTGAAGTAGAGCATGGTGCCGCCAACGAGCAGCGGCGTGCGGCCGCGCGCGGCGATTTCGCCGATCAGGCGCTGCGCATCGCGCACGAACTCGGCCGCGCTGTAGGCCTGGAGCGGGTCGGTGATGTCGATCAGGTGGTGCGGGGCGGCCGCGAGTTCGGCCGGCGTCGGCTTGGCGGTGCCGATGTCCATGCCGCGGTAGACCAGGGCCGAGTCGACGCTGATGATCTCGACCGGCCAGCGCCTTGCGATGGCCAGGGCTGCGGCGCTCTTGCCGCTGGCCGTGGGACCCGCGATGGCGATGCAGCGCAACGGCTCAGCGGACATCGGCGGCTCCGGTCGTGGCGCGCACGGGCGGGGTCTTCACCTCTCCATGCCGTTGCACGAGCGTCCAGGCGGTCAGCGCGATCAGCACGCTCCAGAACCAGAGGCCGTCGGTCAGCGGTCGCACGCTGCCGGGGTTCTCGGCCAGGCTCTTGCCCAGCCAGCCGCCCATGAAGAAGGCCGTGACCATCATCAGGAAGCCGCTCATGGCCGATGCGGCACCGGCCGCCTGCGGGAACGGGCCGACGGCGCCGCTCTGGCCGCAGGGCTGGTGCACACCGTGGCCGAGCATGAACAGGATGAAAGGGCCGAGGATCGCGGCCGGGTGCTGGATGCCGGCCAGGGCGAGCAGTCCCATGGTGCTGCCCGCCACCAGCGTGCAGGCACCGGCGATGGCCACTGTGCGCCGCACGCCCAGGCTCGGCAGCAACCGGCGGCAGACAAAGGTGCCGACGATGTACGACAGCGACATCACCAGCATCAGCAGGCCGTAGGCCGTCTTGCCCAGGCCGAGCACGCCGATGAAGACGAAGGACGAGGCGGCGAGAAAGGTGAACAGGCCGGCATAGGAAGTGGCCGAGAGCAGGGTGAAGGCCCAGAAGGTCGGGTGGCGCACGATCGTGCCCCAGGTGCGCAGCAGCATCAGCGGCTCTAGCGCGCGCGGATTCTTCTGCGCCAGCGTCTCTTCGAAGCGCCAGGCCAGCAAAGCCAGCGTGCCGGCGCCAAACACGGCCAGTGCGCCGAGCGCGAAACGCCAGCCGAACAGGTCCGCCAGCAGCCCGCCCACCGGCGCGCTGGCACAGGCGATCACCCCCAGGCCGGTCAGTCCCTTGGACATCACCCGCGCGCCATCGACCGGCGCGAACAGGTCACGCACCACGGCACGCGCGCACATCACGCCCGCCCCCATCGCGATGCCCTGCAGGACGCGCCAGACGATCAGCTGCTCCATTGACGCCGAAAAGCTGCTGCCCGCCGCCGCGAACACATACAGCGCCGTGCCGCCCAGCAGCACTGGCCGTCGCCCGAAGCGGTCCGACAGCGGGCCCCAGACCAGTTGCGAGAGCCCGAAGGCCAGCAACAGCGCGGTCAGTGTCAGCTGGGCCTGCGGCATGCCGGCGCCAAATCCCCGGGTGATCGACGGCAGGGCGGGCAGGTAGAGATCGGTGGTGACAGGCTGCAGTCCCAGCAGCAGGGACAGCACCAGCACGATCAGGCCGGGGGACATTGTGGAACGGGAGGCGGACATCTGATTGAGGTTAGCAGATGGCCTCAACGGTCACGGCCGACCCAACAGCATCTCCGGCGCGACGTGCCCGCGTCCAGGATGCGGTGGAACCGGCTTGGCCGGGCCACTCGCATCGCCCCCTGGGGGGTGACGCCGCAGGCGGCGCAGGGGGGATCACCTCATCCCGAACAGCTCGGCCAGCGCCACCCGGTACTGCGGCAGGCCCAGTGTGTTGGTGTTGTGGTGCGAACCGCCTTCCACCAGGACGAAGCTTTTCTTCCCCGTCGCCGCGTCATACAGCCGCTTGCCCAGCTCGGGCTTGATCGTGGCGTCTTCGCTGCCGTGCACCACCAGCAGCGGCGAGCCGATCTGTGCCACGCGATCGATCGCGTCAAAACGCTGGGTGATCAGCGGCCCGACGGGCAACCAGCCCCACCTGTAGGAGGCCACCACGTCGGGAATCGAGGTGAAGGTGCCTTCGACCAGGGTGCCGGCCTCGTCGGGCACCCGGGCCGCCAGGTCGATCGCGATCGCGCCACCCAGCGAGTGGCCGAAGATGTAGCGTGGCCGGTCGGGGTACTGCTTCGCCAGCCAGTCCCAGGCGGCGCGGGCGTCTTCGTAGGCCATGGTTTCGGAGGGCAGGGCGGGCGAGCTCTTGCCAAAGCCCCGGTAGTCGATCGCCAGCACCGAGAAGCCCAGCGCCTGCATCTGTCGTGCCCGGAAGGCCGAGCCGACCACGTTGTAGCGCGCGCCGTGCAGGTAAAGCAGCACGGGCGCCCTCGGGTCTTTCGCGAAGTGTTCGTTCGCGGCCCACAGGCCGTGCAGCCGCGCCGCCTCGCCGGTTTCCTGCGACGCGAAATCGATCCACACATCCTGCATGCCCTGCGCCGCTTCTTCGCCGCGCCACCAGGTGCGGTCGGACGGCTGGAAGATCCAGCCGCGCTGGCGTTCGTCGAGGTTGGCGCAGCCGGAGAGCGCGGCGGCGGCAAGCAGCAGGAGGGCGAGCAGGCGTTTCATCGCATGGAAAGACGCGGCCGGGCGGCAAAAGTTCAATGGCGCTCGCCGGTGCGCCGCAGCACCCGTACCGGCGTCTCCAGCCGTTCCCGGAATCCCAGCCGGCGGTACATGGCGCGGGCGGTCTCGTTGCTGGCCATGGCATGCAGGAATGGGCGTTCACCGCGCTGCAACTGGCGCCGCACGACCTCGTGGGTCAGCGCGCGGCCCAGGCCGTTGCCTTGGTGTTCCGGATGGGTGCAGATGCCGCTCACTTCGTGCCAGGCGCCGGCCCGGGTGCGTTCGCCGGCCATCGCGACCAGCGTGCCGTCCGGAGCAAAGTGACCGAGGAACTCGCCCATCGACAGCGTGTGCGGGCCGAACGGACCGGGTCGGGTGAGATCCACCAGCGCCATCACGGCGGGCAGGTCGTCGGCGCCGAGCGGGCGGCAGGACAGTGCGGCGGGTTCGGGCACCGGCCCGCCGTCCCAGGCCATGCAGACCATGGTCGCGTCGACCTCGATCAGCCAGTCCCCCGACGCACAGGCGCCGTCCCAGCCCGCGACGTAGAACGACTCGCCGGATGCGCTCAGCGCGGCCAGGCTGTCGAGATCCGGCGCCGACGGATCGGCGAAGGCGGCGATGGGCGAATAACCGGCGCGGTAGCGGCGCGCGCCGCCCTGTGCTGCCGACAGGTCGCGGTGCGGACCGTCCAGACAGCGCCAGAAGATGTGGTGCAGCAGGGCCGGATCGTCCGTTGCCATGGGTTTACCGACCGCGCAGGAACAGCGCGTCCAGGTCCTTCATGCCCAACTGGCGCCAGGTTGGCCGGCCGTGGTTGCACTGGTCGCTGCGTTCGGTCACTTCCATCTGGCGCAGCAGCGCGTTCATCTCGTCCAGCGTCAGGCGCCGGTTGGCGCGCACCGCGCCGTGGCAAGCCATGGTGGCCAGCAGTTCGTTGCGCGCGCGCTGAACCACGGTCGAGGCGTCGTGCTGGCCGAGTTCGGCGAGCACGCTGCGCGCGAGTTCGACCGGGTCGCCCGCAGCCAGCGTCGTGGGCACCGCGCGCACCGCCAGCGTCTTTGGCGAGAACGGCACGACCTCCAGGCCGAGCGCGGCCAGCACCTCGGCCGTGGACTCGGCGGTGGCGACTTCCTCGGGGGTGGCGGCGAAGGTGGCCGGGATCAGCAGCGGCTGGCTGCTGATCTGGTGGGCGTCGAGTTGCTGCTTGAGTCGCTCGTAGACGATGCGCTCGTGGGCGGCGTGCATGTCGACCACGACCAGCCCCTGCGCGTTCTCGGCCAGGATGTAGACGCCGTGCAGTTGCGCTACCGCGCGGCCCAGTGGCCACTCGCCGTCGGGCAGTGGCGCCGGGGCCGCTTGCCCAGACGGGCCGGGCGGGAACACCGGCTCGGCGCGGCGGATGTCGGGTACGTCCAGCGGCGCGCTGATCCGCTCGCTGGGTCGCCAGAGCGCTTCGAGGTCGCTCACCCGCTGGCCAACCTGCGGCGTGTCCGGCCGCCAGGGCAGGGGCTGCTGGCGCGGCAGGGCGGCGAGGAAGCTGGTGTCCGGCTCGGCGGGCATGGCGGAGGGGACCGGGGCCGCAGGGGCCTGCCCCGAACGCGGTGCGGCCAATGCGCTTTCGACCGCGTGCCGCACCGCCTGGTGCACCTCGCGGCTGTCGCGGAAACGGACCTCGATCTTGGTCGGGTGCACGTTCACGTCGACCCGTGTCGGGTCGATGCTCACGTAGAGCGCGTAGACCGGTTGGCGGTGGCCGTGCAGCACGTCTTCGTAGGCGCTGCGCGCGGCGTGGGTGATGACCTTGTCGCGCACGAATCGGCCGTTGACATAGGCGAACTGCCAGTCGCCACGCGAACGCGCCGCGTCGGGCACACCCGCGAATCCCCAGACGCGCAGGCGCTGCACGCCGTCGCTGCTGCCGAGCGCCCCGGGCGCGTCATCGGCCGGCCAGTTCACGGCCACGGCCTGTTCAATGAACTCCTCGCCCAGCACATCGGCCAGGCGGCGGCGCAGCGCGTCCAGCACATGCTCGCCGCCGGCCAGGTCGGGCGCGACCGCGCGCCACTGCGCGACCAGCTTGCCGTCGTGCCAGATCGCGAAGCCGACCTCGGGCCGGGCCAGCGCGTGGCGGCGCACGGCCTCGATGCAGTGGGCCAGCTCGGTGCTTTCTGACTTCAGGAACTTGCGGCGCGCGGGCGTGGCGAAAAAAAGTTCGCGCACCTCGACCGTGGTGCCGCGCACGCGGGCGGTGGGCTGCAGTTCGCCGCTGCGGCCGTCGAGCAGCCAGCCATGCGACGCACCTTCGTCGGTGCGGGTCAATACCGAGACCTCGGCGATCGAACAGATCGCGGCCAGCGCCTCGCCGCGGAATCCCATGGTGTCCACGGCTTCGAGGTCGCGCAGGCTGGCGATCTTGCTGGTCGCGTGGCGCTTGAGCGCGGTGGGCAGTTCGTCGCGCAGGATGCCGATGCCGTCGTCCTCGACGCTGATGAGGCGGATGCCGCCGGCCTGCAGGCGCACGGTGATCTGGGCTGCGCCCGCGTCCAGCGCGTTGTCCACCAGTTCGCGCACTACCGAGGCCGGCCGCTCGACCACCTCGCCGGCGGCGATCTGGCTGATCAGCTCGTCGGGCAGTTCTCGAATGGGGCGTCGGGGGGCAGGGTGAGGGGCGTTCACCCGGGGCATTCTAGGCGCCGGGGATGACCCGGGAGGGCCGGGGATAATCGAGGGTTATGGAATTCGCCCTCTACCTTCTCGACTTCGTGCTGCATGTGGACAAACACCTGCAGGCCTTCGTGCAAACCTATGGCAACTGGGTCTATGCGCTGCTGTTCCTGATCATCTTTGTCGAGACAGGACTGGTGGTGATGCCCTTCCTGCCGGGCGACTCGCTGCTGTTCATCGTCGGCGCGCTGTGCGGCGCGGGGCTGATGGAGTATCCGGTGGCGGCTGGCCTGATGCTGGCGGCGGCGATCCTGGGCAACCAGACCAACTACACCATCGGGCGGTATTTCGGGCCCAAGGTGTTCCAGTGGGAGAACTCGCGCTTCTTCAACAAGAACGCCTTCAACCAGGCCCACAACTTCTACGAGCGCTACGGCGGCATCACCATCGTGATGGCCCGCTTCATGCCGTTCGTACGCACGTTCGCGCCCTTCGTGGCCGGCGTGGCGCAGATGACGCGCAGCAAGTTCACCTTCTACGATGTGACCGGCGGCGCGTTGTGGGTGATCGGCCTGACGGCGGCGGGCTACTTCTTCGGCAACCTGCCCTGGGTGCAGGCCAACCTGTCCAAGATCATCTGGGCGCTGATCATCGTGCCGGGCCTGATCGCGGGCTTCGGCGCCTGGCGCGCGCACCGCGCCGAGAAGGCGCGTCTGGCGGCCGAGGCCTGATCACACCTGTTTTCTGGCCAGCGGCGGATTCGCCGCGAAGTACTTGACGATGCCCTTGAGCAGGGCATCGGCCAGCTTCTCCTGGTAGTCGTCGCTGCGCAGCCGCGCCTCTTCGTCGGGGTTGCTGATGAAGGCGGTCTCGACCAGCACGCTCGGAATGTCGGGCGCCTTGAGCACCGCAAAGCCTGCCTGTTCCACGCTGCCCTTGTGCAGCTTGCCCACGCGACCCACCTCGCCCAGCATTGCGCTGCCCAGCTTGAGGCTGTCCTTGATCTGCGCGGTGGTGCTCATGTCCAGCAGGGTGCGCTGCAGCGTGGCGTCCTTGACCTTGGTGTTGATGCCGCCGATCAGGTCGGCCGCGTTTTCCTTGTTGGCCATCCAGCGTGCGGTGGCGCTGCTGGCGCCCTTGGTGCTCAGCGCGAACACGCTGGCGCCCTGCGGTTGGGGGGTCAGGAAGGCGTCGGCGTGGATGCTGATGAACAGGTCGGCGCGCACGCGCAGGGCCTTTTGCACCCGCGTGCCCAGCGGCACGAAGAAGTCGGCGTCGCGCGTCATGTAGGCGCGCATCGGGTTGCCGTTGACCTTGGTGGCGTTGATGCGCTCGCGCAGTTTTTGCGCGACCTGCAGCACCACGTCTTTTTCCTGCGTGCCGCCGGGGCCGGTGGCGCCCGGGTCTTCGCCGCCGTGGCCCGGATCGAGCGCCACGATGATCAGCCGCTCGGTCTTGCCGCCGCCCGAAGGCTTGCTGTCCACCTTGGCTTCGGTTTTGGTGTCGCCCTTGGGCGCGGTCTTGCTGGCGTCGGCGTTCTTCGGCGGTGTCGGGCGTCCGCGCCCGGCGATCAGGTCGCCCAGCGGGTCGTCGGCGGCTGCGGGCGCCGTGGAGGGCGTGCCCGCCTTGAGTTCGGCGCCCAGCAGCTCTGCCGCGCGGGCCGAGGCGTCGTCCACCGCCAACGCGCGCTGGCGGATCAGTTCTTCCAGCGGATCGACCGTCTGCACCGGGTACAGGTCGAACACCAGGCGGTGGGCGTAGGCCGCGACCGGCTGGAGATTGAATACCTGCGGCTTGATCGGCTTCTTCAGGTCCATGGTCAGCCGCGCCAGGTTGGGGCCGACCGGCGCGACCTTGATCGCGGCGATGTTGGGGTCGTCGGACTGCAGCTTGCCGATCAGCTCGCGCATGCCGTCCAGCAGGTCGATGCCTTCGATCTCGACCGTCAGCCGCGTCTCGTTCGCCTCGGTCTTGCGGGCCTTGAGCTCCCCTTCCGATTCGAGCGTGACGCGCGTGTAGTCCTGCGCCGGCCAGATGCGCACCGCGATGACGCGGCCTGCGTGGGCCAGGTGCGGCGCGCCGATCAGCAGCACCAGCGTGCCCGCCTTCAGCAGGCGGCGGCGGTCGGGGTGGTGAACGGGTTCGGTCATGCGTCCGTCATGGGGCTAGGGCGGCCAATAGCTGGCGACCGGTGTCGGTGAAAGCCTGCATGGTCACACGGCGCGGGGCGTCGGTGCCGTCGGATTCGTCACCGGGCGTTTCTTCCGGCCCGATGTCCAGGGCCGCGTCGACCGCCGGCATCAGCCCGGCCGCGCGCTCGGGCCACTCGACCAGCTTGAGGCCCGCGCTCGCGAACAGTTCCCGAAATCCCGCGTCTTCCCACTCGCGCGGATCGCCAAAACGGTAGAAGTCGAAATGCCAGGCCGACAACGGCCCGTGCGGCCCGGCCTCGGCGCGGTGCGGCTCGACCACGGCATACGTCGGGCTCTTGATGCGCCCGGTCACGCCCAGCGCGCGCAGCAGGTGGCGCACAAAGGTGGTCTTGCCCGCGCCCAGGTCGCCGGCAAGCGTGATCGTCGCGCGGGTGATCGCGGGGCACGCTGCCAGGCGCTGTGCGAAAGCCGCCGTGCCGGCCTCGTCCGCCCAGCGGCCGTCCCAGCGCGCCAACGGCTCGGCGGGGGCGGGCGTTCCTACAATGGGCGGAAGATGCGATCCGGATTCGATGCTGCTCAACTGATGACTCAGGTTCAGGCCTGGGGCCGGGAACTCGGATTCTCCCAAATCGGCGTGGCTGGCATCGACCTCTCCAGCGCAGAGCCGGGTCTCGAAGCCTGGCTCGCGGCCGGATTTCACGGCAGCATGGACTACATGGCCCGCCACGGCCTCAAGCGCGCGCGCCCTGCCGAGCTGGTGCCCGGCACCGCCAGCGTCATCACCGCGCGCATGGACTACCTGCCGCGCGACACGCCCGACGGCTGGCAGGCGCAGGAACTGCAGCGCCTGCAACGCCCCGGCGAAGCCATCGTCTCGGTCTACGCCCGGGGGCGCGATTACCACAAGGTGCTGCGGAACCGTCTGCAGCAGCTGGCCGAACGCATCGCCGCCGCCGTCGGCCCGCTGGGCCACCGCGTCTTTACCGATTCCGCGCCCGTGCTCGAAGCCGAACTCGCGCGCCGCAGCGGCCAGGGCTGGCGCGGCAAACACACGCTGATCCTCAGCCGCGAAGGCGGCTCGATGTTCTTCCTCGGCGAGATCTACGTCGACCTCGCCCTGCCGCCCACCGAGCCGGTCAGCGACCATTGCGGCGCCTGCAGCGCCTGCATCGACGTCTGCCCCACGCAGGCCATCGTCGGCCCGCACCGCCTCGACGCACGCCGTTGCATCTCTTACCTCACCATCGAACACGAAGGGCCGATCCCCGAAGACCTGCGCCCGCTGATCGGCAACCGCATCTACGGCTGCGACGACTGCCAGCTGGTCTGCCCCTGGAACAAGTTCGCCCAGCGCAGCCCACTGCCCGACTTCGACCCGCGCGAAGGCCTCACGGGCGCGACCCTGGTCGAACTGTTCGGCTGGAGCGAAGAAGGGTTCCTGCGCCGCACCGAAGGCAGCCCGATCCGCCGGATCGGGCATGCGCGGTGGTTGCGCAACATCGCGGTGGCGATGGGGAATGCGCTGCGGGTGGGGGAGGATGCCGGGGTGCGGGCGGCGTTGGTGGCGCGGTCAGGGCATAGGGATGCTGTGGTTGGCGACGCTGTTGGGTGGGCACAGGGAATGCGGCCCCCTCGCTGATGCCATAGCGTGATCGACGGAATGCAAGCCACGGGGTGAGCAGGCCCAGAGCGACGTAGAGCACCAAAGGGTGCAACCCTATCGATCCAGCCCCCGTGCCGCCCGTGAAGACGCTCCGTGAGCCTGATCTACCCAAAGGCTGCTACCAGCCAAACGATGACCAGGCCAACGGCCAGGTCCAACAGGAACCACTGAACCAGCCCCCACGGCTTGGGAGAAGGCTCCATCACTTTCCCTTCGCCTTCGGTCAAGGGTTGACCCAGTGAATCTTGCCGCGCAGCGGGGGCCTGGACATGTCGTACCCCGTGTACATCTCGAACCTCAGGTCCAGCGACTTGAGTTGGCCGTTGTCGAAGCTGACGTTGTCCACGGCCATCCAGCTGATCGTGGCGAGCTGTTGACCTCCGTTTCTGTACCAGAGCAGACCACCGGTTTCCGAGGATTGACCGTGGCCTTGGGGCAGGTTGGTGTACAGCCCTGGCTGCAGCACGGTGAATGACTTGGGCGGGTAGAGGTAGCCTTCCCAGTCGTTGGCACCATCGATGAGCACGGTGAGGTAGGCACCGGCAAGCGTGACCGACATGGGCGTGTTCTGGGGTGTGAACAGTTCGGTCAGGCCCCTGCCAAACGGTTCCCGGTGCTCGCTCTCCAGGTAGACATAGTTGCCCGTCGCGGGAGTCGTGCCGGCGGCAGGCTCCCATTGGCCGATGGGCAAGGGCTCGAAGGGCGGCTCGACATAGCGTTCGCCGCGGAATTCGCCCTTGACCGAAACGCCGTGGCCTGAGCAGAACCGCTCGAACCGCATGGCGATGGCAGCAACTTCGTTGCCCACGTACCGGATGTCATCGATCGCGACCCAGCCGTTGCTGTCGCTCGTGGTGCAACGACTCGCATGGTTGTCGAGGTAGAGCCGAAAAGCGGGGATGTCAAACACCCTCGAACCCTCGGCACCCGGGTAGAAGCCTTTGGCCAGCTTCACATCGTCTTTGTTCGTTCCGACCGAAAGTGTCCAGGTGCTCTGCAGGCGCTCGGTCACGCTAAGGCCGACCTGGTAGGCGTTGCCCGACCAGTTGAGCGAGGCGTTGTAGAGATTGAGCAGGTAGGTGTTGCCGGCGCCGCCGGTTTCGAAGGGCTCGCTTTCGAGATACAGGTAGTTCCCTGACGCGGGGCGCACCGCATCGGGCGCGCGCCAGAGTCCTGCGGGAACGGTGTCGAACCGTCCGGAGCCTGGTGCGGCGTCTTCCCGCGACCACCGGACCTTGCCACGCAGTGCCGCACCTTCGCCGTTGCAGTGCTGCTCGAACCGCAGCTCCATCGAGGCAAGGTGCTGGTCGGCGGTCCAAGAGACACTGTCAATGACAAACCAGCCCTGGATGTTTCGGCAGGTCTGGCCAGGCTTCTTCCACCCCATGCTGCCCCGGTACGGCGAATGCTTGCCGTAGAGCGAGAGGCGATCAAACAGCGCCGGTTTCATGGTGAACAGCGCTTCCATTGCCTGGAAGTCACCCTCCCAGTTTTCGTCGCCTTGCACCAGGACGCCGACGTACGCACCGGCCTCGACGGGGAGCGAGGAAACGCTGTTCCGGTGCCAGGCGGTGAGCACCGCGTTGGCGGGCGTGAAGAGCCGGGTCTGGCCCTGGCCAATGGAATCACCCGCGTCGCTTTGCAGGTAGACGTAGCTTCCGCTGGCCGGCGTGGCGCCCTCGGGTGGTTGCCACAGGTCCCTGGGCACTGGCCGGATCGGCGAGCGGATGAGGAAGGGCTTGTTGATGCCGTTGGCCCAAGCATCCGCGACAGAGCTCGCCTTCTCGTACCACTGATCGAGCAGGGAGGGGGGGGCATCGTTGCTGGCGACCGACCCGATCGGCGTTGAAGCGGTTGCTGAATCGGACCGCTCGCGCTGTGCGCCGTCTGTCCCATCCAGCCCACCCCCGCAGCCTGCCACCAGCAGGCTCAGTGATAACGCCAGAGCTGCGAAGCGCTTCATCGTGAGGTCCCCGGCGTATCAGTCGATGGTCCAGTGGACCTGACCACGCAACGGTGCCGTGGCACCGTCGCAGTACTGTTCGAAGCGGGCATCGAGCGCGGTGAGCAGATTGCCTTCGAACGCGATGGCGTCCACGACGAACCAGCCTCTGCTTTCGTTGCATCCATGTCCTTCGCCGGTCCATGACAGTCCTGGCCGAGTCGGATTGTTGAACGGAAAGCGGAATGCGTTGGCATAGAAGCCAGGCTGGAGGCGGTTCAACAGGTCCATGGCTTCAAAGGAGCCGTCCCACCAGGATGATCCCGCCTGAACCTGGACCTGAACCACCCGGCTGCTGGCGCCGACGTTTGCACGCATGTTGGCATTGCCTGGCGTGAAGAGGCGCGTGGCGCCACCGCCAACCCAATCTCCCGGTGTACTTTCCAGATAGACAAACGAGCCGGACGCGGGCGTTGCACCGGCCGCAGGTTTCCACAGGTCCGCGGGTGGCGGGTTTTGCGGTCCCGGCGGGGTTGTGGTGTCGTCGCTGCGCCAGTGGATCTTTCCGCGCAGGGCCTGTGACCAGCCCTCACAGTGCTGCTCAAATCGAAGGTCCACCGCTGTGAGGACCCCGGCGGTGACGCTGATGTTGTCGACAGCAAACCAGCCCGTGAGGGTGTTGCACCCCCGGCCGTCGCCGTACCAGGAGAGCCCGCCGCGCGCCGGGTCGTGGAAGGGGTAGCGCTGCAGGCGCGGGTAGTAGCCCGACTGGAGCGGAGACACGCCGGTCATGGCCTGGAAGTCTCCGTACCACCACTGGTCGCCGTCGACATGCACCCGGAGGTAGCCATCGGTCAGCATGAGGTTTAGTGCTGCGATCTGCGGGGTGTACAGAAAGGTGTTTCCATGGCCGACGTAGTCGCCGGCATCGCTTTCCAGGTAGACGTAGTTGCCCGTCAGGGGCGTGGCTCCGGCGGCGGGTTGCCACAGGTCGGCTGGCACGGCGGGCGGAGTCATGCTGCCGGGTGCCGTCCAGCGCAGCTTGCCGCGAACGACCCACGAGGAGCCCTCGCACTGTTGCTCTAAGCGCAGCTCGATGCGGACCAACTGGTTGGCGCTGTAAGCGACGTTGTCAACGGCGATCCAGCCAGAGGCAGTGGAGCACGAAGTGGCATTCGAGCGCCAGTTCATGCTGGCGTGCGACATGCTCGACGCAGGGTAGTTGAAGGCGCCGGGGTAGTAGCCGGTTTGCCACTGTTTTTGGCCACGGAGCGCCCGCAGACGTCCCTGCCAGCCTAGCGTGATGGCGTTTCCGATGATCAGATCCGTCCCCGTGGCGTTCAGCGTGATCGTCGCGTTGGGAGCGGCGAAGAGGGATGGTTGCCCTGCGCTCTCGATGTAGAGGGCATCTCCGGAGTCTGGCACGCTGCCGGCCGGAGGTTGCCAGGTGCCCACCGGAATCGCAGGCATGCTCGACGAAGGCGAGATTGGCTTGCGGGTGGTCGAAATCCAGGCGCCCGTCATCGTCCGGACCTTGTCATGGGCTGCAAGCAGCGTGGTCCCGGACTCGGGAGAGGCCGCCTTGTCAGCTGTCTCGCCAGTCGCCGCGACCTCAACGACCTTTTCGTTTGCGATCGCACCACCAGGGCCGGCGGAGCTGGAAGCTCCTCCGCCACATCCGGCCAACAGCAATGCCAATGAAAGGCTTGCGCCCCCAAACAGCGCCTGAAGCGTCTTGTTCATTATCCATTCCTCCGCATTCACCAGATGTTACATCTACGTGCAGAGGCCGGCCACCCCGGGCTCAGGGGATGTGTTGCGCCTTCACGCCAGGCGCCCCCGCAGCTCTCGCTTCAGCAACTTCCCGCTCGGGTTCTTCGGCAGCGCGTCGGTGAATACCACGCGCTTGGGGCATTTGAAATGCGCCATGTGGGCATTGCAATGCGCGATCACTTCTTCTTCGCTCAATGATTGTCCGGCCTTGACCACGATCACGGCGGTCACCGCCTCGACCCATTTCGGGTCGGGCAGGCCGATCACTGCCACCTCGCTGACCGCCGGCAGGCGGTAGACCATTTCTTCGACCTCGCGGCTGGCGACGTTTTCGCCGCCGGTCTTGATCATGTCTTTCTTGCGGTCGACGACGGTGATGTAGCCCTCGGCGTCGATGGTGGCGAGGTCGCCGCTGTGGAACCAGTTGCCGCTGAAGCTGGCGGCGGTTTTTTCGGGGTCGTTGAAGTAGCCGAGCATCAGGTGGGGCGAGCGGTGCACGATCTCGCCGACCTCGCCCACGGCGACATCGTTCATGTCGTCGTCGACCACGCGGGTCTCGACGTTGATCACGGCCTTGCCGCACGAGCCGGGTTTGCGCAGTTGGTCGTCCGGGCCGAGCATGGTTGCCAGCGGCGCGATCTCGGTCTGGCCGTAGAGGTTCCACAGCCGCACGTTGGGCAGCCTGGCCGCCAGTTCCTTCAAGACCTCGACCGGCATGATGGACGCGCCGTAGTAGCCCTTGGCCAGATGCTGGAGCTTCTCGGCGTCGAACAGCGGCGATCGCAGCAGCGCGATCCAGACCGTGGGCGGCGCGAAGAAGCTGGTGATCTGGTGCTGCTCCAGCAGGGCAAGCAGGTTGTCCGGCGTGGGCTTGCCGGTGATGACGTTGCTGCTACCGATGTAGATCGCCGGGCCGAAGAACACGTCCAGTTGGGCGCAGTGGTACAGCGGCAGGGCGTGCAGCGTGCGGTCGGTCTCGGCCACTTCGGCGTTGATGACGCAGCTGACGTACTGCCAGAGCACGGCGTCGTGGGTGAGCATGGCGCCCTTGGGCATGGACTCGGTGCCGCTGGTGTAGACGATCTGGGCCAGGTCGTGGCTCTGCGTGCGAACCTCGGGCAGCGGCTCGGTGCAGGCGGCCAGGTCGTCGAAGCGGTGCATGTTCGGCGCCGGCTCGCTCGGGTCTTCGCTGGGCAGCCAGACGAACTGCTGCACCTGCGTTTCCAGCGCCGAGGCCTCGCGCGCCAAGCCGGCCAGGCCGCTATCGGTCGCAAGCGTGCGGGCGCCGGCGTGGCGCAGAATGTAGGCGACCTCTTCGGCCTTGAGCATGAAGTTGATCGGCACCAGCACCGCGCCGCGGCGGGCCAGCGCGAAGCGCAGCGCGGCAAAGCCGTGCGAGTTGCGCGCCAGCACCGCCACCTTGTCGCCTTCGCCCACGCCGATCTTGTGCAGGCCCGCAGCCAGCCGCGTGACCAGGGCGTCGAATCCGGCGTAGGTCCAGGTGGTGGCGCCGCAGGTGATCGCGGGCTTGGCCGGCAGGCGCAGGGCGGTGCGGTGCAGTGCGTCGGCAATCGTCTGGCGGCGCACGGCGGGAGCGATGGCGGGGAGGGCGGCGGCAGCGGACATGGGCGAAATCTCCTGTTACAGCGGGGGCCGGGCGGCCGAGGCAAGATCGCCTCATTGAAAACCAGCCGCGCCCGTTTGCCATGGGCGTTTTCACCATGCCGCGCGCCCGGGCTGTCGCTTGGGTGTCGCGGGCTATCATCAACCGCATGTCCGGCTCTCCCTTCGCATCCACCGCGCTCGACCGCTCGCTCGGCGCCTGGTCGCGCCGCGTCCGCGCGTCGTGGGCCGCGTGGTGGCATGTGCTGCTGCTGGGCGCGCAGGTGATGGTGCTCGCGCTGGTGCCCTCGAGCTACGCACAAGGCGCGCAGCGCAGCGCGGTGCTGCGCCAGATCTACACCGCGTCGGCACCGCTGCTGACCTGGTTCCTGACCCTGTCGGCGCTGCTGAGCCTGGTGCTGATCCGCATCGTGGTCGCCACGGCCTACAGCTACGGCCTGTCGCAGTACGCGCTGGAGGTGCTGGTGCGCACCCTGGTGCTGGAGCTGATTCCGCTGTACGCCGCGATGTTCGTGGCGCTGCGCCACACCATGCCCGAGGCCCAGCGCATCCGCCGCCTGCTGGCGCAGCAGCACCGCAGCGGCGTGCGGCACGACGAGCAGACCCTGTTGCGCAGCGAACTGCTGCCGCGCGCCCTGGCGGGGGTGTTTTCGGTGCTGCTGCTGGCAGCGGTCAGCTGCGTGATCGCCCTGGTGCTGACCTACCTGAATGTCTACGGTTTTTCGCACTGGGGCCTGCCGGCCTACACCCGCGCCGTGGGCCAGGTGTTCACGCCGGCCGTGACCCTGATCTTCGGGCTCAAGACGCTGTTCTTCAGCCTTGCGGTGGCGATCGTGCCCCTGGCTGCCAGCGCCCGCCGCGACCTGATGGGCGGCTACGGGCGGCTGAGCGACATCTCCGAGTTCGCGCGCCTGCTGTCGGTGCTGCTGATCGTCGAGGTCGTCTCGCTGCTGGGCAACTACTACTGACCGATGGACCCACAACCGATGAATTCTCCCGAGACGCCGCCCCCGCTGGAGCCATCGCCGCCGCCGGTGAAGAACCTGGAGCTCAAGGCGGCGCTGCTGCTGCTGTTCCTGCTGCTGCTGGTGGTCGGGTCGGCGCTGTATGTGGCCTATGCACGCGGCGCGTTCGAGCGCACGCAGCGGCTGGTGCTGGTCGCCCCCGATTCCGAAGGTGTCGCGGTGGGCATGAACGTGACCTTCGCCGGCTTTCCCATCGGCAAGGTCGGGCGCATCGAACTGGCCGACGACGGCAATGTGCATTTCCTGGTCGACGTGCCGGTGAAGGATGCAAAGTGGCTGCGCAGCTCCAGCATCTTCACGATGGAGAAGTCGCTGGTTGGCGGCACCAGGATCCGCGCATTCAGCGGCGTATTGACCGACCCGGCACTGGAAGACGGCGCGGTGCGCCAGGTGCTCAGCGGTGACGCGGCGGCCGAGATTCCGGGCATCGTGGCCTCGGTCAAGGAGCTGGTGGGCAACCTCAACGCCCTGACTGCCGCCGATGCGCCGCTGCCGCAGAGTCTGGTGCATCTGCAGGGCACGGCGGCACGGCTGAACGGGCCGCAGGGCGCGATGGGCGCACTGTTTGGCAACGACGCGGACGCGAAAAAGGTGATCGAAGCGGTGGAGCGGGCCAATGCTTTGCTGGCCAAGGTGGACAAACTCACGGCCCGGCTCGACGGTCTGGTCGCCAACGCCGACCGTCAGGTGTTCGGACAGGGTGCCGGCCCGGGCGGCAGCACCGAGGGCGGTCTGGTGCAGGACGCGCGTGGCACGGTCAAGCAACTTGACGGCCTGCTCGGCGAGGCGCGCGGCAGCCTGCAGAAGGTCGACAAGCTGCTGATCGATGCCCAGGGCATCGCCGCCAATACCCGCGAAGCCACCACCGACCTGGGCCAGCTGCGCGCCGAGGTCGACGCCAGCCTGCGCAAGGTCGAGTCGCTGATCAACGAGGTCAACCGACTTTGGCCGCTCAAGCGCGACGCCGACATCCAGCTGAAATGACCATGAATCCTGCACGCCTCCTTCTGTCTGGTGTCGTGGTGCTTCTCGCCGCCTGCGGCAGCACGCCGCCCCCGCCCGACTGGCAGATGAATGCCAAGGGCAGCGTCGACCGGGCCACCGAGGCCTGGCTCAGCGGCAACCAGAAGATCGAAGAGACCGAGTTCTCCCGCGCGCGCGTTGAGGTCTTGCGCACCGGACAGCCCGCGCTGGTGGCCCGGCTGGAGCTGACACGCTGTGCGACCCGCGTGGCGGCGCTGGTGTTCGAGCCCTGCGCGGGTTACGACGCGGTGGCGGCCGATGCGGCGCCGGCCGAGAAAGCCTATGCGCGCTATCTTGGCGGTCAGGCCACAGCCGACGACGGTGCCTTGCTCCCCGCGCCGCACAAGGGGCTGGTGGGCGCGAGCGGTGGCGAGGTGTCTGGCATCGAAGACCCGGTGTCGCGGCTGATCGCGGCGGGCGTGCTGATGCGCCGGGGCGTGGCGTCGCCAGCCGTGGTGGATGCGGCGGTGGACACCGCGTCGCAGCGCGGCTGGCGCCGTCCGCTGCTGGCCTGGCTGGGCGTGCAGCTCAAGCAGGCGCAGGCGGCCGGTAAAGCCGACGACGCTGCGCGCATCCAGCGGCGCATCGATCTCGTCGCACCGCGCTGAACCTGCGGGTCGCCGGCGAAGGCTGGCTCAGGTCAGGTCTTCGTGGAAGTCGCTGGCGCCGGGCTTCCAGTAGGCCGAGACCTTGACGTGGGTGCGCGCCAGTCCGCGCTCGGTGATCAGCACGTCGCGCAGTTGTGCCATGGTGCTGGCCTCGCCCGCGCACCAGACGAAACCCCCACCCTCCGGCAAGGCCACCGAGCGGACCGCGCCGACCAGCGCTGCCGCGTTGGGTAGCCATTGGCGGGTGAGGCCGGCCCGCGCAGGCAGCAGGTTCTGGTCCTGGGCGTAGCCGGTTTGCAGCAGCACCACCGTCCGGGCCGACGCGGGCAGCTCTTCCAGCCGGCGGGCGATCGCGGGCAGGGCGGTCGCATCGCCGGCCAGCAGGTACCAGTCGAGGTGGTCGGGAATGACCATGGAGCCGCGCGGCCCGCCGATCACCGCCGCATCGCCGATCTGCGCGCGCTGCGCCCAGTCGCTGGCGGCGCCGACGTCGTGCAGCGCGAACACCAGCGTCAGCTCGTTCCGGTCGGCGTCGAAGTGTCGCGGCGTGTAGTCGCGCCGCTGCTCGTGCCCATGCGCATCGCGGAAGATGAACTTCAGGTGGTCGTCGAACGAGAGGGAGGTGAAGCCGGTGAGCGAAGTGCCGCCGAAGGTGACGGCCTGCAGGCCTGGGCTCAGGCGCTCGGTGCGGACGACGTGCACGTCGCGGCGCACCAGTTCATGGCGCACGCGGCGGATCAGGCTCTGCTGGCGGTCGTCAGGACGGGAAAGGAATGACATGAGGATGAGCTATATGGTTGATAATGTCATCCATTCTGTCGAATGAAGTTGATAGTGTCAACCATCATGAAGAAACAAACCGACGACGACCTGATGGAAGCGGTGCACGAGCTGATGCACCTGGCGCGCGCGCAGCAGCGCCGGCACATGCCCGACGACGGCCTGCACCCGATGGAAGGGCGTGCGCTGGGCTTCTTCGTCCGGCGGCCAGGGGCGACGCAGAGCGATCTGGTCGAACATTCCGGTCGCGACAAGGGGCAACTGGCGCGGCTGATCGCGGTGCTCAAGGATCGCGGCCTGCTGGAGGCGCGGCCCGACGAGAAAGACCGGCGTGTGACGCGGCTGTATCCGACCGACGCGGCGCGGCAGCTGCACGAGTCGGTGCTGCGCCAGCGGCGGCAGGTGTCGGCCCGGGCCGCGGCCGGTCTCGATGCGAGCGAGCGGCAGGAACTGCTGCGCCTGTTGCGCCATATGCAGGACAACCTGCGGGACGCGGAGCCGGGCGGAGCATGAAAAAAGGCCTCGTAAAAACGAGGCCTTTTTGAAGAGAAGTGGTGGAGACGAGGAGGATCGAACTCCCGACCTTCGCATTGCGAACGCGACGCTCTCCCAGCTGAGCTACGTCCCCACGAACCGGCGAAGTTTACCAAAGCACCGGTGTCAGCGCGCTGTTTTCTCGGCCGACGGGCGCTCCATGGTCAGTTCCACCCGGCGGTTGTGCACGCGGTCGACCGGGTTGTCGCGCGAACCCAGCGGGCGCGTGTCGGCAAAACCGCTGGCCTGCACACGCTGCGGCGCGATGCCGTGTTCGATCAGGTAGCGGGCCACGGCGGCGGCGCGACCGGTGGAGAGCTCCCAGTTGGAGGGGAAACGCTCGGTGTGGATCGGAATGCCGTCCGTATGGCCCTCGATCACCAGCCGCAGGTTCGGGTCGGCGTTGAGCAGGGGAATCAGCTTGTCCAGCGCCGGCTGGCCTGCGGCGGCGAAATTGGCGTTGCCGGACTCGAACAGCAGTTCGGTGCTGATGCGAAAGCGCACCGCGTCGTCGTTCATCAGCACCTCGATGTCGCTGCCCAGCTTGTCGAGCTCGAAGCCGTTGAGGGTCTTGGGCGTGGGTTTGGGCGGTTCGGGCTGGGCCGGCGTGGCGTTCGGCTGCGGCGGCACGATGCTGCCCGACGGCGCGGCGGCCGGCGGCGCGCCCGGCACCGGTCCGGCGGAGGCTGCTGCGGCCGCGGCCGGCGATTCGTCCTTGCTCTTGCCGTCCTTGCCCTTGCCCGGACCGGCAAAGGCCAGCATCACGATCATCATCACCAGCATCAGGGTGAAGACGTCGAGGTAGGTCATCATCCAGATGTCGTCTTCCTGCACCGGCACGGTGTTGACGTGCCAGCGGCGGTAGCGGCCGACGGCACGCGCGGCGGCACGCGGCTGGCGCGCCGGTGAGGAAGCGGTCGAAGAGACAGCGGCCATGCTCAGCGGCCCTTGGCCCGTTTGGCGTCCTTGCCGTCGTAGATCTCGTCGTCGTACTGGGCGACGAAAGCCTTGAGCGTCTCGCGCATCAGCGACGGGCTGCGGCCCACGCACATCATCGAGATGCCTTCGAGGATCATGTTCATCAGGATCAGGCGCTGCTCGGTGCGCCGCTCGAGCTTGACCGCGATCGGTTTGAAGATCAGGTTGGCCAGCAGCACACCGTAGAAGGTGGCGATGAAGGCGATGCCCAGCTGCGCGCTGATGGTGCCGATGTCGCCACTGCCGACCAGGCCCATCAGGTTGATCAGGCCCAGCAGCGTGCCCACCATGCCGAAGGCCGGCGCGTAGGCGGCCATGACGCGGAACAGCTGCGCTTCGGCGGCTTCACGCTGGCGCAGGTGCGCGATGCGCCACTGCATCAGGTCGATGATTTCTTCTTCGGGCGTGCGGTCCAGCACCATCTGCACGCCCGTGCGCAGGAACGGGTTGGTCACATAGCCCAGTGACTTTTCCACCGCCTGCAGGTCGCCCTGGATCCAGAGCTTGGACAGGCTTACCAGCTCTTCGATGTCGTGTTTCGTGTCGAGCTTGTCCTCGCGCATGGCGTGAGCCACCAGCGTGAACACGCGCTTGAGCTCGCTGATCGGGTAGCTCAAGAAGGTCGCGGCGAGCGTGCCGCCCAGGACGATGGCGATCGCCGCCGGGTCGATGAAGACGGCCGGCTTGTCCGAGGCGAAGATCAGGGCGATGGCCAGCAGCGCAAAACTGCCCACCATGCCGATCAGGGTGGACGGGTTCACGCGAAGGCCTCCGGGGATGTGCGGTGCATACGGGCATTGTGGTCAGCCCGGTTGCGCTCAGCCGCCGGAAAAGCGGGGTTGGGACGGTGCTTTTCCGCCCCGCGGGCTCAGGCGCCCGAATCGGTTGTGAGGCGCCAGGCCCCTGGCAGCTGTCCGATGCCCAGCATCACCAGGTAGAGCAGCATGGTGGCCGCGCCCAGGTCGAACGCGATGAGCACCCGGTCGGCGGCGGTTTCCAGGTGCCACTTGAGCTCGAAGTAGGTGGTCAGGAACACGGTGAACAGCACCGCGGCATATCCCATCACCACCAGCACCGAAGGAATCGCGAACCAGAGCCGCCGCCAGCCCGCCGCCACGATCACCAGTGCCACGGCCAGCATGGCGAAATACTCCTGCGACAGGATGCGGAAGAAATGGAGGATGAGGCCAAATTCGCTGAACGACTGCATGCGCTTGATGCCCCGTTCGAGCAGGCTGCCGTTGCGCAGCAGGTCACTGGTGATCGCCGCGTGCGAGACCGGCAGCTTCCAGACCAGGGCGAACACCAGCCAGGGCAGGACGACGCACCAGGCCAGCTTCGGCCGGCGCACGAAGGCGGGAGCCACCGCCAGCGACAGCAGGCCGGCCAGCACCGAGCCCTCGTTCTTCAGGAAAAGCAGGTGCAGCAGCGAAGCCGCCAGCACCACCGCAGGCCCGGTCGGCGCGGGCGCTTCCCGATCGGCGCTGCGGCGATAGATCTCGGCGACGGCCACCAGCGCCAGCCCGAAGTGGATCGCGACCAGGCTGTCCATGTAGCCGCTGAGCAGCTCGCCCCAGCAGACCAGCAGCATCAGGCTGACCCAGGCGCAATAGCCGGCGAGCGAGCGGAACAGGTAGGCGGCGAAGAACAGCGGCGGGGCCAGTGCGATGGCGACCGAGGCGCGCGGCACGATCTCGTTCCAGTAGCCCATGGTCCGGGCGAGAGAGGCGGCGATGGCCGGCACCAGCACCGGGTACTCGTTGTGGGTGTAGGGCGCGTAGTTGTCCAGCTGCGCGTAGAGGGTGCCGTCGAGGTAGATGCGTTTGGCGTGGAACAGCCAGATCGAGCGCGCGTCCCAGCCGGTGACTGGGTGCAGCAGGGGAATGGTCACGAAGACCACCATCAGGCCGACCGCGATCAGGCCGTTGAGTTTCTGGTGGCGCAGCGCGGGCCACAGGCACAGCAGCAACACGGCCGCCCAGGCCCAGACCGGCAGGTACAGGCCCGCGGCCCAGAGCAACATGTTCAGCAGGTTCAGCGCCGTGAACACGGCACCGGCCATCAGGTAGGCGTCGGATTCAGGGACGGCACGCATACAGAACGATGTTGGGGGTTTTGTCGACAGGCTGGCACTCGCCGAACCGGGGCTCGAGCGGTACATCCACCCGCCCGAACACCCACTCGGACTGGTGCACGATGCGCGAGGGGTAGAGGTATTCGGTGGCGCGCTGGAAGACCTCGCTCTCGTCGTCGCCCTTGCCCATGTCGCCGGCCAGCACGAAGGCGTGATCGCCGTGGCGCTGGACCAGCGTCTTCATCTCGCGCACTTCGATCGGCACCGCTTTGCCCACACCGTCTCTGGCGAAGGTCTGGGTGATCGGGCTGAGGTCGAAGTGGGTGTAGAGCTGGATGAACTCCAGCAGCATGTAGATCAGCACCACGCCGGCGGCGATGTCCAGCGCGAGCCCGGTCCAAGCGCTGCGGGCGGTGCTGCCATCCAGCAGCGCGAGCGGGCGGCGGAACCGGCCGGTGAAGCCCAGGTGGTGCTTGCGGATCACCACGGCCAGGAACACCACCATCGACGCCGACACGAACCAGGCCAGCAGGTAGTTGAGGTTGACCACACGCTGCGGCACTTTCAGCACCTCGGGCGGCAGCGGCACCAGGAAGTTCGGGTCGTTGCCGACGGTGTCGAAACGCAGCACCCCGTTCTCGATCCGCACGTTGGTGATGTCGTTGCCGGCCTTCACATGGGGTTCGAGCTCCTGCACCGTCAGCGTGTGCACGCCGGTCAGGGTGTGCAGCGTGAGGGCACCCATCTGGATCTGGTTGGGCGTCGTTGCCGGGTCGATGCGCAGGCCGCTGACCGGCCGGGTCGAGCGCACGATGCCGCGGACCAGCGCCAGGGGCGGCGGTGCCTCCTGATTCCCCACGATGTGCATTTCCTCGACCTGCGTGTCCTTGAAGTCGGTCGGGGTGTTCTTGCGGTTGGAGTGGTACACGTAGACCGGCGTCGGGATCTCATGGCGGTACAGCATGTCCAGCCGCAGGCGGTACGGCTTGATCATCGAATGGACCCAGGGAGCCAGCAGCAGGCTCAGGACCAGGAGCAACAGGAGCGTTCGGGCGCGCTGACGGGTCATGTTCGGTTCATCGGCACCCGCAGACCGGGCCGTGTCACCGGTTCCCGAAAATCCTTGGCGCGATCTGTTCGATGAAGTAGCTGGAGGCGGCGACGGTCAGGTGACCGTAGTCGAAGGTCGTGGGTTCGCTGGCCCGTTCGTTCAGGCGTGTCAGACAGCCGTTGGGGTCGCAGAAGACGTCCAGCCCGGAAATGAACTCGCCTCCCGCCCGTTCGGTCCGCATCTGCACCTCGCGCGAATAGGCCTGAATATGATCGTCGAGGAACGAGTTAGGGAGACGTAAGGGCGGCGTACTCTGCGGCGGCCCTTGTTTCCAGATGTTCAGCAGGATCTCGGGCAACGGTCCGCGCCACAACGGTGCATTGCCGATGACGACCACCCGACCGGCACCCGCGGCACGGATGGCTTCGATGGATTTCTCGAAGTTGGCCATGTCGTAGCGCTGGTGGACCAACTGCTCGTGCCAGTACGCGTACAGCACCACGATCTCGGGCTTCAGCCTCCGGACGTCCTCGAGGTTGCTGTCGTTGAGCGCCTGGCACAGCGGGCGCGGTTCGTGGCCCAGCACCGGCGGGCAGATGGCGGCGGTGCGCTCGGTGATCCCGAAGCGGTAGTCGCCCTTGTCCTGCAGCGCCTTGAAGCCGGGGTAGAGCGCACCGGCGTGCGAGTCGCCCCAGAGGAAGACCATGGGGCGTGGCGCCGTTTCGGTGCAGAAGGGCTTGAAGTCGCGCCCGGTATGCTCGAAACCAAGCATGCAGTCTTTGACCCGCCAGCCTTCGGTGAGCACTTTTTCGCCGACCCGGGTCTGCAAGGTCTGGATCAGGGGCGGGGCGCCGGCGGTGGCCGGGCTCGGGCGGGACAGCCAGAAACCGGCGACCGCCATCGCCACCAGCCCGGCGCACAGCACGCCCACCACGGCCGGCCGGCGCTTCCAGCGGCCAAAGCGCACCGGCTGTTCGACCCAGCGCCAGGTCAGCCAGGCCAGCAGCACGCTCGCGCCGACCCAGTACCACTGCTGCGCGACCGGCGGCAGGCCGCCGTGGTGGATGCGGGCCAGGGTCAGCAGCGGCCAGTGCCAGAGGTAGAGCGGGTAGCTGATCAGCCCGATCCAGACCATCACGCGGTTGGACAGCAGCCGGCGGTGCAGGGCGGTGTGCGGTCCGCTGAGGATCAGCAGCGCCGTGGCCGAAACAGCCGCCAGCGCCCAGCCGCCCGGGAAGCGGCGCTCGGGCGTGAGCCGGACCATGACTATGGTCAGCAGCAGCAGACCGGCGACGGCCAGCACCGTGCGCCAGCGGCGGCTGCCCGGTGCGTCGCCATCGGGGGTGTGGAGCGTGTGGGCCGCCAGCAGCGCGCCGGCCGCCAGTTCCCAGAAGCGGGAAAGCGGGTGGTAGAAGGCGGCGGTGCGGTCGGCCTTGAGCAGCCACAGGCTGTAGAGCAGCGACAGCATCAGGACCACGCCTATGGCGCCGCGGCCCAACCGCCAGCGGTGCAGCAGCCACAACACGCCCGGCCAGACGATGTAGAACTGCTCCTCGATCGCCAGCGACCAGAGGTGCAGCAGCGGTTTGCGGAAGGCCTCGGCATCGAAGTAGCCCGACTCGCCCCAGAGCGTGAAGTTGGAGGCAAAGACGGCCGCCGACATGGCATGCCGGCCCAGGCGCATCAGGTCCAGCGGCAGCAGCACCAGGCTGGCGGCGGCCAGCGTGGCGGCCATGACGACCAGCAGGGCGGGCAGGATGCGGCGGATGCGTCGGGCGTAGAAGCCCGCGATGCTGAAGCGCCCCTGGTGGAGGTCTTCCAGCAGCTTCTGGCTGATCAGGTAGCCGGAGAGGACGAAGAAGATGTCGACGCCGACGAAGCCGCCCTGGATCGCGTGCGGGAAGGCGTGGTGCAGGATGACGGCAACGACCGCGATGGCGCGAAGGCCGTCGATGTCGGGGCGGTAGGTGTGGCTGGCGGTGGCGTTGGGTATCGTCGTCGTCATGTCAGCAGGCTGGCCACCGCACCAGCCCGCGTCGGGTGGTGCTTATTGCAGCATCGGGAACAGCGCACTGGCGGCGTTGTTCTTGATCAGAACCTGGGCGGCATCCGTGAAGTGAGTGCCGTCGAAATGGTAGTAGTTCCCGTCGTAGGGAATGCCATTGGACATGTTCACGTAGGTGCTCTTGGTGTTCGAGGCGGCTTTCTGGTAGGCCGCCGAGTAGGCTTGGGCGGTTTCGCCGCCGTAGGCCTTGAGCGTGAACTCGCCGAAGATGACCTTGGCGCCCGCGTCCTTGGCCATCTTGGCCATCGCCTCCAGATAGGGGCGGGTGATGACTTCGGCGCACTCGGGGCAGAACGGCGGAATGTCGTTGGTGCCGTGCATCAGGAAGATGTGGGTCGGCTTGTGGGCGGCCAGTACGTCGGGCAGCCGGTTCAGGGCGGCCTGCGAGTCTTCGCCGCCCAGGCCTTCGTTGACGATCGTGATGGAGCGCTTGGCGGTCAGGCCGTCGGCCTCGACCTGCGCCTTGAGCTTCTCCACCCACAGCTGATCGGGCGTCACCCACTGGCCACGGTCGTTGGTCAGCGAGTCGCCAAACATCACGACAACCGCTGCTCCGCCGGAGTCGCTGCCGCCGCCGCAGGCCGACAGCAGGAGCATGGAGAGGGACACAAGGAGGATGGACAGCTTTTTCATGAAGGGCGGCCGGAGGTGGGGAGCCCGTGCGGGCGACAACCCGCGATCATAAATGGCGGGCCGTTGGCAATTCCTAACGCCCCGCCGGGCGGCTCAGCGCATGCCGTTGCGGCTGGCCAGTTCCATGAAGAGCGCCGAATGGTCCAGGTCGGCCAGTCCGTGCTCGGCCGCCTGGGCGAACAGCGACTCGAACAGGCCGGTGATCGGCGCCTCGAACCCGATCTCGCGGGCGGTGGTCATGGCGTTGCGCATGTCCTTGAGTTGCACCGTGATGGCGGCGCGTTTGGCGAAGTCGCGATCGACCATGCGCTGGCCGTGCACCTGCAGGATGCGGCTGTCGGCAAAGCCGCCGGTGATGGCCTGCCTGACCTTGCCCATGTCGGCGCCGCCTTTCTCGCACAGCAGCAGGGCCTCGGCGACGGCGCCGATGGTGATGCCGACGATCATCTGGTTGGCCAGTTTGGCCAGCTGGCCTGCACCGTGCGGGCCGACGTGGGTGGCGCGGCCCAGCACCGCGAAGACCGGCAACGCGCGTTCGAAATCGGCCGGTTTGCCGCCCGCCATGATGGCCAGGCTGCCGGCTTCGGCACCCACGGTACCGCCGGAAACGGGTGCGTCCAGGTGGCTGACGCCCAGCGCGGCCAGGCGGGCTGCGTGGTCGCGGGCCTGGCGCGGCTGGATGGACGACATGTCGATCACCAGGGTGCCAGGGCGCAGGCCCTGGGATGTGCCCTGTTCGAACAGCACGCTGTCGACCGCCGCACCGTCTTCCAGCAGGCAGATCACGAGATCGGCCTGGGCGACGGCCTGCGCCGGCAGGTCGGTGACCCGGGCGCCAAAGGGCAAGAGGCGCTCGGCCTTGGCGCGCGAACGGTTCCAGGCCGTGACCTGGTGGCCGGCCTCGCACAGACGGCGGGCCATGGGCAAGCCCATCATGCCGATGCCGAGCACGGCGATGGAAAGGGGCGAGGAGGAAGGGGAATCGGACATGCGAAAAGTGTAGGGGGCCGGCCGGGTGGGGCGCTGCGCCGGAAAGAAAAAAGGCGGTTCCCGGAGCGGGCCCCGGAAACCGCCCGAAATGGTTCAACGAACCACGGAGTTGTCGGTTGCCGCGGCTGCCATGGGGGCCGGTGTCGCGTTCTGGTGGGACAGGTAGTCACCCGCCTGCAGGCTGTGCTCGCGCATCAGGCGCTCGGCGCGCTCGGTGTCGCCGTCGGCCACCGCCTGGGCGATGGCGGCGTGTTCGTCCCAGACCGGGGCGCGCAGGAAGTCGTGTTGCAGGGCCTCGCCCATGGCGCGGCGGATGTGGTGCCAGTGCAGCAGGGCGCTCTGTTCGATCAGCGGGTTGGCCGAGGCCTGGTAGAGCGCCTGGTGAAACGCCAGGTCGGCGTCGATCATGGCCTTGATGTCATCTCCGGCCACGGCGGCGCGCCCCTGCTCGATCAGCGTCGGGTCGATCCGGCTGCGGCGCTGGGCCGCCAGTCTGGCGGCCAGGGTGTCGAGTGCGCCGCGCACCTCATAGACCTGGGCGATCCAGCCCGGGTCCAGGGGGGTTACCTGCAGGCCGCGGCTGCGGCCACTGGGCGCGCCGGCCAGCGGCGCGTCCTGCACGAACCCGTCGCGCTTGAGCAGGCGCAGCGCCTGCATCACCGGCTGGCGCGAGACCGCGAGCCGTTCGGCCAGGTCTTCCTGGGTGATGCGCTGCCCCGGCGCCAGCGCGCCCGCGCTGATGGCGTCCAGCAGGGCGCGGTAGACCTGGTCGACCAGGTCGGGAGCGGTTTCGAGTTGCAGCAGCTGGGCAGTCATGGCTGAAATTTGTACTCTGTATACAGAATACATCAAAAACCGGCGACAGGTCGAGCTTCTGCCGGCCGGCATGCCGGTGCCACAATCCGCGGCATGAACGACAGCACCCCGCTCAACGATCCGGCCTGGCTGGAAGTCCAGTACAACAACCGCGCCCGCGTGCCGGAGCACGTCCAGCACTTCGAGCGCTGGGGCCGGCTGTCCCGCGAGGCCCGCGAACGGCTGGTCTGCCTGCCGGACGTCGCCTACGGCCACGGACCGCGGGAAACGCTGGACATCTTCCCGGCCAAACGCCGCGACGACGAGCCGCTGGCGCCGGTGCTGGTGTTCGTCCACGGGGGCTACTGGCGCAGCCTGGACAAGTCGCAGCACAGCTTCCTCGCGCCGGCCTTCGTGAACCGGGGCGCCTGCGTGGTCATGCCCAACTACGCACTGTGCCCGTCGGTGACGATCCCGGACATCGCCCTGCAGATGGTGCAGGCGCTGGCCTGGGTGTACCGGAACATCGCGGTGCACGGCGGCGATCCGCGCCGGATCTCCATCGTCGGCCACTCGGCCGGCGGGCATCTGGCCGCCATGCTGCTGGCCTGCGACTGGGAACGTTATGCGGCCGACCTGCCGGAAGATCTGGTCAATAACGTGCTGTCGATCTCGGGCGTGTTCGATCTGGAGCCGCTGCGCCATACGCCGTCGCTGCAGGATGCCCTGCGCCTGACGCCGGAGGCCGTGCGCATGGCCAGTCCGGCCTGGCTCCCCTGCGTGCTGCCGGCCGAAGACGAGCGCGGCGTGCTGCTGAGCGTGGTCGGTGGCAACGAAAGCGAAGAGTTCATCCGTCAGGCCCGGCTGATCCGCGACACCTGGGGAGAGGTGCTGGTGCCCATCTGCGAGGTGCTGCCGGGCCTGAACCACTTCACCGTGCTGGATGCACTGATCCAGCCCAGGCACCGGCTGCACAAGCTGGCGCTGCAGCTTCTTACATGAACAGGTGCTCGCCGGCGTTCTCGCCGCCGAGGATCACGTAGTTCACCTTCTTGAGATCGGTCAGCTGGGTGCCGCCGGCGTAGCTGATGGAGCTCTGCACGTCTTCCTGCATCTCGCGCAGCGTGTCGGCCAGCTTGCCCTTGATGGGTTCGAGAATGCGCTTGCCTTCGACGTGCTTGTACTCGCCCTTGTTGAAGTCGCTGGCCGAGCCGTAGTACTCCTTGTAGAGCTTGCCGTCGACCTCGACCGTTTGGCCGGGCGATTCTTCGTGGCCGGCGAACAGCGAGCCGATCATCACCATCGTGGCGCCGAAACGCACGCTCTTGGCGATGTCGCCGTGGTGGCGGATGCCGCCGTCGGCGATGATGGGCTTGGTCGCCACGCGCGCGCACCACTTGAGCGCCGAGAGCTGCCAGCCTCCGGTACCAAAGCCGGTCTTGAGCTTGGTGATGCAGACCTTGCCCGGGCCCACGCCGACCTTGGTCGCGTCCGCGCCCCAGTTCTCCAGATCGATCACCGCCTCGGGCGTGGCGACGTTGCCGGCGATCACGAAGGCCTGGGGCAGCTTCTTCTTGATGTGTTCGATCATCAGGCGCACGCTCTCGGCGTGGCCATGGGCGATGTCGATGGTGATGTAGTCGGCGCCGACGCCGTCGGCGGCCAGGCGGTCGATGACCTCATAGTCCGGTGCCTTGACGCCCGAACTGATGGAGACGAACAGGCCCTTCTCGCGCATGCGCTTCGCGTAGGCGACGTTGTCCAGGTCGAAGCGGTGCATCACGTAGAAGTAGCCGTTGGCGGCCAGCCACTCGCTGATGGACTCGTCCAGCACCGTCTTCATGTTGGCCGGCACCACCGGCAGCTTGAAGCGCCGGCCGCCAAACTCGATCGAGGGGTCGCACTCGCTGCGGCTCTCCACGCGGCATTTGCGCGGCAGCAGCAGGATGTTGTCGTAGTCGAAGATTTCCATGTGGGCCTTTCAGTCACTCCGTGGCGGGGTGCGTTGGTGAAAAGGCGCTTGGAACTGGCCGGTGCTTGATTCCGGAGCCGGAAAAAAGAAACCGGGCGCAATTGCTTGGGCCCGGTGCTTGATTCTAGGCGGGTTGCCCTTCTCGCAGGGGCTTTTGCAGCTGTATGGGCGTCATATCGCGTTCCATATGGACGGTCTGGCGGCCAGCCGCTTCCTACAATCCCCGGATGCTGTTTGAAGATCCCTCTCCGCTGCTCCATGGTCTCAACCCGGAGCAGGCCGCCGCCGTCACCCTGCCGCCCGAGCACGCGCTCATTCTCGCGGGGGCCGGGTCGGGCAAGACCCGGGTGCTGACCACGCGCATCGCCTGGCTGCTGCAGAGCGGGCAGATCGGGCCGGGCGGCGTGATGGCGGTGACCTTCACCAACAAGGCGGCCAAGGAAATGATGACCCGGCTGTCGTCCATGTTGCCGGTCAACGTGCGCGGCATGTGGATCGGCACGTTTCACGGCCTGTGCAACCGCTTCCTGCGCGCGCACCACCAGCCGGCCAACCTGCCGCAGACCTTCCAGATCCTGGACTCGCAGGACCAGCTCTCGGCGATCAAGCGCCTGTGCAAGCAGCACAACGTGGACGACGAACGTTTTCCGCCCAAGCAGCTGCAGTACTTCATCGGAGGTTGCAAGGAAGACGGCATGCGCCCGCGCGACGTGGTGGTGCGCGACGACGAGACGCGCCGCAAGGTCGAGATCTACCAGCTCTACGAGGACCAGTGTCAACGCGAGGGCGTGGTGGACTTCGGCGAGCTGATGCTGCGCAGCTACGAGGTGCTGCGCGACAACGACCCGATCCGCGCGCACTACCAGCGGCGCTTCCGCCACATCCTGATTGACGAGTTCCAGGACACCAACCGCCTGCAGTACGCGTGGATCAAGATGTTCTCCTCGCCGCCGATCGAAGGCCTGCCGCCTTCGGGCAACGCGGTGTTCGCCGTGGGTGACGACGACCAGAGCATCTACGCCTTCCGCGGCGCGCGCGTGGGCAACATGGCCGACTTCGTGCGCGAGTTTCAGGTGAAGCACCAGATCAAGCTGGAGCAGAACTACCGCAGTGTCAGCAACATCCTCGACACGGCCAACCACCTGATCAGCCACAACAGCCACCGCCTCGGCAAGAACCTGCGCACCGACGCGGGTGCGGGCGAGCCGGTGCGCGTCTACGAATCGGTCAGCGATTTCGCCGAAGCGCAGTGGATCGTCGACGAGATGAAACAGCTGGAGCGGGAAGGCACGGCGCGCAGCGAGATGGCCGTGCTCTACCGCAGCAACGCGCAGAGCCGGGTGGTCGAGACCGCGCTGTTCAATGCCGCGATTCCCTACCGCGTGTACGGCGGCCTGCGCTTTTTCGAGCGCGCCGAAATCAAGCACGCGCTGGCCTACCTGCGCCTCTTGGAGAACCCGCACGACGACACCAGCTTCCTGCGCGTGGTGAATTTCCCGCCGCGCGGCATCGGCGCGCGCAGCGTCGAGCAGCTGCAGGACGTTTCCCGCGCCAGCGGCTGCTCGCTGCACGACGCGGTCAGCGCCGTGACGGGCCGCGCTGGTGTGGCGATCGGCGGCTTTGCGGCCAAGCTGGACGTGATGCGCGAGCAAACGCAGGGCATGACCCTGCGCGAGATCATCACGCTGGTGCTGGACCAGAGCGGGCTGCTCGAACACTACCGCGCCGAACGCGAGGGCGAAGACCGGGTGGAGAACCTGGAGGAACTGGTCAACGCGGCCGAAAGCTTCGTGATGCAGGAAGGATTCGGGCGCGATTCGGTGGCGCTGCCGGTGGACGAGCACGGCCCCAACCTGTCGCAGAGTCCCGTCAGCCAGGGGCTGGACCCGAACGCACCGGTGCCGGACGAAGCCTTGCCGCCGCTGGCGCCCGACGCCGAAACGGGCGAGACCCTCAGTCCGCTGGTGGCCTTTCTCACGCACGCGGCGCTGGAATCCGGCGACAACCAGGCGCAGGCGGGTCAGGACGCGGTGCAGCTGATGACCGTGCACGCGGCCAAGGGCCTGGAGTTCGACTGCGTGTTCATCACCGGCCTGGAAGAAGGCCTGTTCCCGCACGAGAACTCGATGAGCGACCGCGAGGGGCTGGAGGAAGAACGGCGCCTGATGTACGTGGCAATCACGCGCGCCCGAAAGCGCCTGTACCTGAGCCACTCGCAGACCCGCATGCTGCACGGACAGACGCGCTACAACCTGCGCAGCCGCTTCTTCGAGGAGCTGCCGGAAGGCTGCCTGAAGTGGCTTACGCCGCGCGCCCAGCAGTGGGCCGGCGAACCGGCGGCAACGGGCGGCTGGCAGACCGGACGCCGCGGTGCGCCGGGCCAGGGTCCGGCCAGGTCCACCGGGCCCAACCCGGCCTGGACACCGGGCTGGCTCAGCGGCGACAGCGTCAAGACCAAGGCGCCCGAGCCGGACCGCGGGGTCGATGTCCGCTCCGGTCAGAAGGTGTTCCACACCAAGTTCGGCGAAGGCAAGGTGCTGGCGCTCGAAGGTGCGGGCGCCGATGCGCGGGCCCAGGTCAACTTCAACCGCCACGGCGTCAAGTGGCTGGCGCTGTCGGTGGCCAAACTCACACCCGTCGACGAATGAAAAAAGCCACCGGCGCGAACGCCGGTGGCATCAAACCGTTGCGCAGACTCTGAAACCGGCAAAACGCCCTGCGCAACACACTCCCGAGACAGTGCTCAGAAATCGTGGCGCAGGCCGAAGGCGACCAGGCGCGTGTCGGTGGTCTTCGTGCCGACAGCGTTCTTGATGTTGTGGGTGCGGAAGCCGCCGTACACCGTGGTGCGCTTGGACATCGCATAGGTCGCGCCGATGCCGATGCCCGAAGCCTTGGCGGCGGTGGCGCCGGCAATGGTGGTCTTGCTGTTGGCGACGCTGAACGACAGGTTGACGGCGCTGCCCAGCGGCACGATCACGCCAGCCTGCAGTTCCTTGTCGTCGCCGTTTTTGGCGTTGCCGCTGCGGGTGTTGTAGCCGCCCGAGAGCTTGACCACGCCCAGGTCGTACGAACCGGCCAGCAGCATGTAGTCGTTTTCCTTGCCCTTTTCCTGCTGGACGCCCAGCGCCACGTCCAGCGGACCGGCCTTGTAGCCGACCTTGGCCGCGAGCATGTTGGCCTTGACGGCCGGGTCTTCGTCCAGCGCGTATTCCAGGCCACCGTAGAAGCCACCCAGGCTGGGCAGGGTGTAGGCGATCTTGTTGTTGAAGCGGCTGCTGTAGTCGCCACCCGAACCCCAGACGCCGTTGGCGGCGGGGGTGAACGCCGAGTCGAACACGTTGGCGCTGTTGGCCAGCCCGCGCACGTCGTCGTACAGCGTGAGGCTGCGGCCGAGCTTGACGGAGCCGAAGCCGCCGGACAGGTTCACGGTGGACTCGCCCTTCCAGAACGGATCCTGCGTGGTGCCTTCGTCGGCATTGAAGCGGTGCTCCAGCTTGAAGCCGGCCGTGAGGCCGCCGCCGAGGTCTTCGGTACCGCGGAAACCCAGGCGCGAGGTGGTCAGGCCACCATCACCACCGTTGAACAGCTTGGTCATGCTGCCCTTGTTGAGTTCCTTGAGGCTGCCGACGGAGAGGTCGACGCGGCCGTAGACGGTCACGGAGGACTGGGCCGACGCGGCGGTGGAAGCGGCCAGCACGGCCAGAGCGATCAGGCTCTTTTTCATGTTTTTTCCTTGATGGATGGGGGGAGACTTGTGGGCCGGAGCCCACCCGAAGCGAGTGGCGTTCAGGTGGATGCATTGCAACCGCCGTGCATAAAAGCTCTGTGACAACGTTGGCGAATTGCTACACATACCGCAGCAGACATCGCTGTCATCGTTTGGTCATGCGGGCTTGCCGCGGTGGCCGGACTCGGCACGGCCGGGCGTGCGCTCAAGCCATGTGGTGCAGCCCGCCGTCGACGTAGATCACGTCTCCCGTCATGCCCGAAGCGCCACCGCCGACCAGAAACGCCACGGCACGCCCGACCTCGGCGATGTCGACCAGACGGTGGCCGGGTGAGCGGGTGACCGCCATGTCGATCAGCTCGTCGAAGTGCCCGATGCCCGAGGCGGCGCGCGTGCGCAGTGGCCCCGGCGAGACCGCGAACACGCGGATCTGCTTCTCGCCCAGTTCCTTGGCCATGTAGCGCACGCTTGACTCCAGCGCCGCTTTCACCGGGCCCATCAGGTTGTAGTTGTTCACGACCTTGTCGGCACCGTAGTAGCTCATGGTGATGAGCGCGCCGCCGGGGTTCATCAGCGGCTCGGCCAGGTGCGCCATTTCGATGAACGAATGGCAGGACACCTGCATGGCCTGCAGGAAGCCGGCCTGCGAGCAGTCCACGATCCGCCCGTGCAGGTCGTCCTTCGGGGCAAAGGCGATCGAGTGGATGACGAAATCCAGTGTTCCCCAGTTCCGGCGGATGGTGTCGAACACGGTCTCGATGTCTCCCGGCCGCGTCACGTCCAGCGGCATCAGCATCGAGCAGCCGAGCTGCTCGGCCAGCGGCTCGACGTGCGGCCTGGCCTTTTCGTTGAGATAGGTCAGGGCGATGTCGGCGCCAAAGGCGCGCAGCTTGGCGGCGCAGCCGAAGGCGATGCTGTCGCCGTTGGCCACCCCGACGACCAGGCCACGGCGGCCCTTGAGCATGTCGCCGATGCGGGTGTCTTCGTCCCAGACCTTGGGCAGCGGATCCAGGGAATGCGGGTCGTTGAACATGGTGGCTCCTTTCAGTGGTCGGTGGTCTGGAGGCATTGCAGCGCGTGTTCGGCCAGCATGCGTTCCTCATCGGTCTTGAGCACCAGCACCCGCACGCGGGAGCCAGGTGTGTTGATCACGGTGTCGCTGCGTAGATTGGCCTCGTGGTCGATGGCGATGCCCATCCACTCCATGTCGGTCAGCATGGCCGAGCGCACGCGCACGGCGTTCTCGCCGATGCCGCCGGTCATCACCAGGGCATCGATGCCGCCCAGGCAGGACGCGAGGCCACCGATTTCCCGGCGCCCCCGGTCGGCGAAATAGGCCAGTGCTTCGCGGGCGGCCGGGCTGGACGAAGCCTCCAGCGTGCGCACGTCGTGGGACTCGCCCGAAAGGCCCCTGAGCCCGGCGTTCTTGTAGAGCAGGTCGCTGATGGCCGAGGTGTCCATGCCCTTCTCGCCCATCAGGTAGAGCAGCACACCGGGGTCGAGCTGCCCGCAGCGCGTGCCCATCGGGAGGCCGTCCAGCGCGGTGAAGCCCATGGTCGATGCCACCGAGCGGCCATCCAGCATCGCGCACATGGAGGCGCCGTTGCCCAGGTGGGCCACGATCACGCGGCCACGGGCCAGCACCGGGTCGAGTTCGCGCAGGCGGCGCGTGATGAATTCGTAGGACAGGCCATGAAAGCCGTAGCGGCGGATACCTTCGTCGTAGAACCGCCGCGGCAGCGCAAAGGTGTCGGACACGAAGGGGTGGCTGCGGTGGAACGCGGTGTCGAAGCAGGCGATCTGCGGCGTGCCGGGGAAGGCCGCGCGCGCGGCGCGGATGCCGGCCAGGTTGTGGGGCTGGTGCAGGGGCGCCAGCGGCACCAGCTGTTCCAGTTGCGCCAGCAGTGCCTCGTCCACCGGCAGCGGGTCGGTCAGCGCCACGCCACCGTGCACCACGCGATGGCTGACGGCCGCCACCGGGCGGTCGGCCTGCGTCCGCTGCAACCATTGCAGGATGGCCTGCACGGCGGCGTGGTGGTCCGCGTGACCGTCGAGAGCAGGGGCGTGGTTCGCGTTGGCGGGTTCGGCGGTCTTTACCGAAAAGCGTGCGCGTTCGCCCAGCCCCTCAATCTGGCCGGAGGCCAGCCAGTCCAGGGTGGAGGAGGCGCCATAGGCCGCGAACTTCACGGACGACGAGCCCGCGTTGAGCGTGAGCAGGATGGCTGGAGCGTTCATGAGGGCATGGAGACGGGCAGGTGGGGCGGTGCGACCGCAAACTCGGCCACCCGGTCCAACCAGCGGTGGATGCAGTCGGTGGCGTCCTGTTCATCGAGAAACGGTGCGTGCCCGCGGTCGGGCACTTCGGCGAAAGACATGTCCGGTCGCCGCTCGCGCATCGCCTGCGCGGTCTCGCGCGACAGCACGTCGGAGTTCGCGCCCCGCAGCAGCGCCAGCGGCAGGCCGGCACAGGCGTCAAACAGCGGCCAGGCGTCGGCCGGTGGCGCGCTCATCGCCGCGGCCAGCGCGATGCGCAGATCGGGGTCGTAGGTCAGGCCGACCCGGCCATCGAGCTGCTCATAGTGGCGCACGGTTTCTTCCACCCAGCGCATGGGCGGCACGTGCCGGAAGCCGGGCATCGCCTGTGGCATGCGGTCGGCGATCTCTTCCAGCGTGGCGACCGTGGGCGTGATGCCCACGTAGGTGGCGATGCGTTGCAGACCGGCGCGTTCGAGGACCGGGCCCACGTCGTTGAGACACAGGCCCAGCAGCCGGTGCTTCTGTGTGGCCGCCAGCACCATGCCCAGCAGCCCGCCACGCGAGGTGCCGAGGATGGCCACCCGGTCCAGCGCCAGGTGATCGAGCAGGTTCACGACGTCGTTGGCCTCGCGCGGCACGGTGTAGGTGGCCGGTCCGCTCCAGGCCGACTGGCCGCGGCCCCGGCTGTCCAGCCGGATCAGGCGCACACCCGCCGGCAGACGGCGTTCCAGGTAGTCGAAGTCGCGGCTGTCGCGCGTCAGGCCACCCAGGGCCAGCAGGGGCAGACCTTCGCCGTCGTCGGCGTAGGCCAGCCGGGCTCCGTCGTCGGCGTGGAAGAGGTTCATCGGCGGCAGCGGTCCGGACCTTGCTCGGTCAACCCAGGCACATCTCGGGCACCGACCCGGGCACCAGCAGGCGCGCACTGGTGGCCGCCACGATTGCGTCCAGCCCAACGCCCGGCGCGCGTTCGCGCAGCAGCAGACCGTCCGGACCGGGCTCGATCACCGCCAGGTCGGTCACGATGAGGCTGACCCTGCGTTGCGAGGTCAGCGGCAGGCTGCAGACCGGCACGATCTTGGATTCGCCTTTGGCTGCGTGCTGCATTGCCACCACCACGCGAGCGGCACCGGTGACCAGGTCCATCGCGCCACCCATGCCCGGCACCATCCTGCCCGGCACCTTCCAGTTGGCCAGGTGGCCAGCCTCGTCCACCTGAAGGCCACCGAGCACCGTCATGTCCAAATGGCCGCCGCGGATGATGCCGAAGCTCATCGCGCTGTCGATGCTGGCCGCACCGGGCACGGCCGAGACGAAGCCGCCGCCCGCGTCCGTCAGGTGCGGGTCCTGCATGCCTTCGGGCGGTCGGGCGCCGAGCCCGATCACGCCGTTCTCGGCCTGGAAGAACACGCCCGAATGCGCGGGCACGAAGTTGGCCACCATCGACGGCAGCCCGATGCCCAGGTTGACCAGCATCCCCGGGCGGATTTCCTGCGCCACGCGGCGCGCAATCAGTTCCTTGGCGTCCATCTCGGCCTCCGTTCAAGTGGTGCGGACCAGCAGGTGGTCGACCAGCACGCCGGGCGTCTTGACCGCGTCGGGCGGGATCACGCCGACCGGCACGATGCTCTCGGGCTCGGCGATCACCGTTGCGCCGGCGAGGGCGATGACGGGGTTGAAGTTGTGCGCGGTCAGCGAGTAGCTGAGATTGCCCACGTAGTCGGCCTGCCAGGCGCCGACCAGGGCGAAGTCGGCCTTGAGCGGGGTCTCCAGCAGGAATTGCTGCCCATCGACCTCGATCACCCGCTTGCCGTCTTCCACCTCGGTGCCCAGGCCGGTGGGCGTGAGCACGCCGCCCAGGCCCATGCCGCC
The DNA here is from genome assembly GCF_046604225.1 of Hydrogenophaga sp. RWCD_12. Classification (NCBI taxonomy): domain Bacteria; kingdom Pseudomonadati; phylum Pseudomonadota; class Betaproteobacteria; order Burkholderiales; family Comamonadaceae; genus Hydrogenophaga; species Hydrogenophaga sp. RWCD_12. The sequence continues at coordinate 660,570 of NZ_JBKIXC010000001.1, forward strand.
CGCGCGGATGCGCTCGACCAGCGTGCCCTGCGGCACCAGCTCCACCACGATCTCGCCCGAGATCATGCGGGCCTGCGTCTCCGGGTTCAGGCCGATGTGCGACGCGATCACGCAGGCCACTGCACCCGCGCTGATGAGCTTGCCGATGCCCTTGCCGGGCATGGCGGTGTCGTTGGCGATGACCGTCAGGCCGCAGGCGCCGCGCGCCACCAGCGCGTCGATCAGGCGTTCGGGCGAGCCGACCGCCATGAAGCCGCCGATCATCAGTCGCGCGCCGTCGGGAATCATGGCCGCGGCAGCCTGCGGTGTCAGTGCGCCTTTCATGTGGCCCCCCGGGCGTTGTGCAGGGCGGCCACCGCGCAGGACGCGAGCCGCGACATCGCGCTGTCGGAGCGGGAATTGAGGATCACCGGCACCCGCGCGCCCAGCACCAGGCCGGCGCCTTCGGCGTGGCTGATGAAGGCCAGCTGTTTGGCCAGCATGTTGCCGGCGTCCAGCCCCGGCACCACCAGGATGTTGGCGCGCCCGGCCACACCGCCGCGCAGCCCCTTGGTGCGCGCCGCGCCCATGTCCACCGCGTTGTCCATGGCCAGCGGCCCTTCCACCTGGCCGCCCCGGATCTGTCCGCGGTCGGCCATCTTGGACAGCAGCGCTGCGTCGATGGACGACTGGATCGCCGGGTTCACCGTCTCGACCGCGCTGAGTACACCCACGCGCGGCTCCATGCCCAGCGAGAGCGCGAGGTCGATCGCGTTCTGGCAGATGTCCACCTTGGTGGGCAGGTCAGGCGCGATGTTGATGGCCGCGTCGGTGACCATGACCGGCTCGGGCTGACCCGGCACGTCCATCACGAACACATGCGTGAAGCGGCGGCCCACGCGCAGGCCGGTGGCCTTGTCCAGCATGGGCTTGAGCAGGTCGTCGGTGTGCAGGTGGCCCTTCATCACGGCCGCCACACGGCCTTCGAGCACCAGTCGGCAGGCCAGGGCGGAGGCGGCCTCTTCGCTGCCGGGCACGTCGATGAGTTCGATGCCCGAGAGGTCTTCACCGGCTTCGGCGGCGGCTTTGCGGATGGCCTCGGCGCGGCCGATGAGGATGGGTGTGATGATGCCTTCGCGCGCCGCCAGCAGCGCACCGCCGAGCGAGTTGGCGTCGTCCGGGCAGACCACGGCGGTGGGCAGGGCGGGCAGAGGGCGGGCGCGTGCGAGCAGGGCCTCGAAGTGGCGGTGCCGCTGCACGATCAGGCCCGGAACCTCCACCTGCTGCAGGCTGATCTTGGTGGGGGGTGGCAGCACTTCGGCTTCGCCCGAGAGGATCAGCGCGTCGTCGCTCAGGCGCCGCACCGTGGTCGCCAGGCGGACATGGCCATCGCCGAGCTTCTCGCGGACTTGCACCCGGCACAGCAGTTCTTCGCCGGCGTGGGCGCGCTGGTGAAAGTCCAGCACCTGGCGGCGGTACAGCGTGCCGGCGCCCGGCAGCTGGGTGCCCAGCACGGCGGAGATCAGCGAGGCGACGAACATTCCCGGCGCCACGCGTTCGCTTTCGCCGTTGCCGTCCAGGTCGCTGTCGGACAGGTGCATGGGGTTGTAGTTGCCCGACGACGCGGCGAACACGTACAGGTCGTCCTGGGTGACCAGGCGGCGCAGCTCGGCGCTGTCGCCTGGCGCCAGTTCGTCCAGGGTGCGGTTGGTGAGTTGCATGTCAGCGCTCCCGCTTCTGGGCGCGCGTGCGGGTGGCCGGCGGCCGCGGGTTGGTTTTTGGGGTGGCTGCCCGGGCGCGGGCCACCTTGCGCGGCGCGGCCGGCGGTGCGTCATTGACCAGCACCACCAGCGGGTCTTCGTCGATGTCGTCCGTCAGCGGGGGCAGGTCCAGCACATGCCGGAAGCGCTGCAGGAGGTCCAGCGTCTTCGGCGACATCTCGTCGATCCGGCCGGGCACGTACTGCACCACCTGCAAGGCCAGTGCCCGCTCTTCGGGCGTCTGCAGCAACAGGGGCAGGGTCTCGATCGCCCTTTCCGGGTCGAAGGACGCGATCAGGGTCTGCTGGTGAATGATCATGGCGCGGCGTTCGGCGCCCAGCGAGCGGAAGGGTTCGTCCTGCGTCAGCACGCGGCTGGAGCGTTCCAGCCGGTCACGACGCACCTGTCCGCGGTTCTCGGCCAGCAGCACCAGCATGCGGATCACCGCTTCGGCGAAGCCGCCCTGTTCGATGGCGTAGAGCGCCTGTGCCACTTCGGGCAGGCCGCGCAGTTCTTCGTTGCTCTTGAGGGTGCGGCGCGCCTCGTGCGTGGCGCCGAACGCCCGGGCCCAGGGCGTGCCCCAGAGACCGTGGAAGGCCAGCTCGTAGCCCATGTCGCGGCTGTCGCGCAGCAGGTCGATCATCTGTTCGGTCGACTGGACCCACAGCGCCTCGGCGGCCAGGAAGGGGTTGTCGGGCGATGCCTTCTGGCGCTTGCGCCGCAGCTGCTCGGCCGCATCGGCCACGGGCTTCATGGCGGGATTGCGCGACGACACCAGCGCGCGGCTCAGGCGCTGCGGGTGCAGGGCGCGGCTCATCTCGGCGGTGGTCGGCGTGACGGTCGCTTTCACCCAGGGGCGGACCAGTGCGTCGTACACCTGCGCCTGGACCTCGGAGGCGCGGGCCACGGCGGCAAACGGTCGCTCATCGTGGTGGCCATCGTCCAGGGTGCGGATGTCGTCCAGCGTGCGCTCCACGAAGCCCACGGTGAAGTGTTTCTTGCCGTTCTTCTCCACCACGTCCTCGATGCGCATCTCGTACAGGCCCGGGGCCAGCGCCTCGATGGTCTTGAGCGTCGAGGCCACCTCGGCGTGTTCCTTGTTGGCGATCTGCGACGACACGAAGATGCCCAGGTGACCGACCTGGTCGTGCACCATGTAGACGATGCGCTGGCCGCGGATGCGGATCTCGGACACATCGGCGTAGGTCTCGGCGATCCAGTTGAGCGCCTGCTGCGGTGGCGTGATGTTGTCGCCATGGCTGGCGAACACGATGATGGGCGCGCGGATGGCCTTGAGGTCCACCGGCCGGCCTGGCTCAATGCGGGCTTCGTTCTTGGTCAGGCGGTTGCCCACGAACAGCTGTTCGACGATCCAGCGGATCTCCGCTTCGTTGAGCAGAAAGTAACCACCCCACCAGGTTTCGAATTCGAGGAAGCCCTCGTCGCCCTGGTCGATGTCGCGGAACAGGTCGGTGTATTTGCGGAACAGGGTGCGGCCCGGGTTCAGCAGTTCGAAGTTCTGCACCAGGTGCGCGCCGTCGAACTTGCCGCCGCCGATGTCCGACAGCAGCATCGGAATCCAGGTGCCGCCCAGCACGCCGGCGTTGTAGCGCATCGGGTTCTCGCCCACCTTGCCTGCCCAGGGCGCCACCGGTGCGCCGTTGATGACGATGGGGCCGGTCAGGTCGGTGTGGGTGGCGGCCAGCAGCAGCGTGGCCCAGCCGCCCTGGCAGTTGCCGGTGATCACCGGCCTGGACGCTTCGGGGTGGCGCCGCATCACTTCGCGCACGAACGCCGCTTCGGTGCGCGTGACGTAGGACAGGAACTGGCCCGGTTCGGGGTCGCGGCGGAAGGCCACGAAATAGACCGGATGGCCTTCGCGCAGCGCGACACCCACCTGGCTGTCGGTCTTGAAGCCGCCGATGCCGGGGCCGTGCCCGGCGCGCGGGTCGATGATGATGTAGGGACGTCGCGTGTCGTCGACGACCACGCCCTCGGGCGGCAGGATGTGCAGCAACATGTAGTTGGACGGAAAGGGCAGGTCCTTGCCGTCCATCACCACTTCATAGTCGTACACCAGCACCGGAGGGCAGCCGGCGGCCTCGTGCTCCAGAAAGATGTCACCGCGCTTGCGCAGGGTGTCCAGGCTAAGCATGGCCCGCTCGGCCGCGTCGCGCAGGTAGCTGGTCCAGTCGTTCAGCAGCGCGCCGCCTGCCTGGGCATTGCGCAGTCCTTCCACCAGTGCCTCCGCCTTGCCGAGCGTGTCATGGGCGCGGTCAGAGTGCACGGCGCCGATGCGCTGTGCGTGCCGGGAAGCGGCCGTGGTCAGGATGTCGGTGGTGTCCGACGAGGCACCGAGCTCGCCCTCAAAGGTCCGCATGGCGCGGCGCAGTGCCTCCAGCGCATCGCCCTCGGGGCGTGGCACGGCCGGCTGCTGGGCAATATCGAACAGGTCAAAAACATTGGCCATGGGGCGAGGATCCCTGAGTGGAAGAAGAACGTGCTGTCGATGGCCGGTCGACCACCGCGGGTGTGAACCCATGGTGCGCTCCTTCTGTTGCAGCGCAGTGACGCCGCCAGCCCTGTTCAGGTCCGGGTCGCGGTGACCCAGTCGCGCACCTGCTGCGCCACCCATCGGGGCGCGTCCTGCGGCAGGTCGTGCCCGGCGCTTGGGTGGGTCTTGAGCGGGCAGCCCCATGCGCTCGCCATCGCCTGCGAGCAACGGCTGCTGACCAGGTGGTCCTGTGCGCTGCTCAGCAGCAGCATGGGGACCGACGGCGCCTGCAAGGGAGCGCGGTATCTCGCCGCAGCGAGCAGTTGCCGCAGCGCGTTGCGCGGTGCCACCGGGCGCTGGGTGCGCACCTGCGTCCATCGCTCGACCGTGTCTCGCTGCTGGTCCGGGTGGTTGCAGGTCATCCTGAACACTTCCCGTTCCGCTTCCTGAGCATTGAGGCCGCCCATGACCAGCCGACACAGGGCGAGGTAGTTGCGCGGCTGCAACCGGTGATGGAACGGGCTGAAAGGGCGAAGGCTGGTGTTGATCAGCACACAGGCCGCCAGCTCTTCGGGTGCGACCCTGGCCCACTCGGTGGCCACCATCGCGCCCATGGACATGGCCAGCAGATGCACCGGGCCTGCAGCGCCAAGACGCCGCCGCTCTGCACGGCAGGCGTCCACCATGCCAGCGACGGTGCACGGGCTGGTGTCCCGGTGCTGTTGCCCGTTGCCTGGCAGGTCGATCAGGTGCACGGTGCTGCCGGGGATCGCCGCCTGGAAGAGTGCCGGAAACGTGCCCCAGTGAGCCGACTCGCGGGTGAGGCCGCGCAGAAACACCCAGTTCGTCACGCCGGTCGCCCCGTGGGCAGCCACTGTGCATGGCTGCTGCCGGCGCGGGCCAGGAAATCCAGCAGTGCCATGTGACGGCGCAACACGCGCTGTTGCCGGTGGCTGATCAGCGGATTGAAGATGCCTTTGCGCGAAAACAGCTGGCGCGGGTTCTTCTTGACCCAGAGCCACGACCCCATTTCCAGCGTCAGCGGCAGGAAGGTGCGGGCCGGGTTGCCGCAGGCCTGCAGATAGAGGTGGTCCCACAGGTCGCCATGGGTCAGGTACTGGTCGCTCTGCGGTTCGATGATGTACGGATGGTGGTGGTGGGCCTGTTCGAAGATGCCCTTGAGCGCCTGCACCTGTGGCAGGTGCGGAATGGGTTCGCGCGTGTGCGCGTAGGGAAACCAGAGGCGGTCACTGACACCAAATCCCGAGTGGCAGTCCAGTGCCAGCGAAAACGGGCGGGACAGCAGCTCCGTCTCCACGACTTCGCACAAGGCCGCACTTTCGGCCTCCATCGGATCACCCAGACGCCCGCGGTACCACGGCAGTCCCGCACTCAGGCGCTGTCCACCCAGCAGATACGGCACCTTCTCGCGGGCCTCCACCGGGGCATTGCGCATGAGGTCCACCCCGCGCGGGTTGGCGCGGGTCGATGCCCACATGCCACCCGGATTGACGATCGGCATGAACACCAGCCGGACGTCCTCAAGCAGGCGATGCAGCGTCCGGTCCCAGTTCAGGCGGGTGACGATGTTCTGCAGGTAGGCCATCACCACTTCGGCGCCGATGCGCTCCAGACCGTGCACGCCGCCGAAGAAGCCCACCCCGGGGCATTGCGCATCGGGGTTGCCCAGCGCAATGGCGTAGACCGGAAACGCTGGCCCGCCCGGCACATGGACGCGGCGGACTTCCCGGCATTCGAGGTGGCGGCCACCGATACCGATCAGGCGCTCCAGCGTCTGGAGTTCCAGCAGGTCAGGGGCCAAGGACTTCATGGGGTTGTGACACGCCGATGTCACATGCGGTGGCTACCGTGGGTGGTCGTCCTGAACGAGCTGAACACATGCCAGACATTGCCCGCGATCCCTTGCGTTGCCCCGCCAGACGGACGCCGGCCAGCCGGTGGGTGCAAGTGTGTGTGGTCGCCTTTGGACTGGCGGGCGGGGTGGTGGAGCTACTGGCGCTGCAGCGCAGGCGGCTCCAGGAAAGGCAGCGGGTTGCACCCGCGCCATGGTGGTACTGACGAGCCGCAGGCGCTGCGGTCAGGCGGTGGCCTTGGCCGAGGTGGCCGCTGTTTCAGACTTCGCCATCTCGCCCAGCTGGACGGACAGATCCAGAAGGCGGACCTTGCTCATGTAGTAGCGATCCAGCCGCCATTCCTGCAGCAGCTCCAGCGCAAGTTCGAAGTCGTCGTAGTTCAGCTTGTACAACTCGTTGACGGGGAACGGAGCCTCCGACTCCAGGGCCACCACCAGGGCAGAGAGGATGCGCGCTTCGCTGGAATCCGGCGTGGTTTCGATCAGCTTGCGGGCTTTTTTGAGGGCTTTCACATGTGGCCTTTCTTCCGATATTGGTCATTGGGGCCGGTCGTTTTGTCCGGCATCCGTCTGACTGAGCTTACCGGTCAGGCGGACGGATTTGATGACGGTTTTGTGAAAGAAAGCTGACACAAGCTGAGGACCAGAGGCCACTGCAGCCAACTCCGGCGACACGGCGACGCCATTCAATCGGTCGGTTGTTCCGTCTCGGAGAAGCTGTCGCGGAAGCTGAACCAGATCGATGTGAAGAACATCGAAACCACCAGCAGCACGGCGGGATACATGATGGCGCTCGAGGCCTCGGAGCCGCCCAGCAGCATGCGGAAGACACTCATCAGCACGCCCAGCAGCGAGAACACCACCAGCCAGCCACAGAGGAACAGCATCAGTGCGCCCTTGTTGGTCCAGGCCGCGAGGGCGCTGAAAAACAGGCTCTTGACCGGCGTGACACCGTGCCAGAACAGCAACGCAGGCGCGTGCCAGAACAGCACCTGCAGCGGCATCATCAGCAGCATGCCGATCCACAGCGCGGGGCTGGACAGCATGGCCTGCATGGCCTGTTCCTGCGTCATCGCGGCGGTGTCGACCTGCGGCGACATGGCGCTGTCGAGCACCCCGACCAGCAGCAGGATCACCAGCAGGCAAAGGCCGTAGAGGCCGCCCAGGGTGATCATGCCGCGCGTGCGGACCGGGCCGCCCCGGAACGCGGTCAGCAGCTGGGTCGGCATCGGGAACCGGCCCGCCTCCGCCTCGCGCGTGGCCGACATCAGGCCGAGGTTGATGGCTGGCGTCAGCAGGGCCGAGATCGCCGCGCCCAGGAAGGGCAGCATGGACAGCACCGACACTGCGGCCATGAACATGAAAAACAGACCAGCCATCGCCAATGGCTGCTTCAGGAAGGTGCGCACGCCCATGCGCACCCATTGCAGGCCGGTCGCGGCGGGGACGGTGAGAAGCTTCATGCGGGGCAATCAGGCGGGCACGCCGCCGGCTTCGATCGCTGAGGCGGACAGCTGGCTGGCCTGCTGCAACCGTTCTCGCAGCACGCGCTCGAAGTGCGTCGGGTCGTGCGGCTTGAGCATCGAAGCCTCGCGCGGCAGGTACCAGTCCCACAGGCGCGAGAGCCAGAACCGCAGGGCGCCTGCGCGCAGCATGGCGGGCAGCAGCTGGCGTTCGGCGGCGGACAACGGACGCACCGACTGGTACGCCGCGAGCATCGCCTGCGCGCGTGCTTCGTCGTGCATGCCATCGGCGCCGAGGTCGCCGTGGAAGATGCACCAGTCGTTGAGCGTCACTGCGAGGTCGAACAGGAAACTGTCGTTGCCGGCAAAGTAGAAGTCGAAGAAGCCGCAGAGCGTCTCGCCGTCGAACATCACGTTGTCGCGGAACAGGTCGGCGTGCACCGGTCCGCGCGGAAGGGCCTTGTACGCGGGCAGGCTGGCGACGTGGTTCTGGAACGCGAGTTCGGCCTTCAGCAGTGCACTCTGGTCGGCATCGAGGTGGGGCAGCACGACCGGGGTGGTCTCGTTCCACCAGGGCAGTCCACGCAGGTTGGGCTGCTGCAACTCGAAATCGCGCCCGGCCAGGTGCATGCGCGCCAGCATCGCACCCACCGCGGTGCAGTGCGCGACGGCGGGAGCGAGTTCGCTACGGCCGTGCAGCTTGTTGACCACGGCGGCGGGCTTGCCCTGCAGCTTGTGCAGCAGCTCACCTTTGGCGTCGGCGGCCGGTTCGGGCACGGGAATGCCGCGTGTCGCCAGGTGCTTCATCAGCCGCAGGTAATACGGCAGCTGCTCGAAGCCCAGGCGCTCGAACACGGTCAGCACATGTTCGGTTTCCACGCCGTCCAGCACGGTGGTGGCGAAATAGTTGGTGTTTTCAATGCCGCCATGGATGCCACGCAGTGCGGTCAGCTCGCCCAGGTTCAATGCGCGCAGCAAGGCCGCAGCTTCGTCCTGCGGGACTTCGGTGTAGACAGCCATCGGGGAATCAGAAACTGAGGATGCGCCAGCGGCTGCGCCCGGTGCTGCCCTGTCCTTCGGAGGGGTTGTCGGCACCCGACAGCGGCTTGATTTCGTAGCCGGACGCGCCGTTCTTGGGCTTGACGTCGATGCTGCGGGTTTCACCGCCAACGCGCACTTCTTCGATGCGCGAGAGCGCGTCTTCATGGGAGATGCGCTCGATCGCCTTGGTCTCGCCCGCAGGCAGCGGAGCGGATTCGGCGGGGGTGACTTTGGCGGCGCCGGTCTGGGCCAGGGCAGGCAAGGCTGCGCATAGGACCACGACGGGCAACACACGGCGGGACAGGGAGAGGAAAAGGGCGCGCATGCCCCATTGTAAGTAGGCGCGGACCGCCAGTACCACCCGCGCCGGCTTTCCCCAGGTTTCCCCGACAATGCCCCCCATGTCCGAATCCACCACGCCCACCCCGCGCCTGCTGCTCGTCGACGGCTCCAGCTACCTCTACCGCGCCTTTTTCGCCGGCGGCGAGGCCATGAGCACCACCCTGCCCGACGGCACGGTGCTCAAGACCGGCGCCATCCGCATCATGATCAACATGATGCAGAAGCTGCTCAAGGACTACCCGTCGACCTGGGCCGCCTGCGTGTTCGATGCCAAGGGCCCGACCTTCCGCGACGCGATCTACCCCGAGTACAAGGCCCAGCGCAGTCCGATGCCGGACGACCTGCGCAGCCAGATCACGCCGATCCACGAGGTGGTGCGGCTGTCGGGCTGGCCGGTGCTGGACGTGCCGGGCGTCGAGGCCGACGACGTGATCGGCACCCTGGCCGTGGCTGCCGCCAGCCAGGGCATCGAAGTGCTGATCAGCAGCGGCGACAAGGACCTGGCGCAGCTGGTCAATCAGCACATCACCATCATCGACACCATGAGCGGCAAGCTGCGCGATCTGGCCGGGGTGGAGGCCGAGTTCGGTGTGCCCGCGCGCCTGATGCTGGACTACCAGATGCTGGTGGGCGACCAGGTCGACAACGTGCCCGGGGTGCAAGGCGTGGGGCCCAAGACCGCCGTGAAGCTGTTGCAGGAATATGGCTCAGTGGACGCCCTCATCGCGCAGGCGGACCAGATCAAGGGCGCCGTGGGCGAGAAGTTGCGCAAAGCGATCGACTGGCTGCCCACCGGCCGCCAACTGCTGACCATCAAGACCGACTGCGAACTCAATGGCTGGGTGCCCGGGCTGCCCGCGCTGGACGCGGTGCGCATGGGTGAGCCGCAAAAAGAGCCGCTGCGCAGCTTCTACGAAACCTACGGCTTCAAGGGCCTGGCCAAGGCGCTGGGTGGTGGCGAAACGCCTGCGCCGGCACCCGCTGCCGCACCGGGCGGCACCAACGACCTGTTCGCCGAGCCTTCCGCGGCCGCTCCGCGAACCAGCAACCTGGCCTACGACACCATCCTCACCTGGGACGCCTTCGATGCCTGGCTGGCGAAGATCGAAACCGCCGACCTGACCGCCATCGACACCGAAACCACCTCGCTGGACGAAATGGTCGCCACCATCGTCGGCATCTCGTTCAGCGTGACGCCGGGCGAAGCGGCCTACATCCCGCTCATGCACGCGGGCCCGGACGCACCCGAGCAGTTGCCGCTGGACGAGGTGCTCGCCAAACTCAAAGCCTGGCTGGAGAACCCGGCCAGACACAAGCTCGGCCAGCACATCAAGTACGACCGCCACGTCTTCGCCAACCACGGCATCGAGGTGCAGGGCTATGTGCACGACACCATGCTGCAAAGCTATGTGCTCGAAGTGCACAAGCCGCACGGCCTCTCCAGCCTGGCCGAGCGCCACCTGGGCCGCAGCGGCATCCGGTACGAAGACCTGTGCGGCAAGGGCGCGCACCAGATTCCGTTCGCGCAGGTGGATGTGGCCAAGGCGGCCGAGTACTCGTGCGAAGACAGCGACCAGACGCTGGACGTGCACCGCGTGCTATGGCCGCAGATCGAAGCCGACGCGAAACTGAAGTTCATCTACGAACTGGAAATTGCCAGCAGCGAGACGCTCTACCGCATCGAGCGCAACGGCGTGCTGATCGACGCGCCCACGCTGGCCAAGCAGAGCCACGAACTGGGCCAGCGCATCTTCGCGCTGGAGCAGGAAGCGTACGAAATTGCGGGCCAGCCGTTCAACCTCAGCAGCCCCAAGCAGCTGGGCGAGATCTTCTTCGACAAGCTGGGTCTGCCGGTGATCAAGAAGACCGCTACCGGCGCGCGCAGCACCGACGAAGAAGTGCTGGAGAAGCTGGCCGAGGACTACCCGCTGCCGGCCAAGATCCTGGAGCACCGCAGCCTCATCAAGCTCAAGGGCACCTACACCGACAAGCTGGCGCAGCTGGCGAATCCGCGCACAGGCCGAGTCCACACGCACTACGCGCAGGCGGTGGCCGTGACCGGGCGCCTGTCCAGCAACGACCCAAACCTGCAGAACATTCCGATCCGCACCGCAGAAGGCCGCAAGGTGCGCGAGGCCTTTGTCGCCGCGCCGGGCCACGTGATCGCCAGCGCCGACTACTCGCAGATCGAGCTGCGCATCATGGCCCACCTGAGCGACGACCACGCGTTGCTGCGCGCCTTCCACGAAGGCCACGACGTGCACCGCGCCACCGCGGCCGAGGTGTTCGGCATCACGCCGGCCGAGGTCAGCAGCGAACAGCGCCGCTACGCCAAGACCATCAACTTCGGCCTGATCTACGGCATGGGCACCTTCGGCCTGGCCAAGTCGCTGGGCATCGAGAACGCGGCGGCCAAGACCTATATCGACCGCTATTTCGCGCGCTTTGCCGGCGTCAAGCAGTACATGGACGACACCCGCGAGCTGGCCAAGCAGCAGGGTTACGTGGAAACCGTGTTCGGCCGCAAGCTGGTGCTGCCCGATATCCAGAATGCCAAGGGCGCCAAGCTGGCCGCGCTGGAGCGCCAGGCCATCAACGCGCCCATGCAGGGCACGGCGGCCGACCTGATCAAGCTGGCCATGGTGGCGGTGCAGAAAGCGCTGGACGATCAGGGCAAGGGCACCCGGATGATCATGCAGGTGCACGACGAACTGGTGTTCGAGGTGCCTGAAGCCGAGGTGGACTGGCTGCGTGTGGAGATCCCGCGCCTGATGGCCGCGGTCGCCGATCTGAAGGTGCCGCTGCTGGCCGAGGTCGGCGTTGGTCCCAACTGGGACCAGGCGCACTGACCCCTAGCGCGCACCAACGGGTCAGCGGGCCGGCTGGATCACTTGCGTCATCGGCTGCGGCTCGCCTTCGGCCCACCAGTTGGCCCACAGCCGCCCCTGTCCGCCGGGCGGGTCGGCCTGCAGGGTCAGGAAGTTGCGGCAACCGAGAACCCGTCGCCCGTTGCCGGGCAAGGGGTCCATGCGGCCGGTGATGCCCGGTTCCAGCGTTTCAGTCTCCAGACAGGCTTGCTCAAGGAAGTAACGCGCCACGCCAGGCGGGGCGGGGTGGGTGATGCCGCTGGCGGTGAGTTGCACCAGGCTGCGTTGGGGCATTGGCAGATCGGGCTGGTCCCGCTCGATGACGGCGGTGGCAGCCACATGCACATCGCCCGAGAGCATGGTGATCCGGACACCGCTGTGTGCCGCATCCAGCAGGCGGTGGACCAGCCGCAGACGCTCGGCCTGGTGCGCCGGACTGGTCCAATGGTCGCGCAGGTCGTCTTCGAGTTCTTCGATCGCGGGCAGGGCGCCGAGCATCCTTTCCAGCTGCGCGTAACCCGGGTGCATGACCGGGATGCTGCTCATCACCAGCAGATGGCGCAAGTCGCCGGTCGCCCGTTGCTGGTCGAGCCAGGCATAGACCGCTGTCCAGCCGGTCGGGCTGATGACCTGTTCGGGCATCAGGTGCGTGGCGCCGTCGGTGGTTGTGCGGACGTGGGCCGGCTGGCGTTCGCTGCGGGTGTCGAGCACCAGCAGCGCAGTGTCACCGAAACGGTAGGCGCTGTGGTGCGACGGCTGGCCGGGCAGGGTGGCCGGCGGCGGGGCGCCGAGCATCTGGCGCTGGAACAACTCGAAAGCCTCGCGCGCGGCGGCGAAGATGCCCTGAAACACCGGGCTGGCGTGGAGGTCGGCGGGGTGTGAGCCCCAGCCGTCGATGATGTCGTGGTCGTCCCACATCATCACGCTGGGCACCGAGGCCAGCAGCCGGGCGGTGGCGGGCTGGCTCCAGCGTTCGAGGTAGCAGGTCGCAAAGTGCTTCTTCAGTGCGGCGCGCAGGCCGGCGGTCAGGGGGAGCGTGCTGCGGGTGTGCCAGTCCAGGCCGCTCCAGACGCGCAGCTCGTCGACCACCGACCAGATCTCGTCGCTGTAGATCTGGTCGCCGCCCATCAGCAGCAGCTCCAGCGGGCCGAACCGGGTGTCGCCCACGGTGTCGCGCTCGCGGTGCAGCCGGTCAAGACGGTCCCACATGGCGTTGGGCTGGCGGGTGGTCTTGCGGGCGCGGGCGTCGGAGAAACCGTTGCAGGAGAAATAGGCAATGGCCGGGGTGGCGCCGAGTGCGGGCACCTGGAACTGGTGGTCCTGGCCGGCCACGCGGTAGTCGACGGTCTGTGCCGCCGCGGTCTGTTTCACCGCGATGTCGAAACGCCAGGCGGTTGCTGACAGGCCGGGCACCGTGCCGCTGCGGCCGTCGACCAGCTCGGCGGCACCCTTGAGACGCAGGGCGGGTTGGGGGTCGTCTGCGTCGCAGATCACCAGCAGGCTGATGCCCCAGACGCCGCTCTGGCATCCGAGAAACTGCAGAATGGGCCCGGTCTGGATCATGTCGCCTCCCCGCGAGTGATTCCGGCCGATGGTCGGGGCTTTGCGGTTGGGTGACAAGCCCCACCCGGAGGATGGTTTCGGGCGTCCGGGAACCTCGGGCCGGTTTGTCGGTCCACTTCCGGGGCGCCACGCCCTTTCCATCCTGACCCGACGTTTCCACCCACCACCGCAAGGAGCCCCCGATGCTGAACACCGACCTGATCACCGACGGACATGCCCTCATCGACGCCGATCCCGCCCGAGGGCAGGCCAACCGCCGGACCGCCCTCAAGGCTGCGCTCGGCGTGGGCTATGCGGCCGCCGTCCTGCCCACGCTGGCCCAGACCGCGGTCAAGACTTCTGCCGATGGCCTGACCGTCGGCGAGGTCACGATCGACGTCAACGGCTTCAAGCTGTCGGCCTACCGCGCGGCGCCGGCCGGCAAGACCGGCCTGCCAGTGGTGCTGGTGCTGTCGGAGATCTTTGGCGTGCACGAGTACATCGCCGACACCGCGCGCCGCTTTGCCAAGGCGGGCTATCTGGCCATTGCGCCCGAGCTGTTTGTGCGCCAGGGCGACGCCAAGGGCTATGGCGACATTGCCAAGCTGATGTCCGAAGTGATCGGCAAGGTGCCCGATGCCCAGGTCATGGGCGATCTGGACGCCACGGTGAAATGGGCCGCAGCCAACGGCGGCGACACCAGCAAGCTGGGCGTGACCGGTTTCTGCTGGGGTGGCCGCCAGGTCTGGCTCTACGCCGCGCACAACCCGGCGGTCAAGGCGGGCGTGGCCTGGTACGGGCGGCTGGTCGGTCAGGCCAGCGAGCTGACGCCCAAGCATCCGGTCGACATTGCGGCCAAGCTTTACGGCCCGGTGCTGGGTCTGTATGGCGGCGCCGACACCGGCATCCCGCTTGACACGGTTGATAAGATGAAATCTGCCTTGGCGGCCGGCAATGCCGCGGCCAAGGCCTCGAACTTTGTGGTGTACCCGGAGGCGCCGCACGCTTTTCACGCCGACTACCGGCCGAGTTTCCGCAAGGAGCCGGCCGAAGACGGATGGAAGCGGGCGCTGGCCTGGTTCCAGCAGAACGGCGTGGCCTGACCACGGCGCTGCCGACTCCCACATCGGGGCCGCGGTTGCGGCCCTTTCTTTTGGCGGACGGATTCTGATGACCCTGATTGCGATTTTGTTGGGCACCGTGGCGGCCGGCGTGGGCAGCGTGTGGCTGGCCGCCGTGCTGGGCATGGCGATGCTAGCGCGGTTCACCCAGCACATGCTCAGCCTGGCGGCCGGCGCGCTGATGGCGACCGCCTTCATGCACCTGCTGCCCGAAGCCTTCGAAAGCCAGGCCGACGCGCACACGCTGTTCGGCCTGTTGCTGGGTGGTCTGGTGTTCTTCTTCCTGCTGGACAAGGCAGAGCTCTGGCACCACGGCCACGAACACCACCATGGCGTCGCAGAGGGCCTGCCGAACGACCACGGTCACGACCATGCCCACGGGCATGAACACGGTCACGCGGATCACCACGACCACGGCCAGCGCTCGGGCGGCTGGACGGTACTGGCGGGCGACAGCGTGCATGCCTTTGGCGACGGCATCCTGATCGCCTCGGCCTTTGTCGCCGACATGCGGCTGGGCATGGTGACGGCGCTGGCGGTGCTGGCGCACGAGGTGCCGCACCACATGGGCGATCTGGTGGTGCTGCAGCAGACCTCGCGCACCCGGCGTGCGGCGCTGGTGAAGGTGTCGCTGGCGGGCACGGTGACCGCGCTGGGCGGCCTGGTGGGCTATTTCCTGCTCGAACAGCTGCACGACTACCTGCCGTACTTCCTGGTCGCGGCCTCCAGCAGCTTCGTCTATGTGGCGCTGGCCGACCTGATTCCCCAGCTGCAGAAGCGCCTGGGCATGCGGGAGACGGTGGCGCAGGTGGCCTGGCTGCTGGCCGGCATTGCCCTGGTGTCGCTGGTCAGCGGCATGGCCCACTCGCACTGAGCGGCCTCCAGCGGCGCTCAGTGCAGGGCGCCACTGCCGAAGGAAAACTCGAAGCGCGCGCCCTGACCGACAGCGCCTTCGCCGCGGATGTGGCCGCCGTGGCGCTCCAGGATGCGCCGCACCGTGGCCAGGCCGATGCCCGAGCCCTCGAACTCGTTGCTGGCGTGCAGGCGGGTAAAGGCCTTGAACAGGCGGTCGGCGCGCGAGGGATCGAAGCCGGCACCGTTGTCTTCGATGCAGAAAACCGCCGGGCCGCCATTGGCGGCGTGCTCCAGCCGCAGCGTGATGTGCGGTTCGGCCGTGTGGCGCGTGTATTTCCAGGCGTTGCCCAGCAGGTTCTCCAGCACGATGTGCGCCAGCCGCGGGTCGCAGTCGGCGATCAGTCCCTGGTCGATGTCGATCCTCACCTGCCGCGTCGGGTCCCGGTGGCGCTCCTGCCGGATCACGTCCTGGGCCAGCTCGCTGATGTCGGTGTGCATGCGCTGCAGCGTGCCCTGGCTCACGCGCGCCAGTGCGAGCAAGTCGGTGATCAGCCGGTTCATGCGCTGCACCGAGGCGTCCACCCGCTCGAACAGCAGTTCGTCGTCGGGCGTCAGGCGCGGGGCCAGCTGTTCGCGCAGCAGGTGGTTGAAGCCGTCGATCGATCGCAGCGGCGACTTCAGGTCGTGCGAGACGGTGTAGGCGAAGGCATCCAGCTCGCGGTTGAGATATTGCAGCTGGGCTGTGCGGGCGGCCACGCGCTGCTCCAGGGTGTCGTGCAGCTTGCGGATTTCGCGGTCGCGCTGCAGCCGCAGCAGCTCGGCGTTGCAGCGGCTGGCGAAGATGGTCAGCAGGGCGTCGATCTGCGAGTCCTGCGGCGGCGTCTGGCGCCAGACGGCGGTGAGCAGGCCGACCGCCGAGCCGTCGGCGTCGCGCAGCGGCAGGCCGACGAAGGCGCGCAGCCCGGTTTCGACAAACGGTGGCACCAGCGGCAGGTGGGTGGCCGTGGGGCTATGGAACCGCAGCAGTTCCGGCTGCTGCAGCGCCTGTTCGCACATGGTGTCCTGCAACTCATGGCTGACGTTGGGCTGCAGCACGCCGTCCCAGACCGTTGCCAGCGTGTTCAGCTGATGGCTGGCATCGACCTCGCCGACCATCACGCCGTCCGCGCCGATGGCGCTGGCCAGTCTCTCGACCAGTGAACGGAAGAAAGCCTCGCCGGTCTCGCCCGACACCCCCTTGGCCACGTTCAGCAGCATGGCTTCGCGGCGCTTTTCGTCGGCCACGTTCAGGGTGAACGACAGTGCGCAGGGCTCGTTGTCGATTTCGATGATCTCGGCCCAGACCCGCACGTCGACCACGGAGCCGGACTTGGTGCGCATGCGGGTTTCGAGGGCTTGCAGCCGGCCATCGCGCTGCAGGGTTTCAACGTAGCGCTGCCGGTCGGCATCGCTGACCCACACGCCGACCTCGGTCGCGGTCTTGCCCTCGAAATCGGCCCGGTTCCACCCCAGCACGCGTTCGTTGGAGGGGTTGACCTCGACGAACATGCCGTCGCGCAGACGGGTGATGGTCATGCCCAACGGGCTGAAATTGAAGGCTTTGGAGAATCGGTCGCGCGACTGCTCCAGTTCGTGGCGCGAGGCGACTTCGGCCGAGACGTCGATCACCACCGCGATCAACAGCTTTTCGCTGCCACTGTCGGTCACCTCGGCATAGATCGTGGCGTGGAAGACGCTGCCATCGCGCCGCAGTGCGCGCACCGGCATGCCGGACACGCGTCCCTGGCCATCGATGGCCCGGCGGAAGGCGGTGTATTCGTCCAGGTCGGCCCACAGCCGAGGAGGGCGGTGCCCCACCAGGTCCTTCTGCCGGTGGCCGAACAGCGACTGGAAGGCTTCGTTGGCGTCGATCACGTCACCGGTGGCGAGCGACTGCACGAGGCAGGCGGCCGGCGTGCTGCGGAACAGGGCCTGGAAGCGCGCCTGGCTCAGCCGCAGCAGGTGCTCGACCTCGCGAGCGTGCTCAAGCGTGATGTGCTGGGTGTGGTAGGAGTCGATCAGGCGCCGCCGTCCGAAGTTGACCGTGATCACCAGACTGACCAGCACCACGGTCTGCGTGATCCAGACCGCCCAGCCGGTGTGCACCGGCGGCACTGGCAGCATGCCGGCGTTCTCGGCCACGTTGAGGACGGCCAGCAACACGATGCCCAGCGCCGCGCTGACGATCATGTTGCGGCGCGAGAGCAGGATGCCCGAACCCACCACGGCGGCCATCATCACCAGGATGGCCATGCTGCGGACCGTGCCATGTGCAGCGGTGGCGGCGCCGGAGGCAATGATCAGCATGTAGACCAGCAGCGTGGCCACGAGCCGCCGCGGGCCGCGCAGGTAGAGCAGCAACAGGCCATAGGTGCACAGCGTCAATGCGATCGCCACCCAGGTGAGCGGACCGATGCCATCGCGCAGGTAGACACCGAACGACACCAATGGCCCCGCGATGCCGATGCAGATCAGCAGCGCCAGCAGCGAACGCTCCTGGTATTGCTGCAGGTGCAAGGGCTGGTCGGGTGCCAGCGGGTCGCTGGAATAGAAGGATGTCACAGGCGGGATGCTGCAGGGGTGAGCGAAAAGCGGAACTCGGCACCTTGTCCGGGGTGGGACACGCCTTCGATGTGGCCACCGTGGCGCTCGACGATGCGGTGCACCGTCGCGAGTCCGATGCCGGTGCCTTCGAATTCGCTGGGCTGGTGCAGGCGCTGGAACGGCTTGAACAGCTTGTCGGCGTAGGCCATGTTGAAGCCGACACCGTTGTCGCGCACGACGAAGCTGCCGGGGCGGGCACCGTCCTCGCGCAGGCGCCGCAGTTCGATCATCGGCGCGGGCTGGTCGCGGGTGTATTTCACGGCGTTGCCCAGCAGGTTCTCCAGCACGATGCGGGCCAGCCGCGGATCGCAGAGGCACGACAGGCCAGGCTCGATTCCCCAGGAAATGACACGTTGCGGCTGCTTGGCCTGTTCCGCCTGCATCACCTGTTCGGCGATGTCGCTGAGGTTGGTTTGGCCCAGCTCCAGTTCGCCCTGGCTGACCCGGGCCAGGGCCAGCAGGTCGGCGATCAGGGTGCTCATGCGCCTGGTCGAGGCCAGCACCCGATGGAACAGCTGCTCTTCGTCCGCGGAAAGACGACCTTCCAGTTGTTCGCCCAGCAGGCGGGTGAATCCGTCGATGGCCCGCAGCGGTGATTTCAGGTCGTGCGAGACGGAGTAGGCGAAGGAGTCGAGCTCGGCGTTGAGCTTTTCCAGTTCCGCCGTGCGCAGGCGCACCCGCTGCTCCAGGGTCGCGTTGAGCTGCTGGATTTCCCGCTCGCGCCGCAGCCGTATCAGCTCCGCGGCGGCCCGGCTCGAAAAGATCGACATCAGGGCCGTCATTTCGGCGTTGAGGGTGATCGGCTGGCGCCACAGGGCTTGCAGCACGCCGGTCACGGTGCCGTCCTGGTCGTGCAGGCGCTGACCGATGTGCGCCTCACCCTGGACACCGGTGAGCACGGCCACCTGCGGGTAGGCCGCGTCCAGTCCGTGTTCCAGGTAGCGCAGGTCTGGCCCCCGAAGGGTGTCTCCGCAGGGGGTCAGCGACGGGTCGTAGCGGAAATGGGGGAGCGCCGTGCCGTCTTTCCAGGCCGCCAGAGTTTCGATGCTTCCATCGTCCTCCAGTTCTCCGACCACCACCAGATCGGCCTTGAGCGTCAAAGCGACATGGCGGGTCAGCGCGGAGAAGAAGGCCTCGCCGGTCTGCCCCGCCATGCCTTGCGCGACGCTGAGCAGCAGGGCCTCGCGGCGCTTTTCTTCCGCGGTGTTGACGAAACAGGAAAGGATGCAATCCTCACCATCGATTTCGATCAGTTCGGCCCACATCTTGGCGTCGATCACGCTGCCATCGACGTGCCTCATCTGTATTTCGTAGCCGCTGACATGACCCTCGCGCAAGATGCGCTCGACGAATACCTGGCGATCCCTTGGACTGAGCCAGCCACCGACCTCCAGGGTGGTTTTCCCCAGCAGATCGTTTCTGTAGAGCCCCTGTACAGGATCTCTTGCCTGGTTCACCTCGACGAAGGTGCCATCGCTCACCCGTGTGATGGTCATCTTCAGAGGGCTGAAGTTGAACGCCTTGGCGAAGCGCTCCTCGGAACGGCGCAGGCGCTCGACCGCCTGGTCCTGCTCAGTGATGTCGGTCACGGTGGTGATGATCAGCAGGTCCTGCGGGTCGTTGCCCATCTCGCTGGAGATCAGGGCCTCGAAGTGGCTGCCGTCGCTGCGCAGGCCGGTGACGTGTTCCTGATCGGCACGCCGGTCCGCGAACAGGCGCCGCAGATAGGCAGCGCGCTGTTCCGGTTCGGCCCAGAGGAAGGTGTCGGCGCGGCCGAGCAACTGGTCGCGCGTGTAGCGGTAGCAGCGCTCGAAGGCCGGGTTCACGTCCAGGATGGCTCCGCTGCGCGCCGATTGCGCCAGCATGGGGCTGGGGCTGGTGCGGAAGATGCGGGCGAAGCGCTCGTTGCTGAGGTCGCGTTCCTGTTCGATGCGCTTGCGGTGCTCCAGCTCCGCCACCTGCGCGTCGAACGCCATTTGTGCCCGGCTGCGGCTGTAGTACACCAGCACCGCGATCACGCTGAGGACGGTGGCGTGTGTGAGCCAGACCTTGACACCCACCTGGAAGTTGGGCGTCTTCAGCCAGCCCCGGAGCTCTGCCACGGTGAGCAGGCCCAACGAGGTCACGCTGTACAGCACCGATCCGATCAGCGCCGTGCGGCCCAGGAAGATGCCGGCGCCTGCCACGGCCGCGACAAACAGGAAGCCACCGGCAGTGCGCACCGACCCGAATGCCAGCACCTGCAGGCTCGCGGCGGTCAGCACCGAGTACACGACCAGATGTGGCATGTAGCTGCTGTATCCCCGCCGCAGCAGCAATACGGTGACCCAGCCAATGACGGCCAACGCCGCTGTGGCCCACGTTTCCATGGGATTGGGGCTGGAGAGGTAGACCAGCGGCCCGACGACCGTGGCGGCGCCCGCGATCAACCACGCGATCACCCGCATCGTCGCAGCGCGAAACGCGAGCTGGGTTGTCGCGTGTGAGGACGGTTCGATGGCGGTCACTTGGAGGCGGGGAGGGGCTGCCCTGGCAGATTTGCTGGCGTGGATGTGTTTACGGGCATCCCCTGTTTCGGCTCAGGCGGCGGAAACTTGACTCCGGGCACAAGGCAGTCCCGGCGTGTTGCACCACTCGCTCCAGCTGCCGGGAAAGAGCCTGCTTCGGCCCAGTCCCGCGATCTCCATCGCCAGCAGGTTCGGAACGGCGCTCACGCCGCTGCCGCACTGGTGAACCACGCTGGCGGGGTCGCGCCCGGCCAGCAGCTGTTCGAACTCGGCCCGCAACTGGGCCGGCGGCTTGAACAGACCGTCCGGGCCAAGGTTGTCGGTGAACGGGCGGTTGAGCGCCCCGGGGATGTGACCGGCGACCGGGTCCAGCGGTTCGACCTCGCCGCGGAAGCGGGCAGCACCCCGCGCATCGATCACGGTCAGGTCGGGGTGACCCAGTTGCCGGGCCAGCTCCTGGGCATCCAGGGTCCACGCCAGAGGTGCGCGCAAATGGAACGATCCATCGGTGCCGGCGACAGGCGCCGAAGGGCCCGCCGCGACAGTGCCGCCGCTGGCCTGCCAGGCGGGCAGGCCGCCATCGAGCACCGCCACCGATTCATGGCCGCACCACTTGAGCATCCACCACAGCCGGCCGCAGTAGTTGGCGCCCTGGCGGTCCATGACGACGGCCTGCATCTGCGAGCCCAGACCCAGCGCCTGCAGCCGCCTGGCGAATGTTTCGCGCGATGGCAGCGGGTGTCGCCCGCCACTGGCACGGTCGCTGCCGGTCTTGTCGCTGAGGTGCTCGTCCAGATCGACGTACACCGCACCGGGAAGGTGCGAGGACTCGAACTGCTGGCGCCCGGCGGCGGGATTGGTCAGGTCAAAGCTGCAGTCCATGACCAGCAGGGGCTGGCCGCTGTCGATCAGCCCCTGCAGCTGGGGGGAGGAAATAAGGGTGGAGAACATGCTCTGCATTCTGGTGCAGAGCGACGCGCAAGGCGATCACACCAAAGGCCTACACAGGGCGCCTCGGCGTGCAGCCGCGCACGCCATCAGTGTTCTTCGGCCGGTGCGTGGGGCACCGTGCGTTCGCGCAGCACGGTGGCGGTGATGCCACTGACGATGATCAGTCCCATGCCCAGCCAGCCAATCAGCGGCATCTGGTCGCCGAACACGGTCAGGCTGTAGATGCCGGCGAACACGATGCCCGAGTACTGCAGGTTGGCGACCACCAGGGTGGCGCCGCTGGCATAGGCGCGGGTCATGCACAACTGGCCCAGCACCGCGAGCAGGCCGATGGGCAGCAGCCACAGCGCGGCGGGCCAATGCCACGGGGACATGCCGACAAACACCATGCCCAGCGCCCCGGCCAACACTGCGCCCAGGGAGAAATAGAACACGGTGCGGGTCTCCGGCTCGCCGACCCTGGACAAGGCCGAGACCTGCAGATAGGCCAGCGCCGAGGTCACGCCCGATGCCAGGCCCACCAGCGCGCCGATCAGCTGTTCGGGCGCGATGGTGGGGCGCAGCACCATGGCCACGCCCGCAAAGCCGGCCAGCACGGTGGCAAACAGCGGTCCCTGGCGCAGCACGGCGAGATCACGGCCCTGCATCAGCAGCGAACCACCGAGCAGAAAGGCCGCGATCCAGATGCTGCTCATGTAGTTGAGCGTCATCGCGGTGGCCAGCGGCAGGATGGCGATGGAATAGAACCAGGCGGTCAGCGAGAGCGTGCCCACGATGCTGCGCCACACGTGCATGGACGGAACCGTCGTGCGCAGCGAGACGCCGCGGGCGCGGGTGACCCACCAGAGGAACGCGACGCCGAACAGGCCGCGGTAGAAGACGATCTCGAAGCTGTTGAAATGCACCGAGGCGAACTTGATGCACACCCCCATGGTGGCAAACAGGAACGCCGCCAGCAGCATCCACAGCGCTTGCATCAGGGCGTGCTCATCCGGGTGCGGTACCACTCGTGGAAGTGCTGCATTCCGTCTTCCATCGGGCTCTGGTAGGGACCGACTTCGTTGTCACCGCGTTGGTGCAGGGCCTTGCGGCCGGCGTCCATGCGCTCGGCGATCTCGTCGTCCTCGACGCAGGTTTCCATGTAGGCCGCGCGCTGGGCCTCGACGAAGTCGCGCTCGAACGCGGCGATCTCTTCGGGATAGTAGAACTCCACCATGTTCAGCGTCTTGTCGACGCCGATCGGGTGCAGGGTCGAAACGGTGAGCACGTGCGGGTACCACTCGACCATGATGTGCGGGTAGTAGGTTAGCCAGATCGCGCCGTGTTCGGGCGCCGCGCCATTGCGGTACTGCATCAGCTGCTGGTGCCAGCGCTGGTAGACCGGGCTGCCGGCCTGCCCGAGCAGGTTCTGCGCGCCCACGGTCTGCACCGAGTACTCCGGCTGGAACTCCCAGCGCAGGTCGGAACAGGTCACAAACTGTCCCAGCCCGGGGTGGAAGGGCTCGACGTGGTAGTCCTCCAGGTAGACCTCGATGAAGGTCTTCCAGTTGTAGTTGCAGGTATGCAGCTCGACATGGTCGAGCACCATGCCGTCGAAGTTCAGCGCCGCGCGCGGCCCCATGCCGGCCAGGTCGGCTTCGATGTTGCGGCCGTTGTCCTCGAACAGCAGACCGTTCCACTCGCGCAGGGCGTAGCGGTTCAGGTCCAGGCAGGGATCGTGCGAAAAATGCGGTGCGCCCAGCAGGCTGCCGAGCTTGCTGTCGGCGTTCTGGCCACCGTTGTAGGTCCAGCGGTGCAAGGGGCAGACGATGTGGCCGCCGCTGTGGCCCTTGGCGTTCTGGCCCAGGTTGCCGCGGCCTTTGAGCATCACTGCCTGGCGGTGGCGGCAGATGTTGGACACCAGTTCCACCCCGTTGGCGGTGCGCACCAGCGCACGGCCTTCGCCCTCGTGGGGCAGGGCGTGGTAGTCGCCGATCTCGGGAACGGCGTTGGCATGCCCCACGTAGCGGGGCCCGCGCTGGAAGATCGTTTCAAGTTCCCGTCGGAACAATGCCTCGTCGAAATAGCTGGAAACCGGCAATTGGCTTTCGGCCTGCTGGAGTTGAAGACTCAAATCAGACATGGTGGTCTTGACCTAAAGACTCCCCCTATGAAGGGGCAGGAGCGCGTAACGGGTGAACGATCGGCGCGGGGTGGGTGAAGTGCTGCGTCCCTCCGGGCGTATGAGGCCCGTCAGTTGAACAAAAAAGAGGCGGGATTGTACCCTTGCGGACCCTGTGGCCAGGGTGGGTTCGGGCCACAAGACCGTGCGGTGGATAAAATCCGCGTTTGTCCGCGCCAGGTCACCTACCCCCTACGAATGACATCCTCCAGTCCCGCGAAAGCCCCCCGCAGCGCCCGTGCGCCAGAACGCACCGAGCCCGTGGCCAGCAGCTATGAAGCTGCGCTTGGCGAACTGGAGCAACTGGTTGCCCAGCTTGAAGGCGGGCAGTTGCCGCTGGACCAGCTGCTGACGCGCTACCAGCGTGGCGCGGAACTGCTTTCTTTCTGCCGCTCGCGGCTGGAAGCGGTGGAGAACCAGATCAAGGTGCTCGAAGGCGGCGAACTCAAACCCTGGGACAGCCAATGAGCGCGGTGCTTTCAGACAACGCCAGCTTCGTCGCCTGGCGCTCGCTGCAGCAGGAGCGCATCGAGCAGGCTCTGTCGGCCTGGGTGTCCGCCGATGCGCCGGCCGGCCTGGGCGAAGCCATGCGCTATGCGGTGCTCGACGGCGGCAAGCGCTTGCGCCCCTTGCTCGCACTGGCCGCCTGCGAGGCGGTGCAGGGCGATGCGGCGGCGGCGATGCGAGCAGCCTGTGCGGTTGAACTGATCCATGCCTATTCGCTGGTCCACGACGACATGCCCTGCATGGACAACGACGTGCTGCGCCGGGGCAAACCCACCGTGCACGTGAAGTTTGGCGAAGCACAGGCCCTGCTGGCCGGAGACGCCCTGCAGGCGCTGGCGTTCGAGTTGCTCGTGCCCGACGACGGGTCCATGGCTGGCACGCTGTCGGCGCGCCTGTGCCGCCAGCTGGCCCAGGCGGCCGGCGCCACCGGCATGGCCGGAGGGCAGGCGGTCGACCTAGCCAGCGTGGGCATCGCCCTGGACCGTCCGGCACTGGAAGCCATGCACCGGCTCAAGACTGGCGCCCTGTTGCAGGCCAGCGTGATGATGGGCGTGTCGACCGGCTCCGTCGACGCCGCCGTGCAGGCCCATCTCTCGGTCTACGGCGCCAGTCTCGGCCTGGCCTTCCAGGTGGTCGACGACATCCTGGACGTCACCACCGATTCCGCCACGCTGGGCAAAACCGCCGGCAAGGACGCCGCCAGCGACAAGCCGACCTTCGTCTCCCTGATGGGTCTGGATGGCGCTCAAGACTATGCCGACCAGGTGCTGGACCAGGCGCACCGTGCGCTGGACGCCAGCGGTCTGGCCCACACCGACACCTTGCACGCGCTGGCCGACTGGGTTGGCCGCCGTGTTTCCTGATTTCCGGACGCATCGCTGCGCAGCGAACCCCACCTCGCCATGAGCAACCTCCTGTCCACCATCGAATCGCCGGCCGACCTGCGCCGTCTCAGTCGCGCGCAGCTGCGCCCCCTGGCCGACGAGCTGCGAGCCTTCGTGCTCGACAGCGTGTCCAAGACCGGCGGCCACCTCAGCTCCAACCTGGGCACGGTCGAACTGACCGTGGCGCTGCACTATGTGTTCAACACGCCCGAAGACCGTCTGGTCTGGGACGTGGGCCACCAGACCTATCCGCACAAGATCCTGACCGGTCGCCGTGAGGGCATGAGCACATTGCGCCAGCAGGGCGGCGTCAGCGGTTTCCCGCGCCGCGACGAGAGCGAGTACGACACCTTCGGTGTCGGCCATTCGTCCACCAGCATCTCGGCCGCGCTGGGCATGGCCTTGGCGGCGAAGATGAAGGGCGAGAGCCGTCACTCGATCGCGATCATCGGCGACGGCGCCATGACCGCGGGCATGGCCTTCGAGGCACTGAACAACGCGGGAGTCGAACACGGCCGCCTGCTGGTGATCCTCAACGACAACGACATGTCGATCTCGCCGCCGGTGGGCGCGCTCAACCGCTACCTCGCGCAGCTGATGAGCGGCCAGTTCTACGCGGCCGCCAAGAACGTTGGCAAGACCGTGCTCAAGGGCGCGCCTCCGCTGTTCGAACTGGCCAAGCGGCTGGAGGAACATGCCAAGGGCATGGTGGTGCCGGCAACCCTGTTCGAGAAGTTCGGCTTCAACTACGTCGGCCCGATCGACGGCCACGACCTCGACTCGCTGATCCCGACGCTGGAGAACGTTCGGCACCTGATCGAACACGGCGACGGCCCGCAGTTCCTGCATGTCGTGACCAAGAAGGGCCAGGGCTACAAGCAGGCCGAGGCCGATCCGGTGGCCTACCACGGCCCCGGCAAGTTCGATCCCGCCGTGGGCCTGGTCAAGCCCGCCACGCCACCCAAGCCCACCTTCACCCAGGTGTTCGGCCACTGGCTGTGCGACATGGCCGAGAAGGACGACAAGCTGGTCGGCATCACGCCCGCCATGCGCGAGGGCTCGGGCATGGTGGAGTTCCACCGCCGTTTCCCGGAGCGCTATTTCGACGTTGGCATCGCCGAGCAGCACGCGGTGACCTTCGCTGCCGGCCTGGCCTGCGAAGGCATGAAGCCGGTGGTCGCGATCTACTCCACCTTCCTGCAGCGTGCCTACGACCAGCTGATCCACGACGTGGCGCTGCAGAAGCTGCCGATGGTGTTCGCGCTGGACCGCGCGGGCCTGGTGGGCGCCGATGGCGCCACCCACGCGGGTGCCTACGACATCGCCTTCCTGCGCTGCATCCCGAACATGTCGGTCGCCTGTCCCGCCGACGAAGCGGAGACGCGCCAGCTGCTTTCCACGGCCTACGAACAGGATCACCCCGTGGCGGTGCGCTACCCGCGTGGCTCCGGAGTGGGCGCTGTGGTGCCGGCCAGCCTTGCCGGCCTGCCGTTCGGCAAGGGGGAAGTGCGCCGCCGCGGCCGTGGCATCGCCATCCTGGCCTTTGGCACCCTGCTGCATCCGTCGCTGGTGGCGGCCGAGGCGCTGGGCCTGAGCGTGGCCAACATGCGCTGGGCCAAGCCGCTGGACATGGACCTGCTGCGCGAGATGGCGCAGAGCCACCAGGCGCTGGTGACGGTGGAAGAGGGCTGCATCATGGGCGGCGCGGGCGGTGCTGTGCTGGAGGCCCTGCAGGCCGAAGGCCTCAGCCTGCCGGTGCTGCAGCTGGGGCTGCCCGATGAGTTCATCGAACACGGCGACCCGGCCAAGCTGCTGGCCAATGTCGGTCTGGATGCAGCCGGCATCGAACGCTCGATCCGCCAGCGGTTTGCCGATTTGCTGGGCGGAACTGCGGGCCTCAAGGTCGCGGCGTAACTTTTTTCACGCTGCGCGTGAAGCCGTTTCACGCCTGACAGATCAAAGCGAGGCGGAAGCTTGCAAAAGCCTGAATGCCCACGCTCGGCTGCTCTCATTTCGAGGGAAAACCCCCACGGGTGAGGGGGGGGCGCTTCCTACAATGGCCTCGACTGTAGAAGTCCCTGCCTCCAAAAGGCGGGCGTGAAATCAACCACGGAGTCAAATCACATGGATCGTCGTTCCCTCATCAAGCACGCAGGCATCGCCGGCGTGCTGGCCGCCGGCACCGCACCGGCGGTGTACGCGCAGTCCGCCGTCCGCTGGCGCCTGGCCTCCAGCTTCCCCAAGTCGCTGGACACCATCTTCGGCGCCGCCGACACATTCTCGAAGTACGTCAGCGACATGACCGGTGGCAAGTTCGTCATCTCCGTGCACGCAGCCGGTGAACTGATGCCTGCCTTCGGCGTGGTGGACGGCGTGCAACAGGGCTCGATCGAGTGCGCCCACACGGCCCCCTACTACTTCTTCGGCAAGGACGAAACCTTCGCCCTGGACTGTGCCATTCCCTTCGGCATGAACAGCCGCCAGATGACGGCCTGGATGTTCGAAGGCAACGGCATGAAGCTGATGCGCGAGTTCTATAACGAATTCAACATCGTCAACTTCCCGATGGGCAACACGGGTGCCCAGATGGGTGGCTGGTACCGCAAGGAAATCAACACGCTGGAAGACCTCAAGGGCCTGAAGTTCCGCACCGGCGGTTTCCCCGGCCGCGTGATGGAGCGCATGGGCGTGGTGCCGCAGAACATCCCCGGCGGCGAAATCTACCAGGCGCTGGAAAAGGGCACGATCGACGCCGCCGAATGGATCGGCCCGTACGACGACCTGAAGCTGGGCTTCAACAAGGTTGCCAAGAACTACTACTACCCTGGCTGGTGGGAAGGCGGCCCGCAGCTGTCGCTGCTGGTCAACAGCAAGGCCTACGCCGCGCTGCCCAAGGAATTCCAGGCGGTTCTGGATGCCGCTTCGGCCTACGCCCATGTGGACATGCAGGCCAAGTACGACGGCCGCAACCCCAACGCGCTCAAGCAGCTCGTGGGTTCCGGCGTCAAGGTGCTGCCGTTCTCCAAGGTCATCCTGGACGAAGCCTTCAAGCACTCCATGGCCCTGTACGACGAGCTCAGCGCCAAGAACCCCAAGTGGAAGAAGGTGTACGCCGACTACTCCGCCTTCCGCAAGGACCAGAACCTGTGGTTCCGCTTCACCGAAGCCACGTTCGACCGCTACATGCAGGCAGCCAAGCTGTAATCTGCAGCGTGATTCCAACAAAAAAACCCCGCCTCGGCGGGGTTTTTTTGTTGGCCGGTCGGGACTCAGCGCCCGGTGCGTGCGCGGGCGATTGTCTCGAACGCTGCCCACAGTTCGGGGCTGGCACCGTGGTAGCCGATCCAGGGGCCAGGGCCGGACCGCACATACAGGCGAGGCGCCACCAGCCACTCCAGGCCGCGCCAGCGCATCAGGCGCGCATCGCTGATGGCCGCCAGCGGCACTTCCTTGCGCCAGAACCATGCCTGGCGCAGTTGATCCGGTCCCACGGTGGTGGTGCTGCGCAACAGGACGATGCCCATGTACAGCACCACCAGGAAGCCGCACAGGCCCCAGAGCGTCAAGGGTGACCGCAACTGCGAGGCCGGCAACTGCAGGGCCAGTCGTGCACCCCAGACGGTCAGCGCTGCCAGGCAGAACAGCAGCAGCAGCTTGTAGACGCGCCCATAGGCAGGGCCAATGACGGGTTGCTCAAAGCGCAGGGAGTCTGCTGCAGAGGGTTCGGCGTTCATGGGTTGGTTGCTTTCCAGAAAAAAGAGCCACCCGGCGGGTGGCTCTTGAGGCAGATGTCGAAGTGGATCAGGGCTGCTTGTTGGTGCCCTTGGCGGCTTCTTCCAGCGCCTTCATCGGGTCGACTTCGGCGCCTTCGGCAGGCTTGGCTCCCGCCGCATCCGGCTTGGCCTGCTCGATGCCGTCCATGCTGGCGGCCTTGTCGTCGAACGCGCCGGCTGGAGATTCGATCTGCACCTTGTCCAGGTCGATGGCCACCTCCTTGTCGAGGAAGGCGGTGACAGTCTCTGGCACGAAGATCACGATCGCCACCAGGATCAGCTGCATGATCACCCATGGGATCGATCCCAGGTAGATGTCCTTGGACAGGATCGGTTTCTCGATCCGCTTTTCCTTGAACAGCGTGTCTGCGATGCCGCGCAGGTAGAACAGCGCGAAGCCGAACGGTGGGTGCATGAAGCTGGTCTGCATGTTCACGCACAGCAGCACGCCGAACCAGACCAGATCGATACCCATCTTGTCGGCCACCGGCGCCAGCATCGGAACGATGATGAAGGCGATCTCGAAGAAGTCCAGGAAGAAGGCCAGGAAGAACACGAACACGTTCACCGCGATCAGGAAGCCCAGCTGGCCGCCCGGCAGGTGCGAAAGCATGTGCTCGACCCACTTGGCACCGTCGACACCCTGGAACACCATGGAGAACACGCGCGAGCCGATCAGGATGAACACCACCATGGCCGACAGGCGCATCGTGCTGACCATCGCTTCCCACATCAGGTGCCTGTCGAGTCGCTTGTGCATGGCCGCCAGGATCAGCGCGCCCACGCAGCCCATGGCGCCGGCCTCGGTCGGCGTCGCGATGGCTGTGTTCATGCCGGGCAGGCCGCCCATCGAACCCAGCACCGCGAAGATCAGCACGGCCGAGGGGATGATGCCGCGCAGGCACTTCCCCCAAAGGGCCCAGCCGTCAAGGGTGCGCGCCTCCTTGGGAATGCCGGGCAGGTAGTCCGGCTTGATGCGGGTGATGGCGAAGGTGTAAAGCGCGAAGATCAGGATCTGCAGGATCGAAGGACCCCAGGCGCCCTTGTACATGTCGCCCACCGGCTTGCCCAACTGGTCGGCCAGCACCACCAGCACCAGCGAGGGGGGCACCAGCTGCGTGATGGTGCCCGAGGCCGCCAGCACGCCGGTGGCGTAGCGCATGTTGTAGCCGTAGCGAATCATCACAGGCAGCGAGATCAGCGCCATGGCAATCACCTGTCCGGCCACGGTGCCGGTGATGGCGCCCAGGATGAAGCCCACCAGGATCACCGAGTAGCCTAGGCCGCCGCGCACCGGGCCGAACAGCTGGCCCATCGAGTCGAGCATGTCCTCGGCCAGGCCGCACTTCTCGAGAATGGCACCCATGAAGGTGAAGAACGGGATCGCCAGCAGCAGTTCGTTGGAGAGGATGCCGAACACGTTCAGCGGCAGGTTGGCCATGAAGCCGGCGGGGAACCAGCCCATCTCGATCGCGTAGAAGCCGCTGGCCAGGCCGAGGGCGCCCAGCGAGAACGCCACCGGGAAGCCGATCAGCATGATCAGCACCAGGCCGGCGAACATCATGGGCGGAAAGTTTTCCAAGCTCATTGGTTGTCCTTGTTGTCTTTGTCCGGGAGATTGAAGATCGGGCCGTTCACTGCACCGGCTTCTCGTAGTGCGTGTCCATCTTGATCACGCCGCCGATGTAGAGCAGCCGTTTGAGCAACTCGGCAACACCCTGCAGGAACATCAGACCGAAGCCCACCGGCAGCAGCAGCATGGCGGGCCAGCGGATCAGGCCACCGGAGTTGTTGGACATTTCGCCGGTGAGGTACATCTTCATGAACAGCGGCCAGGTCAGGTAGACCATCAGGCCACACAGCGGCAGCAGGAACAGCAGCAGGCCCATGATGTCGACCCACACCGGCGCATAGCCTTTGAGCTTGCCGTAGAGGATGTCGACGCGCACGTGCTCGTTGACCTTGAGCACATAGGGGCCGCCGAGCATCACGGTGGCGCCGAACAGGTACCACTGGATCTCGAGCCAGCCATTGGAAGTGATGTCCAGTCCATAGCGGACAAAGGCATTGCCGGCCGAAATGAGGGCAGCGGAAATCACGGCAAACGCCGCGACATGGCCCAGCTTTTCGGTGATCCAGTCGATCAAGTGAAGGATCTTGATGAGGGAATGAAGCACGGTGGTTTCTCCTGTCCGCAAGGGGGCGGCGGGTGCCGGTCCAGCGGGTTGCGTATTATCGATTCCTGCCCTTTCGGGGGGACTTCCCGGGCATGAGGG
The DNA here is from genome assembly GCF_046604225.1 of Hydrogenophaga sp. RWCD_12. Classification (NCBI taxonomy): domain Bacteria; kingdom Pseudomonadati; phylum Pseudomonadota; class Betaproteobacteria; order Burkholderiales; family Comamonadaceae; genus Hydrogenophaga; species Hydrogenophaga sp. RWCD_12. The sequence goes on from NZ_JBKIXC010000001.1 coordinate 691,609, forward strand.
CAAACCCTCGAAGAACCGCCCTTGTTGGGGCTTTGTCAGCTTGGCAGGGCCCTGCACAACGAGGGCGCGCAGGCGTCCTCAATTTCCCTCACAACCATTGTGAAATTTCATGCAGATTGATCTGAAAATCCTCGACCCGCGCATGGCCGACATGCTGCCCGCCTATGCCACGTCGGGCAGCGCTGGGCTGGACCTGCGCGCCTGTCTGGACGCGCCACTGACCCTGGCACCCAACGCCTGGCAACTGGTGCCGACCGGGCTGGCGATCCACCTGTCCGATCCGGGCTACGCGGCGGTGATCCTTCCCCGCTCAGGGCTGGGTCACAAGCACGGGATCGTGCTGGGCAATCTCGTGGGACTGATCGACAGCGACTACCAGGGCCAGTTGATGGTCAGTGCCTGGAACCGCAGCGACGTGGCGTTCACGATCGAGCCGATGGAGCGCATTGCGCAGATGGTGATCGTGCCGGTGGTGCAGGCGCGCTTCAACGTAGTCAGCGAGTTCTCGCAATCCAGTGAGCGTGGTGCCGGCGGATACGGATCGACCGGTCGGGGCTGACGCGCCCCGAGTCGTCAGTGCAGGGTGCGGGGAGCTGGCGGGGCCTCGCCAGGCTCATCGACCTGCATGCGAAAAAAGCCGGTGCCCAGCGTGCCCTGGCCAATTTCGCTGATGGTCGCCTCGCGCACCGAATGCACTTTCAGCCGGATGCGCAGCGCAATGCCTGCCAGCGGGTGGTTGCCGTCCATGACCACATGGTCGGGATAGATGTCGCTGACGAAGTAGAGGCGGTCGCGGGGAGCCGTCGGGTTGCTGCCTTCGGGCAGACCCTCGAAGCCCATGCCTTCTTCCAGTTGCTCGGGAAACAGGTGGCGTGGTTCGAGGAACAGCAGCCGGTCGTCGTAGTCGCCGAAAGCGTCCTGTGGCTCCAGCTGGAATTCCAGTGAGTCGCCGGCGACGTGCCCTTGCAGGGCCTTTTCCAGGCTCGCCAGCAGGTCGGTGCCGCCCACCAGGAACTCGACCGGTTCGTCCAGCACGTCCAGTTCTTCGCCCAGCGTGTCCTTGAGCGTCCAGGTCAGTCCCACGACGCATTGATCGGTGATTTTCATCCGACAATTGTCCCATGACACCACACACCGAATCCAGCCAGGGCGCACTCCCTGTGGACCAGCCGGCACAGATGCTCGGCGGTCTCACGCCTGCCCAGTTCATGCGCCGCTACTGGCAGAAGAAGCCGCTCCTCATCCGCAATGCATTCCCCGGTTTTCAGCCCTTGCTCAGTCGCGCGCAGCTGTTTGCGATGGCCGGCCAGGAAGCGGTCGAGTCGCGCCTGATCGTGCACCGCGAGAGCGGGTGGAAGCTGCGCCACGGCCCGTTCGGCAAGAGTGCGTTTCCGCCGTTTCGCCAGCCACGCTGGAGCCTGCTGGTGCAAGGCGTGGACCTGCACCTGGACCCGGCCCATGCCCTGCTGCAGCGCTTCCGTTTCGTGCCGGATGCGCGGGTTGACGACCTGATGATTTCATGGGCCAGCGACGGCGGCGGCGTGGGGCCGCACTTCGACAGCTACGACGTGTTCCTGCTGCAGGCCAGCGGGCAGCGGCTGTGGCGCATCGGGCGGCAGAAAGACCTGTCGCTGGAGCAGGGCGTACCGCTGAAGATCCTCAGCCATTTCCAGCCCGAAGAAGAGCATCTGCTCAACCCCGGCGACATGCTCTACCTGCCTCCGCGCTGGGCCCACGACGGCATCGCGGTGGGCGACGACTGCATGACCTATTCGGCCGGTTTCCGGGTGCCGCAGCGCGGTGGCCTGGCGGGCGAATTGGCCCTGCGCATGGCCGACGAGTTCGAGGATACGACGCTGTATCGCGACCCTGGGCAGCCAGCCACCGCGAATGCAGCGGAGATCCCTGCCGGGTTGCAGGACTTCGCTGCCGACGCACTGCAGCGCATGTTGGCCGACCGCCGCTCGCTCGCATGCGCGCTGGGCGAAGTGATGACCGAGCCCAAACCACGCGTCTGGTTTGATGAGCCTGCAATCGAGTGGAGCGAGGCAGGAGTCAGGCTCGACCGCAGGACGCGCATGATGTATGACGCGGATCATGTCTTCATCAATGGCGAGGGGTTCCGTGCCGCCGGTGCCGATGCGCGGCTGATGCGCGAGCTGGCGGACCGGCGCGAGCTCGCGGTCCAAAGGGTGTCACGGGCCAGCGAAGGTGCCCGGCAATTGCTGCGCGACTGGTTTGAGGCAGGCTGGCTGCACCTGCTGGCGTGAACTGCACTGCCAAAGGAGGTCGACATGGAGAGCATCGGGCACAAAGAACCGCCTAGTCTTCCAGAAGGGCGTCTGCAGGGCAGGCATGCTTTCTCCGATCTGGTGCGCCAGGCGCTGGCCTGCGCGGTGCAGGAGCGCTGGAACCATCTGATCCTCAGCGATCCCGACTTTGCCGACTGGCCCCTGGGCGAACGAGCCGTGATCGAAACGCTCACTGCCTGGGCCGGGCGGGGCCGCCGCATTCAGTTTCTCGCACGCGACTTTGGCCGCCTGCGGGAATTGCACCCGCGCCTGGTGCAATGGCGCACGACCTGGTCCCATATTGTCGAGGCCCATGCCAGCCGCCCGATGGGTGGCGGCGAGATACCCAGCGCGATCTGGACACCGGACTGGGTCATGGAGCGCCTGGACGTCGAGCACTGCGTGATGGTCGCTGGGCGCACACCCGAGCGCCGCGCCGATCTGCAGGAACGGCTGCAGGCCTGCTGGCAGCAAGGGGCCCCGTCCTTCCCTGCGACGACCCTTGGCCTGTGACGGAACGGGTGACTGTTGGCTTTTTGTAACGCTTTCTGTCAACAAATGAAAAAGTGGACGAGGGTAAATACGGATACGGATTTCCCGGCTATCATCTTGGGCTAGACCGCAGGGTGTGTTCAATGCCCGCGCGGCGGGGTCGACCAAGCCCGAATTCAGATTCGGGTTTTTTTATGGTTGATTCAAGTTCAGTTTTCTTTCCATCCAATCCTGAGGAACTACCATGAAAAAGACCGTTCTGCTGGCCAGCCTGCTCGCCGCCATCGCCCTGACCGCCTGCGGCAAGAAGGAAGAAGCTCCTGCTGCTCCCGCCGCTGCTGCTCCTGCCGTTGAAGCCGCCAAGGACGCTGGCGCCGCTGCTGGCGCCGCCGCCGGTGCTGCTGCCGACGCCGCCAAGGACGCCGCTACCGCTGCTGGCGCTGCCGCTGGTGCCGCTGCCGGCGCCGCCGCTGGTGCTGCTGCCGACGCTGCCAAGGACGCCGCTGGCGCCGCTGCCGACGCCGCCAAGGCTGGCGCTGCTGCCGCTACCGACGCTGCCAAGGACGCCGCTGCCAAGGCTGCTGACGCTGCCAAGGCCGCTGCCAAGCCGGCTCAGTAATCTCCAGATTCCGGGTTTCGGGCCCGGTCTCTTCGAGACACGAAAAAGCCGCCCTCGGGCGGCTTTTTTCATTGGCGGGTTCTTTCTGTTTACTTCAGGTCGTTGGCGAGCAACTGCACGATGCGCTGGGCATCGGCGGAACCATCGGGCTGTCCCTGGGCGTTGAGCACGGACACCGTCGTGGTCTGACCACTGGTGCGCACAGAGATGCGGTACTGCGCTGGCTTGACCGGGGTTTCGCTGCCACCAAACAGCTTGGCAAAGAAGCCGGGCTTTGCGGTGTCGGCAGATGTCGCGGCCACGAAGCGCACGAAGTAGACACCCTGACTGCGGTCACGGTCCTCGACAGTGAACCCGGTACGGTCCAGCGACAGGCCAACACGGCGCCAGGCGCGATCGAAATCGTCGTCCAGCTGGACGGCCGGCAGGTTGTTCACCTTGGTCACTTTGGCGGCAACTTGGGTGGGCGCTGTGGCGACTACCGCCTTGGCCTGTGCTTCCGTGGCGCCCAGCTTGAGCATCATGCGGCGCATGAACTCGGTTTCGAGCTCGACGTCGGCTGCTCGCGGCTGCCACACGGTCTGGTCCTTGCGGGCGTCGGTGTACACCTCGACCATGCCACGGTGGCTGATATAGATCTCGGTGCCGCCCGTCGCGCTGCGCTCCAGGCGGGTGCGGAACTTGTCCTTCTCGCCGGTGGAGTACAGGCTGTCGAGCACCTTGCCCAGCGTCTGCCGGATGATGTCCTGCGGCAGTTTCGCGCGGTTCTCGGCCCAGTCGGTTTCCATCACGCCGATGGCTTCCTGGTCGGTGGTCAGGTTGAAACCGCTTTCGTTCCAGAAGTCCTTGACGGGTCCCCACACCTTGTCGGCCGGGCGGTCCACCACCAGCCAGCGCAGGTTGCCAGCACGTTCGATGCGCACGTCACCCACCTTGACGGTCGCGGTATCGCTGGAACCGGAGGCCGGCTGTGCTGTCTGGTAGCCGCTGGCCGTCACCGTGGAGCCCGGCACCTGGTAGCGCGAGTCGCGGCTGAGCTGCGTCAGGTCCGGCGGAACTTCGAGGGCGTTGGACTGACGGGCACTGCGGTAGTCGATCTTGTCTTCCTGCAGGACCGAGCAGCCGGAAGCCAGAAGGGCTGCCAGGGCCACCGCGCCGAAGCGGTAGGACCTGAGACGGCGGTCGGTGCGCGAGGACTGGGTGCGGACGGAAATTTGCATGAGCAGGCTCAGGTCGGTGGATGGGGCCGGAAATCAGTCGATCAGGCCGCTGTCTTTGAGCGCGGCTTCGACCAGGGGTTCGAGGTGGGTGCTCATAGGGGTCAGCGGCAGACGCATGGTGCCACCGCAGAGTTCCATGCGCTGCATGGCCCACTTCAGCGGGATCGGGTTGGCTTCGACGAAGAGGTTCTTGTGCACCGGCATCAGGCGGCGCTGGATGTCCATGGCCTTGCGGGCGTCGCCGGCGATGGCCGCCACGCACAACTCATGCATCAGGCGCGGCGCGACGTTGGCGGTCACACTCACGTTGCCATGGCCACCGCACAGCATCAGTGCCACTGCGGTCGGATCGTCACCCGAATAAATGGCGAATCCTTGAGGGGCCTCCCGGATCAGCCACTGGGCGCGCTCGATGTTGCCGGTGGCTTCCTTGATGCCGACGATGCCCGGAACGGTCGCCAGACGCAGCGCCGTGTCGACCGACATGTCGGCGACGGTACGGCCGGGCACGTTGTAAAGAATGATCGGAAGGTCGCCGGTCGCTTCGGCAATCGCCTTGAAGTGCTGGTACTGGCCTTCTTGCGTGGGCTTGTTGTAGTAGGGCACGACCTGCAGCTGGCAGTCGGCGCCGACCTTTTTGGCGAACCTGGCCAGTTCGATCGCTTCGGCGGTCGAGTTGGCGCCGCAGCCGGCCATGATCGGTACGCGCTTGGCAGCCTGTTCGACCGAGACGCGGATGATTTCGCAGTGTTCTTCGACGCTGACGGTGGGCGACTCGCCGGTGGTTCCAACGACGCCGATGCAGTCGGTGCCTTCGGCAATGTGCCAGTCGATCAGCTTGCGCAGGGTGGGGTAGTCGACGCTGCCGTCGGGGTGGAAGGGGGTGACAAGGGCAACGATGCTGCCAGTGATGGTCTTCATGTTCTCGGGCTCGAATCAGAGGCGCCCGTGCCAGGCGCCGGAAGGAAAAGGACAGATCCGGCGGCAGCGCGCGCGAATCACACATTCTACCCAGCGCACCCTGGTGTCAGACCAGCAGGTGGCGCGGAGGCAGGGTGGGCGTGCCAGGACGTTTTCGTACCGCGGCAATGCGTTGCACAAAGCGCTCGGGGTGGTCGCAGAAGCCGTCTTCGTAGGCGACCACGTGCAGGCCGGCGCAGGCCTGCAGCAGCTCGCCCGGCTGCAGCAGGAAATCGGGCCGCGAGGGCTTGCCCACGGATTCGTTACCGGATGCAAACGTCTCGTAGATCAGCACGCCGCCGTCGGCCACGCTGTCCACGATGACCGGCAGCAGCGCGCGCCAGAGGTAGTTGGTCACCACCACCGCGTCGAACCGTTCACCGGCGAACGGCCAGGGGCCGTTCTCGATGTCGGCCTGGATCACCCGGCCCACGCCGGCCGTGGCGGCAACGGCGGCCGGGTCGCGGTCGACGCCGGTCACCGCATGGCCCCGGCCGGCGAACCAGCGCAGATGCCGGCCCGCGCCGCAGGCCACGTCCAGCACGCTGCCTGCGTCGGGCACGAGGTGCGACCAGCGACTGACCCACGGTGAAGGCGCTTCGGTGCCGTGCATCAGAAACAGCTCCAGAGCTGGTCGGCCATCTGGACGAGGAAGTCCGGGCGGGTGTATAGCACCATCGTGCCCGCCAGCGCCAGCAGCACGCCGGCCCAGATCAGCGCCCGGGAGGCGGCTGGTCTCATGCGGCTGCTCCCATGCGCTGCGGGCCACGGGCAATCGCGGACTCGCGCACCGGCAGGTTGACCAGCCCGGCAAACACGCCCAGTGCGATGGCGATGTACCAGACGATGTCGTAGCTGCCGGTGGTGTCGTACAGGTAGCCGCCGAGCCAGACGCCCATGAAGCTGCCGATCTGGTGGCTGAAGAACACGAAGCCGCCCAGCATCGACATGTGCGCGACGCCGAAGATCTGCGCCAGCACCGCATTGGTCGGCGGTACGGTCGAGAGCCAGAGCACGCCCATCACGGCCGAGAAGACGTAGACGCTGGTCGGCGTCAGCGGTGCCCACAGGAACACGACGATGGCGATCGAGCGGGCGAAGTAGATGAAAGCAAGGATATGGCGCTTGGCCATCCGCTGGCCCAGCGACCCGGCCGCGTAGGTACCGAACACGTTGAACAGGCCGATGATGGCCAGCGCATAACTCGCGACCTGGGGCGAGAGGCCGTGGTCCTTCAGATAGCTGGGCATGTGCACGCCGATGAACACCACCTGGAAACCGCAGACGAAGTAGCCCGCCATGAGCAGCTGGAAGCTGCGGTAGCCAAAGGCCTCACGCAGCGCCTGGCCAATGGTCTGATCGCGCTGCGGTACCGCGCCACCGGCAAAGCCCGGTTCGCGCAGGAACAGTGCCAGAGGCATGATCAGCAGCGCCGCGGCGGCCAGGATCAGCAGCGCCTTCTGCCAGCCGAAGCCGCCGATCAGCCAGCCTTCGACCGGCACCATCAGGAACTGGCCGAAGGAGCCTGCGGCTGCGGCCACACCCATGGCCCAGGAACGGCGCTCGGCCGGGATCTGTCGGCCGATCACGCCGTAGACGATGGCATAGGTGCAACCGGCCTGCGCCATGCCGATCAGCAGACCGGCTGTGAGCGTGAACAGCAGCGGGGTCGGCGACAGCGCCATGCCGGCCAGACCCAGTGCGTACACCGCCGCTGCCACCACCAGCACGCGAAAGGCGCCGAAGCGGTCGGCAGCCATGCCGGCGAAGATGCCGAACACGCCCCAGGCCAGGTTCTGGACCGCCAGCGCGAAGGCGAAATTCGCGCGCGTCCAGCCCATGTCCTGCGTGATCGGCTGCAGCCAGAGGCCGAAGCCGTGGCGGATGCCCATCGACAGGGTGACGATGGCGGCGCCGCAGGTCAGGACCTGGACGGCAGACAGGCGCGCGGCTTGGGCCGGTGGATGGGTGGCGGAAGACATCCCGGGACTGTATCGAATCCGGCCTTCCCGCAGGTGTCGCGGGGTGGTCCAAGGGCCGTGAAATTTTCCGCCCCGATTGATGCGGAGCGGGCATCGCCAGCATCGATCGGGCATGACATCTGTATTTGCATACAGCCTTTTTCTGCGGGGGTCTTACAATTTGGCGATGGCTACCCAATCGAACGACTATTCTGAAAGCTCCATCCGCGTCCTCAAGGGACTGGAGCCGGTCAAGCAGCGGCCGGGCATGTACACCCGCACCGACAACCCGCTGCACATCATCCAGGAAGTGCTGGACAACGCCGCTGACGAAGCGCTGGCCGGGTTTGGCAAGAAGATCAAGGTCACGCTGCACACCGACAGTTCGGTCAGCGTGGAAGACGACGGGCGTGGCATTCCCTTCGGCATGCACCCCGAAGAAAAGGCGCCGGTGGTCGAGCTGGTGTTCACCCGCCTGCATGCGGGTGGCAAGTTCGACAAGGGCAAGGGCGGCGCCTACAGCTTCTCCGGCGGTCTGCACGGCGTGGGCGTGAGCGTGACCAATGCGCTGTCGACCCGGCTGGAGGTCACCTGTTTCCGAGACGGCCAGGTGGCGAAGCTGGCGTTTTCGGCCGGAGACGTGGTCGAGCCACTGGTGGTGGGCCCCAAGGGCGAAGGCGACCGCAAGCAGGGCACGACGGTGCGCGCCTGGCCGGATGCGAAGTACTTCGATTCCGCCGTGCTGCCGGTTGGCGAGCTGACGCACCTGCTGCGCAGCAAGGCGGTGCTGATGCCGGGCGTGCAGGTCACGCTGGTCAACGAAAAGACGAAAGACACGCAGTCCTGGCAGTACAAGGGCGGTCTGCGCGATTACCTGCAGCAGACATTGACCACCGATCCGGTGATCCCGCTGTTCGAAGGCGAGGGCTATGCCGATGCCAAGGACGACAGCTTCGCCGACGGCGAAGGCGCGGCCTGGGCCGTGGCCTTCACCGAAGACGGTGCACCGGTGCGCGAGAGCTACGTCAACCTGATCCCCACCAGCGCCGGCGGCACGCACGACAGCGGCCTGCGCGACGGTCTGTTCCAGGCGGTCAAAGCCTTCATCGAGATGCATGCGCTGCTGCCCAAGGGCGTGAAGCTGCTGCCCGAAGACGTGTTCGCCCGCGCCAGCTACGTGCTGAGTGCGAAGGTCTTGGACCCCCAGTTCCAGGGCCAGGTGAAAGAACGCCTGAACTCGCGAGACGCGGTGCGGCTGGTCGGCGGCTTCGTGCGCCCGGCGCTCGAACTCTGGCTCAACCAGCACGTCGACTACGGCAAGAAGCTGGCCGAGCTCGCCATCAAGGCGGCGCAGAGTCGCCAGAAGGCCGGGCAGAAGGTCGAGAAGCGCAAGGGTTCGGGTGTGGCCGTGCTGCCGGGCAAGCTGACCGATTGCGAGAGCCGCGACCTTGCACACAACGAACTCTTCCTGGTCGAGGGCGACTCGGCCGGCGGCAGCGCCAAGATGGGCCGCGACAAGGAAAGCCAGGCCGTGCTTCCGCTGCGCGGCAAGGTGCTCAACACCTGGGAGGTGGAGCGCGATCGCCTGTTCGCCAACACCGAAATCCACGACATTTCGGTCGCCATCGGCGTCGACCCGCACGGTCCGTTGGACACGCCGGACTTGAGTGGCTTGCGCTACGGCAAGGTGTGCATCCTGTCGGACGCCGACGTGGACGGCTCGCACATCCAGGTGCTGCTGCTGACCCTGTTCTTCCGCCACTTCCCCAAGCTGATCGAGGCGGGCCACGTGTATGTGGCGCGGCCGCCACTGTTCCGCGTCGACGTGCCGGCGCGCGGCAAGAAGCCGGCGGCCAAGCAGTACGCGCTGGACGACGGTGAGCTCAATGCCATCCTCGACAAGGCCGAAAAAGACGGCGTGGCGCGCGAGAAATGCCAGATCAGCCGCTTCAAGGGCCTGGGCGAAATGAACGCCGAACAGCTGTGGGACACCACGCTCAACCCGGACACCCGCCGCTTGCTGCAGGTCACGTTGGGCGCCATGGACTTCGCCGCCACTGAGGCGCTGATCACGCGCCTGATGGGAAAAGGCGAAGCGGCCGCGCGCCGCGAACTGATGGAAATCCACGGTGACTCCGTGGAAATCGACGTGTGATGTTGCCCAAGGCTTCCGTTCTTCTCACTCTGGCGGTGCTGGCGTCGACGCTGGCTGCGCCGGCGCGCGCAGAGATCTGGGCCTACCGCGACCGGAACGGCGTCACGCAGTACTCCGACCGTCCGCTGAATGCGCGCTCCGAACTGCTCTACCGCGGCTCGGGCATGGGCGGCCCGATCGCCCGGCCCGGCGCCGGTGCCCGCGCCATGGCCTCGACCCTGTCGGTGACGCAGCTGGAGTTGTCCACCCGCTTTCGCGCGGTGCGGCACCTGATCCGCGAAGCGGCCAGCGAACATGGTCTGGAGTTCGAGTTGCTGCAGGCGGTGATCGCGACCGAGTCGGGATTTGACCCTGGTGCCGTCAGTCCCAAGGGCGCGGTCGGCCTGATGCAGGTCATGCCCGACACGGCCGAACGTTTCGGTGTGCGGCCGGTGGGCAAGCAGAGCGTGAGCGAGCGCCTGACCGACCCGCGCACCAACATCCAGGCTGGCTCGCGCTACCTGGCCTGGCTGATCAACACCTTCGGGGGTGATGTGCGGCTGGCGGTGGCGGCCTACAACGCGGGAGAAGGTGCCGTGCTCAAGGCCGGCCGACAGGTGCCCAACTACCCCGAGACCATCGACTACGTGCGCAAGGTCACCAACCTGCACTACAGCCTCAAGCCGCCGCGCACGGTCAGCCAGGCGCGCTCCGACACCCTTCCCCAGACATTGCCATCCCGGCCCCCGGGCCGGGTGTGACCGCGCCGGCTTCAGCCGGCCCCTCCCGCACCGCTTGCAGCGATCCGATTCGTTTCCGTTTCCATGACCCAAGACCTGATCACTCTCGAACCGCCGACCGAACCCGGTGACGACAACCTCGCCGCCTATGCGCAGCGCGCCTACCTCGAGTACGCGCTGTCCGTCGTCAAGGGCCGGGCGCTGCCCGACGTCTGCGACGGCCAGAAGCCGGTGCAGCGCCGCATCCTGTTTGCCATGGAGCGCATGGGCCTGGGCTTCAGCGGACCCAACAACAACACGGCGGCCAAGCCGGTCAAGAGCGCCCGCGTGGTCGGCGACGTGCTCGGCAAGTACCACCCGCACGGCGACAGCGCGGCCTACGACGCGCTGGTGCGCATGGCGCAAGACTTCTCTCAACGCTACCCGCTGATCGACGGCCAGGGCAACTTCGGGTCGCGCGACGGCGACGGCGCCGCCGCGATGCGTTACACCGAAGCGCGGCTGGCGAAGATCACCAGCCTGCTGCTCGACGAGATCGACCAGGGCACGGTGGACTTCATTCCCACCTACGACGGCTCGTTCGAAGAGCCGAAACAGCTGCCCGCGCGCCTGCCGTTCAACCTGCTCAATGGCGCCAGTGGCATCGCCGTGGGTCTGGCGACCGAGATCCCCAGCCACAACCTGCGCGAAGTGGCCGACGCCTGCGTGGCGCTGGTGAAGAACCCGAAGCTGGGCGACGACGAACTGCTCGCGCTGATCCCCGGCCCGGACTATCCCGGCGGCGGCCAGATCATCAGCCCGGCCGGCGACATCGCCGATGCCTACCGCAGCGGGCGCGGCAGCCTCAAGGTGCGCGCGCGCTGGAAGATCGAAGACCTGGCGCGCGGCCAGTGGCAACTGGTGGTCACCGAGCTGCCGCCCGGCGTGAGCAGCCAGAAGGTGCTCGAAGAGATCGAAGAGATCACCAATCCCAAGGTCAAGGCCGGCAAGAAGGCGCTGACGCAGGAGCAGACCCAGCTCAAGGCCAGCATCCTGCTGGTGCTGGACGGCGTGCGCGACGAGTCGAGCAAGGACGCGCCGGTGCGCCTGGTGTTCGAGCCCAAGAGCAGCCGCATCGAGCAGGCCGAATTGATTACCGCGCTGCTGGCCCACACCAGCCTGGAAACCTCGGCCCCGATCAACCTGACCATGATCGGGCTGGACGGCCGGCCGACGCAGAAGAGCCTGCGTCTGATGATCGAAGAGTGGATCGAGTTCCGCCAGACCACCATCACGCGCCGCACCCGGCACCGCCTGAACAAGGTGCTCGACCGCATCCACATCCTCGAAGGCCGGCAGCTGGTGTTGCTGAACATCGATGAGGTGATCCGCATCATTCGCCACAGCGACGAACCCAAGCCGGCACTGATCGAAGCCTTCCGGCTCAGCGACCGCCAGGCCGAAGACATCCTGGAAATCCGCCTGCGTCAGCTGGCCCGCCTCGAAGCGATCAAGATCGAGCAGGAGCTCAAGGAATTGCGCGAGGAGCAGGGCAAGCTTGAAGACATCCTGGGCAACCCCAGCAGCCTCAAGCGCCTGATGGTCAAGGAGATCGAGCAGGACGCCAAGACCTTTGGTGACCCACGCCGCACGCTGATCCAGGCCGAGAAGAAGGCCGTCGCCGAGATCAAGGTGGTCGACGAGCCGGTCACGGTCGTGATCTCCAGCAAGGGCTGGGTGCGCGCACGCACGGGCCATGGTCACGAGGCCGCCAGCTTCGCCTTCAAGGCCGGCGACGGCCTGTACGGCACCTTCGAGTGCCGCACGGTCGACACCCTCATCGTGTTCGGCAGCAACGGCCGCGTCTACTCGGTGCCGGTCGCGGCTCTGCCTGGCGCGCGCGGCGATGGCCAGCCGATCACGACCCTGATCGAGCTGGAATCCGGCACGCAGCCGCTGCACTACTTCGCCGGCCCGGCCAACGCCACGCTGCTGCTCTCGGGCACCGGTGGTTACGGCTTCCTGGCGACGGTCGAGAACCTGGTCTCGCGCCAGAAGGCTGGCAAGGCCTTCATCAGCGTGGGCGAGGGCGAAACCATCTGCGCGCCGTCCCACGTGGCGAACAGCTCGGGTGGCCAGCCGCTGGCGCACGCGACGCACGTGGCCTGCGCGTCGGCCGGTGGCCGCATCCTGACTTTCGACATCAGCGAACTCAAAGCGATGGAAAAGGGCGGTCGCGGCCTGATGCTGATCGACCTCGAAGCCAAGGACACGCTGGCCGGCGCCGCCGCCTACACGCGCAGCATCCGCATCGACGGCATCGGCCGCGGTGGCAAGGAGCGCGACGAGACGCTGGAGATCCGCAGCCTGAACAACGCCAAGGCCGCGCGCGGCCGCAAGGGCAAGGCCGCGGACCTGGGCTTCAAGCCCAACCGTGTCACGCGGGTGGAGTGACCGACATGGACAGCTCCAGTCTCTTCCTTCTGCTGGCCAGCGGTGCGCTGACCTTCTTTGTAGGGCGCTTCGTCGGCAAGCGGTACCGTGCCCGCCGTGCGGCGCAGCAGGCGCAGCGCAAGCTGGCCGGACAGAGCCGCCAGGTGCGCAGGGCGCAGGCGCGCAAGAATCCGGATTGACGCGCCCGTCGCTTGGCCGGGAAACACCGGCGCTGGCAGGGACTTGTGCCGCCATGGCTTGAAATACGGCCCATCGCTGGCATGTTCTGGGGCCCGGCCTTTGCACAGGCCGCCACAAGGAGTCCGATGAAATCGATGGGCAAACGGGCCGACGGCCAGCGCCTGGAGCGCATGAAGGCGTCGGCGCAGTGGCTGGGCAATGGTTTTCGCAATGTGTTTCCCGTCGCGCCCGGTCTGCGCGATGCCAGCGTGCCGTTCCCCGGCGTGCGCGACTTTCTGTGGGGCGGCGAGCGCCGCGTGCCCTCGGCGCCGCTGCCTTCGATGGATCCGCGCGAGGCCTGGCGCGGCAAGCCGCAGAGCGGGCTGCGCGCCACCTGGCTGGGCCACTCCACGGTGTTGATCGAAATCGGCGGCCTGCGAGTGCTGACCGATCCGGTCTGGGGGCCGCGCGCCTCGCCATCGACGCTGGTTGGCCCCAAGCGCTTCCAGCCGGTGCCGGTGGGCGTGAAACAGCTGCCGCCGGTGGATGTCGCGCTGATCTCGCACGACCACTACGACCATCTGGACTACCCCACCATCCGCGAACTCAACCGCCTTGAGGTGCCTTTTGTCACCTCGCTCGGCGTGGGCGCTCACCTGCAGGCCTGGGGCGTGCCGGCCGAGCGCATCACCGAGCTGGACTGGTGGGAAGAACACCGCTTGCCCGGCAGCGACGTCACCATCACCGCTGCGCCGTCCCAGCACTTCTCGGGCCGTGGCCTGAAGGACCGCAACGCCACGCTGTGGTCCTCGCTGGTCATCCGCTCGGACAAACACAGCGTGTTCTTCAGTGGCGACACCGGCCTCACCGCCCAGTACGCCGAGATCCGCGAGCGCCTCGGCCCGTTCGACCTGGTCATGCTCGAAGTCGGCGCCCACCACCCCGCCTGGGGCGACATCCACCTGGGTCCCGACAACGCGCTCAAGGCGCACCAGTTGCTCGGCGGCGGGGTGCTGCTGCCGGTGCACTGGGGCACCTTCAGCCTGGCCATGCACGCCTGGGACCAGCCGGCCGAAGTGCTGATCGAAAAGGCCGACCGGCAGGACACGCCGCTGCTCATGCCCATCCTCGGTCAGGCCGTGGAGCCCGCGCATGTGGAGAAAACACGGCCCTGGTGGCGCAGCGTGGAAACACAGGCGGCGCCTGCGCACCCGGCTGCGCCAGAACCCGAGGCCGATCCGCCGCTGCCCAAGGGCATGACCTGGCCGCTCGACTGAGTGCGGGCATGATGCGTGGCGGGGCAGCGGCCAAGCCGGGCGCCCGATCCATCCGCCAGAACGCATTGCCATGAACTCCAGCGAACCCTCTTTCGGTCCCCACCTCAAAGGCTTTCCCGCTAGCAGCGCGCCGCTCACGCGCGCACAGATCCCGGCCCAGGGCTGGAATGTGCTCCGGGGCGATCTCGCGCTGCCGCTGGCCGTGCTCAAGCAGTCGGGGCTGCGGCACAACCTGCACTGGATGCGCGACTTCTGTGCGCAGCGCGGCCTGCACTTCGCGCCGCACGGCAAGACCAGCATGTCGCCCGAGTTGTGGCAACTGCAGCTGGACGCCGGTGCCTGGGGCATCAGCTTCGCCACGGTGTTCCAGGCGGCCATCGGCGCGCGCCACGGTGTGCCGGTGCTGCTGATCGCCAACCAGGTGATCCAGCGCGCCGAACTCGATGCGCTGGCGGCGCTGCACGCCGAGCGCCCAGCGCTGCGTTCGATGTTTCTGGTCGACTCGGTGGGGCAGGTGGAGTCCATCGAGGCCTGGGCCGCAGAACGCCGCTTCACGGGTCGTTTCGAGGTGCTGCTGGAGCTGGGCATCGCCGGGCAACGCACCGGATGCCGCACGGCCGACGAAGCGCGGCAGATTGCGGCCCGCATCGCCGCCAGCCCGGTGCTGCAGCTTGCCGGCATCGAGTGCTACGAAGGCACGACCGCCTACTGTGACCACGCCAAGGACCGTGCCACGGTGCAGGGCCTGATGGACCGCGTGGACGCCATCGCGCGCGAAGCCATCGCGCAGGGCTGGTTCGCGCACGACGAGATCATCCTCACGGCCGGCGGCTCGGCGATCTTCGACCTCGTCGCCGATCGCCTCACGCCCGACCTGGGCCGCCCGGTGCGCGGCGTGCTGCGCTCGGGCTGCTACCTCACCCACGACCACCAGCGCTACACGCGCTACCTGTGCTGCGTGGGCGAACGCCTGAACCTGAAGGAAACCCTCAAGCCCGCGCTGGAGGTGCTGGCTTGCGTGCAGAGTCAGCCCGAGCCGGGCCTGGCGCTGCTGTCGATGGGCAAGCGCGACGTGGCCTACGACCTGGACCTGCCGCAGCCGGTCTGGCGATCGGACGGGCAGGGCGGTGCGCCACTGGGTGTGCCCGCCCACTGGCGCATTGACACGCTCAACGACCAGCACGCCTACCTGCGCTTCGACGCCTCGGCGCCACCCGCCGAATGGCCGCAGCTGGGGCAGACGGTGGCCTCGGGCATTTCGCACCCCTGCACCACGTTCGACAAGTGGCGCTGGATGCCGGTGGTGGACGATGGGTACACCGTTGTGGACGCTGTCACGACCTGGTTCTGATTCGCGAAATCTGCCGTTGGGGCCGTGCTACGCTGTGCGGATCTGTGTTCCATCCGACGAAGAGGCAAGCATGACAAGACTGAGGAAACTCCTGGGCATGGTGGCCGTGGCCACTGGCGCGTTGACGGCCTGTGGCGGTGGCAGTGATCCCACGCCCTACGGTTCGGTGGCCTGGGATGGCAGCCGGCCTGCCGCAGCGATCACGATCAACTACGTGACCCAGGAACAGGCCAATGCTGCTGCGCTGGAGCGCTGCGGTGGCGGTGCCTGTGCGGTGGTGCTGGAGTTTTCGGGCAAGGGCAGTTGCGGGGCCATCGCCGTGGGCACAGGGCTGGTGGCTGGTGTGGGCAAGGGCGCCAGCCAGGGCGACGCCGAAGCGGCCGCGGTAGCCGATTGCGGCGCGAAGGGTGGTGGTTCCTGCTCGATTCCGAGCTCGCTGCCCGGCAAGTGCATGTGATGCCATTGCGATCCGCCACCGGGGACGGCCTGGCGGTGGATCGGCTGGCTCAGGCTGCGCTTTCCGCGTATGCCTTGTAGTTGTTCAGGATCGCCTGCCAGCCGCCGACCTGGTACTCCGCCGGGAAGGTCGAATCCGGCGTGAAGCGCACCGTCAGCTCGGTGAGGCCGCCGGCCTCTTTGAACGTCGCGACCACCTGGCGTTCGTCGCCCATCGCATAGACCAGGCGCTCCATCGGCACCACCTCGGTGTAGGTGCCTTCGAAGTCAAACCCCATCGATCCGTCCCGCGCTTCC
The DNA here is from genome assembly GCF_046604225.1 of Hydrogenophaga sp. RWCD_12. Classification (NCBI taxonomy): domain Bacteria; kingdom Pseudomonadati; phylum Pseudomonadota; class Betaproteobacteria; order Burkholderiales; family Comamonadaceae; genus Hydrogenophaga; species Hydrogenophaga sp. RWCD_12. The sequence goes on from NZ_JBKIXC010000001.1 coordinate 707,999, forward strand.
ATGCGCGATTTCAGCGTGCCTCCGACGCGCAGGTCGTTCTCGGCCCGCGGGCAGTGCCACTCGGGCGCCGCGAAGTTCCACTGCACGATCGCCTTCGGGGCGGTATAGGCGTTCCAGGCGCGGGCCAGGCCGCATTGCAGCGTTGTCTGGACGGTGAGCATGTCGGTGGTGGTCAAGCTTGGTCTCCTTCAGGGGTTGAGCAGGTTCTTCTCAAAGAATTCAGCGATCTTCTTGTTGATCAGTGGCACGGTCGCCGCCCGGTCAAACCCGGGCGGGTCGGCTTGCAACTGTTCGGCAATGCTGCCCGGTTCGAACGGGGGCATGGGCGAGAGCATCGCACCGTGACCCGCGTCGGGCAGGGTCATCAGGTCGGTGCAGCGCGGCAGGCAGGCGGCCTTGATGGCCTCGATGTGAAAGCGCGGCACCTGGTTCACGTCTTTGGCGGCGGTGATCAGGCCCAGCGGCACGCGCGGCGTCGCCAGCGACGCCGGGTCGAAGTCGGCCGCGAACGGCACCATCGCCACCACTGCTTTCACGCGCGGGTCCTCGTGCGCCTGTGGTGTCTCGTCGGCAAAGCGTGAGCTGATGGTGCGCCGCGCCAGCCAGAGCTTGGCGCCATCGAGGACGCCGCCCGTGAGCCGGGTGGTGAAACCCATGCAGGACGCAAAGTCTGCTTCGATGTTCGCCAGGCAGTGGTCGCGAAAGCGCGCCGGGGACCAGATGCCGCCGGTCATCGACAGCGCGGTGTGCCCGCCCGCGGAGCCGCCGAACACGCCGACCTTGTTCGGGTCGAGCTTGTCGAGAAACCTGGGCATCGCCAGCGTCACGTCGATGGCGTGGCTGACCTCGGCCGGTCGCTTCTTCCAGCTCTCCGGCCCCGGCGTCTTGTTGTCGGCGGCGTTGTCGCCCGCGTGTGTCGGCACCACCACCACGAAGCCATGCAGCACCAGCTCGCGCGCAAGGTCGGTGTGGACCCAGGGCGTTCCGCCAGAGCCGTGCGAGATCACGATCAGCCGTCCGTTGCCCGGCGCCAGGGGCGCGTCGGCCGCCCAGCTCAGCGAGAACGGCCCGCGCCGCTGTGGTGCCTCGGCCGCCAGCGTGGGGTAGAAGAAGCTGGTCATGCCGTGCGTGGGATGCTGCACGCTCACATAGCCCAGGTTCAGAGGCTGGGCCTGCGAGGTGCCCGCCAGCAGTTGCAGACCGGCGAACAGGAGGGCGAACAGGGTGCGCTTCATGAATCCATTGTCGCCCGCCGCCAGCCCGGTTTGGGTGTACATCTCTAATTTGCTGCGCTGCAACAAAAAATGCTTGCCAACTCCGGGATTACCCGTAGAATCGCGGTCATGCTGCACTGCAACATAACCCGGATTCACCGGGCTGTGTCCAAGGGGCGGCTCCTCAACCCTCCACTTAAGGAAACCGAAATGAGCAACCCCGCCGAACAAATCATCGCCGCCAACAAAGCCAACCTGGAAGCCTTCGAAGGCGCCACCAAGAAGGCCTACGCCGGTGTCGAAAAGCTGGTCGAACTGAACATGGCTGCCTCCAAGGCTGCTCTGGGTGAGTCCTTCAGCTACGCCCAGGCCATCATGTCCGCCAAGACGCCCCAGGAATTCATGACCGTGCAGACCGGCTTCTTCCAGCCCCTGGCTGAAAAGTCCGCCGCCTACTTCCAGCACGTGCAGACCATCGCCACCGAAGGCAGCGCCGATTTCACCAAGCAGCTCGAAGCCAAGATGGCCGAAGCCCAGAAGGCCATCGGCGCTTCTGTCGACCAGATGGTCAAGAACGCACCCGCCGGCTCCGAAGCCGCCGTGGCCGCTTTCCAGAACGCCCTGAGCAACGGCCAGAAGGCCGTCGAGTCGACCCAGGCCGCCATCAAGAAGGCCACCGCTCAAGCCCAGGCCAACTTCGCCGCTGCTTCCAAGCAAGCGACCGATCTGGCCAAGAAGGCCGCCAAGGTCTGATGGACCGCGGTGTGAACGGCCCTCGGGCTGTTCACCAACAAAAGAGGCTCCTTCGGGAGCCTCTTTTGTTTTGCGTCGCCAGATGCTCCCCGCGGTCTCAGAGCTGGCGGGCCTCCAGCCAGAGCCGATCCACCGTCATGCCCCTGAACCATTCGTTGAAGCGGTTCCGGTGCGCCTCCCAGGGCTCGGCCAAGGGAGCACGCGGGTCTTCGCTCAGGGCATAGGCCATGCCCTCGACGAACCAGGTCGGCAGCAACAGCCGACGGGCAAGACCCAGACGCTGCCCCTGCAGCACGTGGATCAGTTCATGTCGCACGAAGTAGGGCTTCCATGCGCGCGGTGCATACACGGTGCCCCAAGTGCCCACCGTCACAGCCGCCCGCGCACCCAGCCCGAAGCGGTCGGCACAGGCTTGCGTCGCGCAGAACACCGCCCGGGGTGCTCCCTCGACCGGTGCCACGGCAACCGACACAAAGGCCATGCCTTCGGCATAGAGTGAATTGGCCACGGGCCATTGCTCAGGATCCTCGGTGCAGACCGGCCCCCGGTCGCAACTCAGCCCAACCAGCGATGGCGCGAGCACACGCACCGGCTTGACCAGCATCCAGGCCGCGAAAGGCACGATCACCAGCAGCAGTACGGACAGCCGCCAAAGGGAAGGTCTCCGGACTTTCATCCCCGGGCTTGAGCGTTCAATCTGGAGACCCTGTCTCCGCCATCCGTCTGAGCCGCGCCAGCGTGACCGGCAGACCCGTGTCCAGCTGCCGCTTCATCGCCGGTCCGATCAGCCAGGCCAACAGCCCCGACAGCGTCACCCGGTGCACCACCTCGGTCTGTGACGGTCCGAGCGCGACCAGTTCGTGTTCGAACACCATGCGAAGCAGCAGCGGGATGCGCGACTCCACAGTGAAGCCCCGCGCCGGGTCGGCGAAGGTCACCACCATCGGCACCGTGTTGCCCTTGGTCGGCGTGAGCGAACCGCGCGAGCCGACGGCAAACGGACCATTGAGCGAAGAGGCCTTCGTGTCCGGGTCCCAGCGGGGCCAGTTCGAGACGTCCGCGTACAGGGAGTAGACCGGACCAGGTGCAGTGCCGACCGCGATGCGGTGTTCGACGACGGTGCTCATCAGGAGACTCCAGGGTCAGGTGCGACAGGAGCTCCCGTTGCATAGAAGAACCCGCCCGCCACATGGTGCAGGCTGCGCAGTACGTCAGGTGCCGACTCGAAATGCCAGCGCCCGCCGGAGAACACCCGCTCGTCCGCCCAGGCGCTGACCACTTCGGCCAGGATCAGGTCGTGTGGCCCCGCCACATGGGCGGTCGCTGGCAGGACGCGGCACTCCATCCAGGCGATCGCACCATTTACCAGTGGGCAACCGGTTTCAGGGCCTGGCTCGAAAGCCACGTCACAGCGCTGGAGCTTGTCGGGATGGTCCTTGCCACTTTCGCCGCCAACGGCGCGGGCGAGGTCAGCCTGGGAGACACAGGGCACGCACACACTGAGCACGCCGCTGGCTTCGATGAGTTCGCGGGTCAGCGTGGCCTTGTCGACCACGACCGCCACCTTGGGTGGGTCGAAGTCCAGCGGCATGGCCCAGGCCGCGGCCATGACATTGATGCGCCCGCCGTGGGCGCTGCCCACCAGCACGGTGGGACCGTGGTTGAGCAGGCGGCTGGCCTTGTCGAGCGGGACGGGTTGCATGGCCATGTCCTCGCTCCTCCCTGAATGAAGGTTGTGTTTACGCCAGTTCGGCGATCAGTTCGATTTCAACGCAGGCACCCAGCGGGATCTGCGCGACGCCGAAGGCGCTGCGTGCGTGGGCGCCGACCTGCGGGCCGAAGACCTCGCCGATCAGTTCGCTGGCGCCGTTGGTGACCAGATGCTGTTCGGTGAAGGTGCCAGTGCTGTTGACCAGGCTCATGACCTTGACGATGCGCTTGACGTCGTCCAGGGTCTTGCCGGCGGCCAGGCAGGCGGCGGCGAGCGTGCCCATGAGGTCGATCGCGATGGCGCGGGCGGCGAGCTTGCCTTCTTCCGTGGTCATGGTCAGTCCGAGCTGGCCGACCCAGGGCTTGCCGTCTTTCTTGGCGATGTGGCCGCTCAGAAACACCAGATGGCCGGTCTGCACGAAAGGCACGTAGGCGGCGGCGGGAATGGCGACGGGGGGCAGGGCGATGCCCAGTTGGTTCAGCTTGTCGTAGACGCTCATCGGGGGCTCCTGAGGATGGGGTTCAAGGGATCGGTCCATTCTATCGAGAGGCCCCTCGCCGATAATCGCCGCCATGTCTGATTCGCTCTCGATCTGGGTGGTGCTGGGCCTGCTGATGCAGGTGCTGATCCTGCTGGCTTTGTTGTGGTTGTTGCTGCGGCGCAAGCCCGAGGACCCGGCGCAGGCTGCGCACCGACAGGAACTGCTGTCGGTGATCCAGGCGCAGGCCGCGTCGACCATGCAGCGCATCGAACACGTCGAGGGAGAGCTGCGGCGCGAGGTCGGCGACAACGCGCGCGGTGGCCGGCAGGAGATCCAGCAGACGCTGGCGACCTTCCAGGAAACACTGACGCGCCAGGGCGCTGAAACCACCCGCACGCAGAACGCACAGATCGACGCTTTCGCACAGCAGCTGGTGCAACTGCGCGGCACGCTGGGCGACACGCTGACCAACCAGCTCAAGGACCTGAGCGAGGCCAACGCCCGCCGCATGGCCGAGGTGCGCGCGACGCTGGAAACCCAGCTGGCCAGCCTGCAGCAGAACAACGCCGCCAAGCTCGACGAGATGCGCGCGACGGTGGACGAAAAGCTGCACGCGACGCTGGAGGCGCGGCTGGGCGAGAGCTTCAAGCAGGTGGCCGAGCGGCTGGAACAGGTGCACAAGGGCCTGGGCGAGATGCAGACACTGGCGCAGGGCGTGGGCGACCTCAAGCACCTGCTCTCCAACGTGAAGACACGCGGCATGTTCGGCGAGGCGCAGCTGGCGCAACTGCTGGAACAGGTGTTCGCGTCCGACCAGTACGCGGCTCAGGTCGCGACCCGGCCGGGCAGCCGCAACGTGGTTGACTTCGCGATCAAGCTGCCGGGGCGCGGCGACGACGGCGCGCCGTGCTGGCTGCCGATCGACGCGAAGTTCCCGAACGAAGACTACGAACGCCTGCTGGATGCGCAGCAGCGCGCCGATGCCGAAGGCGCGGAGGCGGCTGCGCGCGGACTGGAAAACCGGATCAAGCTCGAAGCCAGGTCGATGGCCGACAAGTACCTGGAGCCGCCGAACACGACCGACTTCGCGATCCTGTTCCTGCCGACCGAGGGCCTGTATGCCGAGGTGCTGCGCCGGCCGGGCCTGATGGAGGTGTTGCAGCGCGAGTACCGCGTCACGCTGGCCGGGCCGACGACGCTGATGGCCATGCTCAATTCGCTGCAGATGGGCTTTCGCACGCTGGCGCTGGAGAAGCGCAGCTCCGAGGTCTGGCAGGTGCTGGGTGCGGTCAAGACCGAGTTCGGCAAGTTCGGCGACGTGCTGGCCAAGGTCAAGAATCAGACCCAGACCGTGCTCAACACGCTGGATGCTGCCGAGACCCGCAGTCGTGCGATGGGCCGCGCGCTCCGCACGGTCGAGGCGCTGCCGCAGGAGCAGGCGCAGAGCCTGCTGCCGCTGGACCGCGAAGACGACTGATCCCGAACAAAAACAGGAGACCAACCACATGCTCACCGCGATGATCGCGATCTTCGTGCTGGCCTATGCGGCCATTGCGCTGGAGCACCCGCTCAAGGTCAACAAGTCGGCCTCGGCCCTGCTTGGCGCGGGTCTGCTCTGGACGATCTATGCCATGGGAACGGGGGATGCGCACCGCGTCGGCGACGAGCTGGGTGAGTCATTGATGGGCACGGCGCAGATCGTGTTCTTCCTGATCGGCGCAATGACCATCGTCGAGGTGGTCGATGCACACGACGGCTTCGAGGTGATCACCGCGCGCATCAAGACCACGCAACTGGCCGGCCTGATGTGGTTGGTGGGTTTCGTGACCTTCTTCCTGTCGGCAATCCTGGACAACCTGACGACCACGATCGTGATGATTTCGCTGATGAAGAAGCTGCTGGACAGGCAGAGCGACCGCCTGTTTTTCGCCGGCATCATCGTCATCGCCGCCAACGCTGGGGGCGCGTGGACACCGATTGGCGACGTGACCACGACCATGCTCTGGATCGGTGGCCAGATCACAGCGCTGGAGATCATGAAGGGTGTCTTCGTGCCATCGATGGTCAACCTCCTGGTGCCGCTGGCGATCACCGCCTATCTGCTGCGCGGGCAGCCGGTGGTGGCGCCACCCAAGGTGGATCGGCATGGCGGCTTCGTCACCACCGCGTTCGAGAAGAACACCATGTTTTTCCTCGGCCTGGGCATCCTGGTGCTGGTGCCGGTGTTCAAGACCATCACCCACCTGCCACCGTTCATGGGTGTGCTGTTCGGCCTGGGCATCCTCTGGCTGGTCGGTGACCTGATCCACAAGGACAAGGATGAAGACACGCGCCAGCCGCTCACGCTGGCCAGCGCGCTGGCGCGGATCGACATGGGCTCGATCGTGTTCTTCATCGGCATCCTGCTGTCGGTGGCGACGCTGGAACACACCCACATCCTGTCCGCGCTGGCCACCTGGCTCGACCAGACGGTGGGCCGGCAGGACATCATCGTGCTGCTGATCGGGCTGGTGAGTGCCGTGGTCGACAACGTGCCGCTGGTGGCCGCGTCGATGGGCATGTACAGCCTGGAGCAGTACCCGCCCGACAGCTTCCTCTGGGAGTTCATGGCCTATTGCGCCGGCACCGGCGGCTCGATCCTGATCATCGGCTCGGCCGCGGGCGTGGCTGCGATGGGGCTGGAGAAGATCCAGTTCTTCTGGTACGTGAAGAAGATCAGCGGCCTGGCCCTGGTGGGCTACCTGGCCGGCGCGCTGGTCTACATCGCGCAGCAGCACCTGTTCCACTGAACGATCCCTCCCGTTTCGCTTGACCCAGCGCATCCGCTCCACGCTCACCCGCCTGATCGGCGCGCAGGTCTGCCTGCACGCCGCCATGACTGGACTGCGCATGGCGGCACCCCTGATGGCGCTGCGCGAGGGCTACAGCCCGGCGGCGGTCGGTCTGTTGCTGGCGCTGTTTGCGCTCTCACAGGTCTTTCTCGCGCTGCCGGCCGGCCGCTTCACCGACCGCCACGGCATGCGCCGTCCGGTGCAGCTGGCGGTGATCGTGGCGGTGATCGGAAATGCGCTGGCTGCGGCTTGGCCGCTGTTTCCCGTGCTGTGTCTCGCGGCGCTGCTGACCGGCGCGGCGTCGGGCCTGACGGTGATCGCACTGCAGCGCCACGTGGGTCGCATGGCGCAGGACGCGAGCGAGCTGCGGCAGGTGTTCAGCTGGCTGGCCATCGGGCCGTCAATTTCCAACTTCCTCGGTCCGTTTCTGTCGGGGTTGCTGATCGACGCCAGCGGCTTTCGCCCTGCCTATCTGATGCTGGCGCTGCTGCCGCTGTTGGCCTGGTTCGCGGTCGGCGGAGTGCAGGAACATGCGCGGGTGGAAACCCCGGAAGGGCATCGCCAGGGTTCGTCGTGGGACCTGCTGCACGACAAGGCGTTCCGAAACCTGCTGCTGATCAACTGGATGTTGGCCTCCTGCTGGGACGTGCACACCTTCGTCGTGCCAGTGATCGGCCACGAACGCGGCCTGTCGGCGACCGTGATCGGCTCGATCCTGGGTGCGTTCGCCCTCGCGGCGACCGCGATCCGGTTGGTCATGCCCTGGCTCTCCGAGCATCTGCGCGAGGGTCGGGTGATCGGCGGCGCGATGGTGGCGACCGCGCTGCTGTTCGCGCTCTACCCGCTGGTGCACACGGCCTGGCTGATGGGCGTGCTGTCGGTGCTCCTGGGGCTGGCGCTGGGGTCGGTGCAGCCGATGGTGATGAGCACCCTGCATCAGATCACGCCACACCATCGACACGGCGAAGCGCTGGGCCTGCGTTCGATGGCGATCAATGGTTCGAGCGTGGTGATGCCGTTGCTGTTCGGGTCGGCCGGCGTGGTGGTCGGCACGGCCGGCGTGTTCTGGGCGGTGGGCTCGGTGGTCGGTCTCGGCGCGCGGCTGGCCTGGCGCATGTCGGCGGGCCACCATCCCGCGCGCAGCCATTAACATGGGCCGATGAACAACGCACAACGCGATGGCCTGCTGCTGGCGGGCAGTGCCGTGACCGGCATGGTGGTGATGAACAGTGGTCTGGCCGAGGGCGCGCACCATCTGCTGGCGATGCCTCTGCAGGTCGGCGTTGGCGACTGGGTGCTGGCCAAGCCGCTGGAACTCTGGATCAACGATTTCCTGATGGCGATCTTCTTCCTGCTGGTCGGCGTGGAGATCAAACACGAGTGGCAGCACGGCGCGCTGGCCACGCCACAGGCGCGGGTGCTGCCACTGGGGGCGGCGGTTGGTGGCATGGCGCTGCCGGCACTGATCTATCTGGCCATCAACTGGGGCCAGCCACCCAATTTCGCGGGCTGGGCGATTCCGGCCGCCACCGACATCGCGTTCGCGATCGGCCTGATGGCGCTGGCGGCGCCGGGCATGCGCGCGCCGCTGCTGGCCTTCCTCACGGCGGTCGCCGTGATCGACGACCTGGGCGCGATCATCGTGATCGCGCTGTTCTACACCGACCAGCTGAGCAAGAGCATGCTGGGCTTCGCGGCCGTGGGCGTGGGTGCCCTGTTCGTGCTGTCGAGCCTGCGGGTGCAGCGCATCTGGCCGTACGTGGCGGTGGGGCTGTTCCTCTGGGTCTGCGTGCTCAAGTCGGGCGTGCACGCGACGCTGGCGGGCGTGGTGCTGGGCCTGTTCCTGCCGGCTTCGCAGGACGGCAACAGCCCGGCCGAGAAGCTGGACCATGCGCTCAAGCCCTGGGTGAGCTGGCTGATCCTGCCGCTGTTCGGGGTGGTGAACGCGGGCGTGCCGCTGGGCGGCGTGTCGTGGGACGTGTTGCTGCAGCCGGTCACGCTGGGCGTGGCCGCCGGCCTGCTGGTCGGCAAGCCGGTCGGCATCCTGGCCGGCACCTGGGTCGCCAGCCGTCTGGGCGGAGGTCTGCCCGACGGGATGCGGCTGCGAGACTATGTGCCGGTGGCCTGTTTCTGCGGCATTGGTTTCACGATGGCTCTCTTCATCGCGACCCTGGCCTTTGCGCCAGGGAGCCCGTCGGCCGACGCGGCCAAGATGGGGGTGCTGCTGGGCACCTTGTGCGCCTTTGCGCTGGGCGCAGTGACAGCACGTTGGGCCGCAGGCGCGAAGCCCAGCCCGGTCAGGTAGGTATCCACCGTCTGGCGGCCGACCTTCACGAGGTCGAAAGCGTCGGGGGAGAGCAGCCAGTTCTGGATCAGTCCGTCGACGATCACGTGCAGGCCCAGCGCGGCGGACTCGATCGTCACGCCCAGCTTCAGCGACTGCTTCATGGCGGCGGCCTTGAGCACCTGCGCGGTTTGCTTCATGCAGTCGTTGCGCACCTGAAGGTGGCGTTCGCGCACGGCGCCCATCTCGTCGTTGTATTCGACCTGGTGCGTCGCAATCTCGAACACCCGGCGGGTCTGCTCGTCGGTCGCGGTGCGGTGCATGGCCACGCGCATGGCCTCGCGCAGCGACTGCAGCGGGTCGTCCATCTCCTGGGCGGTCGCGCCGGCGCAGGCGATCGAGTCTTCCAGCGGCAGGGTGACGCGCTCCATCATGGCGTTGAACAGGTCGGCCTTGTCCTTGAAATGCCAGTAGATCGCGCCGCGGGTGGTGCCGGCGGCGGTGGCGATGTCGTTCAGCGATGTGCGTGAAACGCCCCGCGACTGGAACAGAAGTTCGGCGGCGTCCAGCAGGCTTTGCCGGGTGGCTTCGGCGTCGGCTTTGGTGCGGCGGACCATGACAGGCTCTTTGCAAAGTAGAAACCCCACGAATATACATACATTCGTGTGTGTATGTATACTGCCGCTCCTTCAAGGGTCATGGCATGCGCCTTGCACGCCAGCGACCCGGCGCCCAGACGCATCCCATTCCAAAGCCCTTTGCGAGGTCCTTCATGTCCGCTTCCCCCGCCGAACCCTTGCCGCCACAAGCGGCACATTCCTTCTCCGGCACGCGCCTGCGCCAGGTGGCGCTGCTGCTGCCGCTGGTCGCTGCACTGGCCGCCTGCGGCAAGGCGGACGCCCCGGCCGCGGCAGGCGGTGCACCGGGCAAGGGCATGCCCGCGCCGGAAGTGGGCGTGGTCACGGTGCAGCCCGGCGACGTCGGTTTGCAGACCGAATTGCCTGGCCGCCTCGAAGCCTCGCGCGTGGCGCAGGTGCGTGCCCGCGCGGCCGGCATCCTGCAGCAGCGCCTGTTCAAGGAAGGCAGCGATGTCAAGGCGGGGCAGGCACTGTTCCGCATCGACCCCGCGACCTACCAGGCCACGCTGCAGAGTGCGCAGGCCAGCCTGGCGCGCGCGCAGGCCAATCTGGTGAACGCCACGACGGTGGCCGAGCGTTACAAGCCGCTGGTGGCCGAGAACGCGATAAGCCAGCAGGAGTACACCACCGCGGTCGCGGCCCAGAAGGCGGCCGAAGCCGATGTGGCGTCTGCCAAGGCGGCGGTGCAGACGGCGGGCATCAATCTCAATTACGCCAATGTGACCGCGCCGATCTCGGGCCGCATCGGCCGCGCACTGGTCACCGAAGGTGCACTGGTCGGTCAGGGCGAAGCCACGGCGCTGGCCGTGATCCAGCAGGTCGATCCGCTGTATGTGAACTTCACCCAGTCGGCCAGCGAGGCCATGAAGCTCAAGCGCGCGATGGAATCCGGCCAGCTCAAGGGTGCCGGCCAGGGCGCTGCTGCCGTGAAGGTGGTGCTCGACGACGGCAGCGAATACGCCAAGCCGGGCAAGCTGCTGTTCACCGATCTCACCGTCGATTCGACCACCGGCCAGGTGACATTGCGCGCCGAGGTGCCCAACCCGGGCGGCGCGCTGCTGCCGGGCCTCTATGTGCGCGTGCGGCTGGAGCAGGCGGTGGCCAGCGATGCGATCGCCCTGCCGCAGCAGGCCGTGAACCGTTCGGCGCAAGGCGACTCGGTCAAGGTCGTGAGCGCCGACGGCAAGATCGAGCAACGCCCGGTCAAGGTCGGTGGCCAGCAGAGCGGGCGCTGGGTGATCCTTGACGGCCTGAAGGCCGGTGAGCAGGTGATGGTCGACGGCTTCCAGAAGGTGCAGATGCTGCCGCCGGGCACGCCGGTGAAGGCCGTGCCGTGGACGCCGGGCGCCGCTGCGGGCGCCAAGCCCGCCGACACCAAGCCTGCCGACGCCAAGCCGGCAGAGGGCAAGCCTGCTGAAGCGAAGCCCGAGGCCAAGGCTGAAGGCAAGGCCGACGCGGCCCCCGCGAAGTAAGGAGCGGCCGACATGGCAAAGTTCTTCATCGAGCGCCCCATCTTCGCGTGGGTGATTGCGCTCTTCATCATGGTGGCGGGTGCGGTCTCGATCACCCAGCTGCCGATCTCCCAGTACCCGCCGGTGGCGCCGCCGTCCATCGTCATCAACGCGACCTACCCGGGCGCCTCCGCCAAGACGCTGGAAGACAGCGTCCTGTCGGTGATCGAGCAGGAAATGAACGGCTCGCCCGGCCTGATCTACATGGAAGCCGTGGCGCAGGCCAACGGCACCGGCAGCATCACGCTGAGCTTCCAGCCGGGCACCAACCCCGACCTGGCGCAGGTGGATGTGCAGAACCGCCTCTCGCGCGCCACGCCGCGCCTGCCCTCGGCGGTGACGCAGCAGGGCGTGCGCGTGGACAAGTCGCGCAGCAACTTCCTGCTGTTCGCGATCCTGTCCTCGGACGACCCGGCCTGGGACCCGGTGGCCCTGGGTGACTTCGCCTCGCGCAGCGTGGTGCCGGAAATCCAGCGCCTGCCCGGCGTGGGTCAGGCCCAGCTGTTCGGTACGGAACGCGCCATGCGCATCTGGATTGATCCGGCCAAGCTGCTCGGTTTCAACCTGAGCGCCAGCGACGTGACCAACGCGATCCGCGCGCAGAACGCGCAGGTCTCGGCCGGTGAAATCGGCGCGCTGCCCAACGTGGCCGGTCAGTCGATTGCCGCCACGGTGGTGGTCAACGGCCAGCTCTCGAGCGTCGAGCAGTTCGGCAACATCGTGCTGCGCGCCAAGAGCGACGGTTCGACCGTGCGACTCAAGGACGTGGCCCGCATCGAACTCGGCGCCCAGGCCTATGCGACCTCCGCGCGCCTGAACGGCAAGCCTTCGACGGGCATCGGCGTGCAACTCTCGCCCAACGGCAATGCGCTGGCCACCGCACAGGCGGTGCGCGCCAAGATGGGCGAACTGGAAAAGTTCTTCCCCAAGGGCATGAGCTGGACGATTCCCTACGACAGCTCCAAGTTCGTGAAGATCTCGATCCAGGAAGTCGCCAAGACGCTGATCGAAGCGGTGGCGCTGGTGTTCCTGGTGATGTTCCTGTTCCTGCAGAACTGGCGCTACACACTGATCCCGACGGTGGTGGTGCCGGTGGCGCTGCTGGGCACCTTTGCCGGTCTGCTGGCGATGGGCTTCTCGATCAACGTGCTGACCATGTTCGGCATGGTGCTGGTGATCGGCATCGTGGTGGACGACGCCATCGTGGTGGTCGAGAACGTCGAGCGCATCATGAGCGAGGAAGGTCTGCCGCCGGTCGAGGCGACGCGCAAGGCCATGGGCCAGATTTCGGGCGCCATCATCGGCGTGACCGTGGTGCTGATCTCGGTGTTCGTGCCGCTGGCCTTCTTCAGTGGCTCGGTCGGCAACATCTACCGCCAGTTCGCTGCCGTGATGGGTCTGTCGATCGCCTTCTCGGCATTCATGGCGCTGTCGCTGACGCCTGCGCTGTGCGCCACGCTGCTGCAAAAGGTCGAGGCTGGCCACGCGCACGCCAAGACTGGTTTCTTCGGCTGGTTCAACCGCGGCTTTGCCCGTACCGCCAAGAACTATGAGGGCGGCGTGGCCCGCCTGCTGCCGCGCGCCGGCCGCACGCTGATCGTCTACGCAGTGATCGTCGGTGTGGCGGTGTTCGTCTACCAGCGCCTGCCGACTTCGTTCCTGCCCAACGAAGACCAGGGCACCATGCTGGTCAACGTGCAGCTGCCGCCGGGCGCGACCCAGGAGCGCACGCTGGAGGTGATGAAGCAGGTCGAAGGCTTCGTGCTCAAGCAGCCGGAGGTGCAGAGCATGGTCGGCGTGCTGGGCTTCAGTTTCTCCGGCCAGGGACAGAACGCGGCACTTGCCTTCGTGACTCTCAAGGACTGGGACGAGCGCAAGGCGCCGGGCAGCGACGCGCAGTCGATCGCCGGTCGGGCCTTCGGTGCGCTCTCGGGCATCCGCGACGCTTTCATCTTCGCGCTCAACCCGCCGCCGATTCCCGAGCTGGGTGCGTCGTCGGGCTTCAGCTTCCGCCTGCAGGACCGTGCCGGTCAGAGCCGCGAGGCCCTGGTCAATGCGCGCAACCAGCTGCTGGGCATGGCCTCGCAGAGCAAGCTGCTGACGCAGGTGCGCCCCGACGGTCTGGAAGATGCGCCTCAGTTGCAGATTGACATTGACCGCGACCGCGCCAACGCGCTGGGCGTGAGCTTCGACGGCATCAGTGCTGCCATCGGTACCGCGCTGGGTTCGGCCTATGCCAACGACTTCCCGAACGCCGGCCGCCTGCAGCGCGTGATGGTGCAGGCCGATGCGGCCGCCCGCATGCAGCCCGACGACGTGCTGAAGCTGACGGTGAACAACAGCAGCGGTCAGGCCGTGCCGCTGTCGGCCTTCGCGTCGACCAAGTGGATCACCGGCCCAATGCAGACCGTGCGCTACAACGGCTATCCGTCGATGCGCCTGAGCGGCAGCGCCGCGCCGGGCGTGAGCACCGGTCAGGCAATGGCCGAGATGGAAGCGCTGGCGGCCAAGCTGCCTGCGGGCTTCGGCTACGAGTGGACCGGCCAGTCGCGCGAAGAAAAGCTCGCCGGCAGCCAGGCCCTGATCCTCTACGGCTTCGCCATCCTCGCGGTCGTGCTGTGTCTGGCCGCGCTGTACGAAAGCTGGACGATTCCGCTGGCGGTGATCCTGGTGGTGCCGCTGGGTGTGCTTGGCGTGCTGCTGGCGACGCTGTTGCGCAGCTACTCGAACGACGTCTATTTCCAGGTCGGCCTGATCACCATCATCGGTCTGTCCGCTAAGAACGCCATCCTGATCATCGAGTTCGCCAAGGACCTGCAGGCTCAGGGCCGCAGCGTGATCGAGTCGGCACTGGCCGCGGCCCACCTGCGTTTCCGTCCGATTGTCATGACTTCGCTGGCGTTCACCCTGGGCGTGCTGCCGCTGTTCCTGGCCTCGGGTGCCGGGTCGGCCAGCCAGCGTGCCATCGGCACCGGCGTGATCGGCGGCATCCTGACCGGTACGGTGCTGGCGGTGTTCTTCGTTCCCATCTTCTTTGTCGTCGTGCGCTCCATCTTCAAGGGCAGCGAGCGGCAACGGCTCCACGACATCGAGGAAGCCAAACACCATGGAGTGAATCATGTCTGAGCGCGCCACCTTCCGACTTTCCGCGCTGGCGCTGGCGGCCCTGCTGGGCGGCTGTTCGCTGACACCTGCGCTGGAAAAGCCCGCGGCGCCCGTCGCGGCCAGCTACCCGGGGCAGGCCGCTGCGGCGACCGCCACCGGTCAACTGCCGGCCTGGGAGAGCTTTGTCACCGACGCGCGGCTGCGCGAGGTGATCAAGCTCGCGCTGCAGAACAACCGCGATCTGCGCGTTGCCACGCTCAACATCGAGCAGGTGCGTGCGCAGTACCAGGTCAAGCGTGCCGACCAGTGGCCCAGCGTCAACGCTGTGGTGAGCGGCAACCGCCAGCCCACCACCAGTGGCGGCATGAGCAGCGTCTACACCGCGGGCCTTGCGATGGCCAGCTGGGAGATCGATTTCTTCGGTCGCCTTGGCAGCCTCAAGGACGCGGCGCTGGCGCAGTTCCTGGCCAGCGAAGAAGCGCGGCGCGCGGCGCAGACCAGCCTGGTCGCGTCGGTCGCGAGCACCTGGCTGAGCCTGCAGACCGACGAGGCGCTGCTGGCCCTGACCCAGCGCACGATGTCCACGCGCGAGGATTCGCTGCGCCTGTCCAAGCTGCGCTTCGACAACGGCGCCACATCGGCGCTGGACCTGCGGCAGGCCGAGTCGCTGACGGCGGCTGCGCGCAGCACGCTGGCCCAGCAGCAGCGCGCCCGTGCGCTGGACATCAACTCACTCACCTTGCTGGTGGGTCAGGAGGTGCCGGCGAATCTGTTGCCCGGTGCGGCCGACGTCGCGCCGTTCCAGGCGGTGCCCGAGGGTCTGCCGTCGGAGCTGCTGACGCGCCGCGCCGACATCCGACAGGCCGAGCAGGCGATGGTGGCGGCCAACGCCAACATCGGCGCCGCACGCGCGGCCTTCTTCCCTCGCATCTCGCTGACCACCAGCGTGGGTACCGTGAGCAACCAGCTCTCGGGCCTGTTCAAGGACGGTTCGTGGGGCTTCTCGCTGGCGCCCCAGGCGCTGCTGCCGATCTTCGACATGGGTCGCAACCAGGCCAATCTCGATGTCGCCAAAGTCGGTCGCGACACCGCCATCGCGCAGTACGAAAAGGCGATCCAGGTCGCGTTCCGCGAGGTGGCCGATGCGCTGGCCGGGCGGGCGACGCTGGGTGAGCAACTGGCCGCGCAGGAGTTGCAGGCCAAGGCCGAAGCCGAGCGCTTCCGCCTGGCCGAACTGCGCTACAAAAACGGGGTGTCGAGCTACCTCGACGTACTGGACGCGCAGCGCTCGCTGTTCGCGACCCAGCAGGCGCTGGCGCAGTCGCGCCTGGCCCAGCAGCAGAACCAGGTCGCGCTCTACAAGGCCCTCGGTGGAGGCTATTGAGTCTTCAGGTCGTAGAAGTGCGCGATGTGATCCCAGGCGGCCTGCGGGTCGTCGACGACCTTGAACAGGTTCAGGTCTTCGGGTGAAATGGTGCCTTCTTCGACCAGCAGCTCGAGATCGAACAGCCGCTTCCAGTAGGCCGAGCCGAACAGCACGATCGGTACCGGCTTGGCCTTCTTGCACTGCACCAGCGTGATCACTTCGAACAGCTCGTCCAGCGTGCCGAAGCCGCCGGGGAATGCGACCAGGGCCTTGGCGCGCATCATGAAGTGCATCTTGCGCAGCGCGAAGTAGTGGAACTTGAAGCTCAGGCCGGGCGAGATGAATCGGTTGCCTGACTGCTCGAACGGCAGCGAGATGTTCAGGCCAACGTTGAGCGCACCCTCGTCATGGGCGCCGCGGTTGGCAGCCTCCATGATGCCCGGTCCGCCGCCGGTGCAGACGAACATCTGGTCTTCCTTGGGCGCGCGGGCGCTGTAGCGGGCCACCAGACGACCAAAGGCACGCGCATCGTCGTAGTAGTGGGCGTTGCGCAGGATCGCTTCGGCCTTGCGGATGCTTTCTGCGTTGCCACCTTCGCGGGCCGTTGCCAGCGCGGCTTCGGCCTCCGCCCGTTCGCGAAACCGGGCGCTGCCAAACACGACGACGGTGTTTTCAATCCCCAGCTGCTGCTGCGCCAGATCGGGCTTGAGCATCTCCAGCTGGAAGCGGATGCCGCGCGTTTCGCGCCGCAGCAGGAACTCGGGGTCGGCGAACGCCAGCCGGTAGGCGTCGGCCTGCAGGGCATTGCCGTTGTTGGCGTGGGCCTGCAGGTCGGCCCAGGCGTCTGCGATGCGCTGTTCGCTCAGGTTTTGGGTGGTTTCCATGCGGGAAGTCTCGTTGGAAAAAATGCGATTGTGTCGCGAAGAATCTGCTCAGAGGCCGATGGCCAGCGCGAGCGGTACAAAGACCACCGCCAGCGCATTGCCCAGCATGATCATGGCTGCGACCTTGTCGGGTTCCTGGTGGTAGCGCTCGGCCAGCATGAACTGCATGACGGCCGGGGGCAGCGCAGCGAACAGCAGCAACTGTCCGCGCGCAGCTCCTTCGATGCCCAGCGCCCAGGCCAGTGGAATGCCGATCGCCAGTCCGATCAGCGGGCGAGCCAGCGCGCCGAGCAGACCCAGCGCCAGTCCCGCCCGTGTGAGCGAGGTCAGTCGCACGCCAAGCGCGAACAGCATCATGGGCAGCAGCGCGTCGCCCAGGAGTTTCAGGCCCGACAGCAGCACGTCGGGCGGGCGGATGTCGGTCAGGGCGCTGGCAAAGCCCAGCGCGGTGCCGATCATCAGCGGGCTGGTGAGCAGATCGCGGGTGCGGGCCGACGCGCTGGTGATGCGCGCGCCGATGGAGAAGTGGAACAGGTTGCTGACCGAGAACAGCGCGACCGCGGCGCCGAAGTTCTGCGGCCCGAACGCCAGCAGCGCCAGCGGCAAGCCCATGTTGCCGCAGTTGTTGAACATGGCGACGGGCACCAGGGTGCGCGGCTGCGCACCGAATAGCTTCGCCACCGGCCAGGCCAGCAGGCCACTGCCCAGGATCAGCACCGTGCCGCCAATCAGCAGCGGCACATGGCTGGCGAGGTGGAAATCTCTCGACGACAGCGCCGAATACACGAGCACTGGCGCCAGCACGTCCAGCGCGATGCGGTTGAAGACCGACATGTCCGGCGCCTTGCGGCGGGCGTAGACATAGCCGATGGCCACGATCAGGAAGACCGGGATGATGACGTCCGCGATGCGGGTGACGAGTTCCATGCGTACAGGAAAAGAAAAAGGCTCCCGGGGGAGCCTTTTACATCAACAGTCCGAATGATCAGACGCGCTTGCGGTATTCACCGGTGCGGGTGTCGATTTCGATCTTGTCGCCCTGGCTCACGAACAGCGGCACGGGCACTTCAAAGCCGGTGGCAAGCTTGGCGGGCTTGAGCACCTTGCCGGACGTGTCGCCCTTGACGGCGGGTTCGGTCCAGGTGATTTCGCGCACGACGCTGGTCGGCAGTTCGACGGAGATGGCCTTGCCTTCGTAGAACACCACTTCCACGGCCATGCCGTCTTCCAGGTAGTTCAGCGAGTCGCCCATGTTTTCGGCTTCGACTTCGTACTGGTTGTACTCGGCGTCCATGCAGACGTACATCGGGTCGGCGAAGTAGGAGTAGGTGCACTCCTTCTTGTCCAGGATGATCTGGTCCATCTTGTCGTCGGCCTTGAAGACGACTTCGGTGCCGATGTTGCCCAGCAGGCCCTTGAGCTTCATGCGGACGGTGGCCGCGCCGCGGCCGCCACGGGCGTATTCGGTGCGCAGGACGATCATCGGGTCCTTGCCGTGCATGATCACATTGCCGGCGCGGATTTCTTGGGCGATTTTCATAGGGATTCCAACTGTTGGGCCGCGGGTTCCGTCGGGGCGCTGGGCCTGCGGAAGGTCTGGAAGGCCGCGATCTGCGCGGCGAGGCAGATGGCTGGCGGGTAACGGGTGGCGGCGTTTGACCGACCCGGTTTACAGCAAAGCCTTGAATTTTAACGCTTTTCGGCGACGAATCCGAGCAGCTGGCTGGTCAGGTCGGCCTGTGCCAGCAGGCGCTGGCGGGCGGCCCGTGCGCATTCGCCCCAGCCGTGCACCGTTTCCCAGCCTGGCCAGACGGATTCCGGGTCGGTCAGGGCGTTCCAGGCGCGGTGGAAATCGCGCAGCGAACCCGGGGCCTGGAGCCAGTCCAGGAAGGCCTCGAGCTTGGCGTGGTGGGCGTTGTCGTGTTGCGGGTAGATGTGCCAGACGAACGGCCGGCCGGCCCACAGCGCGCGCACCAGCGAGTCCTCGCCGCGCACGAAATTGAGGTCGCAGCTCCAGAGCAGGTGGTCGTAGCCGTGCTGGGTCAGGCGGGGCACGGTGTGCCGCCGCAGAGTGGATGTTGCGGAAGGCAAGTCCTCTTGCACCGCGGCCACGGCGTCGCTGGCACGGCCGGCGGTCACCAGCCAGTCGCTGGCGATGTCGCGCCCGGCCTGATGCAAGACGGCTGCCAGCGCCGGTGGTTCGTAGCAGAACAGGCTGGCGCGCGGTCGTTCTCCGGACGGCAGACCCTGCGCGTCCAGCCAGGTGCCTGCATCGAAGTCCTGTTGCCGCAAGGGCAGGTCGGCTTCGCGCAGCAACCCTCCGGTGGCGGGTGTGAAGCCCGGAAACAGGAACCACTTGGTCAGGCCCCGCAGCGGGCCGGTCATGATCGGGGAGGGCAGGCGGTGCGAACGCTCGACCCAGGCCTCGGCGCTCATGTATTCGAGGTTGATCCAGACCGGTGGCGCATTGCCGGCCTGCACGCGCCGGGCCAGGTCGCCCAGAAACTCCTTCGCCGGGTCGCAGCCGAAGGCCTCGATCCACACGTCGGCGGGTGCGAGTGAGTCGACCAGCCCTTCGGGCAGCGGATCGGCCCATCGGAACACCTGCACGCCGGGCCAGCGGCCCTCCAGCGCGCCGGGTGCCATCCAGGCCAGGTCGTCCGGCACGTCGATCCACAGCCGCACCTTTTCACCGCGGCGCGCGAGGTCGGCGCACAGGCGCCAGCAGACGCCGGTGTCGCCCAGGTTGTCGATGACGCGGCAGAAGATGTCCCATTGCATGGCGCCGATTGTCCAACGTGGAGCTGGTGGGGTGGACAGGGGTGTTGGCCGGACTTAGAGTCCGGTCGAGCTTGTCGCGGTCTGGCTGGAGATACACCATGAAGCAGTTGCTGAAGGTTCTTGTCCTGTGGCTCCTGTGCCTGTTTCCGGGCCTTGGCGTCGGCCTGTCCTGGGCACAGGACCTTCTGACCGACATGGCGGCAGGGCCACCCTCTGGTCGCTACGCCTTCGGCAGCTCGACGCCCAAGAGCCTGCCCGAGCTGCTGCGTGGACCCGGGCAGGGCGACCCGGCGAGCATCGTTGGCCATCTTTTCCTGCCCGCCGAACCCGCGGCAGGCAAGGTGGGCGCGGTCATCCTGGTTCATGGCTCGGGGGGTATCTACGACGCGATGCTCGACTACTGGCCCAAGCGCTTCAATGCCGCAGGCCTGGTGGTGCTGTCGCTTGACACCTTCGGCCCCAGGGGTGTCAAGAGCACCGCCGAGGACCAGTCCCAGGTGCCTTTTGCAGCCGACACCGCCGACGCATTCGTGGCCTTGCGGATGCTGGCCTCGCATCCCCGGATCGATCCGAAACGCATTGCCGTCATGGGCTTTTCCCGAGGCGGGATCACGGCGTGGCGAAGCGCCATCAACCGCATCATCGTTTCCCAGAAGCTGCCTGGCGACCTGCGGTTCGCGGCCCATGTGCCGGTGTATGCCGGCGGGTGCGTCGGCATCTTCCGTGTCACGCCAAAGGCCGGGGTCTTTTCGCCCGCACCCATGCTCTGGGTGCATGGTGACGCCGACGACTACACGCCCATTGGCGCCTGCCGTGAATACTCGGAAAAGATCGGACAGACTGGCACGCCGGTGACCTTCGTCGCCATTCCTGGCGCGCAGCACAAATTCGATGCCGACGACACCCGGAAGATCACGGTGCGGGGGGCACAGCGGACGGTCGAGGACTGTCCGCTGGAGACCGACATCGATGCGATGGTCGTGATGGACCGCAAGACCGGGCAACGTCTGACGGGCGATGCGCTGGCCGCTGCGCAGAAAGCCTGCGCCGCCGTTGGTGCGAACGTGCAGGGCGACAAGGCGGCACGCGACAAGGCGGCGGAAGCCATCGTGGGGTTTCTGACGAAGGTGCTGGCGCCGCGTTGACGGGCAGGTCCGGGCCACAATACGGCCCCATGTCCAGCCCCGCATCCGACGCACCGCATTCCGAACAACTGCTGAGCGAAGTCGCGGCACTGCCCGGCCTGCCGGGGGTCTACCGCTATTTCGATGCCCAGGGCCAGCTGCTCTATGTCGGCAAGGCGCGCAACCTCAAGAAACGCGTCAGCAGCTATTTCCAGAAGAACCACGACGGCACCCGCATCGGCCAGATGGTCAGCCGCATCGTGCGCATGGAGACCACGGTGGTGCGCACCGAGGCCGAGGCGCTGCTGCTGGAAAACAACCTGATCAAGACGTTGAACCCCAAGTTCAACATCCTGTTCCGCGACGACAAGAGCTACCCCTATCTCAAGATCACCGGCACACGCGAGACCTTCCGCACGGCCGGGACGATGCCAGTGCCCATGCTGGCATTTCCGCGCATGGCGTACTACCGCGGCGTGGTGGACCGGCGCCACAGCTACTACGGCCCTTACCCCAGCGCGTGGGCGGTCAAGGAAACCATCACGCTGCTGCAGAAGGTGTTCCGACTGCGCACCTGCGAAGACACCGTGTTCGCCAACCGCACGCGGCCCTGCCTGCTCTACCAGATCAAGCGCTGCACCGGCCCGTGTGTCGACCTGGTCGACATGGAGGCGTATGGGCGCGACGTGGCCGACGCCGAGAGATTCCTGCGCGGCGAGACGCAGGAGGTGCTGGACGCGCTCCAGGCGCGCATGATGGCGCACGCCGACCGGCTGGAGTTCGAGCAGGCGGCCGAGATCCGCAACCAGATGAGTGCCCTGTCCAAAGTGTTGCAGCAGCAGGCGATGGACAACCTGTCGGACAAGGACGTCGATGTGCTGGCGGTGAAGGTGCAGGGTGGCCGCGCATGTGTCAACCTGGCGATGATCCGCGGTGGCCGCCACCTGGGCGACCGACCGTATTTCCCCGCACACGTCGAGGATGCGACACAGATCGATGAAGCGCTGGAGACCGAGGGCGAAGCGCTGCCCGTCGCCGATCCGCTGGAGCGGGTGCATGTGCGTGTGCTCGAAGCCTTCATTGCGCAGCACTACCTGGGCGCTGCATTGCCGCACACGCTGGTGACCAGCCACCCTGTGCGCCGTTCGCTGGTCGAGGCGCTGACCGAACAGAGCGGTGCCAAGGTCAACGCGGTGCACCACCCGCGCGAGCACCGCCGCATCTGGCTGGAGATGGCGCAGAAGAACGCCGAGATTGCGCTGGCGCGGCTGCTGGCCGAAGAGGGCTCGCAGCAGGCGCGCACGCGTGCGCTGGCCGAGGCGCTGGGGCTGCCCGACGACAACCTCGACGAGCTGCGCATCGAGTGTTTCGACATCTCGCACACCGCCGGTGAATCGACCCAGGCGTCCTGCGTGGTGTTCGAGGCCCACAAGATGCAGAACAGCCAGTACCGCCGCTACAACATCGAAGGCATCACCGGTGGCGACGACTATGCCGCCATGCGGCAGGTGCTGCTGCGGCGCTACGGCAAGATTGCCGAGGCGCTGCGGGCGGAGCAGGGCGTCGAGGCGGCACCGATGACAGAACAGTTGGCCGATCAGCAGATGCCGGAGGTCGCCGATGCGACGGCACCAGACACGACAGGCGCTTCGCAGGAAGCACCCAAGGGCCCGCGCATGCCCGATCTGGTGCTGGTCGACGGTGGCAAGGGACAGGTCAGCATGGCGCGTGAGGTGTTTCGGCAACTGGGTCTGGACCTGTCGCTGATCGTCGGCGTCGAGAAGGGCGAAGGACGCAAGGTCGGTCTCGAAGAGCTGGTGTTTGCCGACGGCCGCGAGAAGGTCTACCTCGGCCACGACTCGGCGGCGCTGATGCTGGTGGCGCAGATCCGCGACGAGGCCCACCGCTTCGCGATCACCGGCATGCGGGCACAGCGGGCGAAGGTGCGCACCGGCGGCAGCAAGCTCGAAGACATCCCCGGTGTCGGTCCGAAGAAACGCGCGCGGCTGCTGCAGCGCTTTGGTGGCGTGCGTGGCGTTTCGGCGGCGAGTGTCGAAGACCTGAGCACCGTGGAAGGCATCTCGGCCGAAATGGCCGACGCGATCTATCGCGCTCTGCACTGACGCGCTGGCGCGCGCATCACTTGCTCGTGAGCAGGAAGCTGCCGTCCCAAGCGGGCGGCGGTGGCTGGTCGAGGTATTGGCGGCAACGGCTCAGCAGCACCTTCGATGGCGGATCGTGCGGCTGCTGTTCCAGCAGCGCGATGGCGGCGGCGAATTCCCGCTGCTGGTAGGCGGTGAAGGCCGCCTCGTAGTCGGTCAGCACGGCCATGCGCGCTTCAGGCACTTCACCCTTGCGACCCACCAGTTCGTAGACCTTGATAGGAACCGACTTGCCCACCGGCACCAGCTGATCCACCCGCCGTGTGATGAAGGTGTCTGGCCGCAACTCGTCGCGTGTGTGCTGGGACAGCAGCACCGAAGTGCCGTAGTTCTTGTTGGCGCCTTCGAGTCGGCTGGCCAGGTTCACCTGGTCGCCGATGGCGGTGTAGCTCATGCGCTCGTCCGAACCAATGTTGCCGACGATGGCCTCACCCGTATTGATCCCGATGCGGGTCCGGAAGCTGATGCCCAGGCCGCGGCGTTGCCAATCGGCATTCAGTGCCGCAATCGCTGTCTGGGCTGCGAGCGCGGCCTCGCAGGCGCGCTGCGCGTGATCGGGCGTGGGTTCCGGTGCATTCCAGAACGCCAGCACCGCGTCGCCCACATACTGATCAACGGTCGCGCCGGTCTGCAGCAAAGCAGCGGAAACCGTCGTCAGGTATTCGCTGAGCAGGTGCACCAGCTGGTCCGGCGGCACGCGCTCACTGAGCGAGGTGAAGCCTTCGATGTCTGACATGAACACCGTCAGCGCCTGCTGCGCGCCGCCCGGCTCGGCATCGACACCGCGCGCAATCAGGCGCCGCACCAGCTCGGCCGGCACGTATTTCTGGAACGAGCGCAGCCCCGAGCGCATGCTCTCCAGCTGCTGAACCATGCTGTTGATCTCGATCACGCGCGAGCGGATCGGGGGTGTGCTCTCCAGGTTGAACTGGCGCACCTTCATCATGTCGGCCTCCAGCCGCGACAGCGGACGCCGGATGCGCTGTGCGATCAGATACGCGAGCGGCATCAGCAGCAGCGTGACCAGGCCTCCAGCTCCCCAGAGCACGATCTGGTAGCGACGCTCCTTGGACAGCACACGCTCGGCCGAGATGTCCATGCCCAGTACTGCCTCCACCCGACCGTCCGGCAGGAAGAGCGGAGCGTAGGCCGACATCCAGGTGCCCCAGGCATCGGTGTAGAAACGATCGGTCACAAACGAAGGGTGCTCGCCTCGCTTTGCCTTGAAGGCTTGCAGCAATGCGGGGCTCACATCCCGATAGACGTCGCCCAGCGTGCTGAACTCGGCCGGGTTCTCTTCTGCATCGACCACGAACACCACCTGACCATCGGGCAACTGGCGCGTGGTGTAGATGAAGCGGATGTCGGTGCCCTTGTCGCGGATCTCGCGCAGCCGGTCGCGCAGGGCGCGGTAGTCCGGGCTGGCCTGATCGCCCTTGTCCTGGAGTCGCTGGTGCTTGGCCACGTCGATCTGGGTCGCGGCCACCGACGACAGGTCGGCCAGCCGCAGCCGGAACTCGTCGCGCACGAAGTCGCCCACCAGGCGGCTGGTTGCCAGGCCGATGACCAGGCTGACCAGCAAGGTGACGCCGGCGAATGCCGCAACCAGCGTGAACCGCAGGGTAAAGCGGCCCACGCGCGGGCCGGGTGCGGAATCGGGTCGGGTCATGGAAGGGCAGTGTACAAAACCGCCCCCATAATCTCGCCCATGTTCTTCAACCTTCCCACCCTGCTGACCTGGGCGCGCATCGTCGCCATTCCCCTGATCATCGGTGTGTTCTATCTGGAAGGTGTGAGTACGGTCCAGCAGAACCTGATTGCCACGGTGATGTTCGTGGTGTTCGCGGCGACCGACTGGGCCGACGGCTTCCTGGCGCGGCGTCTGAACCAGACCTCGGCCTTCGGTGCCTTTCTCGATCCGGTGGCCGACAAGTTCCTGGTCTGTGCCAGTCTGCTGGTGCTGGTCCACCTGAAGCGGGCCGACGTGTTCGTGGCGCTGATCATCATCGGGCGGGAGATCGCGATCTCCTCGTTGCGCGAATGGATGGCCATCATCGGCGCGACCAAGAGCGTCGCGGTGCACATGATCGGCAAGGTCAAGACCTCGGTGCAGATGACGGCGATTCCCTTCCTGCTGTTCAATGGCAAGCTGCTGGGCGTGATCGACACGCATGTCTGGGGCACCTGGCTGATCTGGGCGTCGGCGGTG
Source organism: Hydrogenophaga sp. RWCD_12 (assembly GCF_046604225.1). Lineage (NCBI taxonomy): Bacteria > Pseudomonadati > Pseudomonadota > Betaproteobacteria > Burkholderiales > Comamonadaceae > Hydrogenophaga > Hydrogenophaga sp. RWCD_12. The sequence continues at coordinate 733,053 of NZ_JBKIXC010000001.1, forward strand.
CTCACCGTGTGGTCAATGGTCTATTACCTGCAGAAGGCGCTGCCCGAGATCCGCGCCCGCGCGCGCTGATGACCGGCGACCGGCCTGACGACAACGCGTGGCTGCGCGCCATGCCGTGGGTGTTCGTGCTGATCTGGAGCACGGGCTTCATCGTCGCCCGCTACGGCATGCCGCACGCGCCGCCGATGTCCTTCCTGGCGGTGCGTTACGCGCTTTCCATCCTTTGTTTTCTGCCCTGGATCGTGCTGGCGGGCGTCAAGTGGCCAGCCAACCGAAAGCAGGCCATGCACCTGGCTGTGACTGGTGTGCTGATGCACGCGGGTTACCTTGGCGGCGTGTGGGCTGCGGTCAAGGCTGGCATGGGCTCAGGCCTCTCCTCGCTGATCGTCGGCATCCAGCCGGTCCTCACCGCAATCTGGCTGACCAGCGTCGGCGGCCAGCATGTCTCGCGCCGCCAGTGGCTGGGACTGCTGCTGGGTTTCGCAGGCCTGGTGCTGGTGGTGTCGCGCAAGTTTGGCGCGGGCGGGCCGGGGGACTCGGCCAACTGGCACAACCTTTCGTTCGCGGTGATGGCGCTGTTCGCCATCACCGCAGGCACGCTCTACCAGAAGCGCTTCGTGCAGCCCTGCGATGTGCGCACCGCCAACACGGTGCAACTGGTTGCGGCACTGCTGGTGACCTTGCCACTGGCGATGCTGGAGGCCGAGCCGATGCGGTGGAACGCCGAGCTGGCCGGCGCCATGGCCTGGTCGGTGCTCGGTTTGACACTCGGCGGCAGTTCGCTGCTCTACATGCTGATCCAGCGTGGTGCGGCGGCCTCGGTGACCAGCCTGATGTACCTTGTGCCGCCCTGCACCGCGATGATCGCCTGGCTGCTGTTTGCCGAGCCGATCACGGCCGTGACCGTTGCTGGCACGGCACTCACCGCGTTTGGCGTGAGCCTGGTGGTGCGGCCGGCGCGCTGACGCGTTTCTCGGTCTTCTTCATCTGCTGGTGCCGCCAGGGTTCGCCCTTGAAGCGCTCGGCCAGAAAGTCCACCAGCAAGCGGATGCGGCGTGGCGCCTGTGCGCGGTAGGGTGCAATCCAGTGCACATCGGCGTCGGGCATCGAGTGTTCTGGCAGCACCCGTTGCAGCGCGCCGCTCTCCAGTTGTGATGCTACGTCCCAGAGACTGCGCAACATGATGCCCTGCCCGGCCAGACACCAGTCGCGCACCAGCTCCCCGGAGTTGCTCGACAGCGGACCGCGCACCGGTACATGCAGCCAATGGACCTCGCCCTCGCGGCGCAGCCGCCAGTGGTCATAGCGTTGGTCCGGCCCGCCGCCGTTTTCCCGCACCACCAGGCAGTCGTGCGCCGACAGCTCTTCCAGTGACGCCGGGACACCACGTCGGCGCAGGTAGGACGGCGCAGCGACCAGCACGCGCTGGTTGGCGGCCAGCTTGCGCGAGACCCATTCACCAGCGCGCTGCGGCGGCGCGTTCCAGAGCCAGATGGCGCCGTCCAGCCCGTCGACCACCAGGTCCGGCAACTGCTCGGTCAGCTGCACCTGCACGCTGACCCTGGGATACAGCGACTGAAAATCCGCCAGTGCCGGCCCCAGCCACTGACGCCCGAAGCCAAAGGTGGCCGCCAGACGGATCGGGCCAGAAGGCTCGGCTTGCCGTTCGCGCAGTTCGGCCTCTGCCGCCGCGAACCCGCGCAACAGCTCCTGTGCGCGCTCGCACAGGGCCTCGCCATCGGCGGTCGGGCTGACGCGCCGCGTGGTGCGCTGGAACAGGCAGGCTCCCAGTCGGGCTTCCAACGCGGCCAGGCGTTTGGTGACCACCGAGGGCGCCAGCCGCAGCGCGCGCGCTGCCGTGACGAGGCTGCCGTGGCGCTGCACGGCGAGCACCAGTTCCAGATCGGGACGGTCCAACTCTTTCCTCTGTGGAAACAATCAATGGACGAATTATTGCTTTGAATTCCCCTAAGCTTTCGTCCAAACCACAGGAGATTTCCCATGAGCAAACCGCACCGCATCGCAGTCATCGCTGGCGACGGCATCGGCACCGAAGTCATGCCCGAGGGCCTGCGCGTTCTCGAAGCCGCTGCGTCGAAGTTCGGCATCGGCCTGCAGTTCGACCACTTCGACTTCTCCAGCTGCGACTACCACGAGCGCCACGGCAGGATGCTGCCCGACGACTGGAAAGAACAGATCGGCGGACACGACGCAATCTACTTCGGCGCCGTGGGCTGGCCCGACAAGGTGCCCGATCACATCTCGCTCTGGGGCTCGCTGCTGATGTTCCGCCGCGAGTTCGACCAGTACGTCAACGTGCGCCCGGCGCGGCTGATGCCCGGCGTGCGGGCGCCAGTGGTGCGGCGCGACGGCAGCCCGCGCGAACCCGGCGAGATCGACATGGTCATCGTGCGCGAGAACACCGAGGGCGAGTACTCGAGCATCGGTGGCCGCATGTATGGCGGCACCGAGCGCGAGATCGTGGTCCAGGAAACGGTGATGTCGCGCATCGGCGTCGACCGCGTGCTGCGCCACGCCTTCGAGGTTGCGCGCTCGCGTCCGAAGAAGCACCTGACCAGCGCCACCAAATCCAACGGCATCGCCATCACCATGCCTTACTGGGACGAGCGGGTCGAGGCCATGGCGAAGGAGTATCCGGATGTGAAAGTCGACAAGTTCCATATCGATATCCTCACCGCGCATTTCGTGCAGCGACCCGACTTCTTCGACGTGGTGGTGGGCAGCAACCTGTTCGGTGACATCCTGTCCGACCTTGGGCCGGCCTGCACCGGCACCATCGGCATCGCGCCCAGTGCCAACCTCAACCCGACGCGCCAACACCCTTCGCTGTTCGAACCGGTGCATGGTTCAGCGCCCGACATTGCCGGCAAGGGCATTGCCAATCCGATCGGCCAGATCTGGTGCGGCGCAATGATGCTGGACTTCCTGGGCCATGGAGATGCACACGATGCGATCATGCGGGCGATCGAAGCCTGTCTGGCGCCCGACAGTGGTGCACCGCGCACGCCCGATCTGGGTGGAACGGCGACCACCAGTGACCTGGGCAAGGCCATCGCTGAGGGCGTTCGGCACCAGTAAGCAAGGTGGCGAAAGTGACATGCCTTTCGTCACGAGTGCGTCGCGAAACCGCATAGAATCTCGCGGTTCTGGCGCTCGTTGGGCGTTTTGGCTGCGGCTGTATTGACAGTGGCGCAGCGCCGTGGGTCTAATGAAGAGGCGCATGTATGGAGAGATTTCCCGTACCAATGCGACGCGTGACCTGACCAGAATCAGCAGGCAGCGGCAACCGGTGGCGCCACGTCACCTGCCCGCCTGAAGCAACGAACTTTCATCTCATATAGAGGGGCTTTTTGTGAACAAAACAGAACTCGTCGAGCACATTGCCAAGCACGCCGACATCTCCAAGGCCGCTGCTACCCGCGCTCTGGATTCCACCATCACCGCCATCCGCACCACGCTCAAGAAGGGCGGTACGGTGTCGCTGGTGGGCTTTGGCTCGTTTGCCGTGACCAAGCGTCCCGCCCGCAAGGGTCGCAATCCCCGCACCGGCGCTGAGATTAAAATCAAGGCCGCCAAGGTGCCGAAGTTCCGTCCGGGCAAGGCGCTCAAGGACGCTCTGAACTGAAGCGGACCCCAGGGTTTCCGGTGGGGTGCTTAGCTCAGTCGGTAGAGCGGCGCCCTTACAAGGCGTAGGTCGGCGGTTCGACCCCGTCAGCACCCACCACCATCAAAAAGGCGAACTCGGGTTCGCCTTTTTTGTTGTCGACATTCCCGTGTCGGCGTTTGTTTGATTTGCAGGATTCCAGGCATGTTCGATTCCATTCGCAATCACAAGAAGTACCTCATGGGCTTCCTGATGATCCTGATCATTCCGTCCTTCGTCCTGTTCGGCATCCAGGGCTTCACCAGCTTCGGCCAGAAGGGTGAGACCGTGGCCACGGTAGACGGACACGACATCAGCAAGGCCGACTGGGACCAGGCACACAAGGCCGAATCGCAGCGCCTGCGCGAACAGATGCCCAACGTCGACCCCAAGATGCTCGACAGCGACGCGGCAAAGTACGCCACGCTGGAACGCCTCGTGCGCGACCGCGTGCTGGCCACGGCGGTGCAGAAGGAACACCTCTACACCAGCGACCAGCGCCTGGCCCGAGCACTGCAGGAAGATCCGAACATCGCCGCATTGCGCAAGGCCGACGGTTCGCTGGATGTTGAGCGCTACCAGCAGTTGCTTTCCCGCCAGGGCCTGACCCCCGAGGGCTTCGAAGCGCGCGTGCGCTCGGATCTTTCGCTGCGTCAGGTGCTGGGTGCCACGCAAGCGACCGGGTTTGCACCGCCGTCGGTGGCCAATGTGTCGCTCAACGCCTTCTTCGAGCGCCGCGAGATCCGCGTGCTGCCAGTGGTGGCCAAGGACTTCGCTGCCAAGGTCACGCCGACCGATGCAGAAATCGAGCAGTTCTACAAGGACAACCAGCCGATGTTCCAGGCTCCCGAGCAGGTCGACATCGAATACGTGGTGCTGGACGCCAAGGAACTGGCCAAGACCATTGCTCTGCCCGAGGACGACCTGAAGGCTTACTACAAGGAAAACGTTTCGCGCCTCTCTGGCGACGAAGAGCGCCGCGCCAGCCACATCCTGCTGAACGCTCCGGCCAACATGCCAGCGGCCGAGCGCGAAAAGGTCAAGGCCAAGGCGCAGGGCCTGCTGGAGCAGGTGCGCAAGTCGCCGGACACCTTCGCTGCCGTGGCCAAGGCCAACTCGCAGGATTCGGGCTCGGCCACCAAGGGCGGCGATCTGGATTACTTTGGTCGTGGCGCCATGGTCAAGCCGTTTGAAGACGTGGTGTTCGGCCTGAAGAAGGGCGAGATTTCGAACCTGGTCGAAACCGAGTTTGGCTTTCACATCATCCAGCTGACCGACATCAAGGCGCCCAAGCAGAAGACCTTCGAAGAGATGCGCCCGCAGATCGAGGCCGACCTGAAGAAGCAGCAGGCGCAGAAGCGCTTCGCGGAAAGTGCCGACGCCTTCGGCAACATGGTCTACGAGCAGGCCGAGAGCCTCAAACCGGCTGCCGATCACTTCAAGCTGGAAGTCAAGACTGCCAAGGGCCTGCTGCGCCAGCCCGTGCCGGGTTCTGGCGTGCTCGCGAGCGAACGCCTGCTGGGTGCCGTGTTCGCACCCGAAGCCATCCAGAGCAAACGCAACACCGAAGCGGTCGAGACTGCCTCGGGACAGATGACAGCCGCGCGCGTGGTCAACCATGCCCCCGCGCGCACCCTGCCGCTGGCCGAAGTGCGCGACAGCGTGCGCACGCGCCTGGTGGCTCAGCGCTCGGCCCAGTTGGCCAAGGAAGAGGGCGCGAAGAGGCTGGAGGCTCTCAAGTCGGGCAGCGACAGCAGCGCCATGCCGGCTTCGGTGGTGGTCTCGCGCGACAACCCGCAGAACGTGGCTGCCCAGGCGGTCAAGGCAGCACTGAGTGTCGACCCCAAGCAACTGCCGGCCTGGACCGGTGTGGACATGGGTGAGCAAGGCTATGCCATCGTGAAGGTGGAAAAGGTGTTGCCCCGCAATGTACCCGCGCCGAAGAATCAGGAGCTTCAGCAGTATTCGCAGTGGTGGAACAACGCGGAAGCGCAGGCCCAGTACGAAGCCCTCAAGCAGCGCTTCAAGGTCAAAATCCTGGTGGCTGAGCCCAAGCTCTGATTTGGGCGCGCTATAATCGTTGGCTTGCGGTGGCTGTAGCTCAGTTGGTAGAGTCCAGGATTGTGATTCCTGTTGTCGTGGGTTCGAGTCCCATCAGCCACCCCAGATAATTCAAAGCGCTGCGGCTTCAAAAGTCGCAGCGCTTTTTTGTTTCTGGGGCTCGCTGGAGCGCGTCGACGCTGCCGCTCAACGAGGTGCCACGGTATTCCCTCGGCGCTTTGCGCCTGCACCGGCGCTCAGCAAAGCGTCTGCACTCCGCATCCTCCCGGATACTGCGCTGTGCGCTTGTTCACGATAATGGGCGAAAAAGTCCCCCATTCGCGACAAGTCCACCGTCCATGCAGTCTGACAGCACGTCATTTCCGCTGACCCAACCTCTCTCCGAGGACGGAGAACAGCTTACTGGATGGACTGCAAACAGCCGACTCATGTTTGGCGTTCTGCTGCTGCTTTGCCTGCTCGTCATGTACCTGCAGGCGTCGCGTTGGGCCAACGGTGCGCACAGTCCGGCCCGCCTGTCGCTGTACAGCGACGCCACTGGCAAGGCCGGGATCGAAGGCATCACCGCGTTGCCGCTGAGCGCCTTTGATCCTGTTGCCGCACAGGTTTCGCTGGGCGTTTCCTCTGCTGCCCGCTGGTTCCGGGTGGAGGTGCCACCGCAGGCGCAAGGTGTTCGCGTGCTGGTGGTTCAGCCGAGCTATCTGGACGACGTACGGATCTACCTGCGCGATCCGGGCAGTTCGACAGGGTGGAGGGCCTTCCAGCAAGGCGACCAGTTTCCGTTTTCGCAGAGGCCTCGCAGCGATCTTGCCTTTTCCGTCGAGCATGAATTCGCTGCCAATGAAGTGGCGTATGCCCGGGTCCAGACCCGCCACGCCCACAACATCCGCATCCGCCTGCTGGACCCGTGGGCCGAAAGCGTTGAGAACGCGCGCACCCTGGTCCTGATGGGGCTGTACTGCGGTGTTGTGCTTCTGCTGGCAGGGGCTTCGGCGCTGCTGGCGGCCATGCAACGGGACCAGTATTGGGCGGCCAACGCCCTTTTTCAGTTGTCGACCCTGGGCACGATGGCGTTCTATTTCGGCCTGGGCAGCCAGTTTCTCTTTCCGGAAAGTCCCGGGTTGGCCAGCCAGCTCTCGCTCTGGCTCGGTTTTGTCCAGTTCTTCTTCGGTGCGCTGTTCTACCGGCTGTTCTTCCAGCAGTTCGGCGTCCCTCGCTGGCTGTTGGCGCTGTTGTCTTCGCTTCTGCTGTTCCTGCCGGCGCAGGTGTTCGTGCTCCTCACCGGACACCTTGATGCCGCGCACCGGCTCAACGAGCTCCTGCACCCGTTGGCAATCGTGATCTGTGTGCTCTGTGTGGCGCTGGTCCGGTGCGACGACGCGTTCCTGCTGAGCCTGCTTCGTCTCAATGCCGTTTGCATCGGCACGTATCTCCTGCTGACCCTCGCCACCGAACAGGGGTGGCTGGAGCCCAGGTACCTGGATCTGTACCCCGGTGTCACCATCAATCTGCTGACCGTCGTCATGCTGCATCTGGCACTGGTTCGCCGGGGCGAGCGGCTTTCCATCGAGCGGCATTCCGTCCAGAGGAAGCTGGCCCTCGCGCGCCAGCAGGTGCAACTTGAGCGAAGGCAGCGCAGAGAAGATGGCCGGTTTCTGGGGATGTTGCTGCATGAGCTGCGCTCGCCACTGGCCGTGATTGCGGTGGCGCAGAGTGCCCTGGAGCGCAGGCTTCCCGCCACGGGCGCCCAGCAGGACAGCACCAGCCGCGACCTTCACCGCATTGGGCAGTCGGTGGGGCAGATGCGCGATGTGTTGCAGCAGGTGCAGGCGGTGACCGAGCTGGAGCATCGAATCGGGGAGGTCGCGGCCGAGGTGCCCACCCACGAGGTATGCAACCTGGCGGAGCTGCAGGCGACGCTGGCAGAGCGCTGGCACGGGGAAACCAGGCTGCAGGCGGATTGGCGTCCGGCCAATGCCGAGTCTGAAGCGTCCCGGCGGGTGGTCGGTGCCTTTTCCCTGATCGAGATGATGGTTCGCAATCTGCTGGACAACGCGCTGAAGTACTCGCCGCCGGGATCGGTGGTCCATTGCCACTGCCTGTCCAGGAAGGAACCCGTCTCCGGCGTGGACCTGCTGGTCATCGCGGTGGTCAATGAAGAGGGGCCGGCTGGTGCGCCGGATCCCGACAAAGTGTTCAAGAAGTACTACCGGGCGCCGAATGCACACCAGTACTCAGGGTCGGGCCTTGGGCTGTACTGGGTGCGCGGAGTGGCCCTTTCGCTGGGCGGCGATGTACGCCTTGTGCCAGAAGCGTCCCGGGTGCGCTTCGAACTTGAATTGCCGCTTGTGCCGGAGTGAGGTCATCGATGTGGAATGTGCTGGTCTGCGAGGATTTCACCAACCTTCGGGAAGCGCTGGTCGACTTCCTGGAGGAAAGCGGTCGCTGGAGCGTGCGGGCCGTGGCCGATGGCCAGGCGTTGCGGCAGCAACTGGTCGACCGGTTGCCGGACGTGCTGCTGCTGGATGTGGGTCTTCCACACGAGTCGGGCGTGGACATCGCGCGGTGGCTCCGCAGCACCTACCCGGGCATCGGCATCGTGCTGCTCTCGGGACGAGGCGCGCCGCCCGACCGCCTGGCCGGCTGGCGGGCCGGGGCCGACGCCTATCTGCTGAAACCGGCCGAGATGGAAGAGGTTGAGCTGGTCCTGCGGTCGGTGGTGCAGCGCGCCAGGACGGCGGCTTCGCCATCCAGCCCGGGCAGTGTCTCTTTCAGTCGCCAGCGCGGCACGCTGACAGGGTTGAGCGGCCAGGAGCAGCGCCTGACGTCCCGGGAGGGCGCTCTACTGCACGCCCTTGCCATGTCGCCGGGGGTGCTGGTGGAGATGGACACGCTGTGCACCTTGCTCTGGACCGAAGGTGAGCGGGAGGTGGATTTCAACAACGCGCTGTTTTCGCTGGTGCGGCGTTTGCGCCGCAAGCTTGAACTCTGCGATCTGCCGCCCGATGCCATCGCGGTGATGCGCGGACGGGGCTACCGCTTCACTGCCAGCCTGCATCTGTTGCCCTGAACACACATATGCACAGCGCGCCATGTGTGCAGTTTTTGGGGATAACCCGCGATTCCGGTGAGTTGTATCTGAACGTGACAGCTTGTGACAGTTTCTTTCGGTTGTAGTTTCTAGGCTTCGCATACCGCATCAATGTCACGGAGAAGCTTATGAAATATGGTTTCCGTCGCCCCATCACCCTCGGTGGTCGACAAAAGCAGTCTGGTTTTACGCTGGTGGAACTGGCGGTTGTGCTCGCCGTGATCGGTCTGATCATCGGTGCCATGGCCATCGGCAAGGACGTTCAGCGCAACGCCGAATACACCAAGATCAAGAACAAGTTCGTCGACCAGTGGGAGCAGGCCTACAACCAGTACTACCAGCGCACTGGGGTGGTGGTGGGCGACAACCAGGTTGCACCCCGCGTGATGGTCAATGGCGCGGCCTATACCGCTGCCGTTGGCGCACCGATTTCCGGTGGCGACATGACCTCCGCGACCGAGCCGGGTCGTGCCTGCGACAAGGCCGAGGGTGCCAACATGACGGTTCGGACCGGATCGACCACCAACCTCCGGACGATGATGACCCAGACCGGCATTCGCATGCCGCCGGGTCGTGCCGAAGGTTTCGAGGACCGCTACGTGTACCTCGACAGCAACGGCAACCCGCAGGAAGTGCAGGTCTGCTTCCAGTGGAATCGGCCGGATCGGCCCGAGGGTTCGGGCAACGTCATGATCATTTCCGGTCTGACGCCGGAGCTGGCGCGCATGCTGGACCAGATGGTCGACGGCAAGCCGGACGCGCGGGAAGGCCGATTCCGCCAACAAGCGGTTGGCAACGGCGCAGCCAACGCTCCGGGCGTCCAGTGGGACCGTACCAGCGACGACTCCCTCCCGGGCAGCGCGGCAACCGGCGACAACGTGCAGCGCGATGAATCGCAAGTCGCGACGGTTGTGGCCGTCTACAAGATGAACCAATAAGCGCTGTCCATCCTCCGGAGATCCAGACCATGAAAAATTCCAAGTTCTCTCGCCGCGCCAGCCAGGGCGGCTTCACGCTGATCGAGCTGGCGCTGGTGCTGGCGGTGATCGGCCTGATCATCGGCGCCATCGCCATCGGTAAAGATGTGCAGCGCAACGCCGAATACACCAAGGTCTCGAACAAATTCCTCGAACAGTGGAAGATGACCTACGACCAGTATTACCAGCGCACGGGCACCGTGGTGGGCGATTGCCAGCAGGCGCCGACCTACATGGTGAACGGTTCCGAAACCTCGATCAGCGGCACCAATGCATGCCAGCGTCCCGGTCGCCAGGCAGTGGCTGGCATCCCTGAAAATTTCACCGCCACCGGCCTGAAGGTCTGTGAGGGCCAGGGCTATGCCGAGGGACAGACGGGTGGAAACGACGCAGGCCTGGCCACCCAGACCCTGCGCGCCCTGATGACGCGTCACGGCGTTCGCATGCCGCCGGGCCGCGGTGAAGGCCACGAAGATCGTTATGTCTACCAGGACACCAACGGCAACAGCACCGAAGTGCAGGTCTGCTTCCAGTGGAACCCTGCCGGTACGGCCAGCGGCGCCGGCAACGTGATGGTGGTGCGTGGCCTGACGCCCGACCTGGCTCGCTACCTTGACCAGTTGATCGATGGCAAGCCCGATTCGCGCGAAGGCCGCTTCCGCATCCAGGGTCGCGCAGCCCACACGCAGACCACGGAGGCCAACGCCCCTGGTACGGCTTGGGAAGCCAACAACACGGTGGCTAGCAACATTGCTGGCAACAGACACGCCAGCAGCGACAACACGGCCATCGGCGCGGGCAACCCCACTGGCGCCACTGCAACCGGTCGTGAATATGACGAAGACCGTGTGACCCTGTTGACGGCCCACTGGTCGATGGATCAGTGATGGACAGATCGCGACGCCTGCGTCTCATCGGTCTGGCGATCGTCACCGGCCTGATGGCGCTGGCCACCTGGTATGCGCTGCAGGCGCTGGGGCGCCTGGGGCAGGCCCAGTCCCAGGCGGCCCTGGCGCGCTCCGAGCTGACCCAGTTGCGGGGCCTGCTGCCCGCGATCGAGCAGCACGAGCGCTACGCCCGGGACGGTGAAGACATCAAGGTCATGATCGGCAAGGCGGGCTTCGACCCGGCCCGCTGGGCCAACCGCAAACTCCAGCGCGCGGCGGCCCTGCTGCCGCGCAAGGACGCGGAGACCCTGCTGGTGCAGCAAATCGGGGCCAATGGCGCCCAGTGGTTCGCTGCGGACTACTTCGATGTGTCGGTGGCTTCTGCTGGCGCCGGTCTGTTCACGCCGGCCACGCCGGACGACCGCGGCTTCAATGTCGAGATGGCCGGTGTTCTCTACTTTCCCTTGGTGGGCAAATGAAAGCTGAGCAGATCCTCCTGGTCACGTCGCAGGGCTGGTCTTGCCTTGCACAAGGCGAGCTGCGCCCGGTGTCTCCGTGGCCCGACCTCAAGGGTTCCGCGATCGTGGTGGTCGATTTCACCGACGCGCAGGTCGGCGTGCAGTCGTCCAAGGGCAAGGCGGAATATGCCGCCGCCCAGATTGAAAAGTCGGTGCGCGACGAAGGTGCGGTCGAAGGCCCCCTGAAGGTTTTCGTCCACAAGCAGGTGCGACACACCGACAGCAGCCAGTCGCTCTACACCGCGGTGTCCCTGGAGGACTGGCAGCAGTTCGAGACCTGGTCCTCGCGTCAGCCGGACCACTGCCTGATCGTGCCCGTCGTGGCGCTGCTGGCGGCTGCAGGGGTGGGCGACAAGATCCGTTTGCTGCGGATCGGCCAGAACCTGCACGCCTATGCCGAGTCGGACAACCGCCTGCATTTCGCGACCGCCGCTGCCCTGGGCAGCGATGCGACCGATTTCGTCGCGCCGGTCCGGACCGTGCTGGCCCAGTTGCGGGCCAGCGGATGGAAGGGGTCGAACGAGGTGCGCTGGGGATCCGCCCTGGCGGACGATCTCACGACCGAACAGGATCTGCTGACGCAGCTGGCCGCCCTAGGTGCGACCGACGGCAAGCTGCTGGCGCACGAGTCGTACCGCGCCGGCACCGGCAAGGCGGTGTCGGCACTCCCCGGCCTGCTGGACGCGCTGGATGCCCGATCCCTGACCGCGTCGTTCCTTCAACGGATGGCCTGGCTGAGCGAGCGCTACGTGATGCCTCTGATGGCACTGGTCGCGGTGGTCACGCTGGGCCTCGGTGCCTTTGCGCTCTATGCCGAGCAGATGATCGCCCGGGAGCGCGTGTCCATTGATTCCCTGCAGGGCGAAATCGGGCAATTGCGTGCACGGGTCGAAAAGGTCACGGCGGCGCAGGCTGCCTCGGTGGAGGGGGGCGATCTGGCCTTCGCCCGCCAGCTGGGCTTTGCCGCCACGCACGATCCGATCCGGATGCTGACCACGGTGCGCCGCGCCGCCGGCAGCACGGTGCGCGTGCAGCGGGTGCAACTGGCCAAGGTCGACCAGTCGACGAAGGCGCGGTTCCGCGTGGACGGCGTGGTGGCCAACGGGTCCAGCACCGAACTCAGCCGGTTCCTCGGCGAGTTGCGCGCGCAGGGCTGGCAGGCCGAATCCACAACCCCCAGCGACGGCACGGCTGGCGCCTTTGCCTATTTCCTTCGTCCTGTGGCCCCCGGCGGGAAGAGCTGATCGTGAGGCCGGCGATGGATGACGCTCCATTGCCGACCGACCACCCATGCGGCTTCAGTCCGCCTTTTGACACACCAAGCACCCGATGAAATACGTTGCCCTGACCCTCAGCCTCGTCGCCTCCGTGCTGCTTCTGCTGGCGGTCGGTGCGATCGGCCACCGCATTGGCGCGGAACGGCGTGCACCGGCCCCGATCCAGACGTCCCTGCCGCCGTTGTCGCCGCAGGACGTGTCCGATCAGGCCGAACTCAAGACTTCGCTGCAGGCCCTGCTGGACTCGGCAGCCCGGCGCCCCGCCGGCCTGATGGCCGCCAGCGTCAACCCGGGCATCCGCCCGATCGACAGCTTCGACAGCCTGTTTGCCCTGTCGGCCGACAGCAAGCCGGTCGCAGCCGCCGGTCCGCTGCGAGTGGCCCATGTGCGCGCACCGCTGAACGCGATTCCCCTGCCCAAGGTCAGCGTGGTGGTTGAGGGTTCCGAGCGCAAGGCCATCGTGAATGGCGCCCTGGTGAAGGTGGGTGACCCGGTGGGTGACGGGCTGGTGGTCAGCGCGATCCAGGTCGGCTCGGTGAGCTTTGCCTACGGCAAGGAAGAGCTGCAGGTGGCGGTGCCCCTGGAGCGGCTGCGCGTGCTGGGTGCGTTCCCGTCGCGGGTGAAGGGCAATTGATGAACAGAGGGGCGCTCGTCGGAGGCGTTCTGGGCGTCGTCGTGCTCGCCTTCCTGGGCGGGTACTGGCTGGCGAACCCGGCGCCCAACAGCGCGACCTCCGCCGATGCGAGCCGGTCCGCCGCGGGTGCCCCGTCGGCGGCCCCGGGCGGTCTGACTCCGCCTTCGAACACCACCCGCGGGGCGGACGGTACGTCGGTGGCCGCCGGCACCCCGCGGGCTCCCTGGATGAACCCGCCGGCAGCGGGTGCTGCCGACCCTGCTGCATCTGCCGGTGCGGCGCCGGTGACCGAGATGTCGCGGGAAGAGCGCCGCAAGGTGCGCGAGCAGGTGCGCAAGAAGCTCGCCGATCTCCAGGCCAAGGGCCCGAACGTCACGATTGCCGAGGTGCAGTCGCTGATGGACGAGGTTGAGGTGCTGGGGCGTGGCGTCTTTGATCCACGCTACTTCCAGACCATGCGCCAGATGCTGGAGCAGTCTGCGCGGGTGCAGGCGCTGGGCAAGGAGTTGCAGGTAGTGGCTGCCAGCTCGGCCCCGAAGGATGTAGCGCGCCGCCAGCAGATCCTGGCCGAGATGCGCAACCTGAGCGACCAGATCAGCCAGGGTTCGGCCGCCCTGCAGAGCTACGCCAACGCCACGCTGGCCAAACCGGTGAAGCAGCCATGAAGGCGCTCGCGTTCGCACCGTTCTCCACGGCGACCGCGCGGCGCAGCCGGGGCTTCTCGTTGCTGGAAGTCACGATAGTGCTGGTGGTCGCCGGCCTGCTCAGCTGGGCGTCCTTCTCCGCGTACCAGACCGTGTCCGAGCAACAGGAGCGCGAGCAGGCGCAGTCGCTGGCGCGCCAGATGCAGGGCAGCCTGCGCGCTTTTGCCATGCGTCACGGCCGCCTGCCTTGTCCCGATGGTGGCGCCACCGCGACTGGCTACGAGTCCCTGACTGGCGGCGTGTGCACCTCGGGGCAGTCGGTGGGCTGGTTTCCGTATGTGGCGATGGACATGGAGGTGCCGCAGGAGGCCCTGCGTGCCCGCTACGCCGTGTACCGCGCCGCCAACGGCACGGCGGCCCAGGACGCCGATCTCGCGGTGACGACAGAGCGCACCGGCGATGTGGCCGGTGACCGGAGTTTTCAGGACATCAACGACCTGATCGTGGCGCTGGGCAACAGCGCGGGTCTGGCCCTTTCGGCGTCGCAGCCCCATCTCACCGGTGACGCTGGTGCGGCCGGCGCGATCAACTGCGGCAGCAACCGTGTAATGAACGTCGCCTATTGGCTTGTCATCCCCCTGAACGACCGCAGCGGAGATGCCCAGCGCCTTGACCCCCCACATACGCTGAACAGTTCCTGCGTCAGCAGTCCCAACGCTCCTGTCCGTGTCGACGCCGATGATGTCGTCCTGGCCGAGTCCCCCACCCAGCTCGCCGGCTGGCTCAAGAAGAGCATGCCCTGACCGGAGCGGATCCGGCCTTCGATTTTTCCTGTAACCACCACTGCCATGCACAAGATCCAAATGCCCATCCAAAAGACCGTAATGGCAAAGGCTGCAGCCGTTTTGTCGGCTGTGCTGCTTTCGGCATGTGTGGCACCGCCGCCGCAAAGCGCCAAGAACCTGAGCGATCCGGACATGGAGTCGCTCAAGCGCATGCAGGACGTGGCACAGGCTGAGTCGCGCAAGCTGCTGGAGCAACAGCAACGCCTTCTGGCCGAGTTGCGCAAGGCCGGGACGCCCAAGCCGGTGGAACCGGCGGCGCCGCAGTACGACCCGCTGGAAGGCAAGACCATCAGCGTGGCGATCTCGAATGGCACCATCAGCCAGATCCTGACGGCGTTCTCCGACGCGGCCAAGGTCAATCTGATCGTCGAGCCGGCCGTGGTCCAGCAAGGCGCGCTCACCGACATGTACCTCAAGGACGTCTCGCTGCGTGAGGCGTTCAACGAACTGCTGCGCAGTTACGACGTGTCCGGCGAGATCCGCAACCAGACCATGCGCATCAAGCTGCATGAGGAAAAGTTCTTCGCGCTGAACTTCCTGAACGTCAACTCGCAGATGTCGCTCAACTCGGGCGGCAACGTGTTCGGTTCCAACTCCAGCACCGGCAACTCGGCCATCTCTGGCAGCCTGTCGATGACGGCTTCCTCCACGCAACGCACCGACCCGTACACCGAAATCGAGGGCAACCTGCGGGCCATCCTCGGCGAGAACAAGCCGGCCAGCGAAACGCCCGCGCCGCAGCAGATGACCACCGGCCCCAACGGCACCACCGTCCGTGCAGCGCAGGAGCCGGCCCAGGTCGTGCAGCCCAACCAGAACCAGGCCTTCACCCTCAACCGCACCTCGGGCACCCTGTTCGTCAAGGCCCGTCCGTCGCAGATGCGCTCGGTGGAAAAGCTGATCAAGCAGACGCAGGACATGCTGACCAAGCAGGTCTACATCGAGGCACAGCTGATCGACGTCCAGCTCGGCGACGGTTTCCAGCTCGGCGTGGACTGGACCCAGCTGCGCAACCGGCTGGCGATCAACTTCGGCGTCGACTCGCTTACTTTCAGCGGCGGCTCTGCCAATCTCAATGGTCCGAACGGGGTCAATGTCAACTACCCGGGCACCGCGGTCACCATTCCTTCCCGTGTGCTGGGTTCGGCCGCCGGCCTGGCGGCCGGCGCCCTGGGCTATGTGGACAAGGACGGCTCTGCGGTCATCAACGCCCTGCGCGCCTTCGGCAACCTGCGGATCCTCTCCAACCCCAATATCCAGGTGCGCAACGGCACACCGGCAATGCTCTCGGTCGGCACGAGCATGAAGTATGTGTCGCGTTCGAGCGCGGCCCTGAACAACATCGGTGGCGGTGCGTCCACGACCTCGTCGGAAGTGCAGACCGACTCGGTGTTTTCCGGCGTGATGGTCGGCGTGCTGCCGATGATGCGCGACGACGGCAAGATCGAGCTGCTGATCAACCCGGTGCAGAGCGACGTCGACCCCAAGAGCCTGGAGCTGGTCCAGGTCAACCAGTTCAACAGAGTCAGCCTGCCGCAGGTGTCATACAAGGGTCTGACCACAACGTTGAACGTCTCGGACGGCGATGTGGTGGTGGTCGGTGGCCTGATCGACCAGAAGTCGTCGGGCTCCAACAGCGGAGTGCCTTTCCTGGCCGACGTGCCGTTCTTCGGCAAGCTGGTGTCACAGGAAGGCGACAACCGTTCCTCGCGTGAACTGATCGTCGTGCTGCGTGTCCGCCTCCTATGAGTCTGATTTATCAGGCCCTGAAACAGAACGAACAGCAGGCGCCCGTCACCGTGGTGGTGGGCGCCCCGTCTCCGGCTGCGCCTCCCGCAGTGGTTGCACCGGCCCCATCCGCCGCGGGCTGGATGCGCCGCTCGATGCTGCTGGGCGGGCTGCTTCTGGGCGGAGGGGTGCTGGCGGGTCTGTTGCTGGGCCAGCGGTCAGGCTCCGCGCCTTCCCCGGTGCCGGCTCCCGCGCCAGCGGCCTCTGTGGCGCCACCGGCTGCCGTGGCCGTGGTGGAGCCGCCGCCGTTGCCCAAGGCGGCTGTGGTCGCTGCCGCACCCGCATCTGTTCCCGCGCCCGCGCCCACTCTTGTTCCTGCTCCCGCGGTGGCGCCGGTTGCCGCAGTGGCGAACCCGCAGGCGGTGGCGCTGCCCAAGGCCGAGCCACCATTGCCCACGGTCGGTCCACGCCTGACGCTGTCGACCACCCTGTCGGCGCAGCCGGTCCCTGCAACGGCACCGGAGCCGAAGGCTGCGCCGGCCACCCGCCCGGCCAACGTGGAGGTGTCCGTCAAGTCCGGGAACCCGGTGCCCGAGCCCGCGGGCACCGCCGGCATGGACGTGGCCGAGCTGTTCGACGGGCTCAACCGCGCGCTGGACACCCGCGACGAAGCAACCGCGTCACGCAACATCCAGGCGATCCGGGTCCGGCTGCCCGAAAGCTCGCTGGCGCGCATGCGCGCCGAAGGCTGGTATGCCTTTCGCAACGGCGACCTCGAGAAGGCCCAGCGGTTCTACCGCCGCCTGCTCGACAAGCTGCCTGGCGATGAAAACGCCAGCTTGGCGCTGGCATCGATCGAACGGCAGGAGCAGCGCCCGGATCAGGCGCGTGAGGTGC
This sequence comes from Hydrogenophaga sp. RWCD_12, assembly GCF_046604225.1. Taxonomy (NCBI): domain Bacteria; kingdom Pseudomonadati; phylum Pseudomonadota; class Betaproteobacteria; order Burkholderiales; family Comamonadaceae; genus Hydrogenophaga; species Hydrogenophaga sp. RWCD_12. Next base: position 750,276 of record NZ_JBKIXC010000001.1, read on the forward strand.
TGAGCCGATCGCTCAAGGCCAATCCTGGCTCCACCGTCCTGCGTTCCGCGCTGGACCAGAGTCCGAACGAGGCCAGCCGATGATCGCCCGCAACAGCCACCTGGCGGCGCTCGGACTGATCCGAAACCCGTTCCCCTACACGCCCGATGCCGGCTGCTATTTCACGACGCCGCACCTGGACGAACAGGTGGTGGAGATCGAGCACTGCATCCTCGCGCGCAAGGGCTTCTGCCTGCTGACCGCTGAAGTCGGCATGGGCAAGAGCACGCTGGTGCGGCGCCTGATGGCCGACCTCGCGTCCAAGAACGTGGTGTCGGCCCTGGTGTTCAACACCTTCCTGCAAGGCACCGAACTGCTGGCCGCGGTGCTGCACGACTTCGGCCTGGAGAGCACGGGCAACATGGCGACCGACATCGCCACGCTCAATAGCTTTCTGCTGGAGAACCACCGCCAGGGCAAGACCTGCCTGCTCATCGTCGACGATGCGCAGAACCTGACCGAAGACTCGCTGGAGTTGATCCGCCTGCTGTGCAACCTGGAGACCGACCAGGAAAAGCTGCTGCAGATCCTGCTGGCCGGCCAGCCCGAGCTGGAAGACACGCTGTCGCGCCACAACCTGCGCCAGCTGCGCAGCCGCGTGGTCAAGCACGCCCGGCTGTTCGGCCTGAACAGCACCGAGATCGCCGACTACATCCGTTTCCGCTTCGAGTCTTCGGGCAGCGACGGCACCCTGCTGCTGGCGACCGACGCCTGCCAGATGCTGCTCAAGGAGACGGCCGGTGTGCCGCGGCAGATCCACCTGATCATGGACCGCTGCCTGTATGGCCTGGCGGCCCGCAACGCCCGCGTGATCGACGCCGCCCTGATGAAGCAGGCCATCGACGACAGCCGGGTGACGCTGGGATCGAAGGCCGACGTGGCGCCCGCCCGGCCGGTAACAGCTGCTGTGCAGCCTGCGCCGTCGCCGGTCGCGGTCGTCCTCGCGCTGGCCGTGGTGATCGGCGCGATCGGGTTCGCCTGGTACCAGTCCTCGGTGCCGGTGCAGGCCAAGGTGGTGACCCGCGCAGAGGTCCCGCCCGCGAAGACGCCCGCGCCCCCACCGGTCCAGGTGGCGGTCGCAGCACCAGTGACCTCCGCAGCGCCGGTGACGCCGGTGGAAGACAAGGCCACGCCGGCGTGCCCGCTGACGGACAGCGGCGATGCGGGCGGACAGACCCTGCATGAAAAAGCACTGCCCGATCTGGCGTTTCGCCTGCTGGGCGCGCGGCTGGCGCGCGAGGAGGGTGTCTGCCTGTCGGGCGCCGACGGACAACACCGCCTGAGCTGGAAGGCTGCGACGGCGACCCACGACCTCAGGGACCGGCCGACCGTGGCCCGGATGCAGATCGCCCTGTCGCACTACGGCAGCCTCGCGGCCACGGACGTGGACGGACTCTGGGGCGAGCGCAGCCGGAGCGCGTTGCGGCGGTTCCAGTCGGGCATCGGCCTGGAACCGTCGGGGGAGATCGACGCATTGAGCGCATTGATTTTGGAGAAGTTCTATGTACAAGCACAGTGACGGTACCGATGCCGCCACGGGAGGGGGCCGTCGCAGCCTGAGCGAAATGCTGGTTTCCAGCGGTCTGGTCAGCCAGGTCGTGATCGACTACGCGCGCCAGAAGCAGGCGGTGGAAGGCCAGATGCTGGGCCGGATGCTGGTCGAGCTGGGGTTCCTCAGCGCCAAGGATCTGGCCCGCCAGCTGGGCATCCAGCGCAACATCGAGTTCCGCTCGGTGCCCGCGATCGACGCCGATGTGGCGGCGGCGTTCAACCGCAGCCTGTGCCTGTCGCACAACTTCCTGCCCATCGGGCGCGAGGGCGACAAGCTGCGCGTGCTGCTGGGCGACGCCGAACCCGAGGCGGTGGCCGCGATCGTGCAGCGCCGGGTCGGGCAGGAGGCGGTCTTCTGGCAGGGCGACTTCTTCGCCGTGGTCGATGCGATCCATCAGCACTACTACTTCCAGGAAAACCCGGTCGAGAAGCTGATCGACATCGAGATCCGCCGGCTGGCCGACGATCGCGACCACGCCTTCAGTCCCGAGCGACTGATGGAGCTGATCCTGCACACGGCGGTGCGCGAGCGCGCCACCGACGTGCACCTGGCGCCCACGGCCAACAGCCGCACCGTGCTGATGCGGGTCGACGGCGTGCTGCGGCCGATGTTTGCCATGCCGCCCTCGCTGGACCGGCTGGTCGCGTTCATCAAGCTCAAGGCCGACATGGACGCCAGCGAGCAGCGTCTGCCCCAGGACGGCAGCTTCACCATCAGCCTGATGGATGCGGCCTACACGATCCGTGTCTCGACCATGATTTCCGAGTTCGGCGAACGCATGGCCCTGCGCCTGCTGGCCGAACGCAGCGACCTTGACCGCCTGCAGGATCTGGGCTTCCTCGACGAAGACGTGGCCGAGATGGAGCGCTCGTTCTCGCGCCCGCACGGCCTGATCCTCATTACCGGGCCGACCGGCTCGGGCAAGAGCACGACGCTGCACGCCGCGTTGCGGGTGCAGCCGCTGGTGGAGCGCAACGTGCTGACGGTCGAAGACCCGGTCGAATACCGCGTGCCGGTGGCCTGCCAGACCGAGGTCAACCGCCGCGCCGGCTACGACTTTGCCAGCGCGATGCGCCATTTCCTGCGCCACGATCCGGACATCATCCTGGTCGGTGAAGTGCGGGACGCCGAGACCGCCCGCGCAGCCCTGGACGCGTCCTCAACCGGTCACCTGGTGCTCTCGACGCTGCACGTCGGCGGCATCTTCGGCGTGGTGCCCCGCCTGCGCCTGCTGGGCGTGGATGCCGAGACCGTGGCCGAGAACCTGGTCGCCGTCATCAACCAGCGCCTGGTGCGCTGCATCTGCCCGCACTGCAAGACACAACGGCCGGCCACCGACGAAGAGCGCCGCTGGCTCGGCGACGGCGTCGACCAGGTGTTCCATGGCGCAGGCTGCGCGCACTGCCGCGGCACCGGTTACCGCGGACGCGTGCCGGTCTACGAAATCCTGACGGTGCGCCGCGAAATGGCCGATGCGATCGTGGCGGAGGCCTCGCGGTCCCGGCTGCGCGAGCTGGCCGAAGCGGGCGGACTCAAACCCATGGAGCGGCTGGCCCGCCGGCGCGTGCTGGCCGGTGAAACCACGATGGAAGAAATCCGTCGCGCCATCGGACTGGATTGACCATGAGCACAGGCCTGCGCACCTACTTCTACCGGGTCCTTCTGCCGCACGGCAAGGTCCAGTCCGGTTTCCTGCGGCTGCTGGTCGAGAAGGACCACTCGGCCCGGCTGCGGCTGGAGCAGCAGACCGAGGGCACGGTGCTGACCCTGACCCGTCTGCCGCAGGTGCTCACAACGCTCAACGACGTGCGGCTCAAGCTCTTCCGGGGGCATGTACGCCCCGAGGACCTGGCGGGTTTCCTGCGCGACATGGGCATCATGCTGGAGGCCGGCGTGCCGATGATGGAGGCCTTGCGCACCCTCATCGAGGACCAGTCCGGCCACGCCGGCGTGCCCGAAATTGCAAAGCGTGTGTACACCGACATGGGTTCGGGCATGCGCATCACGCAGTCGTTTGCCCGCCACCCCGACGTGTTTCCCGAGACGGTCCGCAACCTGGCCGAGATCGGTGACGAGTCGGGCGCGCTGCCCAAGATGCTGATCGAGGCCGCGTCCCACATCGAACGCCTGATCGACATCCGCCGCGACATCCGCACGGCCATGATCTACCCGCTGCTGGTGCTGGGCTCGATCGTGGCGGTCGGGTTCTTCTGGCTGTATTACGTGGTGCCCAACCTGGCCCAGCTGTTCAAGCAGCTGCGGGCCAAACTGCCGCCGCTGACGCAGTGGCTGATCAACGTCTCTGACGTCCTGGTGCAGTCGCTGGTGCTGGTGCTGGTGGGCATCTTCGTGCTGGTGATGCTGCTGATCTGGATGTACCGCAGCATCCCGCGGTTCAAGCTGGGTTGTCACGAGCTGATGCACCGGCTGCCGATCCTGCGCACGCTCTCGACCTCGTCGGGCATGGCCTTCATCAGCGAGCACCTGTCGCTGCTGGTGCGCGCTGGTCTGGATTTCATGATGAGCCTGGACGTGCTGGCGCGCGCCACCTCCAACGAGTACTACCGCGCCCGGCTGCTGAAGGTGCGCGATGGTGTGGCCCGCGGCGAAGGCATCGGAGCCTCGATGCGTCGCGTCGGCGGTTTCCCGCCGATGGCTGTGCGCATGATCTCCGTCGGTGAGGAGTCGGGTTCGCTGGACAAGCAGCTCGATCGCCTGGCGGTCGAATACCGCAAGCGGCTGGACGTGGTGGTCAAGTCTCTGGGCGAAATCATCAAACCCGCGCTGATCCTGCTGGCTGGTGGCCTGTTCATCTTCCTGATCGTGGCGCTGCTGCTGCCGATCTACGACCTGGTGCGCCAATCGGTCAGCCAGTCCCTGGGAGCGGGTTGATGGGTTCGGTGCGACCGCTGCGTTCACGGTCTCGTCTGGAGCGGGGTTTTGGCCTGCTCCAGGTGATGCTGCTGATTGCCGTCCTCACCGGGTTGTCCACGATGGGCTACCTGGAGTGGCGCGAACGCACCGCGGTCGAAAACGCCAGGCTGGAGCGCCTGAACCTGTCGCAGGCCGACCTGGCCCTGCAGACCTTCGCCACCGCTGTCCGGCGCCTGCCTTGTCCGGACACCGACCGGGACGGGCTGGAGGACTGTGGCGGCACCGACCAGAAAGGCTGGCTCCCGGCCACGACATTGCGCATGGCCGGCGCCGACCCCGGGGTCGACATCGGCCAGATCCGTTATGTGGTCCAGCGCGGCGCCGGCACGTTCGATCTCACCGTGCTGGACGATTCCTGGCGGCCGCTCGAGTACGACGACGATGCCGCGAGCTTCTTCGCCATGCGCGAAGCCCCGCCCTACCAGGCCAACATCCGCACCCTGGCCGATTTCTGCCAGCGGCTGCAGGAAGGCGTCGACACGGCGCTGACGGCCGACATGGCCCAGGTGAACGCCTCGCCCGCGCGGGCGGTCGCCTATGCGCTGGCCCACCCGGGCGACGAAGACACCGATGGCGACGGCTCGCTGTTTGACGGCGCCAACGCCAGCGCCGCCAACGGCCTCGAAGACCCGCAGCGTGCGCCACTGCTGGCCGCCTACGACGACATCGTGCTCGACCGCTCGTTCGGCGCCCTCCGCACGGCCTTCCATTGCGAGGTGCTGACCGACTCGATCAACACCGTGGCACTGGCGCACGACATCTCCAGCTCGGTCGACGAGATGAAGGAGGAGAACATCGAGGCAGCGACCCGCGCGATCATCTTCGCTTCCATCGGTGCCGCGATCACGGCGGTGGAGACCGCGGCGGTGGTCATCGAGGGTGTCAGCGACGCCGGCAATGCCGCCGCAGAGTGGGTCATCTGCATCGCGTCGCTGGGCATTGCCGCCAACGCCTGCGCCGCGGCGGGCATCCACACGGCGGCCGCCGCGCTCACCGCCGGGGTGATCATCGCCAACGTGGCCTCGATCGCGGCCAACGTGACGGCCGCGGTGATGGCCGGCAATGCGCTGGCGCTGGCCGACAGCTCCGTGAATGCGTCTTCACTGAGCTGCACCGTGCCCGACCTGACCGCCCAGGTGAACCAGGCCAAGGCCGAGCTGGACGATGCGATCGCCGACCGGCAGGCCATCGTGAACCAGATCGCGGCCAAGCAGACCGAACTCGCCAACGCCGTCGCGGCGAGGAACCAGGCCATTGCCAACCTGCGCTACTGGGTGCGGCTGGGCACCGACTGGTCGTCGATCGACGGCCGTGTCGATGCCGTGCTGTCGTCTGCCAACAGCTGGGGCACCGCCAACGACAGCTACACCTCGGCCAGCGCCGAGGTGCAGCGGTACCAGGACGCGGTGACCAACTGGACGGCCACCCGCGACGACTACGCGAACATGATCGCCAACCGGACTTCGATGGTCAGCCAGCTGCAGGCAGAGATCGCGGCGCTGGACACGCAGATCGCGGCCGAAACCAACCAGACCACGAAAGCGGCGCTGCAGCAGCAACGCCTGGAGAAGACCGCACGGCTCTCGTTGTTGCAGGACCCGACCGCGCTGCAGAACGAATACAACAAGGCGGTGACCGAGCTGGCGAATGCACAGTCTGGCCTGGGTGCGGCGCAATCGGCGATGACGGCGGCCCAGGGTTCGATCAACTCGGCCCAGTCGTCCTACGCGACGAACTACAACAACCTGCTCAATGCCGGTCGATACCAGCTGCACTCGGGACTGAGCGTCTTTGACGCCTGCACCACCGCCGCGATCAACGTCTGCCAGCAAAACGACTTCGTGACCTACGGCATCATCCAGCAGATGCTCGGGGAACTCTTCGGCCCGGCCTCCAACATCGCGGCAGCGCCTGGCTCCGACAGCATCTACTACCGGCCAGCCAAGATCCAGAAGGAGATCGACGCCCTGAACGATTCCCTGGGTGCTGCGGACGACCGCATCGATGCAGCGCAGGATTCCTACGACACGCTCAAGGCCAGGGCCGACAACCCGCCGCCCTGCAACATCACAGGGTCCGGCGTGACGCCGATGCCGCCGAGTGCGGCCGAGAGCATCCTGATCAACGTGGACATCAAGGGAGGCACGCGATGAGGCGGCCACCGTTCAGACAACGCGGCTTCTCCCTGGTCGAGATGGGGGTCGTCATGCTGGTGGTCGGCATCATCGGCATGATCGCCTGGCGCTGGGTCGCCACCTCGCAGGCGCCGATGACGCGCCCAGAGATGCAACGCCAGCTCAACGAGGCCCAAGCCGGTGTCGAGGGGTTCCTGCTGGCCAACAGCCGGCTGCCTTGCGCGGCCTCGGACACGGGCGGAACGGAGAACTGCGGCGACGCGACCGCGGTGCGTTTTCCCTGGCGCACCCTGGGCATGGGCAGCGAATTCGCGGCGCTCCACTACGGCGCGAACCGTGGCGGCGGGGCGGACCTCGCGGCCGTGCCGGCTGCCGTGGACTGGCCCGATCTCGGCCTGACCTTCACCGAGGTGCCGGTGTTCCCCGCACTCAGCCCCGTGCCGGCCGATGTGTCCGCCGCGGGTGCCCGGGTCGGTGCTTCGTACGCGGCCGCCCTGGCCCGGCGCACGGTGGTCAACGGGCTGGACTGGTGTACCGTGGTGCGCCGATATGCGGCGAACAACGCCGCAGCCGGTGTGCTGCGGGCCGGTGCTGCCGGCGCCAGCGTGCCGGTAGGCTTCGTGATCGCCCACCCGGGTGAAAACCGCCAGTTCGACGGCAACAATGCCGAAGGGGCCAGTGCCTCGTTCCGCTTCGACCTGCCGGGCCGTTCGCAGGACCTGAACTACGACGACCTCATGCTCGCGGTCGGGCCCGGCGATCTGGGGGCGAGGCTCGGTTGCGCCGCACGGCTCAGCGAGGCCCAGTCGGCCATCCAGGCCAACTATGCCGCCTACGACACCGCGCGGGTGATGCAACAGTACTGGTCGCTGCTGCGCTTCGACATCGACCAGGCCGAGTCGGCGGTGGATGGTGCGGAGTCCGGTGTGGCGCTGGCTGCGATGGGACTGGCGCTGGCCACGACCAGTGCGGTGCTCAGCGTCGCCTCGGCCGCCAACACCGAGGGTGTGACCGTCTTCGTCGTGGTGATGGCGGCGGTCAACGTGGCCGCGTCCATCGCCGAGACGGTGCTGGCCGCGCAGGACCTGACCGCCGCGCAAGAAGACCTGGTGGCGGCGCGCGCCAAGCTGGTCGCCGGCAATGCCTATGCCATCCATGTCTACAACACCCTTGCCGACGCGCTGGACAACGCGGTGGTGATCGATCAGAAGGGACTCACACCATGAGCAAGCACCGTCAGGCGGGCTTCTCGCTCGTCGAACTCTCCGTGGTGCTGCTGGCGCTGGGCCTGGTGCTCATCGGTGCCGCGGTGTACTGGCAGTTCCAGGAAAAGCAGCGCGTTGGCACGGCGCAGATGGATGCCCAGCTGCAGGCGCGCGATGCGCTGGTCGGCTTTGCGCATGCGCAGTACCGCCTGCCGTGCCCGGCGGTGGATGCCAATGGCGTCGAGAGCTGCGCCGCCGGGGGCGGGCTGCGCCAGACCGGCTATGTGCCTTGGCAGACCCTGGGCCTGCCGCGGCCGGAGGCAGGGCGCCTGCGTTACGGCGTGTACCGCGAGGCCTCGGCGACCGCCGCCAGCGACCGCGATCTGGCGGTGGCGCTGGACCGCATGAACCCGCGGCGCGCGCTCACGCCCAATCCGCGCCCGCAGAACGGCAACGGCCCCAACGGGAACATGCCGCCGATACCGACCCTGGCCGAAACCCAACTCGGGGCGACGCAGGCGAGCACCGGGACCGATCCACTGAACACGGCCTGCAACGCCTCCAACAGCCCGCCGTGTCCCGCGGGAGGCGCCCGGTCGGTCAACCAGATCGACCTGTGCCTGGCGCTGAACACCGCCACCGACGCGCTGGCCGCGCCGGCCGGACGGCTCGCGGTGTCCGCCTCGGGCACGCGGCGCGCCGTGGCCTTTGTGGTGGCGGCTCCGGGCCTGCTGGATGCCGACGGCAATGGCCTGGCTTTTGACGGCCTCAATGTCACTGCCGGCGACGCCGACCCGACCTTTGCCGCTCCCCGCACGCCCACCACGCAGGCCTACGACGACCGGGTGATCGCCATGAGCGCTGCCGAGCTGTTCTCCGAACTGCGTTGCGGTGGCGCGCTGACGGCGGTCTCACACGCGCATTTCAATGCCGCCACCGGCGCACTGGTGATGGAGCGCGCACTGTACGACTACCGAGACCAGCTCTACGTGGCCCTCCGGCTGGCGGAGGCCGACATCGCCGCCTCAGCCGCGGGCATTGCCGGTGCGGCTTCGGCCGTCCTGGATGCGGCCAAGGAAATGCTGTCGGCCGTGGGCGACACGACCATGAGTGCGGGCGCCCGTTCGTTCCAGATTGGCCTGGCGGCCGCCGGCATCGTGACAGCTGCCGCTGGAACGGCGGCAGCCATCGCTTCGATGGTGCTCGCCGTGGAAGCGCGCGACTCCGCACAGCAAGACCACAACGACTTCGCGAGCCGGACCACTGCGGCCACCGACCTGTCGATCTCCGTGAACAACAATGCCCTGCGCGCCGACGCGATCGGCTACTGATGGCGACCGAACCGAGGGGAACACCGTGAGCACCACCCGATCTTTTCTTGAGCGCGCCGGTCAGGCCCGCCAGCGCGGCTTCACCCTGCTGGAGCTGAGCATTTCCCTGCTGGTGATCGGCCTGTTGCTGGGCGCCGTGGCCGTGGGCCGGGACCTGCAGCGCACCGCCGCATACCAGCGCCTGTCGACCGATTTTGTGCAAGGGTGGCAACTGGCCTACGAGGCCTACGTCAATGGCGTCGGCTATCCGCCGGGCGACAACCCGACCGATCCGACCGGGCGGGTGAACGGCAGTGCGACGCCGGCCGGCACGGCGCTGTGTGGCAACGACATGATCAATGCCTTCCTGGCGGCGGGTGTGCGGCTGCCGGAAGGCCGCACCGAAGGTCAGCAGGACCGCTATGCCTACCTCGACAGCAACGGCAACCCGCAGGAGGTGCAGGTCTGCTTCCAGAGCGTGAGCTGGGCCGAACCGGGGGCGAGCGTCGGGACCTACGTCACCCGCACCCGCAACGTGATGACGATGCAGCGTGTGACCTTTTCACTGGTGGGCATGCTGGACCAGGAGATCGATGGCAAGAGCGATGCCCGCTTCGGCAAGTTGCGGGACATGAGCTTGGCCAACTCCACGGCCGTGACCACCGGGCAGGTCTGGCCGCTGGATGACCGCATGGCCTGGGGCTCCACCGCCACGGCCAATCCGCTGGACGAGGCGCAGGTGGCGGTGACGACCGCGTATTTCCAGATGCTGCGCTGACCGCCGGGCCCGGTGGCCCGGAGCACTCACATGACGGGAGTCAGGTGTTGTCCGGCCCAGGCCAGCAACTGCCAGAACACGATGACTGGCGAGAGGGCGAAGACCCAGAAGAGCAGGGATTCCAGGGCAGATTGCGCGAGATGGGTGAAGGTGTAAAGCATGGCTGGTCTCCTTGTGCGGGCCTACCATGGCTGTTGCAGCGGCTGAAACAGGCCGATAGCAGGTCGCTGATGCCATTCCTATCGGCGTGGCATGGCCCGGCTTGAGCGTCTGGCTGGGGTGGAGACCCGGGAAATTGTCAGGATTTGTTGCTGCTGTCCGGTGCGCCTGAAGGGCGCATCCGCAGCAAAGAGCAATCACTTAGTGCGATGGTTCTTGTGTGCGGTCGGCGATGCGCGAAAAGGTATTCGCAACGCGGGCGACACGCCAAAAACAAAGCCCGGCAGAGCCGGGCATTGTTTTTTTGGGGCTTCAGCAGCGAATCAGTTCACCAGCACCAGTTTTCCCTTGACCGAACGCGATCCCATGATGGCGTACGCCTTGGGCAGGTCCTTCATGGGCAGCGTCTGGTCGATGACGGGCTTGATCTCGCCCTTCATGTACATCGTGGCCAGGGTCTGCATCATCTGGGCGTTGGCTTTGGGTTCGCGTTTGGCGAAATCTCCCCAGAACACGCCCACGATGCTCGCGCCCTTGAGCAGCGACAGGTTCAGCGGCAGGCTCGGGATCGGGCCGCTGGCGAAACCCACCACCAGGTAGCGCCCGCGCCAGGCGATGGAGCGGAAAGCCGGTTCGGCGAAGTCGCCGCCCACCGGGTCGTAGATCACGTCGGGTCCTTTGCCCCCGGTCAGCCGCTTGATCTCGTCGCGCAACGTGGTCTGCGGCGTGTGCACGCTGTAGTTGATGGTCTCGTCGGCGCCCAGCTGCTTGCACAGCGCACACTTCTCGTCGTTCGAAGCGGCAGCGATCACGCGGACGCCTGCGGCCTTGGCCAGCTGGATCGCGGCCGTGCCCACGCCACCAGCGGCACCGAGCACCAGCACGGTCTCGCCGGCCTTGAGCGCCGCGCGGTCCATCAGCGCGTGCCAGGAGGTGGCGTAGATCATGATGAAGGCGGCCGCGTCCACCGGCGGAAAGCCGGGCGGCAGTGGCATGCACAGGGCGGCCGGTGCCAGCGTGTGGGTGCCGAAGCCACCAGTACCGCTCAGGCAGGCCACGCTCTGGCCGACCTGCAGATGCGTCACGCCTTCGCCGACCGCGCGCACCACGCCCGCGTACTCCGAACCCGGCACGAAGGGCAGGGGCGGCTTCATCTGGTACTTGTTCTGCACGATCAGCAGATCGGGGAAGTTCAGGCTCGCGGCCTGGATCTCGAGCAGCACCTCACCCGCCTTGGGCTCGGGCGTGGGCAGTTCCTTCCAGGTCAGGGCTTCCACGCCCACAGGGTTCTCGCAAAGCCAGGCTTGCATGCTGTCGTCTCCGGTTGAATGGTCGAGGGCGCATGATAGGCAGGGCATTCCCTGATGGCTTGCGGGTCGGCCCCGGTTTTTGTCCCCCGCGCGACGTGGCGCGTCGCCAGCGCCGTTGTGGCCCGGCACCTAAAATCCCCCCCATGAAAATTCTCATCTCCAACGACGACGGCTTCCAGGCGCCGGGCATTGTGGCCTTGTACGAAGCGCTCAAGGACCTGGCCGAGGTGGAGGTGGTGGCTCCCGAGCACAACAACAGCGCCAAGTCCAACGCGCTGACCCTGCATTCGCCGCTGTACGTGCACCGGGCCTCCAACGGCTTTCGCTACGTCAATGGCACACCGGCCGACTGCGTGCACATCGCGCTGACCGGATTGCTGGGCTACCGGCCCGATCTGGTGGTTTCGGGCATCAACAACGGCGCCAACATGGGCGACGACACGATCTATTCCGGCACGGTGGGTGCCGCCATGGAAGGTTATCTCTTCGGCATTCCGGCGATTGCCTTCTCGCAGACGGAAAAGGGTTGGGCCCACCTGGACGTGGCAGCGCAAAAGGCCGCGGAGCTGGTGCGTCACCTCCTGCCCACCTTGCCGCCCGCCGATGACGCCGCACGGCGCCAGGCCCCCTGGCTGCTGAACGTCAACATTCCATGCCGCCCGGCCGCCGACATCAAGGGTTTCAAGGTGGCCCGGCTGGGGCGGCGCCATGCGGCCGAACAGGTCATCACCCAGACCAACCCGCGCGGTGACACCATGTACTGGATTGGCAGCGCAGGCCCGGCCAAGGACGACGCCGAAGGCACCGACTTCCACGCGACCGCCCAGGGCTATGCCTGCATCACGCCCTTGCAGGTGGACCTGACCGATCACGAACGCCTGGCCTATTGGGCGCCCACAGCGGCGGCCATGGGAACGGGCAAGCCATGAAGCGTTCCGGACCGCTGACGCCCCCGAAAGCGCCTGCATCCGGTGCGGCAGCCCGGCCACGCCCCGCGTTTCCGGCGCGGCTGGACACCTCGGCACCCACACCAGTGAACAGACCTGGCGCAGCCCCTGCCGCCACGACACGGCGCGTGGCCGCCCCGGTGGCGGTGACCAGCGGCATCGGCATGGATTCCCTGGCCGTGCGCCAGTCCATGGTGCGCAAACTGCAGGCGCAGGACATTTCGCACCCGGCGGTGCTGGCGGCCATGCTGGCGGTCGAGCGCCACCGGTTTGTCGACACGGCACTGGCACCGCAGGCCTACGAAGACACCAGCCTGCCGATCGGCCTCGGACAGACGATCTCCAAGCCCAGCGTGGTGGCGCGCATGTTGGAGCTGCTGTGCCACGGCAAGTCGGAGAAGCTGGGGCGGGTGCTGGACATCGGCACCGGCTGCGGCTACCAGGCGGCAGTGCTCAGCCACCTGGCGCGCGAGGTTTACAGCATCGAGCGGCTCAAGGGCCTGCACGAGAAGGCGCGCGACAACCTGCGCGCTTTCCGGCTGGCCAATGTGCACCTGCTGTTTGGCGACGGCATGCTGGGCTATCCGCAAGGAGCGCCCTACGCGGGCATTGTCGCGGCGGCCGGTGGGAACGATGTGCCGCAGGCCTGGATCGAACAACTCGCGGTCGGGGGGCGGCTCGTGGCGCCTGCCGTGACCGGCGCGGGTCAGCAGCACCTGGTCGTGATGGAAAAAACTTCTCAGGGGGTAACGAGGTCCGTGCTGGAGCCGGTCCTCTTCGTGCCCCTAAAATCAGGGATTGCGTGACACCTTGGCCGGCCCTTCCGGCAAAACGGGGTTCATGCGCTGGGCCTGGGTGGTAACGGGCCAGACTTCAGGTAGGAATCAGTGATGAACATGCGGTATTTGGTCAATGAGCCGGTGAACGCCGTGCGCCCCTCGTGGCGCGGTGTGGCGTTGTGTGCGATGGTGGGTGGCCTGCTGCTGACGGCGGGATGCTCCACCCGCAGGCTGAGCCAGCCAGCGCCGGTCGAAGACCGTTCGTCCACCACCCGCCCAGCCGATGTGCGCCCGGTGGCGGGTGCCGAAAACGCTGGAAAGCCCGGTTTCTACACCGTGCGTCCTGGCGACACCCTTTACCGCATCGCCCTGGAAGCGGGGCAGTCGCCCCGCGACCTGCAAGCCTGGAACAACCTCGCCAATCCCAACCTGATCGAGGTCGGACAGGTGCTGCGCGTCACGCCGCCGGTGGCGAACTCCGCCGGTATGCCCCCTGCCACGACTGGCGTGGCGACGGCACCCGTGGTGGCGCCTGGCGTGGTGGCCCGACCCCTGAACACGCCGGCGACCACCACTCCCGCGCCGGCCACGGGGGCGCCCGCGGTGACTGCCACGCCGGTACCAGCACCAGCGCCCACACCGGAACCCGCCTCGGCAGGAGCCGACGACATTGCGTTCGTCTGGCCTGCCCAGGGCTCTGTCATTGCCCCGTTCGACGAAGGCAAGAACAAGGGTGTGGCGATTTCGGGCAAGGTGGGTGATCCCGTGCTGGCGGCTGCCGACGGTCGCGTGGTGTATGCCGGCGCCGGCCTGCGCGGCTACGGCAACCTGGTCATCCTCAAGCACAACAACACCTACCTGACCGCCTACGCCCACAACCAGGCGCTGCTGGTGCGCGAAGACCAGACGGTCAAGCAGGGCCAGCGCATCGCCGAAATGGGCAGCAGCGACGCCGACCGCGTCAAGCTGCATTTCGAGGTGCGCCGCAACGGCAAGCCCGTCGATCCGATCGGTTACCTGCCCAAGCGCTGAACGCCCGCCATGGCCTGGCCGGTCCTGGTGTTCGACATCGAGTCGATCCCCGACATCGCCGGCCTGCGCCTGTTGCGCGACGACCCTGTCGACTGGTCGGACGCGCAGATCTACGAGGCATGGCTGGCCGAGCGCAAGGCCAAAGGACAGAACGACTTTGCACCACTGCACCTGCAGCGGGTACTGGTCATCAGCGTGGTGTTCCGCAACGCCGAGGGTCTGCGCGTGCACTCCTTCGTCGATCGCGATGGCCAGAGCGAAGGCAAGGTCGTGCAGACCTTCTTCCATTCCATCGAGAAGCACCAGCCACAACTGGTGAGCTGGAACGGCGGCGGCTTTGACCTGCCTGTGCTGCACTACCGCGGCCTGCGCCATGGCGTGGAAGCCGGGCGCTACTGGGACATGGGCGAGGACGACCGCGAGCACAAGTGGAACAACTACATCAGCCGCTACCACATGCGCCATCTCGACCTGATGGACCTGCTGGCGATGTACACGCCCAAGAACAACGCGCCGCTGGATGCGCTGGCCAAGCTCTGCGGCTTTCCGGGCAAGCTGGGCATGGACGGCTCGCAGGTCTATGCGCAGTACCTCGAAGGCCGGCTGGAGGACATCCGCCGCTACTGCGAGACGGATGTGATGAACACCTATCTCGTCTACTGCCGCTTCCAGAAGATGCGCGGTGGTCTTACTGAGGCTGAGTACGACCAGGAAATTGCCTTCGTGAAAGAGACACTGGGCAATCTGGCACCGGCTGAGCCGCACTGGGACGAGTACCTGCGCGCGTGGACGTAGCTCAGGGCCTGAGACAATCGGGGCATGAGCCAAGACAGCCCCGCACAACTAGAACCCCAAGCCCCTGTTTCTCCGTCCGCCGGACTGCCCGAAGGCCAGCTCTTCGTGGAGTCGCTGGACATCGAAGCACAGGGCATCGCGCACCGGCCCGATGGCAAGGTGGTTTTCATCGACGGTGCCTTGCCGTTCGAGATCGTCAGCGCCAAGGTCCACCGCAAGAAAAACAACTGGGAAGCGGCGACGCTGACCGAGATCCACCGCGAGTCGCCGCAGCGGGTCACGCCCGGTTGCCCGCACTTCGGTCTGCACGAAGGCGCCTGCGGCGGCTGCAAGATGCAGCATCTGCACGCCAGCTCGCAGGTGGCGATCAAGCAGCGCGTGCTTGAAGACAACCTCTGGCATCTGGGCAAGGTCAAGGCCGAAACCCTGCTGCGCCCGATCGAAGGACCGGCCTGGGGCTACCGTTACCGTGCCCGTCTGTCGGCGCGTTTCGTGCACAAGAAGGGTGTGGTGCTGATCGGCTTCCATGAACGCAAGAGCCGCTACGTGGCCGACATGCAGGTCTGCAAGGTATTGCCACCGCACGTGAGCGCCATGCTGATGCCGCTGCGCGAGATGATTTTCGGCATGGACGCGCGCGAGACCTGTCCGCAGATCGAACTGGCCTGTGGCGACGAGGTGACTGCGCTGGTGCTGCGGCATCTGGAGCCGCTGAGCGACGACGACCTGGGCCGGCTGAGGGCATTTGGCCAGCAGCACGGCGTGCAATGGTGGCTGCAGGCCAAGGGTCCGGACACCGTCAAGCTGCTCGACGAAGGCGGCACGCCGCTGAGCTACAGCCTGCCCGAGTTCGGCGTCACCATGCCGTTCAAGCCCACCGACTTCACCCAGGTCAATCCCCACATCAACCGCGTGCTGGTCGGGCGTGCACTGCGGCTGCTGGATGCGCGGAAAAACGAGCGCGTGATCGACTGGTTCTGCGGCCTGGGCAACTTCACGCTCCCGATCGCGACCACTGCCGGCGAAGTGCTGGGCATCGAGGGCAGCGAGACACTGGTGGCGCGTTCGCGCGAGAACCTGTCGTTCAACCAGCAGGGGCGCCCGTCGCCGCTGGCGCCGACGCAGTTCGTCGCCCGCAACCTGTTCGAAATGACACCGGAGATGCTGGTGGCCGACGGCGTGGCCGACAAGTGGCTGGTCGATCCACCGCGCGAGGGCGCGTTCGCGCTGTCCAAGGCGCTGGCCGACCTGCACCAGCAGCCCGAACTGCGGGGCACCTGGACGCCGCCGCGGCGCATCGTCTACGTCAGCTGCAACCCGGCCACGCTGGCGCGCGATGCGGGCCTGCTGGTGCACCAGGCAGGCTACCGCTGCACGGCGGCGGGGGTGGTGAACATGTTCCCGCACACCGCGCACGTCGAGAGCATGGCGGTGTTCGAGCTGGACGTGTGATGCCGCAAGCCTGAGCGGAAGGCCCGGTGGCCACGTTCAGGACTTGTGGGTCTTGGTGTCGTGGGCGTCCTTGCCGGCAGGCGCCTTTTCTGCCGAGGCTTTTTCCGCTGCGGGTTTTTCGGCGGATGCTTTGCCAGATGCCGGCTTCTCGGTGGCCGATTTTTCGCTGCCGTGTTCAGCTGCGGGGTCGGCCTCTGCGTCCTGGGCTGCCGCGTCTGCGGGAGGCTCGGTCACCGCGGGGGTAGGCATGCCGACAATCTGGTTGTCGCGCATGTACTGGTCCATCTCTTTCCAGCCCGCGAACACGGAAGCCTTGCCGGCCTTGGGGTTGGTCTTGAAGCAGTCCTCGATGCTGCGGATCGCATGGCGGCAGGCGCTGCCGATGGCGTGTGCCTCCGCCTGCTTGCGCTCGGCCACCTTCGTCGAACTCTCGATGCCCAGCGCGTCGCACCCGGCCAGCAGGCTGGCAGCGCTCAGGCAGAGGGGCAGGGCAAGGTGTCGCATGGTGGTTGGAGGCTGGTTGCCTTCCTTTTCGGCCACCACCGGCCGAACTTGAGCCTGCCCTGGCCGGGTGGTTCAGTCCCGTTCGCCGCCGAAGATGCCCAGCAGCGACAGCAGGCTCTGGAAGATGTTGAACAAGTCGAGGTAGACCGCCAGCGTGGCGGTGATGTAGTTGGTTTCGCCACCGTCAACAATGTTCTTCAGGTCGTACAGCAGGTAGGCGCTGAAGACCAGGATGGCCAGGGTCGCGATGGTCGCGAACATCGCCGTGCTGCCGACGAACACGTTGATGATGCCGCCGATCATGATGGCCAGCGCGCCGACGAACAGCCACTTGCCCATGCCCGAAAGGTCGCGCTTGATGACGGTGGAGAGGCTGGCCATGACGGTGAACACGCCTGCCGTGCCGGCGAAGGCGGTCATGATCAGGCTGGCGCCGTTGCTCAGGCCCAGGATGGAGCCGATCAGGCGCGAGAGCATCAGGCCCATGAAGAAGGTGAAGCCCAGCAGCACTGGCACGCCGGCAGCCGAGTTCTTGGTCTTCTCGATCGCGAACATGAAGCCGAAAGCGCCGGCGAAGAATACGATCAGGCCCAGGCCGCCGCGCAGGCTTTGCGTGATGCCGGTGGCGACGCCCAGCCAGGCGCCCAGCACCGTGGGCAGCAGCGACAGCGCCAGCAGCCAGTAGGTGTTGCGCAGCACCTTGTTGCGCTGGACGGCAAAGGCGTCGGTGGAGCCGTAGTGCTGGATGTTGTCGGACATGTTTCTTTTCTCCTGTGTGACCGCGGGCGAAGCCGCATCCGGCGGATTGTAGGCCGCGGCCTCTCCCGGCAGTTGCTGTGCGGCTCAAGCCCCAAAGTTCTGAACAGTTTTGACCTCAGAAGGGGCAATGGTCGGGGTATCGTCGGGTTTTCAATCCATTTTTGCAGGAACGTCTCCATGAAAACCAAAGCCGTGCTCGAACTGGCCGACGTCAAGGCCATCGCGGCCGCCGCCGAAGCGGAAGCCCAGAAGAACCAGTGGGCCGTCACCATCGCCATCGTCGACGACGGCGGCCACCTGCTGTGGCTGCAGCGGCTGGACGGGGCGCCGGCCATGTCCTCGCACATCGCGCCCGCCAAGGCCCACACGGCCGCGCTCAGCCGCAAGGAAAGCAAGGTCTATGAGGACGTGATCAACCAGGGCCGCACCTCGTTCCTGAGCGCGCCGACCGTACAGGGTCTGCTCGAAGGCGGCGTGCCGGTGCTCAAGGACGGCCAGTGCATCGGCGCGGTGGGGGTCAGCGGCGTGAAGTCCAGCGAAGACGCGCAGATCGCCAAGGCCGGCATCGCGGCCCTCGGCCTCTGAGGGAAAAAACGCCTGGCTATCGGGGCACGTGGCCCCCTGGCTGGCGAAAAACGACGCTTGGGGAATTGCTCAAACCCCGGGTCGCCCCACGATTGGTACCTCAAGGCAGGCCACTCACTTGGTGAGAATGAGCTTGCCCTGGCGTGTGGTCTGCAGCCGATAGACCGCGCCGTTGTGTTCAATGACCACCGAACTTCGGCCCTGCAGCACGGCCTGGCTGTCCAGGACTGGTAGCAGTTCGCGTGTCGAAGGCGCGCCGGCCTGCTCTTCGCGGGCGGTCGCTGCCTCTGTCGGTTGGTTGGAGCACTGCAAGCGGTTCATGGCAACGCGGGCTCCGTGATGAAGCCGATCTTGCGTACGCCCGCGCGCTGCGCGCTGGCCAGGGCCTGCGCCACGCGCTCGTAGCGTACAGCCTTGTCGCCGCGCAGGTGCAGCTCGGGCTGCGGCTCCTGCGCCGCGATCTGCGCCAGACGCGTGCCCAGCTCGGCATCGGTCAGTGGCGCGTCGTTCCAGTAATAGGTGCCGGCGGCGTCCACCGCCAGCCTGATGTTCTGCGGCTTGTCGGCCAGCTTCTCGTTGCTGGCGCGCGGCAGGTCGACCTTGACCGCGTGCTTGATCACCGGCACGGTGATGATGAAGATGATCAGCAGCACCAGCATCACGTCGATGAACGGGATCATGTTGATCTCGGCCAGCATGTCGTCGCTGTCGTCCTGGGTTCCGATGGCCATGTGGGTCTCCTGGTCAGGCCTTCTTCATCGGCAGCACCTTGCCGTCGCCGCCGCTGGCCACGCGGGCGCCGGTGACGAAGTAGGCGTGCAGGTCGTGTGCGAAGCGGTTGAGCCGGTGCAGCACGTTCTTGTTGCCGCGCACCAGGGCGTTGTAGCCCAGCACCGCGGGAATCGCGACCACCAGACCGAGGGCGGTCATGATCAGCGCCTCGCCAATCGGGCCGGCCACCTGGTCGATGCTGACCTGGCCGGCCGCGCCGATGCCCAGCAGGGCGTGGTAGATGCCCCAGACGGTGCCGAACAGGCCGACAAAGGGCGCGGTCGATGCCACCGAGGCCAGCACCGGCAGGCCGCTCTGCGCGCGGGCCGTGTGGTCGTCCAGCGTGCGGCGCAGGCAGCGCTCGATCCAGTCGCTGACATCGAGGCTGTCGTGCAGCTGCGGCGTCTGGCGGCCGTCCTTGTGCAGGATGTGGCGCTGGGCTTCGCGGCCTTCGACCGCCAGGGCGCGGAACGGGTTGTGGTCGGCCGGGCCGAGCTTGTCCAGGCCTTCCGCGAAATCGGCGCTGTGCCAGAAGCCCTCGCAGGCCTTGGCCTGCTGGCGCTGGGTGCGCTGGTCCAGCAGCTTCCACAGCAGGATGATCCAGGTCGCCAGCGACATGCCCAGCAGCACCAGGGCGACGGTGCGGGTGACGGCGTCGCCTTGCGACCAGACGTGGGCCAGGCCCGAGCTTGTGATGGAGGTGTCCATGGTGTGAAGACGGGATGAGGTGTTGGAAGATGTGGGTCAGTTGAGTTCGAAGCGAACCACGTACTGGTAGGTGTCGGGACGCGGCGATCCGCCGCCGCGCGGCACATAGCGCCAGCGCAGTGCAGCCTTCACGGCGGCATCGTCGAGGCGCGGGAAGCCGCTGGAGCGGACCACGTCCGCGCTGCTGGCTGTGCCGTTGGATTCGACCTTGATGGCCAGCAAGACGGAGCCCTGTTCGTTCATGCGCACCGAGGTGGGTGGATAGGGCGGTGCAGGCAGATCCTGGAAGTTGTCACGGACGTCGTTGGAGATGCGGGCTGGCGCTGGAGCGGGTTTGGTCGGTGCCGCCTCCGTCACTGCCGGGGCTGCTGGCGCCACCGGTTGCGGTGCGACCACGCCTGTCGGTGCCTGCGGCGCCGGTTTCGGATCGGCCACGGCCAGCGGCATCGGCGCAGGGGACTGGGCGACACGCGGTGCGGGAGCCAGTGGCTTGGGGGCGGGTGCCGGCTTGGGCGGTGTGGGTTCGGGCGTGACCTGTGGCTGCGGTGGCTCGATCAGGTCGGCGACCACCGACACCGGCACCACCAGCTCCACCGCCCGCTGCAGCAACCCGGCCTGCAGCGCCCAGAGTCCGGCGACGTGCAGGCCGATCACGGTGGCCACGATCAACAGGCGGCGGTCCATGCGGGGCGGATGGTTCGTTGCTCCTTGCGGCGACTGCGCGGCAGGGATGTGGTGGGAGCCGAGAACGGCGGAGTTCATGAGTGTAGGCGCGCGAAGAATGGCCACCTGCTCAGCGGCGAAACACCCAGCCAAGCGCGCCGAGCAACAGCACGAGGCTGCCGAACAGGGAGAGAAGTGTGCTGGTCATGCTGGTGTTTTCCGGAGAAGGCGTTGAATCTGGAATTGAGTATAAATGAGAATTGTTCGCAAATAAGAGCGAAGTGATGTCTTTTTTTGACGGACCGGTCAGCCGCACAGGTGCCGCGACGAAATCTGGTCCAGCGTGCGGCAACCACACAGTGCCATCGCGACCTCCAGCTCGTCGATCAGCAGCCGCAGCACATGGGCCACACCATGGGCGCCGCCGGAGGCCAGACCGTGCAGCACCGGTCGCCCGACCAGCACCGCCGACGCGCCCAGTGCCAGGGCCTTGAACACGTCGGTGCCGCGACGGATGCCGCCATCGACCAGCACCGGTACCCGGCCGCCCACGGCGGCCACGATGTCGGGCAGCAGCGTGGCCGTGGCGGGCATGGTGTCGAGCGTGCGTCCACCGTGGTTGGACACGATCAGGCCCGCAACGCCGTGTTCGACCGCGAGGCGGGCGTCGTCGGGATGGGTGATGCCCTTGAGCAGGATGGGCAACGTGGTCTGCCCACGCAGCCACGCGAGGTCTTCCCAGGTCGGGCTGCTGCGCAACAGGGTGTCGAAGAGACTGCCTCGGGTGTCTGGCCGCTGGACGGGCGGCGGCAGGTTGACCGCCGCGATGCCGGGTGGCAGCTGGAAGCCCGCACGGCGCTCGCGGTCCCGCGCACCTTGTACCGGCGCGTCCACGGTCAGCACCAGCGCCTCGAACCCGGCAGCCTCGGCGCGTCGCACGAGCGAGAGGGTGTCGTCGCGCGCGGATTGCAGGTAGAGCTGAAACCAGAGCGGCCCACGCGCGGGCTCACCCAGCACCAGTGGCGCCACCTCTTCCAGCAACACCGATGCCTGGGTACTCAGGACATAGCCGGCGCCCAGCACAGCCGATGCGAGCGCACTGGCCAGTTCTCCCTGCGGATGGGCCAGGCGCTGGTAGGCCATGGGCGCGACCAGGATGGGATGTGCCTGGGTGCGGCCGAGCAGCGTCAGCCGGGTGTGGCCGCCGGCGAGGGGCTGCAGCACCCGTGGGCGGAGTTGCAGCCGCTGCCAGGCTTCGCGGTTCTCGCGCAACGTGATCTCGTCGGCTGCGCCTCCGCAGAGGTAGGCCCAGGCGCCGGGCTCCATGCCTTGCTGCGCGAGCCGTTCGTGGTCGGCGAGCGTGACCGGCACATTCATGTGTCGGCCCACATGCGCAGGAGGTTGTGGTACGTCCCGGTCAGGCCGGTCGTCTCTTCGGTTTCACCGTGCCGCTGGCGCAGGGTCAGCAGGTTCATGTCGAGCTCGTACAGCAGGCGGCGCTGTTCGTCGCTGCGCACCATGCTCTGCACCCAGAAAAAGCAGGCGATGCGCTCGCCACGGGTGACCGGCGTGACCTGGTGCAGGCTGGTGCCGGGGTAGAGCACGGCGTGCCCTGCGGGCAGCTTGATGCCGCGGGTGCCGTAGGTGTCGCTGACTGTGAGCTCGCCGCCGTCGTACTCGTCGGGGTCGTTCAGGAACACGGTGCAGGAGACGTCGGTGCGGACGTATTCCGTACTGCCATCCGCCATGGCCTTCAGGCGCACGGCGTTGTCGATGTGGTTGCCGTAGGCGTTGTGTTCTCCGCTGTAGCGGTTGATGCGCGGCGTGAAGAAACGCAGTGGCAGCGCGGCGCTGAAGAACAGCGGCGAGCGGTTCAGGCCGTCCAGCACCCGTTGCCGGATGAACCGGGCGGCCTCGCAGTCGTGCGGCAGCTGCTGGTTGTTCTTGACGGTGCGGGCCTGTGGGCCCGCACTCTCCCGGCCGTCGGCCCACGGAGCGTCGCGCAGCAGGTGCCGGGCATCGCGCAGGTCGTCGGCCGAGAGGATGTCCGCCAGGGTCAGCAGCATGCCGGGCCTCAGAACTTCAGGCTGGCCGTGACCTGCAGCGTGCGGCCGGCGCCCGGCACATAGTGCGCGGGGTAGATCTGGTCGGCATACAGCTTGTTGGCGGCGTTGGCCAGGTAGGCCTTGAGCGAGAGGCGCTCGAAGTCGAATACGTACTCGGCCATCAGGTCCACCGTCGCGTAGGCGGGCACCTTCCATTCCGCGCGGATCGGGCTTTGCGCGCTGCGGAAGTTGACGCCGGCGCCCATGCGCAGGCGCGGTGTGAACTGGTAGGTGGTCCAGACCGTGCCGCTGTGCTCTGGCGTCAGGGCCGGACGGTCGCCCGGGCGTTCGCCGACCACCGCCTGGGTGCAGGTGCCGGTGGCGGGGCAGGGCGCTGCCGCGTCCACCCTGGCGACCGGGATCCACATGTAGGAGCCGTATACCTCCCACTGCGGCGTCAGGCGACCGGTGATGTCGGTCTCGAAACCGGCCACATGGCGCTTGCCGGTCAGCACGGTGACGGGGCGATCGGGGTCGGTGTTGCGCTCGTTGTACTTGGTCGAGCGGAACACGGCTAGGCGCGTGGTGAAGCGCTTGTCTTCCGAGTTGAGCTTGGCGCCGATTTCGAGGTTGACGCTCTTTTCCGGATCGGTGTCGGCGTTGGCGGCGCTGAGTGAATAGGCGTCGCCCGAGGTGTTGAACGACTGGCCGGCGGAGACGTGGAAGGAATGCAGTGGTGTGGGCTGGTAGAGCGCGCCGATGCGTGGGCTGAATTCGGCCACGTGCATGCGGTACTTGGTGGTCGTCACCGGGCCGGCGGCCGAGGTCGGGAGGGTGTTGATGTCGTAGTCGCCGTTGAGGTTGTCGTAGCGCACGCCGCCGACCAGCTTCCAGGCCGGAGCGATCTGGACGACGTCCTGCACATAGGCGCCGACGCCCGTCGAGACGTAGGCATTGCCGACGCGAAGCACCCGCCGCGACTCGTCGATCGCGGCACCTTCGCCGGGGCTGCCAAGCGTGGTGGTGGGTTTGCTCAGGGTCACGCCGCCCTGGGCCGCTGTCCGTTCGGCGTACACCGTGCGCTTCTCGCGCGAGAGGTCGACCCCGGCCAGCAGTTCGTGCTTCACGCCCAGCGCGTCGAACTTGCTGCTGAAGTCCGACTGGACCTGCAACGTATCCATCTTCTGGACCTTCAGGGCCGTTCCCCGGGTGAGGATGGTGCCGCTGCCCAGGGTGTCCAGCGACACCGAGCTCGGGCACTGCGGGTTGGTGACGGCGCCGGTGGTGGCGTTCACCGAGCGGGTGCAGGCGCGGATGATGCTTGCGCGCAGGTCGCGGTCAAACTGGCCGACGCGCACCTGGGTCTTGAGTTCGCTGTCGCGGCTGAAGCGGTGGGTGTGCGCGAAACCGGCGATGGTTGCGCTGGAGTCGTTGTAGTCGCTGGACAAGCCATAGTTGGTGTCCGGGTCGACGGGGAGAAGTACCCGGTCGAACGAACCCGCCTTGGGCGCGACAAAGGGCATGCCGTAGTTGATGCCGTTGCGGTTGTCGAGGTGGTAGAGTGTGCCAAGGAACTCGTCCTGCTCGCCGATGCCGGTGCGGTAGGCGATGCCCATGCCGCGCTTGTCGATGC
The DNA here is from genome assembly GCF_046604225.1 of Hydrogenophaga sp. RWCD_12. NCBI lineage: Bacteria > Pseudomonadati > Pseudomonadota > Betaproteobacteria > Burkholderiales > Comamonadaceae > Hydrogenophaga > Hydrogenophaga sp. RWCD_12. The sequence continues at coordinate 774,371 of NZ_JBKIXC010000001.1, forward strand.
TGGAGCCACTGCCGTTGTTGTCGGCCTTGTTGACCATGGCGTTCAGGCGCAGGGCCGAGCTTTCGCCGGTCTTGATGTTGAAGTCGCCGGTGGCGCGCACAAAGTTGTGCGTCCCCACGGTGAGGTCGACCTGGTGTTCGTCCAGCAGGCGCGGTGTCTTGCTGACCTGGTTGACCGCGCCGCCGGTCGAGCCGCGGCCAAACAGCATCGAGGCCGAACCACGCAGCACTTCCATGCGGTCGAGGTTGAAGGTGTCGCGGTCGTAGATCGCGGGGTCGCGCATGCCGTCGATGAACAGGTCACCGGTGGACTGCAGGGCGAAGCCGCGCAGGCGGATGTCCTCTTCACCGCCTTCGGCCGCCTGGAAGGTGATGCCGGCGGTGTTCTTGAGCGCTTCCTTGAGCGTGTCGAGGTTGCGGTCGTCCATCAGGCGCTCGGTGACGACGGTGACGGATTGCGGGATGTCGCGCAGCTGCTGTTTGCCCTTGCCGATGCCGGTGTCGGTGGCCTGCAGGGCGTCCTTGCCTTCGGGGGCCAGCGCTTTTTCACGCACGACCACCGTCGGCAGTTTTTTTTCGTCGACCGGGGGTGTGGTTTGCGCCAAGGCGCCGAACGAGCCGGCCAGCAGCATGGCACCCAAGGGCAGGGCCACGCCCGCGCTGGTGCCCAGGGCAGAAGATGAAGAGGGAAGGGGACGGACGGCGCGGGCCGGTGCTTGCTGGTTGCGTTGGGACATGGAAGCTCAGGTCGAACGGGTTGTCGGCTGGCTTCAACGCATCGCGCTGTGGCTGGCTGGAGTCGCGATCTTAAACTAAAATGCGAACGATTCGCAATAAGATTGTTGCAGGCAGAATACAGATGAATGTTGCAGAGCAATAAATCCTATCGATGTCATGCAAACTATCAATGCGGCAAATCAATAGATGTGAGCTATGATTTCCTCCGTCGCGATATCCATCGCAACTCTTCCCTCAACCTGTCACAGGAAAACACCATGTCCCTGATCAACACGCAAGTGCAACCGTTCAAGACCACCGCCTTTGTCAACCGCGCCGGCAAGGGTGAGTTCATCGAAGTGACCGAGCAGTCCCTCAAGGGCAAGTGGTCCGTGCTGATCTTCATGCCGGCCGCCTTCACCTTCAACTGCCCGACCGAGATCGAAGACGCAGCGGACAACTACGCCGCCTTCCAGGCCGCTGGCGCAGAGGTCTACATCGTCACGACCGACACCCACTTCTCGCACAAGGTGTGGCACGAAACCTCCGACGCCGTCGGCAAGGCCAAGTTCCCCCTGGTCGGCGACCCGACCCACGCCCTGACCAACGCTTTCGGCGTGCACATCCCCGAAGAAGGCCTGGCCCTGCGCGGCACCTTCGTGATCAACCCCGATGGCGTCATCAAGACGCTAGAAATCCACTCCAACGAAATTGCCCGCGACGTGTCGGAAACCCTGCGCAAGCTCAAGGCAGCCCAGTTCACCGCCGCCAATCCTGGCCAGGTCTGCCCGGCCAAGTGGAAAGAAGGCGCCAAGACACTGACACCCAGCCTCGACCTCGTGGGCAAGATCTGATCCTCGCTGAGTGTTGAGCGTCGGGCGTTCGGCGCATATGCCGAGCGCCCTTCCCCCAACGTTTCGCGCACCATCTTCCTGGAGTTCCCCATGCTTGACGACACCCTCAAGGCCCAGCTGCAGCAGTATCTGGGCATGCTGCGCCAGCCCATCGTGCTGATCGCCTCGCTGGACGCCAGCGAGACCGCTACCGAGATGCGCTCGCTGCTGGAGACCATTTCCAGTCTGTCGGACAAGGTCACGCTGGACATTACGGGCAACGACGCCCGCAAGCCTTCGTTCGTGATCGCCCGTGCCGGCGAAACACAAGGTGTGCGCTTTGCCGGCCTGCCGCTGGGCCATGAGTTCACCTCGCTGGTGCTGGCGCTGCTGTGGACCGGCGGCCACCCCCCCAAGGTCGAGCAGGAAGTGATCGAGTCGATCAAGGCGCTGGACGGTGACTTCAGCTTCGAGGTCTACATGTCCCTGACCTGCCACAACTGCCCGGACGTGGTGCAGGCGCTGTCGCTGCTGGCGATCCACAACCCCAGGATCAAGACCGTGGTGATCGAAGGCGGTGCCTTCCAGGCCGAGGTCGAGGCGCGCCAGATCATGGCGGTGCCCATGGTGTTCCTCAACGGCGAGGTGTTTGCCTCCGGCCGGATGAGCGTTGAAGAGATCGTCGCCAGGCTGGACACGAAGTCCGGTGAGCGTGAGGCCGCGAAGCTCAACGCCAAGGACGCTTACGACGTGCTGATCGTCGGTGGCGGCCCCGCGGGTGCTGCCGCGGCGGTGTACGCCGCCCGCAAGGGCATCCGGGTGGGCGTGGCCGCCGAACGCATGGGCGGCCAGGTCAACGACACGATGGCGATCGAGAACTACATCTCGGTGCTGGAAACCGACGGCCCGAAGTTCGCTGCTGCGCTGGAAGCGCAGGTGCGCCACTACGAGGTGGACGTGATGAACCTGCAGCGCGCGAACAGGCTGATCCCTGCCAGCGAGCCGGGTGGTCTGGTCTCCGTGCAGATGGAAAACGGTGGCGTGCTCCAGGCGCGCAGCGTCATCCTGTCCACCGGCGCGCGCTGGCGCAACGTCAACGTGCCCGGCGAGCAGGAATACAAGAACAAGGGCGTGGCGTACTGCCCGCACTGCGATGGCCCGCTGTTCAAGGGCAAGCGCACGGCGGTCATCGGTGGCGGCAACTCGGGCGTGGAAGCGGCCATCGACCTGGCCGGCATCGTCGAGCATGTGACCCTGGTCGAGTTCGCCGATCAGCTCAAGGCCGACGCCGTGCTGGTGAGCAAGCTCAAGAGCCTGCCCAACGTCACGATTCACGTGAATGCGCAGACCACCGAGATCACCGGCGACGGCAACAAGGTCAACGGGCTGAAGTTCAAGGACCGTGCGACCGGCGAAGAACACCTGGTGCCGCTGGCCGGGGTGTTCGTGCAGATCGGCCTGGTGCCCAACACCGAGTTCCTCAAGGGCACGGTCGAACTCAGCCGCTTTGGCGAGATCGTGGTCGACGCGAAGGGCCACACCAATATGGACGGCGTGTTCGCGGCGGGCGACTGCACCACGGTGCCGTACAAGCAGATCGTGATCGCCGCGGGTGAGGGCGCCAAGGCCGCGCTCAGCGCCTTCGACCACCTGATCCGCCAGCCGGTGGCAGCGCCGGTGAGCGTGGCGGTCGCCGCCTGAATCTGGCGCCCTTCAGGAGTCGCCCAAACAAAAAAGCCACCGGTTGCCCGGTGGCTTTTTTTGTTGGGTGAAGCGGACCGGGAGGTCCGCCGCCCGATGTGGGTCAGTGACCCGATGCACCGGATGCGCCGATGCCGGTTTCCGAACGGACCTGCTGGGCCAGGAAGCCCGCGCGGTCTTCCTTGGCACGGGCGCTGTTGTCCAGGATGGAGAACAGCCAGATGCCGAAGAAGCCGATGGCCATCGAGAACAGGGCCGGCGAGGTGTAGGGGAACAGCGCCGAACCCTTGGGGTTGCCCAGCGTGGCTTCCCACACCGACGGCGACACCACGGTCAGGGCGACCGACGAGATCAGGCCCAGGAAGCCGCCGATCACGGCGCCCTTGGTCGTGCAGTCTTTCCACAGCACGCTCATGAACAGCACCGGGAAGTTGGCAGACGCGGCGATGGCGAAGGCCAGCGACACCATGAAGGCGATGTTCTGCTTCTCGAAGGCAATGCCCAGCACCACGGCAACGATGCCCAAGGCAATGGTGGTCATCTTGGAGACGCGCAGTTCGTCGGCGCTGTCGGCCTTGCCCTTCTTGATCACGGTGCCATAGATGTCGTGCGACACGGCCGAGGCGCCCGAGAGCGTCAGGCCGGCCACCACGGCCAGGATGGTCGCGAAGGCCACGGCAGAGATGAAGCCCAGGAACACGTTGCCGCCGACGGCGTTGGCCAGGTGAACGGCAGCCATGTTGTTGCCGCCCAGCAGCGCCTTCTTGGCGTCCAGGAACTGCGGGTTGGTCAGCACGAAGGTGATGGCACCGAAACCGATGATGAAGGTCAGCAGGTAGAAGTAGCCAATCCAGCCGGTGGCCCACATCACGGACTTGCGCGCTTCCTTGGCGGACGGCACGGTGAAGAAGCGCATCAGGATGTGCGGCAGGCCGGCGGTACCGAACATCAGCGCCATGCCGAAGCTGATGGCGGAGATCGGGTCCTTCACGAAGTTGCCCGGGCCCATGATCGAAGCACCTGCCTTGGCGGCGTCGGGCATCGCATTGGCCGTGGCCAGATCCTTGGCGGCCTTGGCGACGGCTTCCGGCGTGGCTGCTGCCGAGCTGGCGGCGTTGGCGGCGGCGATGGCGGAGTCCTTGGCGGCTCCACCCAGCTGAGCCTTGATTTCAACGGCCTTGGCGAACATGGCTTCGGGGCTGAAGCCGAAGTGCCACAGCACCATGAAGGCCATGAAGGAAGCGCCGCCCAGCAGCAGGCAGGCCTTGATGATCTGCACCCATGTGGTGGCCGTCATGCCGCCGAACAGCACGTAGACCATCATCAGCGCGCCCACGATGATCACGGCGATGTAGTACTCCAAACCGAACAGCAGCTTGATCAGTTGGCCGGCGCCCACCATCTGGGCAATCAGGTAGAAGGCCACCACGACCAGCGTGCCCGAAGCCGCGAAGATGCGGATCGGCTTCTGTTCGAAGCGGAACGCGGCCACATCGGCAAAGGTGAACTTGCCCAGGTTGCGCAGGCGCTCGGCCATCAGGAAGGTGATGACAGGCCAGCCGACCAGGAAGCCGATCGAGTAGATCAGGCCGTCGAAGCCGGAAGCCATCACGGCCGCGGAGATGCCGAGGAACGAAGCCGCGGACATGTAGTCACCGGCGATCGCCAGACCGTTCTGGAAGCCGGTGATGCCGCCACCAGCGGTGTAGAAGTCCGCCGCGCTCTTGGTCTTGGCGGCGGCCCACTTGGTGATGAACAGCGTGAACACCACGAACAGCGCGAACATGGTGATCGCGGTCCAGTTGGTGGCCTGCTTCTCGGCCTGGCCGAGGTCGGCACCGGCGGCGTGTGCGCCCAGCGCCAGGCCGGTCAGGGCCAGCGGCAGCAGGGTGCGGAGGGAGGTACGGATGGGATGCTTCATTTCTGGACCTCGGCGACGATGGCGTTGGAGAGTTCGTCGAACTCGGTGTTGGCGCGCCGCACGTAGATGGCGGTGATGATGATGGTGAACACGATCACGCCGAATCCCACCGGGATGCCGACGGTCATCACGCCACTGCCCAGTCGCTGGGACAGGAATTCCTTGTTGAAGGCCACCAGCATGATGAAACCGTAGTAAACGATCATCATGGCGGCGGTCAGGATCCAGCCGAAACTGGATCGTTTGGCCTTGAGTTCCTGGTATTTCGGATTGCTGATGATCCGTTGTGTCAGCTTGTCGTCCATGGGGGCTCCTCTGCGTTTTAGAGAAGACCAGCTTAGGCCGACGGACTTACCCTCGACTTACCTCAAAATGACTGCCCGCTGACGGTCGGATGCTCTGCAAATCGCAGCGGCGCCCTCAGGTATTCGGGGTTGCCAGCCGGTCAAAGGGCAGGTGCTGCTTGACCAGGATGACCGTGCAGGGCGCGTCCATGGCCACCTTGATCGGCACAGTGGCCACAAACCGTTGCATCTGCAGGCCATGCGTGGCGGCGCCCATGACGATCATGCTGACCTGGTTGCCTTCGGCGTATTGCACCAGTGCCTGGGCCACATCGCTGGCTTCCAGCACGTGGTAGGAGGTCTGGTGGCCCGAGAGGTCCAGCGGCTGGGCCCACTGGCGCAGCATCGACAGGTGGCGCCGGTGCACGGCGGTCTCGCTGCGTTCGGCGTCGGTGCTGCTGGTGGCACCCGGGGAAATCACCGTCACGCACGCCAGCCGGGCACCCGGGCGGATGCCCAGCGAGCGGGCGACGGCCTGGCGCAGCGAGTACAGCGTGGCGTCCGTGACATCGTGGTGCGGCACGGCAACCATCACGATCGGCACGTCGTCGATGTTCTGGGCCGGCTTGGGGCTGGGCTGGTAGTGCTTGCCGGCCGCGCGGATCCACCGCTTGAAGTGTTCCTTGAAGCCGGTGCCCTCGGTGCGCTGCGCGCGCTCGGTGAGCGTGACGTCGGCAGGGTGCGTCAGGTCAAAGGCCAGGTGCGCGGCCGACGAATGCCGCTGCGCCGCTTCGGGTTCCAGGCAGCGCAGGATGATTTCCTGCAGCCAGGGGGCGATGTCCGCGCGCAGGGCTCGCGGTGGTTTGGGGTCCATCCACAGGCGCTGGCGCATGCCGCCATCGCTCTGCGGTGTGCCAAACGGCAGGTCGCCTGTGGCCAGCTCGTAGAGGATCACACCGATGGCGAAGATGTCGCTGCGCGTGTCACCGCGCACACCGACCACCTGCTCGGGAGCGATCCACGCAGGGGAGCCCACCGCCTTGCGCAGCTCTTCCGCCAGCAGGTCGGGGAAGTGCGCGTGGCAGGACAGGCCGAAATCCAGCAGCACCGCGGTGCCGTCGGGTTCGATCAGCACGTTGGCGGGCTTGAGGTCGTGGTGGCAGACGTTCTGCCGGTGCAGGCTGTGCACCGCATGGGCGAGCGCAGCACCCAGTTTCGCCACTTCCTCGGAAGGCAGGGGCGTGAAGGGTTCCCCCGGTTGCGGCATCCAGTGGTCCAGCGTCTTGCCGTCCACGTACTCCATGACCAGGTAGGGCACGTTGTCGAGATCGCCGGCCGCGACGAAGTGCGGCACGTGCGGGCCGGTGAGCACCTGCAGCAACTGGTGCTCGACCTCGAAGCTGACGATGTTCTCGGCGCCGTCACCCGCGGTCATGCGCGGGATCTTCATCACCATCCGGAAGCCGGGGTCGCCGGCGCCATTGGCGTAGTGCACGGCGTAGATGTGGGCCATGCCCCCGGAGTGAATGCACTCGTCGACGACAAAGCCGTCGAGCTGGGCTCCCGGTTCCAGCAACTTCATTGCGCGATGTCACCTTCCATCTTCGAGACGCTTGGCAAAAAATTCCGGCAGGCCGGCGCGCCGGACCGAGGCGGCGGCGGCAGCATGGTCATACGGTATCCGCTGGAAGCACAACCGCGCCTGATCGGTGTCAAACACCGCGTACATCGCGGTGGGCAGCCCGTCGCGCGGCTGGCCGACCGAGCCGACGGTCGCGATCCACTGCCGGTGAGCGGGGGTGGGAATTTCGACCCCGGGTGTGGGCTTGAAGGCCATCAGGCCGCGGCCGCTGCCCTTGTAATACAGGGTCTGGTGGTGCACGTGGCCACCGAACACGTAGCGGACGCCAGGCTGTTGCATGGCGGCTTCCAGGCTGACGCCGGCGCTGCGCTCGTCTTCCACATAGCGCCATTTCTCGGGTGCGTCTGCACTGGCGTGCACCAGCAGGCAGGCGCCCAGCGTTGCCGTCATTGGCAGGGCCGACAGGAACTCCAGCTGTTGCGCTGAAAGCTGCTCGTGGGTCCAGCGGGCGGTTGAGTCGCCCATCTGCTGCGACTGCGCCGGGGGCTCGACCGCCATCGCATCGTGGTTGCCCTTGATCACCAGCGCACCGTCCTCGGCCAGCGCCATGACTTTCTGCATCACCGCACCCGGGTCACCGCCATAGCCGACGAAATCGCCGAGCAGGGCGAACCGGGTGCACCCGTTGAGCCAGGCGTGTTCCAGGCAGGCGTCCAGTGCCTGCACGTTCGAATGGATGTCGGAAAGCAGGGCCAGTTTCATGGGGTGGATGACCAGGGTTGTCGGCGGTCGTCAGGGTGGCGGCACGCCCAGGGCCTGCGCCAGTTCCTTCACGGCGGCCGAGGGTGCGGACTTGGCAATCGCTGGCAGCAGGGCGACGAGGTCGTCATAGCCCCCTGCGCCCTCCACCGCGAGATTGAGGCGGAACCCGCGCAACCCGAGGGCCGCGGTGATGCGGATGGCGATGGGGTACGCCTTTTTGTATCGATCGACGTCCGATTCCCCGGAGGGAGTCTTGTTTTCAGTTGCTGGTGCTGGCGCTGCGCTGGCGCCAGCCTGTGCTACCGGAGCCTGGAGGAATTCCTTCTCCACCAGGTCCAGGATGTCGGCCTGGGTCACTCCCAGACCGACGGTGGAGGACAGCACCTCTTCCAGTGGGCGTTGTCCATCAAAAAGTATGAAGGCGGCTCGCTGACGTGCAGACATCAACGGACTGCGTTGCTTGAATGCCTGTTGACCCGCCTCAGTTTTCTGGTAGCGCAAATCGAATGGCCGATGGGGTGCCGTCGACGCTTACGGCTTGGCCGGAGCAGCCGGGGCAGCTGCAGGTGCTGCGGCTGGAGAGGCAGCCGGGGCATCGGACTTGGCCGGCTCGCTGTGCGTGGCCTCGCTGCCGTGCTTTTCACCGCTCATGTCGATGTCGCCACCACTCTTCATGAGCATGAACAGGGCGAGCGCCGCGAAGACGATGAAACCGATGAGGATCTTGATCATGAAACTTACCTTCCTAGTAAAAAGAAACCCATGCAGGGCATGGGCTTGTCGGGAACCGGGTGAGCACCGGTTCGCCGCCCTGCGGACGGCGAACCGTCTCACAAACTTCAGTCGTTGGCGTAGATGTCAACGTCCTTGGTTTCCTTGATGAACAGCGTGCCGATGACGAAGGTCGCCGCCGCAATGATGATCGGATACCAAAGGCCGTTGTACATGTTACCGGTCTGGGCCACGATGGCAAAGGCCGTTGTGGGCAGCAGGCCGCCGAACCAGCCGTTGCCGATGTGGTACGGCAGGGACATGGAGGTGTAGCGGATGCGGGTCGGGAACAGTTCCACCAGCATGGCGGCGATCGGGCCATAGACCATGGTCACCAGCAGCACCAGGTAGGTCAGGATCACGACGATCATGACCTTGTCCAGCTTGGCGGGATCGGCCTTGGTCGGGTAGCCGGCGGCCTTGAGGGCAGCGCCCAGCTTGGCGGTCAGCGTGGCGTCCTTGGCCTTCTTCTCGTCGCCCAGGGCCTTCACGGCGTCTTCCGCGGCCTTCAGGGCCTTGGGATCGGCGTTGCCGGCAGCGGTCATGTCGGCGACCTTCTTCTCGGCGGCGGCCTTGGCGGCGGCGATGTCTTCCGGCGTGATGGCCGTGCTGATCACGGTCTCACCAACCTTGATGCTGGCGGGCGTGCCGGCCGGAGCCACTTCGTTGGAGTAGCTCACCGAGGCGGAGGCCAGCTTCTGCTTGGCGATGTCGCAGGAGCTGGTGAACTTGGCGGTGCCGGTCGGGTTGAACTGGAACGAGCACTCGGCCGGGTTGGCGGTCACGACCACCTTGCTGGACTGCTGGGCCTTGTGCAGGTCGGGGTTGGCCGCCTTGGTCAGGGCTTCGAAGACCGGGAAGTAGGTCAGCGCGGCCAGCAGGCAGCCTGCCATGATGATCGGCTTGCGGCCGATCTTGTCGGACAGGGCGCCGAACACCACGAAGAACGGGGTGCCGATCACCAGCGAAGCAGCGACCAGGACGTTGGCGGTGGCGCCGTCGACCTTGAGCGACTGGGTCAGGAAGAACAGGGCGTAGAACTGGCCCGAGTACCAGACCACGGCCTGGCCGGCGGTCAGGCCGATCAGAGCCAGGATCACGATCTTCAGGTTCTTCCATTGGCCGAAGGACTCGGCCAGAGGAGCCTTGGAGGTCTTGCCCTCAGCCTTCATTTTCTGGAAGGCGGGCGACTCGTTCATCTGCAGACGGATCCACACCGAGATCGCCAGCAGCACGATGGACACCAGGAACGGCACGCGCCAGCCCCAGTCGGCAAAGGCTTCTTCGCCGAGCGCGGTGCGGGTACCCAGGATCACCATCAGCGACAGGAACAGACCCAGCGTGGCCGTGGTCTGGATCCAGGCGGTGTAGGCGCCGCGCTTGCCGTGAGGAGCGTGCTCGGCCACATAGGTGGCAGCACCGCCGTACTCACCGCCCAGCGCCAGGCCCTGCAGCATGCGCAGACCGATCAGGATCACCGGAGCGGCGACACCAATCGATGCGTAGTTGGGCAGCACGCCGACGATGAAGGTCGCGCCACCCATGATCAGGATCGTGACCAGGAAGGTGTACTTGCGGCCGATCATGTCGCCCAGACGGCCGAACACGATGGCACCGAAGGGACGCACGATGAAACCGGCCGCGAAGGCCAGCAGCGCGAAGATGAACGCGGAGCCTTGGTCAAGGCCGCTGAAGAACTGTTTCGCGATGATGGCTGCGAGCGAGCCGTACAGATAGAAGTCGTACCACTCGAACACGGTGCCGAGGGAAGACGCAAAGATCACCTTGCGTTCCTCGGGCGTCATTGGCCGGGATGCGGTTGTCGCCATGAATTTGTCTCCTGTTGATAACGATGCGGTGACCTGTTTCCGATCACCTGAAATCGATTTTTTGGAGGCCGCCTGACGGCGTTCTGACGAAATGTCACAAATGCCCGGCAGGGCACGCGTTTCTAGGGTTAGTCCCTACCCAAACACGTTAGGTGTTTTCCCGAGGGGTTCAGTAGGCGAGGCGCTCGGGCCGGATTTCCTGCAGGATCGTGGTGGCGATTTCTTCGATCGACTTGGTGGTGGTCGAGAGCCAGCGGATGCCCTCGCGGCGCATCATGGCTTCGGCCTCGTTGACCTCGGCGCGGCAGTTTTCCAGGCTGGCGTAACGCGAGTTCGGTCGCCGCTCGTTGCGGATCTCGGCCAGCCGCTCGGGCGCGATGGTCAGGCCGAAGATCTTCTTGCGGTGCGGTACCAGGGCAGGAGGCAGCTTGCGGCGCTCGAAGTCTTCGGGGATCAGCGGGTAGTTGGAGGCCTTGAGACCGTGCTGCATGGCCAGGTAGAGCGACGTGGGTGTCTTGCCGCTGCGGCTGACGCCGACCAGGATCACGTCCGAGCCCTGCAGGTCCTTGTGACTCTGGCCGTCGTCGTGCATCAGCGAAAAATTGATGGCCTCGATCCGGTCGTGGTACTCCTTGCTCTTGGACGCGTCGGAGAAGCGGCCCACGCGGTGGTTGGACTTGATGCCCAGCTCGTCTTCCAGCGGCTCGACGAAGGTGCCGAACATGTCCAGCATCATGCCGTTGCAGTGCTCCTTGACCACCGCCAGCACCTCCATGTTGACCACGGTGGCGAACACCAGCGGGCGCTTGCCTTCGACTTCTGCCGTGTGGTTGATCTGGCGCACCGCCTGGTGGGCCTTGTCCACGTCGTCCACGAACGGCAGGCGCACGCGCCGCACCGTGGTTTCGAACTGGGCCAGGATGGCGTTGCCGAAGGTTTCGGCGGTGATGCCGGTGCCATCGGAGATGAAGAAGACGGTGCGGTTGGTCATGGGGGAGCCTGGTCGGGATGCAAGAAATTTCAGCAGCGCTCCCCGCCGATTTCAAGGCGGCAGGGCGCGAAAGCCGCGGTCGGGCCGATGGCGCCATCCTACAATCACGGGCGCACAGAATGCCCGCCCCCTGCCCGGTGCACGACCCATAACAGAACCACAGGTCACCCGCTGGCGCATGGAGCCCCCCGGTTTTTCAACCTTAGGAGTCTTCCATGTCCAACCTGTTCGAGCCGACCGATCTGGTCGTGCCTTTCGAAAAACTGCGAATGAGCGATGTCGAGGTCGTCGGCGGCAAGAACGCCAGCCTCGGCGAAATGATTTCGCAACTGCCCCAGGGGGTGAAGGTGCCCACGGGCTTCGCCACCACGGCCCACGCCTTCCGCGAGTTCCTGAAGTTCGACGGTCTGGCCGACCGCATCAATGCGCGCCTGGACGCGCTCGATACCGAAGATGTGCGTGCGCTGGCCGTGGCCGGTGCCGAAATCCGCGCCATGGTCGAGAACCAGCCGTTCCCGGCCGACCTCGAAAAAGCGATCCGCGAAGCCTTCGTCACCCTGGTCGGCGGCAACGACAAGGCCACCTTCGCGGTGCGCTCGTCGGCCACGGCCGAAGACCTGCCCGACGCTTCGTTTGCCGGTCAGCAGGAAACCTTCCTGAACGTGCACGGCATCGACGAAGTGCTGCACAAGATGAAGGAGGTGTTCGCCTCCCTTTACAACGACCGCGCTATCAGCTACCGCGTGCACAAGGGCTTTGCCCACGCCGACGTGGCCCTGTCGGCCGGCGTGCAGCGCATGGTCCGCTCCGACACTGGCGCGGCCGGCGTGATGTTCACCATCGATACCGAATCCGGCTTTGAGGACGTGGTCTTCATCACCTCCAGCTACGGCCTGGGTGAGACGGTGGTGCAGGGCGCCGTGAACCCCGACGAGTTCTACGTGCACAAGCCCATGCTCAAGGCGGGCAAGCGCGCGGTGATCCGCCGCAACCTGGGCTCCAAGCTGATCCAGATGGTGTTCTCCACACCGGAAGAGAAGGCGGCCACCAAGAAACTGGTCAAGACCATCGACGTGCCGGTCGAGCAGCGCAACCGCTACAGCCTGAGCGCCGAAGACGTCGAGCAGCTGGCGCACTACGCGCTGGTGATCGAGCAGCACTACGGCCGCCCGATGGACATCGAGTGGGGCAAGGACGGCACCGATGGCCAGCTCTACATCCTGCAGGCCCGCCCCGAGACGGTGAAGAGCCAGGCCGCCGGCAAGACCGAGGTCCGCTACAAGCTCAAGGGCAAGGGCGCCGTGCTGGCGTCCGGCCGCGCGATCGGCCAGAAGGTCGGTACAGGCCCGGTGCGCCTGGTGCACAACATCAGCGAGATGGACAAGGTCCAGCCCGGTGACGTGCTGGTGACCGACATGACCGACCCGAACTGGGAGCCGGTGATGAAGCGCGCCAGCGCCATCGTGACCAACCGCGGCGGCCGCACCTGCCACGCAGCCATCATCGCGCGCGAGCTGGGCATCCCGGCCGTGGTGGGTTGCGGCAACGCCACCGACCACCTCAAGGACGGCACGCTGGTCACGGTCAGCTGCGCCGAGGGCGACACCGGCCACATCTACGACGGCCTGCTGGAAACCGAGATCACCGAAGTCCAGCGCGGCACCATGCCCGAGGTCGACGTGAAGATCATGATGAACGTCGGCAACCCGCAGCTCGCGTTCGACTTCGCGCAGATTCCCAACGGCGGCGTCGGACTGGCCCGCCTGGAATTCATCATCAACAACAACATCGGCGTGCACCCCAAGGCGATCCTGGACTACCCGGCGGTCGATGCCGACCTGAAGAAGGCGGTCGAGTCGGTGGCCCGCGGTCACGCTTCGCCGCGTGCCTTCTACGTCGACAAGGTGGCCGAGGGTGTGGCGACGATTGCCGCCGCGTTCTGGCCCAAGCCGGTCATCGTGCGTCTGTCGGACTTCAAGTCCAACGAGTACCGCAAGCTGGTCGGCGGCAGCCGCTACGAACCCGACGAAGAGAACCCGATGCTGGGCTTCCGCGGCGCGGCGCGCTACATCAGCGAGGACTTCCGCGAAGCCTTTGCGATGGAGTGCGAAGCCCTCAAGCGGGTGCGCGAAGACATGGGACTGACCAACGTGCAGGTGATGGTGCCTTTCGTGCGCACGCTGGAACAGGCGCGCAAGGTGACCGAGCTGCTGGCGGCCAAGGGCCTGAAGCGCGGTGAAAACGAGCTCAAGCTGATCATGATGTGCGAGATCCCGAGCAACGCCGTGCTGGCACACGACTTCCTGCAGTACTTCGACGGCTTCTCGATCGGCTCCAACGACCTGACCCAGCTGACCCTGGGCCTGGACCGGGACTCTGGCCTGGAACTGCTGGCGCACGACTTCGACGAACGCGACCCGGCTGTCAAGGCGCTGCTCAAGCTCGCCATCGGCGCCTGCAAGGCCGAGGGCAAGTATGTCGGCATCTGCGGCCAGGGCCCCAGCGATCACCCCGACTTCGCGCAGTGGCTGCGCGACGAGGGCATCAGCTCGATCTCGCTGAACCCGGACTCGGTGGTCGACACCTGGCAGCTTCTGGCATCGACGGCCAAGTGAACTGACCGCGTCTGATCGCTTCGACGGCCGGGCTTTCGCCCGGCCGTTTTCATTGGTGGCGGGTGCGTAAGGCCGGGGTCAGTGCCCGGCGCACAATCGGCTGCAGAGGCGTGCCGCCGAGCGCGCCCACGACAGAGGAGACGCGCATGCTTCAGGAACTGGACGCCCAACGGCTGGTGGCCCTGTTCGTGGCGGGACTGGCGCTGTTCAATTTCCCGCTGCTCGCTCTGTGGGACCACGACGTCCGTGTGTTCGGGTTGCCGCTGTTTCCCCTGGCCATGTTCCTGATCTGGGCGCTGCTGATCGCGGCCGTGGCCTGGATCGTCGAGCGCTCCCCGGACCTGCCTGCGCCGGACGACGGACCGACCTGAACCATGTTGCCTGTCCCGCTGGTCATCGGCGTCGCGTTCGCCTACCTGTTGCTGCTGTTCGCGGTGGCGTACTGGGGCGACCGCCGCGCGCGCCAGGGACGGTCGGTGATCGGCAACGCCTGGGTCTACGCGCTGTCGATGGCGGTGTACTGCACCGCCTGGACCTACTTCGGCAGCGTCGGCCGCGCCGCCAGTTCGGGAGTCTGGTTCCTTCCGATCTATCTGGGGCCGATGCTGGCCATGATCCTGGCCTGGATGGTGGTGCGCAAGATGATCCGCATCGCCCGCACCTACCGCATCACCTCGATCGCCGACTTCATCGCCAGCCGCTACGGCAAGAGCCGCCTGCTGGCAGGCCTGGTGACGCTGATCACCGTGGTCGGCATCGTTCCCTACATCGCATTGCAGCTCAAGGCGATCGCCAGTGGTTACGCCGTCATGACCTCGCCGCTGGGTGAGGCAGCGTCCGCGCCGGTGAGCTGGTGGCGCGACAGCACGCTGTATGTGGCGCTGGCGCTCGCGGGCTTCACCATGGTGTTCGGCGCTCGGCATCTGGACAGCACCGAACGCCACGAGGGCATGGTGGCGGCCATCGCATTCGAGTCGGTGGTCAAGCTGCTGGCGTTTCTGGCGGTGGGGTTGTTCGTGGTCTTTGGTCTCTACCAGGGGCTGGGCGATCTGTTCAATCGCGCGCAGGGCGACGCCGCCATCCACCGCCTGCTGCAGTTCGACCAAGGCAAGCCGTTCGCCTACGCGCAGTGGACCGGGCAGACGCTGCTGGCGATGCTCTCGGTGCTGTTCCTGCCGCGCCAGTTCCAGGTCATGGTGGTCGAGAACGTGCGCGAACAGCACCTGCGGCGCGCGGTCTGGGTGTTTCCGCTGTACCTGCTGCTGATCAATCTCTTTGTGCTGCCGATTGCCATCGGCGGGTTGATGCACTTCGGTCCTGGGCGCATGGACCCGGAAACCTTCGTGCTGTCGCTGCCGCTCTCGGCTGGCTGGCACGGCCTGGCGCTGGTGGCCTTTGTGGGCGGGCTGTCGGCGGCGACCGGCATGGTGATCGTCGAGGCGATCGCGGTCTCGACCATGGTGTGCAACGACCTGGTGATGCCGCTGCTGCTGCGCGGCCGGGCGCTGGGGTCGGGCGCCTCGGGCGACTTGACCGGCCTGCTGCTGCTGATCCGGCGGCTGGCGATCCTGGCGGTCCTGCTGATGGGGTACCTGTACTTCCACCTCGCGGGCGAGGCCTATGCGCTGGTGAGCATCGGCCTGATCAGCTTCGCGGCGGTGGCGCAGTTCGCTCCCGCGATGCTGGGCGGCATGTACTGGAAGGGTGGCACGCGCCGAGGCGCGCTGGCGGGGCTGCTGCTGGGCTTCCTGCTCTGGGCCTACACGCTGATGCTGCCGTCACTGGCCAAGTCGGGCTGGCTGGCCGACGGGTTCCTGCAGCACGGCCTGTTCGGCTGGACTTGGCTGCGGCCGGAAGCCTTCCTGGGCCTGGCCGGGCTGGACAACCTGACCCACTCGCTGTTCTGGAGCCTGCTGGTCAATGTGGGCGCGTATGTCGGGGTGTCGCTCTGGCGCGCGCCGTCGGCGGCCGAAACCAGCCAGGCGCTGCTGTTCGTCGATGTGTTCCGGCGCACGGAGGCCGCACACCCGGTGTTCTGGCAAGGCAGGGCACAGGTCGGCGCGCTGCAGGCGCTGATGGCGCGCTTCATGGGGCCGGCCCGGGCGCAGCAACTGGTCGACAGCTTTGCCGCCGAGTCCGGGATGGTGCTCACGCCGCAGATGCCAGCGCACCCGCGGCTGGTGCAGTTCGCCGAGACGCAGCTGGCGGGCGCGATCGGCAGCGCCTCGGCGCGGGTCATGGTCGCTTCGGTGGCGGAAGAAGAGGCGCTGGAGCTGGACGACGTGATGCGCATCCTGGACGAGGCCTCGCAGCTGCGCAGCTATTCGCGGGCACTGGAGGAGAAGTCGCTGTCGCTCGAGCGCGCGACCACCGAACTGCGCGAGGCCAACCAGAAGCTGCAGAGCCTGGACCACCTGAAGGACGACTTCATGTCGTCGGTGACGCACGAGCTACGCACGCCCTTGACATCCATCAGGGCGCTGTCGGAACTGATGCGGGACGATGACGACATGGACCTGCCCCAGCGGCAGCAGTTCCTGGGGATCATCGTGGCCGAGGCGGAGCGCCTGAGCCGACTGGTCAATCAGGTGCTGGACATGGCCAAGATCGAGGCCGGGCATGCCGAGTGGACGGTGGACGACGTGGACCTGCGCGAGGTGGCCGGGCAGGCCGCGGGCAGCATGGCCGAGATGTACCGCGAGCGCGCGGTGGTGCTGGAGCTGCGGCTGGACGCGGACAACGCCGTGGTCCGGGCGGACGCGGACCGCCTGACCCAGGTGGTGCTGAACCTGCTGTCCAACGCGCTGAAGTACGCGCCGCGCGACGGCGGGCGGGTGGAGTTGGCGCTGCGCCGGGATGGTGGCGACGCGGTGGTCGAGGTGCAGGACAACGGGCCTGGCATTCCGGCCGACCAGCAGGCCACGGTGTTCGAGAAGTTCCGGCAGGTGGCGGGCGATGCGCACTACCGGCCCGGCGGGACCGGCCTGGGGCTGCCGATCAGCCGGCAGATCGTCGAGCACTTCGGCGGTCGCATGTGGCTGCGCTCCGTGCCGGGGCAGGGCGCCTGTTTCGGATTTGCGCTGCCGGCGGCCAGACCCGGCGAGAGACAAGACAACAACGATGGAGACCAATGACATGACGACCAAGATCCTGATTGCCGACGACGAGCCCAACATCCTGATCTCGCTGGAGTTCCTGATGAAGCGCGAAGGCTTCGAGGTGGTGCTGGCGCGCGACGGGCAGGAAGCGATCGACGCGATCGTGCGCGAGCGTCCGGAGCTCGTGCTGCTGGACGTGATGATGCCGGTCAAGACCGGTTTCGACGTGTGCCACGAGGTGCGTGCCAACGAGGCGGTGCGCGACACGCTGATCGTGATGCTGACCGCCAAGGGGCGCGACACCGATGTGGCCAAGGGCCTGGCGCTGGGGGCCAATGCGTACATGACCAAGCCGTTCTCGACCAAGGAACTGGTGCAGAAGGTGCGCGAGCTGCTCGGAGGCGCTGCATGAGCGGTCAGAAGCGGATCGACCGGCGCCTTTGGTGGCTGCTCGGCGGTGCGGCCGGGGCGTCCTTGCTGTGGCTGGCCGCAACCTTTGGCCTCATCGGGTCGGCGATGGATGCGCAGGAGCGCCAGGCGGTGCTGCAGACGGTCGGCGACCGCCTGATCCTGATTCTGTTGACGTGGGCCGCCGGCATGGCGCTGATCGGCTGGGGCCTCAAGCGTTGGTTCGACCTCTGGGTGACGCCGTCGGTGCAGCTGGCCGAGGAAGCGCAGGTGCTGCTGCGGACCGATGTGGTGCGCGAGCTCACCCCCAAGGGCAATGCCGAGACCAAGGTGCTGGTGGGGCTGTTCAATCAGCTCGTGGGGCAGCGCGAGGCGCTGCGCAATCAGATGGACGCTCGCGTGCGCGAGGCGGCGCAGGGCATCGAGCAGGAGAAGAGCCGACTGGCGGCACTGATGTCCGAGCTGACCCAGAGCGTGGTGGTCTGCAACCTGGACGGCCGCATCCTGCTTTACAACAACCGCGCGCGCATGCAGTTCCGCGCCCTGTCACAGGCGCCTGGCGTCGCCGGCGGTGCCGAGCTGATCGGTCTGGGTCGTTCGGTATACGGGGTGTTCGACCGCAAGCTGGTGGCGCATGCGCTGGAAAACATCCGCCAGCGCATGCAACGCGGTGCCAGCCAGCCCTCGGCCCAGTTCGTGACCACGACACCCGCCGGTCAGCTGCTGCGGGTGCAGATGGCGCCGGTGCGTGCGCCCTCCGTCGACCCTGCGGAAGATCGCTCGACCGAGCTGACCGGCTTCGTGCTGATGCTGGACAACATCACCCGCGAGTTCGAGGCGGAATCGGCCAAGGACCAGGTGCTGCACACGCTGACCGAGCGCAGCCGAGCGGCAATGGCCAACATGCAGGCGGCGCTGGACATGCTGGACTACCCCGACCTGGAGGCGCCGATGCGCGAGCGCTTCCTGGGCGTGCTCCGCGACGAGACACGCTTGCTGAGCCAGCGCATCGGCGAGCTCGAAAGTGGATCGGCCGACAGCCTCAAGACCCGTTGGCCGCTGGAGGACATGCTGGGCACCGATCTGGTGACGGCGTCGCTCAAGCGCATCGAATCGGTGTCCATGCCCGCCACCGCGGCCGAGGTCGATGCCTCGCTGTGGCTCAAGGTCGAGAGTTTCTCGCTGATGCAGGCGCTGGCCTACCTGTCCGGGCGGCTGGCGGACGAGTTCGAGGTGCGCTTTGTGCAGCTGCGGCTTCAGTCGGCGACCGGTTCGGCCGACAAAGCATGGCTGGACCTGATCTGGAGTGGTCAGGCGATGAGCACCGAGACCGTGATGAGCTGGGAGATGGACCCGATGAAGGTCGCCGGTGAAGCCCTGCGCCTGACCGTGCGCGATGTGGTCGAACGGCACAACGGCGCGTTCTGGTTCGAGCGCGAGCGCATCCGCCACCAGGCTTTTTTCCGCTTCCTGCTGCCCCTGGCCAATCCGCAGGAGCAGGCAGAGTCGGCGGCGTTCGCGGCGGGCGACAGCCGGCCCGAGTACTACGACTTCGACCTCTTCAAGACCACCGAGCAGACGCGATCGATGGACGACCGCCTGCTGACGGACCTTGTCTACACAGTGTTCGACACCGAAACCACCGGCCTGAACCCCGCGCAGGGCGACGAGATCATCCAGATCGGGGCCGCGCGCATCGTCAACCACAAGCTGCTCAGGCAGGAGTGCTTCGAGCAGCTGGTCAACCCCCGGCGCCTGATTCCGCCGGCCTCGATCCCGATCCACGGCATCCAGCCCGAGATGGTCATGGGAAAGCCCACGATCGACCAGGTGTTGCCGGCCTTTCATGCCTTCGCGCAGGACACGGTGCTGGTGGCGCACAACGCGGCGTTCGACATGCGCTTTTTGCAGCTCAAGGAAAAGGTCGCCGGGGTCGTGTTCGATCACCCGGTGCTGGACACGCTGCTGCTCTCGGCGGTGGTCCATCCCAACCAGGACTCGCACAAGCTGGAGGCGATTGCCGAACGCTTCAACGTCACCGTGGTCGGCCGGCACACCGCGCTGGGCGACGCCATGGTGACCGCCGAAGTCTTCGTCAAGCTCATCCCGCTGCTGGCCGAAAAAGGCATCCACACGCTGGGCCAGGCGCGCGAGGCGGCGCAGAAGACGTACTACGCCAGGATCAAGTATTGACCCCCCCGCGCCGCCTGCGGCGTCACCCCCCAGGGGGCGGCACTGGCGGCCCGGCAAAGCCGGTTCCGCGGTGCCCTGGAACCAACTCCCCCTCGACACCCAGACCCTTTCTCCGGAGTGCGTGACCGATTCGAGGATGCGGTGGAACCGGCTTCGCCGGGCCACTCGCATCGCCCCCTGGGGGGTGACGCGCCGCCAGGCGCGGCGCGGGGGGGTCAGAATCTCCCGGCCTGGTACCGGTGCCCCAGTGCCTTCTGCATCGACTGCACCACCACGAACGCGTCCTTGAGCTGGGTTTGCTCGAAGTTGGAGAGTTCCTCGGGGCGCAGGTGGTTGTCGGGCGAGATGCCTGCGTTCATCTGCCGCGTCTGGTGCTGCAGACGCAGGAAGGCGAGGAACTCCAGCGCGTCCTGCAGGTCGCGCGCGTTCTTTTCGTTCAGTGAGCCGCTGGCGTTCGCGGCGCGCAGGCGGTCCTGGGTGTTGACGTCTTCGTTACCACCGGCCAGCGCGTAGACGCGCGCCATGTCGACGACCGGTACCACCCCGTGGTGCTTGAGGTCGACCGTGCCCTTGTGTTCGCCACTGCGTACGGTGGCGATGCCCTTGAACATGCCCAGCGGTGGCTCGCGCAGCAGGGCGTTGCCAACGAGATGGGCCAGGAAGATGGTGTTGCCGCGTGTGCGCTGCAGCACGTGGCGGCGCACGGCGCTGAGCAGCTCGCCGTTGCCGTGGATGGCGCGCATGTCGAAGAACACGCAGGTCAGCATCAGCGCGGTAGGGTCGGGCTGGCTGGTCCACTCGGTGAAGTACTCGATCCAGCGCCGGCGCGGCTGGCGCCACTGGTCGGTCATGGCCATCATCTCGCCCGGGCAGTAGACGTAGCCGCAGGCGTTCAAGCCGTCGCACACGAACGTCGCCAGTGACTTGAAGTATTCGCCGTGGGTCGCCTCGTCATAGGCGTCGTCAAGGACCATGCAGTTGTCCTGGTCGGACTTGGCAGTTTGTTCGCTGCGGGCTTGCGAGCCGGCCGCGACCCAGACGTAGTCGACCGGCGGCGGTCCCAGTTTCGCTTCGCCGAGTTGCAGCAGGCGTGTGGTGATCGCGTCGGTGATGGTGGTGATGATGCGGCCAGTGTTGTCGGCCGAGGCCTGCGCCGCCGCAAGACTCAGCTGCAGGCGTCCGATCTTGCCGGCGGCGGCCTGCAGTCCTTCGACGGTGGACTGCTTGTAGATGTCGCCCGCGAGGTAGACCGCCGAGGTGCTGTGCTGCTCGGTCAGGTCGGTGGCGGTGATCATGCCGGCGATCTGCTGCCCGTCAAGCACCGGCACATGGTGGATCGCATGGCGGGCCATCAGCAGCAGGGCGTCGAAGGCCGGCGCCCGCACATCGACACTCATCGGCGCCAGCGTGGCGATGTCGGCGATCGGTCGGGCGGTGTCCAGCCCGGCCGCGATGACGCGGTTGCGAAGGTCGCGGTCGGTGATCAGGCCGAACAGCAGGTCCTGCTCGACGATCAGCACCGACGACACGCGCTGCTCGCTCATGATGCGCGCTGCCTCGCGGATGCTGGTCTGTGGCGAGAGCGTGATCGGCGCGCGCCGGATCAGCGCCCGCACCGGGGTAGTCATCAGGTTCAGAGCGGGGTCGCTGCCAGACAGGCGCACGGTCTGCGCGCTGTTGGCGGTCGCACCGTTTCCAAGCAGATACGCCATGCCCGGCGACCCCTCGCACCATGCCTGCAGCGTGGCGGCATCGAAACGGGCGAAGGAGACCTGGCCCTTGGCCAGCGCAGCATGGACCCCCGCAGCGCCAGCATGATTGGCCCCGAACAGGTCGTTCGCGCGCAGCGCCAGAACGGGCTCGCCGTCGGCGTCCAGCAAGGCACATTCACCCTCGATCAGCCAGTACAGGTCGGTCGCCAGCTGCTGCTCGTCGGCCAGACGCTCACCGTTGGCGGCGGATAGCACCGTCAATGACGGTGCCAGCGCCTCCCTGGTCGCCGGAGGCAGAAGCCCGAGCACCCGGTGTGACCCCATCAATGCAGCCAATGGCGTGGTGGTTCCTTCAGGGTGATGCATGCTCGATGTGTTCGGGGGCAAAACGGCCATGCTACACCCGCGGTGCAGACGGGCTGCGGGTTTACCCTGTCGGTGTTTGACCGGACCGGGATCGCGTGCGGGTGCTTTGTAAGCGGTTGGTAAGATGCCAAAACAGAATGGGCTGACTTTGACGCGATGCTTACATGTTGACCCTCATCACCACCGTCAAACTGGTCGTCGAAATTGCTCTCATGGCACTGCTCGCACAGTGGGTGCTGGGACTGATCGCCGGACCGCGCAAGGACAGCAACCTCTTCTATCAGTTGCTCCAGCAGGTGGGTCGCCCCTTCGTCCTGCTGGTCGGCCGGCTGACTCCCCGCTTCGTGCTGCAGCGCCACCATCCCCTGGTGGCGTTTCTGATGCTTGGCTTCGTCTGGGCGCTCGTGACGGTCGCCAAGATTTCCCATTGCCTCTCGGTCGGGGTCCAGCTGTGTCGTTGAAGGCCAGCCTGGCCGGCTGGTGCATGCGCTGGCAGGTCCGCCTCTGGTTGGTGGCCGGTCAGAAGTCGCGGGCCAGCGACTGCCTGACACAGCGCCTGGCCGTGCAACCGGACGACCGCTATGCGCTGGCTTCCCTGGCGGTCCTGCAGGCCGGGCAGGGCAACCGTGCAGGCGCCGTGCAAACGCTCGAACACCTCGTGCGGGTGGCGCCCGGGCTGGCGACGGCCTGGTTCAATCTCGGCTTCCTGCTGGAGACCATGGACCGGCTGGAGGACGCCGAAGCCGCTTTCCGCCGTGCGACCGACATGGATCCCGGGCTGGACCGGGCATGGTACGGACTGGGCATTTGCCTGATCCGGCTGCGCCGCTTCGACGGGGCGGTCGAGGCGCTGCGCCGGAACACGGCGCTGCAGCCGATGAGTCCGTTCGGCTGGTACCAGCTCGCGCGGGTGCATGCGGACCGGCAGGAGCCGGAAGAGGCACTGCGGATCATTCGCCACCTGCGCGGATTCGAGCCGCGGGTGGCGGCGCAGCTGGTGCGAGAAACCGGCCTTGGTCTGCCGGGCGCATCCGCCGATGGGGCCGTGGCATGTCCCTGAACCGTCAGGTAGCGCAGAGAGGTCGGTGCCGTGGAGCCCAGTGAGAGCCGCCGCCACTACTGGCGCAAGAACCTCGCCGTCATCGCCGTGTTGATGGTGATCTGGTTCGTAGTGACCTTTGTCGTGGGCTACTACGCGCGCGAGCTCAGCTTCAACTTCTTTGGCTGGCCCTTCAGCTACTGGGTGGGCGCGCAAGGGGCACCGGTGGTGTACTGCCTGATCATCGGCTTCTACGCCTGGTACATGCACCGCCAGGATGTTGGTCACGACGTGGACGAGGACGAAGAGTGACCCGGGTGTCGAAAAAGGCGTTCAAGCAACAGCTGGACAAGGTGTACTCTTGGTACACGATCGGCTTCTTCGTTTTCGTGGGGACCCTCGCTGCGCTGGAGCAGGTCGGCCTGTCTCGGGAGTGGATCGGCTTCATCTTCCTGCTGGCCACCGTGGGCCTGTACGCCGCGATCGGCATCATGAGTCGCACCACCGACGCGGCCGAGTATTACGTGGCCGGCCGGCGCGTGCCGGCGGTCTACAACGGCATGGCGACCGGCGCCGACTGGATGTCGGCCGCCTCGTTCATCGGCCTGGCCGGCACGCTCTACCTGACGGGTTACGCGGGGCTGGCGTTCATCATGGGCTGGACCGGCGGCTACTGCCTGGTGGCGCTGTTTCTCGCGCCCTACCTGCGCAAGTTCGGCCAGTACACGATTCCCGACTTCCTCGGCGAGCGCTACGGCGGCAACCTGCCGCGATTCATCGGCATTGCCGCGGCCATCCTCTGTTCGT
This sequence comes from Hydrogenophaga sp. RWCD_12, assembly GCF_046604225.1. Lineage (NCBI taxonomy): Bacteria > Pseudomonadati > Pseudomonadota > Betaproteobacteria > Burkholderiales > Comamonadaceae > Hydrogenophaga > Hydrogenophaga sp. RWCD_12. Next base: position 797,999 of record NZ_JBKIXC010000001.1, read on the forward strand.
TCACCTATGTGGTTGCGCAGATCTATGGCGTGGGCCTGATCACCTCCCGCCTGACCGGCGTGGCCTTTGAACTGGGCATCTTCCTTGGCCTGGGGGGGATCCTGGTCTGCTCGTTCTTGGGCGGCATGCGCGCCGTGACCTGGACCCAGGTCGCGCAATACATCATTCTGATCGTGGCCTACATGATCCCGGTCGTCTGGTTGTCGGTGAAGCAGACCGGCGTGCCGGTGCCGCAGGCGGTCTACGGTTTCCAGCTGGAAAAAGTCACTGCCAAGGAGAAGCTGCTCACCAACGATCCCAAGGAACTGGAGGTGCGCGAGATCTACCAGAAGCGCGCCGCCGAACTGGACGCCAAACTCCGTCACCCGGCGGTGGCGCTGGCCGCCGACCGAGCGGCCGCCCAGGCCCGGCTGGCCGAGGTGCGTGCAGCGAATGCCCCGATGGGCAAGATGGCGGCGGCAGAGAAGGCTCTGGCGGCCGTGCCCAAGGACGAGTCTTCTGCCATCGCCGAATGGACCCGGATCAAGGCGCTGGCGGAAACCAAGTCGCGGCCGCTCAACGGCATGCCTGCCCATTCGGCCCAGTTCTCGGGCGACCCTCAGGGCAGCGAGCCGGAACGCAAGGCCTTCAACGATTCGCGCCGCAATTTCCTGGCGCTGATCTTCTGTCTGATGGTCGGCACCGCCGCTTTGCCCCACATCCTGATGCGCTACTACACGGTGCCCAGCGTGCGCGAAGCCCGGCAGTCGGTGACATGGTCCCTGTTCTTCATCTTCCTGTTGTACGTGACCGCGCCGGCGCTGGCGGTGATGGTCAAGTACGAGGTGTTCCATGTGCTGATCGGCACGCCCTTCGACCAGTTGCCGCAGTGGGTGGCCGCCTGGAACAAGGTCGACCCGACCCTGCTGTCGCTGACCGACGTGAACCGGGACAACATCCTGCAGCTCAACGAGATGACGATCGGTGGCGACATCGTGGTGCTGGCCACACCCGAAATTGCCGGGCTGCCGTATGTGATCTCCGGGCTGGTCGCCGCCGGTGGACTGGCCGCTGCCCTTTCCACGGCCGACGGCCTGCTGCTGACCATCTCCAGCGCCCTGTCGCACGACCTGTATTACAAGATGATCGACCCCAACGCCTCGACCGCGCGCCGGGTGACGATCTCCAAGATGCTGCTGCTGATCGTCGCCCTGCTGGCCGCCTACGTGGCAGCGCAGAAGCCGGCCGACATCCTGTTTCTGGTGTCGGCGGCGTTTTCGTTTGCGGCGGCTGCGTTCTTCCCCGCGCTGGTGCTGGGCATCTTCTGGAGGCGCGCCACCGGCATCGCTGCTTCGCTGGGCATGATCGCCGGCCTGGCCATGACCACCTACTACATGGTGATGAACCAGCCCTGGCTGCGCGGCATCTTCGGTGTGACCCGCCCCGTGCACCTCTGGTGGGACATTCAGCCCATTTCGGCCGGTGTTTTTGGTGTTCCGGTGGGATTTCTGGTGATCATCCTGATCAGCCTGTTCACCCACACACCCAGCCGGAAATCCCAGGAGCTGGTCGAGCACGTGCGCTACCCCAATCTGAAGATGAACTGATCCGACGGGAAATTTGCTAGAATCATGGGCTTCGCCTTGCCGCACCCCGTGTTGACGCCGGGGGTGGCTATTCATCAGAAACCGTGTTCCCCCGGGGATACGGCCTCATCCACAAGGAGAGTCCATGCGTCATTACGAAATCGTTTTGCTGATCCACCCGGATCAAAGCGAACAAGTTCCGGCCATGCTGGAGCGCTACAAGGGCATGATCACCACCGGTGGTGGCAAGATCCATCGCGTTGAAGACTGGGGCCGCCGCCAGCTGGCTTACCAGATCAACAAGCTGTCCAAGGCCCACTACCTGTGCGTCAACATCGAAGCCGACCAAGCCGTGATGGGCGAACTGGAACACGCGTTCAAGTTCAACGACGCCGTGCTGCGCCACCTGACCGTGCAGAAGAAGAAGGCCGAAACCGGTCCTTCGAGCATGATGAAGGCGGTCGAGCGCGAGGAAGCCCGCAAGCTGGCTGCGCCCGAGCAGCGTGAAGGCCGCGAATCCCGCGAGCCTCGCGAACAGCGCGCCGAGGCCTGATCCCGGAGCGTGACATCGCCAGCGGGCATCAACCGGTTTGAAGTGGCGGCCACGGTGGTGCAGGTCCAGAGCCTGCGCTACACCCCGGCCGGCATCCCGGCAGTCAATCTCGTGCTGGAGCACGAATCGACCGTCGTCGAACTGGATACCCCGCGAGCCGTGAAACTGCAGATTCGCGCCGTGGCCTTCGGGGCACTGGCCGAAACCCTCTCAAGGCAGAGCCTTGAAATGGCAGGCAGGTTTCAGGGATTCATGGCGAATGCGCGCAACGGCAAAGGCGTTGTGTTCCATATCCAAGATTTCAGCAAGACATAGGAAAGGCCCATCATGGCTGCACCGAAACGTTTCAACAAAGACAAGCGCCCCAAGCGCAACACCCAATCGCTGCTGTTCAAGCGCAAGCGCTTCTGCCGCTTCACCGTCGCCGGTGTGGAAGAAGTCGACTACAAGGACGTGGACGTCCTGCGCGATTTCATCTCCGAAAACGGCAAGATCATTCCCGCCCGCCTGACCGGCACCCGCGCGATCTACCAGCGCCAGGTGACCACCGCCATCAAGCGCGCCCGCTTCCTGGCCATGCTGCCGTACAGCGACCAGCATCGCGTCTGATAGGGAGATTCACATGCAAATCATTCTGCTCGACAAAGTTGTCAACCTCGGTTCGCTGGGTGATGTGGTCAAGGTCAAGGACGGCTACGCCCGCAACTTCCTGATCCCGTCCGGCCGTGCCCGCCGTGCTACGCAAACCGCCGTGGCCGAATTCGAAGCCCGCCGCGCCGACCTGGAAAAGGCCGCTGCTGCCAAGCTGGCAGAAGCTCAGGCCCTGGGCGAGAAGATCGCTGGCGTGAACCTCAAGCTGAGCCAGAAGGCCGGCGTGGACGGTCGCCTGTTCGGCTCCGTCACCAACCACGACGTGTCCGAAGAGCTGACCAAGCAAGGCTTCGCCGTGGCCAAGGCCCAGGTGCGCATGCCCAACGGTCCGCTCAAGACCGTCGGTGAGTACACCGTCAGCGTGAACCTGCACACCGACGTCACGGTCGACGTGGCCGTCACGGTGCTGGGCGAAACCGCCTGATCCCCCGGACGGCACCAGCCGTCCTGAAAAAGGCCGCTGCCTTCGGGTCAGCGGCCTTTTTGTTTCTGTCAGGCACTTATCCCGTCGGTTCCCCAGGCTGTGCACGTGTTGTCCACAGACTTGTCCCATGACAGCATGGGGGGGGCGGCGTACCATTTCAGGATTCACAGGAACGCCATGGCCACCGTCTTTCCCTCTTCGCTTTCTTCCTTCGATGCCGGCATGGATGAGGCCGGTTTCGGTGCCGACCAGCAGCTCGCGCAGCTGCGCGTACCCCCGCATTCCATCGAGGCCGAGTCCAGCGTGCTGGGCGGACTGCTGCTGGACAACGGGGCCTGGGACCGGGTCGCGGACCTGATCAACGACTCGGACTTTTACCGCTACGAGCACCGCCTGACGTATTCGGCGATCGCAACGCTGGTCAACGCCAGCAAGCCGGCGGACGTGGTGACGGTGTACGAACATCTGCAGAACCTGGGCAAGGCAGACGAGGCGGGAGGCCTGGCCTACCTGAACTCCCTGGCGCAGTACGTGCCCAGTGCCGCGAACATCCGGCGCTACGCGGAGATCGTGCGCGAGCGCGCCATCCTTCGCAAGCTGGTGACCGCCAGCGACGAAATCGCGACCGCGGCCTTCAATCCGCAAGGGCGCCCGGTGGCCAAGATCCTGGACGAAGCCGAGCAGAAGGTCTTCAAGATCGGCGAGGAAGGCTCGCGTATGAAGGATGGATTCCAGAGCATGGACACCCTGGTGGTGGACCTTCTTGACCGCGTGCAGGAGATGGCCGACAACCCCAACGACATCACGGGGGTGCCGACCGGCTTCATCGACCTGGACCGCATGACCTCGGGTCTGCAGGCGGGTGACCTGGTTGTGCTGGCGGCGCGTCCTTCGATGGGCAAGACCGCGTTCGCCATCAACATCGCCGAGCACGTAGCGCTCAACGAGGGACTGCCGGTGGCGGTGTTCTCGATGGAAATGGGGGCGGCCCAGCTCGCGGTGCGTATCGTCGGCTCCATCGGCCGCATCAACCAGGGCCACCTGCGCACCGGCAAATTGACCGACGACGAGTGGCCGCGCCTGACCGAAGCCATCGAGAAGCTGCGCACCATCTCGCTGCACATCGATGAAACCCCGGGCCTGACGCCCAGTGAACTGCGCGCCAATGCCCGGCGACTGGCGCGGCAGTGCGGCAAGCTCGGCCTGATCGTGGTCGACTACCTGCAGCTGATGAGCGGCTCCAGCACTTCGGGCGGTGACAACCGCGCCACCGAGCTGGGTGAGATTTCGCGGGGCCTGAAGATGCTGGCCAAGGAGTTGCAGTGCCCGGTGATCGCGCTGTCGCAGCTCAACCGCTCGGTGGAACAGCGCACCGACAAGCGCCCCATGATGTCCGACCTGCGCGAATCCGGCGCCATCGAGCAGGATGCGGACATCATCATGTTCATCTACCGCGACGAGTACTACAACAAGGAAACCTGCAAGGAGCCGGGTGTGGCCGAGATCATCATCGGCAAGCAGCGTAACGGGCCGACCGGGACTTGCAAGCTGGCTTTCCTGAACATGCTGACCCGGTTCGAAACGCTGGCGGGTGGCGGAATGGGCGGCAGCGACTACTGATCAGGCAAGCACCCGCTTCTTCCAAGCAAAAAGCCCGACCTTGTCGGGCTTTTTGCTGGCAGAGCCGGTCTCAGAGAACTTCTGAGGCGAAGTCCGCCAGCCGCGAGCGCTCCCCGCGAGCCAACGTGATGTGGCCGCCGTGTGGCCAGCCCTTGAACCGGTCCACCGCGAACGTCAGGCCCGACGAACCTTCGGTCAGGTAGGGCGTGTCGATCTGAGCTAGGTTGCCCATGCAGATGATCTTGGTGCCCGGGCCGGCGCGTGTGATCAGCGTCTTCATCTGCTTGGGCGTCAGGTTCTGTGCCTCGTCGATGATGACGTACTTGTTCATGAAGGTGCGGCCGCGCATGAAGTTCATGCTCTTGACCTTGATGCGGCTGCGGATCAGCTCGTTGGTCGCAGCGCGGCCCCACTCTCCGGCGCCGCCGGCATCTCCCTTGGCCAGGAACTCGAGGTTGTCGTCCAGCGCACCCATCCACGGCCCCATCTTTTCTTCCTCGGTCCCGGGAAGGAAACCGATGTCCTCGCCCACGCTGACCGTGGCGCGGGTCATGATGATCTCGGTGTAGCGACGGTCGTCCAGCACCTGCGTCAGGCCGCTGGCCAGGGCCATCAGGGTCTTGCCGGTGCCGGCCGTGCCGGCCAGCGTCACGAAATCGATCTCCGGATCCATCAGCAGGTTGAGAGCGAAGTTCTGTTCGCGGTTGCGGCTGGTGACGCCCCAGATGGCGTTCTTCAGGTGGGTGTAGTCCTTGAGCGTCTTGAGCACCGCGGTCTTGTCGCGGATTTCGGTGACGCGGGCATACAGCGACGGTTCGCCCGGTGCCTCGAAGTAGACGAACTGGTTGATGTGGAACTGGGTCACGGCCGGGCCGCTGACCCGGTAGAACGTGTGACTGCCACTCTGCCAACTCTCGATGGTCTTGCTCTGGCGGGTCCAGAAGTCCTGCGGCAGGGCAAGGGCGCCAGAGTACAGCAGTTCGCCGTCGTCCAGCGTCTTGTCGTTTTCGTAGTCTTCGGCGGCCAGACCCAGGGCGCGGGCCTTGACCCGCATGTTGATGTCCTTGGACACCAGGATGACTTCCCGCTGCGGGAACTTGTCTCGCAACGCATGGACCACGCCCAGGATCTGGTTGTCGGCCTTGCCCTTGGGCAGGCTGGACGGCAACTCGTCGTGCAGCGGTTCGGTCTGGAAGAACAGCGTGCCTCGTGCGGCCAGGTGGCCGGTGGCCGAGAGCTTCAGGCCCTTGGCCATGTCGCCACCAGTCTGGGCGGCGAGTGCATCGAGCGTGCGGCTGGTCTGGCGCCCGTTGCGGGCCACTTCGGTCATGCCCTTCTTGTGACCGTCCAGCTCTTCCAGCACGATCATCGGCAGGAAGATGTCGTGTTCCTCGAAGCGGAACAGGCTCATCGGGTCGTGCAGCAGCACATTGGTGTCAAGAACGAACAGGCGGGTCGGGCCAGTCGGGGTCGACGCCGTGCTGCGTCCGCGCCGGGCCGGTGCGGGTTGGGGCGCCTTGGCGACCACCGGAGCCTGTACCGGCACTGGTGTCGGTGCCAGGACCACAGCCGGCTCCGGCGACCGGACGACCGGCGCGGGGGCTGGTGACGGGGCTGTGGCCGGTTTGGCCGTTCCTTTGCCGCCGTCTTTTCGTTTGCCATTGGTGCTCGTGCGTGCAGCGGCGGCTCTGGGGCCAGCCTCTGCCTGCCGTGCCATCGGAGCAGGCGCGGGGGGCGCAAGGTCTTCAAAGTGGTCGTCGCTGGATTTCAGGCTGTATGCCTCAGGGGCAAGCAGGGCGGCACGTTTGGTGGGGGCGGGAGGCAGTGGCATGTGGCAGTGGTTCAGCGCGGACCGGAAAATGAAAAAGCCGCCAGGAAAACCGGGCGGCTTTGCATGAAGCGAGGCAAACGGCAGAGGGTTGGTTCAATCGGTCTGACCTGGGTCATGAACCCATTATGCACGACTGAAACGACGCGTCCGTGGCGTTTTCAGGCGGCCTTCTTCAGGGTCTTGACGGCCTTGAGGACTTCCTCAACGTGGCCCGGCACCTTCAGGCCGCGCCACTCCTGCTTGAGCTGGCCGTCGGCACCGATCAGGAACGTGCTGCGCTCGATGCCCTTGACCTTCTTGCCGTACATGATCTTGTTCTTGACCACGCCGAACATGTGACACATCTTTTCTTCGGTGTCGGCGATCAGCTCGAACGGCAGTTCCAGCTTGGCCTTGAAGTCGTCATGCGACTTCATGTTGTCGCGCGAGACGCCGAACACCTGGGCTCCGGCCTTGACGAAGTCTTTGTACTTGTCGCGGAACTGCATCGCTTCGGTGGTGCACCCAGGGGTATTGTCCTTGGGGTAGAAGTACAGCACCACTGTCTGGCCCACGTGCGTCTGGTTGCTGACCTTGATGCCACCGGTGGCCATGGCTTCAAATTCGGGAATGGGTTTGTTGACAACGACTGCCATGCTGCGTGGACCCCTGACGTAGGTTGGTGGTGATGCGTTGGTCTTCCCGTCGCCCTCCCTGGGCAACGGCCACTCTGCGGTGACCGGAGGAAAACAATCGGCTATTTTACCCTGAACACCGCACTTCCCCGCTCTTCGAGGGGAAAGAAGCGTCCGCCAGGCGTCATCAGATCGTCCGCAGGGGTGTCAGTTCTCGATCAACAGTGCGGCCATGACCCGGCGGCCCTCACCGGCCAGGATGTTGAAGGTCCGGCAGGCGGCGCCGGTGTCCATGGTTTCCACGCCGATCCGACGCTCGATCAGCGGCCGAAGCAGGGAAGGGGGCACGAAGCGCAGGCGCGTTCCGCTGCCGAAAATCACCAGTTCCGGAGTGGCAGCACTGTCTTCGATCAGTCCGGCAAAGTGCTCCGCCGTCAACGCTTCCAGCCGCGCGACGTCCCAGCGGCGCACGGTGCCGCCCGAGCCGATCACGAGGCTGGTGGCATGGCGTTCTCCGTTGACGGCGATCCAGCCGTCTCCGTAGGCGGTGACAGACAGCTGGTCGGGTTTGTCGGCGTGCAGCTTCATGGGTAGTCGGGAGGCGTCCGGTCGCGGCGTCTGCCCGGTGAACTGTGGTCAAATTGAGGGTTTCCCCAGAGGGGCTGCGCAATATAGCGCACCCGTTGTTGGCGCAACCGCGTCTCCTGCCTGTCTGACCTGTCCGGAGGGACTTTGAAAACCATCCAGAAATCCGCCAAGCTGGCCAATGTGCTGTACGACGTTCGTGGCCCGATCGTCGAAGCGGCCAAGCAGATGGAGGACGAAGGCCAGAAGATCATCAAGCTGAACATCGGCAACCTGGCGCCGTTCGGCTTCGACGCTCCTGAAGAAATCCAGCAGGACATGATCCGCAACCTGCCCAATTCGGCAGGCTATTCGGACAGCAAGGGCATCTTTGCGGCCCGCAAGGCGGTGATGCACTACACCCAGCAGCAGGGCGTGGCTGGCGTGACGCTGGAAGACATTTACCTGGGCAATGGTGCCAGCGAACTGATCGTGATGGCGGCCAATGCGCTGCTGGACAACGGCGACGAGCTCCTGGTGCCCTCGCCCGACTACCCGCTGTGGACGGCGGCCACCAGCCTCTCGGGCGGCACGCCGGTGCACTATCGCTGCGACGAAGCCAATGGCTGGCAGCCTGACCTGGCCGACATGCGAGCCCGGATCACGCCGCGCACCAAGGGCATCGTCGTCATCAACCCGAACAACCCGACCGGCGTGCTCTACAGCGACGAGCTGCTCAAGGGCATCGTGGCGCTGGCGCGCGAGTTTGGTCTGGTGCTGCTGGCCGACGAGGTGTACGACAAGGTGCTGTACGAGGGCGTGACGCACACGGCCATGGCCAGCCTGTCGACCGACGTGCTGACCCTGACGTTCAACTCGCTGTCCAAGGCCTACCGCTCCTGTGGCTACCGCGCCGGCTGGATGGTGATCTCGGGTCCGAAGGAAATTGCCAAGGACTTCATCGAAGGCCTGAACATGCTGGCCAACCTCAAGCTCGGCTCCAACGTGCCGGGCCAGTGGGCGATCCAGACGGCGCTGGGCGGTTACCAGAGCATCAACGACCTGGTCAAGGAAGGCGGACGCCTGCGCCGCCAGCGCGACCTGGCCTACGAACTGATCACCGCGATTCCGGGCGTGACCTGTGTCAAGCCGCAGGCGGCGCTCTACATGTTCCCGCGGCTGGACCCCAAGGTCTATCCGATTGCGGACGACCGCCAGTTCTTCATGGAAGTGCTGCGCGCCACCCGCGTGATGCTGGTCCAGGGCTCGGGCTTCAACTACCCGGACAACCAGCATTTCCGCATCGTGTTCCTGCCGCACGAAGACGACCTGCGCGAGGCGATCAACCGGCTGGCGCGGTTCCTGGAGGGCTGGCGCCAGCGCCACGGCACCTGAAGCGAGCATCAATGCGCGGGCGGCCTTTCATCAATCGAAGGTCGCATTCCCCGCACCATGTGAGGGGAGCCTCGCACCCAAGTTTTTTTCTGAAGTGACACAAGCATGAAACCGATCCAAGTAGGCCTGCTGGGCATTGGCACCGTGGGCAGCGGCACGTTCAACGTGCTCCGACGCAACCAGGAAGAGATCCAGCGCCGTGCCGGTCGCGGCATCGAGATCACCATGGTGGCCGACCTGGACGTGGCGCGTGCGCAGTCCGTCGTCGGCCCGGACGTGAAGGTGGTCAACGACGCAAGCGCCGTGATCGCCAACCCCGAGATCGACATCGTGATCGAGCTGATCGGTGGCTATGGCATTGCCAAGGCGCTGGTGCTCGAAGCGATCGCCGCCGGCAAGCACGTGGTCACCGCCAACAAGGCGCTGCTGGCCGTGCACGGCACCGAAATCTTTGCCGCCGCGTCGGCCAAGGGCGTGATGGTCGCCTTCGAAGCCGCCGTGGCCGGTGGCATCCCCATCATCAAGGCGCTGCGCGAAGGCCTCACCGCCAACCGCATCCAGTGGATCGCCGGCATCATCAACGGCACGACGAACTTCATCCTGTCCGAGATGCGTGACAAGGGGCTGGACTTCGACGTGGTGCTCAAGGAAGCCCAGCGCCTGGGCTACGCCGAGGCCGACCCGACCTTCGACATCGAGGGCGTGGACGCGGCGCACAAGGCGACGCTGATGAGCGCGATCGCCTTCGGCATCCCGGTGCAGTTCGACAAGGCCTATGTAGAAGGCATCACCAAGCTGGGCGCAGTGGACATCCGCTACGCCGAGCAACTGGGTTACCGCATCAAGCTGCTGGGCATCACCAAGCGCACCGCCAAGGGCGTGGAACTGCGGGTGCACCCCAGCCTGGTGCCGGCCAAGCGCCTGATCGCCAACGTGGAAGGCGCGATGAACGCCGTGGTGGTGCACGGCGACGCCGTGGGCACCACGCTCTACTACGGCAAGGGCGCCGGCAGCGAACCCACCGCTTCGGCCGTGATTGCCGATCTGGTGGACATCACCCGCCTGCACACCGCCGACCCGCTGCACCGCGTGCCGCACCTGGCCTTCCAGCCCGACGCGATGAGCGACGTGGCCGTGCTGCCGATGAGCGAGGTGGTGACCAGTTACTACCTGCGCCTGCGCGTGGCCGACCAGGCCGGCGTGCTGGCTCAGGTGACGGGCCTGCTGGCCAGCGCCGGCGTGAGCATCGATGCCGTGCTGCAGCGCGAAGCCGACGAGGTGGGTGGCGAGGGTTCGACCTCGACCGACCTGATCATCCTCACGCACGACACGCGCGAAGGCACGATGAACGAAGTGATCGCACAGATGCAGGGGCTGCCTTCGGTCCTGGCGCCCATCACCCGCATCCGCAAAGAAGAACTGAACTGAGATGCTGTACCTGTCGACCCGCGGCCACCCGGACCGCAAGCGCTTCTGCGAAATCCTGCTTGAAGGCCTGGCGCCCGACGGCGGTCTGTACCTTCCCGAGGCCTATCCCCAGGTCGACGCCGCCACCCTGACGCGCTGGCGCGCGGTGCTGGCCGAGCAGGGCTACGCGGCGCTGGCCTTCGAGGTGCTGTCGCTCTACATCGACGACATCCCGGCCGCCGACTTGAAGGCGCTGTGCGCCGAGACCTACACGGCGGACGTTTTCGGCACGAAAGAGATCGTGCCGCTGACGAAACTGGAAGACGGCCTGCAGCTCGAAGCACTGTCCAACGGCCCGACCCTGGCCTTCAAGGACATGGCGATGCAGCTGCTGGGCAACCTGTTCGAGTACGAACTGGCGCGCCGCGGCGAACAGCTCAATATCCTGGGGGCGACCAGCGGGGACACCGGCAGCGCGGCCGAATACGCGATGCGCGGCAAGCAGGGCGTGCGCGTGTTCATGCTCAGCCCGCACGGCCGCATGAGCCCGTTCCAGCAGGCGCAGATGTTCAGCCTGATGGACGCGAACATCCACAACATCGCCGTCGAAGGCGTGTTCGACGACTGCCAGGACATCGTCAAGGCGGTGAGCAACGACCTGGATTTCAAGCGCAAGTACAAGATCGGCACGGTCAACTCGATCAACTGGGCCCGGCTGCTGGCGCAGGTCGTCTACTACTTCGCCGGCTATTTCTACGCCACGAAGTCCAACGATGAAAAGGTGAGTTTCGCCGTGCCTTCGGGCAACTTCGGCAATGTGTGTGCGGGTCATGTGGCGCGCCAGATGGGCCTGCCGATCGGGCGCCTGATCGTGGCGACCAACGAGAACGACGTGCTCGACGAGTTCTTCCGCACCGGCACCTACCGCGTGCGCGGCAGCGCCGACACCTACGAGACGTCCAGCCCTTCGATGGACATTTCCAAGGCGAGCAACTTCGAGCGTTTCGTGTTCGACCTCTTGGGCCGCGACGGTGAGCGCACGAAGAAGCTGTTCGACGACGAGCTGCGCCTGCATGGCCGCTTCGACCTTGGCGCCGATCCGCTGTTCGCGAAGGCCGCCACGCAATACGGCTTCGCCAGCGGCAAGAGCACGCACGCCAACCGGCTTGCGACCATCAAGGCCACGCACGAAGCCTTCGGCGTGATGATCGACACCCACACCGCCGATGGCGTGAAGGTGGCGCGCGAGTTGCGCACGAACGGCGAAAACGTGGTGGTGCTGGAAACCGCGCTGCCAATCAAGTTCGCCGAGACCATCCGTGAAGCGCTGGGCCGCGACCCCGCGCGCCCGGCCAAGTTCGACGGCATCGAAGCCTTGCCCAAGCGGGTGCAGGTGATGGGGGCGGACGTGGTCGCAGTCAAGCGTTACGTCACAGACCATTGCCCGGTCTGAAGCCGCGCGGCGTTTGTCCATGAAAGTCGTCGGTTTTGCAGGTTTCTCCGGGGCAGGCAAGACCACCCTGGTCGAGCAACTGATCCCTGCGCTCCGGCGGCGTGGGCTGCGGGTGTCGGTGATCAAACATGCCCACAAGGGTTTGGACGTCGACCACCAGGGCAAGGACACCTGGCGACACCGGGAGGCCGGCGCCTACGAGGTATTGGCGGTGTCGCCGGAGCGGCTGGTGCTGCAGCGCAGCTTCGAGCAGGCCGGTGAGCGCACTGTCCACGAGGTGCTGCCGGCGCTGCACCCGGGTGTCGACTGGGTGCTGGTGGAAGGCTACCGGGACAGCGACCTGCTCAAGATCGAGGTCTGGCGACCGGGGATCGACCGGCCCGCCCGCTATCCCGACGACCCCTTCATCGTGGCCATAGCGACCGACACACCGCTTCAGTTGCCCGAGCCCACCCTGCGCCCGGTGCTGGAACTGAACAATGCCGACATGGTGGCAGCCTGGCTGGTCGACAATGGCGGCCGATTCGACTACGTTCCAGAAGCCTACCGCTGAGCCGCTCTGTGCGGCCGGACCCCGAACATGAATGCTCCGCAACCCGCCCGCAAACCCCTGATGGCGCTGGACGCCGCGCTGGCTGACCTGCTGGGCCGTGTGGCTCCACTCGCCGTCACCGACACCGTGGCCACGCTGCAAGCCGATGGCCGCGTGCTGGCCGCCGAGCTGGTCTCGGCGCTGCACGTGCCGCCGCAGGACAACTCCTCGATGGACGGCTACGCCGTGCGTGTGGCCGACGTCATTGAGAAAGGCGTGGTGCTGCCGGTGAGCCAGCGCATTCCGGCCGGCCATCCCGCGCAGCCGCTCGAACCCGGCACCTGCGCCCGCATCTTCACCGGCGCGACCGTTCCGCCCGGAGCCGATGCAATCGTGATGCAGGAGGATACGCGCGAGGTCGGCGGCGACTTTCACGCGGTGCACATTGACGCAGTGCCCGCGACAGGCCAGTGGATCCGCCGCGCGGGCGAAGACGTGACCCGTGGCGCCGTGGTGCTGCCGCGCGGCACACGACTCTCGGCCGCCAGCCTGGGGCTGGCCGCGGGTATCGGTTCTGCGCAACTGCGTGTGACGGTCAAGCCGCGCGTGGCGCTGTTCTCCACCGGCGACGAACTGGTCATGCCCGGTGAAGTCCCGCCGGAGCAGATGAAGCCCGGCGCGATCTACAACAGCAACCGCTTTTTCCTGCGCGTGCTGCTGGAGCGCCTGGGCTGTGAGGTCAGCGACCTGGGCATCGTTCCCGACCAGCGTGAAGCGACCCTGGCCGCGCTCAAGACCGCGGCCGACCACCACGACCTGATCCTCACCAGCGGTGGCGTGTCGGTCGGTGAAGAAGACCACATCAAGCCTGCGGTGCAGCAACTGGGCAGCCTGGACCTGTGGCAGATCGCCATGAAGCCGGGCAAACCCTTTGCCTACGGCACGGTGCGGCGCGACGCGGGGGCGGGCGCCGATGCGATTGGCCATTGCCATTTCATCGGCCTGCCGGGCAACCCGGTGTCCAGCTATATCACCTTCCTGCTGCTGGTGCGGCCGTTCCTGCTCAAGCTGCAGGGCGCTGCCGAATCCGTGTACCAGCCGCCATTCCGCGCCATGAAGCTGCGCGCCGACTTCGACCTGCCGCGCGCCGACAAGCGCCGCGAATTCCTGCGGGTGCGCCGCAACGAAGCCGGTGGCCTGGACCTGTTTCCCAACCAGAGTTCGGGCGTGTTGACCTCGACCGTCTGGGCCGACGGCCTGGTGGACAACCCGGCCGGCAGCACCATCGCCCGGGGTGACCTCGTGAACTACATCGCTCTTTCGGACCTGCTCGCATGAAGATCCAGCTGCGTTATTTCGCCTCCATCCGCGAAGCCATCGGCAGCGGCAGTGAAACCCTCGAAACTGCGGCGGCGACCCTGGCCGCGCTGCGCGACGAACTGGTTGCCCGTGGCGGAGCGCACGCCGAGGCGCTGGCGCGCGGCCGTGCGGTGCGCGTGTCGCTGAACCAGACCATGGCCGACGAGTCCGCCGCCCTGTCCGACGGCGCCGAAGTCGCCTTTTTCCCGCCGGTGACGGGAGGTTGAAGATGGGCTCCGGAACCTTCCCGCGCGTCAGCATCCAGTCCGAGGACTTCGACCTGTCGGCCGAGGTCGCCCGCCTGCGTGCCGATGAAAAAGGTGTGGGCGCGGTCTGTACCTTCGTGGGCACCGTGCGGGATCGCAACGATGGCCAGTCGGTGTCGACGATGGAGCTGGAGCACTACCCGGGCATGACCGAAAAGGCCATCGAGCAGATGATCGACGAGGCGCACCGGCGCTTCGACATTTTCGGCGCGCGGGTGATTCATCGCGTGGGTCTGCTGCAGCCACTGGACCAGATCGTGCTGGTGGCCGTGACCTCCGCGCACCGTGGCGAGAGCTTCCAGGCCTGCGAATTCCTGATGGACTACCTGAAGACCCAGGCCCCGTTCTGGAAGAAGGAGCAGACGCCCGAAGGCGCGCGCTGGGTGGACGCACGGGTCAGCGACGACGCCGCGCTGGCCAAGTGGGGCATCGTGGCGAGCAACGCCTGACCCACCTGTCTGACGCGTCCATGAACCTGAGCGCTACCGACATTGAAGCCATCGAACGGGCCACACTGACGGCGGTTGCTCCCGAGCAGGTGCAAACCATCGATGGCTGGTTGCTGCCGATGGACACTGGCACCGTGGGCCGCGCGCACAGCGCCGTGCCGTTGCACCACGGCGTGCACGATCCATCCCGCATCGAGACCGTCGCGCAGCGTTACCGAGGCGCCGGCCTGCGGCCTGTGTTCCGCCTGCCGGACGTGCCGGCTTTCGAGGCCTGGTGGCCAGCGCTGGCCGCACGCGGCTTCCGGCGCGAACAGCCGACGCTGACGCAGACCGGCGTACTCGACGGCCTGCTGGCGCTTGCCGGCGAAACCGGGGGCGTCTCGCTGGACGCACGCCCCGATGCCGACTGGATGGCGATGTTTCTCGGCGAAGGAATGGACCCGGTCGACGGAGCCAGCCGGTCGAAGGCGCTGTCGCGCGCCGACGGCACACTGTTTGCCAGCCTGCGCGAGGGCGGGCAGACCCTGGCCTGTGGCGCGGCCTGTTACGCGCAGGGCTGGCTGAGCATGCACGGCCTGCGCACCGCGGCCAGCCAGCGCGGTCGCGGTCTGGCCGGCCGGATGATCCGCGCGATGGCGCTGGAAGCGCAGCGCCGCGGCATCGCCCGGGCCTTCCTGCAGGTGGACGGAAGCAATGCACCGGCGCTGGCGCTGTACCGCCGCGCCGGCATGGCGACGGCCTGGTCGTACGCCTACTGGCGCTGAAGCGCGCGCAGGGCTTCAACAACCCGCAGGGGACGTTCCCGCTGGATATAGTGCCCCGCGTCGCCGACGGTCTGCAGTTGTGCGCCCGGGATCAGGCGCAGCCAGTCCTGGCGCAGGCGGTCGAGCATGGGCACCATGGCCTGTTCTTCCGGGCGGCGCTGCCCGCTGGCGAGGATGGTGGTCGGGATCACTCTGCCGCCGGATGGTGCGACCTGGTCCAGACAGAGCGACTGCGCATCGAACTCGCCGCGGTCCGCCTGGCTGAACAGCGTGGTCCGCACACCTTTCATGAGCAGCGCGAGATCGGGGTGCTCCTGCTGCAGGCTGCGCCAGTGGTCGGGGTGCGTGGGGTCGATCAGCACCACGGCCGCGACCTCTTCGGGGTACCGGCGCAAGTAAGCGAACTGGTACAGGCCGCCAAGGGAGTGGCCCACCAGGATATATGGCGGTGGCAGGCCGGCCCGCTGCAGCAGCGCGCGCTGTTCGGCGGCGATGGTGCAAGGATCGCGGGGTGCAACCGTGAGCGGATGCTGGCCGCGTCCCGGCCGGTCGTACCGGAACACCTTGTGCGTCGGCTCAATCAGCGCCGACAGGTCTTGCCACACCTCCTGACCATCCCCCAGGCCGCTTTGCAGCACCACGACCGGGCGTCCCCGACCGCTGACGGTGGCAATGGCGGTCAGCGCCGGCTCCACCGCCAGCGTGGAGGCCGGAGCCGCACAACCGGTCAGCCCGGCGAGCAAGATGGCGGCGCAGGCCGCGCCGAGGCTGCTCATGCGTGTCATGGTTGGGTGCGCACGAACCGCAATCCGGAGGCTTCGAAGCCGGGCTGGCCATCGATCTTCTGCAGACGCACCACGTCGCCGTGGTCGGCGAGGCCGCGCAGCGCCCGGGCCTCGCGATCGGACACGATCTTGACCGGCAGGAATTCTTCCTCCCCGCCTTCGATCTCGGCCATGTGCACCCGTGCAATCAGCGCCTGGTGGTCCAGGTACAGGGTGATGCTCTCCACCGGAACGGGCGTGCCGCCCTGCATCGGTGCCGCCGGCCGGTAGGTGCCGAGCCAGCCCGCGGCCAGGGTCTGGTCCTGCGGCGTGATGCGCTCACCCAGCAGCAGTTCCTGTCCACCCGACCGGGCCACCAGCAGCTCGCGCCCCTGCACCTGCCGCCGAAACAGGGTGACCTGCTCCAACGCGCCAATGGACAAGGGCAGCAGACCCAGCAGCTTGTACCGCAGGCCCGCACTGCCGTCGGCGCCGGGCAGCAGGCTCAGCACCTGGCTGCCGGTGTGGGCGAGCAGGCTGTTGCCGCTGCGCTCCACCCGGGCGTGGCCGGCGATGGTGGTGTAGTGGCCTTCCCAGGTCCGCATCTGCGCCTCGGTCCAGCCGGTGGGCAGGGGTTCGAAGCCGGGCGCCGGCGGCGGCTGGCGGATGCCTTTCTTCGCTTCCAGCACCATGTCGAGGGCGCGCTTGGCCACGGTGTCCACCAGTGTGCTGGTGTTCGCCGAGTTGGACGCGACGATGACGCCCAGCCGATGCTCCGGCAGCAGATACATCTGGCTGCTGTAGTGCGGCGTGGCGCCGCCGTGGTGGGCCACCAGGCCGGCATTGCGCAGCGTGTCCGGACCGATCGAGTTGAGCATCCAGCCCAGGCCGGTGCGCATGTCCATGTCCAGCGGGTTGCCGGGGTTCTGCACCCGCAGCATCTCGGCCAGCGAAGCCGGTGTCAGCAGCGTCTGGCCGTCGCGTGTCTTGCCGTTGGCGAACACCATCATCATGAAGCGGCCCATGTCCTGCACGCTGGCGTTCAGGCCGCCGGCCGGCATGTCGCGCAACGACGGTTCATCGGCTGGCTGACCTCTCTTGTAGGGTCTGGCCGCTGTGGCGGGCAGGGCGGTCGAGAAGCTGGCGGTGCCCATGCCCAGCGGCGTCAGCACCCGACGCTGCAGAAGGCGGTCGAACGGCTCCTGCGCGACCTGCTCCACCGCCGCACCGAGCACGGTCATGCCCACGTTCGAATAGGAAAACAGCAGTCCGGCCGGATAGCTCTGGTCGTCGGGTTGCAGCGACATCACCATGTCGCGGAACGGACCCACCTGCCGGCCCCACATGCCCTGGCCCACGTCGCGCGTCAGACCGGCGTGGTGGGACATCAGGGTGCGCGGGGTGATGGCGGCCTGTCCCGGCGGCGGGTTCACGCGAAAGCCGGGCAGGGCGGACTGGATCGGCGCATCCAGCGACAGCCGCCCGTCCTGCGCCAGCTGCAGCGCGGCCAACGTCGTGAACAGCTTGGAGATCGACCCCATGCGGTACACGGTCTGGTCGGTGGCGGGCAGCTTCTTTCCGGCATCGGCCCAGCCAAAGCCCTTGGACCACAGCACCCGCTGGTCGTCGACGATGGCGATGCTCAGCCCGGTAGCTTTGTCGGCGCGCATGCCGGCGTCGATCATCGATTCGAGGTGCTTCCAGACAGCCTGCTCGTCGCCCATTGCAACCGAGGTCGGCCGGGGCGGCATCGGGCTGCTGCAGCCAGCCAGCAGTGCTGCGCCGATCAGCAGCGCTGGCGGGCCTTTTCGCCACGCCGGAGAGTGGCGGTCAGGTGCGCGGTTCATGCCCGCCCCCTCAGAAGCTGATGCCCACGCCGGCCGTCAGGCCCTGGACGGTGACGCCGTCTTTCTTGCGGTAGCGCATTTCGTCCAGCGTGAGCGTGACGTTCGGGTGGACGCGGTAGCTGGCGCCGATGCCGTAGGCGAAGGAGCCGGCGCGGTCGGTGGTGCCATCGGCCTTCGTCACCTTGGTGCGTGCATAGCCGATGCGGCCTGTGATCTCGAAATCATTGCCCAGGCCGAGGATCTTGGGTTTGACGAAGACGCCCATCATCTGGTTGATCTTGGGTGCACCGCCGCCGGTGCCCATGCCCAGCATGCCTTCGACCGACAGCTGCGGGTGCAACTCGTATCCGACGACGTTGCGCACCATGCTTTCGCTGGAGGTGCGGCTGCCGGCCACCTTCAGGTCGAGGTCCGAGTAGCCGATCTCTCCGTAGAGGCCGCCGGCGTGGGCGGTGTTGAAGGTCATGGCGGCCATGGCGGCTGCGGCGAGCGGGGTCAGGTATTTCATGGGAAGCCCTTTCGTGGTTGAAACAGGGCGCCAGTGTCGGAGCGCCAACCTTGGGCTTTCCCAAAGCGCGGTGGTGGCGTGCCCGTGGCGAGGTCATAGACTTCGACCATGCACATCCTGATCGTGGAAGACGACGTCGATCTCGGGCGCGCCTTGCTGGCGGCGCTCAAGGCCGAGGGCCTGACCGGGCTCTGGGTGCGGCGCCTCGCGGACGCGCCCGACCCGCAGGCCGACGGCGTGGACTGCGTGCTGCTCGACCTGTCGCTGCCCGACGGGCTGGGCCTGCAGCTGCTGCAGCACTGGCGCCGCGCGGGGCTGCAGGTGCCGGTGATCGTGATCACGGCGCGTTCTTCGCTGGACGACCGGCTCAGCGGCTTCGACAGCGGCGCCGACGACTTCATCGTCAAGCCGTTTGCGATGTCGGAGCTGATGGCGCGCATCGGCGCGGTGACCCGGCGCAGCGCGCGGCAGGCCAGCCCGGTGTGGCAGGTCGCCGACCTGAAGCTGGAGCCGCGGGCGCACCAAGCCTGGCGCAACGGCGAGCCGCTGGATCTCTCGCTGCGCGAGTTCCGGCTGCTGATGGAGCTGGCGCGCGATCCGGCCTTGGTCGTGTCCAAACGCGACCTGGGCCGTCGCATGGAGCCGCTGGGCGAACCGCTGGACGCGGCGACCATCGAGGTGCATCTGTCCAACCTGCGGCGCAAGATCGGCGCGGACCGCGTGCGCACGGTGCGCGGCGTCGGTTACCAGCTCGTGCCATGAAGGCGTTGGGCACGGCCCTGTTCACGCCCTCGCTGGTCCGGCGGGTGGTGGTGGCGCTGCTGGCGGCGTTTGCACTGGTGTGGGTCACGCTGGTGGTGGTCGACTTCGCCGAATTCCGGCGCGCCACCCGCACCCAGGAAGGGCTGCAACGTGCGGTACGTGCGCTGGCGGCGTCGCTGGATTTCGACGACGCCGCCCGGGCGGCGCAGGTGATGCAGGCCACGGAGACCCAGTACAACCTGTTGCGTGCCGAATCGGTGCCGGTGCCGTTCGGGCCGATATTGATGGAGCTTGCCCGTCCGGACGGCACGCGGGTGTACGCATCGAAGGGACTGCAAACACAGGCCCTGCCGGCGGCGGGGACCGAACCGGCCCTGTGGACCGTGCAGGGCAAGCGCCACGGCATGGCCACGCTCGCCACCCCGCACTGGCGCATTCGCATGCTGGAGCCGGCGCTGACCGATGCCGAGGCGGTCTGGCTGATTGCCCGCAACCTGGTCAAGTCGATGCTGATTGCGTTTCCGCTGGTATTGCTGCCGCTGTGGCTGGCGGTGCGTCGTGGCCTGCGGCCGCTGCGTGCCCTGGTCCAGCGCGTGGCGGAGCGGCCGCCCGCAGATTTTTCGCCGCTGACGCTGGATCTGCGTTACGCCGAGCTGCAGCCGCTGGAGCACGCCTTCAACGAACTGCTGCGGCAGGCGCGCAGTGGCATCCAGAGCGAACGCGGCTTTGTGCAGGACGCGGCGCACGAGCTCCGCACGCCGCTGGCGGTGATGGCGGCGCAGGCCCACGCGCTGGCGGCGGAAGACGATCCGCAGCGGCGGGCCCAGGTCCGGGTCGAGCTGGAACACGCCATTGGCCGCGCCTCACACCTGGTGCACCAGCTGCTGACGCTGGCACGGCTGGAGTCCAGCCCGCCTCCCAGCCGGCAGGCCACCGATCTGGTGGAGCTGGTGCAGGGCGCCCTGGCGCGGGCCGAGCCAAAGGCACTGGCGCGGAGCATCGACCTGGGGCTGGAGGCCCCGGACGCGCTGGTGGCCGAGGTCGACGCGCAGGTCCTGCTGTCGGCGCTGGAGAACCTGGTCCACAACGCGCTGGCCTATGTGCACGAGGGCGCCCGCGTCACGGTGACGCTGGGCCGGGACGGCGAACAATGGCGCTTGCGCGTGGCCGACAACGGACCGGGCATTGCGCCCGAAGAGCGCCCGCGGCTGATGGAGCGCTTCCAGCGCGGCCGCGACGCCCGCACCTCCGGCACCGGACTGGGCCTGGCCATCGTGGCGCAGGCGGCGCGCCAGCTTGGCGGCAGCCTGCACACCGTGGACGGGCTGGACGGGCGGGGCATCGGGTTTGAAATCTGCGGACCTGCTTGAAACCCGGGGATCCGGCTCCACATTCAAGGGAATTCAATATTCCGGAGGGTCACGATGCGACTCGACAAACTCACGACGAAGTTTCAGGAATCCTTGGGAGAGGCCCAGACACTGGCACTGGGCGCCGACCATGCCTACATCGACCCGGCCCACGTGCTGCTGGCCATGCTGCGCCAGGCCGACGGTCCGAAGTCGCTGCTGCAGCGCGCCGGCGTCAACGTGGCCGGCCTGACCAAGGCGGCCGAGGCGGCGGTCAAGCGCCTGCCCGAAGTGCAGGGGCAGGAACAGGTGCAGGTCGGACCCGACCTTTCCAAGCTGCTGCAGGCGACCGAAAAGGAAGCCATCAAGCGCGGCGACGAGTTCATCGCCAGCGAGCTGTTCCTGCTGGCGGTGACCGACCACAAGGGTGAGGTCGGCCGCATCGCCAATGAAAACGGCCTGACACGCAAGAGCCTGGAGTCGGCCATCGACGCCGTGCGCGGCGGCCAGAAGATGGACAACCCCGAGGCCGAAGGCCAGCGCGAGGCGCTCAAGAAATACACGCTGGACCTGACCGAGCGCGCCCGCATGGGCAAGCTCGACCCGGTGATCGGCCGCGACGACGAGATCCGGCGCGCCATCCAGGTGCTGCAGCGCCGCACCAAGAACAACCCGGTGCTGATTGGCGAACCTGGCGTGGGCAAGACGGCGATTGTCGAAGGCCTGGCGCAGCGCATCGTGGCTGGCGAAGTGCCAGACTCACTTAAGGGCAAGCGGGTCCTGAGCCTGGACATGGCCGCACTGCTGGCCGGCGCCAAGTTCCGTGGTGAGTTCGAGGAACGCCTGAAGGCCGTGCTCAACGAGCTGGCCAAGGACGAAGGTCAGACCATCGTCTTCATCGACGAAATCCACACCATGGTCGGCGCAGGCAAGGCCGAGGGTGCGATGGACGCGGGCAACATGCTCAAGCCGGCGCTGGCACGCGGCGAGCTGCATTGCGTGGGCGCGACCACGCTGGACGAATACCGCAAGTACATCGAGAAGGACGCCGCGCTGGAACGCCGCTTCCAGAAGATTCTCGTGGGCGAGCCGACGGTGGAAGCGACCATCGCCATCCTGCGTGGCCTCAAGGAACGCTACCAGGTGCACCACGGCGTGGACATCACCGACCCGGCCATCGTGGCTGCGGCCGAGCTGAGCCACCGCTACATCACCGACCGTTTCCTGCCCGACAAGGCTATCGACCTGATCGACGAGGCCGCGGCCAAGATCAAGATCGAACTCGACTCCAAGCCCGAGGTGATGGACAAGCTCGACCGCCGCCTGATCCAGCTGCAGATCGAACGCGAAGCCGTCAAGAAGGAAACCGACGAGGCCTCGCAGAAGCGCCTGGCGCTGATCGAAGAAGAGATCACCCGTCTGCAGAAGGAAATCGCCGACCTTGACGAGATCTGGAAGGCCGAGAAGGCCACCGCCCAGGGCAGCGCCCAGGTGCGCGAAGAGATCGACAAGCTGCGCCAGCAGATCGAGACGCTGACCCGCAAGGGCGACCTGGCCAAGGTGGCCGAGCTGCAATACGGCAAGCTGCCGGAGCTGGACA
This sequence comes from Hydrogenophaga sp. RWCD_12, assembly GCF_046604225.1. Lineage (NCBI taxonomy): Bacteria > Pseudomonadati > Pseudomonadota > Betaproteobacteria > Burkholderiales > Comamonadaceae > Hydrogenophaga > Hydrogenophaga sp. RWCD_12. The sequence continues at coordinate 820,276 of NZ_JBKIXC010000001.1, forward strand.
AGCGGCTGAAGGAAGCGCAGGCCAAGGAGGCCGGCAAGGCGCTGGGTGGCCAGGGGCCACAGCTGCTGCGCACCCAGGTCGGCGCCGAAGAAATCGCCGAGGTCGTGGCGCGCGCCACCGGCATTCCGGTCGCCAAGCTGATGCAGGGCGAGCGCGACAAGCTGCTGGTGATGGAAGACAAATTGCACCAGCGCGTGGTGGGGCAGGACGAGGCGATCTCGGCCGTGGCCAACGCCATCCGCCGCTCGCGCTCGGGCCTGTCGGACCCGAACCGCCCGACCGGCTCCTTCCTGTTCCTCGGCCCGACCGGCGTGGGCAAGACCGAGCTGTGCAAGGCGCTGGCCGGCTTCCTGTTCGACAGCGAAGACCACCTGATCCGCATCGACATGAGCGAGTTTATGGAGAAACACTCCGTGGCCCGCCTGATCGGCGCGCCGCCCGGCTACGTGGGCTACGAGGAGGGCGGCTACCTGACCGAAGCCGTGCGCCGCAAGCCCTACAGCGTGCTGCTGCTCGACGAGGTCGAAAAGGCGCACCCGGACGTGTTCAACGTGCTGCTGCAGGTGCTGGACGACGGTCGCCTGACCGACGGACAGGGCCGCACCGTGGACTTCAAGAACACGGTGATCGTGATGACGAGCAACATCGGCTCGCACCTGATCCAGGCCATGGTGGGTCAGCCCTACGACGAGATCAAGGAAGCTGTGTGGGGCGAGCTCAAGGACCACTTCCGGCCCGAATTCCTCAACCGGATCGACGAGACCGTGGTGTTTCACGCGCTGGACGCACAGCACATCGCGTCGATTGCCGGCATCCAGCTCAAGGCACTGCAGGCCCGCCTGCAGAAGATGGACCTGCGGCTGGACGTGGCGCCGGCGGCCCTGGAAGAGCTGGCCAAGGTCGGCTTCGACCCGGTGTTCGGCGCCCGCCCGCTCAAGCGCGCGATCCAGCAGCGCATCGAGAACCCGCTCTCGAAGCTGCTGCTGGAAGGCAAGTACCCGCCCAAGTCGGTGATCCCGGTGGGCGTGGACCCGGTGCACAACCCGGGGGTGTTCGAGTTCGCGGACGCCATCGCGTTCGATTGATGGACGGGGTGCCCCGCTGGGGCGCCCCCTCTACCGCGGCGAGGGGCACGCTCCTATGATGGTCCGATGACCCAGACGCCCCCCGATCTTCCCTTGCGCGCGCTGTTCGACGCGCAGTTCCAGGCCAGCCGTGCGCAGATCGATGTGCCGCTGTCTCTGCGGCTGGACAGGCTGTGCCGTATCCGCGCACTGATCGACAGCCACGGCGCGGCCCTGGCCGACGCGGTGCAGGCCGATTTCGGCGTGCGCTCGCCCAAGCTGACCGAGGTCGCCGACTTCTTTGTGCTGCGCGCCCTGATCGGCGATCTGGAGCGCCACACCGGCGCCTGGATGAAGACCCGCCGCGTGCGCACACCCCTGTACCTACAGCCGGCCAGCGCCCACATCCAGCGACAGCCGCTGGGTGTGGTGGGCGTGATCGGCCCCTGGAACTACCCGCTGCAGCTGACCATCGGCCCGGCCGCGACCGCGCTGGCCGCGGGCAACCGCGTGATGATCAAACCCAGCGAACTCACGCCCCACAGTTCGGGCCTGCTGGCCACACTGCTGCACCAGGCGTTCTCGGCCGACGAAGTCTGCGTGGTGCAGGGCGGGGCGGACGTGGCGCACGAATTCGCCAGCCTGCCGTTCGATCACCTGTTCTTCACCGGTTCCACCCTGGTGGGGCGCAAGGTCGCCGCTGCCGCTGCCGCCAATCTCACGCCGACCACGCTGGAACTGGGCGGCAAGTCGCCGTGCATCGTCGACGCCTCGGCCGACCTCGATGCGGTGGCGATCAAGATCGCACACGGCAAGCTGCTCAACGCCGGCCAGACCTGCATCGCGCCCGACTACCTGCTGCTGCCACAGGGTCGTGAGGCCGAATTCGAGCGGGCCTTTGCCGCGGCCGTGGTCAGGCTGTTCCCGACCGGCGCCGCGCACCCCGACTACGCCAGCATCGTCAGCGACCGTCACCATGCCCGGCTGCTGGCGCTGGTGGACGAGGCACAGGCCAAGGGTGCCCGCGTGGTGGAGGTGGCCCCGAGCAGCGGTTCGGTCCATGTGCGCCAGATGACGCCGGTGCTGGTGTTCCAGCCTGCAGCCGACACGCGGCTGATGCGCGAGGAGATCTTCGGTCCGGTGCTGCCGGTGCTGAGCTATACCAAGCTCGACGAGGCCATCGCCACCATCAACGCCGGGCCGCGGCCGCTGGCGCTGTACTGGTTCGGCAGTGATGGCGCGTCACGTGACCGGGTGCTGCGGGGCACGGTCAGCGGGGGCGTGACGGTCAACGACACACTGATGCACATCGCCCACGAAAACCTGCCGTTTGGCGGCGTCGGCGAGAGCGGCTGGGGGGCGTATCACGGCGAAACCGGCTTCCTGCGCTTCACGCAGCAGAAGCCGGTGCTGGTGCAGTCGCGCTGGGCCGCGGGCAGCCTGTTCTATCCGCCGTATGGGGCCGCCTTCGACCGCGTGATGGGCCTGCTGCGGCGCTGGCTCTGACGGCGCTCGCCGCTGTTCAGGCGTTGTCGTTTTCCCCGTACAGCATCAGCGGCACGGGTTGCAGGTAGCCCTGCTGGAACAGGCCTTCGGTGAGGTCGCTCACGTCGCTGCCGAGCAGGGCGGACAGCTCACGTTCGCTGCGGCGGCCGTTGGCCATCAGCAGCAGGCTGTGGGCGCGGCGGCCGATGAGGTCGGGTCGCGCGAGGGCGTCCCAGGCCTTGGGCGTCTTGGCAATGCGTTCCTGGTGTTGAAGGTTCATGGTCGGCCCCTGCGTCTTCTTTCTTGCGAGAAGCATTGCAAGATACGGGCCCGCCGTGACACGGTCGTGACAGGCGTGGATGCACCGGCCGCGGGCGTTATGCTCGGCCGCGATGCATCCGGAGCACCGACATGAAGCCAGGCAGCGACTCGATCACCATCTTCCACAACCCCAACTGCAGCACCTCGCGCCAGGTGCTCGCGACGATCCGCGAGGCCGGGTTCGATCCGGTGGTGGTGGACTACCTCAAGAAGCCGTACACGCGGGAGCAGCTCGCCGGGCTGCTCAAGGCCATGGGCCTGCAGGCGACTGGCGTGTTGCGCCGCAAGGGCGACCTCTACGCCGAACTGGCGCAGGCCAAGGCGGACCGCAGTGAGGCCGAATGGCTGGACCTGATGGTGCAGCACCCGGTGCTGGTCGAGCGTCCGATCGTCGTCGCGCCCAAGGGCACGGTGCTGTGCCGGCCCAAGGAGCGTCTGCAGGAGGTCCTCTGATCAGTGCCCTGTCGGACCGAAGCGCGAGGGCGGCTGCCCCAGAGCAGCGCGAAACATCGCGCTGAAGGCGCTGTCGCTGGCGTAGCCGCTGGCGGCCGCCACCTGGCTCACCGGCGCACCGCGCGCCAGCATGGGCAGGGCGTGGGCCAGCACCACCTGCTGGCGCCAGCGCTGGAAACCGGTGCCCAGTTCGTCCCGGAACAGCCGCGCCAGCGTGCGCTCGCTGGCGCCGCTTTGTGCGGCCCATTCGGCCAGCGTTGCATGTTGCGCCGGTGCGTTCATCACCGCCTCGCACAGCGCGCGCAGCCGCCGGTCGCCGCGCTGCGGATCGGGCATCGGCACACCGAGCGGTTGCGTCGGCGCGTGGGCCATCTCGGCCAGCACCAGTGTCGAGATCGAGCGCTGGCGTTCTTCGTCGCCCACGTGTTGCGGCAGCTCCATGCCCAGCACCAGTTCGCGCAGCAGCGGCGACACCACCAGCACCCGCGAGCGTTGCCAGTCGGGCGCCACGACCGAGGGGTCGATGTACAGCGTGTACAGCTGCGAGGCCTCGAGCATGCTGACCGCGTGGCGGGCGCCCGGCGGAATCCAGACGGCGCGCGAGGGCGGCACGATGGTCGTCGTCTCCATGGCAGGCGCCGCTTCCGGCGCGTGGGCGGCGACCGTGACCTGCAGCAGGCCGCTGGCGCAGTACGCCACCTGGCCCCAGGGGTGGTGGTGCGGCTCGAACTGGGTGTCGTGGCCCATCGAGCGTGCACGGCAGCGCACCGGCCGCTGCGGTGTCGGCCGGTACGGGTCGGTGTCGCCGACAGGGACGGCGCGGCGTGGGCGGCGGGTGTTCATCGGGGCAGGTTGGTTTGGCGGGAATTCGACAAGAGTTGTCTTTTTATCGCAGAACGGTCGCGCGCGTGCGCCGTACCATGCGCCGGATGAACACCGCTACCCTGGACGCCGCGCCGCCGGCCAACCCCGTTCCCCTCAAGCAGGACGCCGCCGTCATCGGACTGGTCGGCCTGGCGCACGGCACCTCGCACTTCTCGCACCTGCTGCTGGCGCCGCTGTTCCCGATCTTCATGCGCGACTTCGGGCTGAGCTATTCCGACGTCGGCCTGCTGATGAGCATCTTCTTCATCATCTCGGGCTCCGGCCAGGCGATGGCCGGCTTTGTGGTCGACCGCATCGGTGCGCGGCCGGTGCTGTTTGCTGCCATCAGCTGCTTCCTGCTGGCCTCTCTGGCGGGATCGATCGCGACTGGCTACTCCGGCTTGGTGCTGGTCGCGGTGCTGGCCGGTCTGGGCAACGCGCCGTTTCACCCGGCCGACTTCACCATCCTGAACCAGCGCGTCTCGGCGCCACGCCTCGGTTACGCCTTCAGCGCGCACGGCCTGACCGGCAATCTGGGCTGGGCGCTGGCGCCGGCTTTCCTGGTCGGCATCACGGCGCTGGCCGACTGGCGCACCGCCTACCGTTGCGCCGCGCTGCTCTACATCGCGGTGCTGGCCCTGCTGTTCTGGCAACGCGAGAAACTGCGCACCGAGGTGTATGTGCGCCATGCCGATGCGCCCAAGGGCTCGGACCTGGCCTTCATGAAGCTGCCGGTGGTCTGGTGGTGTTTTGCCTTCTTTTTCCTTTCGACCATGACCCTGGCGGTGGTGCAGAGCTTCGCGCCGTCCATCCTCAAGCAGCTATACGGCGTGGGCGTCGAGGCGGCGACTCTGACCGTGAGCGCCTACATGCTGTGCGGCGCGTTGGGCATGTTCGTCGGCGGCTTCGTGGCGGCGACCTCGAAACACAGCGACCGCGTGGTGGCGATGGCCATGACGGCGGGGGCGGCCCTGCTCGCCCTGTGCGCCACCGGCTGGCTCGGCGGGACCGGCACCATGGTCGTGCTCGCCGCGACCGGTTTTGCCGTCGGCATCGGCGGCCCGAGCCGCGACATGATGATCAAGAAGGCCACGCCCAAGGGCGCGACCGGGCGCGTCTATGGCACCGTGTATTCGGGCCTGGACGTCGGCTTCGCGGTTTCGCCCATGGTCTTTGGCGCCTTCATGGACCGGGGCTGGTATGCGGTCACGCTGGGCGGCGCGGCGCTGGTGCTGCTGCTGTCGGTCTATGCGGCCATCGGCGTGGGCCGGCGCACTGTGGCGCGTTGAGACCGTGAGTCCGTTCGCAGCGAACGACAATGTCGGGCATGACCACACAGATTGCCGGACACCTTCTCGTTGATTGCCTGATCGCCCAGGGCGTGACCCATGCCTTCGGGGTACCGGGCGAAAGTTATCTCGCCGTGCTCGACGGCTTCCACGACCGCGCGGACCGCATCCGCTTCGTGATCAACCGCCAGGAAGGCGGGGCGGCCTTCATGGCCGAGGCGCAGGGCAAACTGACCGGGCGGCCTGGCGTCTGTTTCGTGACCCGCGGACCGGGCGCGACGAATGCGTCCATCGGTCTGCACACCGCGTTCCAGGACTCGACGCCGATGGTGCTGTTCGTCGGCGACGTGGCCAGCGAAGCGCGCGACCGGGAGGCCTTCCAGGAGGTCGACTACAACGTCTTCTTCGGTCCGAGCACCAAGGGCATGGCCAAGCGCGTGGAGCGCATCGACGACGCGAAGCGCATTCCCGAGTACGTGGCGCGCGCCTTCGCGACCGCGATGAACGGACGGCCCGGCCCGGTGGTGCTGGTGCTGCCGGAAGACATGCTGACGCAGACGGTTGATGCGGCGCCGTTGCCGCGCGTGGAGCCGGTGCAGGCCTGGGCCGACCCGGGCGCACTGCGCGATCTGCGCAGCCTGCTGCTGGCCAGCGAACGGCCACTGGTGATCGCCGGCGGCGGTGGCTGGACGCCGCAGTCGGCAGCGGCGCTGCAGCGCTTTGCGGAGAACTGGCAGTTGCCCGTCGCCAACGCCTTCCGCTTCCAGGATTGCTTCGACAACCACCATCCGCAGTACGCCGGCGATGTGGGTCTGGGCATCAGCCCCGCGCTGGCGCGGCGTATCCAGGAGAGCGACCTGATCCTGGCGATCGGGCCACGTCTGGGCGAGGCCACCACCGGCGGCTACACCCTGATCGAGGCGCCACTGCCGAAACAGAAGCTGGTGCACATCCACGCCAGCGCAGAAGAGCTGGGCCGGGTCTACCAGCCAGCGCTGGCGATCCAGTCGACCATGAACGCGGCCGCACGCAGCCTCGAGGTGCTCAGCGCACCGCCGGGCATCGCCTGGGGGCAGTGGACGCAGGCTTGCCACGCCGAGTACCTGGCCAATATCGACGTTGGCAACGGCGGCATCACACTGCCGGGCCCCGTCGACATGCCGGCGCTGATCCACACGGTGCAGAAGCTGCTGCCGGCCGATGCCGTGCTGACCAATGGCGCAGGCAATTTCGCCAGCTGGCTGCACCGCTTCTACCGCTATCACGGCTTGGTCAAGGGGCTGAAGACGCAGCTGGGTCCGACCAATGGCGCCATGGGCTATGGCGTGCCGGCCGGCATCGGTGCCGCCATCCTGACCGGTCGCACCGTGTTCACCATCGCTGGCGACGGAGACTTCCTGATGAACGGGCAGGAACTGGCGACCGCGGTGCAGCACGGCGCCAAGACGGTGATCGTGCTGCTCAACAACGGCACCTACGGCACGATCCGGATGCACCAGGAGCGCGAGTACCCGGCGAGGGTCAGCGGCTCCGATCTGGTGAACCCCGATTTCTGTGCACTGGCCAAGGCCTATGGCTACGCGGCGGAGCGCGTGACGCACACCGCCGAATTCGAGCCGGCGCTGCAGCGCGCGCTGGCGGCGCAGGGTGGCTCGCTGATCGAGGTGATGCTCGATGCCGAGGTCCTGACGACCCGCGGAACGCTGTCGGCGATCCGGAACAAATCCCGTTGATGCCCTTCTTTGTGTTGTGTTTGTACAACTGAACTTGTGAATACCGCACAGGCTGGCGGGCAATGGCACACGGGCCAGAAAGGGCTCCGGTTTTTAAGCTTTCCCCATCGCAACCAACGAGGAAAGCGCCATGGAAACCACCACCGAACGCCAGCCGGTCGAACGCAACGCCCGAGACCTGTTCTTCCACGCTGATCCATTGGCCCAGGCCCAGGACCATCTTGGCCAGGCCATCCTCCTGCGGGTGCTCGATGAGGTTGACTACGGCCTGCTCGTGATCGACGCCCAGGGCCGCATCCGCCACGCCAACCACCTGGCGCGCCACGAAATGTCGACCGGCCGGGTGATCATGACCCACGCCCGCTCGCTGCTCGGGCATTCCACCGACATCACGACACAGATCCAGGTCGCACTGGAGCAAGCACTGCGCGGGCAGCGCCGCCTGCTGCTGCTCAAGCAGGGCGACCACGAGCTGTCGGTGGCCTTCGTGCCGCTGAACCACCCTCTGGAGTTCGATTCGCCGAACGTGCTGGTGCTGCTCTCGCGCAAGAACGCCTGCGACAACCTGGCGCTGCGCATGTATGCCCGCTCGCAGAACCTCAGCCCGAGCGAAGAGTCGGTGCTGCTGGCGCTGTGCCGCGGTCTGTCGATTCCCGACATCGCGCGCGACCACGGCGTGGCCGAGTCGACCGTGCGCAGCCAGATCAAGGCGCTGCGGGAAAAGACTGGCTGTGGCAGCATCCGTGCCCTGATGCAGCGGGTGCACAGCCTGCCGCCCGTGGTGCCCGCCTTGCGTGCCTTCTCCGGCGTGCCGCACAATCCACGGGAGTTTCTACAACCCTGAGCCTGGATGCCACACGTTCCCCTGCCGTCTGCCGATGACCAGCCTTCTGCCCATGTCAGGTCACTCGCGGCACTGGGGGTGCAGCGCCACTACCGCAACGGTGCGCTGCTGATTCAGGAGGGGGAAACCGGCGACTCGATCTACATCGTGCTGCAGGGGCGGTTGCGGGCGTTCCTGGGCGACGGCAGCGGCAAGGAACTCACCCTCGGGTTCTACGGTCTGCTGGACTATGTGGGCGAGATGTCGCTGGACGGTGGGCCCCGCTCGGCCAATGTCGAGACGGTCGGACCGACCACCTGCTCGGTGATCACCCGGGCGACCCTGCTGGGCTACATCGCGGCCCATCCCGAATTTGCTCTGGAACTGATGTCCCGCCTGATCCGTCGCGCCCGGCTGGCCACCGAAAGTGCGGGCAATGTTGCCCTGATCGACGTGTATGGCCGCCTGGTGCTGCTGCTCAACCAGCTGGCCGGCGAACCCGACGGGTCGGGCCACCGCCAGCTCACCGAACGTCTGACCCACCAGGCCTTCGCCCAACACCTGGCCTGTTCGCGCGAGATGGTGAGCCGGCTGCTCAAAGACCTAGAAACCGGCGGCTACATCGCCGTGCGCGAGCGCTGGATCTGGCTGCTCAAGCCTCTGCCAGCGCGCTGGTGAGCGATCAGCATCTTCAGAAGTTCTTGCGGGCGGTCTGTGGCGAAGCACAACTGGTGCCGTAGAGCCGCACCACGCCGCCGCTGCGGCTTCCAGCCCCCAGCACCCCCCACAGCGCTGCGCTTTCGTCGCTGACGGCCAGCGTATTGGGGATCTTCTTGACACCAACGCGCTGGGGCTGCCGTGAGGCGTCGGGATCGGGCAGCCTCGGGCTGTAGCTTGCCGCCGGATCGAAGGCACTGGTCGCAAACCGGACACCACCGGTGACCATCGGTTTCTGGCCGGTACCGATGCTGTTGAAGACTCCGCTGCGGCGAATCGGTGTTGGAAGGCCGGGGTCATCGACAAAGCTGTCGATGTTGCCGCTCGTGTCGTACATCGCATCGAGGAAGTAGGACTGCCTGGCTCCGGTGTGCGTGCCCAGCGCCACGTCGTCGCGCTCCACATAGGCGTCCAACACCACCGGATGGAATCCCCCGTTGCGGACCTTCACGCGCCACACGCCGGCAGGTACCAGCCGGTCCGCCGGATCGTTCGAGGCAGTCGGGCACAGCGCGAGCAGGGCGCAGGTGCCGTTGCGCCCCAGAGCAGTTTTCCTGGGAAAGATCAAGGCAAGCCGCGGGGCGGATGCCGACGGCCAGCAACCGGCATGGCCGATCGTCAACGGCTCAAGCACCTGTCCGCCAGGCAGGGTGACTTCGATGCTGACATCCTGCAGTACTTCCTCTGGCAGTTCCGGATCGCCGAGCCAGAGCTCCAGAAAGCTCTGGGTCCGGTCGTCTGGCTGCACGTGCCAGTGCAGCTCGGCGGGGGCGCCGCCTGGAAGCAACGTCTGGTTCGCATGCGTGCGGTCCTGGTAACCGTTGCCCGCGGGAATGAAAACCTGCAGCCGTTCGGCGCCGCGCAGGGAGATCAGGTGGTCGATGGCCGCTTCCAGGACCGAGGTGCCGTCGTGCGGGCCGGCCAGTGTGCCCCAGCTGATGTTGACGACCACCTGGGCGTCGTCGGTCACGCGGTTCAGGATGTACATCAGGGCATCCAGCACGCTGACGTTCATCGCTCCACCCGAGGTGTCGACGACGTTCGACCAGTCCAGCTGCACCGCGATCAGCGGCGCCTGGCTGGCTGCGTCGCCGGCCGGGTGCATTTCCGGAGTCTGGGCGCCGCTGCTCATGCGGGAGGTGGTCAGCCAGGGACCAGCCGCCAGACTGGCCACCACCGTACCGTGGTTGACCGGGTGCTTGAGGTCCCAGCACTGGAGGTGCTCGTAGAGATCGTCTTCGTCGACCGAGCCGTTCAGCGTGAAGCGGGTCATCGCCGAACGGATGTCGGCCGCCGTCAACTCATGGCCGTAGCCCATTTCCGCTGGTGTCGGGCCCGCGCGGTGGTCGGTCAGGCGGCTGTGAAGGCGGCGTCCCAGGCCCGGTCCGTACGGGCCGTCGAATTCGTCCTGCCGCCAGAAGTACCGCACCCGCGGCTGACCCTGGGGACCCAGAAACGCGGCATGTGCCATCGCCAGGCCACCGTCGATGATGCCCATCACCTTGCCGCCCACCCGCTGTGCGACAGTGGCCGCCGTGTCGCCGGGGCACGCCGGGTCCTTCAGGGGGCCGGTGTGTTCTTCGACAGGAAGGCCCAGCTCGAACCGCCGGACGATGCGGGCCAGGTCCGAACGCTTGCGCAACTGCGCAAAAAACCCCCTCTTGACGCGGGCGGTGCAAAAGCGCAGTCCCGCCAGCAGCAGGTAGGCCTTGGGCATCTGCAGCCACTTCTCGTCGGCCGCCTGCAGCAAGTCCTGCACGCCATACCCCTGGTGCAGTTCGATCGCCACCGGCAGCCACTTCGGCTGGGCCGCCCTGCCTTCTCCCAGCCGGTAGCCTTCGAAGCGGTCGGCTTCCGCCCACGCCAGGTACGGGTCGGCGCCTTCGATGCTGCCGGGCAAGGACCAGTCCGTGCCGGTGACCTCGCCTTTGGGCAGTGGCAGCCAGGGCTGGGGGGTGAGTCCCCCGCTCATGACCACTCCTTCAGGGCCTCCTGCCACAGCCAGCCCAGCGTGTCGGCCTTGGGCAACGGGATCGCCGGGCCGCCCACGCTGTAGGCGCCTGCGTCCATGGGGTCGCTGAGCCTGAAGTCCTTGGGGGCACCATCCGATTCAACGAATTTGTCGCTGTCAAAGCCACGCAACCGGACGCTGCCGCTGGTGGCACGGGCCACGAAAAACTCGCCGAGGCTGGTGCCCAGCAGGCGGCCAACCGCGCTGTCCACCGGATAGTGCACGCCGGCCACCGTGCGGTTGACCGCGATGCGCGCCGCCAGCCGCTGCAGCTGGGTCCGGCTGTTCTGTCCGTCGTTCTTGCCGGGGCGGGCGTGGTCCATGAACGCCTCCAGCGAAGTAGCCACCGCAAACGCTTCGGTGGCATGGCCGCTGGGCCAGCTGCCGTGTCCTGGCGTGGGAATCATGGGCTGGATCTGCGGCGACAGCTCCACCGGTCGCAAGGCGGCAAAGATGTGTTTGAACCGCATCTCGACATGCACGCAGAGGCCCAGAGCGATCTCTATCAGCTGGAGCGTCTTCTTGTGGCGGTGGGCCGACAGGCCCAGCACGGCCGACCAGTAGCCGACGGGAGCGGTCAGCTGGTCCAGCACTTCGGCCGCGCGGTCATTGCGCAGGTCGGCATAGGCTGCGACCAGATCCAGTTGTTGCTTGAGGAGATTCTTCGACGGACCCTGTAGCTGCACCAGTGTCCGGTTCTTGATCGTCGTCGCGCCGAGGTTGGCGAACTTCAGGTCGGCCTGTCTGGTGCTCGCAGACGCGGTGACGGAGAGACCCTCGATCATTTCTTCGAAGCAGGTGGTCATCCGTGGGCCGTCGGCCCAGAGGCGCAGGTTCAGACTCTGGTCAAACCCCGGCACAGACGGGTGCAGAACCGCGCCGGCGAATGGTCCGGCTATCGCAGATCGGCTGAGGTTCAGCGCATCGGAAGAGACTAGGCCCCCACTGCTGACACCGCCGCTGACGCCACCACTGACTCCACCGCTCACACCACCACTGACTCCACCGCTCATGTCATCTCCTTTGGATCAGGATTTCGGAAGGCCAAGGGCTTCCATTGCCTTGGCAGTTCGCAACCTGGCCTGGCTGATTCCTGCCGAAGCCAGGTAGCGACTGACGGTAAGTTCGGGCTGCATTGCCCGCAGCAAGTCAAAGGTGGCCTTGGCGTCATCCGTGCGACCCAGCTCGTATTGGGAGACGAGGAGCGCGCGAATGGTCGGAAGATGGAAGCGGTTCTTGCGCAAGGAAGCCTCGCACATGACCACCGCATCCTCCATCTTGCCCAGCGCCAGATAGCAGTTGCCCAGCATCATTTCAAAGTAGTACTTCTGCGGATCCAGTGGCGACAGCTGGAGCGCACTCTGGGCTTCAATCACCGATTGTTCCGGTGAGCCCCACATCGTTGACCAGACACTGCTGTACAGCCACCCCATCGGGTCGTTGGGGTTGCTGTGGGTGGCCTCGAGAAGCAAGTGGTGGGAGCCCTGAATGTCTTTGCCCAGATGGCACATGGCATGACCCTTGACCGACAGCGCAAGGGCGCTGTCGGGGGTCATGTCCAGCGCACGATCCGCGATATCGATCGCGCGCTGGAAAGAAGCATTGGGGTCGGGTGCCATGCCTTGGACCACCTGCATGATGTGCCACTTGGCCAGCCAGGCCCAGGGAGCCACCGAGCGCTTGTGCCGGTCCACCAGGGCCTCCAGCAGTTGCTGGCTGCGCTCGAGATCGCGGCGGGTGGATCGGTGCATCAGGTTGATGGCGCCCAGCATCAGGGCACTGCTGTCCAGCCGGGGCAGGGCCTGGGTCAGGGTGCGTTGCACCTCTGAATGCAACAACTGGTCGGCACAGGTGGACGCCAGTGTGTTGATCAGTTCGCTCTCCTGTTGGAGCACGTCTGTCACATTGCCGGTGATGCGGTCTGCCCAGACGACCTCGTGGTGACGGGTATCGCACAGTTCTGCCGTCACCAGCACGCGGTCGCCATGGGCCACGTAGCTGCCGGACAGCACGAAGTTGGCGTCCAGCTGCTGGCTGGCGGTCTGGTTCGCATCTTCCCGTCCCCGCAGGACCGAGGTCGAGAGCCGGGAGATCACGCGCAACTGATGGCTGCGCGAGAGTTGCACGATCACGCCATCCGCCAGCAATTCGCCGATGACGAAATGTTCGGCGGCATTGCCACGGGACACGAACGGCAGAACGGCGATGGTCGCCCTGAAGTCATCGGGCTTGGTCGGGGCCGCTGGCCTGAAGAGAAACCCGGTTCCGGAGGGCGGAGACAGCGTCCATGTGCGGACCGGTTCGGGCCAGTGCTTGAGGTAGCTCTCGCCCATGTCCTGCATGTCGGCGTCCACGCCGTCGACCAGCGCGTCATGCACATCGGCTGTGATCACGGTCTCGCCGGGGCCGGCCAGCCCCGCCACGCGGGCCGCCAGATTCACGCCGTGGCCGAAAACGTCATTCTGGTCCACGTACAGGTGCGTCGCATTGATCCCGGCCCGCAGCCACAGCTTGTGGTCGTCGTCGCGCCGCAGGTTTTCGGTATCGAAGTAACGGTGCAGCTTCAGCGCCGCCCTGGCCGCGGGCACCGCGTCGTCGAATTCCGCGAGGATGCCGTCACCCAGGCTCTTGACCAGACGACCGCCGTGGCTGGGCAGCACATCGTCGCGCGCGTGCTGCAGGAAGCTGTGCCACTGCAGCACCACCGACACTTCGTTCGAGGCCATCAGCCTCACGGACTCCACCAGATCCATCACCAGAACCACCTTGTTGTGCTGCAAGGGCAACGAAGGCACAACCGGTGGTTGTGCCGGCTCGCCGGAAGAGCCAATGGTGATGGGGGTCGGCTGGCGTGTCATACCTCGAACGGGGGAAGTGCTGTTTCAGTTTCTCACATTTGCCTTTTCTCCGGGGCAGTGGAAAAACGGCGAAAAAAAAGAGCCGGGGTGGCCGGCTCTTCTGGGGCGAGGGACACGCCGTGTCCCTGCGGACCGACGATCACTTCAGGTGTTCGTTGATCATCTTGGTCATTTCGAACATCGAAGCCTGGGCCTTCTTGAAGATTTCCTTCAGCTTGGCGTCGGCGTTGATCATGCGCTTGTTGACCGCGTCCTGCAGCTTGTTCTTCTTGATGTATTCCCAGACCTTCTTGGTCACTTCGGTGCGCGGCAGCGGGTTGTTGCCGACGATCGCAGCCAGAGCGGCGCTGGGGGTCATGGCCTTCATGAAGGCAGCGTTGGGGGTGCGCTTCTTTGCAGGGGCCTTCTTCGCGGGAGCAGCCTTCTTCGCGGGAGCAGCGGCCTTCTTGGCGGGTGCAGCCTTCTTCGCAGGAGCAGCAGCCTTCTTGGCCGGAGCAGCCTTCTTCGCGGGCGCAGCGGCCTTCTTCGCGGGAGCAGCGGCCTTCTTCGCGGGAGCTGCAGCCTTCTTGGCCGGAGCGGCTTTCTTCGCAGGAGCTTTCTTTGCAGTTGCCATGATGGGTTTTCCTTCTAGAAGTGGAATGACACCAGAGGAGAACGCGCTCTCTCACTGGTGTCTCGGATGCTAATGGAGATGTTTCTTCCTTCCAAGGTGGAGGCGCGGTTTTTTTGCGTGTTTTCATAGGGAAAACGGCCGACATTGGCCCCGAAAACAACACTCGATGCGCCTGCAGGGCGTCGCTGGTGAACACAGGCCCGCTGCATGATCCAATTTCGTCTGCGAAAAACCTGTGTCCAACCTGTCCTTTTGCGAGTGAAACGAGATGACTTCCACGCCTGATTTCGCCACCTGCGACCTGTGCGATGCCCACAAGGGCGACACCTCCGGCGCGTTCCGGGTTCTGCCTCCGGTGTTCCGTGATTTCGGCGCTCACCGCCGCTTTGCAGGCCCTGTGGTGACGGTGCAGTGCCTGGACGACAACACGGTGGTCAAGGCCGCTGTCGAGAGCCCTGGCGAGGGGAGGGTGCTGTTGGTGGACGGTGGCGCTTCATTGCGGCGCGCGCTGCTGGGCGGCAACCTCGGCGCAGCTGCTGCGCGCAATGGATGGGCCGGCGTGCTCGTTGATGGCTGCGTGCGCGATGTCGCCGAGCTGGCCGTGTGCGAGACGGGCATCCGCGCACTCGCTTCGATGCCGCTGCCCACGGACCGCCGCAACCAGGGGCTGCGCGATGTTGTCGTGCGCATCCAGGGCGTGACGGTGCGACCCGGTGAGTGGCTCTACGCCGACGAAGATGGCACTGTGATCGCCGACCGTCCGTTGCACCAGATTGGCTGAGCCAGCGTCAGCCAAACAGCTCAGGCCGTCAGACCTTTGTAGAGCATGTAGGCGGCCAGCAGATAGAGCACACCGGCGAAAGCACGCTTGAGCGACTTCACCGGCAGTGCGTGGGCAGCCTTTGCGCCGAGGGGCGCCATCAGCACACTCGCCGCGCCGATCACCGCGAGCGCCGGCAGAAAGACATAGCCGACGGAGCCCGCCGGCAGGTCGGACACGTTCTGCCCCGCGATCACATATCCAATCGCATTTGCCAGTGCGATCGGAAATCCGAGCGCCGCGCTGGTGGCGACGGCGTTGTGGATTGCCACATTGCACCAGGTCATGAAGGGCACGCTGATGAAGCCGCCGCCGGCGCCGACCAGCCCGGAGAGGAAGCCGATCACGGTCCCCGCGCCCACTTGCCCGGCGGGGCCGGGCAGCGTGCGTGAGGCTTGCGGCTTCTTGTCCAACAGCATCTGCGTGGCCGAAAACCCGACAAAGAGGGCAAACAACAGCGCCAGCGAGCCACCCTTGAGCAGGGCGAACACGCCCAGGCTGGCGATGGCTGCACCGATCACGATGCCGGGCGCCAGGCGCCGCACGATGTCCCAGCGCACGGCACCGCGTTGGTGGTGCGCACGCACGCTGGAGATTGAGGTGAACACGATGGTCGCCATCGACGTCGCGATGGCCATCTTCACCGCCAGCCCGTCGGACACACCACGGTGCGAAAGGATCGCGCTGATGAACGGCACCATCACCATCCCGCCGCCAATGCCCAGCAGCCCCGCCAGAAAGCCGGAGCACAGCCCCAACAGGGCGAATTCAACGATCAGCAGCGGTTCAAGGGACATGCCAGCAACCCATTCGGAGAAGGTGCCCAGACGAGGGTGGCCGTGGACCCGGCTCCGCCGGTCCACAGGCCACGTCCCCCTTCCCGCAGGAGAGGGGGGAAGCCGCGAAGCGGCGCAGGGGGGAGTGGGGAATTAGGTGTCTGCAGATGCCGCCGGACCGTCATCCTGAACCGGGGGTTCAGGTGGGCGAGGGCAACGGGGCTTCGGGTTCATCTGACGCGAGACGCTCACACCAACCACGTTATGTACCAAGCCCGGGCTCAATGAGCATTGGTTCAAGGAAATATAAAGCCCGGCGCGCACTGCAGACAGCGAAATTGTAGGCCCGTGGGGCGCCAGTGCCGGTGCGTCCGTCGGAAAATTTTCCGACGCCAGTCCGAAGCTCAGATCAGCTGGCCGTCGCTGCCCAGCGCCTGGTCCAGCCGCCGAACCAGATCGTCGACACGCGCCTGTGCCTGCGGGTCATCGGCTTCCAGTGCGGCGGTTGCAGATGGTTCGGCCAGCGTTGAGGGCTCGGAGGTAGCAAACGACGGCACCACCAGGCTCTGGGCTTCCTTCTGAGAGAGTTCGAAAGCGAGGTTCAGCGAAGCCAGCACGGCGATGCGGTCACGGGCCTTGACCTTGCCGGCATCGCGGATGCGGCACATGGCCGTGTCCACGCGCTCGACAGCGTCCAGCAGGGACGACTCGCCGCCGGGCGGGCACGACAGAAGGTAGCTCTGGCCCATGATCTGGACCTCGATCTGTTTGGCGACCTGTTTGTTCATCGGGAGTCTTTCGGCGTCTCCGCCTCGTTGCCGGCGGGCAACCGGTCGAGCAGGGCATCGATGCGCGAGCGGGCGGCGTTCAGCCGGGACTTGAGCGAATCGCGCTCGGTTTTGAGCGCGGACACCTGGTCCAGCAGCAAGGCATTGGTGCGCTGAAGTTCTTCATGGCGCAGGAGCAGTCGCTCAACGCGCTCGGCGATCAGTTCAAGATGCTTGGGATCGGCCATGGTGACAACAGGTAAGTGAGCCATTGTAGGGTTGCCGCAAGGCCCCCGGGCTTACAATGCCCGCCGTTGGTGCTCGCGGTGTGGTTCGCATGCCGCAGTTCAACGGGAAGCAGGAGGGAAAGTCCACACCGGACCGACCTAACCTGCGCTGCCCCCGCAACGGTAAGCAGACGGGAAACACGGCCAGCAGGCCTTGCGTCCCCGCTTTCATCCCGCAGCCACTGGGAGTCCGGTTTTCCGGCCCCGGGAAGGCGATGAGAGTTGTTCTGCCAGCCCGGATACCGGCCAACACGGTGGTGACACGTTCCTCGGAGCCGTCACCGTGACGCCCATGCGCTGTCGGGGAAGACGGCGAGGGCAATCTTCTGTCTGTTCTTCTCACATGTCTTCACGCGTTTTCAATGCACGCCTTGCCGTGCTCCCGCTCGCCTGCACCTTGTCCGTGGCCGCCTGGGCCCAGAAATCCCCGACCGTCGTCGTGGTCAGCGCCACCCGCTCCGAGTTGCCCATCACCGACGTTGTCGCCGACGTGACGCTGGTCGACCGCCTGGCGATCGATCGTCTGGGCGCAGCCTCCGTGGCCGACGTGCTCGAACGTCTGCCCGGCGTGACCATCAACCGCAACGGCGGCCCAGCGTCGACCACCAACATCTACCTGCGTGGCGGCGAAAACCGCTTCACCGCGGTCTTCGTCGACGGCGTGCGCATCGACTCGCAGTCGACCGGCGGCGCCAGCTGGAACGCGATCCCGCTGTCCCAGGTCGACCGCATCGAGGTGCTGCGCGGCCCGGCCGCGGCGGTCTATGGCTCCGACGCCATCGGTGGCGTGGTGCAGATCTTCACGCGCCAGGGCGAGACCGGTTTCTTCCCGTCGGTGCGCGTGGGCATCGGCTCGCACAACACCCGTGAGGTGAACGCCTCGCTGCGCGGCGGGGAGGGCGCGGTCGACTACGCGTTCGGCCTCGGCGCCGAGCGCAGCGATGGGTTCAACGCCAAACCCACCGGCAACCCCGACAAGGACGGCTACCGCAACGAGTCGTTCTCCGGACGCCTCGGATGGAAACTGACCCCTGACCAGAAGCTGGAAGCCACGCTGCTGGATAACCGCCAGAAGGCGGGCTACGACGGTTTTGTGGCCGGCAAGGACGACCAGACCAAGAGCCACCTGCAGACCGTGGGCCTGAACTGGAACGGTCACTGGAGCGACGACTGGAGCACCCGCGTGGGCTTCACCCGTGGCACTGAGCGCTACGAAACCTCTCCCTCTACCTATCTCACCGAGACCCAGGTCGACAGCTGGCTGCTGCGCAACGAACTGCGCGTCGGCCCCGGTCGCCTGACGGTCGACCTGGAGCGCCGCGAGGACCGTCTCGAGAACGCCAGCACGACGCCCCAGAACACCGACCGCCACCAGAACGCGCTGGCGGTCGGCTACGGCCTGCGCGCCGGCGACCACACGCTGCAGGCCAACCTGCGCCGCGACGACGACAGCGAGTTCGGCGTCAACAACACCGGCTCCCTGGCCTACGGCTATGCGCTGTCCAAGAGCCTGCAGCTCACCGCCTCGGCGGGCACGGCCTTCCGCGCGCCGACGTTGTTCCAGCGCTTCAGCATCTACGGCACACCCGACCTCAAGGCCGAGACCGCGCGCAACGTCGAGGCCGGCCTGCGCTGGCAGGAAGGCGTGAGCCGTGCATCGGTGGTGGTCTACCGCAACCGGGTCAAGGACCTCATCAACTATGTGTCCGGCGCCGGCAGCTGTGTCAACGGCGTGGGTGACTTCGCAGGTTGTTACGGCAACACGGGCCGCGCGACCTACACCGGCGTGACGCTGGCGGGCGGATCGAAGCTGGGCGATGTCAATGTTGGCGCGTCGCTGGACCTGATGCGTCCGAAGAACGCCGACACCGGTCTGCTGCTGGCGCGCCGCGCCAAGACCCAGGCCACGCTGACTGCCGACATGCCGGTGGGCGGCTGGCGCATCGGCGGTGAAGTGCAGCACACCGGCCAGCGCTACGACGACGCGGCCAACAAGAAGGCCCTGTCCGGCTATACGCTGCTGAACCTCACGGCCAGCACCGACATTGCGCGCGACTGGCGCCTGCTGGCGCGGGTGGACAACGCCACCGACAAGGACTACGAGTCGGTGCTGGGCTACGCCACCGCCGGCCGCACGTTCTACCTCGGCCTGAGCTGGACGCCGCGCTGAGCCGGGTCATGATGACGTCAACCTGCCCCGCCCTGCTGATCGCTGCCCCGGCCTCCGGCCAGGGCAAGACCACCGTCACGGCAGCGCTTGCGCGTCTGCTGGCGCGGCAAGGTCGGCGGGTGCGCGTGTTCAAGTGCGGGCCGGATTTCCTGGACCCGCACTGGCACCAGCTCGCCAGCGGCCAGCCGGTGCACAACCTGGACCTCTGGCTCAACGGCGAGGCCGACATCCGCGCCCGGTTGCACGAGGCGGCCACCAACAGCGACCTGATCCTGATTGAAGGGGTGATGGGTCTGTTCGATGGTGAGCCGAGTGCGGCGGACCTGGCGGTGAAGCTGGGCATTCCAGTGCTGGCGGTGATCGATGCCGGTTCCATGGCCGGCACCTTTGGCGCGCTGGTGCATGGTCTGCGCCACTACCGCCCGGGTCTGCCCTGGGCGGGTGTGCTGGCCAACCGCGTGGCCAGTGCAGGGCACGAGAAGATGCTGCAGGCGTCGGTGCTCCAGGACGACTTGGGCGCGGAGCCCGTGGGCATCGACGCCGGCTGGCTCGGTGCGCTGCACCGCGACGCAGCCTTCTCGCTGCCCGAACGGCACCTGGGCCTGACGGTGGCGTCCGAGTTGCCCGATGCCATGGCGCGGCTGGATGCGCTGGCCGATGCCTTGGCGTCCACGCCGCTCGGGCAACTCGTTGCCGCGGGCTGGCAGCGCTGGGCGGTGCCGTTTCACGCGCAAGCCGAGCGCCCGGTGGCGCCGTTGCTGCAGGGGCGCACCGTCGCGGTCGCCCGCGATGCGGCGTTCTGCTTCATCTACCCAGCCAACCTCGATGTGCTGCGCGCGCTCGGTGCGAAGCTGGTGTTTTTCTCGCCGGTGGCGGACGAGGCGGTGCCCGACTGCGATGCGGTCTGGCTGCCGGGTGGCTACCCCGAACTGCATGCATCCGCGCTGGTGGATGGCATCCGTTGCCGCGCCTCGCTGACCGCGCACATCGCGGCGGGCAAGCCGGTCTGGGCCGAGTGCGGGGGCATGATGCCGCTGTTCGACGGACTGACACTGGCCGATGGCGCGCGCGTGCCGATGTGGGGCCTGCTGCCGGGTGAGGTGGCGATGCAGCCGCGCCTGGCCGCCCTCGGTCCGCAGCAGTGGGACACGGCGTCGGGTGAGCTGCGCGGCCACACTTTCCACTTCTCGCTGACCACCTCGCCGCTGGCGCCGGTGGCCCAGACGGTGCCGGGCAGCAAGTTCGGCCGGCCCGAGGCCGTCTACGGCCAGGGATCGGTGCGGGCCAGCTACTTCCACGCCTGGTTCGCGTCGAACCCAGACGCGACAGCACGACTGCTTCTGCCGGAGGCCGCATGAGCACCCTGCTGCCCGGACCTCAACGCATCGTCTGCCTGACCGAGGAGACGACCGAGTGGCTCTACCTGCTGGGGCAGGAGGCGCGCATCGTCGGCATCAGCGGCTACACCGTGCGGCCGCGTCGGGCGCGCGACGAGAAGCCCAAGGTCAGTGCATTCCTCAGCGCGAAGATCGACAAGATCCTGGAACTGCAGCCGGACTGCGTGTTCGGTTTCTCGGACCTGCAGGCCGACATTGCGGCGGCATTGATCCGCGCGGGCGTGCAGGTGACGGTGTTCAACCAGCGCAGCGTGGAGGGGATTTTTTCCATGCTCTACCAGGTGGCCGCCATGGTCGGTTGTGCCGACGACGGGCTGGCGCGCATCGCGGTGCTGCGCCGGCGGCTGGACGCGATCCGTGCCGAAGTGGCCGCGCTGGTGGCTTCGGGCAAGCGCCGTCCCAAGGTGTTTTTTGAAGAGTGGGACGAGCCGCACATCAGCGGCATCCGCTGGGTGTCGGAGCTGCTGGGCATCGCGGGGGGCGACGATGTGTTTCCCGAACTCGCGGTGCAGTCGCTGGGCAAGCACCGCATCATCGCGGACGGTGCGGAGATCGTGGCGCGCGCGCCCGACATCGTGATCGGGTCCTGGTGCGGCAAGAAGTTCCGTGCCGAGAAAGTGGCTGCGCGCGCTGGCTGGCAGGACGTGCCCGCTGTGAAGAACGGCCAGCTGTTCGAGATCAAGTCGGCCGACATCCTGCAGCCTGGCCCGGCGGCATTGACCGACGGGGTGGAGCACATGCACCGCATCGTGAAGCAGTGGATGGTGGTCCATGGCTGATCTGGTGCGCAGCGAATTCATCCTTGGCGGTCAGCGCAGCGGCAAGTCGCGCCGTGCAGAACTGCTGGCGCGCCGGTGGCTGGAGCTTTCACCTCAGCATCGCGCCGTGATGATGGCGACTGGCCAGGCCTGGGACGGCGAGATGCGCGAGCGCATTGCGCGCCACCAGGCCGACCGTGCGCTGCGTGTGCCCGGCATGGCGACCGTGGAAGAGCCACTGGCGCTGGCCGATGCCTTGCGGAAGCACAGCGACACAAGCACCTTGATCGTGGTCGACTGCCTGACGCTGTGGCTGACCAATCTGATGATGCCGGCCGACACGGCGCAGGCACGGGACGAAGCCGCCGTGATCGCATACGGCGAGGCCCTTTGCAAAGCCATCGCGGCCGCGCCTGGGCCGGTGGTGCTGGTGGGCAACGAGATTGGCCTGGGCGTGATCCCGATGGGGAGCGATGTGCGCGCCTTCGTGGACGCGCTGGGCCGGCTGAACCAGCAAGTGGCGGGATCCTGCCAGCGCGTGACGCTGATGGCGGCCGGCTTGCCACTCACTTTTAAGGACGTGACATGAACACGATGCGCAACACCTTTGCGGGCCTGGCCCTGGCGGCCCTGGCCGTGTTGTGCGCGCCCGCGCAGGCAGCCCTGCAGATCACCGACGACGCCGGCGTGGCGGTGAATTTCGAGCGCTCACCGCAGCGCATCGTCAGCCTGCTGCCGTCGCTGGCCGAGACGGTGTGCGAGCTGGGTCAATGTGCGCGGCTGGTGGGGGTTGACCGCTACTCCGACTTTCCGGAAAGCCTGAAGAAGCTGCCGCAGGTGGGGGGCGGGCTGGACCCGAACATCGAAGCCATCGTCGCGTTGCGGCCCGACGTGGTGCTGATGGCGACCTCATCGCGTTCTGGCGAGCGCTTGCGCGCGCTGGGCCTGAAGGTGGTGGCGCTGGAGCCGAAGACGCATGCCGACGTGCAGCGCGTGATGCTCAAGATCGGACAGCTGCTGGAAGTGCCCGACGCTCAGAAGATCTGGCGCGCCATCGACGCCGCCGTCATGGCCGCGGCGCAGTCCATCCCGGCCAACGCCCGTGGCGCGCGGGTGTATTTCGAGGTGAACCAGGGACCGTACGCTGCCGGTGAGAGTTCGTTCATCGGCGAGACCCTGACCCGCCTCGGGGCGAAGAACATTGTGCCGGCTGCGCTCGGGCCGTTCCCCAAACTCAATCCCGAATTCATCGTGCGCGCCAACCCGGACCTGATCATGGTCGGCCTGCGCAACGTGGAGGGCATGGCACAGCGGCCCGGCTGGGCGGGCATGCGCGCGATCCGAGAGCAGCGGGTGTGCGTGTTCCCGGTGGCCGAGTCCGACACCCTGGTGCGTCCGGGCCCACGCATGGCCGAAGGCGCGCGCATCATGGCGCGCTGCCTGACCCAGAAGGCTCCGGGGGCACGGCCGTGAACGCTCGCCGCGCGTCCTGGCTGGTGGCCGGCATGTTGCTGGTCGCGCTGGTTCTGGCCGCGCTGGGTGTCTGCGTGGGCAGCGCCGGTTTCGAGAACCTGATCGGCCCGCTGCTGAACCGGCAGGCCGATCCATCGGCCACCGCGATGGCGCAACAGATCGTGTGGGAGATCCGCCTGCCGCGCACGCTGGGTGCCTGGGGTGCAGGTGCCTTGCTGGGTCTTGCCGGCGCGGTGGCGCAGGGGCTGTTCCGCAACCCGCTGGCCGATCCGTTCCTGCTCGGCAGCGCTTCGGGTGCCTCGCTGGGCGTGGCGCTGGCGCTGGCTGCCATGGGCGGCGGCGCGGGCATGCTCGGCGGCAGCATGATGAATGGCGCTGCCGTCAGCGTATTCTCGGGCAGTGCGCTGGTGCGGCTGGGCCTGACCGGAGCGGCTTTCGTTGGCGCGGTGTTGGCGGTGCTGCTGACGCTGGCACTGTCGCGCGGTGTGCAGCACACGCTGCGCTTGCTGCTGGCAGGCGTGGTGGTGGGCGTGGTGCTGGCCGCCCTGACGCATCTGGTGCTGGTGTTTTCGCCCGAATCGCTGCAGGCCATGCAGGCCTTCATGCTGGGCTCGACCAGCTTTGTGGGCTGGACGGCCTGCCTCCTGATGGCGGGTGTGTGGGTGCTGTGTGCACTGGCGGCCTGGCTGTTTGCGCGCGTGCTCGACGGGCTGAGCCTGGGTGACGCCACGGCTCGCAGCCTGGGCCTGCCGCTAGGCCCGATGCGCGCGGCGCTGGTGGGTGTGTTGGCGCTGGCCACCGGCACCGCGGTCGCGCAGACCGGACTCATTGCTTTCGTGGGCTTGGCCGCGCCGCACCTGGTGCGTTCGCTGGTCAAGACCACCAGCGCCCGGCTGATGCTGCTGGCCAGCTGCATGGGCGGCGTGCTGCTCATGGCGGCCGACACGCTGGCGCGCTGGCTGATCGCGCCGCAGGAGTTGCCGGTGGGCGTGCTCACGGCGGTGCTGGGCGGGGGCTATCTGCTGTGGCTGATGCAGCGCAACACGCGCGTGTCGCGGGGAGCCGGGCTGTGAACGCGGTGGCCCAGTTTCCTGCCATCGATGCGCGCGACCTGACCGCGCGCCTGGGCGATGCCGAGATCCTGCACGGCGTGAACCTGTCGCTGTCGATGGCGCGCTGGACCAGCATCGTCGGTCCCAACGGTGCCGGCAAGTCGACCTTGCTCAAGACGCTCGCGGGGCTGTTGCCGCACAGCGGCGGTGTCAAGCTGATGGGCCGGCCGCTGGCCGACTGGCCGCACCGGCTGCGTGCGCAGCAGCTGGCCTGGCTGGGGCAGAACGAAACCAGCGCCGACGACCTGACGGTGTGGGATGTGGCCATGCTCGGCCGCTTGCCGCACCAGCCTTGGTTCAGCCCGCCCAGCGCCGCCGATCACGCCGCCGTCCAGCGTGCGCTCCAAAGCACGCAAGCCTGGGAATGGCGCGCCCGCACGCTCGGCCAGCTCTCGGGCGGCGAGCGCCAGCGGGTGCTGCTGGCTCGCGCCCTGGCGGTCGAGGCCGAGGTGCTGCTGATGGACGAGCCGCTGGCCAACCTCGATCCGCCGCACCAGGCCGACTGGCTGGCGCTGGTGCAGGACCTGGTGACGCAGGGCAAGACGGTGGTGAGCGTGCTGCACGAAGTGGGCATGGCGCTGCACGCCGACGAGTTGGTGGTGATGGCGCAAGGCCGGGTCGCGCACCAGGGGCCTTGCGCCGATGCGTCGACCCACCGCGCGCTGGAAGCCGTGTTCGACCACCGCATCGAGGTGCACGCACTGCAAGGACAGTGGGTGGCGCTGCCGCGGATGAACCCTTTGAAGAAACCAAACCATGCAGATTGAAACCCCGCCAACCGAGAAGCCCTACGACAAAGCCGAGGGCGAGCGCCGCGGCATCGTGATCGTCAACACTGGCGACGGCAAGGGCAAGAGCACGGCCGCCTTCGGGCTGGCGCTGCGCGCCCATGGCCGCGGCAAGGCCGTGAAGATCTACCAGTTCATGAAGGTGCCGTCGGCGCGCTTTGGCGAGCACCGCATGTTCGAGCAGATCGGCATTCCGATCGAGGGGCTGGGCGACGGCTTCAGCTGGAAAAGCCAGGACCTGGAGCGCTCCGCCCAGCTCGCGCGGGACGGCTGGGAGAAGGCGCGCGCCACCATCCTCGGTGGCGAACATTTCCTGGTCGTGCTCGACGAGATCACCTATCCGCTGATCTACGGCTGGTTGCCGCTGGACGGCGTGTTGCAGACGCTGCGGGAAAGGCCGAGCCATGTGCACGTTTGCCTGACCGGTCGCCGCTGTCCGCCCGAGATTGTCGAGCTGGCCGACACCGTGACCGAGATGACCAAGATCAAGCATGCGTTCAACGCCGGCATCCCCGCTCAACGTGGGATTGAGGATTGACCCCCCTGCGCCGCTTCGCGTCTTCCCCCAGGGGACCACGCCAGTGGCCCGGCAAAGCCGGTTCCACGGCGTGTGCTGACCCAGACACGGCGATCAAGATGGACCTTTTTGGAGCGAACAACCCATGAACAATGTTGTTGAATCCCCCGTGACCCTGCACCGCCCGGCCAAGGCCGCGCCGGCCACCGAAGGCCGCTGGTCTGTGGCCGCCGTGCAGGCCCTGCTGGACCTGCCTTTTCCGGAACTGCTGCATCGCGCCCAGACCGTGCACCGCGAGCACCACGACCCGACCCACATGGAGCTGGCGACGCTGCTGTCGATCAAGACCGGCGGCTGCCCGGAAGACTGCGGCTACTGCCCGCAGTCGGTGCACCACGAAACCGGCGTGCCCGCCACCAAGATGATGACGCCCGAAGCCGTGCGCGAAGCGGTGCTGGGCGCCAAGGCGGCGGGCGCCTCGCGCTTCTGCATGGGTGCGGCCTGGCGCGCGCCCACCGACCGCGACCTGGAGAAGGTCGAGGCACTGGTGCGGATGGTCAAGGACGAAGGCCTGGAAGCCTGCTGCACCCTGGGCATGCTGAGCGGCGACCAGGCGCAGCGCCTCAAAGGCGCAGGGCTGGACTACTACAACCACAACCTGGACACCGCGCCCGAGCTGTACGGCAACGTCATCAGCACCCGCGACTACCAGGACCGGCTGGACACGCTGGGCCATGTGCGCGAGGCGGGCATCCACGTCTGCAGCGGCGGCATCGTGGGCATGGGTGAATCGCGTGCCGGGCGCGCCGGCCTGATCGCGCAGCTGGCCAATCTCGAGCCGTACCCCGAGTCGGTGCCGATCAACCACCTGGTCAAGGTGCCCGGCACGCCGCTGGCCGACGAGCCCGACCTCGACCCGCTGGAGTTCGTGCGCACGGTCGCCGTCGCCCGCATCACCATGCCCAGAGCCAAGGTGCGCCTGTCGGCCGGGCGCCGGCAGATGGGCGATTCGACCCAGGCCCTGTGTTTCATGGCAGGGGCCAATTCCATCTTCTATGGCGACAAGCTGCTGGTGACCGGCAATGCGGATGTGGAAGCGGACCAGGATCTGCTGAAACGCATGGGCATGCACACGACCCGCGCACACGCCTGATCGCCCCATGAGTTTCACCGGCCTGCCCACCCCCGACGCCGCCGTGCTGGCCGGCGCGGTGCTGGTCGCGCTGGGGCTGGACCTCGCGTTCGGCGAGCCGCCGGCGCGGGTGCATCCGGTGGTGGCCATGGGCCGTTACCTCAGCGTGGTCGGACGCTGGGCGTCTCGAGGGATGGGAGCGGTGCCGCGACCTGGCGCCGAGTTCTGGGGCGGCGCGATGGGCTGGTGCCTGGGGTCTGCGCTGGTGATCGCCGTGGCGGCCGGGTGCGTGTCGGCGGTGCTGGGCCTGCACCCGGTCTGGCAGGCACTGCTGCTGGGCCTGCTGCTCAAGCCGATGCTGGCCTGGCGCATGCTGCGCGACGAGGTGCGGGCGGTGGAAACCGCGCTGGGCGACTCTTTGCCTGCAGGACGTGCGCGCCTGGCCTGGCTCGTGAGCCGTGATGTGAAGACGCTGGACGCCGGGCAGGTGCGAGAGAGTGCGATCGAGACCCTGGCCGAAAACCTCAACGACTCGGTGGTGGCGCCACTGTTCTGGTTCGCCATCGCCGGACTGCCCGGGGCCGCGCTGTACCGCTTCGCCAACACGGCCGACGCGATGTGGGGCTACCGGGGTGAACGCGGCGGCCGAGACTGGACCTGGGCTGGCAAGTGGGCGGCGCGGGCAGACGATGTCTTGTCCTGGCTGCCAGCGCGCCTCACGGCGTGCCTGCTGGGCTTGCTGGGGATGGCCGGTCGCTGGCGCGAGCTACCGGCGCAGGCAGGGCTGACGCCGTCGCCCAACAGCGGCTGGCCCATGGCTGCGATGGCTCTGGCGCTGGATGTGCGCCTGGCCAAGCCCGGCGTGTACACCCTGCACCCCGCAGGGCGCAGCCCGCTGGCGGAGGACACCACGCACGCCCTGCAACTGGCAGGCCGCGCGGTGGCGATGCTGGCCTTGTCGGCAGCGGCGGTGGACCTGGCAAAGGTGTTCACATGAGCCACATCCACGGCGGACCCGATGTCCACGGCGTGCCGCGCTGGGACTTCTCCACCAACGCCAACGCCTGCGGCCCATGCCCGGCGGCACTGGCCGCGGTGCAGCGTGCCGATGCGGCGCATTACCCCGACCCAGCCTACTCGCGGCTGGGCGACGCGCTGGCGGCGCACCACGGCGTAGCGGCCGAACGCATCGTGGTCGCCGGCAGTGCCAGCGAGTTCATCGCGCGCATCACTGCCGCGGTGGCGGGTGGTGGCGGGCGCCGCTTCTGGCTGCCGGCACTGGCCTATGGTGACTACGCCCAAGCCGCGCGGGCCTGGGGTCTGCAGCGCGTGGACGATCCGGCACAGGCCGACCTGGCCTGGCTGTGTGAGCCGTCCAGCCCGCGGGGTATGGCCGAAGCCATGGCGACCTCGGTGGCCGAGGCATGTTCGGTGGTGGTGCTGGACAGGGCCTACGAACCGCTGCGGCTGGGCGGCCGCTGCAGCCTGGACGCCGCTGCGCTGGACCGCGTCTGGCAGCTCTGGTCGCCCAACAAGGCGCTGGGCCTGACGGGGGTGCGGGGTGCCTACGCCATTGCACCGCTTCAGGGCCTGGCGCTGGCGCGGCGGCTGGAGCAACTGGCGCCGTCGTGGCCACTGGGCGCACATGCCGTGGCCATGCTTTCGGCCTGGGTGTTGCCCGAAGTTCAGCAATGGCTGGCGCAGAGCCGGACACAGCTCGCGCGCTGGAAGGCCGAACAGCTGGCCCTGCTGCAAGGCGCGGGCTGGCAATGCCTGCCCAGCGAGGCCAACTACTTCTGCGCCCGTGCGCCACACCCGGTCGATGTGGCCGCCCTGCGCGCGCAAGGCATCAAGCTGCGCGACACGGCCTCGATGGGCCTGCCGGACCACTGGCGCCTGGGCGTTTTGCCGACGGAGGCACAGGCTGCGCTGGCCAAGGCGCTGACCATTCCACAGGAGCTGACCCAATGACCGCCGTTTGCGTGATGGTTCTGGGCACGACCAGCGGCGCCGGGAAGAGCTGGCTGACCACAGCCCTGTGCCGCCACTACGCGCGCCAGGGATTGAAAGTGGCGCCGTTCAAGGCGCAGAACATGAGCAACAACGCCAGAGTCGTTGCCCCCACGCTCCACCGCTCGCGCGGGTCGCTGCCCCCCGAGGGGGCTGATGCGCCTTGGGGCGGCCCGGCGGCGCACCGTGTCGCGGAGATTGGCGCGTGGGAACGTGGAGGCGAAATCGGTTCGGCCCAGTACTTTCAGTCTCTCGCGGCGCGAGCCGAGCCCGACGTGCGCATGAACCCGCTGCTGCTCAAGCCCGAGGCCGACACGCGCAGCCAGGTGGTGCTGATGGGTGAGGTCAGCCGGGAGCTGAGCGACATGCCCTGGCGCGGCCGCAGTGAAAGGGTCTGGCCGGCCATCATGGCGGCGCTGGATGCGCTGCGCGCCGAGAACGACGTGGTGGTGATCGAAGGTGCCGGCTCGCCAGCCGAGATCAACCTTCACGCCAGCGACATCGTGAACATGCGCGTGGCGAGGCACGCGCAGGCGCGCTGCCTGCTGGTGACCGACATCGACCGGGGCGGAGCGTTTGCCCATCTCTATGGCACCTGGGCGCTGTTGCCCGAGGATGAACGCGCACTCATCCAAGGCTTTGTGCTCAACAAGTTCCGTGGCGACGCATCGCTGCTCGCGCCAGCGCCCGAGATGCTGCAGGAGCTGACCGGCGTGCCGGTGGTCGCGACGCTGCCGATGTGGTGGCAACACGGCCTGCCCGAAGAAGACGGCGTCTTCGATGACCGGACCCGGGCGGCGGGCGTCGTGAACAAGACCATCGCCGTCATCGCCTGGCCGCGCATCAGCAACCTCGACGAGTTCCAGCCGCTCAAGAACGTGCCGGGGGTGCGTCTGGTCTGGGCGCGCACGCCGGCCGACTGCGCGGGCGCCGACTGGATCGTGCTGCCCGGCTCGAAGTCGACCGCAGCCGACCTGCAATGGCTGCGCCACCAGGGGCTGGATCAGGCCGTGGCCGAGCATGCCGAGCAGGGCGGGGCGGTGCTGGGCATCTGCGGCGGGCTGCAGGTGCTGGGCGAGGCGCTGATCGACACGCACGGCATCGATGGCAACGCGCCGGGTCTTGGCCTGTTGCCGCTGGTGACGGCCTTCGATGCCGACAAGACCGTGTGCCGCACGACCACGACCTTCGCAGAACTCGCCGGCCCCTGGAGTGCGTTGTCGGGAGTGACGGTCTCGGGCTACGAAATTCACCACGGCCAGACGGCTCAACACCCGGCCATGGCCGCCAAGGGCGACATCGCCCGCGAAGTGATGCCCGGCCTGGCCTGGCTGAACGCGGCCGGCAATGTGCTCGGGTGTTACCTGCATGGCCTGTTCGAAGACCCCGCCGTGCTGCAGGCGCTGTTTGGCGCCACGGTGCCGACGCTGGAGACCGTGTTTGACGGCCTCGCCGATTTTCTTGAACGACATGTCGAGCCGGGAGTGCTCGACGCCCTGATTTCCAAGGACTGAACCATGATCTTCGCCATTCCCTCCATCGACGACATCACCCAGCCCGCCCTGGCCGCACGCCTGCAGCACCTGCTGGACAACAAGACCAAACCGGTCGGTTCGCTGGGCCAGATCGAGCGGCTGGCGCAGCGCATCGGCCTGGCGCTGGGCAGCGAAGCGCCCGAGCTGAAGGACCCGCAACTGGTGGTCTTTGCCGGCGACCACGGCCTGGCCGCACGCGGCGTCTCGGCCTACCCGAGCGACGTGACCTGGCAGATGGTCGAGAACTTCCTGGCCGGTGGCGCGGCGGTGAGCGTGCTGGCGCGGCAGAACGGCATCGGCCTGACGGTGGTGGATTGCGGCGTGCGGCACGACTTCGCGCCGCGGCCGGGTCTGGTGATCAGCAAGATCGCGGCGGGAACCGCCGATGCGCTGGAAGGCCCGGCCATGACCGAGGCGCAATGCAAGGCGGCGATGACGGCCGGTACCGCGCTGGTCAAGAACTTGCCGGGCAACGCCCTGCTGCTGGGCGAGATGGGCATCGGCAACACCTCGGCCGCGTCGCTGCTGATGAGCCGCCTGGCCGGGCTGGACATCGTGGATTGCACGGGCGCCGGTACCGGGCTGGACGCCGAAGCCGTGCAGCGCAAGATCGGCATCCTGCGGCAAGTGCTCGCGCGCCACCCGGATGCGACGGAGCCGCTGACCGCGCTGGCGGCATTCGGCGGTTTCGAGATCGCGACCATGGTCGGCGCGGTGCTGCAGGCCGCGAGCGAGCGGCGCGTGATCGTGGTCGATGGCTTCATCGCCAGCTCGGCCGTGCTGGTGGCGAGCAAGCTGCAGCCGGCGGTGCTGCAGCGCTGCGTGTTCGCCCACCGCTCGGGCGAACGCGGCCATGCGCTGATGCTCGCCCACCTGAAAGCCGAGCCTTTGCTGGACCTGGGCCTGCGCCTGGGTGAAGGCTCGGGTGCGGCCCTGGCCTGGCCGCTGCTGATGTCGGCCTGCGCCATCCTGCGCGAGATGGCCAGTTTTGAATCGGCTGGCGTGTCGCGACAGGAAGAGCATTCCGGACCCGCGCCGGTTGTGGCACGCTGACGGGATGTCCTTCGTCCGCCACTTCCTGCTCGCCGTCCAGTTCTTCACCCGCATTCCCATCACCGGGCGGCTGGCGGACTGGGTTGGTTTTTCCCCCGAGATGCTGCGCGCCAGCGCGGCGCATTTCCCGGGGGTGGGCTGGGTGGTGGGCCTGCCGACGGCCGCCGTGTTTGCCGGTGTCTGGTGGGTACTGCCCGCACAACCGGCTGCGCCCTGGGTCGCGGCGCTGGTGAGCACGGTGTTCAGCGTGCTGCTGACCGGCGCGTTCCACGAAGACGGGCTGGCCGACCTGAGCGACGGCCTGGGCGGTTCGGCCAACCGGGAGCGGGCGCTGGAGATCATGAAGGACTCGCGCATTGGCTCTTTTGGCGCGATCGCGCTGGTGCTGGCCTTGGTGACCAAGGTGGCTGCGCTCGCGCTGATTGCGCAGGCTGGTGGTGCCGCCATCGCCGCGGTGGCGCTCTTCGCGGCGCACGTGAGTTCGCGCCTGATGCCGCTGTTCGTGATCCACACGCTGCCGCACGTCGGTGACACGCCGCAGTCCAAGTCCAAGCCGCTGGCCGAGAGCATCGGTCGCGGAGGGCTGGCGCTCGGCGTGCTCTGGTGGGCGCTGGCGATGGTGCTCGCTGTCGTGCTGCTGCCGACTGTGAAATGGATGCTGGCGGTGCTGGGTTCCTTGCTGGGCCTGGTGTGGATGTGGCGTTTGCTGAAACGGCGGCTGCAGGGCTTCACGGGGGACGGTCTGGGTGCCACGCAGCAGGTCTGCGAGATTGGTTTCCTGCTGGCGCTGGCCGTGACACTGCCGGCGGTGGCGCCATGAAGCTCTGGTTGCTGCGGCATGCGCGCGTGGTGTTGGAGCCTGGCCTTTGCTACGGCGCCAGCGATGTGGCCGCCGACGAAGCATTGACCGCCGAGGGTGCACAGGCGATGGCGCCCTTGTTGCCGACCGGGTTGCCGGTGCGGGTATCCGATCTGGGCCGCGCCCAGCAAATGCACCGGGCCTTGCGGGCACACCGGCCCGATCTGGGCGAGGCGTTCACCGATCCGCGCATTCGCGAGATGGACTTCGGTTCCTGGGAGCTGCAGCGCTGGGACGCGGTGCCTCGCGCCGCCTTTGATGTCTGGATGGCCGACTTTGCCTCGCACCGGTTTGGCGGAGCGGAAAACGTGGACATGCTCATTGGGCGCGTGGCCGATGCGCTGGATGCCACCCGCGCGCAGGTCGGTGCAGAGGGCGAAGCGCTCTGGATCACGCACGCCGGCGTGATCCGCTCCGCCGAATTCCTGGCCCGGCACGGGCGGCGCGGCCTCGCGTCGGTCCAGGAGTGGCCCAAGGACGCGCCCGAAACGGGCGGCTGGACGGTGCTGTCGTTCTGACGCAGCGCTTGGCGATGCTCAGGCCGTGGTCTTGGGCTTGAAGTCGCAGCAGGCCGGCACGGCACACTGGTGGCACAGCGGCTTGCGCGCCTGACAGACATAACGCCCGTGCAGGATCAGCCAGTGGTGCGCGTCGACCAGGTACTTCGCCGGGATGCGCTTGAGCAGTTGCTGTTCCACCGCCAGCGGCGTCTTGCCGGGCGCCAGTCCGGTGCGGTTGCCGACGCGGAAGATGTGGGTGTCGACCGCCATGGTCGGTTCGCCGAACGCGACGTTGAGCACCACGTTGGCTGTCTTGCGACCCACGCCGGGCAGGGCTTCTAGCGCCTCGCGCGTGCGGGGGACGGTGCCGCCATGCCGCTCGACCAGGATGCGGCAGGTTTCCATCAGGTGTTTCGCCTTGCTGCGGTACAGACCGATGGTCTTGAT
This sequence comes from Hydrogenophaga sp. RWCD_12, assembly GCF_046604225.1. NCBI lineage: Bacteria > Pseudomonadati > Pseudomonadota > Betaproteobacteria > Burkholderiales > Comamonadaceae > Hydrogenophaga > Hydrogenophaga sp. RWCD_12. Next base: position 852,908 of record NZ_JBKIXC010000001.1, read on the forward strand.
GTAGGACTCCAGGCCCTCGAGCCCGAGGTCAAGGATCTGTTGCGGCGTGTGGGCGACGGGAAACAGCTTGCGCGTGGCCTTGTTGACGCCGACGTCGGTCGCCTGCGCCGACAGCAGGACCGCAGCGAGCAGTTCAAAGACGCTGGTGTATTCCAGCTCGGTGACCGGCTGCGGGTTGGCGGCCTGCAGGGTGGCGAAGAAGGTCTCGATCTGCGCGGTTTTCATGCCGCGCAGTGTAGTGCGGGGTTCAGTGCAGCCGCGAGGCCTCGACGTAGCGCTGCGCCTGCGGAAGCCGGTTGCGCATCCAGTCGGCGTCGACCTCGAGCGCTTCCAGCACATCGGCTGGCAGCTCGTCGATCGCTTCCAGCGATGGCGAGGGAACAGCGGCCAGCAGTTCGGCCACGTGCAGCACGGCGCCCAGCCGCGAGAACGGTTGCGCCGCCAGTGGCTTGGCGGCCGCGTCCAGCGCGTGGATCATCTCGTCAGGGAAGTTCCAGGCGCGCGCCAGTTCGGCGCTGACCTCTCCTTCGGTGAAACCGAACAGCGAGCTCTCTCGCTCCCAGCGGGCGCCGGGGAAGCGAGGTTCACGCTCGAACTCGGCCACGCTGTTGGGCGACTTCATGCCCATCAGCAGCTCGCCGACCCGCACCATGAAGCCGGTGAGCCAGGCCTGCTGGCCATCGGTGCCGACGCCGCTGGCCAGCCACTGCGCCATGCCGCCGCGCTCCTGGCTTTCGCGCCAGAAGGCCTGGCGGTCCAGACCGGGTGTGACCGGAAAGGCGTCGTTGAACATCGCCGCCAGCGCGAGCGCGCGGACCTGCGCCGTGCCGACGCGGGCGATGGCGTCTTCGATCGTGCCCACCTTTTCCCGGGCACCGTAGTGCGCGCTGTTGGCCAGCCGCAGCAGATGCACGGCGAGTGCCGGGTCGCGCGCGATCGCTTCCCGCAGGTGCGACAGCGGCACGTCCTCTTCGTTGAGCGAACGGATGAGGTCGTGCGCCACCTGCGGCATGGTCGGCAGGGTCAGGTCTTTGAAGAAATCGGCCGCGGTCATGGGTGGCTCCGGTCGAGGGTGGGGTTCATGTGCCGGATTTTTCCGCAACGCCGCCGGCGCCAAGCCCGGAAATCCGGCACAAATCCGTACCAGTTCCGGGGCGGGCGGTACCATTTGCGCACTTTTTCACCGAATCCGAGACATCCGCATGAGCTTTGCCATCCCCTTTGCCGACCGTCTGAACAACGTCGAAACCTCCGCCATCCGCGAACTCTTCAAGCTGCTGGGCAAGCCCGGCATCATCAGTTTTGCCGGCGGCTTCCCCGACAGCGCCATGTTCGACGTCGACGGCATCCGCGAGGCGGTCAACGCCGCATTGACCGAAGAAGCTGGCGGCGCCTTGCAGTACGGGGCGACCGAAGGCTACAACCCGCTGCGCGATCAGCTCGCGGCTTTCATGACCAGCAAGGGCAACCAGGGCGTGACGGCGAACGACCTGATCGTCACCACCGGCAGCCAGCAGGCGCTGGACCTGCTGGGCAAGACACTCATCTCCCCCGGCGACAAGGTCATCGTGGAAGGCCCGACATTCCTGGCCACCATCCAGTGCTTCCGCCTTTACGGCGCGCAGTTGGTGACGGCGCCGGTGGACGGGCAGGGCGTGGTCACCGACCGGCTTGAAGACCTGATCGTGGAGCACAAGCCCAAGTTCATCTACCTGATCCCCACCTTCGGCAACCCCAGTGGCGCCATGCTCAGCCTGGAGCGCCGCAAGAAAGTACTGGAACTGGCGGTGCAGCACAACGTGCTGGTGGTGGAGGACGACCCGTACGGCGACCTGTACTTCGGGGATGCACCGCCGCCCAGCCTGCTGGCCCTCAGCAGCCAGGTGCCCGGCAGCCGCGAGCGCCTGGTGCACTGCGGCTCGCTGTCCAAGGTGCTCAGCCCTGGCCTGCGCGTGGGCTGGATGGTCGGGCCGGCCGAGCTGCTGGCCAAGGCCACCATGTGCAAGCAGTTCAGCGACGCCCACACCAGCACCTTCGCCCAGGCCACGGCGGCGCAGTACCTAAAGGCCGGCCGCATGCCGGCCACGTTGGCCAAGGTGCGCGCCGTGTACGCCGAGCGCGCGACGACCATGGGCAATGCCCTGCGCCGCGAGCTGGGTGATGCGATCGAATTTGTGCAGCCGCAGGGCGGCCTGTTTGTCTGGGCCCGCCTGACGGGCGCGGGCGGCAAGCTGGCCGACGGTGGTGAACTGGCCAAACGTGCGATCGAGAAGGGTGTGGCGTTTGTGCCGGGCGCGCCGTTCTATGCGAACAATCCCGACCATGCGACCCTGCGCCTGTCGTTCGCGACGGTGGGGCTGGACAAGATCGAAGAGGGCATCAGCCGCCTGAAGACGGCGGTCTGAACCCGCCGCAGCGCCGGGGCTGGCTTACCAGGCTTCGGCGATCTGCGGTGATCCGCCCGGCTTGCGGGTCTTGAGCAGACTGGCGGGCAGGCTGCCGCGGAACAGCGGGCGCAGCGATTCCAGCGCCTTGATCGCATGCAGCTCGTTGTGCCACTGGCACAAGTCGGCGTACAGCTCGGCGCGGGCGTACCAGAGGCCTTCGGCGTCCTGCGTGTGGCGCAGGCGGTGGTTCAGGCGCGGGTTGTTCATGCGGCCGACATCGCCGTGAATGCGCAACATGGCGCGGCGGATGCGCGCGACGGCCACGTCGTTGTGGCGCACCTTCTCGACGCCCAGAATCGAGCCGATGCCTTCGCGCAGACTGCTCGAGAGCGTCGACAGCGAAGACAGCGGTCCTTGGAAAGTGGTTTCGCGGCTCACGCCACAAGGTTACGCAATCCGGGGGACGTTTTGCCCTGCGGTCGTGAAACGCTTTGTAGCCTTGTTACAGGTCAGCGCCCTGATCGAACTGGCTGGCGTTCTTGCCCTTGAAGGGCTGGTAGAAGGCCTTGATGTGCGCCATGTCGGCCTCGATGTCGCCGGTGGGCTGAAACACCGGGCCGAGGCCGCTGCGCCGTGTGGCGTAGTCCATGTAGGCCAGGATGATCGGTACCTGCGCGGTGTTGGCGATGTAGTAGAAGCCGGTCTTCCAGTAGCGGGTCTTGCTGCGCGTGCCCTCGGGCGGCACGATCAGCTGCAGCGGGCCGTCGGCCTCGGCAATGGCCTGGGCTGACGCAGCGACCAGATTGTTGGCTTTCGACCGGTCGACCTCGATGCCGCCGAGCCAGCGCATCAGGCCACCGAATGGAAACCTGAAGATGCTGGCCTTGCCCATCCAGTAGGGATTGAGGCGCAGCGCGAAGGCCACCATCAGGGTATAGGGCAGGTCCCAGTTGCTGGTGTGCGGTGCGGCAATGAAGACGCTCTTGCCCGCATTCGGGGGCAGTTCGCCTTCGATCGTCCAGCCGGTCAGCCGCAGAAAGGCCACCGAAAACCCGCGCAATAACGTATTGACCACGGGCGTGGTGAAGATCGTGCGCTGCATCCGGGGAGTATCGCCGATGACGCGCGGGAGACCGCCGTTCGCGCCCCGCGCGCTACCATCGCCCGCCATGTTTGTCACGGAGAACCCACCCATGAGCGAGACACTGAGTGTGCAGGGCATCGAGGTGCGCATCGACGGTGCAGGACCGACGGTGGTCATGCTGCACGGCTGGCCCGATTCCCCTGCGCTGTGGGACCAGGCGGTGGCCGCGTTGCAGGACAGTTACCGCTGCGTGCGCTTTGCATTGCCGGGCTACGACCTGCGCCAGCCGCCTCGCCCGGTGTCGGTGGACCAGATGTGTGAACTCGTGGCCGCCATCGTCGACACGGTCAGCCCAAGCGAGCGGGTGACGCTGATGCTGCACGACTGGGGCTGTTTCTTCGGCTATGAATATGCGGCCCGGCACCAGGACCGGGTGGCGCGCGTGGTCGGCGCCGACATCGGCGACACGAACACCGGTGCCTACCTCAAGAAGCTGACCGCCAAGGAGAAACTCATGATCGCGGGTTACCAGCTCTGGCTGGCGATTGCCTGGAAACTCGGGCCGCTGGCGCCTGGCCTGGCCGACCGCATGACGCGCTGGATGGCGCGAACCATCGGGTGCCGCACACCGGCCGCCGAGATCGGCTGGCAGATGAACTACCCGTATGCGATGCAGTGGTTCGGTGCCTTTGGTGGATTGCGCGGGGTGGCGCGCGTCGACAAAGTGTTCGGACCGAAGCTGCCGACGCTGTTCTTCTTCGGCAAGCGCAAGCCCTTCATGTTCCATTCCGACCGCTGGCTGGCGCAGCTGGGCTCTACGCCGGGCTGCGAGGTCCACGGTCTGGAGTCTGGTCACTGGCTGATGAAGCAGCAGCCGGAGGCGTTCAACCGCGCGGTACGGCAATGGCTCGACCGGGGAACCATGCTGCGATGAAGCCGGAAGATCTTGAGCGCCTGCTGACGGTGGAAATGCCCTTTGGCAAGTACAAGGGGCGGGTGATCGCCGACCTGCCGGGCAACTACCTGAACTGGTTCGCCCGGGAAGGATTCCCCCATGGCGACCTCGGGCGCCTGATCGCGCTCATGCACGAGATCGACCACAACGGGCTGGAGGAGCTGCTCACCCCTTTGCGCCGCCTCAAGGCTTCGCGCTGATCGGTTCGGCCGGGCGGTCTTTCAGGGCGCGGTGCACCACTGCCGCTGCCCAGGCGTCGTTGGCCGCGTAGATCAGCTGGCTCTCGGTCAGGCGCGGGTTGGCCCAATTGGAAGTGGCGGCCTTCTTGGACTTGATGAAGCGCTGTCCGAACAGCACCGCGACCGCGCCTTTGACGCCCATGTCCTTGCGGTAGCCACGCGCGCGGAACAGGTGGTTGAGCTCGATCACGCCCGCCGGCTCCACGCCCAGCTTGGCGCGGATGCGTTTGGTGTCGTCGCCCAGCCCGAAGCCGGCCTTGGTGTGCCCGGCATCGGCCAGCAGCTGCGCACCCAGGTCGCGACTGGCCGTGTCATGCAGCAGGAAGACCCAGGCGCGTTCGAGCGTGGCCAGCTGCAGGATGTGCGGCCCGTCGGACACCTCCCCTTGCACGAAGGTCGGCTTGCTCTCGGTGTCGAAGCCCCAGTCGGCCTGATCGCGCAGGGCCGCAACGGCTTCGCGCGCCGACACCGCCGAGTCGACCAGCGCGATGCGGTCCAGCCCCAGGCGGGGAAACTCGGGCAGCAGGGCGATCTCGTCCTTGCCAGGGGTGGCGCGGGTGGTGTTCATGGAACCTGGGGCGCTGCGATGCGCGGGGGGAGGGCGGGGATAATCGGGTCATTGTGCCTGCCACCATGCCCTACATCCTCAAGCTCTACGTTCCCGACGACACTCCGCCCGGTCAGCGCCAGGCGGCCGAGCGGCTGTTCCGTGAGGCGCTGGAGGCGGCGCTGGGCAATGCCGCGCTGGTGGCGCCGGTCTACAGTGCCTACCTCGCGATCCTGGGTCAGTACGGCGAGACACCCGACCCCGAGGCGCTGACGGTGGACGAGCGCACGGTGCTGGAGCACTGGCAGCAGGCCGAAGCGGCTGCGCTGGAGGCCGTGTTCGGCCCGCACCGGCACCTCGACGAAGGCGGCTACGAGATCGTGCTGCCCGCATAATCCGGGTCCGTTTCACGTCCTGCCGGGGCGAACGCACCCACCCAAGGACATCCCCCCATGAGAAAAACCTACCCGCTGCGCCCCGAAGGCAAGCACCCGGACCGCGTGCTCGACGCGGTCAAGCACGACATCCGCAAGTACCAGAAGCGCGAACGCCGCCGTGAGCTGCCCGAAGGCGCCCACTTCTGGGACTTCGACTGCCGCTTCGGTGCCGACCAGGACAGCGCCCAGACCGTGCATCCGGCCGAGCTCTTCGGCCTGCTCGACGCACTGGCCAAAGAAGGCGCGCCGCAGTGTTATGTCGAACTGCTGGCCAAACCCGGCGTTCGCCAGCCCCGACCGGCGGGTGCCGAGCCCGAAGCAGCCAGCGAACAGGACAGCGACGAAGAGTAAGGGGGGCAGCGACCCGCGCAGCGGCGGAGCGTGCGGGCTACTTGTTCGCCGCAGCCCGCAGCTTGTCTTTCTTGCTCGGGCGTTTTCCCTTGATGCCGCCATTGCCTTGGACATCGACCGACTCGGGCGGCGTCTCGGTCGGCTCGAAGCCGTCCACCGTTTCCAGCGGCAGGCTCAGGCCCTGGCGCTTTTCGATCAGGCGCCAGTGCGCCAGCGTGGCCGCCGTCACGAAGCTCACCGCCAGCCCGTTCTGACCCGCGCGGCCGGTGCGCCCGATGCGGTGCACGTGGTCCACGGGCGAGCGTGGCAAGTCGAAGTTCACCACCACCGGCAGTCCCTCAATGTGGATGCCGCGCGCGGCCAGATCGGTGGTCACCAGCACGTCCCAGCGCTTGGCCTTGAACTCGTCCAGCGTCTGCCGGCGGGCGCCCTGGCTCAGGCCACCGTGGAAGGCGGTCGCATAGACCTCGTCCTGGTGGAGCTTGGTCGCCAGCCGTTCGGCCGCGTACTGCGAGGCCACGAACACCAGCACCTGCTTCCAGCCCTCGGTCTTCATCAGTTGCCTCAGCAACTGGGTGCGGCGTTTTTCGTCGACCGCGATCGCGCGTTGCAGCACCATGGGCGCCACCTCATCGGCCGGTGTGGGCACGTCGATGCGTGCCGGTTCGTGCAGCATATCCCGGGCCAGAGATTCGACAGCAGCCGGGAATGTGGCCGAGAACAGCAGGTTCTGCCGGCGCGGCGGCAGCAACGCCAGCACGCGCGCCAGTTCGTCGGCAAAGCCCAGGTCGAACAGCCGGTCGGCCTCGTCGAGCACCAGGGTGTCGACGCCACCAAGCCGCAGCCCGTTGTGATCGACCAGATCCAGCAGCCGTCCGGGCGTGGCGACGACCACATCGGCGCCGCCGCGCAGCGCCATCAGCTGCGGGTTGATCGATACCCCGCCGAACGCGACCACCAGTCGGGGCCTTGGTGTCAGCGATTGCGCGAGTGAGCGGAGCACCTCGCCGACCTGTGCGGCCAGCTCGCGCGTCGGCACCAGCACCAGCGCGCGGGTGCGGCGTGGGCCATCCGTTGGCGTCGACAGCCAGCGCTGGAGCAAGGGCAGGGCATAGGCGGCCGTCTTGCCGGAGCCGGTGCGGGCGGTGGCGAGCACGTCGCGTCCGGTCAGCACGGCCGGAACGGCCTCGCTCTGGATCGGGGTGGGTTGGGTGAGACCGAGGTCGGCAGCGGCCTGCGCGAGGGCGGGCGCGAGGCCCAGGGAAGAAAAAGGCATGGGGCGATTGTCGGCGACGCGCTACGATCCCGCCCCATGAAATCCAGAGCCTCTTCCGGCGGCCTCGTCTACTCGACCGAATCGGGCCGCATGTGCCCCGATTGCCGACAGCCCGTCGCGTCCTGCCGCTGCGGGCAGATTGCGCTGCCCAAGGGCGACGGTGTGCTGCGCGTGTCGCGCGAAACCAAGGGCCGCGGCGGCAAGGCCGTGACCGTGGTCAAGGGTGCCGCGCTGGACGCCGCCAGCCTCTTGGCGCTTGGCAAACAGTTGCGCACCGCCTGCGGCAGCGGCGGCACGGTCAAGGATGGCGTGATCGAAGTGCAGGGCGATCACGTCGAGCGCGTGATCGAAACGCTCAAGGCCCATGGCCACACCGTCAAGCGCGCGGGCGGCTGAGGCTGTTCAGGCGGGCGCGCTGCACAGCGGCACCAGGGGCGAGTTGCCGCTGTCGTCGACGGGGAAGAACCCCGTCATCCCGTGCACGTAGAACGATGCGTAGCTGGAGAACGCCATGCTCCATTCGCTGAAGCGGCGCTGCTCGATCGGCTGGCGGGCCAGCAACTCGATGTTGTGGTGCCGGTCGTCCTTCAGCAGGCTCTGCCACAGGCGTTCGATGTTTTCCGACGGCCCCTCGATGCACTGTGTGAACTGGCCATCGAGGTAGAGCAGGTGGCCGGTGATCTGCAGCTGCTGATTGCGCAGTCGGGCCTGGGTCAGAAGATTGAAGAGGTGCAGCGATCCGAAATCGTGGCTCGCGGTGGACTGGTAAACAAGGCGCTCGAACATGGTGGGTCAACGGCTGGGTCAATCAGCCGAAACCCCGGAACGGCTGCTCCGCAGAAGATAACCCCTCTGCCTTTAAGGACTCTGACGGCGAGCCGTGTTCAGAGTTCCCCCGCGGAAATCAGCGACAGCACATCGGGCTGCATCAGTTCGTCCAGTGCCGGGTCCTGCACCGGTCGCAGCAGCCACAGGCCCAGCGCCAGCAGCAGCACCATCCCTGTCCAGCGCAGCGGGTGTTGGCGCCACGCTGCCCGCAGGGTAGCCGCCGGCCCGCCGCCCACGGTCACCGGCTGGTGTGGTCGCGCCTGTCGCCATTGCGTGAGCACCCGCGCCTGCAGGGCCTGCGTGTCGGCAGGCTGGGAGGCGTTCAGACCAGACTTGAGCTGTTGTCGCAAGGCGCGGTCGCGCTCGTTGTCGGCATCGCGCGGTGAGGTGGAGGTCATGGCGTGTTCTCCTGAAAGCAGCGGCGCAGAGTCTGGCGGGCCCGGTGCAGCAACTGATGGGCAGCGTTGGTGTCGAGTTCGAGTGCCCGGGCGATGTCGGCAGCATCTGCATCGGCATAGGCCCACATCGCCAGTGCCATGCGCTGTCGCGGGGGCAGCCGGTGCATCGCGGCCTGCAGGCGCTGCGCGTCCAGCGCGGGGCCGACCGGATCGCCCTCGCCGTGGTCCGGCGTCTGTGCGTCGGCCCACCCGGTCAGCTCCTCGGGATCGGTGCTCAGCTCGCGGCGCCGCGTCAGCCAGGTCTTGCTGCGGTTGATGACGATGGTGTTGAAGTAGGTCGCCAGCGCAGCCCCACGGGCCTCGTCCGGCCGGGCGCTCCAAAGACGCAGAAAGGCTTCCTGCACGACGTCTTCGGCGTCTTCCTGCCGGTGCAGCAGCTGGCGCGCCAGGCCCATGGCTTGCGGCGTGAGCTGGCGCACCAGCGCGGTCGCACTGCCTTCGTCGCCACCGCAGGCGGCCTGCCAGAGCGCCCAGCCCGCGTCCTTGGGGACGGCGACAGTCGGAGGTGCAAGGGTCTTGCCGACCCAGCGGCCGAAGCTGTTGAGGGTGGCGCCCAGGCCAGAGGCGGCGGGAGGTGGACTCATGCCGCTGTCAATCCGCAGGCAGCTTCTCGCGCAGGGCGCGGCGTTCGGCCGGGCTCATGCGGTCGAGCATTTCGCGCCGCTGCATCAGCAACTCGCGCCGTTCCCCCGGCGTCATCTGGCGCAGCTTGTCGCGGCGCTCGTCGGCCAGACGTTGGCGCTCCTGCGGCGTCATGCTCTGCCAGCGCTCCCGTGCGCCGTCGATCAGGGCGCGGCGTTCCTGCGGGGTGATCGACTCCAGCTGCTGGCGCAGCTGATCGCGGAAGGCCTTGCGTTCGGCCGGGCTGGCGGATCTCAGCTGTTCGCGCAGTTCGGCCTGGCGCAGCGCCTGCTGTTCGGGCGTGAGGCGCGACCAGTCGCGGGCGTTCGGCACCATCAGCGGCCCGGCCTGGGCGGTCGCGGTCCACAGCAGCGCGGCGCCGAGCAGGCAGCGGATCAGGAACTTGGCAATCGGGGATGGCATGGTGGCATCGGTGAAGGGCACCCTTTCGGTGACAGTGGTTGAACCTCTGGGTTGCCCGTCGCTTACGCTTTTCCGATGAATTTGGTGGGGTATTGGTCTGGCCACGTAAGCCCACACGCTGGCCCGGGTTCAACAGGGACACGGACCTTCCGTGCCTGTCACACCACACTCAAGGAACCCTCATGTCATTCTGGCTCAAACCCCTGACCGTCTCCGCACTTGCCCTCGGACTTGGCGCTGCGTCCCTCGCGCAGGCCGCCACGCCCGCCGAACTGCAGGCCCAGCGCGTCGACAACCGGCAGGCGCGGCAGGACGCCCGCATCGACCAGGGCGCGGCCTCCGGCCAGTTGACTCCGCGCGAGCAACGCCGCCTGCGCCACCAGCAGCAGCACGTCAGCAACCTGGAAGACCGGGTCGAGGCCGACGGCAAGGTGACCGGCAAGGAAGCGGCCCACATGGAACACGCCCAGGATCGCGCAAGCCGCAACATCTACCGCAAGAAGCACAACCACAGGAATTGAACGAGAGCCCCCACGCTCCGCCGCTGCGCGGGTCGCTGCCCCCCGAGGGGGCTGGGCCTGCCTTGGGGCGGCCCGGCGGCTGGCCCTGTCGCCCCCACGCTCCACCGCTGCGCGGGTCACTGGCTTCGCGCGAGCGTGGCGCTGGGGCTTTCGCCGTAGGCCTGCTGGTAGGCGGCGGCGAAGCGGCCTGGGTGCTCGAAGCCCCATCGTGATGCCGTCTGCAGCACGCGGGTGTCGGCGCCGGGATGCATCAGATCATGGCGCACGCGCTCCAGTCGCAGGCGCCGGATGTGCGCCAACGGTGTGGTGCCGCGTTCGCGGGCGAAGAGCTGCTGCACCAGGCGCACGCTGCTGTGGACCACCCGCGCCAGATCGGCCACGGTCAGCGGTTGGTCCAGGTGCGCCTCGATGTAGTCCTCCAGCTGTCTCAGCTTGGGTAGGGTGGCAGACGCCGGTGCCCGGCTCACCGTGGCGGGCGCCCAGGCCACGCGCAGCAGCATGGCCAGCACATGGTCTTCCAGCATCGCGATGTGGAGGCCTGACGAGGGGTGTTCACCGCCAGGCTGCAGCAGGGCCGAGAGGTAGTGCATCAGCTGCCACCAGTGCGCGCCCGAGCCCTGGCGCAAGTCCAGCTGTGGCGCCAGCCGCAAGGTGGCCGCGGTTTCCTGGCCGCTGATGGCCGCCGCCACGTGCAGCAGCCGCTGGCGATCGATGCGCAGCATGAACTGGTCGCAGTCGCCCGACCATTCCATGCGCACCGCGTCCTGCGGCGAGATCACTGTGGCCTGTCCCGCACTGCAGTGGTGGCAGGCGTTCTGGTGCCACACGGCGGCCTCACCGGCCAGCGGCATCTGCACCAGGAAGAAGTCGTCCAGCCGGTCCGGGTCGATGCGCACCGCCGCGCCATGGGCCAGCCGGTTGAGCGAGACCGAGGGGCCCAGTGCGCGGTGGTGCATGCGGGCGCGCACGCGCTGGCGGGTGCCGATCACGGACAGGTCGTGCGGCTTGTAGATGCGTGCGATCTGCTCGCGGGTTTCGTCGAGGTCGTCGGAGGCCAGCACCGACAGCGCCGACCAGGGGGCGCCGCGCGGCTCGTGGCGGTCCAGCCAGCCGGGGCTGGCAGCGGAAAGAGCCAAAGGGGAGGGCGCGGGGCTGGGAGCCATGCGGCGCATGTTAGTGATTACCCGGGGTTTTTCACTTATCGGATACCCGCGTTCGTTTCGCGGATGGTCGTGGCGGCGGGCTGATTCCAGAATGGTCCGGTTCGCTGTCCACCCCTGTTCCACCCTTTCAGGAGACCCGCCATGACGCTGCAGACCAAGTACCTGCTCGACGAAAGCCAGATGCCCAAGTTCTGGTACAACATCCAGGCCGACCTGCCCAAGGCGCTGCCGGCCGTGTTGCACCCTGGCACCTTGCAGCCGATCGGCCCCGATGACCTGGCGCCGCTGTTCCCGATGGAACTGATCCTGCAAGAGGTCAGCACCGAACGCGAGATCGAGATTCCCGAGCCGGTGCGCGACATCTACAAGCTCTGGCGTCCGGCGCCGCTGTACCGCGCCCACCGTCTGGAAAAGGCGCTCGGCACGCCGGCCAAGATCTTCTACAAATACGAAGGTGTCAGCCCCGCCGGCAGCCACAAGCCCAACACCGCGATTCCGCAGGCCTTCTACAACAAGCAGGCGGGCGTCAAGCGCCTCACCACCGAGACCGGCGCTGGCCAATGGGGCACCTCGCTGTCGTTCGCGGGTTCGCTGTTCGACCTCGAAGTGCTGGTGTTCCAGGTGCGCGTTTCCTACGACCAGAAGCCCTATCGCCGCGCTGTGATGGAGACCTACGGCGCACGTTGCCTGCCGTCACCGTCGAACCAGACCGAGTACGGCCGCAGCGTGCTGGCCCAGCGGCCCGACCATCCGGGTAGCCTTGGCATCGCGATCTCCGAGGCAGTCGAGCTGGCGGTGCAGCGTGAAGACACCAAGTACGCGCTGGGCTCGGTGCTGAACCACGTGCTGATGCACCAGACCATCATCGGCCTTGAAGCCATGGAGCAGATGCAGATGGCTGACGCCTGGCCCGACGTGGTGGTCGGCTGCACCGGTGGCGGCTCGAACTTCGCCGGCATCGCTTTCCCCTTCATCGGTCACGCGCTGCGAGGTGGTCGCAAGTCGCGCATCGTCGCGGTCGAGCCGGCGGCCTGTCCGTCGCTCACGCGAGGCAAATACGCCTACGACTTCGGCGACACCGGCCACATGACGCCGCTGACCAAGATGCACACCCTGGGCAGCACCTTCACACCGCCGGGCTTCCACGCCGGTGGCTTGCGTTACCACGGCATGGCGCCGCTGGTGAGCCATTGCAAGGAGCTGGGCTTGCTGGACGCCGTGGCCTACACGCAGGGCGAGTGTTTTGAAGCGGGCGTGACCTTCGCGCGCGCCGAAGGCATCGTGCCGGCGCCCGAGGCCAACCACGCGGTCAAGGGAGCGATCGCAGAAGCCCTGCGCTGCAAGCGCGAGGGCAAGAGCGAGACCATCCTGTTCAACCTCTGCGGCCATGGCCACTTCGACATGGCGGCCTACCAGAAGTACTTCGCCGGTGAGCTCAAGGACGAGCAGTACGACGAGAAGGAACTGGCAATGGCCCTGTCCGGGCTGCCCAGCGTCCCGGAACCCGCCTGAGTTTCAGACGGAGCGGGCGCTCAGGGCTGGACCACTTCGAGCAGGCGGTCCAGCCCGCCCATGTCGATCGCGACCCTGGCCTGCGCGCGCACCTTGGGCTTCGCGCGGTAGGCCACCGACAGACCGGCCACACCCATCATCTCCAGGTCGTTGGCGCCGTCGCCCATGGCGATCGCCTGCGCCGGTGAGCAGCCGATCAGGCTGCAGGTGCGCATCAGGGTCTCGCGCTTCATCGCGCCGTCACAGATGTCGCCCCAGCTCTGGTCGAGCAGGCGGCCGGTGAGCTTGCCGTCGACGATTTCCAGCTGGTTGCTGCGCGCGAAGTCCAGCGCCAGCCGGTCGCGCAGGCGCTCGGCGAAGTAGGTGAAGCCGCCACTGACCAGCAGCACCTTCAACCCGGCTGCCTTGCAGGCCAGCACCAGCTCGGCGGCGCCGGGGTTCAGGCGCAGGCGCGCGCGGTAGACCTGGGCCAGGTGCTCTTCGGTCACGCCCTTGAGCAGGGCGACCCGCTGGCGCAGGCTGTCCTTGTAGTCGGTGATTTCGCCGCGCATGGCGGCTTCGGTGATGGCAGCTACCTCGGCCTTTCGGCCGGCGGCGTCGGCGATCTCGTCCACGCATTCGATGTTGATCAGCGTGGAGTCCATGTCGAACGCGATCAGCTTGAAATCGCGCAGGTTCAGGGGTGGCGTGATGCCCTGGACCGTCAGACCCGGGGCGAATTCGGTGGGAGAAGTCATCCCGGAATTATCGCGGGAGCCGGGATGACCCTCTGCGTCAGGGCTTGGCCGCAGCGGGCAGCACCTTCGACATCGTGCCGATCTGCTTGCGCAGGTCGCCGCCCACCAGATCGGCCACCGACTGCTGGTCGCTGGTGACGGTCAGGCCCTGGGCCTGCAGCTTGGCCTTGAGGTCGTCGGTGCTGGTGCCGGCGACCTGGGCGAGCACCGTGATCGGGGCCTTGGCCAGGGCACGCACCGGCGGGGCGAAGCCGGGCTCGCTGCCTCCCTCACCGCCGGCCGGGATGAAGCTGAGCGCCAGGACCACGGCAAAGGCGCCGACGATGGCGCGACCGGTGTTCTGGTTGAAGTAGCGCTTGAACGCCGGCATGTTCAGCAGCACGTGCAGGGTCACGCCGATCACCATGGCCCAGCTGAGCCATTCGTGGGCCGTCTTGTTCAGGCCCGAGTCGAGGTGGAAAAACATCAGCACGCCGGTGACGGCGGACAGGGAAAAGGCGCCGATGACGACGGGGGTGATCCAGGGGCGTTGGGCGGAGAGGTTCATTTTTCTTCCTTCAAGTTGAACGCTTCGATGCTGAAGCTTCTGCGTTGAAGTTTGGTCGCCGCTGTGTGAACGCCGGGTGAACGTGGGCTGCGGGTGATCCTGTTTTTGATGTGGGTCAGGGCCGGGACCAAGGTCAGGCAGCCTTTGCGTCGGCCTTCAGCGGCTGGCCGAGCGACCGCAGCACGTCCCGCACCAGCTGCACCCGGTCTTTCACCTCGGGCAGGGCGCGTTCGATGCGCAGCTTCTCGTTTCCGGCCAGCTTGATGTGCTTGTTCTTCTGGATCAGCTCGATGATGCGCATCGGCTCGATCGGCGGGTTGGGCTTGAAGGTGATGTTCACCACACCCGGCGCAGCATCGACCTTGACCACACCGTACGGCGCCGACAGCACCCGAAGGCGGTGCACGTCGATGAGGGTCTGGGTTTGCGGCGGCAGCTTGCCGAAGCGGTCGACGATCTCCTCCAGCAGGCCGTCGACCTGGTCGGTGGTCTTGGCGGTCGCCAGCTTCTTGTAGAACGACAGGCGCAGGTGCACGTCGCCGCAGTAGTCGTTGGGCAGCAGGGCGGGGGCGTGCAGGTTGATGTCGGTGGTGACCGACAGCGGGCTCAGCAGATCCGGCTCGCGCCCGGCCTTGAGCGCGCTCACCGCCTCGCTCAGCATCTCGTTGTAGAGCTGGAAGCCGACCTCGAGCATGTTGCCGCTCTGGTTCTCGCCCAGCACCTCGCCGGCGCCGCGGATCTCCAGGTCGTGCATGGCCAGGTAGAAGCCCGAGCCCAGCTCTTCCATCTGCTGGATCGCGTCCAGCCGCTGCGCTGCCTGCTTAGTCAGGCCCTCGATTTCGGGCACCAGCAGGTACGCGTAGGCCTGGTGGTGGCTGCGGCCGACACGGCCGCGCAGCTGGTGCAGCTGGGCCAGGCCGAACTTGTCGGCGCGGCTCATGACGATGGTGTTCGCCGTGGGCACGTCGATGCCGGTCTCGATGATGGTCGAGCACAGCAGCAGGTTGTAGCGCTGCGCCACGAAGTCGCGCATCACGCGCTCCAGGTCCCGCTCGGGCATCTGGCCGTGGGCAATCGCGATGCGCGCCTCTGGCAGGATTTCTTCCAGTTTCTGCTTGCGGTTCTCGATCGTGTCGACCTCGTTGTGCAGGAAGTAGACCTGGCCGCCGCGCTTGAGTTCGCGCAGCACGGCTTCGCGGATCACGCCATTGCCTTCGTTTCGGACAAAGGTCTTGATCGCCAGCCGGCGCTGCGGCGCGGTGGCGATGACCGACAGGTCGCGCAAGCCTTCGAGCGCCATGCCCAGCGTGCGCGGGATCGGCGTTGCTGTCAGGGTGAGCACGTCCACTTCGGCGCGCAGCTGCTTCATCGCCTCTTTGTGGCGCACGCCGAATCGGTGTTCCTCGTCGATGATGAGCAGCCCCAGGTTCTTGAACTGCGTCTTCTCGCTCAACAGCTTGTGCGTGCCGACGACGATGTCGACGCTGCCGTCGTTGATCCCCTTCATCGCGGCCGTGATTTCCTTCTGCGAACGGAAGCGGCTCATCTCCGACACCTTCACCGGCCACTTGGCAAAGCGGTCCACCAGCGTCTGGTAGTGCTGCTCGGCCAGCAGCGTGGTGGGGGCCAGGAAGGCGACCTGCTTGCCGCCAGTGATGGCGACGAAAGCGGCGCGCAGCGCGACTTCTGTCTTGCCGAAACCGACGTCGCCGCAGACCAGGCGGTCCATGGGCTGCGGGCTGATCATGTCCTGGATGACCGCGTGGATCGCGGCCTTCTGGTCGGCGGTTTCCTCGAAGCCGAAGTCATTGGCGAAGATCTCGTAGTCCTGCGCGCTGAATCGGAAGGCGTGGCCCTGGCGCGCGGCGCGGCGGGCGTAGATGTTCAGCAGCTCGGCGGCGGCGTCGCGCACCTGCTCCGCCGCGCGGCGCTTGGCTTTTTCCCACTGGCCGCTGCCCAGCTTGTGCAGCGGCGCCTCGTCGGCGCTCACCCCGGTGTAGCGGCCGATCAGGCTGAGCTGGCTCACCGGGACGTAGAGCACGGCCTTGTCGGCGTATTCCAGGTGCAGGAACTCCTGCAGCGCGGGCGTGCCGTCGGGGTTTCTGTCCCCCATGTCCAGGTTCACCAGTCCGCGGTAGCGGCCGATACCGTGCGCGCTGTGCACCACGGGGTCGCCCACGTTGAGTTCGGAGAGGTCCTTGATCAGCGCGTCGACGTCGCTGACCTGTTCCTGTTTCTTGCGCCGGCGCGTGGTCGGGCCGGCGGCGAACAGTTCGGTCTCGGTGACGAAGTCGATGCCCGCTTCCTGCCAGGCAAAGCCCACGGTCAGACCCGAGGTGGCGATGCCGATCTTCTCGTCGCTGCCTCGGAACTCGTCCAGGGAGTCGAAGGCCGGTGGGTTCAGGCCGCTGGCGCGGATGAAGTCCAGCAGACTCTCGCGCCGGCCGTCGCTCTCGGCCAGCAGCAGCACGCGGTGCGCCGTTGCAGCCACGTGGGCCTGCAGGCGGGCCAGCGGGTCTTCAGCGCCGCGCACGGCGGTGAGGTCGGTCAGCTTCTGGGCGAAGGCGTTGTCGGCGATGTCCTCGACCGCTGGACGGATCGCGAGCTGGGCGTGGCGGTTGGACAGCGCGTAGAACTGTTCGATCGACAGGAACAGGCTCTCGGGCGGCAAGGCCGGTCGGTCCGGGTCGTTGCGCACGATGCGGTAGCGGTCCTGCGTGTCCTGCCAGAAGCGCTGGA
Organism: Hydrogenophaga sp. RWCD_12; assembly: GCF_046604225.1. NCBI lineage: Bacteria > Pseudomonadati > Pseudomonadota > Betaproteobacteria > Burkholderiales > Comamonadaceae > Hydrogenophaga > Hydrogenophaga sp. RWCD_12. Next base: position 869,733 of record NZ_JBKIXC010000001.1, read on the forward strand.
AGGACGGTTCCAGATCGCCGTGCAGCACGACTGTTGCCTGCTCACCCAGGTAGTCGAAGACGGTCGCGGTCTCTTCGAAGAACAGCGGCAGGTAGTACTCGATGCCGGCGGTGGCAACGCCGTTGCCCATGTCCTTGTAGATGCGGCTCTTGGTCGGGTCGCCTTCCAGCAGTTCGCGCCAGCGGCTGCGGAAACGCGCGCGCGCCGGCTCGTCCATCGGGAATTCGCGGCCGGGCAGCAGCCGCACCTCGGGCACCGGGTAGAGGCTGCGCTGGCTGTCGGGATCGAAGGTGCGGATCGAATCGATCTCGTCGTCGAACAGGTCGACGCGGTAGGGCACTTGCGAACCCATCGGGAAGAGGTCGATCAGGCCGCCGCGCACCGCGTATTCACCGGGGCTGACGACCTGGCTCACGTGGTTGTAGCCTGCCAGCGTGAGCTGCCCCTTGAGTTTGGCCTCATCCAGCTTCTGCTTGACCTTGAACTGGAAGGTGTAGCCCGCGAGGAACGACGGCGGCGCCAGCCGGTACAGCGCGGTCGTGGCCGGCACCAGCACCACGTCGGCGCCAGTGTCCTTGTCCTGCTGCTGGATGCGCCAGAGCGTGGCCAGGCGTTCGGAGATCAGGTCCTGGTGCGGCGAAAACGCGTCGTACGGCAGCGTCTCCCAGTCGGGGAACAGCGCGCAGCGCAAGCCGGGCGCGAAGAACGCCATCTCGTCCATCAGCCGCTGCGCATCCGTCGCGTCGGCGGTGACGATGGCGGTCGGCCGTCCGGCGGCTTTTTCCCGCTGCGCCAGTTGAGCCAGCAGCAAGGCATCGGCGGAGCCGGCCGGGCGGGGCAGTTGGAAACGTTTGCCAGGAGTGAGCTTGGGCAGGTCCATGGATTCGGGCGGAAATGGCGAAACCCCCCGGTCACAGAGACAGGGGGGTATGGTGCAGTGATTCTAGAATGCCGCGGACCATGAACGATTCCTCTGTCACACCCGCCAGCCTCGTGCGGTGCCACGCGCTGCTTCCCTGTGCGGGTACCGGGTCGCGCGCCGGCACCACTGGCCCCAAGCAGTACCAGATGGTGGCGGGCCTGCCGATGGTGTTGCACACGCTCACCGCCTTCAACGAGGTCTCGCGCATCACACAGACCCTGCTGGTGGTGGCGCCCGAAGACCGCTTCCTGACCGTCGACTATCCCGAACTGCGACTGGCGCAATGCGGCGGCGCGACCCGGGCCCACAGCGTTTTCAACGGGCTGGAGGCGCTGAAGACGCGCGGCGCGGCGGACAACGACTGGGTGCTGGTGCACGACGCGGCACGCTGCCTGATCACGCCGGCGCAGATCGATGTGCTGATCGACGCCTGCTGGAACGATCCGGTGGGTGGCCTGCTGGCGCTCAAGCTGCCGGACACCCTCAAGACCGAGTCCGAGGGCCGTGTTTCGGCGACCGTCGACCGCTCGGACAAGTGGCTGGCGCAGACGCCGCAGATGTTCCGCCTGGGCCTGCTGCACAGCGCGCTGGCGGCGCAACAGGTCAATGGTTTTGCCGGTGTGACCGATGAAGCCAGCGCGATGGAGATGGCAGGGCACAAGCCGTTGCTGGTGCCCGGCAGCGCCCAGAACTTCAAAGTGACCTATCCCGAAGATTTCGCGCTGGCCGAAGCCATTCTCGCCAGCCGCACCTGATTGCCGCCATGAACCACATTCCTTTTCGCATCGGTGAGGGCTGGGACGTCCACGCCCTCGTGCCCGGCCGTCCCCTGATCATCGGCGGCGTCACGATTCCGCACAGCGCCGGTCTGCTGGGCCACTCGGATGCCGACGTGCTGTTGCACGCGATCACCGACGCGCTGCTCGGGGCAGCCGCGCTGGGCGACATCGGCCGGCACTTCCCCGACACCGATCCGCGTTTCAAGGGTTCCGATTCGATGGTGCTGCTGACCGAGGTCGCGCGCCGCGTGCGCGACGCAGGCTTCGAGATCGGCAACGTCGACAGCACAGTGGTCGCGCAGGCGCCCAAGCTGGGCCCTCACATCCCGGGCATGTGTGAACGCATCGCGCAGTCGCTAGGCGTGCCGGTCGGCTGTGTCAATGTGAAGGCCAAGACCGCCGAGAAGCTCGGACCGGTGGGGCAGGGGCTTTCCATCGAGGCGAGGGCGGTCGCGCTGCTGGTGCTCCGCTGAGACCGCGACCAGCGCCTTGCGGCGCGCGGGTCGTTACTTCTTTTCCTTTTCTCCGACCGGCAGCTTGATGTGGGCAGCCAGGCCGCCCGAGCTGCTGTTGGCCAGCGCGAAGCGGCCACCCATGCGCGCAATGGCGCGCTCGACGATGGCCAGTCCCAGGCCGGTGCCGGTGGCTGCGCTGCGCGAGGCGTCGCCCCGGAAGAAGGGCTGCGTCAGCTGCGCCAACATGTCCGGGTTCACCCCCGGCCCGTGGTCCCGCAGCTTGACCAGCACCCAGGTTTCCTTGGTCTTGGCGCCGATGTCGATTTCGGTCACGCCGGTGATCGGGTTTCGGCCGTAGCGCACGGCGTTCTGCAGCAAATTGGAGAACACACGATTGAGCTCGACCGCATCGCCCATGACCATCGTCTCCGGCGGAATGCTGGTCTTGACCACCACGTCCGGCGGATTGCCCAGCGAGAAGACCGCAGCCTCGATCACCTCGTTGAGATTGACCAGGTGCAGTTCGATGTGGTCCGGCCGCGCGTAGTCGAGGAACTTGTCGATGATCGCGTTGACCTGTTCGATGTCGGCCGACATGTGCTCCCGCGCTTCCCGGTCCGCCACGCTCATCTCGGTCTCCAGCCGCAGCCGGGCCAGCGGCGTGCGCAGGTCGTGCGAGATACCCGCCAGCATCAGCGCGCGGTCCTGCTCGATCTTGGACAGTCGCTGCGCCATGCGGTTGAAGCCGATGTTGACCTGGCGGATCTCGCTGGTGGCGACGGCTTCGTTGAGCCGGCTGGACGTGAAGTCGCCCTCGCGCACCCGGCTGGCCGCGAACGAGAGCTTCTGCAGGGGCCGGTTGATCAGGCGGGCAATCAGTGCCGCACCCATCAGCGACAGCACGGCGGCAGTGCTCAGCCAGATCATCCATGTCGTGCCCGTGACCAGCTCGACCCGCGATGGATCGGCCTGAAGCCAGTAGGGGTCGCCGTCGATCGAAAAGCCGATCCACAGGCCCGGCTTGCCATTGACCTCGCGCGCCACCACCGTGTCCGGCCCCAGCCGTGCGCTCAACTGGGCGCTCACCGTGCGGCTGAGCGGGTCGGCGTCGTACAGGCGGTACTTGTCGCCAGGTTCGCGCGGAGCGATGCGCACCTTTTCCTCGTCGGCCATGGTCTTGACCAGCGAGACGCGCGCAATCGAGTCCGAGTGAACCAGCGCCGCCCGGCTCAGGTTCACCAGCGAGGCCAGTTGCTGCGCACTCTGAAGCGTTCGGGGTTCGAATTCGAGGGCACGAAACGTCTGCAGCCAGGCCACGATACAACCGAGCAGCAGCAGACCCAGCAGGAAGAAGGTCCGCCAGAACAGGCTGACCTCCCGCGGCCGCCGCGATTCCAGCGGGGCCGGCAGCGTTTCCAGTGCGGCTGGCTCGGTCTCGAAGCTCGGGACCCGCGATTCGTCGATCATCAGGCGTTGCCGTCCGGCACAAACACGTAGCCCACCCCCCAGACAGTCTGCAGGTAGCGGGGCGAGGCTGCGTCTTCTTCAATCAGCTTGCGCAGGCGCGAGACCTGCACGTCCAGGCTGCGGTCGAACGGTTCGAACTCGCGGCCGCGGGCCAGCTGGGCCAACTTCTCGCGCGACAGCGGCTGGCGTGGGTGGCGCACCAGCGCCTTGAGCATGGCGAATTCGCCAGTGGTCAGCGGCAGGTCGGCGCCATCCTTGCGCAAGGTGCGCAAGCTCAGGTCGAACTCGAACGGGCCGAAATTGACCACCTCGGCATCCTGCGAAGGGGCTCCCGGCACTTCGGCGGGCGGGCGGCGGCGCAGCACAGCATGCACGCGGGCCAGCAGTTCGCGCGGATTGAACGGCTTGCCCAGGTAGTCGTCGGCGCCGACCTCCAGACCCACGATGCGGTCCACATCTTCGCTCTTGGCGGTCAGCATGATGATCGGCGTGCGGTCGCCGTTGGCGCGCAGGCGCCGGCAGATCGACAGGCCATCTTCACCCGGCATCATCAGGTCCAGCACGATCAGGTCCACTGCTTCGCGCTGCAACACCCGGTTCAGGGCCTTGCCGTCTTCGGCCAGCATGACTTCGAAACCTTCCTGCATCAGGTAACGACGCAGGAGGTCACGGATGCGGACATCGTCGTCAACGACCAGGATCTTGTTGGGGCGGGTGGCGTTTTGTGGCATGGAAGCAACTCCCGGTAAATGTAACAAAGGCGATTGTGTCAGCGCCAAGTGCTTGTCAGGCCTTGTTTTTTGGTTTTTTGACCGGCTGTTACAAATGTTGCCTGGGGCGCTCACACCGTTACCATCTGCCCGCCCAGAATTCTCCCCATTGCCTTGACTTCCCGGATTCATGACCGACTTCCGCATTCCAATTGCCGCCGCCTTGCTGGGTGTTTCGCTGTGCGCAGCGGCGCTGGAGCAGCGCGAGCGGCCTGTTCATACGATGGTGGTGGTGCCTGTGACGGCTTCGCCAGCCGACAGCGGAGATGGCCGGCCTCCTGCGCCGCGCCTGCGTGAGGCCTTGCGCCAGCCGAAGAGCGAGGGTGAAGGGCTGGGCAAGCCCTACCGCCTCAGCCCCGAAGAGCGCCAGCGGCTGCGGGAGCAGTTGCGCGACCAGACCACCACCGAAGCTTCCCGCGAAAAATGAGTGTTTGCATCTTCAGAGCGGCCACGTTGCCCGTGGGCCGCGGTCTGGTTGTTGTCCTGTCTGGCCTTTTGCTCGCCGGCGGGGTCCGGGCGCAGGCGGCCAAACCGGAGATTCCCGCCAACGTGGCGGTCATCTCTGCCAGCGGCCAGCTCGATGTGCCACAGGACTGGTTGACGATGACCTTGACGGTGTCGCGCGATGGCGGTGACGCATCCGTAGTGCAGACCCAGTTGCGTCAGGCGGTCGATGCGGCGATGGCGATTGCCAAACCGCAGGTTGCAACCAAGCAGCTGGAAGTGCGGACGGGTTCGTTCGGCGTGTTCCCGCGGCATGGCAGCAACGGCAAGATCGCGGGCTGGCAGGGCACGGCAGAGCTGATCCTTGAAGGACACGATTTCCTGCGCATCAGCAGCACCGCTGGCAAGGCCACGTCCATGGGTGTCGGCAACGTCGCGTTTTCGCTCTCGCGCGAAGCCCAGCAGAAGCTTGAGTCTGAGGCGCAGTCGATGGCGATCGAGCGTTTCAAGGCCAAGGCCGCCGAGGTGGCCAAGGGTTTTGGTTTCGCCGGATACACCCTGCGGGAGGTGTCGGTGAGTTCGGCCGGTCAGGGCGAGCGGCCGGTCTACGCGCGGTTTCAGCAAGCACCCATGGCGGCGTCCGTCGCATCCGATGCGCCATTGCCGCTCGAAGCCGGCAAGAGCCAGGTGACCGTCACGGTCTCCGGCTCCGTCCAACTGCGCTGAGGCCTGCTGCTCAGCGGCTTACTGGGCGGTCCAGCCGCCGTCCATGTTCCAGGCCACGCCACGCACGTTGGCGCCAGCCGGTGAGCAGAAAAACACCGCCAGTTCGCCCAGCTCTTCGGGCGTGGTGAACTGCATCGAGGGTTCCTTTTCGCCGAGCAGCTGTTTCTTGGCATCTTCGTTGGAGATGCCCAGGGCGGCGGCTTTGGCGTCGACCTGTTTCTGAACCAGCGGCGTCAACACCCAGCCCGGGCAGATGGCGTTGCAGGTCACGCCTGTGGTGGCATTCTCCAGGGCGGTCACCTTGGTCAGGCCGACCACGCCGTGCTTGGCGGCCACATAGGCTGACTTCTCGGCCGACGCCACCAGCCCATGCACCGAGGCAACGTTGATGATGCGGCCCCAGTTGGCTGCGCGCATGGCGGGCAGCGCCAGTCGCGTTGCGTGGAAGGCGCTGGAGAGGTTGATGGCGATGATGGCGTCCCACTTCTCGACCGGAAAGTCCTCGACGCGGGCGACATGTTGGATGCCGGCGTTGTTCACGAGGATGTCGACCTGGCCGAACTGGGCGGCGGCGAACTTCATCATGTCTTCGATCTCGGCTGGCTTGCTCATGTCAGCCCCGTGATAGGCGACCTTCACACCCAGCGCGGCAATCTCTGCCTTGGGTGCTTCAGCATCGCCGAACCCGTTCAACACGATATTGGCCCCCTGGCGGGCAAGAGCCTTGGCAATGCCCAGGCCGATGCCGCTGGTGGAGCCTGTGACGAGAGCGGTTTTGTTCGCGAGCATGGGGGATCTCCAGTTCCATTACGATTGGTTGAACAACATGCAAACCATTATCACGGAGTCCCCTGGGATGTACGGATCCAGCCAGCCGCCAGCACTGCGTTTCCTTGAGGTCGGTGGCGCTGTGGCCGCATCCGGCCAACCGCGACGCCTGGCATATTGGGACTGGCCGGGCCAGATGGGCGTCGACCCCCACCGTGTGGTGATCTGCGTGCATGGCCTGTCCCGTCAGGGGCGGGACTTTGATGTGCTGGCGACGGCGCTCAGCGCCCATTCACGCGTGATCGCGGTGGATGTGGCGGGGCGGGGCCACAGCGACTGGCTGGCCGATCCGATGGCCTACCAGGTGGGTACCTATGCCGCAGACCTGGCCCAGTTGGTGGCCAGCCTGCGCGCCGTGGATGCCGACCTGAAGGTCGACTGGGTGGGGACCAGCATGGGCGGGCTGATTGGCATGGTGTTGGCGGCGCAGCCGCAGATCGGCATCCGCCGCCTGGTTCTCAACGATGTCGGGCCGGTGATCCAGTGGGAGGCCCTGTGCCGCATCGGCAGCTATCTCGGACGCAACCCGTCGTTTGAGAGCGAGCAGGAGGCCGCCAACTACCTTCGCTCCATTTCGACCGGTTTCGGACCGCACAGCGACGAGCAGTGGATGGCACTGTGCCGGCCGTTGCTGCGTCAGAGGGACGGACGCTGGTGGTTGCACTACGACCCATCCATCGCAGTGCCGGTGCGGGCGCTCACGGACAACGTCGATCAGGCCGCGGCCCGCAAGTCGGTGGCCGACGGTGAAGCATTCCTCTGGGGTTTGTACGACGCCATCACGGCCAGAACCTTGCTGCTGCGTGGAGGCGACTCCGACCTGCTCACCCGCGAGACGGCGCGCAGCATGGGCGAACGTGGCCCCAAGGCACTTTGCGTCGAATTCACCGGCGTCGGCCATGCGCCGACGCTGGTGGCGCAAGACCAGGTGGGCTGTGTCCGTGACTTTCTGACCGCCGCCTGAGGACGTTAGACGGTCATGCAGTACCCGACCCCCGCGCCCTCCGCGCCGACGGCGGCCATCGTCGCCGCCATCTCCGACAGCCTGCCGCAAGAGGCCCAGGCGCTTGCGCGCGCGCGCGCTTTTGCCGAACCGCTGCTGGCCTGTGAACAACTGGATACCGGCGAAAACATCCTGGAGCACGCCGATGCGGTGGCCGCGGTGTTGCGCGACATTGGCGGCTCCGAAGCCATGCAGGCGGCTGCTTATCTGGTCTACGCCTGCCAGCATCTGAACCGACCTCAGGAGGTGATTGCCAAGGCCTTTGGCGACAACTTCGCGGCCCTGGCGATGGAGACGACCAAACTGGTGCAGCTGCAGCGGCAGGCGCGCATCAAGTCGGCCGAAGCTCAGGCGAAGAAAACCGAAGAACGTCAGGCCGCCCTGGAAGCTGCCTTGCCCGTGGCTTCTCCCGGCAAGACGGCCGTGTCGGAACTGGCTGCCAGCCAGACCGAGAACGTGCGCAAGATGCTGCTGGCGTTTTCGCGCGACCTGCGGGTTGTCATGTTGCGGCTGGCCTCCCGGTTGCAGACGCTGCGCTATTTCGCGGCCTGCAAGGGTGATCCGGGGGCGGCGCTGGCCAGTGAATCGCTGCATGTGTTCGCACCGCTGGCCAATCGGCTAGGGATCTGGCAGATCAAGTGGGAGATGGAAGACCTCGCGTTCCGCTTCCTGGAGCCGCAGACCTACAAGCAGGTGGCGCGGCTGCTGGACGAGAAGCGTGCCGAGCGCGAGGCGCACATCGAGCAGGTGCGCCAGCAACTGGAGACAGACCTCCAGGCGCATGGCATCCGTGCTTCCGTGCAAGGCCGGCCCAAGCACATCTACAGCATCATCAAGAAGATGCGCGGCAAGTCGCTGGACTTCAGCCGCGTGTTCGACATCCGGGCATTGCGCGTGGTCGTGCCGGACAAGGACGACTGCTACAGCGTGCTGGCGCTGGTTCACGCGCAGTTCACGCCGGTGCCCGAGGAGTTCGACGACTACATCGCCAAGCCCAAGCCCAACGGCTACCAGTCGCTGCACACCGTGGTGCGCGACGACCAGGGCCGCGCGTTCGAGATCCAGATCCGCTCGCAGGAAATGCACGACCACGCCGAGCATGGCGTGGCGGCGCACTGGGCCTACAAGGAAGCTGGCACCAAGGGCTATGCAGGCGTGTCGGCCAGTTCGGAGTACGACGCGAAGATCGCCGTGCTTCGACAGCTGCTGGCCTGGGAGCGCGACCTCAGCGGCCCGTCCAAAGGGTTGTTCGACGATCGCATCTACGTCCTGACCCCCGATGCAGCGATCGTCGAGTTGCAGCAGGGCGCCACGCCGGTGGACTTTGCCTATTCGGTGCACACGAACCTGGGACACCGCTGCCGTGGTGCGCGGGTCGACGGCGCCATGGTGCCGCTGAATACGCCCCTGCAGAACGGGCAGACCATCGAGATCATCGCGGCCAAGGAGGGTGGCCCGTCCCGCGACTGGCTCAACGCCGAGCTGGGCTACCTGGTTGGGCACCGCGCAAAGAGCAAGGTGCGCGCGTGGTTCAACCAGCTGGCGATGGAAGAGACCGTGGCGCGGGGGCGTGAAGCGGTCGAGCGCCTGCTGCAGCGCGAGGGACGCACGGCAGTGCGGTTCGAAGAACTGGCCAGCATGGTCGGTCTGTCTTCGGCGCAGGAACTGTTCGAGCAGGTGGGCAAGGACGAGCTGTCGTTGCGCGCACTGGAAGTCCATCTCAGACCGGGTGAGCAGCCAGTCGTCGACGACGTGCCGCCGTGGCTGAAGAAGCCACGCCCGGCGCGCGGTGGAAGCAGTGGTGGTGTGCTGGTGGTGGGTGTGGACTCGCTCATGACCCAGCTGGCCAAGTGCTGCAAGCCGGCGCCGCCGGACGACATCCGCGGTTTCGTCACCCGCGGCAAGGGCGTCAGCATCCACCGCAGCGACTGCGGCGATTTTGCTCACCTGCAGCGAACCAACCCCGATCGGGTGATCGAGGTGCAATGGGGTGGCGCTGTGTCCGGGGTGAAGGATGGCGGGTCGGCAATGTACCCGGTGGATGTGGCCGTTGAGGCCAACGACCGCCAGGGTCTGCTGCGCGATATCTCGGATGTGTTTGCCCGAGAAAAGATGAATGTGATTGGCGTTCAGACGCAGTCGGTCAAAGGCATCGCATGGATGACGTTCACCATAGAAGTGACCGATGCACGGCAAGTGTCCCGCGCCATGTCGGTGGTGGGCGATGTGGCCGGTGTTCGCATGGTCCGGCGCAAATGATCTGGCTACGTTCGAAAAATCGCTCAGAACCTGCTATACTGCGAGGCTTCGGACAGTTTGCAGGCGCGTAGCTCAGCTGGTTAGAGCACCACCTTGACATGGTGGGGGTCGTTGGTTCGAGTCCAATCGCGCCTACCAAACATCTCCGAAACCGCAAGGGCCCGACGTTTTCGTCAGGCCCTTTTTCTTTGCGGTGTTCGCTTCGCAGCGTGGCATGATCAAGATTCGCACAGGGAAAACCCATCTGACCGAAATCGGTTGTGGTTCCTAAAATGGTGCGTTTGGGCAGCTCCCTTTCCCTGGGGGCTTACCGGTCTTACGTGAAGGTCCCGTCGTGCAAAAAAGCAAGGCCGATGCCCACGCCTCCAGTCCGGAGGCCGTGCGGGTCATCAAGAAGTACCCCAACCGCCGTCTCTACGACACCGATACCTCGTCGTACATCACGCTCGCCGAGGTCAAGTCGCTGGTCATGGACAACGAACGTTTCGTGGTCCGTGATGCCAAGTCCAACGAAGACCTGACCCGCAGCATCCTGCTGCAGATCATTCTCGAAGAAGAAACGGCCGGCGTGCCAATCTTCACCGAGCAGGTGCTGGCCAACATCATCCGCTTCTACGGCCACGCGATGCAGGACTTCATGGGGTCCTACCTCGAGAAGAACGTGCAGATCTTCATGGACCTGCAGTCCAAGATGGCCGAACAGTCCAAGGGCCTCAACCCCGAGGTCTGGAAGCAGTTCATGAACGTCCAGTCGCCGATGATGCAGGGCATGATGGGGACGTATCTGGAACAGTCGCGCAGCGCCTTCACGCAGATGCAGGAGCAGATGCAGAAGAACAGCGAACAGATGCTGGCGGCCTTTGGCCTCAAGCGCTGAGCAACTGGCGCTGGTCTGAGACAATCAGGGGATGAGTGAATCCCCTGTTTCTCCGGGCGCCGTGGCGCCCAAAGTCGGGTTCGTGAGCCTGGGCTGTCCCAAGGCCCTCACGGACTCCGAGCTGATCCTCACGCAACTGAGCGCCGAGGGTTACCAGACCTCAAAGACCTTTGCCGGTGCCGACATCGTCATCGTCAATACCTGCGGCTTCATCGACGACGCCGTCAAGGAAAGTCTCGACACCATCGGAGAGGCGCTGGCCGAAAACGGCAGGGTGATCGTGACCGGTTGCCTGGGCGCGCGCGAAGGTGAGGGCGGCGGCAACATGGTGCAGCAGATGCACCCCAGCGTGCTCGCCGTCACCGGGCCGCACGCTACCCATGAGGTGATGGAAGCGGTGCACAAGCATCTGCCAAAGCCACACGACCCCTTCGTCGATCTCGTGCCTCCGCAGGGCATCAAGCTCACGCCGCGGCACTACGCTTACCTGAAGATCAGTGAGGGCTGCAACCACCGCTGCACCTTCTGCATCATCCCGTCGATGCGTGGTGATCTCGTGAGCAGACCGATCGGCGACGTGCTGGGCGAAGCGCGCAAGCTGTTCGAGGCTGGCGTGAAAGAGTTGCTGGTGGTCAGCCAGGACACCTCGGCTTACGGCGTCGATGTTCAGTACCGGACCGGCTTCTGGGACGGCAAGCCTGTCAAGACCCGCATGCTGGATCTGGTGCGCACGCTGGGTGAACTGGCGCGCAGCTATGGCGCATGGGTGCGCCTGCACTATGTGTATCCGTACCCGCATGTGGACGATGTGATTCCGCTGATGGCCGACGGGCTGGTGTTGCCGTACCTCGATGTCCCGTTGCAGCACAGCCATCCCGATGTGCTCAGGCGCATGAAGCGCCCGGCCAGCGGTGAGAAGAACCTGGAGCGCATCGCACGCTGGCGCGAACTGTGTCCCGAAATCGTGGTGCGCAGTACCTTCATCGCGGGCTTCCCTGGCGAGACCGAAGCAGAGTTCCAGCACCTGCTGGACTTCGTGGCGGAGGCTCGCATCGATCGCGCGGGTTGTTTCGCATACTCGCCCGTGAACGGTGCGGCAGCCAACGACCTGCCTGATCCCGTGCCCGACGTGCTGCGCGCCGAACGGCAAGCGCGGTTCATGGCATTGGCCGAGGCGGTGTCGGCGGAAAAGCTGCAGACCCGTGTGGGTGCCACCATGCAGGTGCTGGTGGATTCGGCGCCAGGGTTGGGAAAGAAGGGCGGTTTGGGGCGCAGCTACGCGGACGCACCGGAGATCGATGGTGTGGTGCGGCTGCTGCCGCCCGAGAAGATCAGCAAGACGATGAAGGTTGGCGAGTTCACGAAGGCACGCATCGTGGCGGCCGAGGGTCACGATCTCGTGGCGCTGCCGGTCTGATGACAAGGTGCGAAATGGGGCTTTGCGAGCGGCCCCTTTTCGCATTCATTGCTGCAACGAAAAAAGAAAAGGGCTTGCAAACTCATCGTTTGCAAGCCCTTATGATTGGTGCCCAAGAGAGGACTCGAACCTCCACGCCTCTCGGCGCTAGTACCTGAAACTAGTGCGTCTACCAATTCCGCCACCTGGGCATCTCAGGAAGACCGCTAGTATAGCATCAAAAAACAGAAACGAAAAATCTTGAACGAAAAAAACAGCCTGCTGGCCGAATTCGAAGGTGTCGTCTCCGGTCATCGCGACGGGCACGGATTTGTGGTCCGCGACGACGGACAACCCGACATCTATCTTCCCTCCAATGAAATGCGGGCGGTGCTGCACAAGGACCGCGTGAAGGCGCGGATCGTGCGCCTGGACCGCAAGGGGCGCCCCGAGGGTCGTGTCACCGAAATCATCGAACGCTCATCTGCACCGATCATCGGGCGCCTGCTGCAGGAGAGTGGCGTCTGGCTGGTGGCGCCTGAAGACAAGCGCTACGGTCAGGATGTATTGGTGCCCAAGGGTGCGACCGGTTCCGCCAAACCGGGCCAGGTGGTGGTGGTCGAGCTGACAGAGCCGCCAGCGCTCTACGGGCAGCCGGTGGGTCGTGTCAAGGAAGTGCTGGGCGAGATCGACGATCCGGGCATGGAGATCGAGATCGCCGTACGCAAGTACGGCGTGCCGCACGAGTTCTCCGATTCTGCGATGGCACAGGCTCGCGCGCTGCCGGATCACGTGCGCTCTAGCGACCACAGGCACAGAGTGGACCTGCGCGACGTGCCGCTGGTCACCATCGACGGCGAGGACGCGCGCGACTTCGACGATGCGGTGTATTGCGAGCCGGCCAAGGTGGGCCGCGCCAAGGGCTGGCGCCTACTGGTGGCGATTGCCGATGTGAGCCACTACGTGCAGACCGGCTCGGCGATCGACGTCGACGCTTACGACCGAGCGACTTCGGTGTACTTCCCGCGTCGCGTGATTCCCATGCTGCCGGAGAAGCTCTCCAACGGCCTCTGCTCGCTCAACCCGGGCGTCGAGCGTCTGTGCATGGTCTGCGACATGCTGATCAACGCCAAGGGTGAGATTCACGCTTACCAGTTCTACCCGGCCGTGATGTTCAGTCACGCGCGTTTCACCTATACCGAGGTGGCTGCGATCCTGCAGAACACGCGTGGACCCGAGGCCCAGAACCGCAAGCCGCTGGTGACGTATCTGCTCAACCTGCACGACGTCTACCGCGCACTGCTGACGGCGCGCAATGCGCGTGGCGCGGTGGATTTCGAGACGGTGGAAACCCAGATCGTCTGCGATGAATCGGGACGCATCGAACGGATCGTGCCGCGCACCCGCAACGATGCGCACAAGCTGATCGAGGAAGCCATGCTGGCGGCCAACGTCTGCTCGGCCGAGTTCATCGCCCAAGGCAAGCAGGCGGGCCTGTTCCGCGTGCACGAAGGGCCAACGCCCGAGAAACAGGAGACGCTGCGCAACTACCTCAAGGCGATGGGTGTGCCGCTGTCGATCAGCGACAACCCGCACCCGTCGGAGTTCCAGCAGATCGCCAATGCCACCAAAGACCGGCCGGAGGCGCAACAGATCCACACGATGCTGCTGCGCTCGATGTCGCAGGCGATCTACACGCCGATGAACCAGGGCCATTTCGGCCTGGCCTTCGATGCATATACCCACTTCACCAGCCCGATCCGCCGCTATCCGGATCTGCTGGTGCACCGGGTCATCAAGGCCATCCTGGCGAAGCAGAAGTACCAGCTTCCCGATTTGCCCACGCCGGGAGAAGCCCACGCCAAGCTCAGCAAACGACTGGCCAGCCGCGTCAAGCCGCCGGCACCCGGTGAAGCCGCCAAGAAGCCTTCTGCCGACCAGATGGCGTGGCAGGCTGCTGGCTTGCACTGCAGCGCCAACGAGCGCCGCGCCGACGAGGCCAGCCGCGATGTCGAAGCCTGGCTCAAGTGCAAGTACATGCGCGAGCATCTGGGCGAGGAATTCAGTGGTGTGGTGACCTCGGTCACCAGCTTCGGTCTGTTCGTGACACTGGATGCGATGTATGTCGAAGGTCTGGTGCACATCACCGAACTGGGCGGAGAGTACTTCCGGTTCGACGAGGCACGCCAGGAGCTGCGCGGCGAGCGCACTGGTATCCGCTATGCGCTGGGCTCACGTGTCCAGGTGCAGGTCAGCCGGGTGGATCTGGATGGTCGCCGCATCGATTTCCGGCTGGTTTCGGGCAACGACGATGTCGTGCTCAGGGCGATGCGGGACAAGACCGGTGGGCAGCCGATTGCTGACGAGAGCCGGGGGCGCGAGCGACCACGCAACGAGCGTGCTCCCGAGAAGGGCAAGCCGGCCAAGGCCCCGAAGCCATCCGGTTCGCGCGCGGCACGCAAGGCAGCTCGGGGTCCGGACAGGGGCACCGAGCGCGGAGCGCCAGGCAATACCCGGAAGGGGCGTCGCTGATGCGGGCGGTGGTGCTGTTCCTGCTGGAGACGGCAGGCTTCCTGATGGTGGGCGCGGCGTTGCTGCGTGCCTGGATGAACCAGGTGAAGGTCAACATGTCAGCCCAGCCCGGTCGCTTCGTGATGGCCCTGACCCACTGGCTGGTAGCGCCTCTGCGCAAGCTGTTGCCGCGGTCGCTGGTCCAGAGCCGCGTCGACTGGGGCAGCCTTGCCGCCGCGGTGGTGCTGGCGCTGGGTTACGGAGTGCTTTGGGTGCTGCTGCAAGCGGCCTTGCTGCCAGCCGCGGTGTCATCGTCGATCCTGCTGGTCATTCCCGAACTTGCATTGAGGTTGCTGGTGCGGGTGATGCTGCAGGGGCTGATGGTGATGCTGCTGGTCTACGCTGTGTTGTCCTGGGTGCAGCCGGGATCGCCGTTGATGGGCATGCTGGACCGGTTGTGCAGCCCGATCCTCAAGCCAGTTCGCCGGGTGCTGCCGCTGATCGGTGGAGTGGACCTGTCGGTGCTGGTGCTGATCGTTCTGTTGCAGGTCGGTCTGATCCTGCTGGGCTGATCAACGTATTCCCGCTGAACCGATGCCCATCGCAAGGCGGTGGGCGGTGAGCGTTTCTTCGCTCCCAGCCACCCACTGGTCGGCCAGATGGCCGTGTGCGAAGACCGCGGCGAGTACGGCGGTCAGCGGATCGCTACCTGCCCGTCTGGCCTGGGTCAAAAGGGAGCCGATCCAGCCGGCCAGCACATCGCCAGTGCCGGCGGTGGCCAGCGCGGGATTGCCACTGCTGTTGATGTGCGGTGTCTGCCCTGGTGCAGCAACGACGGTGCCCGAGCCCTTGAGCACGCAGGTGACGCCGAAGCGCAGGCTCAGGGCGGTTGCCGCTTGCAACCGGTCCCCCATCACTTCCCGGGTGCCGGTGCCCAGCAGTCGAGCTGCTTCCAGCGGGTGGGGAGTGATCACCGTCTGGACGCCACGCGTCTGGCGTTGCGCCATGAGGGTTTGCAGGACGGGGTCTTCCGCCAGATGGTTGAGCGCATCGGCGTCGAGCACCAGCGACACACAGCTCGAGAGCAGGACTGGCAGCACATCGGCCACCGCCGTTCCTCCGCCGCAACCACAAACCACGGTCGCGTCCGCCATCAGGTCACGCGCCTGCGCAAGCAGCCCGGAGCGGCGGAACATCAGTTCGGGACACAGCGGGTCCCAGCGGACCGCGTCGCTGTGGTCACCCAGCAATCCGACGTAGACGCGTCCCGCGCCGGCATGCAGGGCGGCCCGGGCCGCCAGGATGGCCGCACCGGTCATGCCAGCACCACTTTGGGTGATGTCCTGCCCACCGATGACCACCACGTCGCCTTGGGAGCCTTTGTGGGTGGCATGCGAACGGCTCGTTGGCTTGCCGCCGTCCTGTCCGAACAGCTGCGCGACGGGCAGGGGGCTGGCCGACCCATGGGGCTCCAGCGGGTCGAACCACACGGTGCCAGCCAGATCCCGACCGTCGGCGGTGAACAGACCGGGTTTGAGCGTCAGCAGGGAGAGTGTGTGGCGCGGGGCATTCGATGTGTGCGGCGCGGGCCCGAGGTAGACACCAGTGTCTGCCATCAGGCCGCTGGGCACATCGACAGCCAGCACCGGGCATGCCAATGCATGCATCTGCAAGAGGTGTTCCGCGATCAGGGCGGAGGGAGCATTTCGTGCGCCGATGCCGAGCAGGGCGTCGATCACCAGGTCGGCACCGTCGGGTGGGGCGTGGGCGATGCAGACACCAGCAGCCAGTGCTTCGGCGAGTGCTCTCGCTGCGTCTTCAGGAAGCCGTCCCGGTTCGGTGCAGCACAGGGTGACCACAACCTCCGCGGCACCGGGGTGGGTGTGCCGCGCCTCGTGCAGGTGGCGGGCAGCGACCAGGCCATCGCCACCGTTGTTGCCGGGCCCGCAGGCGATCCAGATGCGCCGGGCGTGGGGGGCCAGTGACCGAGCGAGCTGCGCCGTGGCCGTCCCGGCGCGGGTCATCAAGGCAAAGGGCGGAAGGGCAGAGGTCAGCGCATGCTCGATGGCACGCGTGGCCTCCACGCTGTACAGCGGCTCCGGATGGTGGCTGCCGATACGCCGCATGCCACTCAGGCGGGAGGGATGCGCAGCACCTGACCCGGGTAGATCTTGTCCGGGTGGCTCAGCATCGGGCGGTTGGCTTCGAATATCTGCGGGTACTTGTTGGGCGTGCCGTAGAACTCCTTGCTGATCTTCGACAGGTTGTCGCCCTTGACCACGGTGTACATCTGCGACTCAGGTTCCGGGGTCGAGACCGTCATCAGGTCGTTGACGGTGGCGACGTTGGCCACGTTGCCGCAGCACAGGATGACCTTTTCCTTGGTGGTCTGGTCCGGTGCGACACCCGACACCGTGACGGTTTCGCTGGCGGCGTCGTAGCCCACGTCCAGCGCGTCCACATTGAGATTCATGCTCTGGATGTATTTGGCGATCGCCTGGGCGGCGGTCTGGTTCAGCGCAGCGATCTGGTCTGCGCCGGGGGCAGCAGGGGCTGCAGCTTGCGCAGCCTGAGCGTGACCGATGCCGAACAGCTTTTCGCCGGCTTCCTTGATGAAACTGAACATTCCCATGATCTGACTCCTTCGGGTTGAGAAAAATGCCTGTCGATCCTGCGGGGCCGATCCATGCACGTCAAGGAGGCCGTTTGCGGTCACGCCTCGCCCGAAGGGCTTTGCGTCAATTCTGTGCAGTCGATGGCGTTTCTGATGGCATTTCACCACGAACCCGTGGCAAGGCGATGGCAAGTGCCGTCAGTTGGTCCAGCGCTGTGCGCTGTAGGCCCCGGCGTCGATCTCGGCAGTGAGTCCGCCGACCTGGTCTGCCAGCAGGCGGGCACTTGCACAGGCCATGACCCAGCCGTGCACGCCATGCCCGCTGTTGATCCATACGTGCGGCACAGCAGTCTCACCGATTACAGGCAATGCATCGGGGGTGTTGCTGACCTGGGCGCTCCACTCCTGAACTCCGCCAGCCTGACCCAGGCGGATCGCACCGGGAAACCAGTCATCGAGCACCTTGTACAGACGTCTGAAATGCTCCTCCGGGCGATCTGTTTTGCTGGTTCTGTTCAGTGGGCCACTGACGCGCACCCGCTGTGCCATGCGGGCAATCGAAACGCCTTGACGCAGGTCGTGCACGACGGCCACCGGGGCATCGATCGATTCGCGCACCGAGGCGCTCAGCGAGTGCCCGACGTGGTTCTCCAAAGGAAGCTCAACACCAATTTGCCGCAACAATGCGTCGGAGGTCGCCCCTGAGCACAGCACCACACCGTCGAACTGGTCCGTCTCGCCGGAGCCATGCACCAGGTGGACCGGTCGCCCAGGCTGCAGCGCAGTGACAGGCCGCCCGAACTCGAACCGGCAGCCATCTTGCTGTGCGCGTGCACGCAGGGCCAGTGTGAACTGGCGGCAGTTCACCGACCAGGCATCTGGCATGACCATGGAGCCGTGCAGCGGGGTCTCGGTATTGAGTGCCAGTTCAAGCGCACGGGCCTGGTCGCCAGGCATGAGGTGGCATTCGCCACCCATGGCACGCATGCTGGCGCGCAGCTCCTCTGCGACAGCACTGTCGCGCGGATCTCTCCAGACCACCATCATTCCCTGATGGCTGTCGACGGTGATCTGCAAGTGCTCGCAAAGGGCGGCCAGCCGTTCTGCGCCGTACTTCGCGATGGCCAGAATGCCTGGGCCTGGATCCAGATAGGTTGGTTGTTTGGTGCGCGTGAGGCCTTGCCACCAGCCGCCCAGCCCCGATTTCTGTGCATTTTTCCAGTGCAGGGATGCTCTTGCGGCCATCCATTCGGGTGCCAGCAGACCCGCATTGGCAAAACTGGCGCCCTCGGCGGCTGTGCTGCAGCGTTCGAACACCGTGACTTCGTGCCCGTCCTGCGTCAGTTCGTAAGCAGTCGTGACGCCCACAACCCCGGCTCCGACGACGGCGAGTCTCAAGAGATGCTCCGGTTGCAGGTGTTTTGGAAACTCGCTGTTCTCCCGACAGGTGCGGAGACGGAACTGGGTGTCTGGAGGGAGGCTGACATGAAAGGGTGTGCGTGCAGTGACGACCGATGTTCGCTGTCAAGCGTCGCGGACGCCATTGCCTGGGGCGAAGGGAAACCTGGATGGCCTGCTATAATCGATGGGCTTTGCTGATCTAGGGTGCGGAAGCGCCCAAAGCAGCATAGCAAATCCCAAACCAGCCCAACCAGGTGCCGGGTCGATGAATCAACTGCTTTCAGGCGGTGAATCTCGAACCGGTCGGGGCTGGATTTTAGACCCAACCTCTGGAATACATCATGTCCATCTCCATGCGCGAAATGCTGGAAGCCGGCGTCCACTTCGGACACCAGACCCGCTTCTGGAACCCCAAGATGGCGCCGTTCATCTTCGGCCATCGCAACAAGATCCACATCGTCAACCTCGAAAAGACGTTGCCGATGTTCGAGGAAGCTGCCAAGTTCGTGAAGCAGCTGTCCGCCAACCGCGGCACCATCCTGATGGTCGGCACCAAGCGCACTTCGCGCGAAATCGTTGCCGCTGAAGCCCGTCGCGCCGGCGTGCCCTTCGTTGACCAGCGCTGGCTGGGTGGCATGCTGACGAACTTCAAGACCGTCAAGACCTCCATCAAGCGCCTCAAGGACATGCAGGCCCAGCAGGAAGCTGGCCTGGAAAGCATGAGCAAGAAGGAGCAGCTCATGTTCGCCCGCGAAATGGAAAAGCTTGAGAAGGACATCGGCGGCATTCAGGACATGAACGCCCTGCCGGACGCCATCTTCGTGATCGACGTGGGCTTCCACAAGATTGCGATCTCTGAAGCCCAGAAGCTGGGTATTCCGCTGGTGGGCGTGGTGGACACCAACCACTCGCCGGTCGGCATCGACTACGTGATTCCAGGCAACGATGACTCGGCCCGCGCCGTGGCCCTGTACGCCCGTGGCATCGCCGACGCGATCCTCGAAGGCCGTGCCAATGCCGTGACCGATGTGGTCAAGGCTGTGGCCGAAGGTTCCGACGAGTTCGTCGAAGTCAAGGAAGACGCGGCCGCCTGAGCCTCGCCGCCTGTGCGAACGAGGGGCTCCAGTAGCCCCTTTTTCACAAGCGAAACCGATCAATGAACAGTGTGGACCCGCCTGGCGGGTCCGGACAATGGAGAACTGACATGGCAATTACCGCAAGCATGGTCGCCGAACTGCGCGCCAAGACCGACGCTCCCATGATGGAGTGCAAGAAGGCGCTGACCGAGGCCGATGGCGACATGGCCAAGGCCGAAGAGCTGCTGCGCGTCAAGCTGGGCACCAAGGCTGGCAAGGCCGCCAGCCGCGTGACCGCCGAAGGCGTGGTTGCTTCCGCCATCAATGGCGCCACCGGTGCCCTGATCGAAGTCAACTGCGAAACCGACTTCGTGACCAAGAACGACAGCTTCCTGGCGCTGGCCAATGCCGCCGCCAAGCTGGTTGCAGATCACAACCCGGCCGACATCGCCGCCTTGGGTGCTCTGGCCTATGAGCAGGACGGCTTCGGCCCCACCCTGGAAGACGTGCGCAAGGGCCTGATCGGCAAGATCGGCGAAAACATGTCGTTCCGCCGCTTCCAGCGCTGGGCCAACGGCGGCCAGCTGGCTGGCTACCTGCACGGCACCCGCATCGGTGTGGTCGTGGAATTCGATGGTGACGCCGTGGCCGCCAAGGATGTGGCCATGCACGTGGCTGCCATGAAGCCGGTCTCCCTGACCAGTGCCGATGTGCCGGCCGAGCTGATCGAGCGCGAGCGCTCGGTGGCTGCCGCCAAGGCCGCCGAGTCTGGCAAGCCGGCCGACATCGTCGCCAAGATGGTGGACGGTTCGGTGCAGAAGTACCTCAAGGAAGTGTCCCTGTTTGACCAGGTCTTCGTGAAGGCTGCCGACGGCAAGCAGACCGTGGGTGCCTACCTGAAGGCGGCCAACACCACCGCCAAGGGCTTCACCCTGTACGTGGTTGGTGAAGGTATCGAGAAGAAGGTCGACGACTTTGCGGCCGAAGTGGCTGCCCAGGTGGCTGCTGCCAAGGGTGCCTGATACCGCGGATCTCGCGCCTGCCGCTGATCCAGACAACGGGCCGCAAGGCCCGTTGTCACATCTGGCTGGCCGATTTTTACGGAGTCATGACCTTGGGTACCTGAATCGGGTGCCGGTCCTCGCTACACTTGCTGGCTGGGTACGCAGCAAGCGCTACAACAAGAGTTGAATACAGGAATTTGTCCATGCCGTCCTACCAACGCATTCTGCTGAAACTCTCCGGTGAGGCCCTCATGGGCGACGATGCCTTTGGCATCAACCGGGCCACCATCGTCCGCATGGTGGAGGAGATTGCCGAAGTGACTCGCCTAGGTGTCCAGGTGGCGATCGTGATCGGCGGCGGCAACATCTTTCGCGGCGTCGCTGGCGGGGCTGTCGGGATGGACCGCGCCACGGCCGACTACATGGGAATGCTGGCCACGGTGATGAACTCGCTGGCCTTGGCCGACACCATGGACAAGGCCGGGCTGGTCGCTCGCGTGATGTCCGCGATTGCCATCGAGCAGGTGGTCGAGCCCTATGTGCGCCCCAAGGCCCTGCAGTACCTCGAAGAGGGCAAGGTGGTGGTCTTCGCCGCGGGTACCGGCAACCCTTTCTTCACCACAGACACGGCGGCGGCCTTGCGTGGCGCCGAGATCGGCGCCGAGATCGTGCTCAAGGCGACCAAGGTGGACGGCGTCTACACCGCCGACCCCAACAAGGATCCCAAAGCCACCCGTTACGCCTCGCTCACTTTCGACGAGGCCATGGCCAAGAACCTGCAGGTCATGGACGCCACTGCGTTTGCGCTGTGCCGCGACCAGAAGCTGCCGGTCAAGGTGTTTTCGATTTTCAAGCCCGGTGCACTGCGCAATGTGGTGCTGGGCGGCGACGAGGGAACCCTGGTTCACGTCTGACGCAGGCGTGGCTTCGAGCCCCCGTCATTCTTAGGAGCATTCATGAGCATCGCTGAAATCCGTCAGAACGCCGAACACAAGATGCAGCAGTCGCTGGAGTCGCTCAAGGGCAGCATGTCCAAGGTGCGCACCGGGCGTCCCAACCCCCAGATTCTGGACACCGTGCATGTGGACTACTACGGTTCCATGCTGCCGCTGTCGCAGGTGGCCAACCTGTCGATGCTGGATGCCCGCACCATTGGTGTGGCGCCCTGGGAAAAGGGCATGGGTGCCAAGATCGAGAAGGCCATCCGCGAGTCCGATCTGGGGCTGAATCCTCAGAGTCAGGGCGACCTGATCCGTGTGCCGATGCCTCCCATGTCCGAAGAGCGCCGCAAGGAAATGACCAAGATGGTCAAGGGCGAAGGCGAGGGCGCCAAGGTGGCGATCCGCAACCTGCGCCGCGATGCCAACGAGCACATCAAGAAGCTGGTGAAGGACAAGCTGGCGTCGGAAGACGATGAGCGCCGCTCGGTGGAAGACATCCAGAAGCTGACCGATCGAATGATCGTCGAGGTGGACCGGCTGGTTGCCTCCAAGGAGCAGGAAATCCTGGCGGTCTGACCCCAGCGCATTCCGCGTCCCCATGGCTTCCCGTTCCCAATCTGTCAACACGCCCGTCGCGGTGGTGCCGCGCCATGTGGCCATCGTGATGGATGGCAATGGGCGCTGGGCCAAGAAACGGCATCTGCCGCGCGTGGCTGGGCACAAGCAGGGGGTGGATGCTTTGCGCCGGACGGTGCGGGCCTGCCTGGAGCGCAATGTCCAGGTACTCACCGTGTTTGCGTTTTCTTCCGAGAACTGGAACCGCCCGCAGGAAGAGGTGTCTGGCCTGATGGAGCTGCTGGTGCTGGCCTTGTCGCGGGAAGTGCCCAAGCTGAACAAGAACGGCGTTCGTCTGCACTTTCCCGGCGACTCGACTGGTCTGTCGCCGCGCCTCCTGCAAGGCCTTGAAAAGGCGCAGCAGACCACGGCCGCCAACGATCGCATGGTCCTCAATGTCTGCTTCAACTACGGGGGGCGATGGGACATTGCCCAGGCAGCCCGCAAGCTGGTAGAGCAGGGACGTGAAGTCACCGAAGCAGCATTGTGTGAAACCACAGCGCTGGCGCACGTGGGCGATCCGGATCTTCTGATCCGTACCGGCGGCGAGATGCGCATCAGCAACTTCCTTCTCTGGCAGTGCGCGTACACGGAGCTGTTTTTCACATCTTGCCTCTGGCCCGACTTCGATGCCGGCGAGCTCGACCGGGCATTTGCAGATTTCGCCGGTCGTGAGCGCCGCTTCGGACAGACCTCGGAGCAAGTGACGCAGGCTCCGCCAGCTGCAGTTGGCCGGACGCATGCTTAAGCAGCGCATCATCACGGCGCTGTTGCTGCTGGCAGTTCTGTTGCCAGCCATGTTCCATGGTTCGATCGGACCGTTTGCCGCGCTCGCCGTGCTGATGGTGAGCGCCGCAGGCTGGGAATGGGCACGTTTGAATGGCATTGGCGCGATGGGCGCCCGCCTGGTGGGCGTCGCGCTGGGGCTGCTGATGCTCGCGTTCTGGTGGTGGGGTGGGCTCGACCGGGGATGGTTCCCGGTCTGGGCAGGCGCCTCGGCAACCTGGCTGCTGCTGGCACTGGTGATGTTGCGACGCGGTGTGAGCGGCTGGCAGGCCTGGCCTGCGTTGCCGCGGCTGGTCGTCGGCTTGCTGCTGCTGGGCTGCGCTTGGCTCGCACTGGTGCAGGCACGCCAGATCGGGCTCGTGTTTCTGCTGTCCATCCTGACTTTGGTCTGGGCTGCCGACATCGCAGCGTATGCAGGCGGTCGGGCCTTTGGAAAACGCAAACTCGCGCCGACCCTGAGCCCGGGCAAGAGCTGGGAAGGCGCCATCAGTGGCTTTGCAGGTGTCGGCCTGCTGGCGTGGTTCTGGCTGTGGTTTGATGCCACCTACGATGTGGGTGCGCCGAGCCTGTTCAGCCGCCTGTGGGACGCCGGGCCGCTGTGGTTGGGTTTGGCGGTCGTGTTTCTGACCGCCACCAGTGTGGTGGGAGATTTGCTGGAGTCGCTGGTCAAACGTGGCGCCGGCATGAAGGATTCGAGCCAGCTGCTGCCAGGTCACGGCGGCGTGCTGGACCGGGTCGATGCATTGCTGCCGGTGCTGCCGGTGGCGATGTTGCTGACCCAACTGATGGAGACATGAGCTTGGCATTGCAGAACGTCACCGTCCTGGGGTCTACCGGATCGATCGGCACGAACACGCTGGACGTGATCGCACGCCATCCGGACCGCTACCGGGTGTTTGCGCTGACCGCGTCGACCCAGGTCGATCTGCTGCTGGCGCAATGCCAGGCACACCGTCCGCAGTACGCCGTGATGGCCAGTCAAGTGCATGCGCGCGAGCTCGCCGCCAAGGTCAAGGATCTGGGCTTGGCGGTGACGGTGCTGGATGGCACCAGGGCCCTGTGCGAGGTCAGCGCCGATCCGCAGGTGGACGCCGTGATGGCCTCCATTGTGGGGGCCGCCGGTCTGGAGCCGGCGTTGGCGGCGGCGCGTGCCGGGAAAAAGCTGCTGCTGGCAAACAAAGAAGCGCTGGTGGTCGGCGGCGACTGGTTCATGCAGGCCGTGCGTGATGGTGGCGCCACGCTGCTGCCCATCGACAGCGAGCACTCCGCGGTGTTCCAGTCGTTGCCCGAAGATGCGTCCACCTGGTCGCGCCGCGTCGAGAAGATCCTGCTGACTGCCTCGGGCGGTCCGTTCCGCCAGAGGGACCCGGCAACGCTCTCGCGAGTGACGCCGGAGGAAGCCTGCGCGCACCCGAACTGGGTCATGGGACGCAAGATTTCGGTCGACTCGGCGACGATGATGAACAAGGCGCTGGAAGTGATCGAAGCGCATTTCCTGTTCGGTCTGGAGCCATCAAGCATCGAGGTGGTGATCCATCCGCAGAGCGTGATCCACTCGATGGTGCAATACCATGACCGCTCGGTGGTCGCCCAGCTTGGCACGCCCGACATGCGCGTACCGATCGCCTACGGCCTGTCCTGGCCGGAACGCATGGCGTCCGGCGCTTCCGCGCTGGATTTCTCCACGCTGGGTGCGCTGACGTTTGAAAAGCCGGACGATCTGCGTTTCCCTGGTCTGAAGCTGGCCTGGGAAGCGTTGGCAGGCCCGTCGGGCACGACAGCGGTGCTCAATGCGGCCAACGAAGTGGCCGTTGCCGCGTTCCTGGACCGGCGCCTGAGGTTTGACCAGATCCATGCGGTCAACCATGCAACTTTGGCAGCCCTGGTGCCCTCCAAACCTGGCAGTCTCGAAGACTTGCTCGAACTGGATGCACAGGCGCGCGCCCTGGCCTCCACCCAGGTGGCTCGCAGCGGCGGTTGATCCCATTCCATCCGGTCGGCCCAAGCAGCCCCGGGCCTTTTGAATCGCGGAGGATCCATGACCACGTTGATTGCTTTTGTCGTTGCGCTGGGCCTGCTGATTGCAGTGCATGAATACGGCCACTACCGGGTGGCGGTCGCCTGTGGCATCAGGGTGTTGCGGTTTTCGGTCGGTTTCGGCAAACCACTGCTGCGCTGGCAAAAGGCTGGCAGCCCGACAGAGTTCGTGATCTGTGCACTGCCGTTGGGGGGGTATGTGCGCATGCTCGATGAACGGGAGGGGACGGTGGATCCTGCCGAGCGGCATCTTGCTTTCAATACCCAGCCGCTGCGGTCCCGTGCACTGGTGGTCGCCGCGGGGCCCGTGGCCAACCTGTTGCTGGCGATGGTGCTGTATGCCGTGGTGAACTGGAGCGGGGTTGAAGAACCCAAGCCGGTGCTGGCCGCCCCGGTTGCGGGTTCCTTGGCCGAGCGCGCAGGCTTGTCTGGCGGCGAATGGGTGCGCGAGGCAGCGGCTGGCGAAGACGAAGCCACCGACGTGCGCTCCTTTGAAGATCTTCGCTGGCGCTTGACCCAGGCGGCTTTGTCGAACACCGATATGCGACTGGCTGTGGCGAGGGAAGAGGGTGGAGCGACGCGCGAAATCACGTTGCCGCTGAGCCAACTCGATGTCAAGGAGGCTGACGCAAAGCTGTTTCAGCGCATCGGAATTCTGACGCCCTGGACCGAGCCGGTCATGGGCGAGATCATGGCTGACGGTGCGGCCGCTGCATCCGGCCTGCGAGAAGGGGACCGGGTGCTTCGCACCGACGGCAAGCCGGTGACCGACGGTGCTGCCTTGCGTCAGAGAATTCGTGCGGGCGTGGACGCCGACGGCAAGGCTGTCGAACAGATCTGGGACATCGTCCGTGGCGGACAGTCGCTGAGCCTGAGGGTTTTGCCCAGGCCGGAGAGGGCGGGAGACGTCTGGATCGGGCGCATCGGCGCGTTTGTTGGTGCGGCGCCCGCCATGACAACGGTTCGTTACGGTTTTCTCGAGGGTGCCTGGATGGGGGTCCAGCGCACCTGGGAAGTGTCCTGGCTGACCCTGAAGATGATGGGGCGCATGGTGATTGGCGAGGCTTCGCTCAAGAACATCAGCGGCCCGCTGACGATTGCCGACTACGCAGGCAAATCCGCCAGCATGGGCCTCACGCAATATCTCGTGTTTCTGGCGCTGATCAGCGTGAGTCTGGGCGTGCTCAACTTGCTGCCACTGCCCGTCCTCGATGGAGGGCACCTGATGTATTATCTTTGGGAGGGTGTGACCGGCCGCGGCGTGTCCGACGTCTGGCTGGAGCGGCTGCAGCGAGGGGGAGTGGCTGTGCTGCTGGCCCTCATGTGCGTTGCCCTCTTCAACGATATCTCCCGTCTCGTGGGCTGAACGATCTCTCTCTTCATGAAACCAATTACCTCCGGCCTGCGTGGACTGAAGCTGTCCGCCGTTGCCTCCGCTCTCCTGATGGCACTGCCCGCATGGGCCGTTGACCCGTTCCTGCTCAAGGACATCCGTGTCGAGGGCCTGCAGCGCGTCGAACCAGGAACGGTATTCGCCTCGCTGCCATTCCGGATCGGTGACCAGTACAACGACGACAAGGGGTCCACGGCGATCCGTGCGCTGTTCGGGCTGGGACTGTTCTCCGATGTGCGCCTTCAGATCAATGGTGATGTCCTGGTGGTGATAGTTGAAGAACGGCCCTCGGTGGCCGACGTCAGCTTCACAGGCATCAAGGAATTCGACGCCGACATCCTCAAGAAGGCCTTGCGGGATGTGGGACTGGCTGAAGGGCGTCCGTTCGACAAGGCCCTCGCCGACCGTGCCGAGCAGGAACTCAAGCGTCAGTACATCAACCGCAGCATGTATGCGGCTCAGGTGGTCACCACGGTTACGCCGGGTGAGCGCAACCGTGTGAACCTCAACTTCAACGTGGTCGAGGGTGACACTGCCAAGATCAAGGAAATCCGGATCGTCGGCAACAAGGCCTTCTCCGAGTCCACCCTGCGCGATCTGTTCGATCTGGACACCGGCGGCTGGATGAGCTGGTATACCAAGGCCGACCGTTACTCGCGCGCCAAGCTCAACGCCGATCTCGAAACGCTGCGCTCCTATTACCTCTCGCGCGGCTACCTGGAGTTCAAGGTCGATTCGACACAGGTGGCCATCTCTCCCGACAAGCGCGACATGTCGGTCACGGTCAACGTGACCGAAGGCAACCGTTTCGTTGTGTCCGGCATCGCGCTGGAAGGTGAGTACCTCGGCAAAGAACAGGAGTTCAAGTCGCTGGTGACGATCAAGGCCGGTGAGGCCTACAACGCGGAAGAAGTCAGTCGCACGGTCAAAGCCTTCACCGATTATTTCGGTGCTTTCGGTTACGCCTTTGCCCAGGTCGAGGCGGTGCCGCTGGTCGACCGCGCCAACAACCGCGTCTCGTTTGCCCTGCGAGCGCAACCGTCGCGCCGCGTGTACGTGCGCCGCATCAACATCGAAGGCAACAACCGCACCCGCGACGAAATCATCCGTCGCGAGTTCCGTCAGCTGGAGTCGGCCTGGTACGACAGTGACCGGATCCGTCTCTCGCGCGATCGCATCGACCGTCTGGGCTTTTTCACCGAAGTCGGCGTGGAAACCGAACCTGTGCCGGGCACCAACGACCAGGTGGATGTCACCGTGACGGTTGCTGAAAAGCCCACCGGCAACCTGTCCATCGGTGCCGGATATTCGCAGGCCGACAAGCTCTCGTTCATCGCCAGCATCAAGCAGGAGAACGTGTTCGGTACCGGCAACTACCTCGGCCTGGACCTGAACACCAGCAAGTACAACCGTCAGTTCGTGCTGAGCACGACCAACCCGTACTTCACGCAGGACGGCATTTCCCGGACCTTCGACGTGTACTACAAGACCACCCGTCCGTACGACGCACAGGGTGGCGACTACGAAATTGCCACTCCCGGCGTCGGTGTCCGCTTCGGCGTGCCGTTCACCGAAACCGACACGGTGTTCTTCGGCGTGGGGGCGGAACGGGTCAAGGTCACCGCCGGTGACAAGCTGCCCGAGGCCTATGCCGACCAAGGTGGTACCTACCTGCCGGCGACCATCGGCTGGGCTCGCGACAACCGCGACAGTGCACTGGTGCCGACCACAGGGAGGCTGCAGCGCATCAACTCGGAGTTTGGACTTGGTGGTGATCGCCGCTACGCCAAGCTGACCTACCAGTTCCAGCAATATCTTCCGATCACCCGCCAATACACCTTTGCGTTCAACACCGAGCTGGGTGTTGGCAAGGGACTGGGTGGCAAGCCGTTCCCGGTTTTGCGCAACTTCTACGGCGGTGGCCTTGGCTCGGTCCGAGGCTTCGAGCAGGGCACACTGGGTCCGACCTCAGCGGTCACGGGTTCGACAACGGGTGAAACCGTCAATATCGGTGGCTCGCGCAACATCGTGTTCAACGCCGAATTCATCGCTCCGTTCCCGGGTGCCGGCAACGACCGGACGCTGCGCTGGTTCGCCTTCGTGGATGCAGGCAACGTATACGGTGAGTCCGAGAGCGTCGACCTGAGCAAGATGAGGTCGTCGGTGGGCATCGGCCTGAGCTGGATCTCCCCGGTCGGCCCCCTGCGTTTCGCTCTGGCGAACCCGGTGCGCAAGTTCTCGGGCGATAGAATCCAGAAATTCCAGTTTCAGATCGGAACCTCGTTTTGATGAAGACCCTTCAGCGCCGCAATCTCCGCCCTCTGTTTGTCCTGATGGCGGCTGCCTGCGTGAGCCTGTCGGCCATGGCCCAGGATTTCCGTATCGGTTTCGTGAACACCGAGCGCGTGCTGCGCGAGGCCAACATGGCCAAGGCTTCACAGGCCAAGCTGGAGCAGGAGTTCTCCCGCCGCGAGAAAGATCTTCAGACGGTCGGTGCCCAGCTCAAGGCTGCTTCCGACAAGTTTGAGCGCGATGCGCCCACACTGCCCGAAGCGCAGCGTGTGACCCGCCAGCGGCAACTGGTGGATCAGGACCGTGACTTCCAGCGCAAGCAGCGGGAGTTCCAGGAAGACGTCACCATGCGCAAGAACGAAGAGCTGCAACTGGTGCTTGACAAGGCCAACCGTGTCATCAAGCAGGTGGCCGAGTCCGAGAAGTTCGACCTGATCCTGCAGGAAGCGGTGTACATCAATCCCAAGCACGACATCACCGACAAGGTGCTCAACGGCTTGAACAGCGCCAAGTAAGGCCCGGGGCCCATCGTGTCCCGGCCTCTCGGCGCCATCGTCGAAGCCCTGGGTGGGCAGTTGCTGGGTGATGCCCAGCTTTCCATTGAACGACTTGCTCCACTGGCATCTGCCGGTGGCAATGAGCTTTCGTTTGTTGCCCAGGCGCGTTACGCCAGCCAGATCCAGACCACCGCGGCCGGCGCCCTGATCGTGCCGCCCGCGTTGCAGGAGGCCGCCAGCGGTCGTGGCCCCTGCATCGTCACCGACGACCCCTACCTCTATTTCGCGCGCCTGACCCAATGGTGGCGTGCGCAGCATGCGCCCGTCGATCCTCCGCGGATCGATCCCCTGGCGAGCATCCATCCAACGGCCGTGATTGGCGCGGACGTGTCGATTGCGGCGTTTGCGGTGATCGGGGAGGGCGCCCGTGTGGGGGATGGGGCCCGCATCGGATCCCATTGTGTGCTGGGCAGGGATTCCGTGCTTGGTGACGGCACGTTGCTGTATGCACGCGTCACCATCGGCGAACGCTGTGTGGTCGGGCGACGCTGCATCCTTCACTCCGGGGTGGTCATCGGAGCCGACGGCTTTGGCTTCGCGCCGCATCAGGGCGAGTGGGTCAAGATCGAGCAACTGGGCGCCGTGCGCATCGGCGACGACGTCGAGATCGGCGCCAACACATGCATCGATCGTGGCGCGTTGGATGACACAGTCATCGGCAACGGGGTCAAGCTCGACAACCTGATTCAGATCGGCCACAACGTGCGCATCGGCGATCACACGGCCATGGCCGGTTGCGTCGGCGTGGCAGGTACGGCCACGATTGGCGCGCATTGCACCGTTGGCGGTGGCGCGATCGTGCTGGGGCATCTGACGCTTGCCGACCGCGTGAACATCTCGGCCGCGACCGTGGTCACGCGCTCGATCCACAAGCCGGGGCTGTACACCGGCATGTTCCCCATCGACGACAATGCGGCCTGGGAAAAGAACGCCGTCTCGCTCAAGCAGCTCAACCGCCTGCGCGAGCGCGTGCGTGCCCTCGAACAACGCAACGACACCGACTCCAACAAGAATTGAGCCTCACCATGGACATCCACCAGATTCGCAAGCAACTGCCGCACCGTTATCCGTTCCTGCTGGTGGACCGGGTGCTTGAGCTGGAAAAAGGCAAGCGCATCAAGGCGCTGAAGAACGTCACGATCAACGAGCCGTTTTTCGGCGGCCACTTTCCGAACCGTCCGGTGATGCCGGGTGTGCTGATGCTCGAAGCCATGGCGCAGGCCGCGGCGCTGCTGGCGTTCGACACAGCCGGCGTGACCATGGACGACAACACGGTTTACTACTTTGCGGGCATCGATGGCGCCCGATTCAAGCGTCCGGTCGAGCCCGGTGACCAACTGATCATGGACATCGAGCTGGACCGCGTGCGCGCCGGCATCTACAAGTTCAAGGGCGTGATTCGTGTGGGCAACGACGTGGTGTGCGAGGCCGAGCTGATGTGCACCATGCGCACGGTCTCCTGACCGGCCGGGAGCGCGTCATGACGCAGGTTCATGCCACCGCCCTGGTGGACCCCGCCGCCGAGCTGGACAGCTCGGTCGCGGTCGGGCCATACACCATCATCGGCCCCCATGTGAAGGTAGGCCCCGGCACAACGATCGGCGCGCACTGCGTGATCGAGGGCCGCACCACGATCGGTGCACACAACCGCATCTTCCAGTTCAACTCGATCGGCGCGGTGCCGCAGGACAAGAAGTACGCGGGCGAGCCGACCGAACTGATCATCGGTGACCACAATACGATCCGCGAGTTCTGCACCTTCAATCTCGGCGTGCCGGGAGCGGGCGGCGTGACCACGGTGGGCAACCACAACTGGATCATGGCGTACACGCACATCGCACACGACTGCCATGTGGCCAACCACACCACCCTGGCCAACAACACCACGCTGGCAGGGCACGTGAACCTGGCCGACTGGGTGACGGTGGGCGGTCTGACCGGCATTCACCAGTTCGTCTCGGTCGGTGCGCATGCCATGGTCGGTTTTGCCAGTGCCGTCACGCAGGACGTGCCGCCGTTCATGCTGGTGGACGGCAACCCGCTGGCAGTGCGCGGTTTCAACCAGGTGGGCCTGCGCCGCCGCGATTTCTCGCCGACCCGCCTCGCTGCTGTGAAGCAGATGCACAAGCTGCTCTATCGCCAGGGCCTGACCCTGGAGCAGGCACGCACGGCCATCGAGGCGCTGGGCCAGGAAACGCCCGAGTGTGCGGAGGACGTTGACATGATGGGCCGCTTCCTCGCCGCCGCCACGCGTGGCATTGCCCGCTAGTCCGGTCGTTCCCCACATGGACGCGACCCGCCGTTTTGCGCTGGTGGCCGGGGAGGCCTCTGGAGACCTGCTGGCCGGGCTGCTGCTGCAGGGGCTCAAGGGCCGTTGGCCCGGTCTGACGGCCGGCGGCATCGGTGGCCCGTCCATGGTCCGCCAGGGCTTTGATGCCTGGTGGCCCAGCGAGAAGCTGTCGGTGCGCGGCTATGTGGAAGTGCTGCCCAAGCTGCGCGAAATCCTCGCCATCCGCCGACAGCTGAAGGAGCGCCTGATGGGCGAGTCGCGTCCGGACCTGTTCATCGGGGTCGATGCGCCCGATTTCAACTTCGGCCTGGAAACCGCGCTGAAGGCCGAAGGCATTCGCACGGTGCATTTCGTCTGTCCGTCGTTCTGGGCCTGGCGCCCGAAGAAGGTGATGAAGCTGCGCGCGGCGGCCGATCACGTGCTGTGCATTTTCCCGTTTGAACCCGAATTGCTGGCTCGCCACGGTGTGGCCGCGACCTATGTCGGGCATCCGCTGGCGAACGTGATTCCGCTGGTTCCAGACCGCGCGGCCGCGCGGCGCGCCCTGGGGCTGGAGGAGCAGGGCGACGTGATCGCCATCCTGCCGGGCAGCCGGCGCTCCGAGGTGCAGTACCTCGCGCGCCGTTTCTTTGATGCGGCGGTACGGATGCGGGCCCAGCGGCCGGAACTGCGGTTTGTCGTTCCGGCGGTGCCTGCCTTGCGCGAGGCGATCGCGGAACATGCCCGTGCGGCCGGTCTGAACGATGTGCTGATTCTCGAAGGCCGTTCGCACGAAGCGCTCGCCGCGTGCGACGCGACACTGATCGCGTCGGGCACGGCCACGCTGGAAGCTGCGCTGTTCAAGCGGCCCATGGTGATCGCCTACAACATGCACTGGCTTTCCTGGATCATCATGCGGCGCAAGCAGTTGCAGCCTTGGGTCGGCCTGCCGAACATCCTGAGCCAGGAATTCGTGGTGCCCGAGCTGCTGCAGGATGCCGCGACGCCGCAGGCCCTGGCCGACGCCACGCTGGCCTGGCTGGATGCGCCGCAGCGCGTACAGGCGTTGCAGGCCCGATTCACCGACATGCACCATCTGCTGCAGCGCGACACCGCGCGACTGGCCACCGATGCGATCGAAAAAGTTCTTGAAGGCTGAACAGGCGCCGCTGGCCTGGGACGCTCCCGGGCTGGTCGCGGGCGTCGACGAGGCTGGGCGCGGACCGCTGGCCGGACCGGTGGTGGCGGCGGCCGTGATCCTCGACGACCATGCGCCGATCAAGGGCCTGGCCGACTCCAAGAAACTGACCGCGTTGCGTCGCGAAAAACTGTTCGACGAGATCCGCGCCAAGGCGCTGTGCTGCAGCGTGGCCCTCGCCACGGTGGAAGAAATCGACCGGCTCAACATCCTGCAGGCCACGATGCTGGCGATGCAGCGGGCGGTCAAGGGCCTGCGCCTGAAGCCGACCAAGGTGCTGGTCGACGGCAACCGGCTGCCGGTGCTCGATGTGGTGGCCGAGGCGATCGTTTCGGGCGACGCGCTGGTGCCGGCGATTTCGGCGGCATCCATCCTGGCCAAGGTCACGCGCGACCGCATGCTTGGCGAACTGCATCTGCAACATCCCGGTTACGGCTTTGATCGTCACAAGGGCTATGGCACGGCCGAGCACCTGCGCGCCCTGCGCGAGCTGGGACCGTTGCCCGAACACCGCCGCTCGTTTGCACCGGTGGCCCAACTGCTGCAGGAGCGCGGCGCATGAACGATCCGACGCACATCTCTTCCCGCGACAACCCCTTGCTCAAGCGCCTGCGCGTGCTGGCGCAGGACAGCACGGCCTACCGCAAGCAGGGTCAGGTCTGGCTGGAAGGCGACCATCTCTGCCGCGCCTTGCTGGCCCGTGGACATCGCCCGGCGACCGCCGTGTTCAGCGATCGGTACTGGCCGGTGGCGCCGCATGCGCTGCGCGACGCCTGTGAACACCGCGTGCTGGTCCCCGAGGCCTTGATGGCAGGAATCAGTGGCCTTGAGTCGCCGGCTGGCGTGGGCTTTGTATGGGACCTGCCGGCGACAGTGGGCCCGAAGTTGGGGCAGGCAGCCGTGGTGCTCGACCGCCTGCAGGACGCGGGCAACGTGGGTTCAATCCTGCGCAGCGCTGCAGCCATGGGCTTTGCGCAGGTGCTGGCGCTCAAGGGCACAGCCGCACTGTGGTCGCCCAAGGTGCTGCGCGCCGGCATGGGGGCGCATTTCGCCCTGCATCTGGTGGAAGTACTCGCTCCCGAAGACCTTGGCGATCTGGGCGTGCCCATGCTGGTGACCAGTTCCCACCGAGGCGATTTCCTGCACCAGGCGACATTGCCCTGGCCCTGCGCCTGGGTGCTGGGCCACGAAGGGCAGGGGGTCGGCGCCGCGCTGGAAGCCTTGGCCAGCCAGTCGGTGCGCATCGTCCAGCCCGGTGGCGAAGAGTCGCTGAATGTGGCGGCCGCCGCGGCGATCTGCCTGCACGCCAGCGCCGCCGCGCGCTGAATGCGTCGGCCTTCCAGGGCGGGCGCAAAAACAGTGTTCAGACAGGTCCTTGTAAGGGCGATCACCGAAGGCGAGCGGCTATAATTCCGGGGTTTACCCGCAATCGACGCATCCCGCGCGTCCGCCCCGGCTTCCTGCCAAGGTCCCCCGTCCTTTCCCCCCATGTCGCACCCTTGGTGCGGCCCTGCGGGAGCGAGCGCGAATCTCCTCGGTCTGTGTCCCATGGCGGCAGTGGGAGTGTCCGAATCACCTCTGGAGAAAACCGTGCTTCCCGTCCACCCGAAAGCCCTACTAGCGCTCGCCGACGGCACGGTCTTTACAGGGATTTCCATCGGCGCCACCGGTCAGACGACCGGCGAGGTGGTGTTCAACACCTCGATCACCGGCTACCAGGAAATCCTCACCGATCCGAGCTACTGCCAGCAAATCGTCACCCTCACGTACCCGCACATCGGCAACACCGGCGTGAACCGTGAGGACGTGGAGGCCGACCGCATCCATGCCGCTGGCCTGATCATCAAAGACCTGCCTCTCCTGGCGTCCAACTTCCGCAGCGAAGAGACCCTGTCCCAATACCTGCAGCGTGAAGGCACGGTGGCCATCGCCGACCTCGACACCCGCGCACTAACCCGTCTGCTGCGCACCAAGGGCGCTCAGAACGGCTGCATCGTGGCCCTGCCGGCAGGAGAGGCCATCACCGACGCCCACCGCACACAAGCTGTCGCCGCCGCCCAGGCCGCGCCCAGCATGGCGGGCCAGGATCTGGCCAAGGTCGTCTCTGCCACCGCGTCCTATCCCTGGAGCCAGTCCGAGTGGAAGCTCGGCAGCGGCTACGGCGAGCAGACCGAACCGAAGTTCCACGTCGTGGCTTACGACTTCGGCGTCAAGAAGAACATCCTGCGCATGCTGGCCGAGCGTGGCTGCAAGGTCACGGTGGTGCCCGCGCAGACGCCGGCTGCCGAGGTGCTCAAGCACCAGCCCGACGGCATCTTCCTGTCCAACGGCCCCGGCGACCCGGAGCCCTGCGACTACGCGATCGCCGCCGCCCAGGAACTGATCGAAACCGGCACGCCGACCTTCGGCATCTGCCTGGGTCACCAGATCATGGCGCTGGCCTCGGGTGCCAAGACCTTCAAGATGAAGTTCGGCCACCACGGCGCCAACCACCCGGTCAAGGACCTGGACAGCGGCCGCGTTTCCATCACCAGCCAGAACCACGGTTTTGCGGTCGACGAAAAGACCCTGCCGGCCAACCTGCGCCCCACGCACGTGAGCCTGTTCGACGGCACGCTGCAGGGCCTGGCCCGCACGGACAAGCCAGCCTTCTGCTTCCAGGGCCACCCGGAAGCCTCGCCCGGTCCCCACGACATCGGGTACCTGTTCGACCGCTTCATCGGTCTGATGGAACAAGCCAAGGTCTGACATGAAGCTCTTCAGTTTCCCGGTCTTCGCCATCGAGAAAGCCATCGCCAAGCGCATGCTGGTGCTCGAATCGCCCCACAAGGAGTGGTTCGCCCAGCGCTGGGCCCAGAAGCCCTACCGCAAGGCTTTCATCGAAAACAAGGCTTCGCCGCTGGTGACCCTGATCGCCAAGGGAAAGACCTGGGACGACGAGACCTTCAACACAGAGATGGCCGCCTGGGACGCCCAGTTCTATCCGGCCGAGGCCGAGGTGCTCAGGCCCATCATCGAAGGCGACGGCCTGCTGCAACTGATGCAGAAAAACGTGCCCGCCGAGCGCATCCAGGCGCTGCTGAACAAACTGGAAACCCAGCGCCAGGCCTGAGTCCGGCGCCCTGACACACACGCGAACCCATGCCCAAAAGAACAGACATCCAGACCGTCCTCATCATCGGCGCCGGCCCGATCATCATCGGCCAGGCCTGTGAGTTCGACTACTCCGGCGTGCAGGCCTGCAAGGCGCTGCGCGAAGAGGGCTACAAGGTGGTGCTGATCAACAGCAACCCCGCCACCATCATGACCGACCCGGCCACGGCCGACGTCACCTACATCGAGCCCATCACCTGGCAGACGGTCGAGAAGATCATCGCCAAGGAGCGTCCGCTGACCGCTGGCGGCTTTGCCATCCTGCCAACCATGGGTGGCCAGACTGCGCTGAACTGCGCGCTGGACCTGTGGCGCAACGGCGTGCTCGACAAGTACAAGGTCGAGCTGATCGGTGCCACGCCCGAAGCCATCGACAAGGCCGAAGACCGCCTGAAGTTCAAGGACGCCATGACCAAGATCGGTCTGGGCTCCGCGCGCTCGGGCATCGCCCACAGCATGGAAGAGGCCTGGACCGTCCAGAAAATGACTGGCTTCCCGACCGTGATCCGCCCTAGTTTCACGCTGGGCGGCACCGGCGGAGGCATTGCCTACAACCCGGAAGAGTTCGAAACCATCTGCAAGCGCGGCCTGGAAGCTTCGCCGACCAACGAGCTGCTGATCGAAGAATCGCTGCTCGGCTGGAAAGAGTACGAGATGGAAGTGGTGCGCGACAAAGCGGACAACTGCATCATCGTCTGCTCGATCGAGAACCTGGACCCGATGGGTGTGCACACCGGCGACTCGATCACCGTGGCCCCGGCCCAGACGCTGACCGACAAGGAATACCAGATCCTGCGCAACGCCTCGCTGGCCGTGCTGCGCGAGATTGGTGTGGACACCGGCGGCTCCAACGTGCAGTTCTCGATCAACCCGGCCGACGGCCGCATGGTCGTGATCGAGATGAATCCGCGCGTTTCGCGTTCCTCGGCGCTGGCTTCAAAGGCCACCGGTTTCCCGATTGCCAAGGTCGCGGCCAAGCTGGCCGTTGGCTACACGCTGGACGAGCTGCGCAACGAGATCACTGGCGGCGCCACGCCTGCGTCGTTCGAGCCCTCGATCGACTACGTGGTGACCAAGATCCCGCGTTTCGCCTTCGAGAAATTCCCGACCGCCGACAGCCGCCTGACGACACAGATGAAGTCGGTGGGCGAGGTGATGGCCATGGGTCGCACCTTCCAGGAGTCGTTCCAGAAGGCCCTGCGCGGCCTGGAAGTCGGCGTCGACGGCATGAACGAAAAGACCCAGGACCGCGAGATCCTGGAACGTGAACTGGGCGAGCCCGGTCCCGAGCGCATCTGGTACGTGGGCGATGCCTTCGCCGCTGGCTGGACGCTGGACGAGGTGCACCACTTCACCAAGATCGACAAGTGGTTCCTGATCCAGATCGAAGAGATCGTGAAGATCGAGCTGCAGCTGGAGAAGACCAGTCTGGACGCGATCAATGCCGACACACTGCGTGGCCTGAAGAAGAAGGGCTTCTCTGACCGCCGTCTGGCCAAGCTGCTGCAGACCACCGACGCCGCCGTGCGCGAGCGCCGCAAGCTGTTCAATGTGCGCCCGGTCTACAAGCGTGTGGACACCTGCGCCGCCGAGTTCGCCACCGACACAGCCTACCTGTACTCGACCTACGAAGGTCACGGAGACGGCGAGTGCGAGGCCGAGCCGACGAACAACAAGAAGATTATGGTGCTGGGCGGTGGTCCCAACCGCATCGGCCAAGGCATCGAGTTCGACTACTGCTGCGTGCACGCTGCGCTGGCGATGCGCGAAGACGGGTACGAGACCATCATGGTCAATTGCAACCCGGAAACCGTATCGACCGACTACGACACCAGCGACCGCCTGTACTTCGAGCCGCTGACGCTGGAAGACGTGCTGGAAATCGTCGACAAGGAAAAGCCCGTCGGCGTGATCGTTCAGTACGGCGGCCAGACGCCGCTCAAGCTCGCGCTCGGCCTGGAGGCCAACGGCGTGCCGATCATCGGCACCACACCCGACATGATCGACGCGGCCGAAGACCGCGAGCGCTTCCAGAAACTGCTGCATGACCTGGGCCTGCGCCAGCCGCCCAACGCCACCGCGCGCGCCGAACCCGAAGCGCTGGAAAAAGCCTCGGCCCTGGGCTACCCGCTTGTGGTGCGCCCCAGTTATGTGCTGGGCGGACGCGCGATGGAAATCGTGCACGAGCAGCGCGACCTGGAGCGCTACATGCGCGAAGCCGTCAAGGTGAGCAACGACTCGCCGGTGCTGCTGGACCGCTTCCTGAACGACGCCATCGAGTGCGACGTCGACGCCGTGCGCGACGCCTCGGGCCGCGTCTTCATCGGCGGCGTGATGGAACACATCGAACAGGCCGGCGTGCACTCGGGCGACTCTGCCTGCTCGTTGCCGCCGTACTACCTGTCCAAGGCCACGGTGGACGAACTCAAGCGCCAGACTGCGGCAATGGCCGAAGGCCTGTCGGTGGTCGGCCTGATGAACGTGCAGTTCGCGATCCAGGAGGTCGACGGCAAGGACGTGATCTACGTGCTCGAAGTGAATCCGCGCGCCTCGCGCACGGTGCCCTTCGTCTCCAAGGCCACGGGCATCCAGCTGGCCAAGGTGGCCGCGCGCTGCATGGCCGGCCAGACGCTGGACCAGCAAGGTATCGGCGCGGAAGTGAACCCGCCGTACTTCAGCGTCAAGGAAGCCGTGTTCCCGTTCGTGAAGTTCCCGGGCGTTGACACCATCCTCGGTCCCGAGATGAAGTCGACCGGCGAAGTCATGGGCGTGGGCAAGACCTTCGGCGAAGCCTTCGTCAAGAGCCAGCTGGGCGCCGGCACCAAGCTGCCGACTTCGGGCAAGGTGTTCCTCACGGTCAAGAACGGCGACAAGCCGCGCGCCGTTGCTGTGGCCCGCGAGCTGCATGGCATGGGCTTCGAGCTGGTCGCCACCCGCGGCACCGCCGCTGCGATCTTGGCCGCCGGCGTGCCGGTGGCTACCGTGAACAAGGTGACCGAAGGCCGCCCGCACATCGTGGACATGATCAAGAACGGCGAGATCGCCCTGGTCATCAACACGGTCGAAGAGCGCCGCAACGCGATCGCCGATTCGCGCCAGATCCGCACTTCGGCCCTGCTGGCCCGTGTGACCACCTTCACGACCATCTCGGGCGCCGAAGCGGCCGTCGAAGGCATGAAGCACATGAACAGCCTGGGCGTGATCTCGGTGCAGGAAATGCACGCGCAGCTGTAGCACCCACGCTCCACCGCTGCGCGGGTCGCTGCCCCCCGAGGGGGCTGGGCCAGCCTTGGGGGCGGCCCGGCGGCTGGCCCGTCTGGCCCCATGCGCAGCTGCGGCGCTGGTGCTTTTCCTCTTGTCCCCGGCGGGCATGGTCGCTAGATTGCGTCCATGCCCGCTGTGCTTTCAGCCTCTGCTTACCGTCTGCGCGAATGGACGACCGCGCAGGCGCGTGCGCCTGAGCGCCTGGACTACTGGGTGGGTGCCATCTGCGAGGCCTTTCTCGAAATGGATTGCAGCTCGCGGGCGGCCGACTGTTTCGACGGCGAACTGACCCACTTGCCGCTGACGCAGCTGGCGGTGAACCGCGTCCGCGCATCGACCCAGGACGTCTACCGCACACCCGCCGCCATCGCGCGCAGCCGCTCCCAGCCGTTCTACTTGATCACCCAGACTGAACACGCGTGGCACGTGAAGCAGGGCGGTCACACGTTGCATCTGCGGCCCGGCGATGCGGTGCTGGTCGATGCGGTGCAGCCATACGAGCTGCATTTCCCGCATTCGGTGGGGTGCTTGTCGGTGCAGATGCCCCGGGCCTGGGTGGGCCAGTGGTTGCAGACCGTGGACACCGCGGCTGCGCGGGTGGCTCACCGTGAGCAGGGTTGGGGCGCGATGTTGTCCGCCCTCTGCCTGCAACTGGGTCGGCAGCCCGAACTGGCGCTGCAGATGGCACCCGACTGGCTGGAGAGCCAGTTTGGTACCTTGCTGACGGCGGCGCTGGAACCAGTGTCTCCGGATCGACAGCCCAGGCCGCTCCAGGCGCTGCACCAGAAGGCGCAGCAGAGCATGCTCGAACGCCTGGATCAGCCAGGCTGGCGCGCGGCCGATCTGGCCGCCGAACTGGGCGTGTCACTGCGCACCCTGCACCGCGCGTTCACCGACGCGGGTGAGACGGTGGCCGGGCGCTGGCGCCAGCTACGCATGGAGCGTGCGCGCTCCTTGCTGTCACAGCCCAGGCTGGCCGGACTGGCGATGTCGGACATCGGCCTGCGCTGCGGCTACACCGACGCCTCCCATTTCGCGCGCGATTTCCAGCGCGCCTTCGGCCAGACGCCGCTGCGCTGGGTGCGGGCGCGGCGCGGCGACTGATCTCCGGAACGGTCCGCGGGATTGGCGCATTCCGGCGAAGCCGCTGGCGCAAATCGGCGATTTTTCCCCTTGATGGGCTTCTAGATTGGCGGTTGTGCGGCAAATGGCCGCCATTCTGTAAACCCATCCCTAGGAGACATTCATGGCCGATACCTATGTTCTGGTCCACGGTGCCTGGCACACCGGCGAACTGATGGAGCCCGTCGCGCAGCACCTGCGCGACAAGGGACACACCGTCCATTGCCCGACGCTGGCGGGCAACCGTCCGGGCGACGACCGCAGCACGACCGGGCTGGCCGAGGCAGCCGGTTCGCTGGTCGACTACCTCAATCAGCACGACCTGAAGGACGTGCGCCTGATGGGCCACAGCTACGGCGGCATGGTGATCAGCCATGCGGCCGACCAGGTCGGACACCGCATTCGCCGCCTGATCTACTGGAACGCCTTCGTGCCACTGGACGGCGAGAGCCTCAATGACCTGGTGCCGCCACACTATGTGGCGCTGTTCGATGGCATCGCCGCGGCGAACAATGGTGCCGTGATGCTGCCGTACCCGATCTGGCGCGAAGCCTTCATCAACGATGCGGATGCGGCGCTGGCCGAGAAGGCCTTCGGCCTGCTCAACCCACACCCCAACAAGACTTTCACTGACAAGGCGAAGCTTTCGACACCGCTGGCCGCCATGACCATTGGCAAGAGTTACATCAATTGCCAGCAGGACACGGCGTTGCCGCACAGCCTGCCCTGGCACCCGCGGCTGTCGGAAAAGCTGGGTCTGTTCCGGCTGGTCGAATGCGCCGGCAGCCACGAACTGTGCTTCACCGATCCGCAGCGGCTGGCCGATGCGATCGAGCGCGCCGGGCGGGACTGAGCAGGCAGGGATTCAGGGCATAATTTCGCGCCAATGGCCGCCGACCGGAAACGCTCGGCGGTTTGCTTTTTGCCGATCCCGGAGTTTGCCCATGTCCACCTATCCCATCACCAAACGCGGTGCCGAAATGCTCAAGACCGAGCTGCACCGGCTCAAGACCGTGGACCGTCCTGGCGTGATCCAGGCGATCGCCGAAGCACGGGCGCAGGGTGACCTCAGCGAAAACGCCGACTACGACGCGGCCAAGGAGCGCCAGGGCTTCATCGAAGGCCGCATCGCCGAGATCGAGGGCAAGCTCTCGGCCGCGCAGGTGATCGATCCGTCGACGCTGGACGCGGGTGGCCGGGTGGTGTTTGGCTCCACCGTTGAGCTGTCCGACGAAGACAGCGGGAACGAGATGACTTACCAGATCGTGGGCGAAGATGAGGCCGACCTCAAGCAGGGCCTGGTCAACATCAGCAGCCCGATCGCGCGTGCGCTGATCGGCAAGGAAGAGGGCGACACCGCCGAGGTGCAGACCCCGGGCGGCACGCGCCGCTTCGAAATCGTGGCCGTGCGTTACGTCTGATCCGGCGCATATGCCGCTGCACCGCCTGCCGGTCTTCATCGCCGCCCTCTGGTGGGGCGGCATCGCCGGGATGAGCTTCGTCGCCGTGCCGACCATCTTTGCGACGCTGGGCAATCCGGCCATCGCCGGTCCCGTGGCAGCGCGCATCTTCTCCCTGCAATGCTGGGCCGGCATGGCGCTGGGCGCCTTGTTGATGCTGGTGCTGCGCCGCCAGCGTTCCTCGCTGCCGGCCGACGCGTCGCCGCAAACGGTGGCGGCCCTGCGCGGACTGCTCGTCACGATGGCGCTGGTCGCATTTGCGGTCTTGCTGGCGATGCTGCAAGAGTGCGGTGTGGCGCAGAAGATCGTGAGCGCACGAGCGACCGGCGGCAATCTGCGCGTCTGGCACAGCCTCGGAACGGTGCTGGTGCTGGGGCAGTGGCTGTGTGCCTCTGCGGTGCTGTGGCGCCTGATCGGTCGCGCCGGACGACCATGAGCCGCTGGCGTGCACTCCCTTCGTTGCCGGAGCGGGTGCCGGCACGGTGGGTGCACGCGATCCTGCTGCTGCTTGGGGTCTTGCTGGCGGCCCGCCTGATCGGCCTGACCTGGCTGATGTCGGTCAATGTGCCGTTCTCGGACCAGTGGGCGGTGCTGCGCTCGCTCGAAGACGGTTTCCAGTGGAGCGATGTGCTGACCGCGTTCCGCTGGCAGCACGGCCCGCACCGGCAGGGCCTGAGCTTTGCATTCATGCTGCCGGCATACCACTTCAGCCACTGGAGCGTGCGGCTCGACAGCCTCGTGATGGTCGTGGAGCAGCTGGTTGCGGGCCTGCTGGTGTTGCGCCTGCGTCGGCAACTGGTGCCCGGACCCTGGAGCCTGTGGGACGCGATCCTGCTGCTGGTGTTCTGGGG
The DNA here is from genome assembly GCF_046604225.1 of Hydrogenophaga sp. RWCD_12. NCBI lineage: Bacteria > Pseudomonadati > Pseudomonadota > Betaproteobacteria > Burkholderiales > Comamonadaceae > Hydrogenophaga > Hydrogenophaga sp. RWCD_12. The sequence continues at coordinate 912,203 of NZ_JBKIXC010000001.1, forward strand.
TGTCTGCACCTTCGAAACCATGACGGTGGCGCCGAACGCCTCGCACAGCATCTTTCCCCTGCTGCTGCTGATGCTGGCGGCCAATGTCTGGTTGTGGCCGCTGGGGCTGGCGCGTCTGGCAGTGTTGTCGGTCCTGATCCTGGGCCTGACCTTCACCGGATTCGGGATCACGGCGATCCCGGCCATCGTCGTAGTTTTGCTGCTGCAGGTCTGGCGCGCGGACGGCGCCGGACGCTGGCAGGCGATGTTCTTGCTGGCGGCCAGCGCGGTTTCCATGGGCCTGTTCCTGCAGGACTACCACTTCGTGGTCGCCGCCGACGGCTTCGAGGCGATGCAGCCCAACCCGCTGGACTACCTGCATTTCATGGTGGCGATGTTCAGCCACTTCACGCTGATGCTGCACCGCGCGCCGCGCTGGCTGCTGTATCCCGTGGGTGCCCTGGTGTTGGGTGCACTGGTGATCGGGGCGCTGCGTTCGCTCAAGGCGCTGACGGCGCCAGGCACGGGTGTGGATGCGGATGCGGATGCGCAGGCGCCCGGCGATCGCCGGCTGTTCGAGATCTGTCTGATCCTGATCGGTTGCAGTCTCGCGTTTGCGCTGCTGACCGCGTACGGTCGCGTGCAGCTGGGGGTGGCGGCGGCGACCGCCTCGCGTTACACAGCGCTGATGATGCCGGGCGTGGCAGCGGTCGTGCTGCTGCTCATGCGATTCCGTCAGCGCATGGCGCCGGTGCTCCTCGTCGTGTTGCTGCTGTTCACGGTGCGTTTGGTGCCGGAGACCCGGCAGGCCTGGCTGCAGTCGCGGTACTACGCGTCGATGAAGCTGTGCTGGCTGGAAAACTACCGCCCGTCGCGCGACTTTGATGCTGCCAGTGAGCGGGTCAAGGCGCTGGACGGATTCAAGACCTTCCAGGAGGTCTGGATGGGTGAGCCGGGCACCTGGCAGATGCTGGCCGAGCAGGCGTCGGGACCGTTCGCGGCCGGTGGCGACGACTCGCCGTTCCTGAAGGTCTACCCGCACCCCTGCGAGGTGCTGCAGGCTCCCTGAGCGAACCTGCAGCGCTAGGCGGTCAGCGCAGGTTGCGCTCGGCCGATTCCAGCGTGTTGACCATCAGCATGGTGATCGTCATGGGTCCGACACCGCCGGGCACCGGGGTGATGTAGCCGGCAACTTCCTTGGTGCCCGCGAAGTCGACGTCGCCGCAGAGCTTGCCTTCGTCGTTGCGGTTCATACCCACGTCCAGCACCACCGCGCCGGGCTTGACCATGTCGGCGGTCAGCACATTGCGTTTGCCCACCGCGGCGACGATCACGTCGGCCTGCAGGGTCATGGCCTTCAGGTCTTTGGTGCCGCTGTGGCAGATGGTCACGGTGGCGTTCTGCTGCAGCAGCATCATGGCCATGGGCTTGCCCACGATGTTGCTGCGACCGATCACGACGGCGTGCTTGCCCTTGAGGTCGTAGCCGATGCTCTCCAGCATCTTCATGCAGCCATACGGCGTGCAGGGCCAGAAGCCCGGCAGGCCGGTCATCAGCGCGCCCGCGCTGGCGATGTGGAAGCCGTCCACGTCCTTGTTGGGCGAGATGGCCTCGATCACGCGCTGAGCGTTCATGTGCGGCGGCAGCGGCAGCTGCACCAGGATGCCGTGGATGCTGGCGTCGTTGTTCAGCGCGTCCACCCGGGCCAGCAGCTCGGCTTCGGTCATGGTCGCGGGCCAAGTCTCCAGCACCGAGTGCATGCCCGTGTCTTCGCAGGCCTTGACCTTGTTGCGCACATAGACCTGCGAGGCCTGGTTGTCGCCGACCAGGATCACCGCCAGACCAGGCGTGATGCCCTTGGCCTTGAGCGCGGTCACGCGGGCACCCACGTCGGCGCGCAGTTGTTTGGAAAGGGCGTTGCCGTCGATGAGTTGGGCGGTCATGGTGGTGCGGGCAGTAGGTGGAAACGGAAACGCCCGCCGGTGTCGGCGGGCGTCAAGGATGGGGGTTGTCGGTTCAGGCCTTCGCGGGTGTCTGTCCCAGGGCGATCTTGAGCAGGTCGGCCACGGTGTTGGCGCCCAGCTTCTCCATGATGTTGGCACGGTGCGCTTCCACCGTCTTGATGCTGATGCCCAGGTCGTCGGCGATCTGCTTGTTCAGGCGACCGGCGACGATGCGTTCGAGCACCTGTGCCTCGCGGCCGGTGAGCTTGGAGAGCAGAGCATCGCGGCTGGCGGCCTGCTGGTGGGTCGCGAAGGCTTCCTTGGCGGTTTCCAGCATGCGCTCGACCAGCAGCACCAGCTGGTCTTCCTTGAACGGCTTCTGGATGAAGTCCAGCGCGCCTTTCTTCATCGACTCGACCGCCATCGGCACGTCGCCGTGGCCGGTGATGAAGACGATGGGCAGGGGGGATTGGCGCTCGATCAGCTTTTCCTGCAGTTCCATGCCGCTCATGCCACCCATGCGGATGTCGGCGATCAGGCAGGCCACTTCGCGCGCGTCGTAGCGGCTGAGGAAGGCCTCGGCGGATTCAAAGCACCGCACCCGGTAGTCTTTGCCCTCGAGCAGCCATTGCAGGGAGTCGCGCACGGCTTCGTCGTCATCGACGACATAGACGGTGCCTTTTTTGGGAATCAAACTCATCTCGCTCTTTCCATGTCCGTCAACGGCGTCGCGGCAGACGCTGCAGGTTCGGTCTCCGGTTTCAGGCGCGAATGCACCGGGATCCAGAAGGAGAAGCAGCAGCCCACCACTTCATCCCCATTGTAGATGTTCTGCACCTGCATCCGGCCATGGTGCGACTCGACGATGCTGCGGCACAGCTTGAGGCCGATGCCCATGCCTTCGCTCTTGGTCGAGTAGAACGCTTCGTAGATGCGCTCAATCATTTCGGCCGGCACGCCGTTGCCCGAATCGCGCACCGAGAACTCGACCACTTCCTGGTCGTCGAGCCGGCGCGGCCCGACGCGCATTTCAATGTAACGCTCGCCTGGCGGGCGGCCCGCCTGCGCGATCGCCTCGCCCGCGTTCTTGAGCAGGTTGATCAGCACCTGCTCGATCAGGATCGGGTCCACCATCAGGCTGGGCAGGCGCGCGGCGACGTAGGGGGAGAGCCGCACCTGCTGGCGCCGCAGTTCGATGTCGGCCAGTTCGATCGCGTTGCTCACCATCTGCGCCACGTCGGACGGCATCGGGTTGGGCTCGCTGCGCTTCACGAAGGCGCGGATGCGCTGGATGATCTGGCCGGCGCGCTGGGCCTGCTTCGCGGTTTTCTCCAGCGCCGCCAGCATGTCGTCTTCGGTGATGCGCTGTTCCTTCAGGCGCGAGATCATGCCGTTGCAGTAGTTGCTGATCGCGGTCAGCGGCTGGTTGAGTTCGTGCGCCACGCTGGAGGCCATCTCGCCCATGGTGATCAGGCGGCTGGCGGTCTGCGCGCGTTCGGCCTGGCGGGCCGCCTGTTCTTCGGCGTTGCGGCGCGGCGTGATGTCGCTGGCGATCACCATCTGCGCCAGGCGCCCGTCGACCCAGGTCAGGTAACGGGTGCGGACTTCGAGCCAGCGGTCCAGCTCTTCGACAAACACTTCGGCGTTTTCCGAGCCGGCATCGGTCAGCGTGTCGGTGGGCATGCCGGCGAAGGCGTCGACCGCATCGCCGTTGTCCGGGGCTGGCGTGGGCTGGGTGCCGGTGAGGTCGACCAGTTGCCGGTGACCCTGGCCGCGGGTGCCGAACCACAGCCGGTACATCTTGTTGGCGAACAGCATTTCATCGCTGCCCAGCGGCGCGACCGACACCGCGGAATCGAGCGATTCCAGCACGGTGGTGAAGCGCTCGTACGACGCCGACAGTTCCTCGCGGATGCGTTTGGGCTCGGTGATGTCGGTCATCGAGGTCATCCAGCCGGTCTGGTGACCCTTGGGGTCGATCAGCGGCGAGACGTACATGCGCGAGTCGAAGATGCTGCCGTCGCGCCGCCGCACGCGCACCTCGAAGCCACCGGGTGTCGAGCGGCCGCTGAGCTCGTCTTCCAGCCTCGCCGCCAGCTGGTCGTGGTCGTCGTCGGGCCAGTAGGGGAAGGGCGCGGTGCGGCCGACCAGCTCGCTCTCGGTCCAGCCGGTCATCGAACAGAAGGCCGGGTTCACATAGGTGATGCGGCCCTGCATGTCCAGCGCCCGCATGCCGGTGAGCATGGAGTTTTCCATGGCGCGGCGGAAGTTGGTTTCGGACACCAGTGCCTGTTGCGTCTGCACGCGCTTGCGGGTGTGCCGCCAGGTGCCTAGCAGCATCCAGACCGTGAGGGCCGACAGAGCGCCGATGACCCAGAAGAAGCCGTTGCCGACGATGTCCTGCGAGGTGCGGTAGCCCTGCGCCTTGAGGATCAGGCCATTGCCGACGGGCGAGACCGGCACCTCGTGCTCCAGCGCCTGCGCCGACCAGGGCAGCAGGCGCAGCACCGAGCTGGGCGTCTGCAGGTTGCCGGCCAGGACCCGTCCGCGGTCGTCCATCAGCGCCACCGCGTAGCGCGACATCACTTCCGGTGGCAGGCCGAATCGCATGAGGCCGTCGACCGAGTACTCGCCCATCACCGTGCCGGCAAACCGTCCCTGCTCGGCCAGCGGCACCTGCAGCAGCAGCGTGGCCAGTCTCGGCTCATCGCCGAGCGGGCGCGAATAGACTGGCTGACGCAGGTCGCGCGCCAGTTCAAAAGAACCGTCGGTGTCGCCAGTGGTGAGGGTGCTGCCCTGGGCGCGCAGCAGTGCGGCGGGCGCACTGGGCGAGGCGTAGCTGGCCTGCACGGAGCGGCGCGCGTCGACCCAGCTGATGGCCTGCAGCTCGGGAAACTGGCTGATCAGGGTCTCGGCCTGGAAGGCGAACTCCTCGGTGTTGATCTCCTTGTTGTCCACCTCGCGCGCCAGGCGCATGAGCTGCTCCTGCCGCTCCAGCAACCGCAGGCGCAGGCGCTGCTGCGCGTACTCGACATCGCGCGTTACGGCTTCCTGCTCGCGGTCGAGTTCCTCGTAGCGCAGGTAGGTGATGGCCACCACGATGGCGGCGAGGAACAGCAGCACCGACAGCAGCGGTGCCAGGGTGACGAAACGGTCCTGCCTCGACGGCGGCAGGCGGCGCCACCAGCGCCTCCAGCGGGCCAGCGGAGAGCTGCCGGTCTCTTGCAAAGCCTGTGGATCGGGTGCGGAATTCATTGGTTCGAGTGTACGGCTGGCCCCCGGAAAAACGGATTTCGGCACCGTCCCGAGCGCGTCAAATGCTACAGAAATGATATTTCAAAAGTTCACAATATAAAAAGTGAAAGCACATATTGAAATTGGCGGCGTTGTGTGGAAAAATCCCGGACACTGCGAAAACAGCTTTGCAGATGAATTCACACCTTAGGAGACAAACATGTCAGCGTCAGACGCTCTCAATGGCCGTGGTGCCGGCGATATCGATGCCCAGGAAACCCGCGAATGGATGGAAGCGCTGGCCGCTGTCATCGAAAAAGAGGGCCCCGAACGCGCCCACTTCCTGCTCGAACAACTGCTCGAAGAAGCCCGCCAGAACAGCATCGACATGCCGTTCTCGGCCAACACCGGCTACGTCAACACCATCGAGACGACCGAAGAGGCCCGCTGCCCCGGCAACATCGAGATCGAAGAGCGCCTGCGCGCGTACATGCGCTGGAACGCGATGGCGATGGTCGTCAAGGCCAACCGCCACAACCCCGAAGACGGTGGTGACCTGGGCGGTCACATCGGTTCGTTCGCCTCGCTGGCCCACATGTTCGGCGCCGGCTTCAACCACTTCTGGCACGCCGAATCCGAGAACCACGGCGGCGACTGCCTGTACATCCAGGGCCACGTGTCGCCCGGCGTCTACGCCCGCGCCTACCTCGAAGGCCGCCTGACCGAAGAGCAGTTGCTGAACTTCCGCCAGGAAGTGGACGGCAAGGGCCTGTCGAGCTACCCGCACCCCAAGCTGATGCCCGAGTTCTGGCAGTTCCCGACCGTCTCGATGGGCCTGGGCCCGCTGATGGCGATCTACCAGGCGCGCTTCCTGAAGTACCTGCACGCCCGCGGCATCGCCAACACCGAGAACCGCAAGGTCTGGGTGTTCTGCGGCGACGGCGAAATGGACGAGGTCGAGTCGCTGGGCGCCATCAGCCTGGCCGCGCGCGAAAACCTCGACAACCTGATCTTCGTGGTGAACTGCAACCTGCAGCGCCTGGACGGCCCGGTGCGCGGCAACGGCAAGATCATCCAGGAACTCGAAGGCGAATTCCGCGGTTCCGGCTGGAACGTGATCAAGCTGCTGTGGGGGTCCAACTGGGACCCGCTGCTGGCGCGCGACAAGGACGGCGCGCTGCGCAAGATCATGATGGAGACGCTGGACGGTGACTACCAGGCGTTCAAGGCCAACGACGGTGCCTACGTGCGCAAGCATTTCTTCGGCCGCGATCCCAAGGCGCTGGAACTGGTCTCGCACATGAGCGACGACGACATCTGGAACCTGCGCCGCGGTGGCCACGACCCGCAGAAGGTCTACGCCGCCTACCACCAGGCCGTGAACCACAAGGGTCAGCCGACCGTGCTGCTGATCAAGACGGTCAAGGGCTTCGGCATGGGCAAGGCCGGTGAAGGCAAGAACACCGTCCACCAGACCAAGAAGCTGACCGACGAGGACATCAAGTACTTCCGCGACCGCTTCAACCTGCCGATCCCCGACAGCGAACTGGCGAAGATTCCGTTCTACAAGCCGGCCGACGACACCCCGGAAATGCAGTACCTGCACGAGCGCCGCAAGGCCCTGGGCGGCTACCTGCCAAAGCGCCGCGTGAAGGCCGACGAGAGCTTCACCGTGCCCTCGCTCGACACCTTCAAGGCCGTGCTGGAGCCCACCGCCGAGGGCCGCGAGATCTCCACCACGCAAGCCTATGTGCGCTTCCTGACGCAACTGCTGCGCGACCAGGCCCTGGGCCCGCGCGTGGTGCCCATCCTGGTGGACGAGGCCCGCACCTTCGGCATGGAAGGCCTGTTCCGCCAGGTCGGCATCTACAACCCCGCTGGTCAGCAGTACACCCCGGTCGACAAGGACCAGGTCATGTACTACAAGGAAGACAAGGCCGGGCAGATCCTGCAGGAAGGCATCAACGAAGCCGGCGGCATGAGCAGCTGGATTGCGGCGGCCACCTCGTACAGCACGTCCAACCGCATCATGGTGCCGTTCTACGTGTACTACTCGATGTTCGGCTTCCAGCGCATCGGCGATCTGGCCTGGGCGGCCGGCGACATGCAGGCGCGTGGCTTCCTGCTGGGCGGCACGTCGGGTCGCACGACCCTGAACGGCGAAGGCCTGCAGCACGAAGACGGCCACAGCCACATCCTGGCCGGCACGATCCCGAACTGCATCAGCTACGACCCGACCTTCGCGCACGAAGTCGGCGTGATCCTGCACCACGGCCTCAAGCGCATGGTGGAGAAGCAGGACAACGTGTATTTCTACCTGACCCTGCTCAACGAGAACTACGCCATGCCCGGCCTGACCGCCGGCACGGAAGAGCAGATCATCAAGGGCATGTACCTGTGCAAGCCGGGCGCCGAAGGCGACAAGCGCGTGCAGCTGCTGGGCTCCGGCACCATCCTGCGCGAGTCGATCGCTGCGCAGGCGCTGCTGGCGACCGACTGGGGCGTGCAGGCCGACGTGTGGAGCTGCCCGAGCTTCAACGAACTGACCCGCGACGGTCAGGACGCCGAGCGTTTCAACATGCTGCATCCGACCGAGCCGCAGCGCACGTCCTTCGTGGCGCAGCAGCTGGAAAAGCACGCCGGCCCGGTGGTCGCCTCGACCGACTACATGAAGAACTACGCCGAGCAGATCCGACCCTTCATCCCCAAGGGCCGCTCTTACAAGGTGCTGGGCACCGACGGCTTTGGCCGCAGCGACTTCCGCAGCAAGCTGCGCGAGCACTTCGAGATCAACCGCCACTACATCGTGGTCGCCGCACTGCGCTCGCTGGCCGACGAAGGCAAGCTGCCGATGGCCAAGGTCGCCGAAGCGATCAAGAAGTACGGCATCAAGACCGACAAGGTCAACCCGCTCTACGCTTAATTTTCCGGAGACAAGAACATGGCACTGGTTGAAGTGAAAGTCCCGGACATCGGCGACTTCGACGAAGTGGCGGTCATCGAACTGCTGGTCAAGGTGGGTGACACCGTGAAGGCCGAGCAGTCGTTGATCACGGTCGAGTCCGACAAGGCCTCGATGGAAATCCCGTCCAGCACCGCAGGCGTGGTGAAAGAGCTGCGCGTGGCGCTGGGCGACAAGGTGAAAGAGGGTTCGGTGGTGCTGCTGGTGGAAGCTGCCGGTGAGGCCGCTGCGCCCGCGCCTGCTGCAGCGCCTGCCGCTGCCGCGCCGGCACCTGTCGCGGCCGCTCCGGCTGCTGCACTGGCCGCTGCGCCCGCAGCTGTACCTGCTTCAGGCCCGGTCGAAGTGCGCGTGCCCGACATCGGCGACTTCAAGGACGTCGCGGTCATCGAGGTGTTCGTCAAGCCTGGCGACACCGTCAAGGTCGAGCAGAGCCTGATCACTGTCGAGTCCGACAAGGCTTCGATGGAGATCCCGTCTTCGCACGCCGGGGTGCTCAAGGAACTCAAGGTCAAGGTCGGCGACAAGGTCAACATCGGTGACTTGCTGGCGATCCTGGAAGGCGCTGCGGGGGCTGCGGTTCCGGCAGCGGTTGCTGCCGCGCCTGTGGCTGCGCCCGCCGCTGCAGCCGTGGCCGCTCCGGCCGCTGCCGCGGTGTCGGCTCCGGCCGCCGCACCTGCGCACAACCCCACCGGTACGCCCGCACTGGGCTTGCCGCACGCTTCGCCGTCGGTGCGCAAGTTCGCCCGCGAACTGGGTGTGCCGCTGGACGAAGTCAAGGGCTCCGGCCTGAAGGGCCGCATCACGGCCGACGACATCCAGTCCTTCACCAAGTCGGTCATGGCAGGCAGCCTGCAGACCAAGGCGCAGGCCGCCAAGGCGCCTGCATCGACCGGCGGTGGCGGCTCCGAGCTGGGCCTGATCCCCTGGCCCAAGGTCGACTTCGCCAAGTTCGGCCCGATCGAACGCAAGGAGATGGGCCGCATCAAGAAGATCAGCGGCGCCAACCTGTTGCGCAACGCGATCATGATCCCGGCCGTCACCAACCACGACGACGCCGACATCACCGACCTCGAAGCCTTCCGCGTTTCCACCAACAAGGAAAACGAGAAGAGCGGCGTCAAGGTGACCATGCTGGCCTTCCTGATCAAGGCTTCCGTCGCTGCACTCAAGAAGTTCCCCGAGTTCAACAGCTCGCTGGACGGCGACTCGCTGGTCTACAAACAGTACTGGCACATCGGTTTTGCCGCCGACACCCCGAACGGCCTGGTCGTTCCGGTCATCAAGGACGCCGACAAGAAGGGCGTGCTGCAGATCAGCCAGGAAATGGGTGAGCTGGCCAAGAAGGCGCGCGACGGCAAGCTCGGTCCGGCCGACATGTCCGGCGCCACCTTCACCATCTCCAGCCTGGGCGGCATCGGCGGGCGCTACTTCACGCCCATCATCAACGCGCCCGAAGTCGCCATCCTGGGCGTCTGCAAGAGCCAGATGGAACCGGTGTGGGACGGCAAACAGTTCGTGCCGCGCCTGATGCTGCCTCTGAGCCTGACCTGGGACCACCGCGTGATCGACGGCGCCGCTGCGGCCCGCTTCAACGCCTACCTCGGCCAGATCCTCGGCGACTTCCGTCGCGTGCTGCTGTAAAGGAACCGGAACATGGCACTCATGGACATCAAGGTTCCCGACATCGGCGACTTCGACGAGGTCGCGGTCATCGAACTGCTGGTCAAGCCGGGCGACACCGTCAAGGCCGAGCAGAGCCTCATCACCGTCGAGTCCGACAAGGCCTCGATGGAGATCCCCTCGTCGCACGCCGGCGTGGTGAAAGAGCTCAAGGTCAAGCTGGGCGACAAGGTCAGCGAAGGCTCGGTGGTGCTGGTGCTGGACGCGGAGGGCGCTGCGGCTGCTCCCGCGCCGGCTACAACACCCGCACCAGCTCCCGCGGCTGCTGCTGCGCCCGTGGCTGCTCCCGCCGCTGCTCCGGAGGTGGCACCAACGGCCGCCAGCTTCGGCGGCTCGGCCGACATCGAATGTGACGTGCTGGTGCTGGGCGCTGGCCCTGGCGGCTACTCGGCCGCGTTCCGCGCCGCGGACCTGGGCCTGAAGGTCGTGATCGTCGAGCGCTATGCCCAGCTGGGCGGCGTTTGCCTGAACGTGGGTTGCATCCCGTCCAAGGCGCTGCTGCACGTGGCCGCCATCATGGACGAGGTCTCGCACCTTGGCGACCTGGGCGTGGAGTTTGGCAAGCCCACGGTCAGCGTGGACAAGCTGCGCGCCCACAAGGAAAAGGTCATCGGCAAGCTGACCGGTGGCCTGGCGGCCATGGCCAAGATGCGCAAGGTCACCACCGTGCGCGGCTACGGCGCCTTCGTCGGCCCCAACCACGTCGAAGTGGAAGAGACCACCGGCACGGGCCAGGAAAAGACGGGCACCAAGAAGGTCGTGGCCTTCAAGAAGTGCATCATCGCTGCCGGCTCGCAGGCGGTGCGCCTGCCCTTCATGCCCAATGACCCGCGTGTGGTGGACTCCACCGGTGCGCTGGCGCTGCAGGGTGTGCCCAAGAAGATGCTCATCGTCGGCGGCGGCATCATAGGCCTGGAGATGGGCACGGTGTACAGCACGCTGGGCGCTCGCCTGGACGTGGTCGAGATGATGGACGGCCTGATGCAGGGCGCCGACCGTGACCTGGTCAAGGTCTGGGAGAAGATGAACAAGGGTCGCTTCGACAACATCATGTTGAAGACCAAGACCGTCGGAGCGACGGCGACGCCCGAGGGCATCAAGGTGCAGTTCGAGGGCCTCGATGGCACCAAGAGCGAAGGCACCTACGACCTGGTGCTGCAGGCCGTGGGCCGCACGCCCAACGGCAAGAAGATCGCCGCCGACAAGGCCGGCGTGGCCGTGACCGACCGCGGTTTCATCAACGTCGACATCCAGATGCGCACCAACGTGCCGCACATCTTCGCCATCGGCGACATCGTGGGCCAACCCATGCTGGCGCACAAGGCGGTGCACGAAGCGCACGTGGCGGCGGAAGTCATCGCCGGTGAACTGCAGGGCAACAAGGAACTGGCCGCGGCCGCCTTCAACGCCCGCGTGATCCCCAGCGTGGCCTACACCGACCCCGAGGTGGCCTGGGTGGGCCTCACCGAGGACCAGGCCAAGGCGCAGGGCATCAAGGTCAAGAAGGGCCTGTTCCCGTGGACGGCCTCGGGCCGCGCCATCGCCAACGGCCGCGACGAAGGCTTCACCAAGCTGCTGTTCGACGACTCGCCCGAGGCCCATGGCCACGGCAAGATCCTGGGCGGTGGCATCGTGGGCACCCACGCCGGCGACATGATCGGCGAGATCGCGCTGGCCATTGAGATGGGCGCCGACGCCGTGGACATCGGCAAGACCATCCACCCGCACCCCACGCTGGGCGAGAGCATCGGCATGGCGGCAGAAGTGGCGCACGGGTCTTGTACCGACTTGCCGCCGAGCAAAAAATAAGCGGCTTCAGCGCCTGCTGAAAACAGAAGCCCCGGACGGGAAACTGTCCGGGGCTTTTCTACGCGAACTGGACGCGATTGACCCAAGGTCCACTCGACGAACCGGGCAGCCGCCTGCACGCGCTGCAAGCGTTGGCAGGCACCTCTCCACCCGGCCCTTCTCAGCAGGTTGAAGCCCCTCCAGCCACGCTACTCCAGCACAAAGCCTTTAAGCTCCGCTGCCCGGACCATCCACGCAGGCAGGTGTCCCCTTCGCCGCATGCGCAGCCGTTCGAGCTGCTGTTGGTACTGGGCCATGTCCGGTGGCAGGCTGCCATGGTGATTTGCCCATGCGCAAGCCAGCAAGTAGATCTGTTCCCAGTGAACATGTTGTGCGCCAGACATGCTTCCCCAGGCTAGCCAGGCATCGTCCAGCGCGGACAAAGCCGCAATGCCATCCTGGGCGGCCAAAGACAGTAGCGCGGCCCTGAAAAAGCGGTTGGGCCTCTGTGAGTGAGGATCGTCTACTTCGGGCTCCCAGTTCGCCGCTAGGACCAGGTTGCCATTTCCCGCAAGCCATGCAAGAAGCGCTGTGAGCAGCTGAGCATTGTCGGCATCGACTTGGTAGCGAGCTGAGCGTTCGATGGCCAGTCGTTCCCAAATGTCCAGCGCGAGGTTTGCGTGCTTGAACGCCTCGCTGAGTTGGCCGATATCGGCTAAGACATTGGCTAAGCTGTTCAGGGACGTGGCCCAAACTGGCTCGAAGCGTTCTGGCTTGGTCTGTGCCAGCCGTTTGTGAATGTCCAGCGCGAGCTTGGCGTGCTTAAGTGCCTCAGTGAGTTGGCCTTCATCGGCCAAGCGATTGGCGTAGTTGTGCAGCGACATGGCCCATTCGGGCTCAAAGCGTTCTGGCTTGGTCTGTGCCAGCCGTTTGTGAATGTCCAGCGCGAGCTTGGCGTGCTTAAGTGCCTCAGTGAGTTGGCCTTCATCGGCCAAGCGATTGGCGTAGTTGTGCAGCGACATGGCCCATTCGGGCTCAAAGCGCTCTGGCTTGGCTTGGGCAAGCCGTTCGTGAATGTCCAGCGCGAGCTTGGCGTGGTTGAGCGCCTCGGTGTGTTGGCCGTCATCGGCTAGCAAATTGGCGTAGTTGTTCAGCGACGTGGCCCAATCGGGCTCAAAGCGCTCTGGCTTGGCTTGGGCCAGCCGTTCGTGAATGTCTAGCGCGAGCTTGGCGTGGTTGAGCGCCTCGGTGTGTTGGCCGTCATCGGCTAGCAAACTGGCGTAGTTGTTCAGCGACATGGCCCAATCTGGCGCAAAGCGCTCGGGCTTGGCCTGTGCCAGCCGTTCCCGACTGTCCAGCGCGAGCTTGGCGTGCTTGAGTGCCTCAGTGTGTTGGCCGTCATCGGCAAGCAAATTGGCGTAGTTGTTCAGAGAAGCCGCCCAATCGGGCTCAAAGCGCTCGGGCTTGGCCTGGGCCAGCCGTTCGTGAATGTCCAGCGCGAGCTTGGCATGCTTGAACGCCTCGGTATGTTGGCCGTCATCGGCCAAATGGCTAGCGTAGTTGCTTAGCGACGTGGCCCAATCGGGCTCAAAGAGCTCGGGTTTGGCCTTGGCCAGCCGTTCCCGAATGTCCAAGGCCTGCTTGCCCCGCTTGAGCGCCTCGGTGTGTTGCCCGTCATCGGCCAGACGATTGGCGTAGTTGTTTAGTGACATGGCCCAATCAGGCTCAAAGAGCTCGGGTTTGGCCTTGGCCAGCCGTTCCCGAATGTCTAGGGCCTGCTTGCCCCGCTTGAGCGCCTCGGCGTGTTGCCCGTCCTCGGCCAGGAAGTTGGCGTAGTTGCTTAGCGCCATAGCCCAAGTGGGACCAACGCGTTCGAGCTGGCTATGTGCTAGCGGCTCTAATTTTTCGACCGACATACGGGTGTATGCAAGCGCGTTGTTGTTGTCACCAACCTGGTTGTGCGCCGTGCCCAAATTCAGCAAGGCTCCTCCCCACCTTTCCCAGTCGTCCACGCTAGGCCTTTTGGCGGATTCGCACCGCTTTTGGGCCTGGTCGCTCAAGGTCTGACGAATCAGCAGTTCAAGACCGCCCAAGGGCAACACATCGTCCTTGAAGTCACTTTCCAGCAGACCCGCAACCTGGAGCTTTTGGGCGTTCGACAGATGTTTGAAGCTGGCCTCGGCCACCTGGGGCAGGGGGCTGGGGGTTTGCACGGTGACCTTGACCATCCCTTTGGCGCACGCTGCAAAGTGCGCGGCCAAGGCGTCTTCGACCAATTGGGTCAGGTCGGAGCGGTATCGCAGCAGGCGCGACAAGACAGTAAGCGCGTGAAGACGTTGTGCCTCAGTGACGACCTTTCCCAGTACTGCAGCCAAGATGGCCGCGCCGTGCGTGCCCAGCAATTGCTGTGCGACCAGTGCTTCGCCCAGCAGGTCTGGGCGTAGGCCACCCAGACCTTGGGTTTCGGGGTATAGCGGCGCCAGTGCGTTGAACAGAGGCTTGAGCTGAGCGGCCTCGCCCTCGACAGAACGCCAGAGAGGCTCAAGGTCTCTGGGGCGGGCTGCGGGGCCGCTCAGTGTGACCAAGCTCATGAGCAGCGCGCAACTGCTTTCGTTCGAAGGGGTGCCGGTGGCTTTGTGCCAGTAACGCTGCTCGTGACGCACCAGGGCCAAAGGCAACGCTCCGGCAGAAGCCTGGCGTTCGCCCAGCAGGGCCAGAAGTGCGGCCATGTGCAGGTACAGGGGCTTGCCATAGGCGGTGGCATGCAAATCGGGTTGTATGTCTGGGGCGGCACAATGCAACACAGATGCAAAGGCGCGCAAGGCTTGTGCAAAAGCGACTTGCCGCTGCGAGGGAGTGTCATACAGCGTGGGCACAGGGTAGGGGCCTGTGGTGGCGGCACCGTCAAGCAGGGATTCACAGCGTGCGTCGATACCTGGCAATTGCCCCCACCAGTCGCCGCTGCTGCGCGCCAGGAGCAGGAGGCGTACCTTGTGTTTGCTCGGCAGCGTCAAGGCCTGGGCCAGCAGCTCCAGAAGTTGGAGGCTTCGTGTTTCTGCGTAGTCCAAGACGATCAAGACGGGGCGCTCGGCCCTACCGAGCTCATTCGCCACTGTGGCTGCCTCGCGGGGCTGGAGGTTGTGCCGCAAAAAGCCGCTGTTCCAGCCCTGTTGGCGTAGGCGCTCGCACAGCTCTAGGGCCAGCCTAGTCTTGCCTGTACCGCCCTCGCCAGTAAGCAGTCGCACCCCGATGGGGTAGTCGATGACTGTGGCCCATGTCATCTGCTCATCTAGGAAGGGCTCGGATTCCGGTGCAAAAGGGACCAACGCTTCTTCCGCCCGCAACAGCTGGCTGGGGTGGAGCCCAGCGTGAGCGCTCCACTGCGGCCGGGGTTGCTCTAGCCATTGGGAAAAGGGGTGGGCAGTGGGGGTGGCCAGTGTGGGGCCATCGGGGCTGATGGGGGCCGCCGCGCTCGGAGCTATGTTCGGTGCTTGCCAGCCTAGTTCCTGAGCAAACGCATCAGCTCCGTTGCGCCATGTGTATTCGTTCAGCAGTTGTGCTCTCAGCAAATGGGCTTTTTCATGAAATTTTTCCGGATGCTGTGCAACTTGTATCAAGGCATCGGCGGTGGCTTGCTTGTCGTCCTCTGTGAAGTAAGGGGGTAGGTGACTGCCTTTGATATCAAGGGGCTGCACCCATTGTTCGAGATGCTTCTGCTTGAGCAATTGATAGACACCGCTTTTCTGGCTCAGGATCAATGGCACGCCCGCCGCAATGGCCTCCCAAGCAACCAAGCCAAATCCTTCGTGCCAAGAGGGCATCAGGCAGACGCTTGCGGTGCGCAGTTCGTTAAACAGCTCTTGCCGGTTGTGGCAATAGGGCAGCGCTTGGAGATTGATGGCGCGATGGGCATGAGCCTCAGCGAACGCTCTGAGCTCTTGCTCGGCATCGGCGAAGCCGGGGTCCGCGGGTACTTCCATGTCGATGCCGCGAAGCAGAATCTTCGGTTCCCCCGCACCCTTCAGGCTGTCGGGCAGGCCAGCAGTGCGATCGCACTGATGCACGGCGTGGGCAAATCCGGCCAACCCAAGCTGCGCTTGTTTGATTTTTCTCGCCCCAGCGTCCAGCCGCCCGCTGATGAAAGCGACGAACTTCCTATGGTGCTTCTTGACCTCGATCTCCGCCAAGCCAGGAACAAGCATCGGGATCTCGGAACTGGGCACATCAAGCATGTCTGCCAGTGCATCGCGCAGCAACGGGCCTACAGCCATGCGCACAGTGGCAACTTCAAATAGGCTTTTCTGCAATCTCTGTTTTTCCGCCGCTGTCCGGCTGCTTTCAGCAAACGACTCGTAGTGGTCGTAGCTCATGTGGTGAATGAGCGCAGAGCGGCCGCCATACTCAGCGGCCATGGCGTTTGCAATGGCCCCGGTAATGCGGTCGTGGCCCAGCCAAACGGTGTCCGAAAAATCGAGCGCGTCCAGTTTCGACTTCACCAGAGGGACATGCTCATGACCCATCGCCCCAGTTGAAAGCCCAAGGTTGATCAATGTGACTTGGTCTTGGGTCAATGCGGTTTGTACATCTGCTTCATCACATGCCGCGACGACGCAGATCACGCGCAACCGCTGCCAGTGTGCTGCAGCGATGGCCTGCAGCAGATCCATGTTGAAGGCATTGATGCCTCCAAACTTCGGCCCCCAGGCGGTGGCAAAGGCCACCAGAGTGAACGGCTTTGTTGTAGTTGAGCTCATATGTGGGGACTAGTTTGAAGCAGGTGCATCTGTTGCTAGAGAAAGCAGTGTGTCAGCGATGCAAAGTGCAGATTGAGCCAAATCGCTATGAGTGCTGAATTCGCAACTGACTCAGGTCAAAACTTGAGTCCATTGGATGTTGGTCAAGGCGCAAATCTTGCCATCGAGAAAGGTTCTGGCCTAAGTGTGGCCTGGGTGGGCCTCTCCGAGGACCAGGCCAAGGCCCAGGGCATCAAGGTCAAGAAGGGCCTGTTCCCCTGGACGGCCTCGGGCCGCGCGATTGCCAACGGCCGCGACGAAGGCTTCACCAAGCTGCTGTTCGACGACTCGCCCGAGGCCCATGGCCACGGCAAGATCCTGGGCGGCGGCATGGTCGGCACGCACGCCGGAGACATGATCGGCGAGATCGCGCTGGCCATCGAGATGGGCGCCGACGCCGTGGACATCGGCAAGACCATCCACCCGCACCCCACGCTGGGCGAGAGCATCGGCATGGCGGCGGAGGTGGCGCACGATTCGTGTACCGACCTGCCGCCGAGCAAGAAGTAATTCGCTGTCACGCGCAGAAGCAATAGCCCCGGACGGGAAACTGTCCGGGGCTTGGTTCATTTCGCTAGCGTCTGACTACGGGTAGAAGGCCGAATCGGACTTGAACAGGACGGTGCCTTTCCCGTCACGGACAACAAACTCCAGGGTGTCGTCTGAAAAATGCTCCCGACACGTTTCATCCAGGCTGAACAGTCTCGATTCCCCAGCGTTCAAACGAACAGACACATCGAAGGGGGAGAAGCGACTGGCGGTGATCGGCGCGAGCCAATGACAACGCTCCCGGGTTCCGGACGTGTTGCGGACCGACGCCATCCGCAGATCGACGAAGCCGGTGGCGTGGTTGACGACTCTCAGCGCACCCGATTCCCTGTTCATTTCAAGCATTGGAGGGACTGTTCCCGGCGGTGCGTGGTCCAGGACCTTGTCCACTGATTCTTGAAGGTGCGGCGAAGACTGCGGCGCAGGCAACTCGGGGCGCCGGGTGGGTTCAAGCCCGAGGTCCATCTCCTGTCGTACAGCAGCTTCATGCGTGGTGATCGTGGCCGGGGCCCTTTCGGCCCTGACGGGCGGCCTGTCGGGTCCGACCCGGTTTTGGATTTGGAATCCGAAGTACGTGGCTGACAAAGCACCTACCAGCAGGCACAACCTCGGCAGGTAGTGCAAGCGCATCGCCGCCAGGGTGAGCACGCCATGCGTCACACCCGCCAGTGCCAGGAACAGGAACATGCCCAGCAGGACGAAAAGGAACCCCCCGTACCCTAAATCGCCTTTTGGGAGTTGGGTGGCCCAGACCCACCGCGTCACCACGATGCCGAACAGAATGCTCGCGGGAAGAACGAATATCTGGACCAAAAGCCAACCGGGCGTCCATTTCTCGGCGGAAGACGCAAAGGCTGCGCTTGTCGCCGTGTTGTGGGTGAGGCGAACTGTCGCCCCGGCTTTCGACGCGCCAGGGAGTTCGGCGCCTTGGTCTGTGATTGACATGACTCCTGATGGCGCTGCGCCGGTGGCGGTTCGCTGGCGAGGCAGTGATTCGTCGTCGTCGACCGTCGTCTTGTCGGGGGTGTCCGGAGAAACCCTGACGTAACGACCGATCAGGAATGCGATCAGCAAGGCGCCCAGCCCGGCCAGAGCGGACAGGTTGGCGAACTCTCTGTCTCTCTCGATGCGCTGTTGCGGCGAGTCGATCACCGCGCCGCTCAGATCGATTCCCCAGACGACGCTGCTTCCTGCGCGGTGCGTGATGGTGATCGGGACCGCCTGGATTCGAAGGACGCTGTCCAGCTTCTGGTCGGGGCCGCGGTACTCGAACACCGTTTCATGCCCTTCGAGCCGAATCTCGGCCCGTTGGCTGACCGAAGTGCGACCCAGTTTGTAATAACGGTATTGGCTCGACTGCAGCGTTCCGTGCGTCTGTTGCAGATCGTTCGGCGGCTGATCGTCGAAGAACAGGACGCGCGGTGACAGGCACACCAAGCCAATGCCTACACCCCACATCAGGGTGCGCCGCTTGCGTTGCTCGGTCGACATCCAGCGAAAAAACTGGACCACCACCAGGATGGCACAGATCGTTAACGTGACGGCTTGGACAAACGAGTTGGACATTGGAACTGTTGCCCTGAACAAGACGATTGCTCGGAATCGCAATGTCAGGAGCGGTTTCTGCCACTGTACGGGATGCGGTTGCGGAGGTATCCACGTCCCCTCGGCTTCATCACCACACAATGCGTCAACCAATTGGTTGGAATGGTGGGCTCTTGCGTGGGAGGCTCCATGTTGCTCTCCGGGGCCCGACAATGGCGCCCATTGAGGCCGGCACCATTGTTCGGCCTCTAAATCCAGACGAGGAGCCTTGCCATGATTTTTTACGATGTGTTGGCGAAGGTGGTGGCCGTGGTGGGAGCCGGTACCGTGAAATGGCGAAGCCTGCAGGGTGGTCCGAGGACGCCGGCGGTGGGGGAGGCTCCGCAGATCCCGGCGGCCCGTCCGCAGGGCAGCCTTCCGACCTTGAAGATGCCAACCGCCCGCGGCTGGGCGCCGGGTCAGTTGCCGACCGCGGCCCCCGGGCTGAAGGTCAACGCCTTTGCGTCCGGGCTGAAGCACCCGCGCTGGATCCTGGTGCTGCCCAACGGCGACGTCACCGTGGCCGAGGCCTTGCAGTCCGGCGGGCAACCGCGGACTCTGTTCGACCACGCGATGGTCGCGACCATGCGCCGTGCGGCGGCCTTTGGCGAGAGTCCCAACCGCGTCACGCTGCTGCGCGATGCCGACCGCGATGGTGTGGCCGAAGAGCGCCACACGTTGCTGGAGAACCAGAGCCAGCCCTTCGGCATGGCGCTGCTCGGTGACACTTTCTATGTCGGCAATACCGACGGCGTGATGGCCTTTGCCTACCGTCTGGGCGACACGGCCATCCGCGCACCGGCGCGGCGGCTGACCACCTTCAAGCCCGACGGTCACTGGACGCGCAGCCTGTTGCCCAGCCCGGACGGCCGACGTCTCTATGTCGGGGTCGGCTCGCTCACCAACATCGCCGACGGCGGCTTCGAGGTCGAGGAGGGCCGTGCCTGCATCTACGAACTGGACCTGGAGACGAACGCTTGCCGTGTCTTCGCCGGGGGCCTGCGCAACCCGGTGGGCATGGCGTGGGAGCCGACCACGCAACGGCTGTGGACTGTGGTCAACGAGCGCGACGGCCTGGGCGACGAGACGCCGCCCGACTATCTGACCTCGGTCGCCGACGGCGGGTTCCACGGCTGGCCTTTCTGCTACTGGGGCCAGACGGTGGACGACCGGGTGCCACAGGACGCCGCGAAGGTGGCCACCGCGCGCACGCCCGACTACGCGCTGGGCGGGCACACCGCCTCGCTGGGCCTGTGCTGGATGCCGGCCGGCACGCTGCCGGGGTTTGATGTCGACGGCATGGTGATCGGTCAGCACGGCTCGTGGAACCGCAGCACGCTCAGCGGCTACCGGGTGGTGTTCGTTCCGTTCGCCAACGGCCGACCCGCCGGCCCGGCGCGCGACATCCTGTCGGGCTTCCTGGCGCCTGACGAATCGGTGTCGTATGGCCGACCAGTGGGTGTGGCGATCGGGCCGGACGGGCATTCCCTGCTGGTGGCCGACGACGTGGGCGACGTGATCTGGCGCGTGACCGGTGCCGGTCCGGGCCGCTGAACGCCGGCGTTCCACGCCACCCGGCCGGCTGGGTAAGGCATCACCGTCCTCGGCGATGCACGCCCGGGTTGTGCCCGAGTTCATTCAAGCTACAGGGCGATGTAGTACTTGATGATTAGCCCTGTCCTGATCTAAATTCGCGAACCGGAGCCCCTGCAGGCTTTGCAGTCCCCAACGTCTCCCTCTGGCGCGAAAGGTCACTTGCCCAATGGAACGGATCAAGCTCGAGATATTGAAGGCCAGAGAAGGCGCTCAGCAGCATCGGCACGAGGCCGCAGATGCCTCCTTGGGCCTTTCGGCCTCGCCGTCCGACAGAGCCCCCGCGGGCTCGCCTGGCCGCGGGGCTGTCCGATCCGGCGGGCATGGTGGTCCAGGGCGCCGGTTCTGGCGGCTGGCGGGCTCACTGTTCCTGGGCCTGGCAGCGGTGCTGGCCATCTGGACGCTGAAGCCTGACACCGTGGCCATGCCCACGTTGGCCACCGTTTCGACAGAAGCAGCGCCAGCGCCGCGGGCGGCAGTGGTCACGCCGGTTCGGCCCGCAGAACCAGCGAAGCCGGCGGAAGTTCGCAGTGCGATCGCCGCGAGCGTTGGCGCGTCGGCCGCCGTTGCCGAAGCGACCAAGAACCCTGCTCCGACCGCCTCACAGGATGTTCAGGTCGTGGCGGCGGTGGAGGCGTGGCGGCAAGCGTGGTCGAAGCGGGACATGACGACTTACCTGGGCTCCTACAGCGAATCGTTCACTCCGCCGGATGGCATGTCGCGTGAAGACTGGATCGCCAGCCGGTACCGGAACGTGGGCGGACGCAAGTCCATCGACGTGCAGATTCAGCGGCTGCTCGTGCTGACCCCCGAGGAGGGGCGCGCGCGCGTGAGCTTCCTGCAGGACTACACCTCGGGCGGCTTGCGCGAATTGAAGCGGCCCAAGACGCTCGATCTGGTTAGGGGCGCCGACGACAGTTGGCGCATCGTGGGCGAGTGGCAGGGCAATCCTCCTCCCGCTGTCGGGCCGGGCAAGTCCTGAGCGCCGGGGGCACGCGGGCACGGCCTTTTCGGGAAGCGTGTCCCCATCGGTAGAACGCGCTGACGGCTGCTCGCGCCCGGGTAGAGTCGGGTGGGCGTTCGTCCCTCAACCCGAGTCCGTCTGATTTGAAAACCACCTCGCTCAAGGCGCACCAGCACAAAGTGCTCGAGATCCGCTTCCGGTCGGAGACCGCCTACGCGCAACCGTTCAAGGACGTGGAGCTGGATGTGGCCTTCACCACGCCCGGCGGGAAGACCTTGCGGGTTCCCGCCTTCTGGGCGGGTGAACAGACCTGGTGTGTGCGCTATGCCTCGACGGAAACCGGCACGCACGCCTTCAGAAGTCTGTGCAGCGACGAATCCAACCCCTCCTTGCACGGTCAGGTCGGCGAAGTCGAGATCGAACCCTACTTCGGCGACAACCCGCTCTATCGGCACGGGGGCATCCGCGTCGCGGACGACCGGCGCCATTTCTGTCACGCGGACGGCACACCGTTCTTCTGGCTGGGCGACACCTGGTGGATGGGCCTGTGCGGGCGCCTGTCCTGGCCGCAGGACTTTCAGGCGCTGGCGCAACACCGCAAGGAGACCGGCTTCAACGTGATCCAGCTGGTCGCGGGGCTGTACCCGGATATGCCGCTGTTCGACGAGCGGGGGCGAAGCAGCAGTGGTTTCAGCTGGGAGACCGACCTGAGCCGGATCAATCCCCGCTTCTTCGACGAAGCCGACCAGCGCATCTTCCATCTGGTCGAGCAGGGGCTGACGCCTTGCATCCTGGGTGCCTGGGGCTACTACCTGCCCATGATCGGGCTGGACAACATGCAGCGCCACTGGCGCTACCTGATCGCGCGCTGGGGGGCGCTGCCCGTGGTCTGGGCCGCGGCGGGCGAGCAGACCATGCCGTGGTACCTGGAGAGCGATGACCAGAAGGCGGTTTCAAGGGCACAGCTGAGATCGGACTGGAGCCAGGTGATCGCCCACATGCGTTCCATCAACACGTTCGGTCGCCCGGTCACCACCCACCCTTTTGAAAGTGCCCGTGCATCGGTCACCGACACCGCATTGCTCGACGTTGAGATGCAGCAGACCGGTCACGGGGCGCCCACGGCACACCACGCCATGCGGGCCTGGCAAGGCTGGTGTGCGCAGCCAACCATGCCGGTGATCAGCGCGGAATCCCGCTATGAAGGGCTGGACATCAACCCGACAGTGACCCCCCGCGACGCGCGCGAGGCGTTCTGGGCGCACGCGCTCAACAGCGGCCTGGCCGGGCACACCTACGGCGCCAACGGCATCTGGCAGGTCAACACGGTGCAACAGCCGTTCGGCGCCTCGCCCACGGGGTCCTGCTGGGGCAACATGCCCTGGGATCAGGCCATGCATCTTCCCGGCGCCAGACAGCTGGGCCTGGCGGCGCGATTTCTGGAGACGCTGCCGTGGCACGAGATCGAACCGCAGGCGGTCTCGCAAGACCGTCTGGAGACGTTTCTGCAGCAGCGGCCGCGCCTTCGACGGGTCGCACTGAAGCTGGGGTGGCGGCCGGACCCTCCGGCCCCCATCGCCATGGGCCGCGCCCGCGACAGGTCGGTTGCCATGGCCTACACGGTGTCCGACCAGCCGTTCAGCCTGGACCTGGCTCCGTTCAAGAGACCTGTCAAAGCGACCTGGATCGATCCGACGAATTTTGATGAGCACGCCGTTCGCTTCACTCGGCGAGGTCGCCAGATGCACGTTCAACCGCCGCACAGAAACGCCGCCGGTGACAGTGACTGGCTCTTGTTGTTGAAATCCGCCGAAGCGCCGGCTGCGGGCGAAGGGAGTGGTCATGTCTGAAGGTCCGGGTCCTACCCTGTGGCTGACCGGCTTGAGTGGTGCGGGCAAGACCACGCTCGCCCACGCGGTGGCCGAACACCTGAACCAGGCGGGCCGCCGCTGCGTGGTGCTGGACGGCGACGTGTTGCGCACCGGCCTGAACCGCGACCTGGGCTTCGATCCGCGCGACCGCAGCGAGAACATCCGCCGCACCGCCGAAGTCGCACGGCTGATGAACGAAGCGGGCCTGGTCGTCATCGCGGCGCTGATTTCTCCGCTGCGGGCCGACCGTGCCACGGCGCGCGCCATCATCGGGGCACCGCGTTTCCACGAGATCCACGTCAGCACACCGCTGGCGGTGTGCGAGGCGGCGGACGTCAAGGGTCTGTATGGCCGCGCCCGGCGGGGCGAGCTGGCGCAATTCACGGGTGTCAGCGCCGCCTATGAAGTGCCTGAGGCGCCGCGCCTGACGATTGAACCGATGCGCGCCGGGCTGCAGCCGGCCGTGCTCACGCTGATTGCACTGTTGGAGGACTTCACCCCATGAACGCCGTGTACGCCCCGATGCCGGTCATCGTCGGCGCGCCGCGCTCGGGCACGACGCTGCTGCGCCTGATGCTCGATGCCCACCCTGATCTCGCGATCCCGCCCGAGACCAGCTTCTTTGCCTACATCGCGGCCCTCGAAGGCTCGGGCGACGCACTGCGCACGCGCTTTTTCGACCTGATCACCGCCTTTCCGCCCGACGCCCCCAACTGGCACGACTTCGGTGTGGACCGCGAGGCGTTTGCCCAAGCACTTCGCGCGATCGAGCCGTTCACCGTCGCCGATGGCCTGCGGACCTTCTACCGGCTCTATGCGCAGCGGTTCGGCAAGGCACGTTGGGGTGAAAAGACGCCGGACTATTCGCGACATGTCGGAACCTTTGCGGCGCTGCTGCCGGAAGCCCGCTTCATTCATCTCATACGCGACGGTCGCGATGTGGCGGCGTCCTGGCGCCAGCAGTGGTTTTCACCGGGGCGCGAACCCGAGGTGCTGGCGCATGCCTGGATCGAGCGCGTGCAGGCCGCCCGCAGCGCGGGTGCGCAGGGCATCCACTACACCGAGGTGTTCTACGAAGAGCTGGTGTCGCAACCCGAACCGGCCATGCGCCGGCTCTGCGACTACCTGGACCTGCCATGGTCCGAACAGGTCCTTAACCACCAGGAACGCGCGCCGCAACGGCTGGAAGAACACCGCGCGCGCATTGCCCTGGACGGTCGCGTCGTGGTGAGCCGCGAGCAGCGCCTGCGTCAGCAGCAGCGGACCATGGAGCGGCCCGGCACCGGGCGCATCGGCTCCTGGCGCGAGGAGTTCGACGCCGACGAGGTGCAGCGCTTCGAGCGCGTGGCGGGTGGTCTTCTGCGTGAGCTCGGTTACCCGCTGCACCACGGGCTTTGATGGCTGGTCAGAGGTGGGCGGCTGACGCTTCGGCCAGCAACTGGTCGATGATGGCCTGCCGCGACGGCTGCTCCAGCTTGGCCTGCAGGCGGTTGATGTAGCTCTTGAGGGTGCTGGTCGTGACGCCCAGGTGGCTGGCCAGCTGCTGCGAACTGGGCTGGCGGGTGCTGGCCACCAGGATGCGTTTTTCCTGTGTGGACAAGGGCCAGTCCATCAGCTGGCGTGCCACGGTGATGTCGGTCGGCTCCAGATGGGTGATGGTCACGGCCACTTGCGGCTGACCGGTGCCGGTCACCAGCAGGCGCTCGGCCCGGAAGTCGAAGCGCCCGGCGTCCAGGTTCAACGTGCAGCGTGCGACGTCGTGCCCCGCGGGTTCGGACAGCAAGCTCTGCAGCATGTCGCGCGCAGGAGCGGGCAGTGCGGTCAGGTCGTCCGCCGCCCAGTCGAGCATGCCCATGCGGGCGTCATGGCACAGATACAGCAGCTCGATGGCTTTCTGGCCCTTGGCCAGCATGGCCCCGGCAGCGTCCAGGTTCAGCACGGCGGTGCCTGCCGGCCGCAGCGGGCAAGGGGGCAGGTCTGCCTCGGGGTGCTCGTGCAGGGCCCGCAAGCGGTCGCGCGCAGCGCGCAGAAGGGCCTGTTCATCGTTGGTGAACGGCCCCCCGGCGGCACTGCGGTACAGGTACAGGAAGCCGTCGCAGGCGCCTTGCTGATCGAGCACCGGCACGCACATGGCCCAGCGGATGCCCAGCGGCTCCAGGATCTCCCGGTGGTGCCAGTGGTCTTCGTAGCCGGGCGAAGCCTGGATCAGGCGGACCACCTCGCCGTCCGACTCCAGTTGCTGGCGCAGCGGGAACTCGGTGAACATTTCATCCTGGTGGGCCGCCAGGGCGCGCAGCGCCGGCACCGTCATGCGCTCGGTCCAGTAGGCCACGGGCTGCAGGCGCTCGCCGCTCACCAGCCCGAATCCGCCAAAGTCGGCGTTGAACCCGCGCCGCAGCGCCGCCAGCACGGTGGGCATCAGCACCGGCGCCGGGTAGGGCAGGCCGGCCAGCAGTTCCAGGTGGTCGAGCCAGGCGTTGGTCTGGCGGCGGGGCATGGGCTCTCGGGGTCCATTCATGGGGCGGATACCAACCGCGGTTGGCTTTCTTGTTTTGCGGTGCTCAAAACAATATCAGCGGACAGAGTTCCAGCCAACCCGGGGCGATGCCTAGGTGGTTCGCAGGACCTGTCCATTGTTCCGGACTGCTGTTTCATGACCCAACGCCGCTTCTGGCACGAACTCGACCTGCTGTGCCGCATCGGCGTGGGGCTGGCCCCCGTCGCCCCCGACCTGACCGCACTGCTGCGCCAGATGGTGGGGGCGGACGCGGCCGCGCTGTTCTGGCTGGACGAGTTCGGTCTGCCCGAGGGTTTTCACCACGAGGATTCCCCCGACAGCGTGAAGGACCTGTTCCTCAACGAGTTCGAGCGGCTGTTCGTGGGTGAGCGGGAAATCAACGTCTTTGCACTCGCCCAGCGCCAGGACCGGCGCGTGGGTCACTTACTGGAGCCGGGGGCCGATTACTTCAAGTCCAACACCTACAACCTGCTGGTGCGGGCCAGCGGCCACCACCATTCGCTGGACCTGCGGGTGGATGTCGATGGCCGGGCGCGGGCCGTGGTGTTGCTGTTCCGCGCCGCCAGCCGCCCGTTTGCCGACGGCGATGCGGCCACCCTGCTGCGGGTGGCGCCGTACCTCCAGCGGGCCATCGAGATCAGCCTGCCGCCCGATGTCTGGCAGGGGGCGGGGGCGCTGAACGGTCACCTGCTGCTGGACGGGGCGGGCCAGCGAATTGTGTTGATGAACGATCCTGCGATCACCCTGCTGCGCAACGCAGGCCAACGGGGGATGGGCTGGCACCAGGGCACACCGCCCGAGGCGCCCCCGCCCCTGGTCCAGCAACTGCTGGCGCAACCCCACCGCCCATTGCACCTTCCCGTGCCGGGCGGAGTGCTGGTGGCGCAGATGCACCCCATGAGTCGCCCGGGCCAGGCGCATCCCGGGGAGGGCGGTGGCCCGCCCGAGCACCTGCTGGTGGAACTGGCGCTCAAGCGCCCCCGGCGCATCGAGGTGGTGCGGCGGGTGCTGTCGTTGCAACTCAGCCCCTTGCAGCGCGAGATCGCACTGCTGGCCGGCCTGGGTCATGCGCGCGCCGACTGCGTGGCACAGATCGGCGTCAGCCCCGAAGCTCTGAAAAAGCACTTGCGCGCCATTTTTGCGGCCACGGGCACCCGCGACTGGGACAGCCTGGCGCGCGCCCTGGGCGGTTGAGAACCATGTTGCAAGCCCACGACCATTCCCCCTCGGGGGAGTGCACAAGCCCGACACCGCTCCAGACAATCCCCCCACTTTTTTCAACTCCTTCATCCGTCATGCGCCGACTCTCCTGTTCCTTGCTGGCCACCCTGCTTGTTTCCGCTTTGCATGCCCTCCCTGTCGCGGCGCAGACACCCGCCGCGGCCAAGGCCTGCGTGCTCACCCCCGAGCAGTTGGCCAAGACCCTGGGCGGCAGCTTTCAGGCAGGCAAGGAGGAGGGTGACCAGGGCGCTCTGGGCAATGCCTGTACCTACAAGGGCAAGGACTACACGGTGTGGGTGATCCAGACCAAACCGGCGCAATTCGGCATGACCACCCAGCAGTTGCTGAAGTTGACCGAGCCCGGCCAGTTCAAGCCCCTGGCGGGTGACCCCGACGGCCTCCAGTTCCACCAGCCCAAAGAAGGGGTGCCGCCCTTCCCATCCATCGTCTACGAACGCAAGGGGGTGGTGGTCAAGGTGCGCATCGTCGGCCCGACGCCCGAGCCGGTCGATGCCATGAACGCCAAGCTGGTCAAACTGCCGCGCCTGCCCTGAACCCGTACTGCTGCACTGCACCCATGAACAAGAACCGCACTGGTTTTCGCTTCGGCCTGATCTTCCTGCTGTCGGTCCTGCTGGCCGCCTGCGGCGGCAACGGCTCCTCCTCGACAACAGTCAGCGATCGGGCAACGGCGGAGAGCCCGCAGCCCGGGCCGTCGGCCTCGCTCAATGCGCGCTCGCTGCAGGACGCCGAGGCACAGGCCAAGGCCACCCCGGCTGCGTCGGCGCCGCTGGAGAGCCTGCGTCCGGGACAGTTGGCTGCTTGGGAAGACTATGCGTCGGGGAAGGTGGTGCGCAAGGTCTCGAACCGGCTGGGCGTCTACCGCCTCTACAACACCCGGACCACGGCCCACTTCTACACCGCCAGCCAGACCGAACTGGACACCATCCTGGCCACGATGCCGCAGTTCCGTCTCGATGGCGTCGCGTTCCAGGCCGCGGCATCGTACTCACCGGGCCTGTCGCCGGTCTATCGCTTCTTCAACAACCAGACCGGCGTGCACTTCTACACCATCAGCGAAGTGGAAAAGAACAACATCCTGGCCACGATGCCGCAGTTCGTGCTGGAAGGCACGGCCTACCACGCCAGCCTGGTCAGCGGCCAGGGCCTGACCCCGCTCTACCGCTTCTACATGCCTTCGCGGGGCTTTCACTTCTACACCGCCAGCGAGACCGAGAAGAACAACATCCAGGCCAACCTGAGCGGCACCTATACCTACGAAGGCATCGGCTACTACGTGCTCGACAACAACTGGAGCACCCTGAAGCTGCCGCATACGGGCCTGGGCAGCAACCATTGTTATGGCGTGGACCTCTTGACCTCCACCGACTATTTCTCCAGCTGCGACTTTGGTGGGGGCATCTCCATCTCGGTCAATCAGGACGCACAGCGCACGGGTTTCAATGCCATGCAGTACCGCAGCGTCACCTACATGCTGGGCCAATTCCTCGCGGCGTATCCGGCCACCAGCTGCGTCGCCGATGCCGTCACCGGGCTGGTCTGGGAAGGCAAGACCGACGACGGCGGACTGCGCGACAAGGACAACACCTACACCAACCAGGGTGGTGGCGCTGCCACGGATGCCAGCGGCTACGTGGCCGCCGTCAACGCCGCTGCGCTCTGCGGCTACACCGACTGGCGCCTGCCGACGATGCTCGAACTGCACACGCTCTTGAACTACAGCGTCACGGCCACGCCAGCCCTGGACCCGACCTGGTTCCCCAACGCCATCCTGGCCAACTACTGGAGTTCCGACAGCCAGTCGTCCAACACCGCCTGGGTGCTCTACACGTTGCCGCAGGTCGACCCGAGTCAGTATTTGCGCAGCCAGAACCTGTCGGTGCGGCTGGTGCGCGGACGGCTCAATGCCAGCGCGCCGCGCCTTTCCCTGGGTACCGTGGCTTACGGCAGTGACGCCAGCAACAACGTGGTCAACGACGCCGTGACCGGGTTGCAATGGCGCCGCTGCCTGGAGGGCCAGACCTGGAACGGATCGGCCTGCACCGGCACACTGAACGTCTACAACCACCGAGGAGCACTGGTCTACGGAGACACGGTGTCAGGGGGGACGTCGAGCTGGCGGCTGCCCAACGCCAGGGAGGCCCGCAGCCTGCTGGAGATCAACCACGCAGCCCCCTACCTGAATGCGCTGTTTCCCACGCCGCCCATGGCAGTCACCTGGACCACCACAGCCGACGTCACGGATCCGTTGGTCAGGGCCTATGCGCTGCTGACGGACGTCGGCAGAGTCGCACCCGCCAACCGCAGTGGCTTCTACCCGGTGCGGCTGATCCGGATACAGCCCTAGCCTGCATCCTGTTGGTGCATGGTTGTGGCGGCGTTCCAACGATGACCGCACTTCTTGTGGTGTCCTTGAGCCCGTTGGCGTCGGGGAGCCGGGTCGGGCCCTATCCTCCCAAGGGCAGTTGCCCTGGCCCTCCCGCCCCCCGTGAATACCGACCACACACCACCCAGACCGTCGCAAGGCGCGCTTCGCGTGGCGCTGGTGTACGCCGCATTTGCGGGTGTCTGGATCCTGCTGTCCGACCGGGCGATGGGCCTGCTGTTCAGCGACCCCGAGATGCTGGTGGAAGCCAGCATGGTCAAGGGCTGGGCTTTTGTGGCGGTCACGACCTTGCTGCTGTATGTGCTCGTGACCCGGCTGGTCGGTCAGCTGAACGCGTCCCACCGGCGGGAGCGGGCTGAAGCCGAGGAAAAGCATCGGGCCACGCAGCTGCTGACCTCGATTGCCGAGAGTTCCAGCGACGCGATCTTTGCCAAGGATGGCCAGGGGCGGTACCTGCTGGTCAACAACGCCGCGGCCCGCTACATGGGCCGGTCTGTCGCGGACCTGCTCGGGCACGACGACCGTGTGGCGTTCCCGGCCGAACAGGCGGCGCGGATCATGGCCGTTGACCAGCAGGTGTTTTCATCGGGGGAGATCGTCGCGGGCGAAGAGCGGCTGAACACCGCCGAAGGTGAGCGCGTGTTCTTCTCGACCAAGGGACCGCTGCGCGACGCGCACGGTGAAACCTTTGGAACCTTCGGCATCTCGCTCGACATCACCGGGCGCCGGCAGACCGAGAAGGCCCTGCACGACAGCGAGGAGCGGTTGCGGCTGGCCCTGGTGGCCGCGCGCCAGGGCATGTACGACCTGTGCCTGGAAACCGGTACGGTCACGGTGAGCCCGGAGTACGCCACCATGCTCGGCCACGACCCGCAGACATTCCAGGAAACCCATGCCGGCTGGCGCGAACGCGTGCACCCGGACGACCGCGCGGCGGTTTTCGAGAAGCTGGACGCCTACCTGGAAGGGCGTCTGCCCGACTACCGTGTGGAGTTCCGCCTGCGCACCCGCGATGGCGCCTGGAAGTGGATTCTCTCGGTGGGTGAGATCCAGGAGTGGTCGGCCGACGGCAAACCGCTGCGCATGCTGGGCACGCACACCGACATCGACGCGCTCAAAGGGGCCGAAGCCGCCCTGCGCGACATCAATGCGACCCTCGAAGCCCGGGTCGGCGAACGCACGGCCGAGCTGACTGCGGCGAACCAGGAGCTGGAGACGTTTTCGTATGCGGTCTCGCACGACCTGCGGGCGCCGCTGCGCGCGATGAGCGGCTACTCGAAGGCGCTGCAGGAAGACCACGGCGCTTCCCTGCAGGGTCAGGCCAGGGTCTATCTCGACCAGATCGGCCTGGCTGTCCACAAGATGAGCGAGCTGATCGACGGATTGCTGGCCTTGTCGCGCAGCACGCGCGGCGAGCTGCGACAGGACCGCGTCGACCTGTCGGCGATGGCGCGGCGGCGCCTGGCCGAGCTGGCGGAAGCCGAGCCGCAGCGCAAGGTGGCGGTCGAGGTCGAGGGCGGCCTGGTGGTGCAGGGCGACGAACGCATGCTTGCCAGCGCCCTGATCAACCTGATCGACAACGCCTGGAAGTACACCGGTGCCACCGCGGCGCCCAAGATCCGCGTGCACGCGGGCGAGGTCAATGGCCTGCGGGGCGTCTGCGTTTCCGACAACGGCGCGGGGTTCGACATGGACCAAGCCGAGCGACTGTACAAGCCGTTCCAGCGCCTGCATCGCCAGGACGAGTTTCCGGGGATCGGCGTCGGGCTGGCCACGGTGCAGCGCATCGTGCAACGCCATGGCGGCGCGATTGCTGCCCGTGGTGTACCCGGGCAGGGGGCGACCTTCTGCATCGCCTTGCCGTTGCTTTCGAATGACCAGGGAAGAGAAACAGACACATGACATCCATCACTCACGCCAACATGACGAACGCCTGGCGGCGGTGGGCCGCCAGACTCGGCCTGATGCTGCTGATCGGCCAGTTGCTGGTTGGCTGTGCCTCGCAGACCATCGGCCACCCCGCAGGCCCCAGGCCAGAGCCTGAACATGCGCAGCCGCCCAGCGCCACCAGCCGTTTCGCGCCGCTGGAGGCAACGATCGCCGAAAAATACGGCCCTGACCGTTCCGGCTTCAACCTGCTGGAGCGCAGCGACCGCGCCGTGCTCTGGCGCCTGGCGCTCATCGATTCGGCGACGCAGAGCATCGACCTTCAGTACTACGTGTGGTTCGGCGACACGCTGGGGCGGCTGGTGATGGATCGGGTGATCAAGGCGGCCGACCGGGGCGTGAAGGTGCGCATCCTGTTCGACGACCTGAGCACGATGCTGCACGACATGTCGCACATGGAACTGCGCGACGCGCTGATGGCGCGCATCGATCACCACCCGAACATCCACATCCGGGTCTTCAACCCCTGGAACGACCGCTCGCTGATCGGCCGCGGGCTCGACATGCTCAGCGATTTCCCGCGCCTGAACCGCCGCATGCACAACAAGCAGATGGTGGTGGACAACCGGGTGGCGATCATCGGTGGCCGCAACCTGGCACAGGAGTATTTCGGCCTCAGCCCCGAGTTCAATTTCCACGACCTCGACGTGATCGGCGTGGGGCCGGTCGCGCGCCAGGCCAGCCAGGTGTTCGACCGCTACTGGAACAGCGACTGGGTGCGCCCGATTCCCAAGCCGGCCGAGGTGCCCGGCATGCCGGTGGATACCGAACTCAGCCGCAGCGCAATCGAGGAATTGATGAAGCACCCCAGCCTGGTCGCGCTCGGCGCCAGCCGCACCGACTGGAGTCCGCAGATCGAGGAGCTGTCCACCCTGCTGGTGCCGGGCAGCAGCCAGGTGCACACGGATTCCCCCGTGCGCGATGCCAAGACGCGCAACCACATGCCGGACGCGATCCGGGCGCTGATCCGCTCGGCCAAGAGCGAGCTGCTGATCACCAACGCCTACTTCATTCCGGACCAGCACTTCATGGCCGACCTGCAGGAGCTGATCGGCCGTGGAGTGAAGGTGCGGATCCTGACGAACTCGCTGGCCTCGCACGACGTCCCGGCCGTCAACGCCCACTACGAGGTGTGGCGTGAGCCGTTGCTGGAAGCCGGCGTCGACCTGCACGAGCTGCGCCCCGACGCCGACATGCGCCACGAACTGGCCGAGGTCGCACCCCTGCAGGCGCGGTTCATTGGCCTGCACACCAAGTCCATGGTGATCGACCGCCAGCGGGCCTTCATCGGTTCGATGAACCTCGACCCGCGCTCGGAGGTCCTCAACTCCGAGATGGGGGTGATCGTCGACAGCCCGCCGCTGGCCGAGAAGCTGGCCGAGCGCATGTCGCGCGACATGGAGGGCGCCAACAGCTGGCAGGTGGTCCGGGGCACCGATGGCAAGCTCGTCTGGCGCAGCAACGCCGGTGAACTGAGCACGCAGCCGGTCCGCCATTTCGGGCAGCGCATCCAGAACCTCTTCTTCAAGGCCTTCCCGGTCGAGCTGTACTGATGCGGCCTGCGGTTTTTTGCCAGCGCATGCGGCTTCTGGCCGCGCCACTGCTGATCGCGGTGCTGGCCGGCTGCGCCGGCACACAACCCATGACGGCGCCCGACGCCGTCGACGGTGGCCGCTACCAGCCGCTGACCACACCCATCGTCGCCCTCGGCGACACCCAGGAGCACCTGTCGACCGGCTTCCCGCTGCACGACAACGACAGCGCGGTGGATGCCTATGTCGAAGTCGCCCAGCGTCCTCCGGAGCAGGCGCTGTTTGGCCGCAGGCTGATGGAGTTCGCCCTGCACAGCGAACCCGACGAACCCTTCCTGCACCTGGGCGATGTCATGGACCTGTCGTGCCGCATCGAAGCGGCGCGCATGGCCCGGATCTTTCGCGAGTCGCCACAGTCTGGCGCCATCCTGCCCGGCAACCACGACGGCCTGATGTTCGGCATCTACGCCTACGGCACCCTGGGCACCCGGCCGGGCGAGCCGCCGATCCCCCGCGAACACCGCTGGAACCGGGCCTGCCGGCGCGGCGCTTCCAGCGCCGACAACGGTCACCAGACGGACACCGAAGCCCTGACCAAGCGCGAGTTCATCGCGCTCTACATCGCCGAACACACGCAGCGCCAGCCCGCCAAACCCGGCCTGCAGCCGCCGCCGGCGACCGGTCGGCACGCGGTCAGCTGGCGCAGCCCCAACCCCGACGACTTTCTTTCCGGTGTCGAGACGCGGCTGGTCGACGGCAGCGCCTATGCCGACTCGTTCATCGCGCAGCGCCTGAAGATGCCGCGTGCGCCCGGGGCCACGCGCGACACCATCGTTGTCGGTTTCGACACCAACCAGGCCGGCTTCCTGGTCGACACCTGGGACACGCTGATGGGCCGCAGCCCCGGCGACATGGGCCACATCCACCAGGACCAGATCGACGCGGTCACAGCGTGGGTGGACGAGGCCAGGGCGCGGGGCGACATCGTGGTCTTCGCGGGGCACCACAACTGGCGCTCGCTGAGCCTGTCAACGCGCGTGCGCGTGGCTGCCCTGATGGCGCGGCTGGACCAGCCGCTGGTCTACCTGTCGGCCCACACCCACACCGGTTTCTGGACCGTGCACCGCGCGCTGGCCAGCCAGCCGCTGCTGGAACTCAATGTCAGTTCGCTGTCCGACTGGCCGCTCGCCTACCGGCGCATCAGTTTTGCCTACGACGAAGCCGCCAGGCGGATCCAGGTGCGCGGCGAACTGATGCCCAAGGGCGTCAAGCCCACGCGCAGCGACGCCGACCTGCTCGATGCCTGGAACGCCCAGACCTGCGAACGCTCGGGCGTGCCGCCGGCGCGCATCAGCGCCGAAGACCTGGCGCTGGTCAAGCTGCAGCGCGATTCGCGCGGCAGCCTGCTCGAATGGCTGGTGTCGTCGCTGCAACCGATCTGTGAACGCTGCGAGGCGCCGCTGTACCAGCACGGTCTTTCCTACCTCGACGAGATGCTGCAGGTGCTGCTGCAGGTCGACAAGGACCTCGACCGCAAAGCGAGCCTGCTGCACACGCTCAAGCTGCCGGACTGGTGCGGTTCCCTCGATTTCCCGGCCTGCGCTCGGGGCCTGATGGCCGAGCAGCCCGCCGATTTCAAGGCCAGCACGGCGCTGTTCCGCCGCAAGGCGGCACTGGTCGCGTTGCTCAACGACCACCTCGACGACCTGACCGCGCCCGAAGCCAAGGCCTACATGACCTGCCGCGCGGTGCGGGCTGCCAAGATCGACTACGACCTGATCGACGACGAGAAGAAGCAACGCCGCCATGAAACCCAGCGGCGCGACGAACACTTCTTCCTGATCGAAGCCAGCGTGGGCATGCAATGAGTGTCCGCGACTGGTCCGGATCGTTCTGCCGTCTGCTGGTGTCCGCTGCGCTGCTCGGGCCGCTCGCGGCCTGCATGACGATCAACCGCTACGAAGGTCTCAAAACCATGCCGCTGGGGCAGGTGCAGCCGAGGGTCTCGCCAGCGGCCAACGGTGCGCCGCGTCTGGGTATTGCCTTTGGCGGTGGCGGGGTGCGCGGATTCATGCACCTGGGCGTGCTGCGCGCGCTGGAAGAGGCAGGCATCCGGGCCGATGTCGTGACCGGCACGTCGGTTGGCTCGATCGCCGCCACGCTGTACGCCAGCGGCATGCCGTACGCGGAAATCGAACAGCGGGTCAAGGCCGTCACGCGCTTCGAACTGCTGGACCCGGTGTTCAGCGTGGAAGGCCTGGTCAATGGCCGGGCGCTGGCGGCCTGGGTCCGGGGCACCACTGGTGGGCGTTCGATCGCCGAGCTGCCGGTGGCCCTGGGCATTGCCGTCACCGACTTGGGCGGAGGCAGTTCGCTGCTGGTGGTCGATGGCGATCCGGGCGAAGCGGTGCAGGCCTCGGCCAGCGTGCCCGGCACCGTCACACCGGTGCGCTCGGGCGATGCGACCTTCGTCGATGGCGCCATCCTGAGCGTGGTGCCGGTGCGCTACGCACGCGCGATGGGTGCCGATGTGGTGATCGGCATCGACATCTATTGCGGCAAGAACCCGGCGCTCAAGGGCCACGCCATCGACACCATCCTGCGGACGTTCCGCCTGCAGGGCTGCACGCTGAGCGAGACCGAGATCCACGAGGCGGACTTCCTGATCCGGCCGGACTTCGAGCCCGTCAGCCCGACCAGTTTCGACCAGCGCGACGACGCGATCCTGGCCGGTTACCGGTCGATGCAGGCGGTGATTCCAAGCTTGAAGGAACGGCTGGCGGCGCGCAAGACGCCGTGAGCCGTGTTTCCCGCCCTGTGTAAAGTCTCCAGATTGGCCAACATGTCCCGATGAGCCCCAGGAAATTGCCCATGCGCCTGCCCATCCTTGCTTTCCTCCTGGTCTTCCTGACCGGTTGCGCCTCCATCGTTCCCGATCCTCTGGCGCAGCGCTTCGGCCCCGCCGACCCGACGCGGCATGACCAGCCTGCCGTGGCGGCGGCTGGTGTACCGACTTACCAGCAGCACATCAAGCCCATCTTCGACAGCCGCTGTGTGGTCTGCCACGGCTGCTACGACGCGCCCTGCCAGCTCAAGCTCACCAGCTGGGACGGCGTGGCGCGCGGCACGAGCAAGGCCAGCGTCTACGGCGAGTTGCGACTGCTGGAGGCGCCGCTGACGCGGCTGGGGGTCGACGCACAGCGTGCGTCGCAGTGGCGGGAGAAGGGTTTCGATCCGGTGCTCAATGAGCGCAGCCTGTCTCCTGAGCACCAGCTGGCCGCCAGCGTGCTCTGGCGCAGCCTGCAGCTCAAGCAGGACCACCCGCTGCCCGCAGGTTCTGTGCTGCCCGCGAAGGATTTCGACTTCGCGCTGGACCGCAGCAACAGCTGCCCTCGGCTGGACGAGTTCGACGAGCACGCACAGCGGCAGCCGCTCGCCGGCATGCCTTACGGCATGCATGGACTGAGCGGGCCGGAGATCGAACTGGTGCGCCGCTGGCTGCAGGCCGGCGCGCCCGACGGTCCGGCGCCGCCGCTGCCGCCGGCCATCGAGCGCCAGGTCAACGACTGGGAACGCCTGCTCAATGGCGGATCGCGCAAGGAGCAGCTGGTCGGGCGCTACCTGTACGAGCACCTGTTCCTCGGCCATCTGGTGTTCGACGGCGACGATCAGCGCCACCAGTTCAGGCTGGTGCGCAGCACCACGCCGCCGGGCCAGCCGGTGCAGATCATCGCCAGCCGACGGCCGTTCGACGAACCGGGTGTGGACCGGCCGTACTACCGCTTCGTGTGGGACCGCGAGACTGTGCTGGCGAAGACGCACATGCCGTATGTGCTGAGCCCGCAGCGCATGGCGCGCTGGCGCGGCTGGTTCCTGCAGTCGCCCTACGAGGTGGCCAGCCTGCCGGGCTATGACGGCGACACCGCGTCCAACCCGTTCCGCGCTTTCGCCGCCATTCCGCTGCAGTCGCGCTACCGCTTCCTGCTCGACGACGCGGGCTACTTCGTCAACAACTTCATCAAGGGCCCGGTGTGCCGCGGCCAGACGGCGCTGGACGTCATCAACGACCGCTTCTGGGTGTTCTTCGTCGATCCCGAGATCGGGGGCAACGACGACGCGGCGCAACTGGTGGAGCGAGAAGCCGAGATGCTGCGCATGCCGGCGGCCGAGGGCAGCAATGCTGGCCTGCTGCAATGGCGCGCCATCGCCAAGGCGGAAGACCAGTTGCTCGAAGCCAAGACCCGGCACATGGACATGGTGTTCGGCGCTGGCCGCAAGCCGATCAATCTGGACTTTGTCTGGCGCGGCGATGGCCGCAACCCCAACGCCGCGCTGACCATCTTCCGCCACTTCGACAGTGCCACGGTGGAGCAGGGCCTGATCGGAGATCCGCCCAAGACCGGCTGGGTCATCGGCTACCCGCTGCTTGAACGCATCTACTACCTGCTGGTCGCCGGTTTCGATGTCTACGGCAACACCCCGCACCAGGTGCAGACCCGGCTGGCGATGGACTTCTTGCGCATGGAAGGCGAGGCCCACTTCCTGATGATGCTGCCCAAGGACGCGCGCATTCCCGTGCGCGACGCCTGGTACCGCGGCACCAGCGACGAGGTGAAGGGGCGTGTCATGGGCGGCGCCTACCGGTTCGAGGCCGAGACCGGCATCCGCTACCCCAAGGGTGTGGACCCGCAACTGCACCTCTTCAGCCAGCTGCGCCAGCAACTGGCGCCGGTGCTGGCCACGCGCCACGAGATCGACGCCCGCAACGAGCCCGACCCGCAAGCCCGGCAGGCACTCAAGCAACTCGCGGCCCTCGAAGGAGCCGCGCTGCAGTGGATGCCGGAGTTGTCCGTGCTGCGCATCGACGCGGGCCCGCAGCCCGACGGCGGCCAAGGTGCACGCTACGTGAGCCTGCTGCGCAACACCGCGCACCTGAACGTGAGCACGCTGTTCCGTGAGAGCGCGATGCTGGTGCCCGAGGAGCACACGCTGACGGTGGCGCCGGGTTTTGTCGGCGCCTATCCGAACGCATTCCTGCATGCGAGTCCGGCGCAGCTGCCTGCGCTCGTGAAGGCCATCGCGGGCCTGACGTCGGAAGACGACTACCGCGCGCTGGCCGACCGCTTCGGCATCCGCCGCACCAGTCCCGACTTCTGGACCGCCAGCGACGCGCTGATGGCCGCGTACCGGCGCTGGTCGCCGGCGGAGGCCGGGGTGCTGGACTGGAGCCGGCTGGAAAATCGCTGACCATCCCGACGGTCCAGCGCCCTTCCATGCATCCCCCTGATGTCCAAGGCAGTCTGGCCGCCCGCGCCGTGGACAGACTGGCCAGCGCGTGGCGCCAGGGGCGGTGCCGCTGGTACCGCTGGTGGCTGCTGCGCCGGTATGGCGAGAAGATTTCCATCCACCCGTCCGCGAAGATCCTGGGTCGGGTGTCGATGCACAAGGCCTGCCGGCTGAGCGTCGGCGCCGGGGTGCAGATCACCGAGACGCTGGAGGTCTGGGGCGCGGCCGTGGTGGAGCTGGCGCCGAACGTCAACCTCATCATGGGCGTGCGGGTCTATGGCAAAGGCCGGGTCACGGTGGCGGAGG
Organism: Hydrogenophaga sp. RWCD_12; assembly: GCF_046604225.1. Classification (NCBI taxonomy): domain Bacteria; kingdom Pseudomonadati; phylum Pseudomonadota; class Betaproteobacteria; order Burkholderiales; family Comamonadaceae; genus Hydrogenophaga; species Hydrogenophaga sp. RWCD_12. The sequence continues at coordinate 950,360 of NZ_JBKIXC010000001.1, forward strand.
GCGCGGTGCTCAACGCCACCAAGATCAACTGCATGCAGGCGGTCTCGATCGGCCGCATGTCGCTGGTTGGTGCCGGTCTGGTCACCGACACCGACTTTCACAACCTCGCGCCCAACATCCGTCGTTCGCCGGGCCTGCCGGGCATCACGGCGCCGGTGCACATCGGCGCCAATGTCTGGGTCGGCTACGGCTGCCTGTTGCTCAAGGGCGTGAGCATCGGCGACGACAGCGTGGTGGGCGCCGGCTCGGTGGTGCGTTCGAGCGTCCCGGCCGGCGTGGTGGTCAGCGGCAACCCGGCGACCGTGGTCCGGACTTTCGATCCGTCCGAGCGCTCGGGCATGTCCTCCGCGCCTTGACCTGCGCTCAGCGGATGCGTTCGATGGTCCGGGTGTCGGTGCGCACGCCCTGGCCGTTGGACGCATCGACAGCCACCTTGCGCTCGATGGTCACGCGCTCGGGCCAGCCGCTGGCCCGGTCGATGGCGTAACGCGAACTGTCCTGGATCGACACGCCCTTGACAGCGTCCTTTGGCATGGCCTTGCCCAGCTTCTGGCTCAGCTTTTCCAGCGTCATGGCGAGCGACTTGCGGGCGCTCTCCGGGTCGGTCTCGACGCGGTAGCCGATCACCAGCTCCTTGTCGGAGGCGGATTCCAGCTGCCAGCGCTGCGTCCCCTTCAGCGGTGGGGCCTCGGCGCCCAGCATCTGCCCCAGCGGATTCTCCAGGGTCAACGGTGCTTCGAGTGGCGTCTGGCCCTCGAACTCGCCGCCCATCACACCCAGCACCGCCTGCGCGAACGCCAGTTGCTGGCGGGCGACGGCCTCGGTCGACATCAGCCCCTTCACCAGGCCGGTGACGGCCTCGGGCACTGCAGCGTCCTTGCTGGCGGCCTTGAGGACAGCGTCCAGTTCGTTGCGCACGACACCGGCGGTCTTCTCCAGGCCATCGGTTTTGCCCAGCCGGATCGGCAGGCCGTCTTCGTCGGTGACGATCTCCGTTTCCTGGCCTTCCTTGAGCAGGCGCAGCGTCTCGGGCATGCGCTGGGCGAGCTGGTCCAGCGTGGCCAGGGTCTCGGCCGACGGCGGACGATCGCTGTTCACCGAGGAACGCCAGGCGAGGCGATAGCCCTTGGCGTCGGCCGCCAGCACGCGGATGTTCAGCATGCTCTCGACCGAAAGGGTGATGGCGGGCTGCCCGCTGCGGGTGGTTTCGCGACGGTGCGTGATGCGGTAACGGACTTCTTCGCCCACGGTCCAGTGCGGACGGACGGTGATGGTCTCGACTGGCACGGAGGCGGCAGGCGCCGTGGTCTGCGCGCCGGCGGGAGCGGCAGCGCAGAGCAGGGACAGGGTGGCGGCGGCAAGCCGCAGGTGGATGGTGGTCATGTTGGGGAAGGTAAGGAGGTCGGCTCAGCGCAAGGCCTCGGCCGGGACCGGGCGGGCGATGTCGGCACAAGGTTCGCTGTATCCGGTGCGCCGTTCGCAGCGGGACAGATGGGCCAGCAGGGCAGCGGTCCGCTTGCGGGCGGCCTGCGGCGTTTCACTGTCGCTGGCGGTGCCTGCCGGAGCCTCGGACGTCAAGGCGCGCAGGTCAACCTGCTCGATGGCGGGGCTGGCGCGGAACAGGGCGCGGTAGTGCACATGGACGCGGCGCGTCGGCGCATCGATGTCCACCAGCACGATGCGCGACGGTGCGGCGGACCAGCGGTTGCCTTTGTGTTGCAGCAGGATGTACGGCACGAAACGCTCGTCGAGCGTGAGGCTCAGCGCCTGCGGGCTGCCGGCGGGGCGCAGGGCAATGCGGGCGCCGTCGGGCAGATAGGTGTCGAGCCGGTGCCCGGGGCCGTCGGCCTTGCGCCCTCCGACGCAGCGGTCGTAGGCCATCTCGATGCTGCGCTTGCCCACGCCCGAGAACACCGACTGGTTGGGTGTGCCCGAATCGTCCATGGCGCGCAGCTTCATGGGTTTGCGGTCCGGGCCGGCCACTGCATCCAGGCTGGCGCCACGGGTCATCACCGCCGCATACGGGTAGTCGACCGTCTGCTCGTTGAAGGCAGAACCCTGCGCCGAGCAGACGCCCTGGCGGATGGTGGCGTCCAGCGCCAGCGGGTCCAGGTCGGCTGTCAGCAGCTTGAGCGGCACCGTGCCAGTGGCCTTGTCGTCGTAGGTGAACGTGGCTTTCTGCAGCACCGCGTGGTAGGTCACGCCGTTCTTGGTGAAGGTCGACAGGGCGGCCGCGATGGGGGCGGACACGACCAGGCGCGGCGCGGCCGGGCCGGTGTTGCCTGCCGCTGGCGGGGTGGTGGAGGCCTTGGGCGGGACTGGCGGGGCGGCGGCGGGAGCGGGCGGCGGCGAGGTACAGGCCAGCAGCAGGGCGGCGCTGGCACCAGCCAGCAGGACCGAGGACCCGCGGCGGTTCGGGTGGGCGGGGAACATGGGAGCCTCCGTGATCGGGCCGGCGTCGCCCTGGGTGCGCCGGATTCTGTTGAGAACTTTGGAATTATGGCTGGCAGGTGATGAAGGATTCGGGGCATATGCCCCGGCGACTGCGTCAAATGGCGCGGCGACACCCTTCATGCGACTTGCAAGTGCTTGATTTTTCGAGGGATTGTGCTGGAACGGTCATTGCAAGTCCTGTGCCACCAAACACCCAAGGAGGCCCCATGGCGCAGCACCCATTCCAGATTTCACCGGGCATTCCCCGTTCGCTTCCGGCCTGGCTCGGACTCCTGTCCCTGCTGGTCGCCACCGGCAGTGCCAGCGCACAGGTCCGCTATGCCGTGACCGAGCTGCCACTGCTGCCAGGCAGTGCGCAATGCACCGCCACCGGCGTCAACGATCTGGCCGAGGTGGTGGGCCATTGCGCGCCGCTGGTGGAAGACTGGAACCAGACCGCCGTGGTCTGGCGCCAGGGCGCGGTGACCGCACTGGGCAAATGGCCCAGCGGCACCTACTCGCAAGGCACGGTCATCAACAGTTTCGGCCGCATGGCCGGTCACGCCGACGAGGGCAACCTGCGCCCTCAGGGCTGGGTCACGCTGGGCAATGGTCGGTGGGTGAACTTCTTTCCGAACAGCAGCGGCAACACCTATCCGCTGTTCGTCGGTGACGATGGCTGGGTCGGGGGCTACTTCATCAAGGGAAGCCGGGGCAACTGGACCGCGGCGATCTGGCGCCCCGACGCCAAGGATCCGACGCGCTACCGCCTGGAGGCCTTCCCGCAGTTGCCGGGAGCCACCAACGTCCGCAGCATCCAGTCGGTGGCCATGGGGTTCAACCGCGCTGGCGTCGGTGTGGGTCAGGCGGGACACGACAACGGCGCCCAGCCGGTGCTCTGGCGCAACGACGCGAAACACACGCTGGAAGTCCTGCCTGCGCCGCCCGGTGGGGGCGCGAGCATCGCGAACGCGATCAACGACCTGGGCCAGGTCGTGGGCGATGGTGGCAAGGACGGACAGCCGGGGTCGTACCCGGTGTTCTGGGCCAACGACAGCCGCCACACTGCATCGTTCATGGCCCAGCTGCCGGGCTACAACAGCGCACGCGCGCTGGCGATCAACAACCTCGGGCAGGTGCTGGGCGAGGCGGCGAACTATGCCGATCCCGTCACCGGATCGCCCGCACGCACCGAAATTCCACTGATCTGGCGCGACGGCGGCGTGTTCGCCCTCCAGTCGCTCATCGACCCGGCCGTGGCGGCCAGTCTGCGTCTGCTGAAGGCTGGGGACATCAACGAGCAGGGAGCGATTGCCGCCACCGGGCAGCGCAACGGCCTGAATCGGGCGCTGCTGCTGACGCCTCTGAACTGAGCGCTCCCCTCAGGCGAAGGCGATGCGGGCCCGGCTGTTGCCGCTGGTGGCTTCGGCCAGGGCCGATTCGGCGCGCTGGATCAGGTACTGGTAGTCGGGATGGCGGTCGTATTCGGCGATGCCGATCGCGACCGTGGTCTGCACCGGCGTCCAGCTGCCCTGGATGTTGCCCGCCTGCAATGCGTTGCGCAGCTCTTCCGAAACGGTGTTGGCCAACTGGGTCGATTTCGAGCGGTCGCACTCCACCGCGATCATCAGGAACCGCTGCTCGTCGAAGCGGAACAGGTGGTCGCTGGTGCGCGTGCAGTCGATCAGTGTGGTGGCGGCGACTTGCAGCAGTCGGCTGCGTGTGCCCGATGCCGTCAATCCCTTGAAGGCGGGCAACTGGACTTCGACGAGCAGCAGGCAGCATGGCCGGCCGCTGTCGTGATGGGTGCGCATGACGTTGGCCAGGATGGCGGGCAGGTAGCGCCGGTCGGGCAGATGGGTTTCGATGTCCAGTCCGTCGTCCTGGCTGCCGGCGCGGTCGAACAGCTCGTTGAGCTTGAACCGGATCAGGTCCAGCAGCTGCTTGATCGCGACGATGGCCGCGTCGGTGCGCTGGCGGTCCTGGCCGGCGTCCATCAGGCGCGGCAACAGCGCCTGGTCCATGGTGTCGATCGATTCCAGCAGCGAGCGGAAGTCCTCGGAGTTGTCGAACAGGATGGCGCCTTTGTGGTGCAACCAGATGCCGAACTCCGCATCGCGCAGGCGGACGAAGGCGCGCGGCGGGCTGGCGGCCCAGACCGACAGCAACAGCGCTTCGGTCCATTCAGACAGCGCGGCGCGCTGACGCGCCCGTTCCAGCGACGCGCTGCGTTTCTGCGTGACGAGCCGGTAGGCCTCGTCGTTGCGCACCACGTCCTGGGCATCGTGGAAATAGGCCTGGTTCATCAGCCCGTCGGCCAGGTGCAGCAGGTCGGACACATAGACCAGGGCCAGCAGCCGGTCGGAGGGATCCAAAGGCGCGAAATCGATGCGGCGGCGGATGCCACGTTTGAGGACGCGGATCCCGGCGGGAATCAGGTCGATCGGCAGACGGATGCGCGCATGCACCGCGCCCACCTCGATCTGCCGGCCGATGGCCTGCTCCAGATCGACCTCGACCTCGAACAGGTCGGTCATCCATTGCTGGAGCGAAGCCCGCAGGCGCTTCTGGACCCGCTCCTGGTCCAGGAAGTGGGTAGCGCGCTCGCTCCGCATCATCCGCTCATAGAACTCGTCGGTCAGTGTCACCGCCCCGTCCCGCACCACATCGGCCACGGCTTGCCGGACCTTGGGCGGAGTCACCGCCAGCAGGTCCTGCCAGGCCCGCGCGGCCTCAGTAGCCATGGCGTCCGACATGTCGATGGTGGGCTTGGGCTTGATGGTCATGTCCTCGGTTGCGCGGGTGGAACTCTGGAAGGTCGTCGACATTGCTGGGGCGGAGCGCGACTGTACACAGGAGTACACAACTCGAAACAAGGCCTTCGATGCGGTCGGCCAAGGCTTGACAAGGCACTTGGTGAGCGCTGGCCACAAAAGGCCAGATCGCGAACAGGAATCTGTCGCATTGAAGGAGTGAGCCACTTCCAATCCTGAAGCACCACCCCGCGCGCTCATCGGGTCATGGTGTCGTGGAAGATGTGAACGACCCGATGCAGTGTGGCTTTCAGGGTCACAAGGTGGATGGAAATCGTTTGCATCGCCCACCTTGGCGAAGATGAACAGCCTGTTGCTCGGTGGCGACAGCGTTGGAGGATACGGATGGGGGAATGCCGCGACCCGCGCGGACACTCAGGGCGGGTCAGCGGCTGGCGCTGGTGCTTTCGCCCGCGAGCGGGACACGCCGGGCGCCGTTGAAGCGCGTCTGCCAATAGGCCTGGCGCATGTCCTCGACCCGGACCGCACCGCCAGAACGGGGCGCATGGATGAACTTGCCTTCGCCGACGTAGATGCCCACATGGCTGAAGGCACGGCGCATGGTGTCAAAGAACACCAGATCGCCGGGTTTGAGTTCACTGCGGTCGATGACCTCGGTGGCGGCTGCCTGCTGGTCGGCGCGGCGGGGCAGGATCTTTCCGACCGATTGTTCGAACACGGCGCGCACCAGCCCGCTGCAGTCGAAACCGGTTTCCACGCTGCTGCCGCCATAGCGGTAGGGAACACCCAGGAACCCCATCGCGCTCACCACCAGGTCGGAGGCTTTCTCGCTGACATCGTTGCGGGCCTGTTTGATCTGTGAACCCAGTCGGGCGATCACACCGCGCTCTTCCAGCACACGCGCCATTTCGTCGTCGTTCCCATCGGTGGGGGCGGCGTGCGCGAGGGCACTGCCCAGGAGCAGGGCGGAGACGAGGAAGAAACGCATGGGGGCGCAGCTTATCCCCCTCAAAATGCCAAGTCAAGCGAAGTTTGGATTGCAGAATGTTGATTCTGTTGAATATTTGTCTCGTGTGTGATGGGCGAGCTACTGAACTTCATTTGAAAATTTGAAGTATGTTCAAAAGGTGTGCCCAAACATTTTGGGGCGGTGCCTTGTTGCTTGTTTGGGTGTTTAGTCTGTTGTTTGATCGTTTGAACGATGTTCATATAATTTGACAAGCGCCAAATTGGTTTATTCCATGTCAGTCAAGTTCGACGCCATCACACCTTTGCCGAATCCCGAGCAGCTGCGCCAGCAGCAGCAGAGGGCGCAGGACCGCAGGCTTCGCCAACAGCGTTTTGGCGATGAGCGCCGACAGCAGTTGCTCGATACCGCGTGGACGCTGTGGCAGGAATCAGGAGCGCCGGGCTTCAACATGCGCCAGCTGGCGCAGCGCGCGGGCTACACCGCCGGGGCGCTGTACGCGTACTTCCCGGGGCGCGAAGCGATCCTCTCGGCGCTGCAGCAGCGCGTGATCCAGGAACTGGCCGATCTGGTGGCCGATGTCCGGGCGCCCCGCGGCGAACGCGGAGCGAAACCCCGCAAGGACGGAGCGCCGCCGCAGGCGCAGGTCGCCGTCGCTCGCACCCTCTTTGTCGAACGCTCGCTGGCCTGGTGGTCCTGCCTCGCGGCCGACACGCAGCGTCTGCAGCTGGTGTTGCACGGCGGGCATGGTCTGCAGGAAGCCGCCGGGGAGGGCGCCGAGTCGGCCTCGGAGCTGCTGGCGCGTCTGGCCGATGCATTGCAGCCATGCCTGGAGCCTCTGCAAGCCAGCGGTCTGTCGGCAGACTCCGCACAGCAGTTGCACGACGAGGTTCTGGCCTACGGTCTGGGTCTGCTGGTGCTGCAAGGGCCGCGCCGGCCGGGTGGTCGCGCGGTGCTGGAAACCCGCTTTGTGCAGAGCCTGCAGCGCTGGCTGGATGTGGCGCTGGCCGCCACCCACCAGGAAGGTGGCGCCGAAACGGGACAGGCAGACCTGTTCTCCGCATGAGCCTCGGGCCGTCGAGCCCGGCCACGGCGCCTTCGCGTTTGTCACAATCACGGCCTGTTCCGCGCAACCCGCGCGGACCTCTGCGGGAATGTTTGCATGTTGCTCGAAGTCTCTGACTCCCAACTGGTTCTGGTCGACTATCAGGAGCGGCTGATGGCCGCGCTGCCGGAACGTGAAGCGGTTCTGGCCAATGCCCGGCGTCTGGTGCAGGGTGCCAGGTTGCTGGGCGTGCCGGTGTGGGGCACGGAACAGAACCCGGATCGCCTGGGGCAGAACGACGCCGTGCTGCGCAGCTTGTGTCAACGCACCCTGGCCAAGATGCATTTCAGTGCGGTGCCAGAGGGCTTGATCGATTGCCTGCGTCCGGCGCCGCGCGGCCCGGGGGGCAATGCTCGCAGTCTGCCCAAGCACCTGCAGAAGCCGGCGCCGCCGCCGGCGGCGGCCCGTGGTGCCATCGTGCTGGCCGGCTGCGAGGCCCATGTCTGCCTGCTGCAGACCGCGCTCGAACTGGCGGAAGAAGAGATGGACGTCTGGGTGGTGACCGACGCCTGCGCCTCGCGCACCGAGCGCAACCGCGACGCGGCTTTTGACAGGCTGGCGGGTGCGGGGTGCGAACTGGTGACGACCGAAATGGTGCTGTTCGAGTGGATGCGCTCGGCCGAACACCCGGCGTTCCGCGACATCCAGGCCCTGATCAAATAATTCTCTGGGCGGCGGGGTCTGCCATGTCAGACTCCCGAAAGTCTGAGATTCATAATTATGAATTCAGTTTGATGGTCCTCCCGGCGGCGGGAGGTGCCGCACTGCCGTTCTATTTGCTTCCACCACGCAGGAGACTCTCATGGCCAACCCGCAGGGCTTTGCCGCCTTTCATCAGCGCTCGATCAACGACCGCGACGCCTTCTGGGCGGAACAGGCTCAATTGGTGGATTGGCACAAGCCGTTTGACCGCGTCTGCAACTACGACAACCCGCCGTTCGCGCGCTGGTTCGAAGGTGGCCTGACCAACCTCTGCCACAACGCTGTCGACCGCCATCTGGCGACCCGCCCGGACCAGAACGCGCTGATCTTCGTCTCCACCGAGACCGACACCGAGAAGACCTACAGCTTCCGCGAACTGCACGCCGAAGTGCAGCGCATGGCCGCCATCCTCCAGGCGCAGGGCGTCAAGAAGGGCGACCGTGTCCTGATCTACATGCCGATGATTCCTGAGGCCGCGTTTGCGATGCTGGCCTGCGTGCGCATCGGCGCGATCCACTCGGTGGTGTTCGGCGGCTTCGCCAGCCACTCGCTGGCCAGCCGCATCGAAGATGCTTCGCCGGTGGCGATTGTCAGTGCCGATGCTGGTTCGCGCGGCGGCAAGGTGGTCGAGTACAAGCCGCTGCTGGACGAAGCGATCCGGCTCTCGGCGCACAAGCCGGCCAAGGTGGTGATGGTCAACCGTGGCCTGGCCGAGTTCAAGGCCGTCGAAGGCCGCGACGTCGACTATTCGATCGAGCGTGCCAAGGTGATGGACGTCGTCGTGCCCTGCGAATGGGTCGACGCCACCCACCCCAGCTATACGCTCTATACCAGTGGCACCACCGGCAAGCCCAAGGGCGTGCAGCGCGACACCGGCGGCTACACCGTGGCGCTGGCTGCGTCCATGAAGCACATCTACATGGGTGAGCCTGGCGAAACCTATTTCTCCACCAGCGACATCGGCTGGGTGGTGGGTCACAGCTACATCATCTACGGCCCCCTGATCGGCGGCATGGCGACCATCATGTACGAGGGCCTGCCGATCCGTCCGGACGCCGGCGTCTGGTGGAGCCTGGTCGAGAAGTACAAGGTTTCGGTCATGTTCAGTGCGCCCACCGCCGTGCGCGTGCTCAAGAAGTACGACCCGTCTTTCATCAAGAAGTACGACCTGTCTTCGCTCAAGGCGTTGTTCCTGGCGGGTGAGCCGCTGGACGAGCCGACCGCCAAGTGGATTTCGGACGAGCTGGGCAAGCCCATCGTCGACAACTACTGGCAGACCGAAACCGGATGGCCCATCCTGGCCATCTGCAACGGTGTTGAAAAGGCCCCCAGCAAGTTCGGCTCGCCCGGCAAGGCGGTCTACGGCTACGACGTGAAACTCATCGACGAGAACACCGCCGAGGAGATCACCGAGCCGAACAAGAAGGGCGTGATCGCGGTCGACGGCCCGCTGCCGCCGGGCTGCCTGCAAACCATCTGGGGCGATGACGAGCGCTACGTCAAGACCTACTGGTCCAGCATCCACAACCGGGTGATGTACAGCACCTTTGACTGGGGCGTGAAGGATGCCGACGGCTACTACTTCATCCTCGGTCGCACCGACGACGTGATCAACGTTGCCGGCCACCGCCTGGGCACCCGCGAAATCGAAGAGAGCATCTCCAGCCACCCGAAGATCGCCGAGGTGGCGGTGGTGGGTGTGGCCGACCAGCTCAAGGGCCAGGTAGCAATGGCGTTTGCGGTGCTCAAGGATGGGGCGCTGCTGGGCGACGATGCCGCCTTGCTCAAGCTCGAAGGCGAAGTCATGAAAGTGGTGGACGAGCAACTGGGCGCGGTGGCGCGTCCGTCGCGCGTGCGCTTCGTGAATGTGCTGCCCAAGACCCGCAGCGGCAAACTGCTGCGTCGCGCGATCCAGGCGGTGTGCGAAGGGCGCGATCCGGGCGACCTGACGACCATGGACGATCCGGCAGCCCTGCAGCAGATCAAGGATCTGCAGGCCTGATCCATCGATGTTCCGCACAAACGGCGCCCTTGGGCGCCGTTTTTTTGTTGGGGTCTTTCGTGGTACCGGATGTGCGCGCAGGCGCCGGAACTCATTAACATGCTTCCTTGTTTTGCAACCCAACGGTGCGGCAAGCCATGGAACAGATGATCGGGTCCGACGCCCCCATCGAAAAAGTCCGGGTATTTGAACTGGCCGCCGAGCTGTTCGGTGTGCTGGCCACACCCATGCGCCTGCGCATCCTCAGCGCGTTGTGCGACAAGGAAAAGTCGGTCTCGCAGTTGCTGCAGGAAATCCAGACCACCCAGCCCAACCTGTCGCAGCACCTGCACCTGCTGCACCGTGCCGGTGTGCTGGCCCGGCGCAAGGAGGGCACGCAGGTGATCTACCGGGTGCAGAGCGAGAAAGTGGTGGCCCTTTGCCGCATTGTGTGCACGCAGATCGCCAAGGAACTGGACGCTCCCGGCGCTGTGCCCGACACCGAGCGGATGTCTCCACGCCCTGGCGACTGACGCCCCGAAGCTGACAACCAGCTGTCACTTCGCTGGAGAGCAACGGCCGGGACGACATTCGGAACAGATTGCTCTTTCCCGGTCAATTCGATTGCCGCATGGTGCTGCAAAGTGGCACAATCGAGGGCTGCAGTCAGGTCCTTCCACAGTCACTGTCGCATCCGCCAATCGGTCCAGCCGTGTCGCGGAAGGTTGTTTTAACCAGCTTATGTTTCCCTGAGGGAAACGGAGGTCAGCGGATCAATGAGCGAGACAAACGTCTACGTTGCTTACAAAAGCAACTCGTATCTCTTCGGGGGCAACGCCCCATACGTCGAAGAGATGTACGAAAAATACCTGGAGAACCCAGGCAGCGTGCCGGACAACTGGCGCGACTACTTTGACGCCCTGCAACACGTTCCAGCCGTTGACGGCTCGGACGCCCGTGACGTTGCCCACCAGCCGGTCATCAACGCCTTTGCCGAACTGGCCAAGCAGGGTGCCGGTCGTGCCATTCAGCCCACTGGCGCCGACTCCGAACTCGGCCGCAAGCGCGTCGCTGTCCAGCAGCTCATTGCCGCCTACCGCAACGTCGGTTCCCGCTGGGCCGACCTCGATCCGCTCAAGCGCACCGAGCGCGACCACATCCCTGAGCTGGATCCCACGTTCTACGGCTTTTCCGACGCCGACTACGAAACCGTCTTCAACACCAGCAACACCTTCTTTGGCAAGGAGGTGATGACGCTGCGCGAGCTGCTGAATGCTCTGCGCGAAACCTACTGCGGTACGCTGGGTGCCGAGTACATGTTCATCACCGACCAGAACCAGAAGCGCTGGTGGCAGGAAAAGCTCGAGTCCATTCGCAGCAAACCAGCCTTCAACGCCGAGAAGAAGAAGCACATCCTCGACCGCCTGACCGCGTCCGAAGGCCTGGAGCGTTTCCTCCACACCAAGTACGTGGGTCAGAAGCGCTTCTCGCTCGAAGGTGGTGAGAGCTTCATCGCCGCCATGGACGAATTGATCCAGCAGGCCGGCGCGCAGGGCGTGCAGGAAATCGTGATCGGCATGGCCCACCGCGGCCGCCTGAACGTGCTGGTCAACACCCTGGGCAAGATGCCCAAGGACCTGTTCGCCGAGTTCGACCACACCGCGCCCGAAGAGCTGCCCGCCGGTGACGTGAAGTACCACCAGGGCTTCAGTTCCGACGTGAGCACCAGTGGTGGCCCGGTCCACCTCTCGCTGTCGTTCAACCCGTCGCACCTGGAAATCGTGAACCCGGTGGTCGAAGGCTCGGTGCGCGCCCGCATGGACCGCCGCGGCGATCCGCACGGCAAGCAGGTGCTGCCGGTGCTGGTGCACGGTGACGCGGCCTTCGCCGGCCAGGGCGTGAACCAGGAAACCCTGGCACTGGCCCAGACCCGTGGCTACTCCACGGGCGGCACGGTGCACCTGATCATCAACAACCAGATCGGTTTCACCACCTCCGACCCGCGCGACCTGCGTTCCACGCTGTATTGCACGGACATCGTCAAGGGCGTCGAGTCGCCGGTGCTGCACGTCAACGGAGACGATCCGGAAGCCGTCGTGCTGGCCACCCAGCTCGCGCTGGAATACCGCATGGCCTTCCGCAAGGACGTGGTCGTCGACATCATCTGTTTCCGCAAGCTGGGCCACAACGAACAGGACACCCCGAGCCTGACCCAGCCGCTGATGTACAAGAAGATCGCGCAGCACCCTGGCACCCGCCGCCTGTACGCCGACAAGCTGTCGGCGCAGGGCCTGGGCGAGACCCTGGGTGATGACATGGTCAAGGCCTATCGCGCTGCGATGGATGCCGGCAAGCACACGGTCGATCCGGTGCTGACCAACTTCAAGAGCAAGTACGCAGTCGACTGGTCGCCGTTCCTGGGCAAGAAGTGGACCGACGCTGCCGACACCGCCATTCCCACCGCTGAGTGGAAGCGCCTGGCCGAGAAGATCACGACCATTCCCGCCAGCGTGACGCCGCACCAGCTGGTCAAAAAGGTGTACGACGACCGCGCGGCCATGGGCCGTGGCGACGTCAACGTCGACTGGGGCATGGGCGAACACATGGCTTTTGCATCGCTGGTGGCTTCGGGCTATCCGGTGCGACTGTCGGGTGAAGACTGTGGCCGTGGCACCTTCACGCACCGCCACGCCGTGATCCACGACCAGAACCGCGAGAAGTGGGACGTGGGCACCTACGTGCCGCTGCAGAACGTGGCTGAGAACCAGGCGCCGTTCGTCGTCATCGACTCCATCCTGTCCGAAGAGGCGGTGCTGGGATTCGAATACGGCTACGCCGGTTCCGACCCGAACACGCTGGTGATCTGGGAAGCCCAGTTCGGCGACTTCGCCAACGGCGCCCAGGTGGTGATCGACCAGTTCATCGCCTCCGGTGAAGTGAAGTGGGGCCGTGCCAACGGCCTGACGCTGATGCTGCCGCACGGCTATGAAGGCCAGGGTCCGGAGCACAGCTCGGCCCGCGTCGAGCGCTTCATGCAGCTGGCTGCCGACACCAACATGCAGATCGTGCAGCCGACCACGGCCAGCCAGATCTTCCACGTGCTGCGTCGTCAGATGGTGCGCAACCTGCGCAAGCCGCTGGTGATCTTCACGCCCAAGTCCCTGCTGCGCAACAAGGACGCGACCTCGCCGCTGTCCGAGTTCACCAAGGGTGGCTTCCAGACCGTGATCCCCGAAAACAACGAGGACGTGATCAAGAAGGCCGACAAGGTCAAGCGCGTCATCTGCTGCTCGGGCAAGGTTTATTACGACCTGGTCAAGAAGCGCGAAGAGAAGGGTTCCGACGACGTGGCCATCCTGCGTGTCGAACAGCTCTACCCGTTCCCGCACAAGGCCTTCGGTACCGAGTTGAAGAAGTACCCCAACGCCACCGACATCGTGTGGTGCCAGGACGAGCCGCAGAACCAGGGCGCCTGGTTCTTCGTGCAGCACCAGGTGCACGAGAACATGCTGGACGGACAGAAGCTGGGTTACGCCGGCCGCGCGGCCTCGGCCTCGCCGGCCGTGGGTTACGCCCACCTGCACCAGGACCAGCAGAAGGCCCTCATCGAGGCCGCCTTCGGCAAGCTCAAGGGCTTCATCCTCTCGAAATAAACGTTCTGGCGTCGTGAGCCCCCACGCCCCGGTCTGTCACGGCCGGGGCTGCCGCCGGGCCACAGCCTTCGACACATCAAGGTAGAAGAAACATGGCAATCGTAGAAGTCAAGGTTCCGCAGCTCTCTGAATCCGTGGCCGAAGCCACGCTGCTGCAGTGGAAGAAAAAAGCCGGTGACGCCGTCACCGTCGACGAAATCCTGATCGAGATCGAGACCGACAAGGTCGTGCTCGAATGCCCGGCGCCCGCCAGCGGTGTGCTGGTGGAAATTGTGCAGGGCGATGGAGCGACTGTCGCCGCCGATCAGCTGATCGCGAAGATCGACACCGCCGCCGTTGCTGGCGCCGCTGCTCCGGCGGCCGCTCCCGCACCGGCTGCCGCCGCCCCGGCTCCGGTGGCCGCTGCGCCGGCCGCTGCCGCTGCTGCCTCCACGGGCAAGGCCGGTGTGGCGATGCCCGCCGCCGCCAAGCTGATGGCCGACGCCGGCATGGCGCCTGGTTCCGTCGCCGGCACCGGCAAGGATGGCCGCGTCACCAAGGGCGATGTCCTGGCCGCTGCCAGCGCACCCAAGGTCGCCGTGGCAGCCCCTGCTGCAATCCCCACCGGCGCGCCGACCAAGGTGCTGCCGCAGGTCGCGACCGTCGCGCCGGATCTGGGCGACCGTCCGGAAGAACGCGTGCCGATGACCCGTCTGCGCGCCCGTGTGGCCGAGCGTCTGCTGCAGTCGCAATCGACCAACGCGATCCTGACCACCTTCAACGAAATCAACATGGCTCCGGTCATGGACATGCGCAAGCGCATGCAGGAGCGTTTCGAGAAGGAACACGGCGTGAAGCTGGGCTTCATGAGCTTCTTCGTCAAGGCGGCCGTGCACGCCCTCAAGAAGTTCCCGATCCTCAACGCCTCGGTCGACGGCAATGACATCGTCTACCACGGCTACTTCGACATCGGTATCGCGGTCGGTTCGCCGCGCGGCTTGGTTGTGCCCATCCTGCGCAACGCCGACCAGATGAGCTTCGCCGACATCGAGAAGAAGATCGCCGAGTTCGGTCAGAAGGCCAAGGACGGCAAACTGGGCATCGACGACATGACCGGTGGCACGTTCTCCATCTCCAACGGCGGCACCTTTGGCTCGATGATGTCCACCCCCATCATCAACCCGCCGCAGTCGGCCATCCTGGGCGTGCACGCGACCAAGGACCGTGCCATGGTGGAAAACGGCCAGGTCGTGGTTCGTCCGATGAACTACTTCGCCATGTCCTACGACCACCGCATCATCGACGGCCGCGAAGCCGTGCTGGGCCTGGTGGCGATGAAGGAAGCGCTGGAAGATCCGGCCCGTTTGCTCTTCGACATCTGATCGAACAGTGACTTTGCAGACGCCCCTTCGGGGGCGTTTGTCCAACCCTTTCAGGAAAAAACATGTCCCAAGCATTTGACGTCGTCGTGATCGGCGGCGGCCCCGGCGGCTACATCGCTGCCATCCGCGCTGCCCAGCTGGGCTTCAAGGTCGCGTGCATCGACGAGTGGAAGAACGCCGCCGGCGGCCCGGCCCCCGGCGGTACCTGCACCAACGTCGGTTGCATCCCGTCCAAGGCGCTGCTGCAGTCGTCCGAGCACTTCGACCACGCCACACACCACTTCGCCGAACACGGCATCAGCACCGGCACGGTGAAGATGGACGTCGCGAAGATGATTGCCCGCAAGGACAGCGTTGTGAAGCAGAACAACGACGGCATCCTGTACCTGTTCAAGAAGAACAAGGTCACCTTCTTTCATGGCCGCGGTTCCTTCGTGGCTGCCGCCGACGGTGGTTATCAGATCAAGGTGGCTGGTGCCGCCGAAGAGGTGATCGCTGCCAAGCAGGTCGTGATTGCCACCGGTTCCAACGCCCGTCAGCTGCCGGGCGCCGAGTTCGACGAAGTCAACATCCTCTCCAACGATGGCGCACTGCGCGTCGGCGCCGTACCCAAGAAGCTGGGCGTGGTCGGTTCCGGCGTGATCGGCCTGGAAATGGGCTCGGTCTGGCGCCGTCTGGGTGCCGACGTCACCATTCTCGAAGCGCTGCCGACCTTCCTGGGTGCTGCCGACGAAGGTGTGGCCAAGGAAGCGCTGAAGGTCTTCACCAAGCAAGGTTTGAAGATCGAGCTGGGCGTGAAGATCAGCGAGATCAAGAACGGCAAGAAGGGCGTCAGTGTTGCCTACGCCAACGCCAAGGGCGAGGCGGTGACGCTGGACGTGGACAAGCTGATCGTCTCGATCGGCCGCGTGCCCAACACGATCGGCCTGAACGCTGATGCGGTGGGGCTGCAACTGGACGAGCGTGGTGCCATCGTGGTGGACGCCGACTGCCGCACCAACCTGCCTGGTGTATGGGCAGTGGGTGACGTGGTGCGCGGCCCGATGCTCGCGCACAAGGCCGAAGAAGAGGGCGTGGCCGTGGCCGAGCGCATGGCCGGCCAACATGGTCACGTCAATTTCGGCACCATCCCGTGGGTCATCTACACCAGCCCGGAAATCGCCTGGGTCGGCCGCACCGAGCAGCAGCTCAAGGCCGATGGCGTGGCCTACAAGGCGGGGCAGTTCCCGTTCCTGGCCAACGGCCGCGCACGTGCGCTGGGTGACACCACCGGATTCGTGAAGATCCTCGCCGATGCCAAGACCGACGAGATTCTCGGCGTGCACATCATCGGCCCGATGGCCTCCGAGCTGATCGCCGAAGCCGTGATGGCGATGGAGTTCAAGGCATCGAGCGAAGACATCGCCCGCATCTGCCACGCCCATCCGTCGCTGTCGGAGTCGACGAAGGAAGCCGCGCTGGCCGTGGACAAGCGTACGCTGAACTTCTGACGCAGGTTCGCTCTTGTCGGTCCGCAGCACCTACGAAGCCGAGCTCCAGCAGCGCGGCTACACCACCGACCCCGCCCAGCAGCGTGCCATCGACGCGCTGGAGCGGTGTGCCCTCGACTGGACGAACTACAAGCAGAAGCGCTCCAACGCGCTGAAGAAAATGTTCGTCAAGCCTGAGATCCCGCGCGGGGTCTACATGTTCGGCGGGGTGGGGCGCGGCAAGAGCTTCCTGATGGACTGCTTCTTCAATGCGGTGCCAATCCGGCGCAAGACGCGGCTGCACTTCCACGAATTCATGCGGGAAGTGCACCGCGAGTTGCGCGAGCTGCAGGGCACGGTGAATCCGCTGGACGAGCTCGGCGAGCGCATCGCCAGGCGCTACAAGCTGATCTGCTTCGACGAGTTCCACGTGGCTGACGTGACCGACGCCATGATCCTTCACCGTCTGCTCGATGCCCTGTTCAAGGCTGGCGTCGGGTTTGTCACCACATCCAATTTCCACCCGGACGGCCTGTATCCCAACGGCCTGCACCGCGACCGCATCCTGCCGGCGATCGAGCTGCTCAAGCAGAAGCTCGAAGTCCTCAGCGTGGACAACGGCACCGACTACCGCCAGCGCACGCTGACGCACATCGAGCTGTATCACACGCCGCTGGGCGAAGCGGCCGACGCGGCGATGGACAAGACCTTCGGCGAACTGGCCGAGGCGCACGACGAAAACCCGGTGATGCAGATCGAGTCGCGCGAGATCCGCGCGCTGCGGCGCGCCGGCGGCGTGATCTGGTTCGACTTTCGGACCCTGTGTGGCGGACCGCGCTCGCAGAATGACTACCTGGAAATCGCCACCCAGTTCCACACACTGATGCTCTCCAACGTGCCGCAGATGGCGGTGCGCCAGGCTTCGGAGGCACGGCGCTTCACCTGGCTGATCGATGTGCTGTACGACCGCCGCGTCAAGCTGGTGATGTCTGCGGCGGTGCCGCCCGAACAGCTGTACCTTGACGGCCCCATGGCGCACGAGTTCCCGCGCACGGTCTCACGCCTGGGAGAAATGCAGTCCGCCGAATACCTCGCCCTGGAGCACCGGACCGTCGATACCGGGCTGACCTGAGCGCGCCTGTCTTGTCCAGCGCACACCGTGGGACTGGCTTTGCCAGACCACTGGTGTGGTCCCCAGGGGGAAGACGCGAAGCGGCGCAGGAGGCTTTAAGTAAGGGGGTCGAACTTGACGATGGTCAGCGACAGGTTGTCGCCCATGCCCTTGGCGCGCGAGCGTGCCTTCTGGATCAGGAACTCGCAGGCCTCGCGGGGCGAGAGCATCGAGATCGTGCTGGCAAGCTCTTCGGGTGTGAAGTAGTGCCAGACGCCATCGCTGCAGGCCATGATGGCATCGCCCGGTCCCAGTTGCTGCACGACATGGATGTCCACCGGCGGATCGTTGTCGGTACCCAGGCAGCCCATCAGGATGTTGGAGTGCGGGTGGTCCAGGGCTTCTTCTTCGGTGATCTCGCCCTGATTGACCAGCGTCTGCACATAGGAATGGTCCATGGTGCGGAAAACCATACGACCGTTGCGGAAGTGGTAGATGCGGGAATCGCCAGCGTGGATCCAGTGGCTGCTGCCGTTGGGTGACAGCAGGAATGCAGCGATGGTGCTGTGGGGCTCCTGCTCGGCCGAGACGGCGGTGAGCTTGATCACGAGGTGCGACTCTTCGACGATCTGGCGCAGCATGGCCGAAGCGTCGTCGGTGTCGGGGTCAAAGCGCTCGAACAACTGGCGCGAGGTCAGCATGACCTGGTCGGAAGCCTTGCGCCCGCCGCTGCGGCCGCCCATGCCGTCCGCCACCACGGCCAGCATGCAGCCGCTCTCGCGTGGATGCTGCAACAGGCACACCTGATCCTGTTGGTAGTCGCGGTCCCCCCGATGGATGCCGGTGGACGCGTGGATGCGGAAACCTTTGCTCATGGGAGGTCGTGATGGGTCACAAACGATGGGCCAATTCAGCGCCGGATAGTACCCACTTATTACTGCCTCCGGACCAGGGGTTCAAAAAAAGTTGAAGCCTGAACCAGCGCGTGGATTCACCAGAGCTTCCACCAGGCACTCTTGCCGCCGCCTGAGGACTGCAGAAAGGCGCTCTTGGGGTAGTTGGTCTTGAGCACCCGCTGCGCATCGTCGCGCAGCTGGGTCATGCCCAGCGCGTCGTAGCTGCGCACCAGGATGGCAAGGGCTTCTTCCAGTGCGGGCGTGTTGGGATAGTCGCTGAGGGCCGTCTGCGCACGGTTCACCGCCGCCAGATAGGCGCCGCGGCCGACGTAATAACGGGCGACATGCACTTCGTACTGCGACAGCGAGTTCACGATGTGCGTCATGCGGGCGCGTGAGTCGGGTGCGTAGCGCGAATCGGGGAAGCGCGTTGCGACCTCACGGAAGGCCTCGAACGATTCCTTGGCGGCCTTCTGGTCGCGCTCGGACAGGTCCTGCTGCGACAGGGAGCCGAACAGACCGAGGTTCTCGTTGAAAGTGACCAGGCCCTTGAGGTAGAGCGCATAGTCCAGCGCCGGGCTGGCTGGGTGCAGCCGCACGAAGCGGTCGAGCGTGGCAAGCGCCTGCGCCTGCTCGCCGGACTTGTACTGGGAGAACGCCTTGTCGAGCTCGGCCTGCTGTGCCAGCGGTGTGCCGGCGGCGCGGCCTTCGAGCTTCTCGTAGAGATCGATCGCCTTGTCGAAGTTGCCGGCATCGCGTTCATCGCGCGCTTCCGTGAGGAGCTTGTTGATGCTCCAGTCCTTGGTCGCGTCGACGGGTGTGTTGCTGCAGGCGGAAACCGCCAGCATCAGGGCAGAGGCGCCCAAGGACACGACCGATAATCTCGAACGAGGATTCACACGCGGACCTTCACAACAGGAACACCGGATTGGCTTCGGAAATTATATCGACGGGGGGGAGCGATGACGCTTCGTCCGAGACGGATGCAGAACTGGTCGAGGGCCTGCCGGAACCCGAAATCCGCGATTGCGAAGTGCCTGCGCCCATGCACGGCTGGCGCATTGACCGTGCCCTGGCGGCGCTGGTGCCGGAGTTCTCGCGTTCCTACCTGCAGCAGCTGATGGCCGACGGGGCGGTGTGGTTCCGGGGCACCGAGGCCCGCAAGCCCTCCGCAAAGGTAACAGCCGGTGACCGGTTGCGCGTGGAGCTGCGGCCGACCCAGCAGGCGATGGCATTCGTGGCCCAGCCGATGGCGCTGGATGTCGTCTTCGAAGATGCCGACCTGCTGGTCATCCACAAACCCGCAGGGTTGGTCGTGCATCCGGCGCCCGGGCACTGGAGCGGTACCTTGCTCAACGGCTTGTTGGCCCACCATGCCGGCGCCAGCAGCCTGCCGCGTGCCGGCATCGTGCACCGGCTGGACAAGGACACCTCAGGCCTGATGCTGGTCGCGAAGAGCCGGCGCAGCATGGAGGCGCTGGTGCGAGCGATTGCGGCGCGCGAGGTGCGTCGTGAGTATGTAGCGCTGGGGCACGGCTCCTGGGGGCGGGAGTCGCCCTGTGAAGTGGAACGGGCAGTGGGTCGCGATCCGGCGCAGCGTCTGCGCATGGCGGTTCTGCGCGCCGACCAGACCGGGGCCAAGCCCGCCCGGACCACCGTCACCCTGATTGGCTCCAATGAACAGGCCTGTCTGGTTGCCTGCAAGCTGCACACCGGGCGCACGCACCAGATCCGGGTTCACATGGCCTGGCTGGGGCATCCTCTGGTCGGGGACACACTGTATGGCGGGAAGGCGACCTGGGGCATGGAGCGGCAGGCGCTGCATGCGGTCCGGCTGTCGCTGGCCCATCCCGTCACCGCAGTGCCACTGGATTTCACCAGCGAGCCACCGCCAGACTTCCTGACCTCGGTGGCGGCGGCAGGGCTCCATTACAATGGGCCGCTGCCGGGGTAAGAATCCCCGGCGTCTTCGGGTCCGGGTTCGGATTCCACTTTGTCCGATCGTTCCAACATCCCTCGCGGACGGTCCTGAGCCAGCGCATTCCCCAGTGTTCACCATTCCTCATGCGGGGTGAGCAGACTGCGGCGGCCCGCCATGTTGCACAAGACCTTCGCCAGGCTTTCTTTCAGGTTCCACCGATGAATTCCTCGGATGCCAAGCGCGTCCTCGAGACGGCCCTGATCTGCGCGCCCCAGCCCCTGTCCGTGCGGGAACTCGGGGTGCTGTTCGACGGCGAGGTGTCGCCCGACACCCTCAAGATGCTGCTGGCGGACCTGCAGACCGAGTGGACCGGCCGTGGCGTGGAGCTCGTGCAGGTGGCCACTGGCTGGCGCTTCCAGAGTCGGCCGGAAATGCGACCGTTTCTGGACCGCCTGCATCCCGAGAAGCCGCCCAAGTACACGCGTGCCGCCATGGAGACGCTGGCCATCATTGCCTACCGACAGCCTGTCACCCGTGGTGACATGGAAGACATCCGTGGCGTGACCATCAACTCCCTGATCCTCAAGCAGCTCGAAGACCGGGGCTGGATCGAGGTGATCGGACATCGAGAAACGGTGGGGCGGCCCGCCCTGTTTGCGACCACCCGCCAGTTTCTCGATGACCTGGGCCTGTCGTCGCTCGACCAGTTGCCGCCGCTGGACAGCAGCGAAGTGCAGGAGTCTGCACTGGGCCGCCTGGACTTTGATGCCTTGCCAGCTGCCCCGTCGACCACCGCCGACGAAGAAGGCGGCCTGTTCCAGCTGCCGCCTGAAGAAAACCCTCCCGAATCTGCTACCCCCGCCAACTCCCAGGACACACATGAAACCGGTGACGCCCCCCAGCCCGAATGACGCCGCTCCGGCGGTGGCACCGTCCGCCAGCGCTCCTGCTCCGAAGGACAGCGCTTCATCAGACGACGCACTGCGTTTTGACGATGTGGTCAGTGGTGCCTTCGATGCCGACCAGGAACTCGAGCAGCCGCTGCCAAGCAAGCGGGTGCTGTTGCCCGAAGCCGATTCCCCCAAGCTCCACAAAGTGCTGGCGCAGGCCGGGCTCGGCTCCCGCCTGGAGATGGAACAACTGATCCTGGAAGGGCGCATTTCCGTCAACGGCGAACCCGCCCACGTGGGCCAGCGCATCCAGTACGGCGACACGATCAAGGTCAACGGCAAGCCCGTGCGCGTGCGCATTGCGCCCCCGCCGCCGCGGGTGCTCGCGTATCACAAGCCTGCCGGTGAAGTGGTCTCGCACGACGACCCGCAGAACCGGCCCACGGTGTTCCGCCGCCTGCCGCGCCTGTACCACGGCAAATGGCAGTCGGTGGGCCGGCTGGACCTGAACACCGAAGGTCTTCTGCTGCTCACCGACTCGGGGGAACTGGCCAACCGCCTGATGCACCCCCGTTTCGGCCTGCAGCGCGAGTACGCGGTGCGGGTTCTTGGCGCCCTGTCGAATGACGAAAAGCAGCGGCTGCTCGATGGCGTGCGTCTGGACGACGGTGAAGCGCGTTTCGACAGCATCGAGGATGGTGGCGGTGAGGGAGCCAACTGCTGGTACCGGGTGACCATTGGCGAAGGCCGCAATCGCGAAGTGCGCCGCATGCTCGAAGCGGTCGGTCACGCAGTGAGCCGGCTGATCCGTATCCGCTACGGGGCCATGATGCTGCCCCGTGGTCTCAAGCGTGGTGTTTGGCTGGAGCTGGATCAGGGCGACATTGACCGCCTGACGGCGGCGGCTGGCGTGCAGCCGCGTGCCGAGCGGCCTTCAGGCCGCGCCGCTCCGGGCCGGGGCAGCAAACAAGGGCCGCAAGGCGGGCGCAACTACGGCAACCCGGCTGGCAGCCGGGGTGACGCACCCTCGGTGCGTCGCGGCAGCATGTTTGGCACGCCTTCGGTCAAGGGCAAGGGTGGCAAGGGGCAGCAGGGTGCGGCCGGCGGTCAGCCCGATCCGCTGAAGACCTCGCTCGGCTACATCGGACAGGATGCGCTGCAGCGGCAACGCGAGCAAGGCGGGGGCCGGGGAAATCCAGGCAGCGGACGTCGGGGTGGCGGTGGCGGCGGGGGGCGTGGCCGGACCGGTGGCCGTTGATCTTTCGTGTCTCGACCACTGCAACAAAGGCGTCACATCGGTCGAGTTAGAATCAAGGGCTTTGCCACACTGCGCAAAAACCGTTTTTCACTCGAAAATTCAAGGATCATCATGGCCATCGAACGTACCCTCTCCATCATCAAGCCCGACGCCGTCGCCAAGAACGTGATCGGCCAGATCTACGCCCGTTTTGAAGCCGCCGGCCTGAAGATTGTTGCCGCCAAGCTGGTGCACCTGTCGCGCGCCGAAGCCGAGCAGTTCTATGCCGTGCACAAGGCACGTCCCTTCTTCAAGGACCTGGTGGACTTCATGATCTCCGGCCCGGTGATGATCCAGGCCCTGGAAGGTGAAGGCGCCATCGCCAAGAACCGCGACCTGATGGGCGCTACCGATCCCAAGAAGGCCGCCGCAGGCACCATCCGCGCCGACTTCGCCGACAGCATCGACGCCAACGCCGTGCACGGCTCCGACGCTCCCGAAACCGCCGCTGTGGAAGTTGCCTTCTTCTTCCCCGGCATGAACGTGTACTCGCGCTGATCCGCGCGAACACCATGACATGACGGTCAACCTGCTCGACTTCGACCTCGAGGGCTTGACCGCCTATTGCGAACAGCTGGGCGAAAAGCGCTTCCGCGCGGTCCAGTTGTTTCGCTGGATCCATCAGAAGGGAGCTTCGCGCTTCGACGAGATGACCGATCTCGCCAAGAGCCTGCGCGAAAAGCTGCCCTCGGTCTGCACCATCACCGGACTGCCGGTGCTCTCGCGCCAGGACTCGGCCGACGGCACCATCAAGTGGCTGTTCGATGTGGGCGACGGCAACGCCGTCGAGACCGTGTTCATTCCCGAAGACGACCGTGGTACGCTCTGCATCTCCTCGCAGGCCGGCTGTGCCGTGGGTTGCCGCTTCTGTTCCACCGGTCACCAGGGCTTCTCGCGCAACCTCACCACGGGTGAAATCCTGGCGCAGCTCTGGCACGCCGAGCACTTCCTGCGCAAGCACCTGAACACGACAGAGCGCGTGATCACCAACGTGGTGATGATGGGCATGGGAGAGCCGCTGCAGAACTACGGCGCCCTGGTCCCGGCGTTGCGCGCGATGCTGGACGACCATGGTTATGGTCTCTCGCGCCGCCGGCTCACGGTGTCCACATCCGGTGTGGTGCCGATGATGGACCGTCTCGCCAAGGAATGCCCGGTGGCGCTGGCGGTGTCGCTGCACGCACCCAACGACGCGTTGCGCGACATGCTGGTGCCGATCAACCGCAAGTACCCGATCGCCGAACTGCTGGACGCCTGCCGGCGCTATCTGCCGGCAGCGCCGCGCGATTTCATCACCTTCGAATACTGCATGCTGGACGGGGTGAACGACCAGCCGGAGCACGCGCGCCAGCTGCTTGAACTGGTAAAGGCGCATGGCGGGCAGGGTGTGCCCTGCAAATTCAACCTGATACCCTTCAACCCGTTTCCGGATTCCGGCCTGCGCTGCTCGCCGCGTTCCGTGGTCCAGGCTTTCGGCAAGATCCTCAACGACGGCGGCGTGGTGACCACGATCCGCAAGACGCGGGGCGACGACATCGATGCCGCCTGTGGTCAGCTGGCCGGCGATGTTCTGGACCGTACCCAGGTGGCTCGCCGTCGGGCCGCCGCGCAACCGATCCGTTTTGTGCACCCAGCCAAGGAAAACCAGGCATGACAGACACCAGCGTTCTCCGTGCGTCGCCCAGTGAGCCTTCCGTGCAGGAACCCCGCCGCGGTCGAGCCCGGGCGGGTACCTGGTCTCCGGCTCTGTCCTCCCGGCTGATCCGCGCAGTGATGGGGTTGCTGCTGCTTGGAGCCGTCGCCGCCTGTGCGAACAACTCGGTCAATGCCAACACCGATCGCAATGGCGAACCGCTCACCGAGTCCGACGAACCCGAAGCGCGCAAGCGTGCGCGCCTGCGCATCGAGCTGGCATCGGGGTACTTCGAGCAGGGGCAGACCACCGTGGCCCTGGACCACATCAAGCAGGCCCTGCTGGCGGACCCTAGTTATGCGGCGGCCTATTCGTTGCGTGGCCTGGTCTACATGCGCCTGAGCGACAACGGCCTGGCCGAGGAGAGCTTCCGTCGCGGTATGCAGATCAGTCCGCGCGACCCGGACATCATGCACAACTATGGGTGGTTCGCCTGCCAGCAGGGGCGCCATGCCGAGGGTATCCAGCTGTTCAACCGCGCGCTGGCGGTGCCGCTTTACGTCGGTCAATCCAAGACATTGATGATGCTGGGTACCTGTCAGCTGCGCGCGGGGCAGAAAAGCGAGGCCGAAGGCAGCTTCGCCCGTGCCTATGAACTGGATCCGTCCAATGCATTCGTTGGCTACAACCTCGCGAATCTCGAGTTTCAGCGGGGCGAAAACACGAAGGCCCAGTTCGTGATCCGCCGCATCAACAACTCCGAGCAGGCCAACGCGGAGACGCTTTGGCTGGGTATCAAGGTGGAGCGCCGGATGGGCAACACACAGGCAGCCGATCAGCTGGCGCAGCAACTCCAGCGCCGCTTCCCCCGTTCCAAGGAACTGGCGGCCTATCAGCGAGGTGCCTTCAATGAGTGAGTCGCCCAGCCAGAGTGCAGGTTTTGCGAGCCCGGTGCTGCTGCGCCAATCGCGTGAGGCGGCCGGGTTGCACATCGCTGCACTGGCAGCGGCCCTCAAGGTGCCAGTGCGAAAGCTCGAAGCCCTCGAAGCCGGCCGCTACGACGAGTTGCCCGATCTCACCTTCGCGCGGGCGCTGGCCTCTAGCGCGTGCAGGCATCTGAAGATCGATCCGGCGGCGGTGCTGGCCCAGATACCGACCGGGCACACGCCTTCCCTGGACTCCCCGTCGGGAGCGCTCAACGCGCCCTTCCGTCCCGCCCAGATGGCACCGTCTCTGGCCCCGCTGGACTGGTTGCGCCGTCCTGCTGTCATGGTGTCGCTGGCCCTGGTGGCGGGTGCTGCCGGGCTGCTGTTCATGCCGGACTGGGACGACAGCGTCGCGTCGGTGAAATCTGCGATGGACAGTCTCACGCCAGCCTCCAGCCCGGCCGAAGCCAAGGTGGAGCCCGTGTTGCCTCCTGCTCCGGCCGCTGACACAACGGTGGCGCCTGCGCCTGCCGTGGCGCCGGGTGGAACACCTGCCAGCGCCGCGGTACCGGAAGTGTCCGTGCCTCCCGCTGTGCTCCCCGCACCGGCTGCCGAGCCTGTGGCCAGTGCACCGGCCGGCGCTGCCCTGCTCAACATCCGGGCCACGGCAGACTCCTGGATCGAGGTCGTCGATGGCACCGGCAAGACCCAGGTGCAGCGCATGCTCAAGTCTGGCGATGCGGTCGATTTCTCGGCTGCACCGCCGTATTCGGTGGTCGTTGGGCGTGCCGATGCCGTGACCGTCACCGTGCGAGGCCAGGCTTTCGATGTTTCGCCCTTTGCCCGCAACAGCGTGGCCCGATTCCAGGTGAAGTGACGATGCTCACAGCAACCCAGCCCGAACGTTCCATGTCTGCCGACGCCGGTTCCCGCCCAGTCGCCCTGAGCGTCCCTCGCATCCGCCAGAGCCGTGCCGGTGTGGTGCGCTGGCGCGATCACGAGGTGACGGTTGGCGGTGGCGCGCCGGTGCGCGTGCAGTCGATGACCAACACCGACACCGCCGACGCCATTGGCACCGCGATCCAGGTCAAGGAGCTGGCGCTGGCCGGTTCCGAACTGGTCCGCATCACGGTCAACAACGACGAAGCGGCTCAGGCTGTACCTCACATCCGCGAACAGCTGGACCGCATGGGCGTCCATGTGCCGCTGATCGGTGACTTCCACTACAACGGCCACCGCCTGCTGACCGACCACCCGGCTTGTGCCGAGGCGTTGTCCAAGTACCGCATCAACCCCGGCAACGTGGGGCGCGGGGACAAGGGAGACCGGCAATTTGCCCAGATGGTCGAGATCGCGGCGCGTCATGACAAGGCGATCCGTATCGGCGTGAACTGGGGCAGCCTGGACCAGGACCTGCTGGCGCGGCTGATGGACGAGAATGCACAGCGCGCCGAGCCTTGGGATGCCCGGCAGGTGATGTACGAGGCGCTGATCACGTCGGCCCTCGACTCCGCGCGCCGCGCAGAGGAGATCGGCCTGAACCGCAACAACATCATGCTGTCCTGCAAGGTCAGTGGTGTGCAGGACCTGATCGCGGTCTACCAGGAGCTGGCAACGCGCAGCGACCACGTGCTCCACCTCGGGCTGACCGAGGCGGGCATGGGTACCAAGGGTGCGGTGGCTTCGGCTGCGGCGCTGTCGGTGCTGCTGCAGCAGGGCATCGGCGACACCATCCGCGTCTCGCTCACACCCCAGCCCGGTGAAGCCCGGACGCAGGAAGTGGTGATCGCGTCCGAGATTCTGCAGTCGCTGGGCCTGCGCGCCTTCGTGCCCAGCGTCACCGCCTGTCCCGGCTGTGGCCGC
This sequence comes from Hydrogenophaga sp. RWCD_12, assembly GCF_046604225.1. NCBI lineage: Bacteria > Pseudomonadati > Pseudomonadota > Betaproteobacteria > Burkholderiales > Comamonadaceae > Hydrogenophaga > Hydrogenophaga sp. RWCD_12. The sequence goes on from NZ_JBKIXC010000001.1 coordinate 977,342, forward strand.
ACCACCAGCACCACCTTCCAGGAGCTGGCCAAGCAGATCGACGACTTCCTGAGGGCTTCCATGCCGGTCTGGCGCGCCCGCTATCCCGGCGTCGAGAACATGAAGGTCGCGGTCATGGGCTGCATCGTCAACGGCCCGGGCGAGAGCAAGCATGCCGACATCGGCATCAGCCTGCCCGGCACCGGTGAGGCCCCGGCCGCGCCGGTCTTCATCGACGGGCAGAAGGCGCTGACCTTGCGTGGAGACGGCATCGCCGCCGAGTTCCAGCAGATCGTCGAAAACTACATCCAGAAGCGGTTCGGCACTCCCGCCTGAACCGCGCCGGCGGCGCAGGCCGTCGCCCATCGCTGAGCAGATCCATGGCAGAGAAATTGAGCGCCGTCAAAGGCATGAACGACATTGCACCTCCCGTGTCCGCACACTGGGAGTGGCTGGAAGACACCCTGCGCTCGCTGATGCGCCGCTACGGCTACCGCAATGTGCGCACGCCCATTGTCGAACCGACCGCGCTGTTCGTCCGCGGTCTGGGCGAGGTGACCGACATTGTTGAGAAGGAGATGTATTCCTTTGAAGACCGGCTCAACGGCGAGCAGCTGACCCTGCGTCCAGAGAACACGGCCGGCGTGGTGCGGGCAGCCGTCGAGCACTCGATGCTCTACGACGGTGGCAAGCGCCTGTATTACATGGGGCCGATGTTCCGCCACGAGCGCCCGCAGCGCGGCCGCTACCGCCAGTTCCACCAGTTCGGCGCCGAGGCGCTGGGCTTTGCAGGGCCGGACGTGGACGTCGAACTGATCGTGCTGGCCTGCGACCTGTGGGCCGAGCTGGGGCTGGAATGCATCGAGCTGGAAATCAACAGCCTCGGGCAACCTGCGGAGCGGCTGGCGCACCGGCGGGCGCTGATCACCTACCTCGAAGGCCATGTCGACCGTCTGGACGAGGACGCCAAACGCCGCCTCCACAGCAATCCGCTGCGCATTCTGGACACCAAGAATCCGGCCATGCAGGAGCTGGTCAACGGTGCGCCGCGCCTGATGGACTACCTGGGTGAAGGCTCGCTGGATCACTTCAAGCGTCTGCGCGGGCTGCTCGATGCCCAGGGCATCGCCTACCGCATCAATCCGCGCCTGGTGCGTGGCATGGACTACTACAACCTGTCGGTGTTCGAGTTTGTGACCACGCAGCTGGGCTCGCAGGGCACGGTCTGCGCTGGCGGCCGTTACGACGGCCTGTTCGAGCAGATCGGCGGCAAGCCGGCGCCCGCCGTGGGTTGGGCGCTGGGCATGGAGCGCATTCTTGAACTGCTCAAGGAACAAGGCAAGCTGCCCGACCCGGTGGCGCCCGACGCGTATGCGGTGATCCCGGACGCCGCCGCGCTGGCGGTGGCAATGCCGCTGCTGCGCCGGTTGCGCGCAACCGGGGTTTCGGTCGCGATGCATGCCGGTGGTGCCGAGGGCATGGGCAGCATGAAGTCTCAGTTCAAGAAGGCGGACGGCAGCGGCGCGCGATACGCGCTGGTCTTCGGCGCGCAGGAGCTGGAGCAGGGCATGGTAGCGGTCAAGTCGCTGCGCGGTGACCGCGGCGGCGAGGGTGCCCAGACCCTCCAGCCGCTCGACGCTGTTCAGGCCTGGGCGCCAGGCCTCAAGGGCTGAGGTTCCTTTAGGGACCTGCGCCTACAATCATTGACCTTTTTCCAACGCGGACACCATGGCGAATTTCGACCTCGAAGAGCAGGAACAGATCGACCAGCTCAAGCATTTCTGGGCTCAGTACGGCAACCTCATCACCTGGGTGCTGATCGTGGTGCTCGGCGGCTTTGCGTCATGGAACGGCTGGAACTGGTGGCAGCGGAGCCAGTCGGTGAAGGCCGCGGCCCTGTATGACGAAATCGATCGCGCGGCACAGGCCCGCGACGCGGCCAAGATTGAACAGGCACTCGCCGACATGAAGAGCCAGTTCGGTCGCACGACCTTTGCTGCACAGGGTGGCCTCCTCGCGGCACAGAGCCTGTTTGAAGCCGGCAAGGGTGATGCCGCCAAGGCGGCTCTGAGCTGGGTAGCCGAGAGTGCTTCTGACGATTCCTATCAGGCGGTGGCCCGCCTGAGATTGGCAGCGGTGCATCTGGAAGCCAAGGCCTTCGACGATGCACTCAAAGTGCTGCAGGCGCCGGTGCCCGAGAGCTTTGCTTCGCTGGTGGCGGACCGCCGTGGTGACGTGCTCATGGCTCAGGGCAAGACCGACGAGGCCAAGGCTGAATACAAGAAGGCTTGGGACAGCATGGGTGCACGCACCGAATACCGCCAGCTGGTGCAGGTCAAGCTCGCTTCTCTGGGCGTCGACGTTTCGCCCGCCAAGACTGGAGGCGCGCAGTGAACAACCGCCGCACGCTGACCCGCAGGGCACTCTCGCTGGTGGCCCTGACTGCGCTGGTCGTGGTCGGAGCCTGTTCCTCCGGTCCTGCCAAGGTCAAGCCTGCCGACCTGCCGCCGCCGGCCAACAAGATGTCGGTCCAGGTGATGTGGTCGACCCAGGTCGGTGCCTCGGCATCGGCGCTCGCGCCATTCTCCCTCCAGGGGCGCGTATATCTCGCCGGTGGTTCTGGTACGTTAGCGGTGGTCGACGCCCTCAGCGGCAAGGACGTGTGGCGTCTGAATCTGGGCACGCCACTGGCCACCGGCCCGGGTTCTGACGGGCAGGTCACCGCGGTGGTGACGCAGTCGCACCAGTTGGTGGCGATCGCCGAAGGCCGCGAAGTCTGGCGCGCACAACTCCCCTCGGCCTCGTACACGGCACCGCTGGTGGCCGGCAAGCGCGTGTTCGTGCTGACCGCCGACCGCAGCGTGTTGGCCTTCGACGGCCAGACCGGTGCCCGCCTGTGGACGCAGTCTCGTCCCGGTGAGCCGCTGGTGTTGCGCCAACCCGGCGTGCTGCTCGCGGTGGGTGACACCCTGGTAGCCGGCCTGTCCGGCCGACTGGTCGGGCTCAGCCCGGGCAATGGTGCACCGCGCTGGGATGTGCAGGTCGCCAATTCCCGTGGCACCAACGAGGTGGAGCGTCTGGTCGATCTCGTCGGGCCTGTCAGCCGGGTCGGCAACTCGGTTTGCGCCCGTGCTTACAACTCTTCCGTCGCCTGTGTCGATGCTGATTCGGGACGTGCTGTGTGGAACAAGCCCGCCCAGGGTGTGGTCGGTGTCCATGGCGACGCTCAGCTGGTTCTGGGCTCCGAAGCCGATGGCCGTGTGGTTGCATGGCGCCGAGCCAGTGGCGACAAGGCCTGGGAGCTGGATCGCCTGAAGTACCGCGAACTGTCTGCACCCCTTTCGCTGGAGCGCCTGATGGTGGTCGGTGACGATTCTGGTCAGGTGCATGTGCTGTCGACCACCGACGGCAGCGAGCAGACCCGCCTGTCGACCGACGGATCTGCCGTGGTGGCCGCGCCTGTGCTGTCCGGCCCCGCACTGGTGGTGCAGACGCGCAATGGCGGCGTGTTCGCCTGGCGTCCCCAGCCTTAACTGTTTTGTCGCCCGCCGGGCGGCCTGATCGAAAGTCTTTGTCGTGAAACCCGTGATCGCCCTGGTGGGGCGGCCCAATGTGGGCAAGTCCACCCTGTTCAACCGGTTGACCGGCACCCGCGACGCCATCGTGGCCGATTTTGCGGGCCTGACCCGTGACCGGCACTATGGCAATGGTCACATGGGCAAGCGCGAGTACATCGTCATCGACACTGGCGGCTTCGAGCCCGACGCGACCGAAGGCATTTACCGAGAAATGGCCAAGCAGACCCGGCAGGCCGTGGCCGAGTCCGACGTCGTGCTGTTCGTGGTCGATGCGCGCGCCGGCCTGAGCGCGCAGGACCACGAAATCGCCCAGTACCTGCGCCGGCTGGGCAAGCCGACCATCCTGGTGGCCAACAAGGCCGAGGGCATGAAAGAGGGCGCCCAGCTGGTCGAGTTCTTCGAGTTGGGTCTGGGTGAGGTGCTGCCGGTATCCAGCGCCCACGGGCAAGGCGTGCGCAGCATGCTGGAGATGGCGCTCGACGCGATTCCGGGCTATTCGGAAGAGGATGACGAAGAGAGCGAGGTCGCCAACGATGTGATCAAGCTGGCGGTGGCTGGTCGTCCGAACGCCGGCAAGTCAACCCTGATCAACGCGTGGCTGGGTGAAGAGCGCCTGGTGGCGTTCGATCTGCCGGGCACCACGCGCGATGCGATCTCGGTACCGTTTGAACGCGATGGCAAGAAGTTTGAGCTGATTGACACCGCCGGCCTGCGCCGCAAAGGCAAGGTGTTCGAGGCGATCGAGAAGTTCTCGGTCGTCAAGACCCTGCAAGCCATTGAGAGTGCCCACGTCGTGCTGCTGCTGCTGGACGCCACACAAGGCGTGACCGATCAGGACGCGCACATCGCCGGCTACATCCTCGAAAGCGGCCGTGCGGTGGTGCTGGCGATCAACAAATGGGACGCTGTCGACGCCTACCAACGCGAACAGATCGAGCGACAGATCGAAACCCGGCTGGCCTTTCTCAAGTTTGCCTCGCTGCACCTGATCTCGGCCCGCAAGCGCCAGGGACTGGGTCCGGTCTGGAAGTCGATCGTGCAGGCGCAGGCTTCCGCTATGCGGAAAATGACGACTCCAGTGCTGACCCGGCTGTTGCAGGAGGCGGTGGCGTTTCAGGCTCCGCAGAAGGTGGGGATGTTCCGGCCCAAGATGCGTTATGCCCACCAGGGCGGGATGAATCCTCCGGTCATCGTGATCCATGGCAATTCGCTGGAACACGTGCCCGACGCCTACAAGCGGTTCCTTGAAGGACGCTTCCGCAAGGCCTTCAGCCTTGTTGGTACGCCGCTGCGCATCGAGTTCAAAACATCGGCCAACCCCTTCAAGGAATAGGTCGGACCACCGGCATTCCTGCACCGGGCGCCGGTGTGGTATGGTGCCTTCCCTATCCACTCTTTTTTTGAACACGGAGCATATCGTGAGCAATAACAAAGGCCAGCTCTTGCAAGATCCTTTCCTCAACCAGTTGCGCCGGGAACATGTTCCGGTTTCCATCTACCTGGTCAACGGGATCAAGCTTCAGGGTCAGATCGAATCGTTTGACCAATATGTCGTGCTGCTGCGCAACACCGTCACCCAGATGGTGTACAAGCACGCGATCTCCACCATCGTTCCGGGCCGTCCGGTGCAGTTCTCTGCCGTCGGTGCGGACGAGCCGTCCGGCTCTTGATCCCCTCAGGCACGACCGCTCCGACGCTGCCGTCGGTTGTCCTTGTCGGGGTGGACTTCGGTCTGCCCCATTTCGACCATGAACTCGAAGAGCTCGGTCTGCTTGCGCAGACCGCTGGCTTTTCCGTGGCTGATCGAGTCACCTGCAAGCGCAAGGCGCCCGACCCGGCGCTGTTTGTCGGGTCCGGCAAGGCCGACGAAATCAAGATGCTGGCGCAAGCCAGCGGCGCGAGCGAGGTGCTCTTCGATCAGGCGCTGAGCCCGGCCCAGCAGCGCAACCTCGAGCGGGCGCTGGGCCTGCCGGTCAACGACCGTACCCTCCTGATTCTGCAGATCTTTGCGCAGCGCGCCCGCAGCCACGAAGGCAAGCTACAGGTAGAACTGGCTCGCCTTCAATATCTGAGCACCCGCCTTGTTCGTCGCTGGACCCACCTGGAGCGCCAGAGTGGTGGTATCGGCATGCGTGGCGGCCCTGGCGAGACCCAGATCGAGTTGGACCGGCGCATGATCGCCGACGCCATCAAGCGCACCAAAGACCGGCTCGAGAAAGTCAAGAAGCAGCGTGCGACCCAGCGCCGCCAGCGCGAGCGGCGCGACGCCTTCACGATTTCTCTGGTGGGCTACACCAATGCCGGAAAGTCGTCCTTGTTCAACGGGCTGGTGAAGGCGCGCGCCTACGCGGCCGATCAGCTTTTCGCCACGCTGGACACCACCACACGCCAGCTGTATCTCGGCGAGGCGGGTCGCTCCGTCTCCTTGTCGGACACCGTGGGCTTCATCCGTGACCTGCCGCACGGACTGGTCGACGCTTTTGCGGCCACGCTGCAGGAAGCGGCCGATGCCGATCTGTTGCTGCATGTGGTGGATGCCTCCAATCCCGCCCACCTGGAACAGATCACCTCGGTACAGGGGGTCCTGCAGGAAATCGGCGCCGATCAGGTGCCGCAGGTGCTCGTGTTCAACAAGCTCGACGCCATGGACCCGGCCAGTGCGCCGAGAGTCCTCGAAGACCTGATGGAACTCGAAGGCGTGAGCGTGCCTCGTATCTTTGTTAGTGCCCTGACGGGGCAAGGCCTGCCGCAACTGCGTGCGCGCCTTGCTGCGATTGTGCTGGAGCGAACCGGTCCCAGGGATCCCTTGGACGGTGCAGTGGCAGAGTCCGCGTCAGGCGATGAGCTGCCCTGATTGGGCACAATGTGGCCTTGTCCCGTAAAACGAGCTTTCAATCCATGGATGTGAATATGGAAACCCCTTCCGGCGGCTCTGGCACCGGCGTTCGACCGGGCTGGCGCTCCCGTCTGCTGGGCGTGTTCAACCTGAACGACCCGCGTTGGGGCAGGGGAGATGAGTCCGCGCGCAACGACGGCGATCAGAAGCCTGGCGATTCCGACGACGGCCGCCAGCGCGGCCAGCGTCCGCAAGGGCCGAATCAGGGGCCGCCGGATCTGGATGAACTCTGGCGTGATTTCAATCGCAAGCTCGGTGGATTGCTGGGCGGCAACAAGGGTGGCGGCAGTGGTTCGGGCGGCAACGGTGGTGGCTCGTCGGGGTTCAACCCGAGCCCGAAGTCGGCTGGCATCGGCGCCGGACTGATCGCGCTGGTGGCGTTGCTGATCTGGTCAGGCACGGGCTTCTTCATCGTGCAGGAAGGCCAGCAGGCTGTGATCACGCGATTTGGCAAGTTCAGCGGCATCGCGGGAGCCGGCTTCCGCTGGCGCCTGCCGTACCCGATCGAGCGCCATGAAACCGTGGCGGTGACGCAGCTGCGCTCGGTCGACGTCGGGCGAGACGCCGTCGTGCCGGCCACCGGTTTGCGCGAGTCGTCCATGCTCACGGCCGACGCAAACATTGTCGACATCAAGCTGGTGGTCCAGTTCCGACTGAGCGATGCCCGTGCCTACCTGTTTGAGAGCCGCGACCCTGAAGCTGCGGTCATCAAGGCGGCGGAGACTGCGGTGCGCGAGGTCGTGGGCAAGATGAGAATGGATGCTGCCCTGGTCGAAGAGCGTGACCAGATCGCTCCACGCGTGCGCACCCTGATGCAGACCATTCTCGACCGGTACAAGGTTGGTGTGGTGATCGATGGCGTCAACCTGACCCATGTACGCCCGCCTGAGCAGGTGCAGGCAGCGTTCGACGATGTGCTCAAGGCCAGTCAGGAGCGGGATCGTGCCAAGAACGAAGCCCAGGCCTATGCCAACGATGTGGTGCCGCGTGCCCGGGGCGCTGCCTCCCGTCTGGCGGCTGAGGCCGAAGGCTATCGCGCCCGGATCGTTGGTCAGGCCGAAGGTGATGCTCAGCGCTTCCGCGCTGTGTTTGCCGAATACCAGAAGGCCCCGCAGGTCACGCGGGACCGCATGTACCTGGACGCCATGTCCGATATCTATTCCAGCGTCACCAAGGTGATGGTCGATACCAAGGCAGGTTCAAATCTGCTGTACCTGCCACTGGACAAGCTGATGCAACAGGTGTCGCAGACACCCGCGGCTCCTGCCGCAACCTCGGCGCCGACAGCACCGGTGACCAGTACGCCGGTGACACCGCCGGCAGCGCAGAACAACAACGCCCGCTCGCGTGAGCGCGAAAGCCGCTGAGCCCGGAGAGCCAGATGAACAAACTTGGATTCATTGCCACGACCATCCTGGTGGCGCTTGCCATGCTCAGCTCCACCTTCTTTGTGGTGGATCAGCGGCAGTTCGGTGTGGTGTTCCAGCTTGGCGAGATCAAGAAGGTCGTGACCGAGCCTGGTCTGGACTGGAAGATCCCGCTGGTGCAGAACGTGTCCTACATCGACAAGCGCCTGCTGACGCTGGAAAGCAGCGATACCGAGCCGACCCTCACGGCGGAAAAGCAGCGCGTGGTGATCGACTGGTACGTGCGCTGGCGCATCAGCCAGCCGCAGCAGTACATCCGCAACGTCGGCCTGAATGAAAGCGCCGGCGCCCTGCAGCTCAACCGCGTGGTGCGCAACTCCTTCCAGCAGGAAGTGAACAAGCGCACGCTCAACGAACTGCTGACGAACCGCCGTGAAGAGCTGATGGAAGACGTCAAGCGCGAGGTGCTGCGTGCGGTTGCGGGTGCCGACAAGCCGTGGGGCATGGATGTGGTGGATGTGCGCATCACGCGTGTCGATTACGCCGAAAGCGTCACGGGCGAGGTGTACCGGCGCATGGAAGCCGAGCGCAAGCGCGTGGCCAACGAGTTGCGTTCGACCGGTTTTGCAGAAGGTGAAAAGATCCGCGCCGATGCCGAACGCCAGCGCGAAGTGATCCTGGCCGACGCCTACAAGCAGGCGCAGACCGTCAAGGGCGAGGGCGATGCCAAAGCCGCATCCCTTTACGGCGAAGCCTTCGGGAAGGACCCGTCGTTCGCACAGTTCTACCGCAGCCTGCAGGCCTACAAGGCCAGTTTCGCCGGCAAGTCGGACGTGATGGTGCTGGACCCTTCGTCGGAGTTCTTCAAGGCCATGCGCGGCAACGCCGCGAAATGAAGCCCAGCGCGTTCGACTGAATGGACCCCTCTTTCGCCGACCTGTTCTGGCCGGCGCTCGCGCTGGTGCTGGTGTTCGAGGGGCTGATGCCTTTCGTGGCGCCTCGCGTCTGGCGCCGAATGTTCACCGAGATGCTCAAGCTCCAGGATGGACAGATCCGTTTCTTCGGGCTGATCTGCCTGGGCGCTGGCGCCCTGGTCTGGTGGCTGGTGACCTGAGCCTCGCTCACCCGTCCGGGAAGGGGCTGCGCACCCGGTAAAATCGCGCTTTTAACAGCCCCCTCAAATGCCCATGTCTGCCTGGGTCCTTCCGGATCACATTGCCGATGTCCTGCCTTCAGAGGCTCGCCACATCGAAGAACTTCGCAGGGGATTGCTGGACACCGCGCGTGGCTATGGCTATGAGCTGGTGATGCCTCCAATGGTCGAGCACCTGGAGTCGCTGCTGACCGGGACCGGTGAAGCGCTGGATCTCATGACGTTCAAGCTGGTTGACCAGCTCTCGGGCCGCAGCCTGGGCCTGCGCGCTGACAGCACGCCGCAGGTCGCCCGCATTGACGCGCATCTTCTCAATCGCCAGGGAGTGGCGCGCCTGAGCTATTGCGGACCTGTGGTGCACACCCGTGTCGATCGTCCCCTGTCCAGCCGTGAGCCGCTGCAATTCGGCGCCGAAATCTATGGCCACGCTGGCCTGGAGGCCGACCTGGAAGTGGTTGAGCTCACGCGGGCCTGTCTGCGCCACGCTGGCGTGCAACGCCTGCAGCTGGACCTGGCCGACGTGCGTGTGATCGATGCCGTGCTGGCGCCGGTGAACCTGCCGGCCGACACAGTGCGCGCCATCCACGCCGCGCTGGCCGGCAAGGATGTGCCGGGTCTGGAAGAGCTGGCCCGTGGGCTGCCCGACAGTGTGCGCCGCGACCTGAGGGCACTGCCGGGCCTCTTCGGTGACGTTTCGGTGCTTGCCCGCGCGCGCCAGGAACTGACGCCGTCGCCCATGTTGCACGCGGCGCTGGACGACCTGCAATGGCTGGCGGGCCATGCGGCCACGGCCGACATGGCGGTGACCATCGATCTGGCGGACCTGCGCGGCTACGCCTACTACACCGGCATGCGCTTCGCCGTGTTCGCCCAGGACCCGCAGGGTGCGGCCATGGAGCTGGCGCGCGGCGGTCGGTACGACGAAGTAGGCGCGGTGTTCGGGCGAAAGCGCCCGGCTGTGGGCTTCAGCCTTGACCTCAAGGAGCTGGTGTCCGCGGTGGCGCCGCGGCCGTTGGTGGCGGCGATCCGCTCGCCCTGGGGCATGGAGCCTGGCCTGCGTGAGGCGGTGGCCGCCCTGCGCGCCCAGGGTCATACCGTGGTCTGTGTCCTGCCGGGGCACGAACACGAAGTCAACGAGTTCCACTGCGACCGCGAACTGGTGCCCGATGCGGCCCGTGCGGGCGCCTGGACAGTGAAATCCCTTTAACCGGAATTTAGCAATGAGCAAGAACAGCAGCGCCGCAGCCGCGGGGCGCAATGTGGTGGTCGTGGGCACGCAGTGGGGCGACGAAGGCAAAGGCAAGCTGGTCGACTGGCTGACCGAGTCCGCCCAGGGCGTGGTGCGTTTCCAGGGCGGCCACAACGCCGGTCACACGCTGGTGATCAACGGTGTGAAGACCGCGCTGCACCTGATCCCCAGCGGCATCATGCGTCCGGGCGTGAAGTGCTACATCGGCAACGGGGTCGTGTTGTCGGTTGGCAAGCTGTTCGAAGAGATCGGCGGGCTTGAAAAGGCTGGTGTCGAGGTGCGGTCGCGCCTGCGCGTGAGCGAAGGCTGCCCGCTGATCCTGCCGTTCCACGCCGCCATCGACATCGCGCGCGAAGCTGCCAAGGTCAAGGCCGGCACCGAGAAGATCGGCACCACCGGTCGTGGCATCGGCCCGGCCTACGAAGACAAGATCGCCCGCCGCGCGCTGCGCGTGATGGACCTGAAGTACCCCGAGCGCTTCGCGACCAAGCTGCGCGAGCTGCTGGCGCTGCACAACCACGTGCTCAAGACCTGGCTGCACTCGGCCGAGCTGGTCTGGGACGAGAAGATCGCTGCCTATATGAAGGATGGCGAGATCCAGTTCGACGCCGTCTACAACGAGGCAATGGCGCAGGCCGAACTGGTCAAGCCGATGATCGCCGACGTGTCGCGCGAACTGAACGACGCCCACAAGGCCGGCGCCAACCTGCTGTTCGAAGGCGCGCAGGGCACGCTGCTGGACATTGACCACGGCACCTATCCCTTCGTGACCTCTAGCAACTGTGTGGCCGGCAACGCGGCCGCAGGTTCGGGTGTTGGCCCCAACCTGCTGCACTACGTGCTGGGCATCACCAAGGCATATTGCACCCGCGTCGGCGGTGGCCCGTTCCCGACCGAGCTGGAATGGGAAAAGGAAGGCACGCCGGGTTACCACATGAGCACCGTGGGTGCGGAGAAGGGCGTGACCACTGGCCGTTCGCGGCGCTGCGGCTGGTTCGACGCCGCGCTGCTCAAGCGCTCGGCACAGGTCAACGGCCTCACGGGCCTTTGCATCACCAAGCTGGACGTGCTCGACGGCCTGTCCGAACTCAAGCTGTGCACTGGCTACGAGCTGGACGGCGAAACCATCGACATCCTGCCCGCCGGTGCGGACGAGATTTCTCGCTGCAAGCCGATCTACGAAACCTTGCCCGGCTGGACCGAAAGCTCGGTCGGCAAGACGCGCTATGAAGACCTGCCGGTCAACGCCCAGCGTTACCTGGACCGCATCCAGGAGACCACCGGCGTGCCGATCCACGTGGTCTCGACCAGCCCTGACCGCGATCACACCATCCTGATTCAGCATCCGTACCAGGCCTGATGTTTCGACACCAGGCTTTGATGCAGAATCAAAATCAACCATCCCATCCGGAGCGCCCATGCTGACCGAAGACGGCAAACACCTCTACGTGTCCTACGACGAGTACCACAACCTCATCGAGAAGCTCGCGCTCAAGGTGTACCAGTCGGGCTGGCAGTTCGACACCATCCTGTGCCTGGCGCGCGGTGGTATGCGCCCCGGTGACATCCTCTCGCGCATCTTCGACGTGCCGCTGGCCATCATGTCGACCAGCTCGTACCGAGCCGCCGCCGGTACGCAGCAGGGCAACCTGGACATCGCCCGCTACATCACCACCCCCAAGGGCGAGATCGCCGGCAAGGTGTTGCTGGTGGACGACCTGGCCGACTCCGGTCACACGCTCAACGCGGTGATCGGCTTGCTCAAGAACAACTACGCCCCGATCACCGAGCTGCGCAGCGCGGTGATCTGGACCAAGCAGCTGTCGACCTTCACGCCGGACTATTCGGTCGAATACCTGCCGACGAACCCCTGGATCCATCAGCCGTTCGAGAGCTATGACGCGATGCGTCCTGCGCAGCTGCTGGAAAAGTGGAAGCTCTGATTCGATGTCAGACCTTTCCACCCGACTGATCCACCACCCCTATCGCCCCCCCGAGGGCTTTGACGCCGTCGCGCCCGGCGTGCACAAGGCGTCGACCGTCCTGTTCAAGGACGTGCACGCCCTGCGCACGCAGGAGTGGGCCGACAAGAGCGGCTACACCTACGGCCTGCACGGTACGCCGACCACCTTCATCCTCGAAGAGAAGATTGCGACCATTGAGGGCGGTCAGTACTGCGTGCTGGCACCCAGCGGGCTTTCCGCGCTGACTCTGGTCGACATGAGCTTCCTGCGCCAGGGCGACGAGGTGCTGCTGCCCGACAACGCCTACGGCCCGGGTAAGTCGTTCGCCGCCGGCGAACTGGCCCACTGGGGCATCACCCACCGCTACTACGATCCGCTGGACCCGGCCGATCTGGCAGCACGCATCACCCCGGCCACGCGCCTGGTCTGGATCGAAGCACCGGGATCGATCACGCTGGAGTATCCGGACATTCCGGCGCTGGTGGCTGTGATCCGTGCCGCCACCGAAGGTCGTGCGGCCGAGCGCCGCATCCTCAGTGCGCTGGACAACACCTGGGGTGCGGGCATTGCCTTCAATCCCTTCGATCTGGGCATCGACATCTCGATGCAGGCTCTGACCAAGTACCCCAGTGGCGGCGCCGATGTGCTGATGGGCTCGGTGGTGACGCGCGAGCACGCGCTGCACCACGCACTGCTGATGTGCCACATGCGTCTGGGCCTGGGCGTCAGCGGCAACGACACCGAGCTGGTGCTGCGCGGTCTGACGTCCATGACCTTGCGGTACCAAGCGCAGGACACGGCGACCCGAGAGCTGGCACGCTGGATGCATGCCCAGCCCGGCGTCGTGCAGGTGCTGCACCCGGCCTTGCCCGGCTCGCCCGGCCACGAAGCCTGGTCCCGTGATGCCAAGGCTGCGGCCTGCCTGTTCAGCGCGGTGTTCGACGAGCGCTTCTCGCAGGCGCGGATCGACGCCTTCTGCGACCGGCTGAAGCTCTTTCGCCCCGGCTGGAGCTGGGCGGGGCCGATCAGTCTTTGTGCACCGTACAACATATCGGCCATCCGCAGCCGGCCCTGGCCCCACAAGGGCGGTCTGGTGCGGTTTGCCATCGGCCTGGAAAGTGTCGAAGATCTCCGTGCCGACCTCGCGCAGGGCCTCGCGGCGCTGAACGCCTGAACCCTCCGCTCACCACCAACCCAACGAAAGCAAGCCTTGGCCACTCCCAATTACGGATACGAAAAACGCCAGCGCGAACTGGCCAAGAAGCAGAAGAAGGAAGAAAAGCTTCGGGCCAAGGCAGGTCGCAAGCAGGGTGATGGTTCACCCGAGGATCAGGTGCCTGGACAGGATGTTGAACCCGGTGGCAGTGCGCAGGGAGACCAGCCTTCCAATGTCTGAACCGGGTTCCAAGCCGGCCTGTTGGGCAAAGGCATGGGCCGCAGCCGTTGCCGGGATTGCTGCTGACGGACGGCCAAGCCTTTCCATCCGGTTGTGAGGTGGTACGTCATCCTTTCGATGGATACCAAAAAGGTAACAAGACCACACGTTGAACTTACTACTTGTTACTATGCTAGGACACTGATGGCTGTTTCGAATTGATGGTCTCCTGACCGCTGGAAGCAGGCGCTACCGCGCAGAGCCCATCCGAACTTATTCGGAGTCCAGCATGCTTCAACGTTTGACGGGTGGTTTCGTTTCCTTCATGGCCGCGCTGCTCCTGGCCGGCTGCGGTGGCTCCCAGGGAAATGCCTCTTCGGGGGCGGAAGGCGGGGAGAGGCTGGAGAGGCTGCATACCTCGCAGCTCCTGGCCCGGTCGGCAGAGATCAATACCGAGGAACTGGCCAAGGCCAGGTCTCCGTCGGCGCAGACGGGAACAGCGCTTCCCCAGGTGACGAAGGCAACTGCCCGGTCCCCGGTCTACCGCTTCTACAACTCGCAGACTGGCGCGCACTTCTACACGATCGATGTTGCCGAGCGCAACCGGGTGCAGAGCACCCTGCCCATGTTCCAGTACGAAGGGGAGGCGTTCTTCGTCAGCGCTGTCGCCGACACCGGCCTCTCCCCGGTCTACCGTTTCTACAACGTGCAGACCGGTGTGCACTTCTATTCCATCAGTGCCGAAGAAAAGGCGCACATCGAGGCGAACCTGCCGCAGTTCCACTATGAAGGGGTCGGCTACTACGCGAGCAAGACAGCGCTGCAAGGCATGGTGCCGCTGTACCGGTTCTACGTCTCCACCGCAGGTTTTCACTTCTATTCCGCCAGCGAAACGGAGAAGGACCGCATCCGCGCGAACCTGCCGCACTACCTGTTCGAGAACGTGGGCTATTACGTTTTCGGCTCCGTCGTGCAGTCCTTTCCGGTGGGTGGCACGCTCAGCGGTTTGGCGGTCGGGCAGTCTGTCGTGCTTCAGCTCAACGGCGGGAGTGGCCTGACGCTGTCGGCCGACGGGTCGTTCACCTTTCCTGGCAGCGTCAACAGGGACGCGACATACGCGGTGAGCGTGGCCACCCAGCCCGTGGGACAGACCTGTGCGGTGACCAATGGCAGCGGCACCGTGACCGCTGCGGTATCGAGTGTCTCCGTGACCTGCTCGGTGTTGACCTATAGCATTGGCGGCAGTGTCACCGGGCTGGATACGGGCAAGACCGTCATGCTGCAGAACAACGGAGGAGGGAACCTGCTACTGCCGGGCAACGGGGCGTTCACGTTTGCCGCGTCTTCGGCCCACGGGAGCGCGTTCAACGTGACCGTCGGCACCCAGCCGGTGGGGCAGACCTGCGTGGTCGGCAACGGCAGCGGCACGACCACGGGGAACGTGAGCAACATTGCGGTGACCTGTGCGACCAACACCTATGCGGTGGGTGGCAGCATCTCCGGCCTGGGCTCGAGCCGGAGCGTGGTGCTGCAGATCAACGGCGGCGGGGATCTGGTACGCAGCGCCAACGGCAGCTTCGGCTTCGCGGCCATGCTGACCCATGGAGGCACTTACCTCGTGTCGGTGAAGACCCAGCCGGTGGGGCAGACCTGCGTGGTCGCCAACGGCACGGGAACCCTGTCGGGGACCGTGTCCAACGTATCGGTCACCTGCAGCGACAACACCCACACGGTCGGCGGCACCTTGTCCGGTCTGGCGGCGGGTCGCGACGTGGTGCTCCAGTTGAACGGAGCCAGCGACCTGACCCGAAGCGCCGATGGCGCATTCACCTTTGCCAGCACCGTCACCTATGGCGGCAGCTACAGCGTGACGGTGCGGACGCAACCGGCGGGACAGACCTGCAGCGTCAGCAACGGCAGCGGAACGGCCGCTGGAGACATCGGCAATGTGTCGGTGAGCTGCTCCACCAACAGCTACTCCGTCGGGGGCAGCATCTCTGGCCTGGGCTCGGGCAAGACGGTGGTGCTGCAGAACAATGCCACCGACGACCTCACACGGACCGGCAACGGCAGTTTCGTGTTCGGCACCGCGATCCCCTACAGCTCGACGTACGCCGTCAGCGTGAGGACACAACCGGTGGAACAGACTTGCACGGTGTCCAACGGACTCGGGACCGTCGGTGGCGCCGTGAGCAATGTGGCGGTCGACTGCGTCGACCATGTCACGATCGGTGGCGCGGTCAGCGGCCTGATCGCGGGCAATCCGGTGGTGCTGACGCTCAATGGCGGGGGCGACCTGACGGTCTCTGCCAACGGCGGTTTCACCTTCGTGAGCAAGACTCCACTGGGAGAGACCTACGTGGTGGGTGTGCGGACGCAGCCGCGGGGACAGACCTGCAGCGCGAGCAACGCGACCGGCACGGCCAACGCGGCAGTGAGTAACGTCGGCGTGACCTGCGTGAACAATGCGCTGACGGATCTCCTGATTTCCGAGGTGGGTGGATGCCCCGCGGACAACTACTCCGGCTGCTGGCTGGAGGTCTTCAATCCGACGGCCGCTCCGATCAACCTCTCGGGCTACCGGTTGCGCTTCGGCGCCACGGTGGTCAATCTGTTTGACCTGCCCAGCGCCACCGTCGCTCCGGGGCAGTACCGGTTGTTGGCGGCCACAGACGGGCATGTGCCCGTCACGGCGTTGAACCCTGTGGTGGTTCTGAACACCACTGGCCCCGCGCCCGTCTGGGGAGGCTGGAGCGGCGACGGACTGGTCGAGCTGGTGTCGGTCGGTTCGGGCCAGACGGTGGATGCCCTCCGGTTTGGCAACCCCGCGGTGGCGCCCAACCCGGTCACTTCATCGCATTGGGTGGGCGCTCCTGTAACGACCACCTTCAGCGGTGCTGTCAGTGACCAAGCCAGGGCACTTGCGCGCCCGGTCGCGGCAATGGCTACGCAGGACACACAGAGCGCCCTGGACTGGGTGGCCGTGGACTACGCAACGCCGGGTGGCCCCAACGATGTGGCGCCCGGTGCAACCGATGGTGACAACGACGGCTTGCCAGACAGCAACGAACAGGCAGGAAGTACCTACAACGGTCTGGACCTCTACTCGATGGGCGCGCGGACGGGGCAGCGCGACATCTTCATCGAGGTCGACCACATGTCCAGCGCCAAGGCGGGTGTGATCCCGATCCAGGCTTCCCTGCAGATGGTGAAGAACGCATTTGCCCTGCGCGGCATCGCCGTTCACATTGACGTCGGCAACCTGTTTGCCGCGAGCTTCGATCCTGCGCAGTTCAATCTCGGGCAAGACAGCTCTGTGGTGCCCTATGAGCCCTGTCTCGGATTCCTGCCCACCGAGTGCACTGGAAATTCCGTCAACTACCGGACGGTTTACCAGTGGAAATGGCAGCACTTCGACCCCCGTCGAAGGGCCATCTTCCACTACGCGCTGTTCGGCGATGCACCGCCCACCGCATCCTGGGGCAGGGCCGAGCTGTTGGGCAACGATTTCGTTCTGACCATGGGCGACATTTCCGCGGCCTCCCAATGGCTGACCAACGAGCAGGCTGCCACCTTCATGCACGAGCTGGGTCACAACCTCGGACTTCGCCACGGCGGCAACGAAGACAAGAACTACAAGCCCAATTACCTTAGCGTGATGAACTACCTGAAAGACGGCGTCAGTCCGGGCAACACCTTCTGGCCGTTCAGGGAATGGCAGGAAGCCTTTGGTTCGGTGCGCTGCTCACAGGGGAGCACGCACCCTCAATGCAGCGCCGACCCTGTTCCTTTTGTGATCGACTACTCCGACGGCAGCAGCCTTCCGCTGAACGAAGCGGCACTGTATGAAGGTGCCAATGTGGGTCGGGGTGCGTTGACGGGTGTCTATGCCGACTGGGACGAAGATGGCTCCCTGGGCGCCACCGCGGTGTCGCGCGATCTCAATGGCGATGGCGTGGTGGGCTTCCTTGGCGACTACAACGACTGGGCTGCGCTGACCCTGCCGTTTGCACGGTACACCGCCGGTGGTCTGCTGCAGAAGTCGTTCCAGATGAGCGCCGCACGCAGGGCGGCAAAGGTGCCAGAGAGCGGCGCGACGGTGCCGAAGCCACTTCTCGGAGACCGTGGGCCCACGGTGATCGTCTGTGATGGAGGCGATGCCAGAGGAGCACGGATCCTTCAGACGCTGCGTGCCAAGTCTTTCGCCCGATCCAAGGCTCTGCGCCCGCGTTAAGTCTTCCGACCATGTTGATCCGGCATCCGGCACAGACCCTGGGCGGGGTGGCTCTCGGGCTCGCCCTGTCTGGCGTGGCATGTTCCTCGGCGGTCATGCCAGCTACGCCGGACGCGTTGTCCGGGTATGTGCTCCAGGAGCGCACCATGCATTCGCCCGGCGGCGCGACGCGCATCGAGCAGTGGGTCGACACATCGGATGCGGTTCCCCGGGTGGTGAGGGCCCAGCGCTATGTGTCCGGCATGTCGCTGGCGCCGGGCATCGCCCTGGTGTTCCACGCCACGCAGCGGCAATGGATGCTGGCGTTGAATGGCCAACTGGTTCCCCTGGAGTCGTTGCCAAAGGGCCAGGGCGCCGCTCCGCTGCTGGCGCCGGGCACGCCCAAACTCGGCCAGTCCACCTTTGCGCACGACGGACGTCAGTGGCAGCTGGTGATTCTTGGCCGGCGGGAGCCCCAACCGACGCCAGGTATCGCGACCGAGCAGGAGCAAAGCCTGGACCTTTTGCTGTGGCAGTCTCCGCCTCGCTGACCTGTCCAATATGCTTGGTCAGCACGAATCACCAACCACATCGTTCGTCGCGCGAACGATTGTTCCATGACCCTGAACAAGTTTCTGCGTTTGCCGGGTGCCTTGCTGATCGTCCTGTCGCTGGCCGCGTGTGGCGGGCGCAATGACCCGGCGACTGGCGTGACGGGCAAGGCAGCCGCAGCCGCCACTTCTTCGAGCAGTCCGACCACGAGCACCAACAACATCTTGGCCAAGGGTGCGGAGCTCAACCGGGCTGAGTTGCGGCGCGCGGCACAAAGTGCGCCGGCCGGTTACGACGCCGGCAAGGCCATGGCAAAGGCTGCAAGCAGCAGCCTGATCACCGCCTACCGCTTCTACAACGTGCAGACCGGTTCGCACTTCTACACCACCAATGAAGCAGAGAAGCAGAACGTCCTGAACACCCTGCCGCAGTTTCTGTACGAAGGCCCGGCGTTCCATGCCAGTGGTGTCGCGGCGACCGGATTGAGCCCCGTGCACCGCTTCTACAACCAGCGGAGCGGAGTGCACTTCTACACCATCAGCGAGGACGAAAAGGCCCTGGTACAAGGCAGCCTGCCGCAGTTCACCTACGAGGGCATCGCCTTCTACGCCAGCCAGATGGGCGGCAGCGGCCTGCTGGCGATCAACCGCTTCTTTCAGAGCCGGGCCGGCAGCCATTTCTACACGCGCAGCGCCGCCGAGGCGCAGAACGTGCGCGACAACCTGTCGGCGGTGTACCGCGAAGAAGGTATTGCCTTCTATGTCATTGACCCCGCGTACGTCGCTTCCGCCACAGTGCCACTGCCCCACAGCGGTATCACCGCATCGCAGTGTTACCTGGCCGGCAGCGACATCCTTGTCGCTTGCAACAGCGTGGCTGCGCCCCTTCTCAACAACCAGCAGGACGGCCACCGCAGCACGATCAACCCCATGAGCTACAGCGAAGTGCCCAACCCAGCGGGTGGCACCTTTGCGCGTACCGAGTGTGTGAAAGACAACGTGACCGGGCTGATCTGGGAAGGCAAGACCGCCAGTGGGTTCCGAGCGGGCAGCAACACTTACACGAACTTCGACGACCCGACCCAGCTCCAACGTTATGACGGTAGTGCCTTCGTCTTTCCTACCCGAGCCGAGATCAACGCCCTCACTAACAGCGTGGGCCACCTGAACCATGTCAATGACATCGCGCTGTGCGGCTACACCGACTGGCGCCTGCCCACGGCCGACGAACTACAGAGCATCGTCGACTACGGCGCGGCCTACCCGGGTCCCACGATCAACACCGTATGGTTCCCCAACACGCTGGGTTACTGGTACTGGTCGTCGTCCTCCTATGTGGGCTATGCCGACGGCGCCTGGGACGTCTATTTCGGCGATGGCTACGTCTACGTCAACGGCCGCAGCAACTCCGTCGCGGTTCGCCTTGTTCGGGCCAGTCAGTGAGTGGGCGGTGCGCCGGTTCGCGCTTACCCCGTGGCGTGAGAGGGCGGTCTGGCTCGTCCCTTTGTTCCTTCTCTCTATTGAACAGCGAATGTCTGCAAGATGAGCAAGCACGGCCTTCTTCTCGCTACGACCCTGTCCCTGATGGGGGTCTCCGCCGCCAAGGCGGCTTGTCCCAGCGTCCCCACCGTCAGTCGCTATAGCTTCAATGCCGCAGGGGACGAGGTGACCGACAGCAAAACCAGACTGGTGTGGGCGCGTTGCAGCTTGGGCCAGACCTGGGACGGGACCACCTGCACTGGAACGGCCAGCACCCATTCGCACGAACAGGCGATGGGCCTGGCGCAGGCAGCGAGCGGCTGGCGATTGCCCAACGTTAAAGAGCTGACCAGCATCGCCGACAAGGGCTGCCGTAGCCCAGCCATCGACAGCAAGGCGTTCCCGAACACGCCGCGCGCCTGGTACTGGTCGTCGTCCCCCTATGTGGGCGGTGCCGGCAATGCCTGGATCGTCGATTTCGACGATGGCTCCGTCAACTACGGCGACCGCAGCTATCTTGGCTACCCCCGGCCGCTTCGCCTTGTCCGGGTCAGTCAGTGATTGGGGCGGCGCATCCAATGCAGGCCTTTTGGCGGCGCTCCAAGGCCATGCAGGCCGGGTCGATCGCACCGCATGGCGAGATCACTTCGGCCCAGCCGTCTTTTCGTTGATCAATGCGTCTGCAGCACGGGTCAGTGCGTCTGATCCACGATGGACCAGCTGGCACAGACATGCCGTGCCGTACTGAACAAAGTTGCGCTGAATCGACGCCGCATACGTCGGGTCGTAGTGCGTCTTCAGCAGGTCCAGCACGACTTCGCGCGTCTGCCCCGCACGCACCTTCTCGATCCAGCCATTGACCACCACCTTGCCGCGCAGCTCGGTCAGGGCTTCCAGCCGCTCACAGAAGAAGTCTGGGTCCTCGACGAAATGGGGGTAGTCCTCCATCAGCAGTGCTGCACGCTCCTCGTCGGGCAGCTGCAGGTCGATGCAGGGACTGGCCCGCATGGCGTCAACAAGGGCTTCGGGCACGTGCAGGTTACCCACCTTCTTGCTCTCACTCTCGATGAACACTGGTCGCTGTGGGTCGGAGTGGCGTAGCGCGTCCCAGATCAGGCTGTCGAAACGCTTCTGGCTCGGCTGTTCGATGCCGGGGATGTGGCCGAGCACCGAGCTGCGGTGCCGTGCCAGGCCTTCGAGGTCGAGCACCTGGGCGCCCTGAGCGGCCAGCGCGTGCAGCAGCCGGGTCTTGCCGCTGCCTGTGGGGCCGCAGACCACGCGGTACTGGTGGCGGCGCGCCTGCGCGGCCAGGTCGTCGACCAGCGCTGCTCGCCAGGCCTTGTAGCCGCCTTCGAAGAGGGTCACCTGGAAGCCGATGGCACCCAGGATGGTGGCGAGGGCGCCGCTGCGGTTGCCACCGCGCCAGCAATACACCAGCGGCTTCCAGTCGCGCGGCTTGTCGATGACCTCGCGTTCGATGTGTGCCGCGATGTTGCGGGCGGCGATGGCGGCGCCGCGCTTTTTGGCTTCGAAGGCGTTGACCTGCTTGTACATGGTGCCGATCGAGATGCGTTCGGCGTTGTTCAGGGTGGGCCAGTTGAGTGCACCCGGCACGTGGTCGAGCGCGTGTTCGTCTTCGCTGCGGGCGTCGATGACGGTGTGAAACTCATCGAGGCGGCGGATGGCCTCGGTGGCGGGCAGGGTTTGGACGGGCATGGCCCGATTATCGTTTTGGCAGCAGCGGCAACAGGGCGGGCCAGACGTTGGCAGCCAGTGTCGGTTGCGCCGCTTCGTTGGGGTGGATGCGGTCTTCCTGGAACAGGCTGGTTGGGTCAGGCTGGTCGGCCACGCCCTTGAGCAGGAACGGGACGAGGGCGGTTTTCTCCGCATCGGCGACCTGCTTGAACAGGGCCTGGAAGTCGCGCGTGTACTGACCGCCGTAGTTGGGCGGAACCTGCATGCCGACGATCAGCACCTTGGCACCAGCGTCTTTGGACGCCTTGACCATGCTCGTCAGGTTGTCGCGGGTCATGGTCAGGGGCAGTCCGCGCAGGGCGTCGTTGGCGCCCAGCTCGATGACCACCACGGCGGGCTGGTGCTGCTTGAGCAGGGCGGGCAGGCGTGAGCGGCCACCGGAGGTGGTGTCGCCGCTGATGCCGGCGTTGATCAGGCGCACCGGCCGCTTCTCCCGGTCGAAGTGGTTCTGCAGCAGCTGGATCCAGCCGCTGCTGCGGCGCAAGCCGTATTCGGCGCTGAGCGAATCGCCGATGACGAGCACCTTGGTGGCGGCCGGCGTCTGCGCCAGCGCGGTCTGGAATGCCCCCCCGACCAGGATTGCGCAGAGCAGGGCGTTACAGTGACGGCGTTTCAACACACGGCCTTTCAGGGCGAACCCGATGTCCCAGGAAATGATTGAGGTGCAGCACGTGTTCAAGTCGGTCACCGACGCCACGGGCACGCTGACGATTTTGCGCGATATCGATTTCTCGCTGCGCAAAGGGGAAACCGCCGCCATTGTCGGCGCGTCGGGTTCAGGCAAGAGCACGCTGCTGTCGATCATCGCGGGGCTGGACACACCGTCCAGCGGCACGGTGCGCATCGATGGCGAAGACCTGTTCGCCCGCGACGAAGACCAGCGCGCGGCGCTGCGCGCGCAGAAGCTGGGGTTCGTGTTCCAGAGTTTCCAGTTGCTGGGCAATCTGACGGCGCTGGAGAACGTGATGCTGCCGCTGGAACTCTCCGGCCGGCGCGACGCCCGGGCCACCGCGACCGCCATGCTCCAGCGTGTCGGTCTGCAGGAGCGGCTGGGGCACTACCCCAAGGTGCTCTCGGGCGGCGAGCAGCAGCGTGTGGCGCTGGCGCGCGCCTTTGTGGTGAAGCCGGCCGTGCTGCTGGCCGACGAGCCGACCGGCAGCCTGGACTTCGCGACCGGCGAGAAGGTGATGGAGCTGATGTTCGAGCTCAACCGAGAGCAGGGCACGACGCTGGTGCTGGTCACGCACGACCGCGCGATCGCGCAGCGCTGCGAGAGGCGGATCACCATCGAGGAGGGGCGTGTGGTGGTGCGTGACTGAGTGCACGCGTCCCCGCATTCTTGAGGAACCTCATCCGCATGGGTGATGGAGCGCTGTTTCGTTCCTTTACATAATGGGGCAGCCCGGCATCAGGCCAACCCCAAGGGGCCCGATGCCGGTATTCATCAGGGACCCCATGAATCGACAACTGACTTTCAGGGCTGCGGCCCTGCTCCACGCGCTGCTGGCGTTTTTCTTTTGCTTCACTGCCGTGACCCCGCATGCCGCGGAGCAGGCCAAACCCCCCCGGATCTTCGCCAAAGCGGCGACCGATTCTCCAAAGGTCCGGGGCATCATCATCAAGTACCGCGAGGGAACGACGCTCACCAAGAGCCTGTCCAGCCAGTACGCCGGCCAGAACGCCGCCGGGCTGGGGTTCACCAAGGCCAGTGAGGCCGCCAACCGCCAAGGCATCAGTCTGGCGTTTGAAAAATCCCTGGCCACAGGCGGGCACCTGCTGCGACAGAGCGTGGCGCTCAAGCCCGCGCAGCTGCGCCAGATGATCCAGGAGATCGCGCGGGACCCGGCGGTGGAATACGTGGAGCCCGACGGCATCCGTCGACCGATGGGAATACCCAACGACGCCTACTTCTTGTCGCAGTGGCACCTCCAGAACGTGACGGGCGGAATCAACATGCCCGGCGCCTGGGATTTCGCCAATGGCAGCGGGGTGCGCGTGGCCGTGGTCGATTCCGGTGTGTCGTACCACCCTGATCTCACGCCCAATGTGATCGGCGGTTATGACTTCATTTCCGATCCCTGGATGGCCAACGACGGCAACGGCCGGGACGCGGACCCCAGCGACCCCGGCGACGCCGTGTCCGCCGTGGATTCGTACTGGGAATGCGGCGACGACTATGTGGAATATCCCTCGACCTGGCATGGCACCCATGTCGCCGGGACGGTGGGGGCGGTGACCAACAACGGTGTGGGCGTTTCCGGTGTGGCCTTCGGAGCAAAGGTGGTGCCCATTCGCGTGCTGGGCCGCTGTGGTGGCCAGGTGTCGGACATTGCAGAAGCCGTCATCTGGGCGGCCGGCGGCAGCGTGGCTGGCGTTCCTGCCAACCCCTATCCCGCCAAGGTGATCAACGTCTCTCTGGGCGGGCGGGATGTGTGTTCGGCCACCGAGCAGTCGGCCATCGACACGGTGCGCGGCCTGGGCGCGGTGGTGGTGGTCTCGGCGGGCAACGACAGCGACAACACGGCGTACCACTCCCCCGCCGGTTGCAACGGGGTGATCACCGTGGCGGCCACCACTTCGTCTGGTGCAAAGGCCAGCTTCTCCAACTTCGGGTCGGCGGTCGGACTGGCCGCTCCGGGAGCTTCGATCCTCTCCACCTACAACTACGGATACTGGTCTCCTGGCCTTGCCGACTACGGGTACCTGGGCGGCACATCCATGGCAGCGCCGCATGTCTCCGGCGTCGCGGCGCTGCTGTTGCAGCTGAATCCAGGCTTCACGCCGGACCAAGTGGCGGCACGCCTGAAGCTGGGTTCCACGCCGTTCGCGGGGGCCTGCGCCGCGTGTGGCGCCGGCATCCTGAACGCCTACGGCGCGCTGGTGCCTCCGACCTTCGCCGCAGGGACCGTGTTCCGCTTCTACAACCTGAACACCGGCATGCACCTGTTCACCGGCACGACGGTCGAACGGGATGCGATTCTCGGATCGCTGCCGGCGTACCAGTACGAACGCGCGGCGTTCAAAGTGCAGCCGTCCGCCGGTTCGGGGAGCCTGCCTGTGTACCGCTTCCGGAACGTCACCAACGGCGCCTACTTTTTCACCATCAGTGAAGCGGAGAAGAACCAGGTGCTGGGCACGCCCTGGTACGTCCTGGAGGGCGTGGCCTGGTGGGCCAGAAGCCCCGCATCGCCGGGACTGGGCACCATTCCCCTGCACCGGTTCCGGCACCTGGCGACCGGTTCGCACTTCTACTCGTATTCGGCCGAAGAAGTTGCCAGCATCCTGACCAACCTGTCGCAGGTCTATGTCTACGAAGGCGTTGCGTTCTACGTCTGGCCGCTGTGACCGGTAGGGCCTCCCCCGGGCGGGGGACGCCGTGACCCCATTCCTGGGGTCAAGGGTGGCCGGTGTGACAACAAAAGGGTCTATCGGTCGATTCAGTCCCCCCTGAACATGGGGCGTCCATGTTCTGTGGACGCCAAGGGGGGACATACATGACCACATTCACTTTCCCGAGTTGCCAAGTCGGTGCCCAACGGGGCCTCTGCAAATTTCGGTGCGGCCTGACCGGCCTGCTGATCACCATGCTCGCCGCCTGCGGCGGAGCGGACAACACCGAGAAGCTGTCCAGCGAACGCTCTCCAGAGCCCGAGACCATCGCTGCGCAGCGGGAAGGTGCCCGACTCAACAGCGAAGAGCTGGCACAGATTGCCAAGACTGGGGTCATCCCGAAGGCGTTTTCAGGCCGATCACTCAGCGGTGCCGGAGAGGCCAAGTATTCGGAGGCACGCACCCCGGTTTTCCGCTTCTTCAATACCCGTACCAGCGCCCACTTCTACACCACCAGTACGGTCGAGCGCGACCGGGTGCTCAGCACAGCGCCTTACATGTCGCTGGATGGGCCGGCCTTTGATGCCAGCGGTACCGACATTCCGGGGCTGAGTCCGGTGCACCGCTTCTACAACACCCAGACCGGCGTTCATTTCTACACGATCAGCGAGGCCGAACGCGCACACATTGCGGCCACGCTGCCGCAGTTCACCTACGAAGGCATCGCCTATCACGCCAGTACCTTGCCGGGCACAGGCTACAAGCCTCTGTACCGGTTCTTCTACGCCGCGAAGGGGTTTCACTTCTACACCGCCAGTTCCGCAGAAGCGAACACGATCCAGGCAAGCATGCCCCAATACGTGGCCGAAGGCATTGGCTACTACGTGCTGGACAACGACTGGCAGACGCCGGCTGTACCGCACACCGGGGTCAACAGCGGCCAGTGTTATTCGTCTGGCTTTCCCACCCTGGTTCCCTGCGCAGGCGTCGACGCGACCAACCTCAACTCCCAACAGGACGGGCACCGCAGCGGCATCAACACGATGAGCTTCAGCGGTGTGCCGGTGGGTATCAATATCTTCAACACCTATCCCTACACCAGTTGCGTGAGGGACAACGTGACGGGCCTGGTGTGGGAGGGCAAGGAGGCCAGCGGCGCGCGGTCTGGCACCAACGCTTACTCCAATCTGGGTGTCAACCTTTCAGCCGATACCGGCAGCTACATCGCCGCGGTCAACGCCAGCAAGTTGTGTGGCGTCAACGATTGGCGCCTGCCCACGGCCGAAGAGCTCCAGAGCATCGTGGACTACAGCGCCACCACGGCGGGGGTGTTCAGGCCGGGCATCTTCGTCAACACCCAGTCGGGCGACTACTGGACTGCGACCACGGACGCCGCTGCTGGTGGCAAAGGGTGGTTCGTGGGGTTCAATGCGGGCAATGTCTCCAATGGCGGGTCGCTCACCAACGTGCGCTATGTGCGGCTGGTCCACGGTCCGAAATGGGCAGGGCAGCGCTACATGACATCGACCCAGACCTACGCCGGCGATGCTGCCAACAACGCTGTGATTGACCGCAAGACAGGGCTGACCTGGAGGCGTTGTGTGGAAGGGCAAGCCTGGAACGGCAGCGCATGCGTTGGAACGGCGGGCGGGTTCACCCTGGATCAGGCGTTGGCCCGCGCACGGGACCAGGCGGGGTGGCGCATGCCCAACGCCAAAGAGCTGGTCAGCCTGAACGATCCCGGCCGTGTCAGCCCCGCGCTGGACACCGTTGCGTTCCCTGGGTTGCCCGGTATCAATTCGACGTGGACATCGACTCCCTATGTCCAGGCTTCGTCCAACGCTTGGGCGGTCGATTTCAACCAGGGCTATTTGTTTGGGCTCACGCGGACCAACCTCTCGGCCGTTCGCCTGGTGCGCTCGATCCCTTGAGGATGCGCTGGAGGGATCCATTCACCAGGAGATCGACATGAGAAGAAAATGGTTTGCACGACTCGGAGCCCTCGTGGTCATTGCACAGGCTGTAGCGTTGAGCGCCTGTGGAGGGGCTGATCGGAGCGTCAGCATGTCGGATAGCACCCAAGGCCGTTCGCAATCGGAGCGCAGCGGTCAGGCCGGGGGTGAAGCTGGTGCAAGTGGAGCGCCCGATGCGACGCTCACCGCGCGCAGCCTCGCCCAAGCCGAGGTGGCCGCCAAGACAGCAGACACAGCCACGCCGCTGCAGAGCCTGCTGCCAGGCACCATCGCTTCCAGGCAGGCCTACGCCTTGGGCGATGTGGCGCGCAAGGCGCTCGCACTTCGCATCTCTGTTCACCGTTTCTTCAACAGCCGAACTGCGGCGCACTTCTACACCACCAGCGAGACCGAAAAGGCCAACGTGATCGCCACGATGCCGTTCATGACCTACGACGGCCCGGCGTTTTCGGGCGCGCGCGCCTTCTCGCCGGGGTTGAGCCCTGTGCATCGCTTCTACAACCGGGTCACCGGCGTCCACTTCTACACGATCAGTGAGGCCGAGCGGGCACAGGTCGCCACCACGTTGCCGCAGTACACCTACGAAGGCGTGGCGTACCACGCCAGCCAGGTGGCTGGGCAGGGCCTGGTGCCGCTGTACCGCTTCTTCGTCCCCGGGAAAGGCTTTCACTTCTACACCGCGAGCGAGTCGGAAAAGACCAGCATTCAGGCCAATCTGAGCGCGACATACAGCTACGAGGGCGTTGGCTACTACGTGCTGGACAGCAATTGGACCGCGGAGAAGCTGCCTCACACAGGTATCACCAGCAGCCAGTGCTACATCGCAGGCAGCGACACGCTGGTGGAGTGTTCTCCAAGGGTGCCTCCCTTGGTCCTCACCGCGCTCGATCTCAACCCACAGCAGGACGGTCACCGCGGAAGCGTCAACCCGATGACCTACAGCGCTGTCTACGGAGTCCTCAACGGATTTCTGATCAGATACCCTGAAACCAGTTGTGTGCTGGACAGAGTGACCGGTCTGATCTGGGAAGGCAAGACCACCAGTGGTCTCAGGTCCTGGTCGCACATCTATACCAACACGGGCAGCAACGCTGCCGACGACACCGGCGGCTATGTCGCGGCGGTCAATGCGGAGAGCCTCTGTGGTTACAACGACTGGCGCCTGCCCAGTGCGCAGGAATTGCAGGGGATCGTGGATTACAGCAAGGCCACAGCGCCGAAGATCAACTCCACCTGGTTTCCCAATACCCTGGCGCCCGCGTACTGGAGCGCAGCCGCTGCGCCCGTCAGTTACGCGACCCGTGTGTCGTTCGGTTCGGACGGCGGCGCGTTGTACTCCACTGCGCGCTCCAATGCGCTGGCGGTTCGACTGGTTCGGGGCGCCAGCCCCCTGGGCAGTCCGCGTTTCAGCTACAGCAGTGTGGCCTACCCTGGCGATGCGGCCAACAATCTGGTCAATGACGCGTGGACCGGTTTGCAGTGGCGTCGATGCGTTGAGGGGATGAGCTGGAACGGCGCTGCCTGTACGGGTCCCGAGTCGTGGTGGAGCCACGAGGCGGCGCTCGCTTATGCCAAAGGCAAGGCGGGTTGGCGTTTGCCCAATGTGAAGGAGCTTGGCAGCCTGATGGATCTCCGGCTGGCCGCGCCGCCGTTCATCGACCAGGCGGCTTTTCCCCAGACCGGCTCACTGCTGGGTTCTCAGTCCTCGACGCCCAACCCCAGTGTGGAGAACCCGGCATGGACGGTCTTCTTCGACAACGGAAATGTGCTTTCCGTCGATCGCGTTGCCGAGAACGGGATTCGGCTTGTCCGCATCAATCCTTGATTGGGGCCTCCCGGTATCCAGGCAGGAGAAACACATTTCTAACGACAACCGACGGTTCTATCGCGCCACCCTGGTGTGCGCATTCACCCTGGCGATTGCCGCATGCGGGGGGAGCGACCCTGTCGGTACCTCGGGCAACAACAGCGCAGGTCGCAGGGCGCCGTTGACCCGCTCCGAAACTGGTTCGATTGCTTTGGGTGGCTCGGCGGCCATTGACGTCCCGACCGCAGATGCGATCGCAGCGCAGCAAGAAGGCGCGCGCCTCAACACGCAAGAGTTGGCCCGGATCGCAATGACCGGCGTGTTGCCGAAGGCGTTCCTCGGCAAGTCGCTCAGTGGTGCAACCAAAAGCGCCGCCTCGCCCACCCCGGTCTACCGCTTCTTCAACACCCGCACCAGTGCCCACTTCTTCACCACCAGCGAAACCGAGCGTGCCAACGTGCAGGCCACGCTGCCGTTCATGACGTTTGAGGGCCCCGCGTTTCACAGCAGCAGCACCGCGATCCCGGGCCTGAGCCCGGTGCACCGCTTCTACAACACCCGGACCGGGGTGCACTTCTACACCATCACCGAAAGCGAGCGGGCGCACATCGTCGCCACGCTGCCGCAGTTCAGCTACGAAGGCGTGGCGTACCACGCCAGCACGCTGCCAGGCACCGGCTACACGCCGCTGTACCGCTTTTTCTATGCCGCCAAGGGATTCCACTTCTACACCAACAGCGCGGCGGAGAAGGACCACATCATCGCCACGCTGCCGCAGTACAGCTATGAGGGCATCGGTTACTACGTGCTGGGCGACGACTGGCAGACACCGGCGGTGCCGCACACCGGTACGACCACCAGCCAGTGCTATGCGCCTGGAACAGATGTGCTGGGCGACTGCGACCGGCAAGATATTCTGGATTTCAATGGTCAGCAGGATGGCCACCGAGCAGGCATTCATCCGATGAACTACGGCGGAGTGTTCGGTTTCTCCAATGGCTTCTTGTTTACCTACCCTGCCACCAGTTGTGTGTATGACCGCGAGACGGGGTTGACGTGGGAAGGCAAAGAGGCTGCGGGTCAGCGTGCCGAGACCAACACCTACCTGAGCACGACCGTTGGCAACTATGTGGACCTGGTCAACAGCTTCAACCTCTGTGGGTACAACGACTGGCGTTTACCCAACATCGAAGATCTGCAGGGAATCGTGCACTACGGCAAGACCACCGCGCCCAGCATCGACACCACGTGGTTTCCGAATTCGGTTGGAACGTACTGGGGTAGTTCGATCTCTATGTCCTCGGTTGTTGCCAACTTGCAGCTCTACCTCGGCAACGGATACATCGATTCCGACTTCCATGGAACCGGCATGAGCGCTGTGCGCCTTGTTAGAGGCCGCACCTGGACGGGTCAACGCTATCTGGTGACAACGGTTCCCTACGGCAGTGACGACGCCTATAACGCTGTGATTGATCGCAAGACCGGCTTGGTCTGGCGCCGGTGCCTCGAAGGCCAGAGGTGGGTGGGCAGCAAGACGATGGCTTGCGTCGGTGCAGCGGAACCAGTTACCCATCACTTCGCTCTGGCGCGTGCGACCGGTCAAGACGGCTGGAGATTGCCGAACATCAAGGAGCTCGCCGGATTTGCAGGTTTCAAGCCAACCGGTCCGGTGCTGGGGGTTCCGCCGGTGGTGATGTTTGCTCCCGGCGAAAGCGACTGGTCAGCGACCCCTTTCGCCTCAGATCCGCGGCAAGCCTGGGAGGTCACCATGTCAAATGGAACACTGACACATCTTGAGCGCCATTTCACCCGTACAGTGCGACTTGTGCGTTCGGACCCTTGACGTCCTCGCGCCGGAGTCATCGCATGTTCCCGTCGCAACCGCCCATGTTTTTTCGTCCGATCGCTTCCCGCTGGGCTGCGGTGTTCATGCTGGCGCTGCTTCTCACGGCCTGCGGCGGAGGGCTGGACAGTACCGGCCTCATGTCGACGCAAGCCGACGATCGTTCCACATCGACCAGTTCCTTGCCTGCGAGCTATGCACCGCCAAGCGCGGCGACTGTCTCGGCCCTGCAAGAAGGCGCTCGCCTGAACACGGCCGAGCTGGAAGCCATCGCCAGGACCGGTGTGTTGCCCAACGCGTCTGACGGGCCGCTGCTCGGCGGCGCGGACCCCTCTGCGGCGGCTGCTTCCGCAAAAGCGCAGGGCGTCTTGCGCAAGAGCGCGGCCTCCCGGGTGCCGGTCTACCGCTTCTTCAACACCCGCAACAGCGCGCACTTCTTCACCACCAGCACTGTCGAGCGCGACAACGTCATCGCCACGCTGGCTTTCATGAGCTACGAAGGGCCGGCTTTCTCTGCGAGTGCCACGACGGTTCCCGGCCTGAGCCCGGTGCACCGCTTCTACAACACGCAAACGGGAGTGCATTTCTACACCATCAGCGAGAGCGAGCGGGCACTGGTGGCCTCGACGCTGCCACAGTTCACCTATGAGGGCGTGGCCTACTACGCCAGCACCTTGCCGGGCACCGGCTACACGCCGCTGTACCGTTTTTTCTACACCGCCAAGGGCTTTCACTTCTACACCAACAGTGCAGCGGAGAAAGACACCATCATCGCCACGCTGCCGCAGTACCACTATGAGGGGGTGGGCTACTACGCGTTGGGGGACGACTGGCAGACGCCAGCCATCCCGCACAGTGGCGTTTCCAGCAGCCAGTGTTACCAGGCAGGCAGCTTCGCGCTGGTGAGCTGCAGCAGCACGGGAGCGCTGGCGTTGAACCCGATGCAGGACGGGCATCGCTCCACGATCAACAGGATGAGTTACAGCTTCGTCGGAAACTTTGCTGTGACCAGCTGTGTGAAGGACGATGTTACCGGGCTGATCTGGGAAGGAAAGCGTTCAGGGGGGAGCCGCGACGGCACCTTGACCTATACCCACCTGGGCAACAACGCGGCAAACGACACCAGCGGCTATCTGGCGGCGGTCAACGGCATCAACTTGTGCGGATTCAGCGACTGGCGCCTGCCGACCGTGGAAGAGCTTGAGAGCATTGCGCATTTCGGTGTCGCGGTTTCACCCAGGATCGACACCAATTGGATTCCCAATACCAACACGAGCAACGGCTATTGGACCAGCGATGCAGCCCCCACAGGCGCAGGGGATGGGTATGTCTTTTACTTCATCGACCTGAATCAGGAAGTCCGGTCAAAAACCAGCCCGCGCGCAGTGCGCCTGGTTCGTGGTACGTCCTGGAGCGGGCCGCGCCATGTGATCGCCAGCGCAACCTATGCGGGCGATGCCGCCAACAATGCGGTGATCGACCGCAAGACCGGCGTGATCTGGCGACGGTGCCTGGAAGGCCAGAGCTGGAACGGCAGCGCCTGTACCGGCACCGCGGCCAGCTTTTCGCACGCAGGAGCACTGGACCGGGCTCGAGGCCGGAGCGGCTGGATCTTGCCTGCCATCAGGGAACTTGCCAGTCTCGCGAATCGCGTTCAGTACGACCCCGCACTGGATGCAGCCACCTTGTTCCCGGGCGCGACCGGTGTGAATGCCTGGTCCTCGACGCCGTATGTGACGTCTTCCAACTACGCCTGGGTCGTCAGCTTCACCAATGGACAAACCCAGGTAGCCTCGCGCGATGCGGGCATCGCTGTTCGCTTGATGAGCCTGGCAACGATGCCGTTTTGAAGCGCTATCACGCTTCAACAATCCTGGGGCATGTGTCGACGGATCACGGCCCGGCGTTGGACCTTTCGACCTGCTCCAGATGTGCAGTCAACAACGCACGCAGGCGCAGCGGTCGCACTGGCTTGCTGACCACCGGGAAGTCGGACGGTACTTCTTGCACGTCGTCTCCGGTGAGCAAGGCGGCGAGTCGGGTGGAGGTGTTTTCGCGGGCGTGTCGCAGCACGCTCAGCCCGTCGCCGTCGCCTGGCAGGCGCCAATCACTCAGCACCGCGTCGAAGCTCTCGTGCCTCAGCCGGGCGATGGCGTCGCTGGCGTTGATTTCGGTGGTCGCCTTCATGCCCCAGCCAATGAGCATGGCGTGCAGCGCCTCGCGCACCAGGGCGTTGTCTTCGACCACCAGAATGCGCCACGGCGGCAGCGCGACCGAGCTGGCGCCGGATGCATCCGCCCGGGCAGGGGCTGGCGTTGCGGACGGTGGCTCGCCGCGCGCGACCGACAGCGAGAAGCAGGACCCTTTTCCGTGCGCCGAGCGCACCGATAGCGGGTGGTCCAGCAAACGGGCCAGCCGCTGGACGGTGGCCAGCCCCAGGCCGGTGCCTCGCGACGGATCGCGGGCAGGGTTGTGGAGCTGGGTGAACTCGCCGAAGACCGCATCCAGCCGGTCGTCGGGAATGCCGATACCGGTGTCGAACACCTGCAGCAACAGGAAATTGCCGCGGCGCCGGGCGGCAAACAGGATGCTTCCGCGCTCTGTGTAGCGCACGGCATTGCTCAGCAGGTTCGACAGGATGCGTTCGAGCAGCACCGGGTCGCTCAGCACCCATTCGTCCTGCGTGTGCAGCCTCAGCCGCAGCCCCTTGTCGCGCAACGCGAGGTCGTGCATGCGCGCCACGCGCAGCATCAGCTCGGGCAGGTGGATGGGCTCGACCCCTGCCACCACCTTGCCTGCGTCGAGCCGGGCGATGTCGAGCACGCCCGCGAGCAGGCGGTCCAGCGCATCGATGCATTCACCCATGCGCTCGATCACGTTGGGACTGGTGTCACCCTTGGCCAGGACCGTGTGGTAGAGCGTCAACGCCTGCAGAGGCTGGCGCAAGTCGTGGCTTGCGGCGGCGAAGAAGCGTTGCTTCTCTTCACGGACTTCCTGGGCTTCCATGCGCAGCGACAGCGTTTCTTCAAGCTGCTGGCCGCGATCATGGATGAGTCGGTGCATGACC
Source organism: Hydrogenophaga sp. RWCD_12 (assembly GCF_046604225.1). Taxonomy (NCBI): domain Bacteria; kingdom Pseudomonadati; phylum Pseudomonadota; class Betaproteobacteria; order Burkholderiales; family Comamonadaceae; genus Hydrogenophaga; species Hydrogenophaga sp. RWCD_12. Next base: position 1,010,921 of record NZ_JBKIXC010000001.1, read on the forward strand.
ACAAGAAAGCTGGTGCCGATCATGCCCATGACCCACATGTAGGGCTGCGGACTGATGAACAGCGACACGATGATGGGTCCGACCAGCAAGGGCAGCGCCAGTTTGAGTGTGGGCGCGTGGGACGAGGCGGAAAACGAAAAGCCGATGCAGCTGGACACCATGATCACGGTCAGCGCCAGTTGCCGCGCCGCATTGCCATGGTCGAACAGCAGAATGCCAGCGCTGCCCCAGGCCATCGCGCTGTAGAGCACACGGATCCGGTGCAAGCGAAGCGTGCGGCGGATGGCGTCGGGGTCCGGCCCCGGGTCGCGGGTTCTGAACACCAGGCGCATCGTTTGGCTGAGCGCCGTCAGGCCCAGCCAGATCCCGCCGGCCAGCAGGTGGTCGGGGTATGCGAAATACGCCACCGTCAGCAGGCTGATGGCGGTCTGCCAGACGATCGAGCCCACGGGCACTTTCGCGCTCAGGCGCAACAGTTCCCGCAGGACGCGGGCCCGGTGCTTGTCGAGAATGGCGGGCGATGCGGCTGGCAGGGGCGATCCGGCGCTGTCGGTCATGGGGCGGGCCTGAGATGAACCGGGGCTGCTGCTAGCGCAGCGCGGCCTTGGCGAGCATGACCGCCTGCAGGCGGTTGGTCACCCCCATCTTCTCGAAGATGGCGTCCAGGTGGTTCTTGACCGTGGCCGGCGAGATGCCCATGTTCTGCGCGATCGCCTTGTTGCTCTCGCCGGTGGCCAGCAACTGCAGCACATCCAGCTGGCGCGGTGTCAGCCCGAAGTCCTGCGCGGGCAGGCCGCGCGTGGCCAGGCTGGTGTTGAGGCAGTACACGGTCTCACCGCGGGACAGCTGTCGCAGGGCGTCCAGCAGGGCGCTCATCTCCAGCGACTTGGACAGGAAGGCCACCAGCCCGGCCTCCTTCGCCCGTTGGGGCAGCCGGTCGTCGTCCTCTCCGGAAATCAGTCCGAAGCTGACCATCGGATGGCGGGCCTGCAACTCGCCCACGCACGAGAGCCCGTCGCTGCCGGGCAGCTTGTAGTCGATCAGCACGAGATCGAACCGGTTGGGATCTTCGGCCAGCAAGGCCTTGGCCTGCGGCAGGGTCGCGACCGCCACCACCTCGCAGTCCGGCTCCAGCTTGTTCAGGGCCATCACCAGGCCCTCGCGAAACAGCGGGTGGTCGTCCAGCAGCAGCAGTCGAAAGCTCTTGAGCGTGTCCAAGCGGCATCACCTCGATGGGGTATGAAAGTACAGCTTAACCGGGGAGGGAGAGCATGTTCATAGGCTGTTCGGCCTATTGTCCGGCCCGGTGGGCACGTGTCTCAATGTAAACACGCGTTCGGCTGGTTGCGACAGGGCTGCTCGCGTGCCGTCCAACGCCCGGAGCCCACCGCGATGTTCAAGCCGTTCCCATTTGCCCGCAGCGCAGCAAGGCGTCTGGCCGTGCTGGGGATCGCGTGTTTCCTGGTCGCCTGCGGCGGTGGCGGGCCAGACAGCGCCGAAGCGGTTCGCGAGCCTGCGGAAAAACGCCTTGCCGGGGCTTCGGAAAAGGCCCTGGCCACCCGCATTCCGGTCTACCGCTTCTTCAACACCCGCACAGGCGCCCACTTTTACACCACCAGCGAAGCCGAGAAGGCCGATGTGCTGGCGACCAAGCCGTTCATGACCTACGACGGGCCGGCGTTTTCCGCCGCCAGCGCGTTCTCTCCGGGCCTGAGCCCGGTGCACCGGTTCTACAACACCCGGACCGGCGTGCACTTCTACACCATCAGCGAGACCGAGCGCGCGTCGATCGCCGCGACGCTGCCGCACTTCACTTACGAAGGCGTGGCCTACCACGCCAGCCAGGTCGCCGGGCAGGGCTTGACTCCGCTCTACCGCTTCTTCGTGCCGTCACGGGGCTTCCACTTCTATACGGCCAGTGCGCAGGAGAAGCAGAGCATCCAGAGCACACTGGCGGGCCTCTACACCTACGAAGGCATCGGCTACTACGTGCTCGACAGCCGCTGGCTGCCGGAGAAGCTGCCACACACCGGGATCACCGGCACGCAGTGCTACAAGGCCGACAGCAATGCCTTCGCAGACTGTTTCCCCACGCTCGAGCAGCAGTTGTCCGGACGACCGACCTCGGTCGGCCTCAACGCGCAGCAGGACGGCCGCCGGGGCAGCATCAACCCGATGCGCTACGAGAGGGTGCCGAGCGCCGTGTTGATGAACAGCGACTACGCCGTCACCACCTGCATCAGAGACAGCGTCACAGGCCTCATGTGGGAGGGCAAGACGGCGACCGGAGAGCGGGCCGGGTCCAACCTCTACACCAACGACGGAACCGGCGCGGCCGACGACGCCAGCGGCTACGTGACCAACGTCAACGCGGCAGGCCTTTGCGGCTACAACGACTGGCGCATGCCGACAGCCTTCGAACTGCAGACGCTGCTGGACTACGGCGCTGGATATCCCGCTGGTACCAGCACCTATGACACGTGGTTCCCCAACTCCCGGACGCTCTCCGATGGCATCAGCCTGATCATTTCCTACTGGGCGGTGAAGACACCGAATGCGTACGCACCATTTTTTGTGAGCTTCAACGATGGCTACATCGCGAACTCCACCCTGTCCAACACGTCCAGGAGGTCTGTGCGCCTGGTCAGAGGAGCGCTGCTCAGCGGTACCCGGTTCACCTACAGCAGTGTGCCCTATGGCAGCGACGCGGCCAACAACCTGGTGAACGACGCGCTGAGCGGACTGCAGTGGCGTCGCTGCGCAGAAGGCATGACCTGGACCGGCAGCAGCTGCAGCGGCTCCGCGCTCACCCTCAACCACCAGTCGGCGCTGGCTCGCGCGGGCGGGCAGGCGGGCTGGCGGCTGCCGAACGTCCGGGAACTGGGGAGCCTGGTGGTGCGGCCCACAGGGTTCATCGTGTTTCCGTCGGCCTCCGACTTCACCGACACGATGGCGTTTCCCCAGTCACCCATCGGTACCTTCTGGGCGTCGACCCCGTACGTCAGCAGCCCCCAGCAAGCCTGGACGGTCTCATTTGCAAATGGCGTGGTCGTCTATGGCGACCGTGCCAGCACGCAGGCCGTGCGTCTGGTGCGCACCAACCCTTGATCACCTTGCAAAGGGAACAGATGACCACCTTCTTTGAGATGACTCGGCGGACCTTGGGGGTCATCGCACTGGTCTTGCTGCTTACCGCCTGCGGCGGCGGGCAGGGCAGCAACGGTTCCGCAGAACCGGCCACCCGCAGCGAAGCGTTGAGCGAAGAAGCCACCGTCGCCCTGCAGCAGGAGGGCGCGCGCCTGAACAGCGAAGAGCTGGCGCAGATCGCCAGGACGGGCGTGTTGCCCAAGGCTTTTGAAGGCAAGCTGATCAGCGGAGCCACCGCGAAAGTCGCGGCCACCCGCATCCCGGTCTACCGCTTCTTCAACACGTTGACGCAGGGTCACTTCTATAGCTCCAGCGAGACCGAGAAAGCGACCGTGCTGGCCACGCAGCCGCACATGCACCTGGACGGTACGGCCTTTCACGCCACGATGACCAACGTGCCCGGGCTGAGCCCGGTGCACCGCTTCTACAACACGCAGACCGGGGTGCACTTCTACACCATCACCGAGAGCGAGCGCGCCCACGTCGCCGTCATGCTGCCGCACTACACCTACGAAGGCATCGCCTACTACGCCAGCACGCTGCCCGGGACGGGCTACACCCCGCTGTACCGCTTCTTCTACGCGGCCAGGGGCTACCACTTCTACACCAACAGCGCGGCGGAGAAGGACAGCATCATCGCCACGCTGCCGCAGTACAGCTACGAAGGGATTGGCTACTACGTGCTGGGCGATGACTGGGTGAACCCGGCGGTGCCGCACACGGGCATCACCAGCAGTCAGTGCTACCAGGCGGTAGCGGACGCGCTGGTGTCGTGCACTGGTGCGGCCAATACTCTGAATCCGCAACAAGACGGACACCGCACCGCCGTCAACCCAATGAGCTACAGCGAATTGGTATTCCTTCCAGGTGGTAGCTTCGGTCCGATCAACTACGCCAGGACGGGTTGTGTTCGGGACAACGTGACCGGCTTGGTCTGGGAAGGCAAGACCGATGACGGGGGGCTGCGCGACAAAGACAACCTATACACCAACCAGGGCAATGGCTTGCCGGGCGACACGAGTGGTTACCTCGCTGCCGTCAACGCTGCCAACCTTTGCGGCCATCACGACTGGCGTTTGCCGACTGTGAACGAGCTTCGCGGAATCCTCAAGCATGACATCAACGACAGCTCGATCAGCGTGATCGTTGACTCGACTTGGTTTCCCAACACCCAAGCCGAACGCTACTGGACGGGTGATGCGGATTCGAACGATTCACGGTATGCCTGGTCTGTCAACTTTGGTGCTTCCGGAAGCACCGCTGCGACGCAGTTCCGATCGTCGGGCAATTTTTACTTGCGACTTGTGCGCGGGGCCACCTGGTCTGGGCAACGCTATCTGGTGAATTCCATGGCCTATCCAGGGGACAGTTCAGGCAACGCCGTTCTGGACCGAAAGACCGGGCTGACATGGCGCCGATGCGAAGAGGGGCGCAGCTGGACGGGAACCGCCTGCGCCGGAACACCTTATTCGAGTTCTCATGTCGTGATGCTTGATCAAGCTCGGCAAAGAGCGGGATGGCGTATGCCCAATGCCAAGGAACTCGCCAGTCTGGTGGACCGAACGGTGACGACCGGTGCACGCGTGGACCCGGTGGTATTCCCCGGTGCTGTTCAAAAGTATCTGTGGGCGTCCACGCCCGACACCTTGTACTCCAGCTCCGCAAAGGCCGTCTTCTTTGGGGATGGCACCGAATCATTCCAGGCTCGAGGCCAAGCGCTTACGGCGCGCTTGGTATGGATCGGCCCCTAGCGGGGTTACCCGCTTCCCGCGTCAAGCATTCCCTTCGGCTTCCAGTGCGCGCCGCTGAATGGACGTGGTTGATGTCCCCAGATGAGACGACATCGATAGACGAAATTGCATGAACGACACCATGAATGCGCCCGCCCCATCCCACGCCCCGTTTCTGACCCTCTGGTCCGCGATATTCGCATGCAGCTTTTTGCTTGCCGCCTGCGGTGGCAGCCAGGATAGCGGCGGTCAAGCATCGGCGTCCGTCGCCCGCACTGAAGCGATCGGTACCAGCACCGGCGTCCTTCCGTCCTTCCGCAGCGCAGCGCCCACCGAAGAGACCGTCGCCCTGCAGGAAGAGGGCGCGCGCCTGAACAGCGAAGAGCTGGCGCAGATCGCCAGGACGGGGGTTCTTGCAAAAGCCCTCGAAAGCAAGCTGATCAGCGGAGCCACCACGAAAGTCGCGGCCACCCGCATCCCGGTCTACCGCTTCTTCAACACCCGGACGGGCGCCCACTTCTACACCACTAGCGAAAGCGAGAAGGCCAGCGTGCTCGCCACGATGCCTTTCATGACCTACGACGGTCCGGCCTTTGCCGCAGCAAGCGCGTTCTCGCCTGGGCTGAGCCCTGTGCACCGCTTTTTCAATACGCGCACTGGCGTTCATTTCTACACCATCAACGAAGCCGAACGCGCTTCGATCGCTGCGACGATGCCGTATTACAGCTATGAGGGTGTGGCCTACCATGCCAGCCAGGTGACCGGGCAAGGTTTCACGCCGCTCTACCGCTTTTTCGTGCCGGCGCGCGGCTACCATTTCTACACCTCCAGCCTGGCAGAGAAGCAGAACCTCCAAACCACGCTGAGCGGCACTTACAACTACGAGGGTGTGGGTTACCACGTGCTGGCCAGCAACTGGCGCGCGGAGAAATTGCCGCATACCGGCGTGACCGGTTCCCAGTGCTACAGGGAGGGCGACAACGCCATGGTGGCCTGCAGTGGCATTGCGATCGCTGCGGCGCTTCTGAATTCCCAGCAGGACGGGCACCGCACGGCCATCAATCCGATGAGCTACAGCGAAGTGGTGTATCTCCCGGGCGGCACCTTCGGTCCGATCAACTATTCCAGGACCAGTTGTGTGCGGGACAACGTCACCGGTCTGGTATGGGAAGGCAAAACGGACGACGGTGGAGCGAGGGACAAGGACAACACCTATACCAACCTGGGCAACAACGCAGTCACCGATGCCAGCGGTTACGTCGCAGCGGTCAATGCTGGCAACCTGTGCGGCTTCAACGATTGGAGGTTGCCGTCCGTGCTGGAACTGCAGACGATCGTGGACTACGGCAAGCCCGTCGTTGGTCCGTCCATTGATACCACCTGGTTTCCAAACACAGCGCCTACCTTCTACGCTTCATCCGACCTCTCAGGCGCCACTGACATGCAGGTGTATTTTTGGGGTGATGGCGGGTGGACCTACCTCGGCCCAAGGAGCGAGGCGAAATCGGTGCGGCTGGTGCGAGGAAGCATGCTCAGCGGTCCACGCTATTCGCCAGGCACCGTTGCGTATGCGGGCGATGCGGCAAACAACCTTGTCAACGACGCGCTCTCTGGTTTGCAATGGCGCCGCTGCGTCGAGGGTATGAGCTGGACAGGCAGCGGGTGTGTGGGAACACCGCAGGCGTTCACCCATGAAGAGGCGCTGGTTCATGCACGAAACCAGACCGGATGGCGACTGCCCAACATCAAGGAGCTGGGCAGCCTTGTGGATCGGAGTGTGACCTCCGGTACACGTATCGATTCCCTTGCGTTTCCGCAGGCCCCCCAAAGACTGTGGACATCCTCACCTTATGTGGGAAATCCCGTTGGAGCATGGGTCGTGCAGTTCGCCAACGGCGCTCTGGGCAGCGAGCTGCGCAGTTTCCGAAATGCAGTTCGTCTGGTTCGCACCAACCCGTAAAGCAACCCTGCTCGCTGGATGTTTTTTCCTGAGGAAACAAGGTCATGAATTCAACAGACACAGCTTTTTGCAGGTATGCCGCACGTTGTGGAGCCGCGTGGGTTCTCACGTTCATGGTCGTCGCCTGCGGTGGCGGGCAGGGCAGCAGCGGTTCCGCGGAGCCGACCACCCGCGGCACAGCGCCCAGCGAAGAAACCGTCGCCCTGCAGCAGGAGGGCGCGCGCCTGAACAGCGAAGAGCTGGCGCAGATCGCCAAGACGGGCGTGTTGCCCAAGGCTTTTGAAGGCAAGCTGATCAGCGGAGCCACCACGAAAGTCGCGGCCACCCGCATCCCGGTCTACCGCTTCTTCAACACGTTGACGCAGGGTCACTTCTACACCTCCAGCGAGACCGAGAAAGCGACCGTGCTGGCCACGCAGCCGCACATGCACCTGGACGGCACGGCCTTTCACGCCACGATGACCAACGTGCCCGGGCTGAGCCCGGTGCACCGCTTCTACAACACGCAGACCGGGGTGCACTTTTACACCATCACCGAGAGCGAGCGCGCCCACGTCGCCGCCACGCTGCCGCACTACACCTACGAAGGCATCGCCTACTACGCCAGCACGCTGCCCGGGACGGGCTACACCCCGCTGTACCGCTTCTTCTACGCGGCCAGGGGCTACCACTTCTACACCAACAGCGCGGCAGAGAAGGACAGCATCATCGCCACGCTTCCGCAGTACAGCTACGAAGGCATTGGCTACTACGTGCTGGGTGATGACTGGCGGGTGCAGGCGGTGCCGCACACGGGCGTGACGTCCATGCAGTGCATGCTGGATCAGTCGGGGTATCCGCTGGGCAACTGCAGTGATCCCGCTGCCTTGTCACTCAATCCCAAACAGGATGGTCACCGCACTGCCGTCAACCCGATGAACTACAGCCAGTTGCCGTCGCTGTTTGGTCCCTATCCCAAGACCAGTTGCGTTCGCGACAACGTTACCGGCCTCGTGTGGGAAGGCAAGACCGCCAGCGGGCAGCGCGCCGGAAGCAACACCTACAACCACTACACCGAGGCGGTCGCCTATGTGGCAGCGGTCAATGCGCTCGAACTCTGTGGCTACACCGACTGGCGCCTTCCTTCGGCACAGGAGCTTCAGGGCTTGGTCGACTATGGGGTTGAACTCGGTGCACTGATCAATGTCTCCTGGTTCCCGAACTCGGCGGCCGTGGATCACTGGAGCCAGACAGTCGCTTCCAACGACTCCAGTCTCGCGTGGCGGGTCAGCTTCTTTGACGGCAGCGTGAGTGTCAACACGCGTTCTGCATCACATGCCCTGCGTCTGGTGCGCGGGGCGCAGCCCACAGGCCCACGCTATCTGGTCACCACACGAAGCTACAGCGGAGACGCGGCCAACAACGCCGTGGTCGACCGGTACTCGGGCCTGGTCTGGAGGCGGTGCCTGAGAGCGCAGTTCTGGAATGGAACCGCTTGCACCGACATCGGCGGATCCATGATCTCTTCGCTGTTCAATTCCTTCAGGGACGCCGCGAACGTTTCCGGGTGGAGGCTGCCCAATGTGAAAGAGCTGGGGACCCTCGTCGATAGAACCCGATCGCTGCCCAGCATGGACGCGACAGCGTTTCCTGATACGGGCGGATTCACGTCTCTCGCCGTGTGGTCGTCGACGCCGGAAATCATCAGCGATCGGCGGTTTGTGGTGAATCCTTCCACCGGGGCGGTCAGCAATGGGTACCTCAGCTCATCCTCCAACGCTGTTCGCATGGTCGCGGATTTCGACTAGTCCCCTACCAAGACCTCTGCGAAAGCGCCCAGACCGGTAAACAAGCGCCAAGGGAAACAAGATGAATACCCACTTGATCTGCACCAGCACTCCATACCGGACTTCAGTTCGCTGCGGGGCGACAGCCTGCCTGTGGACGCTTGGTTTTCTGCTGTCCGCCTGTGGCGGATCGCAACCCGACACCAGTCGTTCTGCGGCCAGGGAGGTTCCTTCCATCAGCTCCACCGCAGATCGTTCGACCGCTGCATCGCCCAACGCGAAGCTCACCGAACAATCGCTGGCCGCAGCCGAGCGGCAGGCCCTGGCCGCAGACAACAGATCTGCGGTTGCACTTTCCGATCTCCCGGCGGGCCAGATCGCACCCAAGAGGGCCTATCTCTCCGGCGAGGTTGCCCGCAAGGCGCTGGCGGTGCGCATCCCGGCCTACCGCTTCTACAACGGCAGCACCGGCGCCCACTTCTTCACCACCGACACCTCGGAGCGGGACAACGTGATCGCGACGCTCTCGCCACCGTTCAGCTATGAAGGCCCGGCCTTCTCGGTGGCCAACGCGTATTCACCGGGCCTTTCACCCGTGCACCGCTTCTACAACACCCAGACCGGCGTGCACTTCTACACCATCAGCGAAACCGAACGGGCCAACGTGGTGGCCACGCTGCCGCACTACAGCTACGAAGGCGTGGCCTATCACGCCAGCCAGGTGCCCGGTGCGGGGCTGGTGCCGTTCTACCGGTTCTATGTGGCGTCCAAGGGCTTTCACTTCTACACCGCCAGCGAGACCGAGAAGAACAGCATCGTGGCCAACCTCGGCGCGGTCTATGCCTTTGAGGGCATTGGCTACTACGTGCTTGACAGCAACTGGCGGACCGAGAAGCTGCCGCACACAGGCATCACCACCAGCCAGTGCTATCTCAACGGCACCAACACGCCCGGGCCCTGCACCGACAGCAACGCCACCGGCCTGAACCCGCAGCAGGACGGTCAACGCGCATCGATCAACGCCATGAGCTACAGCGCGGTCAGCGGCCAGCCGGTGACCAGTTGCGTCAAGGACAACATCACCGGGCTGGTCTGGGAGGGCAAGGAAGCCAGCGGCACCCGCGCCGGCACCAATACGTACACCAATACCGGCAACAACAGCCCGGGCGACGCCAGCAGCTACGTGGCGGCGGTCAATGCCTTGAACCTGTGCGGCTTCTCCGACTGGCGGCTGCCCACGGTGATGGAACTGCAGAGCATCCTGGTCTACGGAAGCGGTACCGACCCGGTGGTGAACCCCACCTGGTTCCCCAACACCACCTGGCTGCCCACCTCCACGGCGCCCGGCCACTACTGGACCTCGCAGCAGGCGGTGTTCAATAACGCGCAGGCCTGGTTCGTCCGGTTCACCTACGACGGCGGTGTGACGACCGACGGCCGCGGACTCGGCAAGGCGGTGCGACTGGTGCGCGGCGTCATGGCCGCTGGTCCGCGCTTCACCTACAGCACCGTGGCTTACGGCAGCGACGGGGCCAACAACGTGGTCACGGACGCCTGGACCGGTCTGCAATGGCGCCGCTGCGAACAGGGGCGGGTCTGGAACGGCAGCGCCTGCACAGGGGCATCCACCACCTTCTCGCACAACAACGCCCTGCTGCACGCCGCCGCGCAGTCGGGATGGCGCATGCCCAACATCAAGGAACTGGGCAGTCTGGTCGACCTGAACGTGAACATCACGGGCACCAACCACGCCAGCATCGACCCCACCGCATTCCCCGGTGCGGAGGACGTGGTTTTGTGGGCATCCACGCCATACATTGGCTTCAACTATTACTCTTGGAGCGTCTACGCCGCTGCCGGCTATATCTTGGGCTCCATGCGCAGCGAACTTCATTCGGTCCGCCTCGTGCGTCTCGTGCCATGAAAACCTCACTTCTTGCTTTGCTGGTTGCTCTGTTGGTGACCGCCTGCGGCGGAGGCTCCGAGCCGCAGGCCGCCGAGTCCGAACCGGTGTCCGCCAAGTCGCTGGAGTTCACCGAGGCCGGTACCGCCAAGTCCGCCGCTGCAGGGATACCGGTCTACCGCTTCTACAACCGCGGAACGGGCGCGCACTTCTACACCATCAGCGAGACCGAACGTGCCACGATCCAGGCGACCCGGCCCGACATGCTGTTCGAAGGCGCGGCGTTCTTCGCCAGTCCCGAGTTCACGGCGGGCCTGAGCCCTGTCTACCGTTTCTTCAACACCCGTACGGGCGTTCACTTCTACACCATCAGCGCCTCGGAGCGTTCGATCATCCGGGCTTCGTGGCCGTATTTCACCGACGAAGGCATCGCCTACTACGCCAGCACGGCGCCCGGGTTCGGCCTCACCCCGCTGTACCGCTTCTACATCCCCAGCAAGGGGTTTCACTTCTACACCGCCAGCGCCACCGAGCGCGACCGCATCCAGTCGACGCTGGCGGGCACCTATTCCTATGAGGGCGTCGGCTACTACGTGATGGACAGCAGTTGGGTCGGGGAGAAGCTGCCCAACACCGCGGTTTCGAGCGCGCAGTGTTTCGAGACCGGTTCGAACATCCTGGTGAACTGTGCCGCGCCGAGCGCACGCGAACTGAGCCAGCAACAGGACGGCACGCGGTTCTACTACAACACCGAGTTCTTCAGCCCGGTGGGCAGCAACCCCTTGACCAATTGCGTGCAATCCGACCTGACGGGGCTGGTGTGGGAGGGCAAGACCACCTCCGGGCTGCGGGCGGGGAGCAACAGCTACACCAACGCGGGCGGCGGGGGGGCGGGCGACACCAGCGGCTACATCGCCGCGGTCAACGCCAGCAACCTGTGTGGCTTCAACGACTGGCGGCTGCCCACGCCGCAGGAGCTGCAGAACCTGGTGCTGTACGGGGTGGTGGGGCCGATCAGCATCAATATGTCCAAGCTGCCCAACAGCAGCGACGCCGCTGGCGGCTACTGGACCAGTGCCTCGGCGCCGCTGGGTGGCACCCAGCGCTGGAGCGTGTCGTTCGGCACGGGGGCTCGCTCCACGGCGACACCGTCGACGTCGCGGCATGTGCGCCTGGTTCGAGGGGCCGCGTTCACCGGTGCGCGGTTTGTGTTCGGGTCGGCCAGCTACCCGGGCGACGCGGCCAACAACCTGGTGATCGACCGGCAGACGGGTCTGCAGTGGCGGCGCTGTGTCGAATCGAAGACCTGGAACGGCAGCACCTGCGTCGACGGTGGGGTCAGCACCGTCCGGCACGCCTCCGCGTTTGCGCTCGCCGCCAGCGTGCCCGGCTGGCGCCTGCCCAACGTCAAGGAACTCAGCAGCCTGGTCGAACCGTCCAGGGCCAGCGCTCCGCTCATCGACACCACGGCGTTTCCGAACACGCCCCAGACGGCGTTCTGGTCGACCACGCCGGCGGTGAATTCCGCGTTGGCGTCCGAGGTGGATGCCTATGGCGTCGACTTTGTCGGCGGTGAGGTGCGGGCGTTCTGGCGCGCTTACCTGTTTGCCGTGAGATTGGTCCGTGTCCCGGGTTGAGGGACGGCGGCATCGCCGCCGGCACGGCTGGCCCGGACCCGGCGCGGGGATAATCGCCGGATGTCCTCTCCCAAAGTCCTGTTCGGCTTTCACGCCGTCGGCGTGCGCCTGAAGACGGCGCCGCAGTCCATCATCGAGATCTATTTCGAGCCGACCCGGCGCGACCAGCGCATGCGGCAGTTCATCGAACGCGCCAAGGAAGCCGGTGTGCGCCTGATCGAGGCCGACGGACTGCGTCTGTCGAAGCTGGCTGGCAGCCATGGCCACCAGGGAGTGGCCGCACGGGTGAACCCGCTGGAGCAGGCCCATTCTCTGGACGAACTGCTGGAGAAGCTGGAAGCCGACGGTGTGGCGCCGCTGCTGCTGGTGCTCGACGGCGTGACCGACCCGCACAACCTCGGCGCCTGCCTGCGCGTCGCCGACGGGGCAGGGGCCCACGCCGTGATCGCACCCAAGGACCACGCGGTGGGCATCAATGCGACGGTGGCCAAGGTGGCCAGCGGGGCGGCCGAGACCATGCCGTACTTCATGGTGACCAACCTGGCGCGCACCCTGAACGAACTCAAGGAACGCAACATCTGGATCATCGGCACCAGCGACGATGCGCCCAAGACGCTGTACCAGGTCGACCTCAAGGGACCGGTGGCGCTGGTGCTGGGCGCCGAGGGCGACGGCATGCGCCAACTCACCCGCAAGACCTGCGACGAGCTGGTCGGCATTCCCATGAAGGGCGGCGTCGAGAGCCTGAACGTCTCGGTCGCCAGCGGCGTCTGCCTGTACGAAGCGCTGCGCCAGCGCGGCTGATTTCCACTTTCTTTCTGTCTGTCTGATCAGGACCGCTCCATGAACCTCCGAATCGCCTCCGTCACCGGACTCCTTGCCCTCGCCATGCTCGCCGGCTGCACCCAGGAACAGCAGAACAAGATCAGCCGCGACATCCAGAACTGGACCGGCACCAACGGCGTGCTGGAGGTCTATGCCGGCGACAAGCTGGCCCGCCGTTTCCTGTCCATCGACAAGATGAGCACCGCCATGGGCACCGAAGACGGCAAGCCGCGCGCCTACCGCTACGGGTACGGCGTGCTCGACGAAAACCAGAACATGACCGTCGATCCGGGCGAGAAGAAGGTCTATTTCGAGATCAGCGACTACACCAACGCGGTGTTCTTCGAGAGCCCGCGCTGACGCGATCCGGTGTCCTGCCGGGTTCGGCCGTCGGACTGTGAATTCCGGCACCGCTCTGGGCCAAACGGCCTATGGTGGTGAGTGCTTTCGTTCCATAGACTTGGCCCCAGTTGCGGGTCGCCGGGTCGCTGATGTCGGCCTTGCGCCTCCGCCAGTGCACGCTGGAGGCCCAAGGTGACCATTGTTCTCTGCCCCATCCCGGGGCCATTTGTTTGCCGGTTGGCAGTTGTCGCATTCGCATTGGCGCTGGCTGCCTGCGGCGGCAGCGGCTCTGGCGTTGCAGTCGACCAGGGCAGCGGCGCCGGTTCCTTGTCGGTCACCCCGACCCTGTCCCGCGGTGCCGCGCTGAATGCGGAGGAACTGGCGGCAGCCGAACGCAATGCCCAGTTGGCGGAGGGCAGCGGTTTGCCGACACCGCTGGAAGACGTTGGTCAGGGTCAGGCCGCCGCCAAGAGCTTCTACCTGTCGGGAGACGTCGCGCGCAAGGCGGCTGCGGTGCGCATCCCGGCCTACCGCTTCTACAACGGCAGCACTGGCGCGCACTTCTACACCACCAGCGAAACCGAACGCGCCACCGTGGCGTCCACGCTCTCGCCGCCCTTCAGCTTCGACGGTCCCGCCTTCTCGGTGGCCAGTGCGCACTCGGCGGGCCTGTCTTCGGTGCACCGCTTCTACAACAACCGCACAGGCGTGCACTTCTACACCATCAGCGAAGCCGAGCGCGCCAATGTGGTGGCTTCACTGCCTGACTTCAGCTACGAAGGCGTGTCCTACTTCGCCAGCCAGGTGGCCGGAGCCGGGCTGGTACCGCTGTACCGCTTCTACGTTCCCAGCCGGGGGTTTCACTTCTACACCGCCAGCGCGGCAGAGAAAGCGTCCATCGAAGCCACGCTGAGCGCCACCTATTCCTACGAAGGCATTGGCTACTACGTGCTCGACACTGGGTGGAATGCCCGCGAAAAGCTGCCGCACACCGGCATCACCACCAGCCAGTGCTACCAGGAGGGAAACAACACCCTCGTGGCCTGCAGCAGCGCCGAAGCCCTCGGCCTGAACCCGCAACAAGACGGGCACAGGACCACCATCGCGCCCATGAGTTACAGCACCGTGCCATCGTTGTTTGGCCCCTATCCCATCACCAGCTGTGTCCGCGACAACGTCACCGGCCTGGTGTGGGAGGGCAAAGCTGCTGCAGGTGAGCGCGCTGGCAGCAACCGGTACACCAACCTGGCCAACAACGCGGCCAACGACAGCAGTGGCTATGTGGCGGCAATCAACGCGATGGAGTTGTGCGGCTACACCGACTGGCGACTGCCGACGCGGCAGGAGCTGCTGACCATCGTGGACTACGGTCGTCCGACAGGTGCGCCGATCAACACCACCTGGTTCCCCAACACCGCGCTTGCTCGGTACTGGAGCGCCAATACGCTAAGCGGCGACAGCACCAAGGCCTGGTTGGTGGACTGGGCCGCTGGCGGTGGGGGGTCAGACAATGCGCTTCGCGCCTCCTCGTCCTTCGCAGTGCGCCTGGTGCGTGGCAGCGCCGCCACGGGGCCGCGCTACTCCTTCAGCACGGTGGCATACGGCAGCGACGCTGCCAACAATGTGGTCAACGATGCGTCGACAGGTCTGCAGTGGCGCCGCTGCGAACAAGGGCGGGTCTGGACCGGCAGCACCTGCACCGGCATCGCCAGCAGAATTTCCAACGAGGCCGCCCTGGCCCACGCCCGGGCGCAAACGGGCTGGCGCCTGCCCAACGTCAAAGAGCTGGCCAGCCTGGTTGACCTGCAGGTGAGCAGCGGAGCCCCCATGGATCAGGCAGCGTTTCCGGGTGCCGTCATTTCCACTCTATGGACATCAACTCCCTACGTTGGCGGTGCCAATGGTGTGTATGGAGTCAGCTTCTACGAGGGTTTTGTTGGCGCCTTTGTTCGCTCCACCGGCAATGTCGGCGAGGTCCGTCTGGTGCGTACCAGTCCGTGATTCGCATCTAAAGCGCAGCAGCCCTTTGGCTTTGTTCGTTTTTTTAGGCAACGAGAGATGACCACTCCCCACTGCGCCAGTTCCCCATACCCTCGTGCATCTGCATGGAAGTGGCCCCTTGCATTGATGGCCATGTTGTCCATGGCCATGCCGGTTGCGGCACAAACCGCTGACGCGGATCTGGCCGGTGCAAAAGACCACCCGTACATCAAGCGCTTTGCCAATTCGAGCATCGTGCTGTATGACGCCAAACAATTTGACTCGGTCAAGATCCCTGTTTCCACGTTCACCCAATTCAATCTGACCAGCCGGCAGCGTGAATTTGTCGAACCACCGGTGACAGCGGAAGGTGCGCGCACCCGCATTTGGTACGAAGCAAAAGGCGACACCACGAGCATCGAAGTATTCAGGAACTACCTCCACGAACTGCAAGAGCAAGGCTTTGCGGTTTTGTACGACTCGTCCAAGGACAGCAAGGCGGGCCGCTGGAATGGCTACCTCACCGCTTACGGGTTTGGCAGCAACAAGCTGACCAACAACCGCTCGGAATTTGTCATGTATGGCGCGCCGATGAAGAGCATTCACACCCTGTCGGCCAAACGGGAGAAGGACGGCCAAACGACCTATGTGCACCTCACGACCGTGCAGTGGGACCAGGACAACAAGACCTTCAAAGCCCACAAAGGCGCCTATGCCACGCTGGACGTTGTGGACGTTGGCGCCATGAAGCAAAACATGGTGGTGGTCAGTGCTTCAGCCATGGCCCAGTCCATGGCCGCCACCGGGCGCGTGGCCTTGTACGGGATATTGTTTGACACCGGCAAAGCCGACGTCAAACCGGAATCAAAGCCAGCTCTGGAAGAAATCGCCAAGCTGCTCAAGTCGGATTCCAACTTGAGGCTTCGGGTCGTGGGGCACACCGACAACCAGGGCAGCCTCGATGGAAACATTGCGTTGTCCAAACGCCGCGCGGAATCGGTCAATGCTGCCTTGGTGGGCCAATACGGCATATCAGGTCAGCGGCTGTCGGCGTTCGGCGTGGCAGATCTTGCCCCGGTGGCGTCCAACGCGCAGGAAGAGGGGCGCTCCAAGAACCGACGCGTCGAACTGGTGCCACAGTAAGTGGCCTGCTACCTCCTGTGCATTCGAGACAAGACACCAGATGGGCAACATCCACCGTTCCAACGCGCTGCATGCTTGCAAGCCGAACGACCCGGGCGACAAGAAGGTCTGTTTCGAGATCAGCGACTACACCAACGCGGTGTTCTTCGAAAGCCTGCGCTGACGCATCCCGGTGTCCTGCCCGGTGCAGCCACCGGATGGGGGACGCCGGCAGCCGACTGCGCCAAACGGCCTATGGTCATGAATGCTTTCGGTCCATAGAATCTGCCCCAACTGCTGGAGCGGCGCCCATGACCTCGGTCTTTCGCTTCCACCGGTGCACGCTGGAGGCTACTGTGACCATACTTCTCCGCCCCATCGCGGGACCATTTCTTTGCCGGTTTGCCGTTGTGGGTCTTGCACTGGCGCTGACCGCCTGTGGAGGCAGTAGTTCCAGCGGTGCAGTGGACAAGGGCAGCAGCGTCGGTTCTGCAGCGGTCAACCCAACCCTGTCTCGAGGTGCTGCGCTGAGCGCCGAGGAGCTCGCGGCCGCCGAACGCAATGCCCGGCTGGCGGATGGCGGAGGCTCGTCGACACCGCTGGAAGACATTGGCCAGGGCCAGACCGTCGCCAAGAGCCTGTATCTGTCCGGCGCAGTGGCGCGCAAGGCGGCCGCGGTGCGCATTTCGGTCTACCGCTTCTACAACGGCAGCACGGGAGCCCATTTCTTCACCACCAACACGACGGAGCGCGACAACGTCATCGCCAACCTGTCGCCGCCGTATGCCTACGAGGGGCCGGCGTTTTCGGTGGCGAGTGATTTTTCTCCCGGGCTCAGCCCCGTGCACCGCTTCTTCAACACGCAGACGGGGGTGCACTTCTACACCATCAGCGAGACCGAGCGGGCCAATGTCGTGGCCACCCTGCCGCACTTCACCTACGAGGGCGTCGCCTACCACGCGAGCCAGGTGGCGGGGCAGGGCCTGATTCCCTTCTACCGGTTCTTCGTGCCTAGCAAGGGCTTTCACTTCTACACCGCCAATGAGGCGGAGAAGGCCAGCATCCAGGCCAACCTGAGCGCCGTCTACACCTACGAGGGCGTGGGTTACCACGTGCTCGATGCCAACTGGCATGCCGAGAAGCTGCCCCACACCGGCATCACCACCAGCCAGTGCTATGCGGCCGGCAGCAGCACGCTGGTCACCTGCACGCCAACGCGGACGGAGATCCAGGCAGGTGGGACCTCGGTGAACCTCTATGCCCAGCAGGACGGGCACCGCACGGAGGTCAATCCCATGAGTTACAGCGAGGTGGCCAACCCCGCGGGCGGGACCTTCCCGCGCGCCAGCTGCGTGCGCGACGACGTGACGGGACTCGTCTGGGAAGGCAAGACACCGACGGGCGAGCGTGCCGGCGACGTCGAGTACACCTACTACAACGACGGTTCCAATGGCGACGCCAGCGCCTACGTGGCCCGCCTCAACCAGCTGGCGCTCTGCGGTTTCACCGACTGGCGAATGCCCAAGCGCCACGAGCTGATGACCATCTACGACCACTCGAAAACCACGGTTCCAACAATCAACACCACGTGGTTTCCCAGCACCGTTGCCAAGAGCTATTGGGCTGCGGAGAGTGTCCGGGGAAGCAGTTCCCAGGCCTGGTACCAGCCTTTTGGCGGTCACAACGTCATCTCGAACTTTTCATCTCGGGACATCCTCCGCTCGGTGCGGCTGGTGCGCGGGACCTTTGGCGCGGGGCCTCGTTTCAGCTACAGCTCCGTGAGCTATGGCAGCGACGCGGCCAACAACGTGGTCAACGATGCATGGACCGGGCTGCAATGGCGTCGCTGCATGGAGGGGCAGACCTGGAATGGCTCCACCTGCACCAACAGCGTTGTCACCTACACCCACGAAGCGGCAATGGCCCTTGCAAAGACCAAGACCGGTTGGCGGATGCCCAACATGCGCGAGCTGAGCAGTCTGGCCGATGTGGATCCCGCGCATTCCACGGCCATCGATGCGGTGGCCTTCCCGGCAGGGCAGCACGACGCGTGGTCGACGACACCCGTGCCCGGCACCGGCTTTGCCTGGCACATGGAGTTTCAGCAGTACGGAATGCGAACTATTGTGAGCCGCGGTGGTGCCCTGGGTGTCCGCCTGTTGCGAGCCAACTGACGCTGAATGACTCTGAATGGCTGCTGACACCATGACTTTCGGGACGTGTTGTGGTGGCGTCCTGTCTTTAGAGTGCAACCTTCTAACGCTATACGTACCGCAGTGACCACAATGGTCCGGCTGCGCGCCTCTTTCAGATACTTGTCTGCAACCTGGAGTACTCCATGAATCTCGTCGAACGTGTGCAAGCCATCCTGCTCAAACCCAAGGGGACCTGGCCGGTCATTGAAGCGGAGGCGGGTGACATCCCGTCGATCTACAAGAACTACCTGGTCTACCTGGCGGCCATTCCGGCGGTTGCCACCTTCATCGGCATGAGCCTGTTCGGATTCGGTGCCTTCGGAGTGAGCTTCCGGGTGCCGATCCTGACCGGGCTGGTGAACATGGTGGTTGGCTTTGTGCTGTCGCTGGCGATGGTCTACGTGCTGTCGCTGATCGCCGACGCACTGGCGCCCAGCTTTGGCGGCCAGAAGAACGGGCTCAACGCCTTCAAGCTGGTGGCTTACGGCGCGACGGCCGGCATGGTCGGTGGCGTGTTCAATCTGATTCCCGCGCTGTCGATGCTGGGTGTGCTGGCAGGCCTGTACTCGATCTACCTGCTCTATACCGGCATTCCGGTGCTGATGAAAGCGCCGCAGGAAAAGGCGCTGGGCTACACGGCGGTGCTGATCGTCTGCGGCATCGTGGCGGGTCTGATCATGGGCGCGGTGTCTGCGATGTTCTCGGGCGGTGGCCCCGGCATGTCGATCGGCTCTTCCGAACCGGCAGAGGTCAACATCAAGGTGCCGGGCTCGGACGTGACCATCAACACCGCCAAGCTCGAAGAAGCCGCCAAGAAGATGGAAGCGGCAGGCAAGGAAATGGAAGCTGCGCAGGCCAAGGGCGACTCGGCCGCCGCCGGCAAGGCAATGAGCGAGATCATGGGCGCGGCCCTGGGCGGCGGTCAGGGTGGCAAGCCCATCGCACCCGAAGCCCTGCAGGCCTTCGTGCCCGCCAAGCTCGGCGCGATGGAACGCTCCGCCATCGAGGCGCGCACCGACAACGCCATGGGCATGAGCTTCTCCAGCGTGACCTCCGAGTTCCGCAACGACAAGGGCCGCGTCGAGGTCAAGGTGCAGGACATCGGTGCCATGCCCGCCCTGATGATGGCCATGGGCGCCTGGGCCAGCAGCACGGTCAACCGCGAAACGCAGACCGAGGTCGAGAAGGTCTACAAGAAGGACGGCGTCGCGGTGAAAGAGGAATACCGCAAGGACGGCAGCCGCGCCGAGATGACCATGATGCTGGCCAACGGCGTGATGATCGAAGTGACCGGCGACAACGTGGACATGGACGGCGTGCGCACCGCCCTGAACAGCCTGGACCTCAAGGGCCTGTCGGGCATCGCCCGCGAGAAGTGACCGTATCGGCTCGCCTGGCTGGTCAGACCCAGCCCAGCGCGCCCGCGAGCGCACCCGCGCCGATCATCCACAGCAGGTGCAGCCTGGTGCGCCAGACCAGCAGAGCCGCACACGCCGTCAGCAGCCACAGCGGCCAGTCGCGCGCCGGGTTGTCGTGCGACGCACTCAGCAGCCAGCCGGTGGCGATCAGCAGGGCGATCACGATCGGTGCCATGCCGGTCTTGAAGGCCCGCACCGCGCGCAGCTCGCGGTTGCGGTGACCCCACTGGGTCGCGGTGTAGGTCAGGATGGACGAGGGCAGCATGATCGCCACCAGCGTGACCAGCACCCCCACCAGCGCCCATACCCAAGCCATCCAGCCCGCGGCCGGTCCTCCGCCGGCATTCAGGCCGACGTTCCAGCCCAGCAGCGCCACGAACAGCACGTTCGGGCCGGGCGCGGCCTGCGACAGGGCGATCGACGAACTGAACTGGGCGTCGCTCAGCCAGTGCTGCTCGCCCACCAGATAGCGGTGCATGTCGGGCGCGGTGGTGATCGCGCCGCCGACCGCCAGCAACGACAACGAGGCGAAGTGCAGAAACAGGTCCAGCCAGTTGGCCAGGGTGAGCGCCATCTGGTTCATGCCTTGGTCTCCTCGCCCAGCACGCGGTAGGCCCACAGGCAGGCTCCGCCTCCGACCACCAGCAGCACCCAGGCCAGCGGCAGGCGCAGCAGCGCAATCGCGACGAAGGTGATTGCGGCCAGGCCGATGCAGGCCCACAGGCCCATGGCGTTCTTGTCCAGCGCGGCGATCAGCTTGATGCCGGTGGCGGTGATCAGGCCGGCGGCGACCGCGCCCATGCCCTTGAGTGCACCCTGGGCCGCTGCCGTGTCGGCGACGCTGCCGTACAGGGCCGCCAGCAGCAGCACGATCACCAGCGGCGCGGCCAGCATGCCGGTGAGTGCGGCCAGCGCCCCCGGCAGACCGAAATAGCGGCCACCAATCATCAGCGAGAGGTTCACCACATTGGGCCCCGGCATGATCTGCGCCACGGCCCAGTCCTCGACGAACTGCTCGCGCGTCATCCAGCGCTTCTTTTCGACCAGCTCACGTTGCACCACCGCCAGCACGCCGCCGAAGCCTTGCAATGCGAGAAAGGTGAAGGAGAGGAAGAGGTCTGTCTTGGATCGGGGGCGGTCTGGCGCCGCTTCGTCGGCGGTGGTCGGCATGTCGAACATCGGGAGATTATCCGTGGGAGCCGTTCACCCTGGAGCCCACGGGGGACCTGATCAGAGCGCGCGTTCCCAGTGCTCGCCGACCAGATCCTGTCCGTAGCTGTGGTGGTGCTCGCTGCCGACCAGCGTGAAGCCGCGCCTGGCGTAGATCGCCCGGGCGGCGTCGAGGTTGCGGTTGGTCCAGAGCAACATGCGCCGGTAGCCTTTCTCGCGGGCGAAAGCGATGCACTCGTCGGTCAGCCGGCCGCCCAGGCCCAACCCGCGCGCAGCGGGCGTCAGGATCAGCAACCGCAGCTGCGCCACGCCTTCGCTCTTGCGCACCACAAATGCCGAGCCGACCCGCTCGCCGTCGCGCTCGGCGATCCAGCCCCGCTCCCAGGCCGGATCGTGGTTCTTCATCATGTCGGCCACGATGCCGGCCACCAGCGCCTCAAAACGGGCATCCCAGCCGTACTCGCGCCAGTAGAGATCGCCGTGTTGCTGGATCACCCAGCCCATGTCGCCCGGCTGCGGCTGGCGCAGCGTGATACCTGGTGGCAGCGGTGGCCGTTCCATGGTCAGACCGACATGCCGCCGGAGACTTCGATCACTGCGCCATTGATGTAGCTGGCCTCGTCGCTGGCGAGGAAGGCGTAGACGTTGGCGATTTCTTCCGGCTGACCCAGGCGGCGCAGCGGTACGCGGTGTTCCATCTCTTCGATCACCTTGCCCGGAATGGTGCTCAGGATCGGGGTGCTGATGAAGCCCGGCGCGACCGCATTGACGCGCACGCCCTTGGGGCCGAGTTCGCGGCTCCAGGTCTTGGTGAAACCGATCACGCCAAACTTGGTGGCGGCGTAATTGGTCTGGCCGAAGTTGCCGTAGATGCCGACCACCGACGAGGCGTTGAGGATCACGCCGCTGCCTTGTGTCGTCATGGTGTCGGCCACGGCCTGGGCGCAGTGAAAGACGCCGCGCAGGTTGACGTCGATCACGCGGTCGAACTGTTCCAGCGTCATCTTCTGCAGGCGCGCGTCCTGCGTGATGCCGGCGTTGTTGACCAGCACATCGATGCGGCCGAAACGCTCCTTCACTTGCGCGACCACGGCGTCGACCATGTCGCGCTGTGTCACGTCCATCACGAAGCCAACGGCGGTTGCGCCTTCGGCCTGGCATTGCTTCACCGCTTCGTCGACCGCCGCCTGCTTGACATCGCAGACGATGACGGTGGCGCCTTCGCGTGCGAACTTGAGCGCGGTGGCCAGGCCAATGCCTTGGGCGGCGCCGGTGATGAGGCTGATTTTTCCTTCGAGTCGTTTCATGGTTCTTGGGGAGGGTTGGATAGAAAGCTTTGGTGCATCGCCTGCAGGGCCTGGGTCCAGTCGGCGGCAAAACGGACATTGTCGAACAGCGGGCTGACGCGGCAGCGCTCGCGCAACCCGCTGCGAAGAGTGGCCAGCGCCTGCAGGCCCGTCGGGCTGGCGTGGCGGACGGCCAGTTCGACGAACTCGGTTTCGCTGTTGGCCACCCAGTCGTCCAGGCCGAGGTTGCGCAGATGGGCTTCACCCTGGCGACCCAGCATGCCAGGCGAGGTCAGTGTCAGCGTGGGCACGCCCATCCACAAGGCCTCGGTGGTCGTGGTGCCGCCGGTGTAGGGAAAGCTGTCGAGGATGAAGTCGACGTCGTGGTGCGCGCGCAGGTAGTCGGCGCGGGTGGTCGCTGGCAGCAGGTCGCAGCGGTCGGGGGTGATCCCGGCAGCGAGCAGCCGTTCGCGCATGAGCGCGACTTCCGCTGGTTTCGACAGCCGCTTGGACTGGATGCGCAGCTGCGCTTGTGGCAGCGCCGCCAGCACCCGCGACCAGAGCGACAGCACCCGGTCATTGAGTTTGGCCAGCTCCTGGAACGAACCCAGTGTCACATGACCCTTGGTCAGCGCAGGCAGAGCAGACACAAAGGGTGCGTCGTCCGGTGGCGCCATGCAGAAGCGGCTGTGCGGCAGGCGCCATACCCGCTCCCGGTACAGACCCTCTTCCCCGGGTGGCAGGCACAGCGGATCGGCCAGCACCCAGTGCATGGTCGGCAAGCCGGAGGTGCCGAAATAGCCCAGCCAGTTGACTTGCACCGGCGCCGGTTGGCGGGCCAGCACGCCCAGGCGGTGGCCGGCGGTCATGCCCGACAGATCGACCAGCAGGTCCATACCGTGCGAGGCGATCAGCTCGGCCGCCGCGTCGTCGCCCAGGGCATGGATGTCGTGCCAGCCGTCGCAAGCGGCGCGCAGGCGCGCAGTCAGTGCGTCGCTCTGGGTGCCGTTGTTGAAGGCCGTGACGCGGAGTAGTGCTGGGTCGAGCAGCGGCAGAAAGCCTGCGAGGAACCAGCCGACCGAATGGGCGCGGAAGTCGGCCGACAACAGCCCGACGCGCAGCGGGCCGGGTGTCCGGCTGCGGTGGTGCTGCTTCGGCGCCATGTGTCGGCACAGCGCGTCCCCGCGTTCGGTGGCGCACCGCAGCCGGTCGGCGGGAGTGACTTCGGGCAGGAAGTGCTGCAGGAACAAGCCATTGCTGATCGCGCCCTGGTGGGTCGGGTCGATGGAGAGGGCCTGTTCATAGCAGCGGCTGGCCTGGGCGAACCGGTCTTCGGCCTGCCAGAGGCTGCCGAGATTGAACCAGGGTTGGGCCAGGTCGGGCCGCAACCGGGCAACTTCTTGTGTGTGTTCGCGGGCTTCGGCGTACCGGCCCAGGGCATGCAGGCAGGCACCGAGATTGAGCCGGGCGGTGTAGTCCTGCGGCGCGAGCTCAACGGCGCGACTCAGCAGTTCCCGGGCCTCATCCAGCCGGCCGGCTTTCTCCAGCATGCGCCCGAGGTTCGGCAGCACCCGGGATTCCTGGCCAGGCAGGGTGAGCAACTCACGCCAGACCGATTCGGCATCGGCAAAGCGCTGCTGCTGCGCGCAGGCAATCGCCAGCAGGTGCATGCCAACCGCATCGCGGCGACCGATCACATCGGCTTGCCGTAATGCGCGTTCGGCCGCGTCAGGACGGCCACTTTGCAAGGCGGCGTCGGCGGCTTCGAGGGGCGGGCGCTGCGGTGCGGGTGAAGGGGCAGGGCCGTGGGTAACGGACAGGCGGTGCCGGGAGGGCCGGTTCATGCGGTGTAGCTTACCCGCCCGTCTCTGGCCGTTCAGTAGACCGGCTGGTGCGTGTGCAAGGCCGCCTTGACCGCGTCACCCAGCACGAACCCGCTGCCGTACTTCGCGGCCAGTTCGGCGCAGCGCTGCTCGAAAGCGCCGACGCCTTGCCCATAGACGAACTGCAGCGCGCCGCCGGTCCAGGCCGGGAAGCCGATGCCGAAGATGGAGCCGATGTTGCCGTCGTGCACGCTGGTCAGCACGCCCTCGGCCAGGCAGCGCGCGGTCTCCACCGCCTGGCGGTAGAGCAGGCGGTCTTTCACATCCTGCAGGTCCCACGCCACGTCAGCCTTCTCGAACAGCGTCTTCAGCTGCGGCCACAGGTGCTTCCTGCCGCCCTCGGGGTAGTCGTAGAAGCCGCCGCCGGCGGCGCGGCCGCTGCGGTTGTGTTGCTTGACCATGTGCTCGACCAGGGTCTCGCCTGGTGTCGCCACGTACTGCTTGCCTTCCTTCTGGAAGTCGATGCGGGTCTGCTCCAGCACGTGCACGGAGAGGCTGAGCGCCGTCTCGTCCAGCACCGCCAGCGGCCCTACCGGCATGCCGGCCTGCATGGCGGCGTTCTCGATCACCGGCGCCGGGATGCCTTCGCCCAGCATGGCCGCGCCTTCCATCACGAAGGTGCCGAAGGTGCGGCTGGTGTAAAAGCCGCGCGAGTCGTTGACGACGATGGGCAGCTTGCCCAGCGACTGCACGTAGTCGTAGGCGCGGGCGATCGTTTCATCGTCGGTGTCCTTGCCGCGGATGATCTCGACCAGCTTCATCTTGTCCACCGGGCTGAAGAAGTGGATGCCGACAAATTTCTTGGCGTCGCGGCTGGCCTGGGCGAGGCCAGAGATCGGCAGGGTGGAGGTGTTGCTCGCAAAGAAGCCGCCCTCGGCCAGCATGGGTTCGGCTTCCTTCGTCACCATGGCTTTCAGCTCACGCTGCTCGAACACAGCCTCGATGATCAGGTCGCAGCCTTTGAGGTCGGCAGCGGTGGCGGTGGGGGTGATGAGGCTCAGGATGTCTTGCTGCTTCTCGGCCGACATCTGCCCTTTGTCGACGCGCTTCTGCGTGAGCCTGGTCGTGTAGCTCTTGCCCTTCTCGGCGGCGTCGGCGGTCACGTCCTTGAGCACGGTCGCGATGCCCCGGGTCGCCTGCGCGTAGGCGATGCCCGAGCCCATCATGCCTGCGCCGAGCACGCCGACCTTTTTCGGCTGGTAACGCGGCACATCCTTTGGCCGCGACTGTCCGCCCTTGATGGCGTTCATGTTGAAGAAGAAGGTGTTGATCATGTTGCGCGCGACGTTGCCGGTCATCAGCCCGGCCAGGTAGCGGCTCTCCACGCGCATGGCGGTGTCGAAGTCGACCATCGCGCCCTCGACCATCGCCGCCAGCGCCGCTTCGGGCGCGGGATAGAGGCCGCGCGTCTTCTGCTTGAGCACGGCTGGCGCCACCGTCAGCATGCCGGCGATCTTGGGGTTGCTCGGCGTGCCGCCGGGCATCTTGTAGTCCTTGCGGTCCCAGACGTGCTGGCAGGCATCGGGCTTGCCCTGCGCGGCCTCAATGAAGGCGAGGGCGTGTGGCATCAGTTCTTCGGGTGTCGCCACCAGTTCATGCACCACACCGATCTTCAGCGCCTCCTCGGGGCCGAACAGCTTGCTTTCCAGGATGTAGGGCTGCGCCGCCATCAGGCCGAGCACCCGCGTCATCTTGGTGATGCCGCCGCCGCCGGGGATCAGACCCAGCGTGATTTCCGGCAGGCCAAACTGGACCTTCGGGTTGTTCACGGCGATGCGGTGGTGGCCGACCAGCGCCACTTCCCAGCCGCCGCCCAGCGCCGCGCCGTTGAGGCAGCTCACCACCGGCACACCCTGCGTCTCGATGGTCCGGAAGTTGCGCTTGATGCGCTCGATCTCGGTGAACACGCGAGGGCCGTCGGCCTCGGTCGAGCGCATCACGCCCTTGAGGTCGGCGCCGGCGAAGAAGGTGCTCTTGGCCGAGGCGAGCACGATGCCCTTGAGCTGGGCCTTGTCCTTCACCACCTGGGCCGCGATGGCGTCCAGGTCGTCCTGCCATTGCAGGCACATGGTGTTGACCGGCGAGCCCTGCTCGTCGAAGGTGATGGTGGCGATGCCGTTGGACAGGTCGTAGCGGATGGTCTTGGTGATCATGTTCGTGGTCTCCGCTTTCAATCAAACGCGTTCAACGATCGTCGCAATGCCCATGCCGCCGCCGACGCACAAGGTGGCCAGACCGTATCGAAGTTTCCGGCGGTGCAGCTCGTCGATCAGCGTGTTCAAAATCATCGCGCCCGTGGCCCCGAGCGGGTGGCCCAGGGCAATGGCGCCGCCGTTCACGTTGACCTTCTCGTGCGGCACGCCCAGCTCCTGCATGAATTTCATGGGCACGGTGGCGAAGGCTTCGTTGACCTCGAACAAGTCGATCTGGTCGATGGTGAGTCCCGCCTTGGCCAGCGCCTTGCGCGCGGCCGGCATGGGGCCGGTGAGCATGATGGTCGGGTCGGCGCCCGACAGCGCGACCGAGACAATGCGCGCGCGCGGCGTGAACCCGTGCGTCTTGCCGGCGGCTTCGCTGCCGATCAGGATGGCCGCTGCGCCATCGACGATGCCGGATGAGTTGCCGGCGTGGTGCACGTGGTGGATGCGCTCGACCTGCGGGTAGCGCTGCAGGGCCACGGCGTCAAAGCCCATCGCGCCCAGCTGCTCGAAGGCTGGTTTGAGCCCGGCCAGGCCTTCCATCGTCGTGTTCGGCTTGATGAATTCGTCCTTGTCCAGGATGGTCAGGCCCATCGGATCCTTCACCGGCACCACGGACCGGTCGAAGTACCCGGCAGCACGGGCTGCGGTGGCGCGCTTCTGTGATTCGAGTGCGAAGGCGTCGACATCCTGCCGGCTGAAGCCGTTGAGCGTGGCGATCAGGTCGGCGCCGATGCCCTGCGGCACGAACAGCGTGGCGCTGTTGGTTTCCGGGTCCTGCGCCCAGGCGCCCCCGTCTGACCCAATGGGCACGCGGCTCATGCTCTCCACGCCACCGGCGACCACCAGGTCTTCCCAGCCGCTGCGCACCTTCATGGCCGCCATGTTCACGGCTTCCAGGCCCGAGGCGCAGAAGCGGTTGAGCTGGACACCGGCGCAGCGCCAGTCCCAGCCGGCCTTGAGCGCCGCGACCTTGGGCAGCACCGAGCCCTGTTCACCGATGGGTGAGACCACGCCCATGACCACGTCGTCCACCGCGGCGGTGTCGAGGTCGTTGCGCCTCTGCAGCTCGGTCAGCAGGCCGGCCAGCAGGTTGACGGGCTTGACCTCGTGCAGGCTGCCGTCCTTCTTGCCCTTGCCGCGCGGGGTGCGGATGGCGTCGTACACGAATGCTTCGCTCATGGTGTCTCCTCGGGGATTTGTCCGGATGGTCCGGACGATCGGATCAGTATAGACTTTTGCCAAGCAAATGCTTTGTAAAAATCTATCCACCCAGTCCAAAAGGTGACAGCCATGATCGACCGCAGCCTGTTCAACGCCGACCACGAAGCCTTCCGCGACAGCTTCCGCCGCTTTGTCGATAAGGAAATCACACCCTTCCACGAGGGCTGGGAAGAGCAGGGCTATGTGGACCGCACCGTCTGGCGCTCGGCCGGTGAAAACGGCTTCCTCTGCATGACCATGCCCGAGGAGTACGGCGGCGCAGGCGCGGACAAGCTGTACTCGGTGGCGCAGATGGAGGAAATTGCGCGCGCCGGGGTGAGCGGCATCGGCTTCGGCCTGCACAGCGAGATCGTGGCACCGTACATCCTGCACTACGGCACCGAGGCGCAGAAGAAGAAATACCTGCCCCTGCTGGCCACCGGCGAGATGGTGGGCGCCATCGCCATGAGCGAGCCCGCCGCCGGCAGCGACCTGCAGGGCGTGAAGACCACGGCCATCCAGCAGGCCGACGGCAGCTACCTCCTCAACGGCAGCAAGACCTTCATCACCAACGGCTGGCACGCCGACCTGGTGATTGTGGTCGCCAAGACCGACCCGGCGGCCGGCGCCAAGGGCACCAGCCTGCTGCTGGTGGAGCAAGGCATGCCGGGGTTCAGCAAGGGCAAGCGCCTGAAGAAGCTGGGCATGAAGGCGCAGGACACCTCTGAGCTGTTCTTCGACAACGTGAAGGTGCCGGCCGACAACCTGCTCGGTGGCGCGGCGTTCGAGGGCCGGGGCTTCATCTGCCTGATGGAGCAGCTGCCCTGGGAGCGGCTGCAGATCGCCATCGGCGCCGTGGCCGCGGCGCAGGCCGCGATCGATTGGACGGTGCAGTACGTGAAGGATCGCAAGGTGTTCGGCCAGGCCGTGGCCAGCTACCAGAACACGCGCTACACCCTGGCGGAGCTGCAAACCGAGGTGCAGGTGGCGCGCGTGTTCGTGGACAAGTGCTGCGAGCTGGTGGCGGTGGACAAGCTCGACACGGCCACTGCGAGCATGGCCAAGTATTGGTGCTCGGACCTGCAGTGCAAGGTGATGGACGAGTGCGTGCAGCTGCACGGCGGCTACGGCTACATGTGGGAATACCCGATCACCCGCGCCTATGCCGACGCGCGCGTGCAGCGCATCTACGGCGGCACCAACGAGATCATGAAAGAGGTGATCTCGCGCTCGATGGGGCTGGGCGGGAAGTGACCGCGCCTGGGGCTGTTCAGCCCCAGGCCAGCGGACCGACGGCGTCGCGGTGGGTGAGGTACAGCCGCACGTCGAATTCGAGCTGGTGGTAGTCGGGCAGCATGTGGGTGCACAGCTGGTAGAAGGCCTTGTCGTGCGCCGCAATCTTCAGGTGCGCCAGCTCGTGCACCACGATCATGTCGAGGAACTCGGGCGGCGCTTCGCGGAACACGGTGGCGACGCGGATCTCGCGCCGTAACTTGAGAGAGTTGCCCTGCACCTGCGAGCGCCGGGTGTGCGTGCCCAGCGCGTGTTCGATCACCTGCAGCTTGCTGTCGTAGCAGACCTTGTGCACCGGATCGGCGCCGCGCAGGTAGCGGCTGCGCAATTCCTGCACGTACTCAAACAGCGCGCGGTCGCTGCGCACCACATGGGCCTTGGGGTACTTGCGCAGCAGCACCTCGCCCAGCCGACCTTGTGCCAGCAGTTCGCGCGCCTGCGCCTGCAGCGGCTCGGGATAGCCGCCCAGGTAGTTGACGGTCCTGGGGTTCACAGCGCGATCGTGCCCGACAGCGGTACGTCGGCCGGTGCTTCGAAATCCGCGATGACCCAGACACGGTCCGGCACGTCGGCCGCGTCCTGCAGCAGTTCACGCAGGAAGCGGATCGCCGGGCCGTCGAGCGCCGCGAACGGCTGATCGATCAGGGTCAGCGGCGCATTGGCCGCGAAAGCGGCGCTGAGCCAGACCTTGCGCTTGCTGCCGGTCGAGAGCATGTACATCGGCTTGGCCAGGTGCGGTTCCAGTCCAAAGCCTTCGATCAGATCGGCGAGGGCTTGCCGCGAAAAGCGCGGGTAACGCGCTGGCAGGCTGGCGAACCAGTCGCTGGCACAGATCTGGTCGTGCACCTCGGTCTGCGGGTGGATCCAGAACACCTGCCGGTGCCAGGCCTCACAGGCGCTGTCGATGGTCTGGCCGGAGAAGGCAAGGTGGCCGGTCTTCGGGACCATTTCACCGGCCAGCAGGCGCAGCAGCGTCGTCTTGCCACATTGCTCATCGCCGGTCACCAGGCTGACGCCAGGTCCGACAGACAGGTTCAGGTCCTGGAACAGCGGCGTCTGGCCGGGCCAGGCAAAGCCCAGGTCCCGGACCTCCAGCAAGGCGCTCACTGGCACTTGTAGTCGCTGATGTCCGCGCTGTTGCGGAACGGATCGGTCAGGTCCGACGAGTACTGGCCCATCAGCAGGCGCTTCTTGGGCAGGAAGTTCTGGCGGAAGTAGCGGCTGGCGGCGGCGAACTTCTGGCCTTTCTCGGTCAGCTTGACGCAGCCGTTGACGATCTGGATCGTGCCCGACTCCATCTGTTCGGTCAGGCGCACATCGACGAGCCGGTGTTCCTTGAGGTATTCCTTGGTGAACACGTCGGCGAAACGGCTTTGCTGGATGCCGCCGCCGCGCTGCTGCAGCTTCTCCAGGATGTAGAACGACAGCGAACGGTCGATCACGGTCGGCACCGAGATCGCGAAGCAGTAGCCAGCCAGTACCCAGATCACCAGCAGCTGAAACTTCTCGAAACCGTTGAAGGTCCGGCTCGGGTACATCACCAGCGATGTCACCAGCGCGGCAATCACGCCGTCGGCGATGGCGGCGTAGAACACCACATTGACCGTGAAGAAACGGATGTGCAGGTAGTACGTCGAGAGCAGCAGCAGGACGAACAGGACGGTGGCCGCAAAGGCGCGAAACAGCTTCATGACTTGAACACCAGGAATTTGTTGCCGACGTAGCTGAGCACGACCTGAATACCGGTGGCGATGACGAATCCGATGCGGTAGTCCAGGCCCAGGCGGTCGGTCCAGGCCCAGAGCACCAGCCCGTGCAGCACGGCCGCGAAAGCGTACAGACCGCTGAACTTCACCACTTGCGGCAGCCAGGCCTGCTGCGCCGAACCGGCGAAGACGTAGAAGCGGCTGCCCAGGAAGGAGGTCGTGATACCGAAAACGGCGGCCACCATGTTGGCCAGGCCGGCCGAGTCGAAGCCCAACACCTTCAGATTGAAGGTGAGCACCACGAAGTGCACCGCGGTGGCAACCAGGCCGTTGACGATGAAACGGATCAGCTCGGCGCGGGGGTGGCCGGACGTTGCCGTGGCACTCATGCCGCCGTCTCGAACACTTCGGCGATGAACTCGCGGTGGGCCACGGCGGTGACCACGCTGCCGCTGCGCATCACGCCCGTCAGCATCAGCGTCATCAGCGCCAGCGCGCCGGTCTGCAGGAAGATCAGCAGCAGCACGCCGAGTGCGATCGAGAACCAGCCTGGCGTCGAGTAACCGAACAGCTTGAGAAGAATCGCCAGCCCCGAGCCACCGATGGACAGCACCGCCAGCCCCGCGCTGAAGATGCCGACACGCACCAGCACGTCTTCGGCGAACACCATCAGGGCCTTGAAGCCGTGCAGCGCCAGGCCGACGAAATTCATCTTGGACTGGCCGGCGTAGCGCGGGCCGCGGTCCAGCGGGCAGATGCCGGTGCGCAGCTTGGAGGCCAGCACGGCTGCTGCCACGTGGATCGGCAGTTCCTGCATGGCGACCAGGCGCCTCACGGCCGCTGGCTTGAGCGCCATGAAGTTGCCAAAGCTGATCGGGCGGCCGGTCATCAGGCTGAAGAAGCGCTTGTAGACCTGGTAGAAGGCCTTGAACTTGAAGGTTTCGACGCGGCTCTTGCGCTGCGCGACCACAACGTCGATGGACGGGTTGTCCAGCTGGGCGAGCAGGGGGGGAATGGTCGAGGGCAGGTCTTCGCCGTCGGAGTCCATGACGACCACCTTCTGGCCCGGCAGCAGCCGCTCGTCGGCGTAGCCCAGGCCGATCGCGATCGCGCGCTGGTGGCCGACGTTGCGGCGCAGCTTGAGCACCACGCCGTCCACGCCGCCTTCGCGAAGGCTGGCGATGTCCAGCGGCTGGCGCACCGAGCCGTCGTCCACCGCGATCACGAACACCCGCTGGCCCAGTTCCTTGGCCAGCTCCTTGAACAGTCGACCGCTCGCCTCCTGGTCTTCGTAGACCGGCGTCACGATCACGATGTCGTGCTGCGTCTGGCTCATTGTTGCTGGAGGAAGCGGCAGAAGTAGTCGATGGTTTTGTCCAGGCCGTCTTCGAGCTGGATCTTGGGCGCCCAGCCGAGCACGGCCTTGGCCTGCTCGATGTTGGGCTGGCGCTGCTTCGGATCGTCCGAGGGCAGGGGCAGGCAGATCAGCTTGGACTTGCCACCCACCTTGCGCAGCACGGCCTCGGCCAGTTCGCGGATGGTGAATTCGTTGGGATTGCCCAGGTTGATCGGGCCGGTGACGTCGTCGCCGCTGGCCATCAGGCGCACAAAGCCTTCGATCAGGTCTTCGTAGAAGCAGAAGCTGCGCGTCTGCGAGCCGTCGCCGTAGATCGTGATGTCTTCGCCGCGCAGGGCCTGCACGATGAAGTTGCTCACCACGCGGCCGTCGTTGGGGTGCATGCGTGGGCCGTAGGTGTTGAAAATGCGGGCGACCTTGATCTTGACCTGGTGCTGGCGGTGGTAGTCGAAGAACAGGGTTTCGGCGCAGCGCTTGCCTTCGTCGTAGCAGGAACGGATGCCGATCGGGTTGACCTTGCCCCAGTAGCTTTCCGGTTGCGGATGCACCTCGGGGTCGCCGTAGACCTCGCTGGTGGAGGCCTGGAAGATCTTGGCCTTGGTGCGCTTGGCCAGGCCCAGCATGTTGATCGCGCCGTGCACGCTGGTCTTGGTGGTCTGCACCGGGTCCCACTGGTAGTGGATTGGCGAGGCCGGGCAGGCCAGGTTATAGATCTCGTCCACTTCCACGTAGAGCGGGAAGGTGACGTCGTGGCGCATCAGCTCGAAATGCGGGTTGCCCATCAGGTGGGCCACGTTGTCCTTGGTGCCGCTGTAGAAGTTGTCGACGCAAAGCACGTCGTTGCCTTCGGCCAGCATGCGCTCGCACAGATGCGAGCCCAGAAAGCCGGCTCCCCCGGTGATCAGGATTCTTTTTCGGTTGGAAATGCGCATGCAGGACTCCGCGAACTCTTTTGTGGGACGAATACAGGATTGTCGCCTCCTTTGCAGGGGGCTCCTGGCGCTGCGTCCGTAAGCAGGGCGTATATGGGCCCGGTTGGCGGTCAGTAGTTGACGTTGAAGCGCGTTCCCTGGCGTTTGAACACGGCGCTGCGGGGAGAGATCACCTCCAGCACCAGGCCGGGTTCGACCTCCTGGCCTTCCTTGACCACCTTGCCGTTGACGATCAGCAGGCGGTGGGCCGGGTTCTCCGAGTAGGTGGCGCCGGTGACCTTGAGGCCGGCGTCGGAGGCGAGCGTGCCACTCTGACCTCCCTGGTTGGTTGTGGGCGTTGTGCGCGTGACGGGGGGCTGGGCCGGTGTTGCCGGATTCGGGGCAGCGACCGGCATCGCCGGCGGAGCGGCCGGAACGCCCGCGCCCGGGGCTGCGGGCGCGCCGGGCGCCATGGTGCCGGTGGCGTCGCTGGTGCCATCGGCGGGCGGCGCATTCGGGGTGGCATCGCCCGGACCGACCAGCCGGCCCTGGATCGGCATCAGGGCGGCGCCCCGGGCGGCCGACTGGGCTGGCGTTGGAGTCGGGGTCTGTCCGCGGTCGGGGGCATTGGCTGGCATGGGCGGCGGCCTGAGCACCGGTGCCGCCGACTGGGTGGGGCCCACGAAGGGTTTTGGCGTCGCAGGGGGGGCTGTGTCGCCCTGTGTCGCGTTGGGCGGTGACGCGGTGCCCGGGGCTTCTGGAGAAGCCGGTGCCACCGCGACGACCGAAGGCGCGACGGCCTGTCCCGGAGCGCGTTCCTTGCGCAGCCACCAGGTCGCCAGCGCGGCGACCACGATCAGCGACACGGCGCCCAGCAGCAGCCCTCTGGGCAGGCGCCGGCCGCCGGCCGCGGGCGGGAGCGCGAACGCCTGTGTGCCGGACTGGGTGGTCCCGGCAGAAGCCGCGTGGCTGCGATCGGCATGGGCGCGTTTGAGGGCATCCAGGATGTAGGACATGAATCGGCTCAGGGGTTCGTGACGGACAGGCGCGGCTCGTTTTCGCCGCTGGCCCGGTTCAGCAGTATCAGGGTGGTCGGGGTGGCGCGACCGTCCACCTCGACCCCGCGCGAGCGCTGGAATGCCGCGACTTTCTGGGGCAGCGACACCGCCTTGGGGTCGATCTGCCCTTGTTGTTGCAAGGAGTTCAGGGTCTGGGTCATCCAGCGCACGGCGGGCGGGCTGACAAGCCCGTTGCTCAGGTGGCCTTTCTGGCCCTGGGGCGTGCGCCAGAGTGTCAGGTATTCGCCTTGCCAGGTGCGCTGCAGCCAGCTGTCGTCCACCGTCCAGCGGCGGTCGCCGGCCGAGAGGGTCAGGCGACCGTTGTCGAGGCCCTCGACCACCGCGTAGCCTCCACCAGCCTGCAGGCGCAGCCGCAGAAGGGCGGGACGGTCCATCTGCCCGATGCCGTGCAGCGTCATGCGCGTGGTGAAGTAACACTGCAGGCCCTGCGTCAGTGCTGCCGGGCACAGCGCACCCTCTACGGGCTTCATGCCCCAGCGCGGCGCCAGAGTTCGCCAACCGGCTTCTTCGCTGGTCAGGAGTTCATTGGCCGCCGGCATTGGGGCGACGGCGGCGGGTTTGGGCGGGGCGGGTGCGGGCTGAGGGGCTGCCGCCGGTGCGGCGCCCGAGGCCGCAGCAGGCGGCACGCTGTTGGCTGGCGCCACGGTGGCCGTGGTCGAGGAAGCGCGCCATCCCCACAGCAGGGCGCCCGCGATAACCGCACCTGCCAGTCCCCCGGCCATCAGCAAGGCCAGCGAGCGGGCCCGCAGCGCGGTGGTGCCCGCGGGGCCGAATACCTCGACCGCCGCCCGTTCGATCACCTGCGGACCGGCGCTTCGGGCGCCCGTGGCATACGCGCCCAGCAGTGCCCGGCCGCAGAGCAGGTTGATCTTGCGCGGCACACCGCCACTCAGCGAATGGATGCGTCGCAGGGCGCGGGCCGTGAAAGGCACGGGGCCCTCCAGGCCAGCAACCACGAGCCGATGCTTGATGTAGCGCCTAGTGTCCGCCTCGTCCAGCGGTCCGAGGTGAAAGCGCGCCACGATGCGTTGCGCCAGCTGTTCCAGTCCGGGCCGCGAGAGGATGCCGCGCAGTTCCGGCTGGCCGATCAGCACGATCTGCAGCAGCTTGCGCTCGTGGGTCTCGAGATTGGTCAGTAGGCGCAGCTGCTCCAGCACCTCGGGCGAGAGGTTCTGCGCCTCGTCGATGATCAGGATGGGGTTGCGTCCGGCCGCGTGGGCCGTCAGCAGGAAACGGTTGAGCGGGTCGACCAGTTCCTTGACCGTGGTCTCGCGGTTGCTGTGCGCCGGTACGGCGTAGCCGAATTCGTCGGCAATGCTGCGCAGCAGCTCGTTGACACTCAGTCGCGGATTGAAGATGTAGGCGACCTGGCTCTGCGCCGGGGTGTGTTCGAGAAAGTGGCGGCAGACCGTGGTCTTGCCGGTACCGATGTCGCCGGTGAGCAGCACGAAACCGCCATTGCCGTGTGCGCCGTACATCAGGTGCGCAAAGGCCTCCCGGTGGCGCTCGCTCAGGAAGAGGTAGCGCGGATCGGGCGAAATCGTGAACGGATCGCGCTGCAGGCCGAAGAACGCGGTGTACATGCGCCAAGCATAGCGGGCGCAGACACCGCGTTGAACGGTTCAGGCGAGCTTTACGCGGCGAGCGCCATGGCTGGTTTCGCGCCGCCGGACGACGCCGTCGTGGACGACTTCGCTGCACCGGCCACCGAGCACTCGATGTCGCCCGAGAGCTGGCCGCCTTCTTCGATCACCACCTTGCCGTAGCGGATCTTGCCCGTGACCCTGCCGGTCGCGTAGATCACCAGCTTCTGGCGCACGGTCAGATTTCCGTCGAAAACGCCGTGGATCTCGGCGATATCGATCTCGGCCGAGCCCTTGAAGGCTCCTTGCTGTGCAATCTGGATCACGCGCGAATCCATCGTCGCCTCGACCAGACCCTCGACCACCAGCGTGTCGCAATCGGTGATTTCGACGCCCTTGAGCTTGATGTTCGGGCCGACGGTCAGTTTGCTGCCGCCTTCGGGCACGTTGCTGCTCGCCGGAGCGGTCGACGTGGTCCGGGTTTCGGCCGGGTTCGGCGTGTTGGTCGTGCTGGTGCCGCTGGCGCCGTAGCGGGGTGTGTTCAGCCCCGAGTTGAGGTTGTTGGTGGGTTCGTTTTCGCGTTTACCGAAATGCAGTGCCATGCGAGCTCCTTCTGAAAGTGGAGCGCCCATGCTACGGAGCATGCGGCTTACATTCGGGTTGGGTCCGTAAGAGGGGTAACGAGATGAACCGTACGTCTGGTTGCGCCTGTTGCGCAAAGCGCCTTGCGTTCCGCGAATGCCTTCAGCCCTGTCTGCGCGACTCCATCTCGCGGATCAGTGCGCGGGCCTCGTCGCTTTCCGGAATTGGCGTTCCACTGTCGCGCCACTGCACCGCCGCCTTGTAGCCCTGTTCCTGCGCGTAGCGGCGGAACCAGAGGCCTTCGGGGTTGTGGCGCGTGATGCCGTCGAACACGGTCGCCATTTGCTGCGACTGCTCCAGCCCCATCGCCAGCATCACCTGGTTGGCCACGATCTTGTGCATCGCCAGGTGCGATCGCGGCACGCCTGCGATGCGGCCCGCCAGCGCCATCACCTTCGCCTCCAGCTGGTCGGCGGGCACGGCTTCGTTCGCCAGCCCCCAGGCGGCCGCGGTGCGACCGTCGATCACGTCGCCGGTGTACATCATCTGTTTGGCGCGCAACGGGCCCAGGCGGTAGGTCCACATCGCCGTGGTCGGGCAACCCCAGACGCGGGTGGGCATGTAGCCGATGCGCGCGTCCTCGGCCATGACCAGCAGGTCGCAGCACAGAGCAATGTCGCTCCCGCCTGCCACCGCCGCACCGTGCACCTTGGCGATGGTCGGCTTGGCCGAGCGCCAGAGGCTCATGAAGTCCTCGGTGTGGCGTTTCATGACGGCGTAGTCCTCCAGCGGGTCCCACGGTTGGCTTTCCTGCTGGCAAGGGTGCTCGATCTGCTGTTCGGCGTAGCCGACCAGGTCGTAGCCGCCGCAGAAGCCCTTGCCGGCACCCTCCACCACGATCACGTGTATCTCCCGTTGTTCGTTGGCCCACTCGACCGCGGCGCGGATCTCGCGCGGCATCACATCGTTGATCGCGTTGTAGCGTTCCGGGCGGTTGAGCAGCAGGCGCGCAATGCGGGGCTGGTCGGGGTCGGGCGCGATGCGCAGGGTGCTGAAGTCGGGCATGGTGTTCTCCGGTGGCGGTGGCCTGCATGCTAGGAGCGCAGCGGCGTCGCCTGCGCTACAGTGCCCCGCATGTCCCGTCCCCCGCCGAGCCACTGGGTGCTGGGCAGTCGCCCGCTTCCCGCGCTGAATCTGCCACTGGCGCAGGCCAGCGCGTTGCTGTCCCACCTCGGGCAAGGCGCGCGCGACGCCGTGGCCGAAGACCTGCTGCGGCTGGTCGGGGCGCATGCTCCGCTGGCGCAATGCACGGTCTTCGCCTTCGAACCGGGCCGCAAGCCGGTGGTGGTGGCGGTCGGCGACCGCTCGCGCACGCAGGAGCTGCCCCACATCGCCGAGTCCTATGTGAGCCGCTTCTACCGGCTCGATGGGCTGGCGGAGGTGATGCAGGCCGAGTGGGCCGCGGCGCAGAGGGCCGGGTCGGACGCGCCGCGCATCCTGCTGCACCGCCAGACCGGCGCCGACATCGCCCACGCGGAGTACCGTCGGACTTGCTACGAACTGCCGCAGGTGGCCGATCGGCTGGCGGTGCTGGCGCTGTACGAAGGGCGGCGCTGGATGTCGGTGCACCTGTACCGCGGCACCGAACACGGCCCCTTTGACGATGCTGCCGTCGCCGTGGTCGAGGCCTTCGCGCCGCTGATCGTGCAGGCTGTGCGCCTGCACCACACCGGGCTGGCGGTGCACCAGGACTTGCGCGGTCTGTTGCTGGCGCGCGCGGTGCGGCGCTGGCCTGCTCTGACGCAGCGCGACAGTGATGTGGTGATGGCGCTTATGGACGGGCTGGACACCGCCGCGCTGGCTGCGCGCCTGGGGCTCACGGCGTCGAGCGCCCAGACCTACTGCCAGCGCGTCTACCGCAAGCTGGGTGTGGCCGGGCAGCGCGAACTGGTCGCGGCGCTGCTGGAGTCGGCCGGCTGAGGGCTTTCCCTTTCTGTCCTGTTTTCAGGACATGCGGCAGGCAACCGCTGCCTACACTGCGCGGCAGCACAGGAGACAGACCATGCACCAGCCGCACGCCGAACCCCGGCGCTCGATCTACTACGACTACCAGGTGTTCGACGCCTGGTTGCCGTCGTTGCACCCCAAGGAACAGCACGCCCCGGTCGTGATCGCCGGCGCCGGGCCAATCGGTCTGGTGACCGCGCTGGCACTGGCGCAGCACGGCGTCAAAAGCGTCGTGCTCGAAGCCGAGCGCCAGGTCTCCGAAGGCAGCCGCGCGATCGCATTCACGCGCCGTTCGATGGAGATCCTGCAGCAGGTCGGCGTGGCGCACCGCATCTCCGAGAACGGTCTGCCCTGGAACTGCGGCAACTCCTACTACCGCGGCCAGCGCGTGTTCCGCATGGAGAACCCGCACGACCCCGACGACCGCTTCTTCCCGCTGATCAACATCCAGCAGCAGTACCTGGAGCAGTACCTGGCCGAAGCCTGCGCGGCCAGCCCGCTGATCGAGCTGCGCTGGGGCAACAAGCTGGTCTCGTTCGAGCAACACAGCGCGGGCGCCACGCTGCAGGTCGACACCGCCGAAGGCCCGTACACGCTGAACGCCGACTGGCTGGTCGCCGCCGACGGTGCGCGTTCGGTCGTGCGCGCGCTGATGGACCTCAAGCTCGAAGGCGCGTCCTACGAAGGCAGGTTCGTCATCGCTGACATCCGCATCGACCTGCCGCTGCCGACCGAACGCCTGGCCTTCTTCGACCCCGACTGGAACCCGGGCAACACCATCCTGATGCACCGCGAGCCACACGGCCTGTGGCGGCTCGACTACCAGCTGCCGCCCGGCGAAACGCCCGAAGAGGCGCTGAAACCGGAGTCACTCAAGGCCCGCATCGACGCGCAACTGACCATGATCGGCCACGCTGGCATTTCCTGGGAAATGGACTGGTACTCGGTGTATTCGGCGCGCGCGCTCACGCTGCCCGACTATGTGCACGGCCGCGTGCTTTTCACTGGCGACGCGGCCCACCTGCTGCCGATCTTCGGTGTGCGCGGCGCGAACACCGGTTTCCAGGACGCGCAGGGCCTGGCCTGGCGGCTGGCGCTGGTGGTCAAAGGCCTGGCGCCCGCATCGCTTCTGCAGAGCTACAGCAGCGAGCGCGTGGGCGCCGCACGCGAAATCATCGACGAGGCCGGCAAGAGCACGCGCTTCATGACGCCGCCCACCCGCGGTTTCCGCCTGCTGCGCGACGCCGTGCTCTCGCTGTCGCTGACCCAGCCCTTCGTCGGGCCGCTCTACCACTGGCGCACTTCGCGGCCGCACGAATATGGTGCCTCTCCGATCAACGCCGTCGGCGACGACAACGACCTGTTCGACACCGGCCCGGGCCACGGTGCGCCGCCGCGCAACGTCTGCCTCGGCCCCGACGACTTCCTGCTGGATCACCTGGATCACCGTTTCACGCTGCTCCTCGCCACGGAGGCGTCGATCCCGGGCGAGCTGCTGGCAGTGGTCGCAGAAATGCGCGCCAAAGGCCTGCCGCTGCAGGTGATCGCTGTCGGCGCCAGCCAGCCGGTGTCCGGCGCCGACCTGACCCTGCCGGATGCCAGCGGCCATCTGCGCGAACGGCATGGCCTCCTGGACGGTGGCGCCTACCTGCTGCGGCCCGACCAGCACGTCTGCGCGCGATGGACGTCGCTGGACGCGACCCGCCTGCGCGACGCCCTCCATACCGCCGCCGGCCTGAACACGGGAGCCACCGCATGAGCAGCCAGAACGCCCTGACCATCCCAGGCCTTGAGCAGGTATACGACCAGCTCGCCACCGCCATCGACGCCGTCGGCGCCGAAAAAACCGAGTTGTTCCTCGTCAAGCTGGCGCTGATGAACGCCAACGCGCTGGCCGACCCGGCGCTGTTCCAGGCGCACATCGACGCTGCGCTGAAAGACCTGTGAGCCTCAGCGCGCAGTGGTGACCGGCGAGGCCAGCGGCAGGTAGATGTCGGTCAGCAGGTCCGCGGGCGCTGTGTCGCGCGGGCTGTTGAGGTATTCCTCGAACACCGGCTGGTCGGCGAGCGCGTGCCCCGAGCCGATGAGCCAGGTGCCGTAGAGCCACTGGTAGGCGTCGCGCATGTTGGGGTAAGGGCCGCGGTAGCGCAGCACACCGCAAGGAGTGCCGCCCAGCGTGAATCGCTGCAGCGGCGGCGCGACCTCGGCGCCGGGAGGCAGCGAGAACCCGGCGCGTGAACTCAGCTGCGATTCGGGAAAGGCAAACGGATCGTCCAGGTACTGCGCCAACCAGCGCGTGTCCGGCCGCATCAAACCCTGCGCCGCGAACCGGATCTGCGCGGTTTCGAAGGCGCGCCCGATGCGCATGTAGCTTCCCCGGTGCGGCAGGCCCGCAACCTCGATCGCAGGCACCTCGCGCACGGTCACCGGCCAGCCATCCGGCTGCGCCGCTGCGGCTGCCCTCCAGGGAAGGCCGTCGGTCCTTGTCTCGCGCCAGGCTTGCGGGCTCTCGCCGAAAAACTGGCGGAACGCGCGGGTGAACGACTGCGCATTCGGGTAGCCGCAGCGCCGGGCGATCTCGGTCACGGTCAGCGCGGTCTGCGCGAGGTAGCCCGAGGCCTGGTGCAGCCGCAGACGCCGCACGGTCGCCGCCACCGTTTCGCCCATCAGCGCGTGGTAGATCCGGTGCTAGTGGAAGGGCGACAGGTCAGCCACCACCGCCAGTTCGGCCAGGTCCAGCGGCTCGGCGAGGTGGTCGTGGATGTGGGCAGTGACGCGCAGCAGCTGAGCCCGGTAGTCAACCCATTGCGGTGATGGTGTGTTGCTCATGCCATCGGCTGCCGGACGATGGTTTTCCACTTCGCCGCCTCCGCGCGCCGGATGTCGCTGAGGTAGATCTCGTGGTGCTTGCCGCGCAGCGCCGAGCGCGCGGTGATGAAGGCGTGCAGCCGCTCGATGGTCGGGCCTTCCTCGGAGAACGGCCCGACGTGCAGGATCTGCGCGCAACGGCCTTCCGTCAGGCTGTCCAGCCGCAGCCGGTCCACACCCGGCAGCTTCTTTTTCTTGCGCACCTCGTCGATGGCCGCGCCGATCACCTCGTCGCCCACGAAGTCCGGCTGCACGATCATCGCGGTCCACTTCCAGCGGTCCTTGGCGCCGGTGCGGAAGGCCGACAGATCGTCCGACCACCACAGGCCTTCGAGCGGCATGACGCCGTAGTCGATGGCCTGTGGGCCCTTCTTGACCATGAACTTCGCCATGTACGAAACCGAGAACAGTGCCTCGACCGCCTCGGCATAGGCCGACGCGGTGTTGGGGTCGCCTTCGCCGTCGACCATCAGGTAGCGCAGCGTCGGCACCTCGACCACCGCCGGCTCTTTGGCCGAAGCCTGGTACAGGTCCTTCAGGGTCTTCTTCAGATCAATCTTCTCGTTCATTCAGGCCCCCCAAAACGCCGATGTGGATGCTGATCGAGCCGTCCGGCTGGTATCGCTCGTAGTCTGCCAGCGTGGTTTTCTGCAGGTCGCTGCGTTGCCAGATCTGCTGCCATTCGGCCTCAACGAGGTCGGGCCTGCCTTGCGCCACCTCAAACACCGCGCGCCGCGAGGCCGGCGCGACCACATGCACCAGCCCCTCGGGCGGCAGCGCGGGCGTGTCGCCGGGCACGGCGTGTCCGATCACCAGGGTGTACCAGCCCTGGTTGTCGACGCCCGCATTCTGGAAGTGGGTGTAGACCGCGTAGACATCGTCCGACAGCCGGTGCGGCACGCGTTCGGCGAGACCGGACTGTGCGAACCGCGCCCAGAGCGGCGGAATGGTCTGGAAGGCCTCGCCGTTGTGGGTGCGCAGGGCGAGGCCGACGACGTGCAGGGCCTGGGGTTGGGGGGTGAATCGCATGAGATCGCTCCAAGAAGGGTGGGGGAGCGACCCATTCTGGGCACGGGATACGGACATTTCTTGCGGTCCCGGACGGCAACAAGGTTGATGCCCAACACCTACACTTGCGGGTTACCCCGAACGCCCTCCATGAACGCCCCGATCGACGTCTCCTTTTTCGCGCGCAACGCCAAGCCGCTGACCAGTTACCGCCCGTACTGGGCCAAGCGCTTCGGTGTCGCTCCTTTCCTGCCCATGAGCCGGGCAGAAATGGAGCAGCTCGGCTGGGATTCGTGCGACATCATCCTGGTCACGGGCGACGCCTATGTGGATCACCCCAGCTTCGGCATGGCCGTGATCGGCCGGGTGCTGGAGGCACAGGGCTTCCGGGTCGGCATCATTGCCCAGCCCGACTGGCAGAGCGCCGAACCCTTCAAGGCGCTGGGCAAACCCAACCTGTTCTGGGGCGTGACGGCGGGCAACATGGATTCCATGATCAACCGGTACACCGCCGACCGGAAGATCCGCAGCGACGACGCCTACACCCCTGGTGACGTGGGCGGCAAGCGCCCCGACCGCGCCGCCATCGTCTACAGCCAGCGCTGCCGCGAGGCCTACAAGGATGTGCCCATCGTGCTCGGCGGCATTGAAGGCAGCCTGCGCCGCATCGCCCACTACGACTACTGGAGCGACAAGGTGCGCCGCAGCATCGTGGTGGACGCCAAGTGCGATCTGCTGCTCTACGGCAACGCCGAGCGCGCGCTGGTCGAGGTGGCACACCGCATCGCCGCGCGCGAACCCATCGAGCAGATCACCGACGTGCGAGGCACCGCCTTCGTGCGCCGTCCCGGCGACCCGACAGCCGAGGGCTGGATCGAGCTCGATTCGACCGAAGTCGATCAGCCCGGCCACGTCGAAGACCACATCAATCCTTACCTGACCACCAGCGAGCAGGCGCAGGCCCAGGGCCAGAGTTGTTCGAAGGAAGAGGGCGCCCCGGCCTCCGACCCCACCGTCAAACCCATCACCATTCACCGCCCGCAAGGTGCGGGCGGTGTGGCCAAGCTTCCGCGTGAGCGCACCGTGATCCGCCTGCCCAGCTACGAGCAGGTGAAGAGCGACGCGGTGCTCTACGCCCACGCCAATCGCGTGCTGCACCTGGAAACCAACCCCGGTAACGCCCGTGCGCTGGTGCAGGCGCACGGTGAAGGCAGCACGGCGCGCGACGTCTGGATCAACCCGCCGCCCATCCCGCTGACCACGGCCGAGATGGACTACGCCTTCGATCTGCCCTATGCGCGCAGCCCGCACCCGGCCTACGCCGACGAACACGGCAAACACGACGGCGCGACCAAGATTCCGGCCTGGGAAATGATTCGGTTCAGCGTGAACATCATGCGCGGCTGCTTCGGTGGCTGCACCTTCTGCTCCATCACCGAGCACGAAGGCCGCATCATCCAGAGCCGCTCCGAAGATTCGATCATTCGTGAAGTCGAAGAGATGCGCGACAAGGTGGCGGGCTTCACCGGCGTGGTCTCTGACCTGGGTGGCCCCAC
This sequence comes from Hydrogenophaga sp. RWCD_12, assembly GCF_046604225.1. NCBI lineage: Bacteria > Pseudomonadati > Pseudomonadota > Betaproteobacteria > Burkholderiales > Comamonadaceae > Hydrogenophaga > Hydrogenophaga sp. RWCD_12. The sequence goes on from NZ_JBKIXC010000001.1 coordinate 1,054,636, forward strand.
CGCCAACATGTACCGCCTGGGCTGCCGCAGCCCGGCCATCGAAGCCGCCTGCCGCAAGCCCAGCTGCGTCTACCCCGGCATCTGCCAGAACCTCACGACCAACCACGACCCGCTCATCAAGATCTACCGCCGCGCGCGGGCCTTGAAGGGCATCAAGAAGGTCCTGATCGGCTCCGGCCTGCGCTACGACCTGGCCGTCAAGAGCCCGGAATACGTGAAGGAACTGGTGCAGCACCACGTCGGCGGCTATCTCAAGATCGCGCCCGAGCACACCGAAGGCGGGCCGCTGTCCAAGATGATGAAGCCCGGCATCGGCAGCTACGACAAGTTCAAGCAGCTGTTCGAGAAGTACAGCGAAGAGGCCGGCAAGAAGCAGTTCCTCATTCCGTACTTCATCGCCGCGCACCCCGGCACCAGCGACGAGGACATGATGAACCTCGCGATCTGGCTGAAGAAAAACGGCTTCCGCGCCGACCAGGTGCAGACCTTCTACCCCAGCCCCATGGCCACCGCCACGGCCATGTACCACAGCAACCTCAACCCGCTCAAAGGCATCCACAGGGACGAGCGGGCCGAGCGGGTGGACATCGTGCGCGGCGACAAACGCCGCCGCCTGCACAAGGCCTTCCTGCGCTACCACGACCCGAACAACTGGCCGCTGCTGCGCGAGGCGCTCAAGGCCATGGGCCGCTCCGACCTGATCGGCAACGGCAAACACCACCTGATCCCGACCTTTCAGCCGATGACCGACGGCGGATATCAGAGCGCGCGCAAGAAGAACTCGACGCCAGGTGGGGCAGGGAAGGGTTCCGCTTCAAGCCCCGCTGGCAAGGCTCCGGTCAAGGGCCGGATCCTGACGCAGCACACGGGATTGCCGCCGCGGGCGGGGGTGAAAGACCGGAGGAAGTGAGGGCCTGGCCCTGGCGCTGGACGAACCCACTTCCCCCGGCGAGTGGCCTGTTAGCGGGAGTACCCAGTTTGCTGGGTTGCCGGTGCCAGGCCATCGCTGTCGCCGCTGCTCTTGATCAGCGCAGGTGCTGGTGCCTGTTTGGCCTCGGTTCTGGAGTAGGGCGATCCGACGCCCCAGCCGGTGAGGGTGATATTGGGTGCATCAGCAACGATGAACAGTTGCGATGCGCTGACCGTCATGTAGCCGACCAGGGTTTCCGATGGAAACGTCGCACTGATCGAGTCCACTTCGCCGCCCAGAAAGCTGGCCTTGGGGCCCAACTGGATGGTTCCTCCGGACGGACTGGGAATGACACCCAGGACGTTGTTACAGGCAGGGTCGGAGTGTGCGGTCGAATCGGTGAACGTTACGTTCAGTGAGGTGGCTGAAGCCTTGGAAAAATTGTTCGTTAGCCGTTTGAAGTAGGTATTGCCGTCATTTCCCACATAGGAATAGCAGGCAGACCTCCATGCGCCGACATATGCGTCGGCTGGTTCACTGGAACCTCCACCGCACGCGGCCAGGATCGAGATTCCTGCGGCGGTAAAGAACGTTTTGGACAAGCGGTTCATGAAATTCCTCCTTGAAAGTTGTGTGCCCAATTCGTGGATCAAGCGTAAGAAATCTTAACGATTGAAACAATATTGGCCGAAATATCGTACTACACGCTTCGGCTGGTTCTCGCCTCGCCAACAGGTCCGTTCGCTATGCAATTGACCACCAGCGTGCCGCGTCTGGCGAGGTCTTGTTGCCTGTCCTGTGACGCCAGCTGCGCACTGCACTGACAATGCATTGATGCTGCAAAGAACCCTCTCACGGCGTCACATCGCAAGCCTCGCCTTGGCCTTTGCCGGCCTGTGCGCCGCGGCAAACTCCAACGCCGCATCGGCTGGCGCCGGTTCTTGCCCACCCCAGCCCACGCCCCCCAGTCGCGAGCTGATGCTCAAGGCACAGCAGCAGGCGACCGACCGCGGTTTTCTCTGGCGCATCAGTCGCAACGGACGCGACTCCTATCTGTACGGGACGATCCACGCCGGACGGCCGGAGTGGTTCGCGCTGGGGCCGAGGGCGGAAGCTTCGCTGTTTCGCACTGGCGTGCTGGCGCTGGAGATTGATGTGACCGACCCGGCGGTGCAGTCGACCTTGCAGGACGCGACGCAGGGGCCGCCGCGGGCTCTGCCGGCTGAGCTGATGCAGTCGCTGCGCGCGGCCTGGGCAGCGGAGTGTCTGCCGGCGGCGGATCTGGATCGGGGCGCGCCGGAGTTTCATGTGTCCCAACTCGCGGTTGCGCAGGCGCAGCGTCAAGGCCTGTTTCCGCTCTACGGCGCCGAGTCGGTGCTGCTGATGCGCAGCCTGGGCGGTCAGCGCCCGGTGGTGGGGCTGGAGACGGCGCAGACCCAGCTTTCGGCGATCCTCGCGCGCAGCGACGACGAAGCGGCGGACATGGTGCGCGAAGCGCTGGCGGAGTTGCAGCGGCCGAAGGCGAACCAGGGGCTGGCGCGGCTGGCCCGTGCATGGGAGACCCGCGATTTCAAGGACATCGAGGCCTATGCGGAGTGGTGTGATTGCCTGAACTCACCGAACGAGCGCGAGGCCTATGCGCGCCTGGTGGACGGGCGCAACCCGGGGCTGGCCGATGCGATCGAGCGGCTGCATGCGGATGTGAGCGTGTTTGCGGCAGTGGGTGCGCTGCACATGGTGGGGCCGCAGGGCTTGCCCAGGTTGCTGCAGGGCAAAGGTTTCAAGATCGAGCGCGTCTACTAGGCAGCATGTACTCAGGCTTGGTGTGAAAAATTGAGGTAGGTCATGGTCTGAGTGGATTTCGCCACACCGCTGCGCGATCTCTCACACAATTTGTCACTTTTCCGGGTGGCACCTGTCACCTGATGAGGGGCACCCACATGACACATCTGAACTGGACGACCGACCTCGAAACCGGCATCCGCGAAATCGACGGTCAGCACAAGCGGATCGTTGAGTACATCAACCAGCTCTATGACGCACGTGACCACCACGACCGCGCGGCCGTGGGTGCGGTGATCGACGAGATGGTCGACTACACGCTGTCGCACTTCGCGTTCGAGGAATCTCTGATGGCGGACGCGGGCTACATGTTTGCCGGCCCGCACAAGAAGATCCACGAGCTGTTCACCCGCAAGGTGGGCGAATACCGCATGCGCTTCGATGCGGGCGAAGACGTCGCGTCCGAACTGCACGCCATGCTCTCGCGCTGGCTGTTCAACCACATCCGCAACGACGACCGCAGCTACTCGGACGCGGTGAAGGTGTATCTGAAGAACGTCAGCCACGGTGACGCCGACATGAAGGCGCAGATCAAGGAAGAGCTGATCCGCGAGCTGCACCTGAACAAAAAGAAGGGCTTCTTCGCGCGGCTGTTCGGCGGGGGCGAGTAAGCAGACTCCGCCCGGGCGTTCAGCGGGCCAGCGGCAACCAGGGCAGCAGCACCCAGCCGCCCAGTGCGATGACGTTCAGGATCGCCGTCATCCAGTAGACATTGCGGAACGCCTGCTTGGACGACTTGTGCCGCAGGATCTGGTGCGCAAACCACGCGCCGGGCCAGCCGCCGAGCAGGCCGAAAAGGTGCAGGGTGTTTTCCGCCGTGCGCCAGGCGCCCTTGGTTGCGGCGAACTTGTCCTGCCAGTAGACGAAGAACGTGACCAGGTTCAGGACCAAAGCCGCAGGCAGGAACATCCAGGTCAGGCGACCGAGCGACACGCCCGCGACGAGCAGGCCAAGCCAGACGATCATCAGTGCAAACGCAGGCCAGGCGGAAGTTTCCTGCCGGGGCGCCGATGTGTTGCGGGAGGACTGGCTTCGCTGCGGCCTTCGGGCCGCGGGCGCTGCCGTGCGCGAGGTGGCGCGCGGAGACTGCAGGGGGGCGGCGGCTCGCTCGTTCTCCGGGCGGACGTCCATGGCCCGGGGGCCTTTGCTGCCAACATGGATTTCTTCGAAGCTGACCCGGGAGTTGATGGCGGGTGGTGCCTTGCCGCGCCAGTCGCGGATGTGGACAAACAGCTGTGCGCTGGATTGCGGGCTTTCGATGAAACCGAAGCCCTTGGCGTCATCCCATCGGATGAGGGTGCCTTGTTTTCTCATGACGGCGCTTTCCTCCTAGAGCGGCCGATGATACAAATTTGCCGATTGCCGCACTTTGGCGCAAAATGCGCCAAACAGGAGTCTGCCATGCCCGCTTCCCCGAGCCCGTTTGCATCCGTGAAACTGCCCGCTGCCCTGGTGCAGCAGGCGCGTGAGGCGGCCCAGCCGCAGCGCCGCTCGGTGGCGGGGCAGATCGAATACTGGGCCACGCTGGGTCGCATCGCCGACGAAACCGGCCTGACGGTGCAGGAGGCCCGCGAAGCCATCGCCCGCTACGACGCCCGCCAGAGCGGTGGCGCCCTGGACGAATCGCTGGACGCGATCGAAGCGCGCTTTGCCGACGCCGAAACCACCGGCCGGCTGGTGCAGGCGGTGCGCAGCACGGTCAGCGCCAACCGCCAGAAGGCCGACGCCGCAATGCCGCGCGCCGCCTGACGAAGCCCGAACCGACCTCGCGTCCACGCCCGGTTTGGCTGCCCCGGTTTTCTATCTGCTGGCCGGCCCCAACGGCGCCGGCAAATCCACGCTCTACCGCTCGGCCGTGGCCGAGGGCCTGATTCCTGCCGGCGCCGAATTCATCAACGCCGACCTGCATGAGACGGCGCAGCTGCAGCACATCGCCGACCCGTCCGAGCGCTCGCGGCAGGCGCGCCTGTGGGCCGACGCACGGCGTGCGCAGTGCCTCGAACAGGGGCGCTCGTTCGCCAGCGAAACCGTGTTCTCGCACACCTCCAAGCTCGACCTGATGGCTGCGGCAAAGCGGGCAGGCTTTGCCGTGGTGCTGCTGGTGGTGTGCGTCGACGATCCGCAGCAACTGCTCGGGCGCGTGGCGCAGCGCGTGCGGGAGGGCGGGCACCCGGTACCGCCGGAGCGCATCCTCGCGCGCTATCCGCGCACGGTGCGGCACCTGGGAGTGGCGGTGCGGCGGGCCGATCTGGCCTTGCTCTACGACACCTCGGTGCCTCCGGGCGAGCTGTTCCAGCTGCCGCGGCTGGTGGCGAGGCTGCGGGCGGGGGCGGTCAGCTGGCAGGCCGAGCCGCTGCCGGGCTGGGCGCACGAGGTGCTGGAGCCAACGCCCCAGCGTTGATGGGCATCGCCTTCAGTCGGCGTAGTCCAGCGGCAGGGCGGTGGTGTTCTTGAGTTCTTCCATCGCGAAGCTGCTGCTGACGTCCGACAGGTCGACCGAGCGGATCAGGCGCTGGTAGACCCTGTCGTAGGCCGCGATGTCGGGCACCAAGATCTTCATCAGGTAGTCGACGTCGCCACTCATGCGGTAGAGCTCGACGATTTCGGGAATGTCGCGCACCGCGTCGCGAAAGCGCTCGAACCAGGCCTGGTTGTGCTGGCTGGTGCGCACCGAGACGAAGACCGTCACGCCCAGATTGATCTTGGCCGCATCGACCAGGGCGACCTGGCGCGTGATGAAGCCCTGCTCCCGCAGGCGCTGGATGCGGCGCCAGCAGGGCGTGGACGAGAGGTGCACCGCGGCGGCGACCTCGGCCAGCGGGGTATCTGCGCTGCGCTGCAGAATCTCCAGAATCTGTCGGTCCGTGGCATCCAGTTTTCTTTTCATGGTATTTCTGAGCAAGTTAATGCTCCATATTGCCTTCATCGAGGCAGAAAAGGCAAGCCATTTCCACGGGGGAGATGGGAAACTTCCTGCATCGCTTCACCACGGAGAATCCATGAAAACCATTGGCCTGATCGGCGGCATGAGCTGGGAGTCGACCACCCTCTATTACCAGATCATCAACCGCGAGGTGGCGCGCCGGCTGGGTGGCCTGAGCAGTGCGCGCATGAACCTGGTCAGCCTCGATTTCCAGGACATCGCCCAGCGCCAGCGCGCTGGCGACTGGGACGGCATGGCGGGCATCCTGTGCGACGCCGCGCGGCGCCTCAGCGATACCGGCGCCGAGTGCCTGCTGATCGGCACCAACACCATGCACCAGCTGGCGCCGCAGGTGCAGGCGGCGACCGACGTGCCGCTGATCCACATCGCCGACGTCACGGCCGACGCGATCCTGGCGCAGGGGCTGGACACGGTTGGCCTGATGGGCACGCGTTTCACGATGGAACGCGCTTTCTACGTCGAGCGGCTGGCCCAGCGCGGCATCCGCTGCGTGCTGCCCGACGAGGTGCAGCGCCAGGAGATCCACCGCATCATCTTCGAGGAGCTGTGCCGCGGCGAGCTGCACGAAATCTCGCGCCAGTGGTTCACCGACTGCATCACCGACCTGCGGTCGCGCGGCGCGCAGGGCGTGGTGCTGGGCTGCACCGAGCTGCCGCTGATCATCCGCCCCGAAGATAGCCCGATCCCGACCTTCGACACCACGGCCTTGCACGCGCTGGCAGCGGTGGAGTTTTCACTGGCGAACTGAAGGGTTGCCGATGTGCCAGCTTCTGGGCATGAACAGCAGCGCCGCGGCCTCGATCCGTTTCTCGTTCACCGGATTTGCGCAGCGCGGCGGCTGCACGGCGGACCACATCGATGGCTGGGGCATCGCGTTCTACGAACCATCGGGCGCTCGTTCTTTTCTCGACGACCGCCCCGCCAGCGAATCGCGGCTGGCGGCCTTCGTGCGCGAGCACCCGATCCGCTCGCACAACGTGATCTCGCACATCCGCAAGGCGACGCAGGGTGCGGTCGGCCTGGCGAACACCCACCCGTTCAGCCGCGAGTGGCTGGGGCGGCACTGGTTCTTCGCACACAACGGCGACCTGCAGAATTTCCACCCACCGCTGGACGGCAGTTACCTGCCGGCCGGCAGCACCGACAGCGAGAAGGCGTTCTGCTACCTGATGCAGCGGCTGCGCGCCGCGTTCGCCGGCTGGCAGCGGCCGCCGACCTGGGACGCGATTGCGCCTGAACTGGCGATGTGCAACGCCGAGATCGCGCGCCACGGCAACTTCAACTATCTGCTGACCAATGGCGAGGCGCTGTTCGTGCACTGCTCCAGCCAGCTCGCGACCCTGCAGCGCGCGCACCCGTTCCCGCACGCGCGGCTGATCGACTGCGACCTGAGCATGGACTTGGGTGAACTCAACGGGCACGACGACCGCATGGTGATCGTCGCGACCGAACCGCTGACCTCGGACGAAGTCTGGGAAACGCTGAACACCGGTGATACGCGGGTGTTCGTCGGCGGAACGCCGGTGTGGTCGCACCATTGCGAGCGCACACGCCGCTTTCCCGTGCCGGGTGAGGTGGCGGCACCTGTGTCCGAAACCGCCTGAGGCGGTAGGAGCCGTCAGCTGCCGAGCGTGTGCAGCGGAATGTCGCGCGCGGTGGCAAGCGCGTCGAGCTGCTTGCGCGTCTGGCCGGCGAGGAAGGCGGCAATCGCCTTGTGCGTGGCAGGCTGGAACAGGCTGCCCATGCCGTGCATCGCGACACCGGCCGCGGCGCACAGCGAGGCCGCGAAGTGCGGCTCCAGTGCGGCCACGGCGACTCGACCGTCCTTGCAGGGGTAGACGCGGTAGCCCGCGTGCGCACCGCCGACGGCGCCCTTGGGCTGCGTCAGGCCCCAGGTGCGGGGCAGGGCGAGCCAGGCGGCGGCATCGCTCAGCGCGACTTCCTGGAACGAGCCCTTGCCGCTGGTTTTCTGCACCAGCACGGCCTTCAGCGCCGCTTCGCTGGCCATGAGCGCGCCGCCCATGTCGGCAAACAGCGTGGCGGGCAGGTCCAGACCGGTCACGAGGCCCGCGTCGGCCAGATAGGTGAGGTCGTGGCCCGGTTCTTCGGCGCGCGCGCCGGGTGCGCCGACGATGGCGACCACCGACAGCGCCGGGTAGGCCTTGTGCAGCGCTTTCCACGTGAGCCCGAGCTTGGCCAGCGCCGAGGGGCGGAACGAGGTCAGCAGCACGTCGGTGCGCGCCAGTTCCTTGTGCAGGTTCTGCTGCCCTTTCTCGCTCTTGAGGTCGATGGTCACGACCTTGATGCCCGCGTGCAGCGTGTCGTAGGCACCGCGGTTGTACTGGCCCATCGGGTCGCCGGTGCTTGAGCCTTTCGGGCTGGGCGGTTCGGCCTTGAGGCAGGTCGCGCCCATGGCCTTCAGGCGCATGAACGCGGCCGGGCCGGGCAGGTTCAGCGCGAGGCTGAGCACGCGCACACCGCGCAGGGGTTTGAGGGGCTTTGCGATGGGGGAGGAAGAGGGGGATGCGGACATGGCGGTACAGGTTGACGTTTGCGTCAATGTACCGCCAAGTGATGACCACCGGCGCGCGCAGGAGACACGCCCGGCCGCATCGTGGTCACTGCCCGAAATCCAGCGGCAGGCCGACGTAGTTTTCGGCGATGGTTTTCAGGCCGGCTTCGGAGTGCATCAGGTAGTCCAGCTCGGCCTGCTGCAGCTTGCCGTTGATGGCGCCTTCGTTGTCGAAGTTGTGCATGATGGACGTGAACCACCAGCTGAAGCGCTCGGCGCGCCAGATGCGCTTGAGGCAGCGCTCGGAGTAGCTGTCGATGCCGGCTTCGCTCTTGTCGCTGTAGAACTCGACCAGCGCGTTGCTCAGGTACTTCACGTCGGTGGCCGCCAGGTTCAGGCCCTTGGCACCGGTGGGCGGCACGATGTGGCCGGCGTCGCCCGCAAGGAACATGCGGCCGAAGCGCAGCGGCTCGGTGACGAAGCTGCGCAGCGGCGCGATGCTCTTTTCCAGGCTGGGGCCGGTCACCAGTTTTTCTGCCGCTTCCGGGTCCAGGCGCAGCTTGAGCTCGTTCCAGAAGGCGTCGTCGCTCCACTGTTCGATCTTGTCGGTCAACGGCACCTGCAGGTAGTAGCGGCTGCGCGTGGCGCTGCGCTGCGAGCACAGCGCAAAACCCCGCGGGTGGTTCACATAGATCAGTTCGTGGTGCACCGGCGGTGTATCCGACAGCAGGCCGAGCCAGCCGAAGGGATAGACCTTTTCAAACTCCTTGATCGCGTTGCGGGGCGCGCTGGCACGGCAGACGCCATGGAAGCCGTCGCAGCCGGCGATGAAGTCGCAGTCAATGGTGTGGCTCTGGCCATCCTTCTCATAGGTGACGCGCGGCTTGGCGGTGTCGAAATCGTGCACCTGCACGTTGGCGGCCTCGTACACCGTGGGCAGGCCCGCGGCCTTGCGGGCGTCCATCAGGTCGCGGGTCACTTCGGTCTGGCCGTAGACCATGACTTTCTTGCCGCCGGTGAGTTTTTCCAGGTCGATGCGGTGGCGCTCACCGTTGAACAGCATGTCGAATCCGGTGTGCACCAGGCCTTCGGCATGCATGCGCTGCCCGACACCCGCTTCGTCCATCAGATCGGTCGCGACCTGCTCCAGCACGCCGGCGCGGATGCGGCCGAGCACGTAGTCGGGGCTCTGGCGTTCGACGATGACGGCGTCGATGCCGGCCTTGTGCAGCAGCTGTCCGAGCAGCAGGCCGGAGGGGCCTGCACCGACGATGGCGACCTGGGTGCGCATGGGAATGTCTCCTGATTCTGTGGAATGCACAGACTGTAGGCAGCCGCCTTTCATGTCTCAATACCACGGCGGCGGCGCTGCGCGGTCATCAGATCAAATGTGCGATCATCGCGCACTATGACCACCGAACTCCGTCAGATCGCCAAGGCCGACTTCATCGAGGGCATGGCCAAGGGCATGGCGGTGCTGGAGAGCTTCGACACCGAACGCCAGCGCCTGAACGCCACCCAGGCCGCCGAGCGCGCCGGCCTCACGCGCGCCGCTGCGCGGCGCCACCTGCTGACACTGGCCTATCTGGGCTACCTCGACACCGATGGCACGCACTACTGGCTCTCGGCCAAGGTGCTGCGCTTTTCGGGCAGCTACCTGTCATCCGCCAGGTTGCCCCGCCTGCTGCAGCCCACGCTGAACCGGCTGGCGGCGCAAACGCGCGAATCGTTTTCGGCCGTTGTGCTCGACGGCGACGAAGTGGTGATCGTGGCGCGCAGTGCGTCGGTCGGCGGGCAGCGGCTGATGGCCTACGGCCTGCACCTGGGCGCTCGGCTGCCGGTGCACGCGACGTCGACCGGGCGTGTGCTGCTGGCGGCGATGCCTCGGGTGGCGTTCACCGCCTGGCTCAAGGGGCGCGAGCTGGCGCGGCTGACGCCGAAGACGACGGTCGATCACAAGGCCTTGCGCGCCATCGTGGCCCACGTCAAGGCCGACGACCACGCCGTCGCCAGCGAAGAACACGAACTCGGCGTGCACGCCTTGGCGGTGCCACTGCGCAACATGAAAGGCCAGACGGTGGCGGCGCTCAACGTGGTGGCTTCGCCCGACCGGCTGGTGCCGGCCGCAATGCGCAAGGACCTGCTGCCGCTGCTGCTGGACGCGGCGCGGGAACTGCGGCCGCTGCTCTGAGCGGCCTCAGACGCCCAGGTACTGTTCCAGCAGTTCGGGTTTGGACAGCAGCTCTTGCGACGACCCTTCGAACACCACCTCGCCCTTGACGAGGATGACGTTGCGGTCGGTGATCTGCGTGACCTGCTTCCAGGCCTTGTCCACGATGATGCTGCTGATGCCGCTTTCGCGGATCAAGCCGCAGATGCGCCAGATCTCGCGGGCGATCAGCGGCGCCAGGCCTTCGGTCGCCTCGTCGAGGATCAGCACGTCAGGGTTGGTCATCAGCGCGCGGCCGATGGTCAGCATCTGCTGTTCGCCACCGGACAGCTGCTGCCCACCGTGGCCCAGGCGCTCGGACAGGCGCGGGAAGGTTTCGAGCACGCGGTCGTAGGTCCAGTCGCGCTGCCCCTTCGTTCCGGCGCGCGCCGACATCAGCAGGTTTTCCTTCACGCTGAGGTTGCCGAAGATGCCGCGGCCTTCGGGCACGTAGGCGATGCCCTGTCGCGCGATCTCGAAGGTCGGCGCGCCGGTCATGGCCTGTCCCTTGATGTGTACCGTGCCGCCGCTGGGCTTGACGATGCCCATGATGGACTTGAGCAGGGTGCTCTTGCCCATGCCATTGCGGCCCATCAGGCCGATGGTCTGGCCCGGCTGGACGGTGAAGTCAATACCGCGCAGGATGTGGCTCTGGCCGTAGTGCGTGTGCAGGCCGGTGGCCTGGATCAGGGGTGGACTCAATGGATAACCTCCGTGCTTCGCACTGCGGTGCGAGCTTGCTTGGGGCGGCCCTGCGCGGCGCTCATGTCAATGCTCCTCGCCAAGGTAGGCCGCCTGCACCATCGGGTCGTTGCGCACCTCAGTCGGCGTGCCGCTGGCGATCACCTGTCCGTTGACCATCACGGTCAGCTGGTCGGCCAGCGCGAAGACGGCGTCCATGTCGTGTTCGACCAGCATCATCGCGTGGTCCTTTTTGAGCTTGAGCAGCAGCTCGATCATGCCTTCGGCCTCGGCCTGGCCCATGCCGGCCAGCGGTTCGTCCAGCAGCAGCACGGTCGGCTCGGTGGCCAGCGTCATCGCGATTTCGAGCTGGCGCTGCTCGCCGTGGCTGATGGTGGCGGCGACGGTCTGCGCTCGGTGGGTCAGGCCGGCGAGTTCGATGGCGCGTTCGCAGCGCTCGTTGACGACCTTCATGGCGGCGGCCGACTGCAGCCAGCGCAGCGGGTTCCAGGGCGCGTGCCGCTCACGCGACTGCGCGGCCAGGCGGACGTTTTCCCACACGGTGAAGGGCAGGAAGATGTTGGTCTTCTGGTAGCTGCGGCCCAGGCCCAGGCGCGAGATCGACTCGGGGGTGTGACCAGCGGTTTCTTCGCCACCGAACAGGATTTTTCCCGAGGTCGGCTGCAGGTCGCCCGAGAGCAGGTTGGTCAGCGTGGACTTGCCGGCACCGTTGGGACCGATGACCGCGTGCAGGTTGTCGCGGTAGAGCTTGACCGAGACTTCATTGACGGCCGCGAGGCCACCGAAGCGTTTGGTCAGCCTGTCCGCAGCGAGCAGGGCGACATCGCTCATTTCGATGCTCCCTTGTTGCGGTTCAGGAACTTCTCGCCCAGGCCCAGCAGGCCGCGCGGCGCCACGATCACGATGAACACGATGAACAGGCCCATCCAGAGTTGCCAGTGTTTGCCGGTCTCGAAGCTGCCGATGGCGGGCAGGTCCTTGACCAGGTGCAGCACGTATTCGAAGCTGAAGGCACCGACGATGGCACCGGCGAAGTTGCCCATGCCGCCGAGGATGACCATCATGATCGCGTGCGCGCTCATGTGGAAACCCATCAGCTCGGGGTTCACGAAACCGGTCTGTGCGGCCCAGAGGTAGCCGGCGACCCCGGCCAGCGTGCCCGCCAGCGTGAAGGCGGCGAGCTTGTAGCCGAAGCTGCTGTAACCCACGGCGCGAAGCCGATGCTCGTTGACCCGGATGCCCGCCAGCACGCGGCCGAAGGGCGAGAACAGCACGCGGCGCAGGAACAGGTAGACCGCGACCAGCACCACCAGGGTGAAGTAATAGAAGTGGCGCTTGTTTTCCAGGTCCAGGCCGATGGCGGTCGCGTCGGGCCGGAAGTTGACGTAGATGCCGTCCGAGCCGCCCAGCGACTTGTTGTCGAAGAACAGGAAGAACACCATCTGCGCGAAGGCCATGGTGACCATGATGAAGTAGATGCCGTGGGTGCGCACCACGAAGAAGCCGATCACCAGCGCAGCCAGACCGGCCCCGGCCGCCGCCAGCGGCAGGCTCCAGAACAGGCTGATCGGCGTGTCCTGCGGCGTGAGGAAGGCCAGCGCATAACCGGCCAGTCCGAAGTAGGCCGCGTGGCCGAGCGAGACCAGACCGGTCACGCCCTGCAGCAGGTCCAGGCTCATCGCGAAGATCGCCAGGATCATCATCTGCGAGAGCAGCTGCAGGTAGAAGTCGGTGCTTTCCATCGGCACCAGCGGGAAGGCGGCGAGGGCGATGGCACCGGCGATCAGCACGGCCTGCATCGAACGCGGCAGTCTTTCGAGTTGTGCTTTGGCGTTGCTCATTGCTTGAACAGCCCTTCCGGCTTGTAGAGCAGCACCGCTGCCATCAGCATGTAGACCGCCATGCCGGCGACCTGCGGCAGCAGCACCTTGCCGAAGGTGTCGACCAGACCCACCAGCAGGGCCGCGACCAGGGCGCCTCGCACCGAGCCGATGCCGCCGATCACCACCACCACGAAACACATGATCAGCACCGAGCTGCCCATGCCGGGGTAGACGCTGGACAGCGGCGAAGCCACCATGCCCGCCACCGCGGCCAGCGCCACGCCCAGCGCAAACACGACGCCGTGAATCAGGCGGATGTTGATGCCCAGCGCCTCGGTCATCTCGCGGTTGAAAGCGCCGGCGCGGATCTTCATGCCCAGCCGCGTCTTGCTGATCAGGCCGTAGAGGCCCAGCGCCAGCACGATGCACACGCCCGAGACCACCAGCCGGTAGACCGGGTAGGACAGGTTCTCGGTCAGCTGGATCGACTGGTTCACCGCTTCGGGCACGGCGACCGAGTGCACGTCGTCGCCCCAGAGGATCGAGCGGATCTCTTCAAAGATGTAGATCAGGCCGAAGGTCAGCAGCACCTGGTCCAGGTGGTCCCGGTGGTAGAAGTGCCGGAACAGCAGCCATTCCAGCAGCCAGCCGAACGCAACCGCAATGATGCTGCCGACGACGATCGCCAGCACCAGGCTGTCGAACTGCGCCGCCAGTGCCCAGGCGAGGTAGGCGCCGAGCATGTAGAAGCTGCCATGGGCGAGGTTGACCACGCCCATGATGCCGAAGATCAGCGTCAGGCCGGCGGCCAGCATGAACAGCAGCAGCCCGTACTGCAGGCTGTTGAGCAGTTGAATGAGGAAATTGGCGAAGTCCATGGCAGACCCGAAAGGTCAAGGATGCCGCCGAACCGGCTTGGCCGGGCGGCTGGCATCGCCCCTTGGGGGGAGATGCCGAAGGCAGCGCGGGGGGATCAACTCAGCTTGCAACCGGCGCCGGAGTCGGCCACGGCCTTCTGAGCCACGCCGATGACCTTGTTTTCCTTGTTCTCGACCTTGCGCAGGTACATGTCCTGCACCGGGTTGTGGGCCTTGCTCATGGTCCACTTGCCACGCGGGCTGTCGATGGTCGCGCCCTCCATCGCGGCGTACAGTGCCTTCTTGTTGTTCAGGTCGCCCTTGACGGCGTTGGCGCCCTTGACCATCAGCAGGCCGGTGTCGTAGCCCTGCACGGCGTAGACGTCGGGCTGCAGCTTGAAGGTCTTGGCGTATTCCAGGCGGAATTTCTTGTTCAGCGCCGTGTCCAGCGAGTCGCTGTAGTGCATGGTGGTCAGCACGCCGTTGGCGGCGTCACCGGCGGCATCGAGCACGCCTTCGGTCAGGAAGCCGGAGCCGTAGAGCTGGATCGACTTGTTCAGGCCTGCGGCGGCGTAGTCCTTGAGGAACTTGGCCGCGCCGCCACCGGCGAAGAAGCAGGCCACGGCGTCGGGCTTGAGTGCGGCGATCTCGGTCAGAAGGGCCTGGAACTCGACGTTGGGGAAGGGCAGCCCCAGCTTCTTGACGATGGTGCCTCCAGCGGCGGTGTAGCTCTGCTCGAAGCCTTCAAAGGCTTCGTCGCCGGCCGCGTAGTTCCAGGTGATCCAGACCGCCTTCTTGTGACCGCGGTCGACCATGGCCTTGCCCAGCGCCAGCGTCGGCTGGGAATTGGTGAACGAGGTGCGGTACACGTTGGGGGCGCACTGGGCGCGGGTGGCGATATGCACGCCGGCGTTGGGGATCAGGTTGAGCACGCCGGATTCGCGCGCGACCTTGTGAATGCCCATCTGGACGCCGGAGTGCACGGTGCCGACCAGCACATCGACCTTGTCGCGCTGCACGAGGCGCTGCGCGTTTTCGATGCCCTTGGCCGGGTTCGATTCGTCGTCGACCTTGAAGTATTCGATCTCCCGGCCACCAAGCTTGCCGCCCTGTTCGTTGATGGCCATGCGAAAGCCGTTTTCGATCGCCACGCCCAGCTGGGCGAACGTACCGGTGTAGGGCAGCATGAAGCCCACGCGCAGCTTGTCGGACTGGGCGCGCACGATCTGCGGCAGCAGCAGGCCGGACGAAGCGGCGCCGATCACGGCGGCAGAACGGGTCAGGACGAGTCGGCGGGTGGTCATGGAAGGGTCTCCTGGGAGGTCATCAAAGATGCAGTCACTGTAGGCTGGCACCCGGCGTCTGGCGATACAGGCTTTCCCGTACTTTAGGGTTGAAGTATTCAGGAATGAAGGATAAAGGCCAGGTGAGGCAAGCTTTGACATGCAGTATCGTGCATGTTGTGCAGAATATTGCGAGGGGAAACCCTTGAAGGCGACCGCTACCAGCGTTGTTCTGAATACCGTTCCGCCAGGTAGTCCAGCAAGGCTCGCACCGCGGGCGACAGGTGTTTGCGCGACGGGTAGAGCGCGTGGATGGCCATGTCCGGGGGCTGCCAGTCGGGCAGCACCGACCGCAGCCGGCCAGCGGCCAGGTGCGGGTTGGCCAGGTAGGTGGGTTGCAGCGCAACACCGCCACCGGCCAGTGCCGCTTGCAGCAGTGCGGTGGCTTCGTTGGCGCTGAGCTGGCTGCGCACCTGGACCTCGCAGTGCTCGTCGTTGCGGCGCAGGGTCCAGGTGCTCTTGCCGAAGTTGGCAAAGCTCAGGCACCGGTGGTTTTCGAGGTCGGCTGGCACCTTGGGCGCACCGTGCTCCGCCAGGTACTCCGGCGAAGCCACCAGCACCGAGGTGCAGGGCGCCAGCACCCGGCCGATCAGGCTGGGGTCGGGCTCGGCGCTGATGCGGATTGCCAGATCGATGCGCGCCTCCACCAGATTGAGCGCGCCCTCGCTGGCGTTGAGGTCGATCTTGAGTTGCGGGTGCCGCTTGAGGAAATCGGCCAGCGCCGCCGCCAGCTGCGCGTAGGCGAACGAGATGCTGCAGGTGACGCGCAGCTGCCCGCGCAAGGCAGTGCCATGGCGGCTGGTTTCCTGCTCCACATCCTCCATCAGCGCCAGCATCTGCTGGCTGCGGCGCAGGCAACTCTCGCCCGCGTCGGTCAGCGTGACGCTGCGGGTGGTGCGCTGCAGGAGGCGGGCGCCCAGCCACTGCTCCAGTGCGCCCACGTGGCGCGTGACCATGGCGCGCGACATGTCCAGCTGGTCGGCGGCGGCGCTGAAGCTGCCGTTCCCGGCCACAGCCACGAACACGCGCATGGCGGTCAGTCGGTCCATGATTTGATCGATTTGTGAAACAGATATGGGCAAATTATGCGGTTTATCTGTCTGTTTATTGAAACTACAGTCTGCTTCGGCACTGAAGAGTGTCACCGTCCCAACACATCTCAGGAGCCATTCATGATCCGCACCACCGTCGTCGCCGCCTCGCTGGCCATTGCCTTCACCACTGCCCAGGCCGCTCAGCCGCTGACCGTCAAGGTCTACAACGCCGCCGGCAACAGCTTCAACGTCAACTCGACCCTGGTCTACGGCGAAAAAGATGCCGTGGTGATCGACGCCGGCTTCACCCGCGCCGACGCGCTGCGCATCGCCGCCAACGTGCTCGACAGCGGCAAACAGCTCACCACCATCTACGTGAGCCAGGCCGATCCGGACTACTACTTCGGCGTCGAGACACTCAAGGAGATCTTTCCCCAGGCCGACGTGGTGACCACGCCCGCCGTGCTGGAAAAGCTGAACGCCAAGCTGGCTGGCAAAGTGGCGTTCTGGGGTCCCAAGATGGGTGCCAACGCGCCGCGCAAGCCCGTCGTTCCGCGCGCGCTGGAGGGCAACAGCCTGAAGCTCGAAGGGCAGCTCATCGAGATCCGTGGCACGCAAGGCTTGCTGGCTCACCGTCCGTACGCCTGGATTCCGTCGATCAACGCCGTGGTGGGCAATATCGGCGTCTTCGGCGGCATGCACGTCTGGACCGCCGACACCCAGAGCGCCGCTGAGCGTGCCGCCTGGGTGGCGCAGCTGGACGACATGGCGGCCCTCAAGCCTGAGCTGGTGGTGCCCGGTCACATGAAGGCCGGCGCCGCCGTGGACGCCAGCGCCATCACCTTCACCAAGGACTACCTGCAGACCTTCGAGAAGAACCTGGCCAGCAGCAAGAGCGGCGCCGAGCTGATCGACGCCATGAAGAAGACCTACCCGCAGCTGACCGACGGCGCCTTGTCGCTGGACATCGGCGCCAAGGTCAACAAGGGCGAAATGAAGTGGTGAGGCATCCAGCATGAGCGCCACCGTCACCTACCTGTTCGACCCCCTGTGCGGCTGGTGTTATGGCGCCTCGCCGGTGATCGAGAAGCTGGCGCAGCACAACGGCATTCACCTCGTGCTCGCCCCCACGGGTCTGTTTGCCGGCAGCGGGCACCGCATGGACGCGGCCTTTGCCGAGTTCGCCTGGTCCAACGACCAGCGCATCGCCAGGCTGACCGGGCAGCGTTTCACCGAGGCCTACCGCGAGAACGTGCTGGGTCGCCACGGCAGCCCTTTCGACTCGTCGGCAATGACGCTGGCGCTCACGGCAGTGGCGTTGACCGAACCTCTGCGGGAAAGGGAGGTGCTCAAAGCACTGCAGAAAGCCCGCTATGTCGATGGCCTGGACACCGGTAACGCACAGGTGGTCGGCGATCTGCTGCGCCAGATGGGCCTGGATCTTGTCGCCGACCAGGTTGCCGCGGCAGATCTGGCTCTGTTGGAGCGCAACGCGTCACGGCTTCAGCAAGCTCGGCGGTTGATGCGGTCTCTGGGTGCGCAGGGGGTTCCTGGGCTGGTGGTACACACGGCATCGGGCCACCGGCTGTTGGGAGGCAACGCGCTGTACGGCGAGGTCGACCAACTCCTGGAGCAGATTGCGAACACCTGCGGGAATCGGGCCTCTTGAAACTCTTCAATGGCCTACCCGGAGGGACTCGAACCCCCGACCTGCTGCTTAGAAGGCAGCTGCTCTATCCAGTTGAGCTACGGGTAGACGGTGAGATCAGATACAAAAAAGGCCCACGCTGTGGGCCTTTTTGTTCTCAAGGAATGGTCGGAGCGGCGGGATTCGAACTCGCGACCCTCTGCTCCCAAAGCAGATGCGCTACCAGGCTGCGCTACGCTCCGACAAGCCAACGAGTATACCCTGCGAATGCCGTCGTGCCGTGGGAGTGGCTCCGGACGGTGCTTGCGGACACAAAGCCACAGTTCTGCGGTGACGTGTGAACTTTTGGGGGCTCGAAATCCGGCCTCCGGGTCCTGGTGGCGTAGGGGATATGCGGGATCGCCCGACAGGCGCTAGCATTTGACGATTACTTTGGTGTTCATCATGTTCGACCGCATCAGGCAAACCTTTCGGCGCAAGGCCGCCTCCGGGCCGGCAGATACCCCGGTGTCCCGCTGGGCCACCTCGCAGTTCCTGCACCACAAGGGAGGCGACAGCGGTCAGTTCATGATCGAAGGCCAGCTGCAGGGGCGGGCTTTCCGTGCCGAATGTGGTGCTTCCTCGCGTCCATACATCCAGGGCCTGGAGTTGCGCGCCCGGGTGGATCTGAACCTGCCGCCGGCAGGTCAGGTGGTCGTGATGTCCCGTGCGGTCGAGAAAGCGATCGCGGAACTGGACACCGCGTCCGAGGCCTACCGCAGTCTGGTGGATGAAAAGCGCTGGCTGGCGCAGCTGCCTGAGACGCAATGGCGTGGCGCGTCGCCAAAGTTCTGGTCGCGCTACTCGGTGCGCAGCGATTCGTCGGAACTCGCCCAACGGTGGCTGGACAACGACGCTCTGGAGTTCCTGACCATGGGCGACAGCGATGTTGCCGCCAAGGTGCCGGTGGTGATCGCGCTGATGCGCGGCAAGTGTTACCTGCGGCTGCAGGCCAACCCCCATGCCCGGGATGCCGACACCCTGCTTGCCCTGGAGCTGATGGAGCACCTGACCGAGCGGGCGCTGAAGATGGCGGCGCGCAACTCGCGCCGCCACTGAATCAGCAGCCCCGCGTCACCGGCATTTCCACATCGGTCTTCAGGGCCATGTGCCGGGCCAGTTCCAGCTTGGCGATGGCCGCGCGGTGCACTTCGTCCGGACCGTCGGCCAGACGCAGTGTGCGTTGGTTGGCATAGCTGTAGGCCAGCGGGAAGTCGTCGCTGACGCCGCCGCCGCCATGGGCCTGGATGGCCATGTCGATGATCTCGCAGGCCATGTTGGGCGCCACGACCTTGATCATGGCGATCTCGGCCTTGGCAACTTTGTTGCCCACTGTGTCCATCATGTAGGCGGCCTTGAGCGTGAGCAGGCGCGCCATCTCGATCTTGCAGCGGGCATCGGCGATGCGCTCGTGCCAGACCGACTGCGACGAAATCGGCTTGCCGAAGGCGACGCGGCTGTTCAGGCGCTTGCACATCAGTTCCAGCGCACGCTCGGCGGCGCCGATGGAGCGCATGCAGTGGTGGATGCGGCCGGGGCCAAGGCGACCCTGGGCGATTTCGAAGCCGCGGCCTTCGCCCAGCAGCAGGTTGCCCACCGGCACTCGCACATCCTTGAGCAGCACTTCCATGTGGCCGTGCGGCGCGTCGTCGTAGCCGAACACCGTCAGCGGTCGCACCACGGTCACGCCGGGCGTGCCGGCGGGCACCACGATCATGCTCTGCTGCGAGTGGCGGGGCGCTTCCGGATCGGTCTTGCCCATCACGATGTAGACCTTGCAGCGCGGGTCGCCGGCGCCGGACGACCACCACTTGCGGCCATTGAGCACGTAGTGGTCACCGTCGCGCCGGATCTCGCACTGGATGTTGGTGGCGTCGGACGAAGCGACAGCCGGCTCGGTCATCAGGAAGGCCGAGCGGATTTCGCCCTTGAGCAGCGGCTCCAGCCACTCGTCCTTGATGGCTTCACTGGCGTACCGCTCCAGCGTTTCCATGTTGCCGGTGTCGGGCGCCGAGCAATTGAACACCTCGGCGGCGAACGGCACGCGGCCCATGATTTCGCACATCGGTGCGTATTCGAGGTTGGACAGGCCTTCGGGTGCACGCTTGCTTTGCGGCAGGAACAGGTTCCACAGGCCGGCGGCGCGCGCTTTCGGCTTCAGCTCTTCAATGATGGTTGTCGGCCGCCAGGCGTTGCCCGCCGCACGGTTGGCGGCGATTTCGGCGAAGAAGCGACCTTCGTTGGGGTAGATGTGCTCGTCCATGAAGGCCAGCAGGCGCTGGCGCATGTCCTTGACCTTGTCGGTGTAATCGAAGTTCATGTGGTTCCTTTGGGAGTCGTGGGTCCGGACGGGTGAAAAAAGGAGGGGCAGGTCTGGTCAGGCCTGGCGGGCAAATCGCCAGGCCATTTCGGCGAGCGGGCGCGCGCCTGCGGCGGAGGAGACGGCCTGTGCGCTGGAGGCGGTGCCGGTCTCGACGCGCTTGGCGATGCCTTGCAGGATGGCCGCGAGGCGGAACAGGTTGTAGGCCAGGTAGAAATTCCAGTCGGCCTTGAGCTGCTCCGGCGTCACGAAACCAGTGCGCTCGCAGTAGCGCGCGATGTACTCGGCTTCGGTCGGAATGCCCAGGGCCTGCACGTCCAGGCCACCGATGCCCCGGAAGGCGCCGGGCGGGATGTGCCAGGCCATGCAGTGGTAGCTGAAGTCGGCCAGCGGGTGGCCCAGGGTGGACAGTTCCCAGTCGAGGATCGCGAGCACGCGCGGCTCGGTCGGGTGGAACATCAGGTTGTCCAGCCGGTAGTCGCCGTGCACGATGGATACCAGCGATTCGTCGCGCGCCATCGCCGGAATGTTCTGCGGCAGCCACGCCATCAGCTGGTCCATCTCGGGAATGGGCTGGGTGATCGATGCAACGTACTGCTTGCTCCAGCGTCCGATCTGGCGCTCGAAGTAGTTGCCGGGCTTGCCGTAGTCCGACAGGCCGATGGCGTTGGGGCGCACGGTGTGCAACGCCGCCATGACGCGGTTCATCTCGTCGTAGATCGCGCCGCGCTCGGCGTTGGAGAGGTCGGGCAGCGATTGGTCCCACATCACTCGGCCGTCGACGCATTCCATCACGTAGAAGGCGCGGCCGATCACCGATTCGTCTTCGCACAGCGCGTACATGCGCGCCACCGGCACTCCGGTGCCGTGCAGCGCGCCCATCACGCGGTATTCGCGCTCGATCGCATGGGCCGAGGGCAGCAGCTTGGCCACCGGGCCGGGCTTGGCGCGCATCACATAGGCGCGTTGTGGCGTGATGAGCTTGTAGGTCGGGTTGGACTGGCCACCCTTGAACA
This sequence comes from Hydrogenophaga sp. RWCD_12, assembly GCF_046604225.1. NCBI lineage: Bacteria > Pseudomonadati > Pseudomonadota > Betaproteobacteria > Burkholderiales > Comamonadaceae > Hydrogenophaga > Hydrogenophaga sp. RWCD_12. Next base: position 1,075,835 of record NZ_JBKIXC010000001.1, read on the forward strand.
TCTCGATGCTCAGCGGGCCCTGGAAACCCTCCACGTGGCGTTCGAGCCAGGCCTGGAGGGCCGCCGCGTCGACGGCATGTTGTGATGCCACCGGTCGTGTGCCGGTGAAGTTCTGGAAGTCGTTCATTCGGGCACGTTCGGTGAGAGCGGGAGCGGGGTCAGGTTTCGGCTTCGGCGATGCGCATCAACATGTCGCGGTTGCGCACCACCAGCCCTCCCTGTTCGATGCGGATCGCGTCTTCGCGCTCCATGGACTTGAGTTCCTGGTTCACGCGCTGGCGCGAGGCGCCCAGCAACTGCGCCAGTTCTTCTTGCGCCAACTGCAGGCCGATGCGCATTTCGTTGCCGTCCGACAGGCAGGGCACGCCGTACGAGCGCACCAGGTGCAGCAACTGTTTGGCCAGGCGCGCGCGCAGCGGCAGGGTGTTGAGGTCTTCCACCAGACCGAACAGCGTGCGGATGCGCCGTGCCTGCAGGCGCATCAGGGCTTCGTACAGTTCGACGTGCGTACTGAGGATTTTCTGGAAATCGGTGCGGGCCACGCAGAGCATGGTCGTGGGACCGTGCGCGTAGGCATCGTGCGTGCGCCGGTCCCCGTCGAAGAAGGCCACATCGCCGAACCACACGCCCGGCTCCACATACGTCAGCGTGATCAGCTTGCCCGACAGCGAGGTCGAACTCACCCGCACCGCGCCCTTGGCGACCGCCGTCCACTCGGTGGGCGGTTCGCCACGGGCGACGATGAGGTCGCCGTCCTTGAATCGCTTGACGTAGGCGCATCGAAGAATGTCGTGTCGCAGGGAGGGGGAGAGACTCTGGAACCAGCGACCACTGTTGATCGCCTCGCGTTCTTCCATTGTCAGAATCGGTTCGTCCATCGGATGTCTTTTGAGTGACTGAAAGCGGTCCCATTGTCACCACTGGGACGCAGGGAGGGCATCAGGGATATCGCGGGGAACTGTCCCGCAGGTGTCGCTGCGCTGCTCGAAAAATCGCAGCGCGAAGCCTTACCTGTACTGAGCGGGGCGCTTGTCGAGGAAGGCCGCAATGCCTTCGCCGCCGTTGGCGTGGTGCAGGTTGCGCACGAAGTTGTCGCGCTCGGCGGCGAGCTGGGTGTGCAGCGGCGTGGTCTGCGCGTCGTTGACCAGTTCCTTGATGCTGGCCATGGCGTTGGGTGCGCGGCCGTTGAGCTTCTCCGCCAGTGTCAGTGCCGTGGCGAGCGCCTCGCCGGTCGCGCTGACCTGGTTGACCACACCCAGTGCCTGGAGTCGCGCAGCGTCAATGCGGTCACCGCAGAGCAACAACTGCATGGCCGTCGCACGGGGCAGGGCGCGCACCATGCTCCAGCTGGCGCCACCATCGGGCGAAAGACCGACGTTGCTGTAAGCCATCACGAACACGCTGTCCTGCGCCGCGACCAGCAGGTCGCACGACAGCGCCAGCGAAAAGCCGGCGCCAGCGCAGGCACCCTCGACCGCGGCAATCACCGGCTTCGGAAAGGCGCGGATGGTCTCGATCCAGTTGTGCAGGCTCTCGATGCTCTGCGCCTGCACCTCGGGCGGCTGCTGGCGGTTGGACAGCAGGCGCTGCAAGTTGCCGCCGGCGCAGAAGTGGCTGCCTTCACCGGTGATGACCACCGAGCGGATTTCGGGGTTGGATTCGGCCACGTTCAGCGCCTCGACACCCGCCGCATAGATCTCGGGGCCCAGCGCATTGCGGTGTTCGGGGTTGCTGATGGTCAGCACCATGGTCTGGCCGTGGCTGTGGCTCTTGAGGCTGGCGGTCATGGTCAGCTCTCTTCGTGCATCAGGCTCAGACCCAGCGCGCCACGGCGGCGCAGCCAGGGAGAAGGTCGGTAACGCGGATCGGCGTAGACCGTGCCCATGTTGAACAGGATCTCCAGCAAGTTGGTCGGACCGATGCGGTCGCCCATCGCCAGGGGACCCATGGGGTAACCCAGGCCCAGGGTGACGGCCACTTCGAGGTCGGCCGGGGTGCAGATGCCTTGCTGGCACATGTCGGCGGCAATGTTGATGATGGTTGCGACCACGCGCTGGGTCACGAAACCACCGCTGTCCTTGATCACGCTGACCGCCTTGCCGTCCCTGGCGAACAGGGCATGGGCGGCGTCGCGCATGTCCGGGCGGGTGGCCGGGTTGGTGGCCAGAACGCGGCGCTTGGTGGCGGCGTCGTCCAGCATCATGTCGATGCCGACCGTGCGGGTTGGGTCCAGCCGCTCGACCGCCGCCAGCGTGGTCACGTCCAGACCCAGAGGTGCCACCAGGATCAGTGCGGCGGCAGACGGCGCTTGCGCCGTTTCGATGCTGGCGCCCAGGTTCTTGAGCAACTGATAGAGCTCGGCGCGGCGCGCAGCCTTGGGGGAGACCCACACCGGGGGCAGGGAAGCCACTTCGGGCACGGCTGGCTCGGTAGGCAACTGGGCCACACCGTTGACGTACGGGTAGAAGCCCTCGCCGACCTTCTTGCCCACCACACCGCCAGCCAGGCGCTGAGCGGTGATGACACTGGGCCTGTAGCGGGGCTCGTCGTAGTACTGGCGGTAGATGGACTCCATCACCGGATGCGACACGTCCAGCGCAGTCAGGTCCATGAGCTCGAAGGGACCGAGGCGAAAACCCATCTGGTCCTTGAGGATGCGGTCGATGGTGGCGAAATCGGCCACCCGTTCGCCCGCCACGCGCAGCGCTTCGGTGCCGTAGCCCCGGCCGGCGTGGTTGACGATGAAGCCGGGCGTGTCCTGCGCTGTGACCGGCGTGTGCCCGAACTGGCGTGCAAATTCGGTCAGTTGCTGGCACACCACAGCTTCGGTCTTCAGCCCGGCGATCACCTCAACGACGCGCATCAGCGGAACGGGGTTGAAGAAGTGGAATCCCGCCAGTCTCCCGGGCCTCTTGAGGGCCGCACCGATTGCCGTCACCGAGAGGGAAGAGGTGTTCGTGGCGAGCACGGCCGTTTCGGGCAGCAGCGCTTCCAGATCGCCGAAGAGCTTTTGCTTGATGTCGATGCGCTCGACGATCGCTTCGACCACTAAATCACAGGGGGAAAGTGCCGAAAGTTCGCTGACACAGGACAACTGCTCGAGCATGGATGCGCGCTTCTGCGCATCGAGCTTGCTTTTGTCGACCAGCGTCTGCCAGGTATCTGCCAATGCTTTGCGGGCGGCTTCGGCGGCACCGGGCTGGAGATCGAACAACAGAACAGCGCTGCCGGCCTGTGCGGCCATCTGGGCGATGCCACGGCCCATGGCGCCGGTGCCGACGATGCCGACGGTTTGAAAAGTAGGGGTCATATGAAAGTATTATTCGAGGGGGGAGGGCAATGACCTATGACAAAATGTTGCCACCAAGAATGGAAAGGCTCTGACGTGCGCCAGATCTGGATCGGCTCTATTTTGCTATCAACGGCGTTGGGCAGTCCCGCGGCCTCTTTGGGGCGTCACAGCGGAGCCGTGGTGATTGGCCGTCCGCTGGATATCAAGGTGCAGGCCGTTGCGGGCGCCGATGATGACCTCGCGAGCCAGTGTGTGCATGCCGACGTGATGTTCGGCGACAACCAGGTCGGGCCTTCTTCGGTGCGTACATCGGTGCAGCGCAATGCACCGGATGCCGAAGCCTCTGTGCGTATCCAGACCACGGTGCCGGTGAACGAGCCGATTGTCTCCGTGACGGTCAGGGCAGGATGTGTGTCTGCTTTCTCCCGCCGCTACGTTCTTCTGGCAGATCTCGTGTCCGATCCTGCCACCACGGCAGGTTCCGGCACCGAAGCCAGCCCGGTCACCTCGGCCAACCCGTCTGATCTGCCGAAGGCATTGCCGCCATTGAAAGCGGCACCTTCGCTGCGCAGCAGCGGGCGTACCGGGGCGGAGTCGAGCGCGGCTCCTTCGGCCGCTGCAGCAGGAGCCCAGAAGCCAGATGCATTGGGCAATGCCGCCCCCTCTCGCACAAAGCCGCCCAGCGTGGTCCGGCGCGACGAGGCGCCCAAAGAAGTCGCGCCGCGTCTGCACCTCGATCCGGTGGACATGAATCTCGGCATCGAACGGGATCCTGCACTGAGACTTTCTCTGGCCTTGCTGAGCGAGCCGACGTCCAACGAACAGGAACGCGCAGCGGCGGCCCAGTTGTGGAAGGCCTTGAATGCGTCGCCGGAAGACATCCTGCGCGATGCCCAGAAGCTGTCCGTGCTGGAGGCCGAAAGCAAGGGTTTGCGCGAGCAGGAGGCCAAGAACAAGGCCGCCCTTCAGGCGATGGAAGCGGAAGTCGAGAAATCGCGCTACATGACCTGGCTGGCGTATCTGCTGGGCGGGTTGCTGTTGCTGAGCCTCGCGGGTGTTGGCTGGCTGTGGAAGCGCCGCTCGGCAGTGGGTGCCGGGGATGCCAAGGCCAAAAGCTGGTGGGCTGCGGGAGCGACAAAGAATGTGGCAGCAACGACCAAAGGCGCTGTGAATCCTTCGCGTTCGCTGGACCTGGATCTTGATCTCGGCGACGAATCGGGACTGGACGACCTGCATGTCTTGCACAGCGATGCCACCGAGAGCGAAGCTGCGCTGCTGACGGGCTCGGATCGCCGCGAGTTCCCGGCGAGCCAGATGGGGGTTTCCCGCTCGGTCGCCACCGAAGAGCTGTTCGATGTGCAGCAGCAATCGGATTTCTTTGCCTCGCTGGGCGAGTTCGACCAGGCGATCGGTGTGCTCAAGAATCACATCAACGAGAGTCACGAACCCAGCGCTCTGGCCTATCTGGACCTCTTCAAGCTCTATCACAAGCTCGACCGGCGCGCCGAATACGACAAGCTGCGCGTCGAGTTCAACCAGAAGTTCAATGCGGGGGCGCCTCCGTTCGGTCAGTACTCCGATGCAAGCCAGGGGCTGGAGTCGTACGAAACCGCCTTTGGCCGCATCCAGGCCCTTTGGCCGCAGCCGCGCGTGCTGGATGTGATCGAGAACTCGATCTTCCGCGATGCTTCCGATGGCGAAGCCGAGGTGTTCGACCTGGAGGCTTATCGCGAACTGCTGCTGTTGCACGCAATCGCCAAGGATGTGATCAAGCGTGACGCCGGCCTGGGTTCCTCCGACTTCCAGCACACGTCGATCCGTCCGCTCAAGGCGGCAGGTCCTCGCGGTGCTTTGGGTGCTGGTGTCGCTGCTGCCTCCGCTGGCGAGCGCAATACCGTTCCGCAGGACGACATTCCGCATGCATCACCACGCCTGGGGCTGGATGTGGACCTCGATGCCTTGCAGGAAGCATCGGCGTTCGAGGCGTCGCTTCCAGAGGTGGCGGTGCCGGTGGAGCAAACCGCCAAGTTGGTGTCGCCGCTCGCCGGTCCTGGCGGAAGTGAGCTGCCGGTCGGCAATCTGATCGATTTTGAAGTGCTCGACTTCATGCCCCCGGACGACGACTCCAACAAGGGTGGCAAAGCGGGTTGATTGCGTATCGTGCAGGAAAAAGGGCCGGAGACTCCGGCCCTTTTTCATGGTGCTTGGGCTCGCTATCGACGGACCTGCAAGGCCCCGGGGTTGACGATGTTGGTGGGCGTGCCCTTGATGAAATTCACCACATTCTCAAAAGCGGCGGAGAACAGGGTTTCGTAGTTGTCCAGTTCCACGTAGCCAATGTGCGGCGTGCAGATGCAGTTCTCCAGGCGCAGCAGGGCATGGCCCTGAAGGATCGGCTCGGACTCGAACACGTCCACGGCAGCCATGCCAGGTCGTCCCCGGTTGAGAGCGGTCAGCAATGCCTCGGCCTCGATGAGTTCGGCGCGGGAGGTGTTGACCAGCAAGGCCGTCGGCTTCATGCGTGACAGGTCTTCCAGCGAGACACATCCTGCACTGGTTTCGCCTAGGCGCAGGTGCAGACTTAGCACATCGGACTGCTCGAAAAGCGCCTCGCGGCTGCTGGCTTGTTCGTAACCGTCACTCACCGCTTGCTGACGGCTGGCTTCGCTGCCCCAGACCAGAACGCGCATTCCAAAAGCGCGTCCGTAGGCCGCGACGAGTTTGCCGATGCGGCCATAGCTCCACAGACCGAGTGTCTTGCCATGCAACACCATGCCCAGCCCGAAATTGGCTGGCATCGACGACGCTTTCAGGCCGGATTGCTGCCAGGCGCCATGCTTGAGGCTGGCCACATACTGAGGGATCCGTCGCATTGACGCCATGATCAATGCCCAGGTCAGTTCGGCCGTGGACACCGGAGAGCTCTTGCCCTCGGCGACGGCAATGCCGCGTTCCGTGCAGGCGTTGACGTCGATGTGCGCGCCGACACGGCCGGTCTGCGCGATCAGCTTGAGCCGCGGCAGCTTTTCAACGAGTTGGCGCGTGATCTGGGTGCGTTCGCGAATCAGCACAAGCACGTCCGCATCACGCAGGCGGATCGACAACTGGCCAACTCCCTTGACGGTATTGGTGAAGACCTTGGCGGGAAAAGGTTCCAGGCGCGTGGCGCAATCGAGTTTGCGGACCACGTCCTGATAGTCGTCGAGGATGACAATGTTCATGCCGGCTATTGTGCCGTCATGCTCGGGTGCCGGCCCTTGCCAGGGTTCCGGCACCACCCGGGCGGGAAGGATTCCTCCGCGACGAGGACGGTCAGACCAACGCGCTGGGCTGTTCCAGAGCAGCCAGCCGGTCCAGCTCGGCGCAGACGTCGGCCATGCGACCGGCGATGACGAGCCTGGTGTTGCCCCGCACCGTCTTGGGTGGTCGCACGATGCGCACCGGCGCCGCGCGCACAGTGGCGGGACAGGCCGGGGGTACCAGCGGGATGGAGGAGCGGGGCGCGATTTCTGCAGGTTGCGCGTTACGCCCCAGCCAGCCGGCCTTGGCGAACCGTTGCAGCCAGGGTGAGGCCGTGCGACGGGTCTGGCAAGACGGCGACGGCGCGGGCAACCAGCTGTCGATCAGCTGCAGGGGGGTACGCCAGGTGGTGGAAGTGATGCGGATTCCCATGTGAAACTCCAGTGAGGGGTTGGACACAGGCAGGATTGACACGGAAAAGCCGACCCCGCAGGGATGTGCACGGTGGCACGGATGCCGCCGGACAAAACGCCCGCCACCTGCGAGGACAGCGCCGACCCGAAGGGTCAGATCTGGAAGCTGTTTCGGATCAAGCCGACCGCCAGACCTTCGATTTCGAAGGGTTCGCCGGCTTGCACGACGATGGTCTTGTAGTCGGGGTTTTCGGCATGCAGTTCGATCTGTTCATCTCGCCGCATGAAGCGTTTGACCGTGACATCGTCGCCCAGGCGAGCGACCACGATCTGGCCGTTCTTGGCCTCCTTGCCCGCCTGTACGGCCAGCAGGTCACCATCGAGAATTCCGACGTCCCGCATCGACATGCCGCGCACGCGCAGCAGGTAGTCGGGTGTGCGCTGGAACAGGCTGCGTTCGACGTGGTAGGTCTGGTCCACGTGTTCCTGCGCCAGGATCGGTGACCCGGCCGCGACGCGACCAATGAGGGGCAGCATCAGCTGGGTCAGGCTCGGCAGCGGCAGTGTAAGCTGCTGGGCCCTTTGCTCATTGATGGCCCGCAGGTCGTGGCTGCGCAGACGGATGCCGCGGGAGGTGCCGCTGACGAGTTCAATCACGCCCTTGCGCGCCAGGGCCTGCAAGTGCTCTTCGGCGGCGTTCGCCGACTTGAAGCCGAGCTCGGCGGCGATCTCGGCCCGTGTCGGTGGCGCACCCGTGCGCGCAATCGCGTTCTGGATCAGTTCCAGGATCTGTTGCTGGCGGGGCGTGAGTTTGGGCGGAAACGACTCGATCATGTCAACCTCGTGGTTTGGCGAGCGGGGCAACGGATAAGCTGTTTTCTTATCCAGTATCTGTATTTTTAAACAGTTTCGGAGACTTGGCAAGTGGCAATCAACAACAAGGGACTTCGGGTCATTCTGGGTACCGGCGGAACCATCGCGGGTAAGGCAAGCCGTCCGGGCGACAACGTGGGGTATGTGGCTGGGCAAGTCCGAGTGGAGGATCTGTTGGCTGGCGTACCGGCGCTGGAAGGTTTGCCGCTGGAGGTGGAGCAGGTCGCGCAGATCGACAGCAAGGACATGAATTTCGGTCTCTGGAAGCGCCTGCTGGAACGGTTGGTCCATCACCTGTCCCGCGAAGATGTCAGTGGGGTGGTGGTCACCCATGGCACCGATACCCTGGAGGAAACTGCGTGGTTCGTGCAGTCGGTGCTGCGACCGGTCAAGCCGGTGGTGTTCACATGCGCCATGCGTCCGGCGACCGCGCTGGTGCCAGACGGCCCGCAGAACCTGCTGGATGCCGTGACGGTTGCCGGGCAGGCGGACGTGCACGGCACGGTGGTGGTCTGCGCCGGGCAGGTGCACGCGGCCCAGCATGTGGCCAAGGTGCACAGCTACCGTGTCGATGCCTTCGACTCCGGGGATGCGGGACCGCTGGCCTGTGTGGAGGAGGGGCAGCTTCGCTGGTTCCACCGACCGCCCGCTGCCTCTCCAACGGAGGTACGTGACAACGGATTGCTGGAGTGGGTGCTGGCGGCAACCGAGTTGCCAAGCGTGCAGATTGTCACCAGCCACGCGGACACGGACGGTGCGCTGGTGCGCGCCTTGCTGCTGGCGGGAGATGCCGATCCGTCGCTGCTACCGCGCGGTATCGTGGTGGCTTCCACTGGAAACGGTACCGTGCACCTTGACCTGGGGCAGGCATTGAATGAAGCGATGGCGCGCAATGTACGTGTGGTGCGTGCCACACGCTGTGCCCGTGGCAGGGTGATTCCTGATCCGTCAAACCCGATGCCGGATTCGGCGGGACTCTCGCCCGTGAAAGCGCGCATCACGCTGGCGCTCAGCTTGCTGGCCGACGCAGCTGGTCGGCCCTGAACGGAGTCCGGCCTGAAAAAAACAAACCCGGCCGAAGCCGGGTTTGTTTTGTACGGTTCGCCGGATCAGCTGGCCAGTGCCTGGAAGGCGCGGGCGGTGATTTCGTCCACCGAGCCAGTGCCGCTGATCGCGCGGTACTTGGGTGCCGCGGTCGGATCGGCCTTGGCCCAGTTGCTGTAGTAGTCCACCAGCGGGCGGGTCTGTGCACTGTAGACCTCCAGACGCTTCTTGACGGTCTCTTCCTTGTCGTCATCGCGCTGGATCAGCGGTTCGCCGGTCACGTCGTCCTTGCCTTCCACCTTGGGCGGGTTGAACTTGACGTGGTAGGTGCGACCAGATGCCGGGTGCGAGCGCCGGCCGCTCATGCGTTCAATGATGGCGTCGAACGGAACATCGATTTCCAGCACATAGTCCAACTTGACGCCGGCAGCCTTCATGGCATCGGCCTGCGGGATGGTGCGGGGGAATCCATCGAACAGGAAGCCGTTGACACAGTCGCTCTGGGCAATGCGCTCCTTGACCAGATTGATGATCAGGTCGTCGCTGACCAGTCCGCCAGACTTCATGACCGCATCGGCCTGCAGGCCCAGTGGCGTACCAGCTTTGACTGCTGCACGCAGCATGTCGCCAGTGGAGATCTGGGGGATGCCGTACTTCTGGCAGATGAAGGTGGCTTGAGTGCCTTTGCCCGCGCCCGGAGCGCCCAACAGGATCAGTCTCATCGTCTTCCTTGTGAAGAGTTTTTCAGTGGATTCGAAAGGGGCGCTTGTCTCCGTGAGCGCACCCGCGCCCCTCGCAAAAGAAGCGTTCAAACGAGGATAGCATGGCCCGCCCCGACACTGGCTTACAGGCGCGGCAAGAGAATCAAACTGAGACGAACAGGGCCCGCACGCGCTCGAGGTCGGCTGGCGTGTCGACTCCAGGCCCTGGTGCAAGCGCGCTCACATGGACTGCGATGTGCTCGCCATGCCACAGGGTGCGCAGCTGCTCGAGCGACTCGGTGCGTTCCAGCGGGGCAGGTTCCAGCTTAGGAAAACGACGCAGAAAGCCGGCGCGGTAGCCGTACACGCCGATGTGCCGCAAGGGTGCCGGCGACGGCAGCGAGGCCGGCGCGCCGTCGGCCATGCCGTCGCGCCACCAGGCAATGGGTGCGCGGCTGAAGTACAGGGCGGTTCCCCGCCGGTCCAGCACGAGCTTCACCACGTTGGGGTTGAGGAAGTCGTCGGTGCTGGCAATTGCATGCGCCGCAGTGCTCATGACGCAATCGTTGCGCTGCACGAGTTCGTTCGCCACGGCCCGGACCAGGGTTGGATCGATCAGGGGTTCGTCGCCCTGCACGTTTACCACCACCGTGTCGTCGCTGAGCCCAAGCAGATCGCAGGCTTCGGCCAGCCGGTCGCTGCCAGATGGGTGGTCGGCGCGTGTGAGCAGACAGGCAATACCGTGCGATGCACAGGCCGCCACGATGCGGGCATCGTCCGCCGCCACCACGACTTGCCGGGCACCACTGCGCTCGGCCTGTTGCGCCACGCGAACCACCATGGGGAGACCCGCGATGTCGGCCAGTGGCTTGTCGGGCAGGCGGCTGGAGCCCATCCGCGCGGGGATGAGCACGACGAAGCCGTCGTGCTGGCCGTCTGCGCGGGTCATGGCGAGGTCGTGTGGGCGGCCAGGCGCTCCAGCTCTTCGTCGGAAAGCGTGCGGGCTTCGTGTTCCAGCAGGATGGGAATGCCGTCGCGCACCGGGTAGGCCAGACGGGCGCTGCGGGAGAGGAGTTCCTGGTGGTCGCGGTCGAAGGTCAGGGGGCCTTTGGTGACCGGGCAGACCAGCAGTTCAAGCAGTTTCGTGTCCATCGGCGGATGATAGTCGGCCACTGCGCCCGCAGGCGGCCAGCCGGCGGTCCAGTGCCTCGAAAAATGCGGGTTCGATCCGCAGATCCAGCGGAATGCTCCAGACCGCGGGGCGCTGGCTGGCGGGCCAGCGAGCCACTACATTGAACAGCTTGACGGCATCCTTCTCGGTACAGAGTACCGTGGCGGATGCCGAGCGCGGCAAAGCGGCGAACGCCTTGGCATCGGCGTGGTCGGGCAAGGCAACCGTCTGTGATAGCTCCAGTCCCTGCTCTCGCAGCATCTGGAAAAACACCTCAGGCCGTGCAATGCCGGCGACCGCGACCAGAGTCTCTCCGGCGAACGCGCGCAGGTCACGACGCGCTCCACGCGCATCAACAGCCTGATCGGCGAGGCGCCGCGTGGCGCTGAAACCCTGCGTTGCAGGCGGCATGGGGATGTCTGCGTGTGGACCATCGTGCCGCCCCTGGCGCAACACCAGCTGGGGTGCAAACGGATCGCCCGCCGCCGGTGGCCACGGCTCGCGCAGCAGGCCGGCAGGCAGCAACCAGCCGTTGCCCAGCCCTCGATCGTCGAACACCGCAATGGACACGTCCCGACCGAGGGCCAGGTGCTGCAGACCGTCGTCGCAGACGAGTACGTTCACCTGCGGATGCGCCGCCAGCAGGGCACGCGCCGCATCCGCACGGCGGCGCCCCACGAACACCGGCACCTCGGCTTTGCGGCGGATCAGGACCGGTTCATCGCCACCATCGGTTGCGGTGGTGTCCGGGCGCACTTCAAGCACTGCATGCCCCTGTCGTCCATGACCCCGCGAGACAACGCCAGGGCGCCATCCCGCGTTCTTGAGGTGTTCCAGCACTGCCAGTGTGGTGGGAGTCTTGCCGGCGCCGCCAACCACCACGTTGCCGACCACGATCACTGGAACCGGCATGGTCGCGACAGGAAGGCTGCCGTTGAGGTAACGCCGCCTGCGCCACGCAGAAAGCAGGCCGTAGACCTGCGAGAGCGGCCACAACAGTCTTGCGCGCCAGCCCCGCCCGGCCCAGATCGCCTGCCAGCGCGCCGGGGCGTCGGATCGGCTCATGCAGGTGTGGCCGGGTTGTGTCAGGACTTGCCGCGGGCAGTTGCGGAGCCCGATTGCTGCGTCGCAAACGTGATCTGCACCAGCCCCGCGCGGCGGGCTGCGTCCATCACGTTGATCACCGACTGGTGGGTGGCAGCAGCATCGGCGCTGATGATGATCACCACCTCGCGCGTGTCCTGTGAAGCCTGCTGCAGCGCGCGCGTGAGCACCTCGACCGAAGCACCTTCGAGCAACTGCTGGTTGATCGCATACCGGCCGTCACTGGAGACGGCCACGATGATCTCTTTGGGGGTGCTGCGCTGGGCCTGGGCGTCGGCAACCGGCAGATTGACCTGCAGCTGTGTGAACTTGCTGTAGGTCGTGGTCAGCATCAGAAAGATGAGCACCACCAGCAGGATGTCGATGAACGGGATCAGGTTGATCTCGGGCTCATCCCGGGTTCCGGGGCGAAAGTTCATGCGGGCTCCGGTTCTGTTTCGGGACCGTGGCTCAGCGGCGCAGGCCGGCCAGGTGGCGGGCGAAGCGCTCGGTCGCGACTTCCATGCCCAGCAGATAGTCGTCCACCCGCGCACGGAAGTAGCGCCAGAAAATCAGCGTCGGAATGGCGACCATCAGGCCGAAGGCCGTGTTGTAGAGCGCGACCGAAATGCCGTGGGCCAGCACGGCCGGGTTGCCGCCGCCCGGCACGGTACCCATGCCACCGTCACTGCCTTGGGAGCCAAAGATGTCGATCATGCCGATCACGGTGCCGAGCAGGCCCAGCAGCGGAGCGGCCGATGCGATGGTCGCGAGGGCACCCAGATAGCGCTGCAGCTTCGAGCCGGCCAGGCGACCGGCGCCTTCCAGGCTGGCGCGCAGATCCGCTTCGGAGGCACGCGGATCGTTGTTCAGGGTGCGGAAACCGCTGGCCAGCACTTCGCCGAACACCGAGTTCTGCTCCAGCTGGGCCACCACGTCGGGGCTGGGCACGCCGCCACGCGACACCATGATGGCTTCGTCCAGCAATTGAGGTGGAAGCACCTTGCTGGCCTTGAGGTTGACGAAGCGTTCGATGATGAGTGCCAGACCGACCACGGAACAGAACAGGAGAGGCCAAATGGGCCAGCCAGCGGCTTGTATGATGGAAAACAAATCAGGGCTCCAGTGCAATCTTTTGATTATGTCTCAGGCCCTGTGGCTGGCCTTAGGGTGGCGCGGTCCTGCAGCCTCGTGGCCATGCGCCTCGCACGAACACCCGCTTCCCGCCTGCCATGCACAGATTCTGTGGATAACTTTGTGCAGAACCATGCGGCGAAGCGTCGCCGCCCCCCGAATTCATTGCCTTCCAACGTTTCGATGACAAAACAGGCACCACAAAAGGCTTTGAAATCAAGCGTCTGTGCTGGCCGCCGCGTGAGACAGGGCCCTGGCACGCGCAACACCAGCAACGGCGCGCTTTGTGGACAGCTTGTGCCCGGAGAGCCCAGTGTCTGAGCCGTTTTTCAACGCGGAGGACGCCAGTTCGCGGCGCGTGTGGGCAGTTGGCCCGCTGATGCAAGCGATTGCGGATGCCTTGTCGGTGCGTTTCAACCCGGTGGCGGTGCGCGGCGAGATTTCGGGCTTCTCGCGCGCCGCCAGCGGACATTGCTACTTTTCGCTCAAGGACGAGGGCGGCCAGCTGCGCTGCGCCATGTTCCGGCGCGCGGCCGACCAGCTCCAGTTCGCACCGCGGGATGGACAACTGGTGCAGGCCCTGGGCAAGCTGGACGTCTATGGGCCGCGCGGCGACCTGCAGCTGATCGTCGACTCCCTCAAGCCAGCCGGGCAGGGCGCTTTGTTCGAGCAGTTCCTGCGCCTGAAGGTCAAACTGGAAGCGGAAGGGCTGTTCGACGCAGGGCGCAAGCGCGATCTGCCGTCACAACCCCGCAGCATTGCGGTGGTCACCTCGTTGGGGGCGGCGGCGCTGCGCGATGTGGTCACTGCGCTGCGCCGCCGTGTGCCACATATTCCGGTCGTGATCCATCCGGCGTCGGTGCAGGGCGCGCAGGCGCCGCAAGAAATCTGCCAGGCACTGGGGCGCGCCTACCAGCGGTTCCAGGCAGACGGCGAGGGCGAGGTACTGCTGTTGGTGAGGGGCGGGGGATCGCTGGAAGACCTCTGGGCCTTCAACGACGAAGCCGTGGTGCGCACGGTGGCGCAAGCGCCGATGCCGGTGGTCTGCGGCGTCGGTCATGAGACCGATTTCACCCTGTCGGATTTCGCGGCCGACCTGCGTGCACCCACGCCGACCGCGGCCGCCGAATTGTGTTCGCCGACCCGGCAGAGCCGTCTGGATGGCCTGGAGCAGGTCGCCACGGTTCTGGAGTCCGCAGTGCATCGTGCGCTCGATCTGCGGACCCAGCGGCTGGACCAGCTCGCCCAGCGACTGGGCCGTCCCTCGGGCCGCATTCACGAAAACCAGCAGCACTTGACTGTCCTGCAGCACCGGCTGGCGGGTGCTGTCCGGTTGCGGCGGCAGCGCCTTGGCATGGCGCTGGACCAGTTGTCCATCGCGCTCCCGCAGGCGCGAGACCGCGCTCTGGTGGCGCAGACCCAGCGGCTGGACCGGTGTGCGTCGGCGCTCAGCCTGCTGGATCCAACGCTGGTGCTGGAGCGGGGTTACGCCTTCCTCACCGAAGAGCCGCAGGGCGGGGTCATCACCAGCGCTGGCCAGGTCCAACCCGGCCAGCGGGTGCGGGCGACGTTGTCGGACGGCACGCTGGGCCTCACGGTCGACGTCTGAGCCTTCAGCGGCTGCTGGCGCAGGATGGACCAAATTTCCGCACCGCAGCAGTGAATCGCGGTCTTGCCTACAATGCCCCGAACTCAGCCGCCGGAGTTCTCCGGTGCCGGTTTCTTTCCAACAATCTTGCAAGAGGACCCCACATGGAACACACCCTGCCCGCACTGCCGTACGCCCTGGATGCCCTGGCGCCGCACTACTCCAAGGAAACGCTGGAGTTCCACCATGGCAAGCACCACAACGCCTATGTGGTGAACCTCAACAACCTGCAGAAGGGCACCGAGTTCGAGAGCATGGACCTGGAGTCCATCGTCAAGAAGTCCAGCGGCGGCATCTACAACAACTCCGCCCAGATCTGGAACCACACGTTCTTCTGGAACTGCATGAAGCCCAATGGCGGCGGTGAACCTTCGGGCGCCCTGGCTGCAGCCATCAACGCCAAGTGGGGCAGCTACGCCGCCTTCAAGGAAGCGTTCGTCAAGTCCGCCGTGGGCAACTTCGGTTCGGGCTGGACCTGGCTGGTGAAGAAGGCCGACGGTTCGGTGGACATCGTCAACATGGGCGCTGCCGGCACCCCGCTGACCACCGCCGACAAGGCCCTGCTGACGGTGGACGTGTGGGAACACGCCTACTACATCGACTACCGCAACCTGCGTCCCAAGTTCGTCGAGACCTTCCTCGACAAGCTGGTGAACTGGGGCTTCGCGGAAGCCAACTTCGCCTGATCTTGCGGTCACCCGCATTTCAAGGGCCCGAAGGCGTCATGCCTTCGGGCCTTTGTCTTTGCTGGCACCAGCCCGGAGACAAAAAGTTGAAGTTTTTTTGCCTTGTTTTTGCGATGTGAGATATGACTTCAAAATTTGAAGCCTGGGTCAGAGGACTGAAAGCAAAATCCCACACCATCGTCTGATTGCCCCGGATCTGCGCTCGGACCGGCGGTGTTCCAACAACGACATCAGGAGCCAATCCATGAGCCAAACTTCCTCCACCATCGTTTACACCCTGACCGACGAGGCCCCGCTGCTGGCCACGGCGTCGTTCCTGCCGATCATCCGAACCTTCGCCAAGCCCGCCGGCGTCGATGTGGTCACCAGCGACATTTCGGTGGCGGCCCGCGTGCTGGCCTCCTTCCCGGAATGCCTGACCGAGGAGCAGCGCGTGTCCGATGACCTCGGCGCGCTGGGCAAGCTCACGATGCGCCCCGAAGCCAACATCATCAAGCTGCCCAACATCAGCGCCTCCGTGGGCCAGCTCAAGGCCGCGATCAAGGAGCTGCAGGGCAAGGGCTACGCCATCCCCGACTACCCCGAAGCACCCAAGACCGAAGAAGAGCAGGCCATCAAGGCCCGCTACTCCAAGTGCACAGGTTCTGCTGTGAATCCGGTGCTGCGCGAAGGCAACTCCGACCGACGCGCGCCGCGCGCCGTGAAGGAATTCGCCCGCAAGAACCCGCACAGCATGGCCGAGTGGAGCCAGGCCTCGCGCTCGCACGTCTCGCACATGCACGCCGGCGACTTCTACCATGGTGAAAAGTCGATCACGCTCGACCGCGCCCGCGATGTGAAGATGGAGCTGATCACCGCCAGCGGAAAGACGATCGTCCTCAAGCCGAAAGTCTCGTTGCTGGATCGCGAAGTCATCGATTCCATGTTCATGGGCAAGAAGGCGCTCGTGGAGTTCTATGAGAAGGAAATCGAAGACGCGCGCAAGACCGGCGTGATGTTCTCGCTGCACGTGAAGGCCACGATGATGAAGGTCTCGCACCCGATCGTGTTCGGACACTGCGTCAAGATCTTCTACAAGGAAGCCTTCGAGAAGCACGCCAAGCTGTTCGAAGAGCTGGGCGTCAACGTCAACAACGGGATGGTCGATCTCTACAACAAGATCGCCGCACTGCCGCAGTCCAAGCAGGACGAGATCAAGCGCGACCTGCACGCCTGCCACGAACATCGCCCCGAGCTGGCCATGGTCGACTCGGCCAAGGGCATCACCAACTTCCACTCGCCCAACGACGTGATCGTCGACGCGTCCATGCCCGCGATGATCCGCAATGGCGGCAAGATGTGGGACGCCAACGGCCGCCTAAAGGACGTCAAGGCCGTGATGCCGGAATCGACCTTCGCTCGCATCTACCAGGAGATGATCAACTTCTGCAAGTGGCACGGAGCCTTTGATCCGAAGACCATGGGCACGGTGCCCAACGTGGGCCTGATGGCCCAACAGGCCGAAGAGTACGGCTCGCACGACAAAACCTTCGAAATCACCGAAGACGGTGTGGCCAACATCACCGACCTGGAAACGGGTGAAGTGCTGCTGAGCCAGAACGTGGAAGCTGGCGACATCTGGCGCATGTGCCAGGTCAAGGACGCCGCCATCCGCGACTGGGTCAAGCTGGCCGTCAACCGCGCCCGCAACTCCGGCATGCCGGTGGTCTTCTGGCTCGACAGCTACCGTCCGCACGAAGCGCAGCTGATCCGCAAGGTCAAGATGTACCTGCACGAGCACGACACCAACGGCCTGGACATCCAGATCATGAGCCAGGTGCGTGCGATGCGTTACACGCTGGAGCGCGTGATCCGCGGTCTGGACACCATCAGCGCCACCGGCAACATCCTGCGCGACTACCTGACCGACCTGTTCCCCATCATGGAACTGGGTACCTCGGCCAAGATGCTGTCGATCGTGCCGCTGATGGCCGGTGGCGGCATGTACGAAACAGGTGCCGGCGGATCGGCACCGAAGCACGTGCAGCAGCTGGTGGAAGAAAACCACCTGCGCTGGGACTCGCTGGGTGAATTCCTGGCGCTGGCCGTCTCGCTGGAAGACCTGGGTCTGAAGACCGGCAACAACAAGGCCAAGATCCTGTCCAAGACCCTGGACAGCGCGACCGGCAAGCTGCTGGACAACAACAAGAACCCGTCGCCCAAGACCGGCCAGCTGGACAACCGCGGCAGCCAGTTCTACCTGGCCCTGTACTGGGCCCAGGAACTGGCCGCGCAGACCGAAGACGCCGAACTCGCCGGCAGGTTCGCGCCGCTGGCCAAGAAGCTGGCCGACAACGAGGCCGCGATCGTGTCCGAACTGGCGGCAGTCCAGGGCCAGCCGGCCGACATCGGTGGTTACTACCAGCCCGATTTCGCCAAGCTCTCTGCCGTGATGCGCCCGAGCGCCACCTTCAACACGGCGCTCGAATCGGTGGCTTGATAGCGAGGCCGAACCATCGACAGGATGGTTCGCCAACAAAAAGCCCGCCATATGGCGGGCTTTTTGTTTGGGGGAACGAAAGTGGTTCGCTCAGCGCGGGCCCTCGAACGGTGCGCCGCCGAGCCGGGTGCCGGCCTTGAGTCCGCGCTTGGCGAACCAGCCCTGGTTCATCTCCAGCACGTAGCGCACCGGCTTCGCTGAACAGTGCGAGTCGAGCGTCTGCGGTTTCATGTCGGCCAGGTTGACGATGGTGCCGTCGTCGGCCACGAACGCAGCGGTCAGCGGCAACAGGGTGTTCTTCATCCAGAAGCACTGTCCGGCTGGCTCCTCGAACACGAACAGCATGCCTTCGTTGGCCGGCATCTCGGCGCGGAACATCAGACCGGTGGCGCGCTGGTCGAAGGTGGAGGCTACTTGCGCATGGATCAGGTGCATGCCGGCCTTGAGCGTGACCTGTGGCAGGTTGCGCTGCGCTTCCTGGGACCAGGCGCTGGTGGCCGTCAGGGCAAGGGTCGCGAGCAGAAGTGTGAATCGGCGGATCATGCGCGGTTCCGGAAGTCGTGTTGGGCAGCATTGTGCTTGATCGCACGGGCTCCACCCGCCAGGTTTGGCGACTAGAATTTCCCGCGCGCCCGGTCGGCGGGCGCAACCCGCCCAAGGACTGGCGGTTGACCCAATCTTTCCACCGGAGTTCCTTTTCCATGTACCAGCACATCCAGGTGCCCGCTCAGGGCACGAAGATCACCGTCAATGCCGACATGTCGCTGAACGTGCCGGACGAACCGATCGTTCCTTACATCGAGGGCGACGGTACCGGGCTGGACATCACGCCAGTGATGCTCAAGGTGGTCGATGCGGCTGTCGAGAAGGCCTACGGCGGCCAGCGCAAGATCCACTGGATGGAGGTCTATGCGGGCGAGAAATCGACCAAGGTTTACGGTCCGGATGTCTGGCTGCCGGAAGAAACCCTGGCGGCGCTCAAGGAGTACGTGGTCTCGATCAAGGGCCCGCTGACGACGCCGGTGGGTGGCGGCATCCGCTCGCTCAATGTGGCGCTGCGTCAGGAACTGGACCTGTATGTCTGCCTGCGCCCGGTTCAGTACTTCAAGGGTGTGCCATCGCCCCTGAAGGAACCCGAGAAGACCAACATGGTGATTTTTCGCGAGAACTCGGAAGACATCTACGCCGGCATCGAATACGCCGCGCAGAGCGACAAGGCTAAGAAGCTCATCAAGTTCCTGCAGGACGAGATGGGTGTGACCAAGATCCGCTTCCCTGACACCTCGGGCATCGGCATCAAGCCAGTCTCGATCGAAGGCACCGAGCGGCTGGTGCGCAAGGCAATCCAGTACGCGATCGACAACGACAAGCCCAGTGTGACTCTGGTCCACAAGGGCAACATCATGAAGTTCACCGAGGGCGGCTTCCGCGACTGGGGCTATGCCCTGGCGCAGAAGGAGTTCGGTGCGCAACCGATCGACGGCGGCCCGTGGTGCCAGTTCAAGAATGCGCGCACTGGCCGCAACATCGTCATCAAGGATGTGATCGCCGACGCCTTCCTGCAGCAGATCCTGACCCGTCCGGCGGAGTATTCGGTGATCGCCACGCTCAACCTCAACGGCGACTACATCTCCGATGCCCTGGCGGCGCAGGTGGGCGGCATCGGCATTGCGCCGGGCGCCAACATGTCCGATTCGGTTGCATGCTTCGAGGCGACCCATGGCACGGCGCCAAAGTACGCCGGCAAGGACTATGTGAACCCCGGTTCCGAGATCCTGTCTGCCGAGATGATGCTGCGCCACATGGGCTGGAAGGAGGCCGCCGATCTGATCATTTCCTCGATGGAGAAAGCGATCCTGTCCAAGCGGGTGACCTATGACTTCGCCCGACTGATGGATGGCGCCACCCAGGTGTCGTGCTCCGGGTTTGGTCAGGTGATGATCGACAACATGTAACCAGCATATCGGCGCGCCCACGGGGGGCGCAAAAGCCCACAAAAGCCGCCAGGAACCAGTGTTCCTTGGCGGTTTTTTCTTGCCTGCCACGGTCACAATGCCTGCATGGACAGGGCCACATACGCATTCAAAGGGGAGGTGCACACCACTTCTCCCGGCGGTGTGCCGGTCGCGGTTTTACCGGTTCGCAGCAGCGATCGGCGGGGACCGCTAGAATGGTTTTCATGGCCTCCCAGATACCGAAAAAACCTCAGATTCCTGCTGCTCCACCGGGTGTGGGCAGCGACGATTCGGTGGTGCTTGAACGGCGCACGCAGCGTGTCAAACCACCCCAGATGTATCAGGTCGTGCTGCTCAATGACGACTTCACCCCCATGGAGTTTGTCGTGCACGTGATCCAGGAGTTCTTCAGCAAGGACCGCGAGACGGCCACGCAGATCATGCTCAAGATCCATCTGGAGGGCAAAGGCATCTGCGGCATCTATTCCCGCGATGTGGCCAGTACCAAGGTCGATCAGGTTCTGGCGGCATCCCGGGTGGCCGGTCATCCGCTGCAATGCCTGAGTGAACCAGTTGAATAAAGCCGGGTCTACCCCAGATGATGGTCTCTTCCCTGTAAACCACCCAACGGACGTTCGCGTTTCAGATCCTCACCAGCCAAAAGGAAGTGTCCATGATTGCCCAGGAACTTGAAGTCAGCTTGCATATGGCCTTTGTCGAGGCCCGGCAACAGCGACACGAATTCATCACGGTCGAGCACCTGCTGCTCGCACTGCTGGACAACCCCAGCGCTTCCGAAGTGCTGCGGGCCTGTTCGGCCAACATCGACGATCTGCGCAAGTCCCTGACGAACTTCATCAAGGACAACACCCCGCAGGTCGCCGGTACCGACGAAGTCGATACCCAGCCCACGCTCGGATTCCAGCGTGTGATCCAGCGCGCGATCATGCACGTGCAGTCCACCGGCAACGGCAAGAAGGAAGTCAACGGTGCCAACGTGCTGGTGGCGATCTTCGGCGAGAAGGACTCGCACGCGGTGTATTACCTGCATCAACAGGGTGTGACCCGCCTGGATGTGGTCAATTTCATTGCCCATGGCATCCGCAAGAGCGATCCGCCCGAGTCGTCCAAGCCCGGTGAAAGCGCTGCCGACAACGAAGAGCAGGGCGCCGAGACCAAGGGAAGCGATAAGCAGTCGCCGCTGGAGCAGTTCACTCTGAACCTGAACCAGGCGGCCAAGGAAGGCAAGATCGACCCGCTGATCGGCCGCGAGTACGAGGTCGAGCGCGTGATCCAGATCCTGTGCCGCCGCCGCAAGAACAACCCGCTGCTGGTGGGTGAGGCTGGTGTGGGCAAGACAGCGATCGCCGAGGGCCTTGCATGGCGCATCACCCAGGGCGACGTGCCCGAAATCCTGGCCGAATCGAACGTGTTCTCGCTGGACATGGGCGCGCTGCTGGCTGGCACCAAGTACCGCGGAGATTTCGAGCAGCGCCTGAAGGCGGTGCTCAAGTCGCTCAAGGACAAGCCGCACGCCATCCTGTTCATCGACGAGATCCACACCCTGATCGGGGCCGGTGCGGCCTCGGGCGGCACGCTGGACGCTTCGAACCTGCTCAAGCCGGCGCTCTCCAGCGGCCAGCTCAAGTGCATCGGCGCAACCACCTTCACCGAATACCGAGGCATCTTCGAAAAAGACGCGGCCCTCTCGCGCCGCTTCCAGAAGGTCGACGTCGTTGAGCCGACGGTCGAACAGACGGTGGACATCCTCAAGGGGCTCAAGAGCCGCTTCGAGGAACACCACAGCGTCAAGTACGCCGTCGCGGCTCTGCAGGCTGCGGCCGAACTGTCGGCCAAGTACATCAACGACCGCCACCTGCCCGACAAGGCCATCGACGTGATCGACGAGGCCGGTGCCGCCCAGCGCATCCTGGTGCCGTCCAAGCGCAAGAAGACCATCGGCAAGACCGAGATCGAAGAGATCGTGGCCAAGATCGCGCGCATTCCGCCCGCGAACGTGTCCAACGACGACCGCGGCAAGCTGCAGACGCTTGAACGCGACCTCAAGAGTGTGGTGTTCGGCCAGGACAAGGCCCTCGAAGTGCTGGCCGCCAGCGTCAAGATGGCGCGTTCCGGTCTGGGCAAGGCCGACAAGCCGATCGGTGCCTTCCTGTTCAGCGGTCCCACCGGCGTCGGCAAGACCGAGGCTGCCAAGCAGCTGGCCTACATCATGGGCATTGACCTGCTGCGCTTCGACATGTCGGAGTACATGGAGCGTCACGCCGTGAGCCGCCTGATCGGGGCGCCTCCGGGCTATGTGGGCTTCGACCAGGGTGGCCTGCTGACCGAGGCGGTCACCAAGAAGCCCCACTGCGTGCTGCTGCTCGACGAAATCGAGAAGGCACACCCGGACATCTTCAACGTGCTGTTGCAGGTGATGGACCACGGCACTTTGACCGACAACAACGGGCGCAAGGCCGACTTCCGCAACGTCATCATCATCATGACGACCAACGCGGGGGCCGAGACCATGAACAAGGCGACGATCGGTTTCACCAACCCGCGCGTGGCCGGGGATGAAATGGGCGACATCAAGCGCCTGTTCACGCCCGAGTTCCGCAACCGTCTGGACGCCATCGTCAGCTTCAAGGCGCTGGACGAGCAGATCATCATGCGCGTGGTGGACAAGTTTCTGCTGCAGCTCGAGGGCCAGCTGGCCGAGAAGAAGGTCGAGGTCACCTTCACCGACACGCTGCGCAAGCACCTGGCCAAGAAGGGCTTCGATCCGCTGATGGGCGCGCGTCCGATGCAGCGCCTGATCCAGGACACGATCCGTCGTGCACTGGCCGACGAGTTGCTGTTCGGTCGCCTGACCGAGGGCGGTCGCCTGACGGTGGATCTGGAGACCAAGACCGGCGACGACGGCAAGGAAACCCAGGAGGTCAAGCTCGACATCCTGCCGCTGCCGAAGAAGGAAGGCAAAGCCAAGCCGGAAGAGGCGACCACGGGCTGATCCAAGGTGGGGGTGCAAGCCTCCAGTCCGAACGGCCTATAAGAAAGCCCGGCTCTGCCGGGCTTTCTTCATTGTCGCGGCATGAGTCTCAGGAGCGCAGCGCCTGGATCGCCTGCGCCCAGCGTGCCGCCAGTTTGGATTCGCCGGTCGGGTTGGGGTGCACACCGTCATAGAGGTCGCCGGTGGAAAAACCGGCCGACTGGTCGACCACACTCACTCCGCGACTGGCGGCAACGCCATCGATCTGCGCGTTCAGCGCAGCGACCGCGCCCGGATCCACCACGTTGGGAATGAGCTTGGCCAGCACGATGCGCACGTCGCCCTTGCCGGCCCGGATGTTGTCGATCAGGCCACCCAGCTCTTGCGCCACGCCGGCAGGGCTTTCGCCCTGGAACAGGTCGTTGGTGCCCAGATGGATCAGCACGATGTCGGGGGCAGCGCCAGACACATAGCCGGCAGCCTGGGCAGACATTTCGTCGGTCCGCCAGCCCCAATGGCCTTCGTTGTCCTGGTCGAAATCGGCGTTGGGCGCGCTGCCGCCGGAGACTCCCGAATGGCTGCCGACGAAGTTGACCTGGCAGCCGGCGCCGACCAGATTCATCCAGAGGTCTCGGCGGTAGCTGTTGTGGCCGGTTTCTGCTTCCGTGATGGAGTCGCCCATGGGCATGATGCGCAGCGCGCCGCCCGCGTTGCCGCAGGAGGCCACCCGTTCTGCGGTGCTGCCGCCGCCAGGAGCGTCGTCGGAGCCGCCCCCTCCGCCGCAGGCAGCGAGGGCCAGTGCAAGTAGCGGCGAGGTCAGGGACAGCAGGGTGGGGCGAATGCGCATGGAAATTCCTTGAAAAGTGGGGTGTCGTCGATGATCAGCGTTTGCCGCCCAGCAGGCCGCCGAGCACGCCGCGCACGAGCTGTCGTCCGAGGCCGCTGGCCACGCTGCGCGCCGCCGTCTTGGCCATGGTCTGGACCAGACCGTCATACTGGCCACCGCGCGGACCGGTGCGTCCGAACAGGGCCTCATTGATCATGCCGCCGATACCGGAACCTTCTTCCTTCTTGTCGTCGGTGGCGCCCGGAATGCGGGGTGTCTTGGGGACATCCGTGGCTTCAACCGGCGCCTCGGCCTTCGCCCCGGCGTGTTTGCGGAACACTTCGTAGGCGCTTTCCCGGTCGATCACCTTTTCGTACACACCTGCCACCAGCGAGGTCTGCAGCAGCGTGGTGCGCTGTTCGGGTGTGATGGGGCCGAGCTGACTGCCAGGCGGGAGCACGAACACACGCTCGGTTTCGCTGGGACGCCCCTTGGCATCGAGCAGGCTGACCAGGGCTTCGCCCACGGCAAGTTCCGTGATCGCGGCCTCGATGTTCAGGCCGGCCTTGGGGCGCATGGTTTCAGCGGTCGCCTTGACGGCCTTCTGGTCGCGTGGGGTGAAGGCGCGCAGCGCGTGCTGCACGCGGTTGCCCAGCTGCCCGAGCACCGAATCGGGAATGTCCAGCGGGTTCTGCGTCACGAAATACACGCCCACGCCCTTGGAGCGCACCAGGCGCACCACGAGCTCGATGCGGTCGATCAGGATCTTGGGCGCTTCATCGAACAGCAGGTGGGCCTCGTCGAAGAAGAACACCAGCTTGGGCTTGTCGGGGTCGCCGATCTCGGGCAGCGCCTCGAACAGCTCGGACAGCATCCAGAGCAGGAAGGTGGCGTACAGGCGCGGCGCATTCAGCAGCTTGTCGGCAGTGAGCACGTTGATCACGCCTTTGCCACCGACGGTCTGCATGAAGTCGTTGATGTCGAGCATGGGCTCGCCAAAAAACTTGTCGCCACCCTGTTGCTCGATCTGCAGCAGTCCGCGCTGGATGGCTCCGATGCTCGCCGCGCTGATGTTGCCGTACTCGGTGGTGAACTGCTTGGCGTTGTCGCCCACGTGCTGCAGCATGGCCCGCAGGTCTTTCATGTCCAGCAGCAGCAGGCCGTTGTCGTCCGCAATCTTGAAGACGAGGTTGAGCACACCGGCCTGGGTCTCGTTCAGGTCCAGCATGCGCGCCAGCAGCAGCGGTCCCATGTCGGAGATCGTGGCACGCACCGGGTGGCCCTGCTCGCCGAACACGTCCCACAGCGTTGTGGGGCAGGCCTGTGGCTCGGTCGGAGTGAGGCCCCGGTCGGTCAGGATCTTGCGGACCTTCTCGGGCAGATTGCCTTTCTGGCTGATGCCGGTCAGGTCGCCTTTGACATCGGCCATGAACACCGGCACGCCGATGTTGGAGAACTGCTCGGCCAGCGTCTGCAGCGTGACCGTCTTGCCGGTGCCCGTTGCGCCGGTGATCAGCCCGTGGCGGTTGGCCAGTCCCGGCAGCAGATGGCACTGGGCATTGGCGTTCTGGGCAATCAGCAGCGGTTCGGCCATGTCGGGCTTCCTTACAGGGGTGAAAAGGGGAGGGGGTCGTAAAATCGTTGGTATTACACCAAATTCTGGTCAGAAAAAAGGACTCTCTCGTGGCTGGACACAGCAAATGGGCCAACATTCAACACCGCAAGGGCCGGCAGGATGAAAAGCGGGGCAAGATCTGGACACGCGTGATCCGTGAAATCACCGTGGCAGCCCGCACTGGCGGCGGTGACCCGGCGATGAATCCGCGTCTGCGCCTGGCGATCGACAAAGCCAAGGCCGCCAACATGCCGGCCGACCGCATCAAGTACAACGTCGACAAGGCCTCGGGCAACCTCGAAGGCCAGGCGCTGGAAGAAATCCGCTACGAGGGATACGGCATTGGTGGCGCGGCGATCATCGTGGATACCATGACCGACAACAAAGTGCGCACCGTGGCCGAAGTGCGCCACGCGTTCAGCAAGTACGGCGGCAACCTGGGGACCGAAGGTTCGGTGGCCTTCCAGTTCAAGCACTGCGGCCAGATCATCTTTGCGCCGGGCACGAGCGAAGACAAGGTGATGGAAGTGGCGCTGGAAGCCGGCGCCGAGGACGTGATCACCGACGACGATGGCGCCATCGAGGTGCTGACCGCCTACACCGACTTCGAAGCCGTGAAGAACGCGCTCGAAGCCGCGGGCCTCAAGCCGGAAGTGGCCGAAGTCACCATGCGCGCCGAAAACACCATCGAACTGGCCGGGGAAGACGCGGCCCGCATGCAGAAGCTGCTGGACATCATCGAAGACCTGGACGACGTGCAGGAAGTCTTCCACAACGCCGAGATCAACGAATGAAAGTCCTGGTGATTGGCGGCGGTGGCCGCGAACACGCGCTGGCATGGAAGCTCAAGCAGTCCGAAGGCGTGGAGCAGGTGTTTGTGGCGCCCGGCAATGCCGGCACGGCGCGCGACAAACAGCTCGTGAACCTGCCGATCACGGACAAGGTGGCGCTGCGCGAGTGGGCGCAGGCCAACGGGATTGGCCTGACGGTGGTCGGCCCTGAAGCGCCGCTGGCGGCCGGTGTGGTGGATGAGTTCCGCGCACATGGCCTGGCGATCTTCGGCCCGACGCAGAAGGCGGCCCAGCTGGAAAGCTCCAAGGCTTTCAGCAAGGCCTTCATGCAGCGCCATGGCATTCCGACGGCCGAATACCAGACCTTCACCGACGCGGATCAAGCCCATGCCTATGTGGATGCCAAGGGCGCTCCCATCGTGGTCAAGGCCGACGGCCTGGCGGCTGGCAAGGGGGTCGTGGTGGCCATGTCGCTGGCCGAGGCGCACGACGCGATTGACTTCATGCTGCTGGACAACAAGCTGGGCGTGGCGCACAACGAAGGCGGCGCGCGCGTGGTGATCGAGGAGTTCCTTGAAGGCGAAGAGGCCAGCTTCATCGTGTTGTGCGATGGCGTGAATGCGCTGGCGCTGGCCACCAGCCAGGACCACAAGCGCCTGCTGGACGCCGACCAGGGGCCGAACACCGGCGGCATGGGCGCGTACTCGCCCGCGCCGGTGGTCACACCCGCGGTGCACCAGCGCGCGATGGACGAGGTGATCCTGCCGACGCTGCGTGGCATGGCGACGGACGGCATCCCGTACACCGGCTTTCTCTATGCCGGTCTGATGATCACGGCCGACGGACGCGTCAAGACGCTCGAATTCAATTGCCGCATGGGCGACCCGGAAACGCAGCCGATCATGATGCGCCTGCGCTCCAACCTTGCGCAGGTGCTGCTCTCGGCCACCCGGGCCGAGCTGGACAAGGTGACGCTGGACTGGGACCCGCGCGTGGCGCTGGGCGTCGTGCTGGCCGCGGCCGGTTACCCGATGAACCCGCGCAAGGGCGACGCCATCACCGGTCTGCCCGCCGACGAAGCCGACCGCATGGTGTTCCATGCCGGCACCGCCGACGCTGACAGCCAAGTGGTGGCCTCGGGTGGCCGCGTGCTGTGTGTGACGGCGCTGGCCGACACCGTGGCCGCTGCCCAGAAGAAGGCATACGAAGTGGTCGATGGTGTCCGCTTCGACGGCATGCAATGCCGCCGCGACATTGGCTACCGCGCCCTCTGATGCCATGACCCAACCGACCCGCCGCGTTCGCGACTACCTCACCGGCCTGCAGGACCGCATCACCTCCACCATCGCGGTGGTCGACGGCGGCTCGTTTGTGGTCGACCACTGGAAGAAGCCCAAGGGCGAGCGGCTGCAGGGACACGGCATCACGCAAATCCTGGAGAACGGTGCGGTCTTCGAGCGGGCTGGCTGCGGCTTCTCGCACGTGACCGGCCCGAGCCTGCCGCCTTCGGCAACACAGCACCGGCCGGAGCTGTCGGGTGCACCGTTCGAGGCCTTGGGGGTTTCGCTGGTTTTCCATCCGCGCAACCCCTTCGTGCCGACGGTGCACATGAATGTGCGCATGATTGCCGCGACGCCGGCCAGCGGGAAGACTGTCTGCTGGTTCGGCGGCGGCATGGACCTCACCCCTTACTACGGCTTCGAAGAAGACGCGGTGCATTTCCACCGCACCTGCCGGACCGCGCTGGATCCCTTTGGCGTAGACAAATACCCGCGCTTCAAGAAGTGGTGCGACGAGTATTTCTTTCTGAAGCACCGAGACGAACAGCGCGGCATCGGCGGGGTGTTCTTCGACGACTTTTCCGAGCTCGGTTTTGAGGGCAGCTTCTCGATGATGCGCTCGGTCGGGGATGCCTTTCTCGACGCCTATCTGCCGATCGTTGATCGGTGCAGGGTCATCGAGTATGGCGAGCGCGAGCGTGCATTTCAGCTCTACCGACGGGGTCGCTACGTCGAGTTCAACCTGGTCTGGGACCGGGGCACCCATTTCGGTCTCCAGTCGGGCGGGCGCAGCGAGTCCATCCTGCTGTCGATGCCACCCATGGTCAGCTGGTCGTACCAGCGCACCGAAGAGCCCGGTTCGGAAGAGGCACGGCTTTACAGCGATTTCCTCGTGCGCAAGGACTGGATCTGATGCCGCAAGCGGCGCCGGGGAACCTGTTGCGCATCGGCGTCTTTGGCGGTGCCTTCGATCCGCCACACTGTGCTCACCAGGCGTTGGCCGAAGCCGCCATCGTGCAGTTGTCGCTGGACCGGCTGCACATCCTGCCCACCGGTCAGGCATGGCACAAGTCCCGCACCTTGACAGTCGGTGAGCACCGGCTGGCAATGTGCCGACTGGCCTTTGGTCACTTGCCGGCGGTGCATGTCGACGACCGCGAGCTGCGCCGACCTTCCGCCACTTACACCATCGATACTCTCGAAGAATTCCAGCGGGAGTACCCGGGCGCCCGGTTCTTCCTCATCGTCGGCGAGGATCAGCTCCGGGCGTTTCGGACCTGGCGCCGCTGGCAGGACGTTCTGTCCGTGGCGACCCTGGTGGTCGCCGGCCGGCCTGGCGCAGAGGGGGATTCGCCGCTGTCCGAAGGATGTTTTGCGGCCGACGAGGTGCCATTCCAGCGTCTGCTCCTGCCTCTGTCTCCCGCCAGTTCCACCGACATCCGCAGCCGTCTGGCCGATCCGGCGCGTCGCAGCGCAGGACTGGCCGCTCTGGTGCCTGAGGCCGTCGCAGGCTATATTTCCAACCATTCCCTTTACCAACAGCCTTCATGACCAGCGAAACCACCGCCAAAAAAGACATCCAGAAACTCCAGCGAGCCATTGTGGAGGGCCTGGAAGACGTCAAAGGCCAAGACATCGTGGTCTTCAACACCGAAGCGCTGTCACCGCTGTTCGAGCGTGTGATCGTCGCCAGCGGCACCTCGAACCGCCAGACCAAGGCGCTGGCCTCCAGCGTGCGAGACGCCGTGCGCGAAGCGGGCTTCGACAAACCCCGCATCGAGGGCGAGGACAACGGCGAGTGGATCATCATCGACTGCGGCGCGGCCGTGGCCCATGTGATGCAGCCGGTGATTCGCCAGTACTACCGCCTGGAAGAGATCTGGGGTCAGAAGCCGGTGAAGCTGAAATCCGGCGCCGAGAAGGCCGCCGCCGCAAGGTCTGCCGCTTCGACCGAACCCAAGAAGTCCGTGAAAAAGGCGGCCAAGAAGTCCACCGCCACCAAGGAAGTCGCGCCTGTCTCCGGCAAGGCCGTGGTGCGCAAGACCGCCAAGGCTGTTGCACCGGTAGCTGCCAAGGCTCCCGCGAAAAAGGTGGCCGGAAAGTCGCCTGCCAAGCCGGTTGCATCCAAGGCACCGCGCAAGACCGCCACAAGTGGTGCCAAGCCGAAGGCTGCGCTTCCCAAGCTGGTGGTGAACAAGCCCAAACCCGCCGCCAAGCCGGCAGCGAAGACCGCCGCCAAGCCGGCCGCCAAGAAGTCTGCGCCGAAGAAGAAGGCATGAAGCTCGTGATCGTCGCGGTCGGGCAGCGGATGCCCGACTGGGCCCAGACAGCCTACGACGATTACGCCAAACGCTTTCCGCCCGAGCTTCGGGTCGACATCAAGACCGTCAAGACCGAGCCGCGTGGCTCCAAGACCGTCGACACGGTCATGGCAGCCGAGCGCGAGCGCATTGTGGCGGCGCTGCCCAAGGGCTGCCGCACCGTGGTGCTCGACGAACGCGGCACCCAGCTGACCACCAAAGCGCTGGCGCAGCAACTGCGGCAATGGCAGATGGATGGCGACGATGTGGCGCTGGTCATCGGCGGCCCCGACGGGCTGGAACCTGCGTTCCGTGAAGCGGCACACCAGCGCATCCGTCTTTCAGACCTGACGCTGCCGCACGCGATGGTGCGGGTGTTGCTGATCGAGCAGCTCTACCGGGCCTGGTCCATCAACGCCAACCATCCGTACCACCGTGAGTGACTTCATCTATCTCGCCTCGCAGAGCCCGCGCCGCAAGCAGTTGCTTGAACTGTGGGGCGTGTGTTGCGAGTTGCTGCTGCCCGACGACGGCGAAGACGTCGAGTCGCTGGAGGCTGTGCTGCCCGGCGAGGCGCCTGCGGCCTATGTGCAGCGGGTGACGGGGCTGAAGCTGCAGGCATCGGTGCAGCGGCTCAAGCGGCGCGGGCTACCGCTGGCGCCGGTGCTGTGCGCCGACACGACGGTAGCGCTGGGCCGGCGGATCCTGGGCAAGCCCGCCGATGCGGCCGATGCGCGCCGCATGCTGTGCGATCTTGCGGACCGTCGCCACCGTGTGCTGACTGCGGTGGCCGTGGCCAAACCGGCAGCGCGGGGAGCTGGCCGGCGATGGGCTGCGCTGTCGACCTCGCAGGTGCAGTTCGATGCCTGGAGCGCGGCCGACATCCAACGTTACGTCGACAGCGGTGAGCCCATGGGCAAGGCCGGTGCCTACGCGATCCAGGGCGCGGCTTCCCTGCACATCAGCCGCATCATCGGAAGCTACTCGGGCATCATGGGGCTGCCGGCCCATGAGACGGCCCAACTGCTGCGTGCCGCCGGCGTGCAGCTGGCCTGCTGAACAACCAGAACATCGAGACAGACATGAGCCAGGACATCCTGATCAATTGGGCGCCGCAGGAGACGCGGGTGGCGGTGGTGGAACAGGGCGCTGTGCAGGAGGTTCATCTGGAACGCACCCTGGAGCGTGGTCTGGTGGGCAATATCTACCTGGGCAAGGTCTCGCGCGTGCTGCCGGGCATGCAGTCGGCCTTCATCGACATCGGGCTGGACCGTGCGGCCTTCCTGCACGTGGCCGACCTGATGCCCAACATCACGGCCAAGCACGCTGCACCGAAGGACCGCGCGTCGTCGGCCGGTGAGGGCTCGGCGGAGGGCGGCGGCAAGATGCTGACACCCGATCCGGTGCAGCCGATCGAGCGCCAGATCTTTGAGGGTCAGGCGCTGATGGTGCAGGTGCTCAAGGACCCCATCGGTTCCAAGGGCGCGCGGCTGACCGCACAGATCAGCATCGCCGGCCGCCTGCTGGTGTTCCTGCCGCAGGACAACCACATCGGCGTGTCGCAGAAGATTCCTGCAGCGCAACGCGAAGCCCTGCGTCAGCGCCTGCTGGCCTTGACGGCGATGCCCGATGGCAGTGTGGCAGGTGGCTTCATCCTGCGCACCAATGCTGAAGACGCGACCGACGAGGAAATGGGCGAAGACATCGCCTACCTGCGCAAGACCTGGCAGCGCATCAAGGAGGCGTCCTCGCGCCAGCCGCCGGCCACCGTGCTGCACGTCGACCTGAACCTGATGCAGCGGGTGCTGCGGGATCTGGTGGGCGCGCAGACCCAGTCAATCCGCATCGACTCGCGCGAGCAGTTCGGCCTGCTGCAGGCCTTTGCGGCCGAGTTCATGCCCGATACCGCGCGCAAGCTGCAGCTCTACACCGGCGAGCGGCCGATCTTCGACCTGTTCAACATTGACGAAGAGATCACCCGTGCCCTCAGCCGGCGCGTCGATCTCAAGTCGGGCGGCTATCTGGTGATCGACCAGACCGAGGCGCTGACCACGGTGGACGTGAACACCGGTGGCTTTGTCGGTGCCCGCAATTTCGACGACACCGTGTTCCGCACCAACCTGGAGGCCGCGCAGGCCATCGCACGGCAACTGCGACTGCGGAACCTGGGCGGCATCGTGATCGTCGATTTCATCGACATGGTGCGCGAGGACCACCGCGACGCGGTGCTGACCGAGTTCCGCAAGCAGCTGTCGCGCGACCGGGTGAAGACCATGACCGGCGGGTTCTCCCAGCTCGGTCTGGTCGAGATGACACGCAAACGCACTCGCGAGTCGCTGGCGCACATGCTCAGCGAGCAGTGTCCGGCCTGTTCCGGCAAGGGCGTGGTCAAGACCGCGCGCAGCCTGTGCTACGACATCCTGCGCGAGATCCTGCGCGAGGCCCGGGCCTTCAGCCCGCGCGAGTTCCGTGTGGTGGCGTCACCAAGGGTGGTGGAGCTGTTTCTGGACGAAGAAAGCGCCCACCTGGCCGGGCTGTCGGACTTCATCGGCAAGCCGATTTCGCTTCAGGCCGAAAGCTCCATGACGCAGGAGCAATACGACATCGTCCTGCTCTGACTCTCAGGCGGCTTCGGGTTCCGAGAAACCCTGCGCGTGCAGGCGGGCGTACAGGCCACCGGCGCGCAGCAACTGCTGGTGGGTGCCCTGTTCGGCGATGCGGCCGTTGGCCAGCACCACCACGCGGTCGGCGTGTTCGATGGTCGAGAGCCGGTGTGCGATGACCAGGGTGGTGCGGCCCTTCATCAGGCGGGCCAGCGCGTCCTGCACCAGCCGCTCCGATTCGTTGTCCAGTGCAGAGGTGGCTTCGTCCAGGATCAGTATCGGTGCGTCCTTGTAGATGGCCCGCGCGATGGCGAGGCGCTGGCGCTGGCCACCGGAGAGTTCCGCCGCGTTGTGTCCAACGCTGCTGTGGATGCCGCGAGGCAGGCGGGAGATCAGTTCGCCCAGATTGGCCGACTCCAGCGCCGACAGCACCTTGGCTTCGTCGATGGCGCCATCGGCAGCGCCCAGCGCCACGTTGGCCGCCAGGCTGTCGTTGAGCATGATCACATCCTGGCTGACCATGGCGAACTGCCGCCGCAGGCAGTGGAGATCCCAGTCGGGCAGGGCGACACCGTCGAGCTGTACCTCGCCATGCAGAACTTCGACAAACCGCGGCAACAGGTTGGCCAGCGTGGTCTTGCCCGATCCCGACGGTCCGACCAGGGCCAGCACTTCACCCGGTTGCACTTGCAATGACACACCGCACAGGGCGGTGCGGTTGATTTCGTCGTCGCCGGTGGCCTCGTCGTCGCGCGACGGGTAGCGCACCCAGACGTCCTTGAATTCGATGGCACCCTGCGCCCGATCGGCGACGTGGGTTCCGCTGGATTGTTCCGGCGTCGCTTCGATCAGCTCCAGCCCACGCTCCAGGGCAGCCAGGCCACGGGTGATCGGACCGGCGATTTCCGCCAGATGGCGGATCGGCGCGACCAGCATCAGCATGGCGGTCACGAAGGCTACAAAGTTGCCCACAGTCACGCCGCTGCGGCTGCTTTGCCAGAGCGCCACCGCGATCACCGCCGACAACGCGACCGCGGCTAGCATCTGTGTCAGCGGGGTCATGGCGGCCTGCGCAATGGTCGACTTCAGGGCCAGGCGCCGCAACCGCACACTCAGGCCTTCAAAGCGCTCCGACTGGCGGGCCTGCGCGCCGTGCAGCCGCACCATGCGGTGCGCCAGCGCGTTCTCCTCGACCACATAGGCCAGCTCGTCAGTGGCCTGCTGGCTCGATTTGGTCAGGCGGTACAGCCGGCGCGACAGCACCCGCATCACCACCACCAGCGCCGGGAACAGGAACAGCACGATCAGCGTGAGTTTCCAGTTCAGGACCATCAGGTAGCCCAGCAAGGCCAGCAGCGTCAGGCTGTCCTTGGTCAGGGTCAGCAGGGCGTTGACCAGCAGCGTCGAACCGGTCTGCACTTCATAGACCAGGGTGTTGGACAGCTTGCTCGCGCTCTGCCTGGAAAACAGCGTCATCTGCGCATCGTTGAGCTTGTCGAACATCGCTCGGCGCAGGTTCAGCAGCCCCAGGCTGGCGGTGTAGGACAGCGCGTACTGCGCGAGAAAACCGGACAGCCCGCGGATACCAAACAGGCCGAGCAGCGCGGCCGGCACCATCCAGAGGGCAATGTTCCCTTCTGAGAAGCCGCGGTCCAGCAGTGTCTTGAGCAGGGCCGGGATCATTGGCTCGGTCAGGGCGCCAATGATGGTGCAGACCGCGGCCAGCACAATGCCGGACGACGCAGAGCGGAAATATGGCCAGAAGCGCCGCAGTCGCTGACGTATCGTGTCCCTGGGGGAATCGAGTGCTGGATCAGGAGTAGTCAAGGCGGCTGGGACCTGGGTCGGTGTGTGTCGGAAGCGCTGGAGCGGAACTTGCGCCGCGACGGCACATCTTGTCACGGCAGGGGTATGCGCATCCGGTATTATCCGATGGCGGCCCGCTATGGTGCATTCACCTTTGAACCGACGCATGCAGGAACTGAAACGATCCGATTGGCTGCCCTCGCGGCGGCACCTCTTGACCCACGCTGCAGCGCTTCCGCTGATGGCGATGCCCCTGACGGATGCGATGGCGCAGTTTCGCGTCGAAGTGTCGGGGGCTGGTGTCACCCAGATTCCGATCTCTGCCGCCGCCTTCCGCGACAACAGCCTGGTGAACCAGGACATGGCCGCCATCGTGCGCGCCGACCTGGATCGCAGCGGGCAGTTCAAGTTCATCGAGCCACTGCCGGTGCGGCTGGACGAAACATCCCGCCCCGAACTCGCTGCCTGGCGAGAAAAGGGGACGGATGCCCTCCTGACTGGCAGTGTGTCCCGGCTGGCCGATGGCCGTTACGACGTGCGCTTCCGCTTATGGGATTCGGTGCGTGGGCAGGACCTTGGTGGTCTGAGCTACCCGGTCGGCACCTCCGACCTGCGGTATGCCGCGCACAAGATCGCCGACTACATCTACGAAAAGCTCACTGGCGAAAAAGGGGTGTTTGCCACCCGCATCGCGTATGTGACCAAGACGGGGCCGCGCTACACGCTTCTGGTGGCCGACTCCGACGGGGAAAACGCGCGCGCCACACTCAGCAGCCCAGAGCCCATCATTTCGCCAAGCTGGGCGCCGGGTGGTGCCCAACTGGCCTATGTTTCGTTCGAGTCCCGCAAGCCTGTCATCTATTCGCATGACGTCGCCACCGGCAAGCGTCGCCTGCTGGCCAACTTCCGCGGCTCCAACAGCGCGCCGGCATGGTCTCCCGACGGTCGCCAGGTGGTGGCGACCTTGTCCATGTCCGGCAACGCCCAGATCTACGCCATGGACTCCAACGGCGGCCAACCCCGTCGACTGACGAATTCCAGCAGCATCGACACCGAACCGGTATTCAGTGCCGATGGCCGGTCGATCTTCTTCGTGAGTGATCGGGGTGGCTCGCCACAGGTGTATCGCATGGGTGCCAATGGCGAGAACCCCCAGCGGCTTACCTTCGAAGGCAACTACAACATCTCGCCCGCGCCCAGCCCGGACGGCCGCTGGCTGGCTTTCATCTCCCGTGTCAACGGCGCCTTCCGCCTGCACGTCATGGATCTGAACGGGGGGAAGGTCACCGCATTGAGCGACACCAGCGCCGACGAGAGTCCGAGCTTCGCTCCGAACAGCCGACTCATCGTCTATGCGACGCGAGACCGTGGACAGGAAGCCCTGATGACGTCGACCGTGGACGGTCGCGTGAAGACCCGTCTGACGGGCGCACAGGGTGACATTCGCGAGCCCGAGTGGGGCCCGTTCGTCCGCTGACACCGACAGACCCGACCTACCGAACGCTCACTCCCATACCGATCCAGAAAGGGATTTTTGCAATGATCAAGACTTCGACCCAGGCGCAGCACACGAACGCCTCCCGCCCTGTCTGGCTGACCCGGGTCGCCGGGCTGGTTCTCGTGGCCACGCTGGCCGCTTGTGGCTCCAGCGTAAAGCTCGATGAAGCGCCGGTGGAAGACCGCAATACCACCACGACCGGCCAGACCGGGCAGGAAGGTTCCGGTACGGGAGTCGACCCGCGCGGCGTGACGGGTGTGCAGGTGCCGGGCATGGACTCGCAGCAACCGGCGGCGCTGACCCGCATCGTCTACTTCGACTACGACAGCTTCGAGGTGCGCCCCGAGTTCACGGTTGCTCTGGAAGCCAATGCGAAATACCTGAAGGCCAACCCCGGCCGCAAGGTCGCTCTGGAAGGCCATACCGACGAACGCGGTGGTCGCGAATACAACTTGGCTCTGGGGCAGAAACGCGCGGAAGCCGTACGCCGCTCGATGGCGCTGCTCGGCGTGTCCGAAGGGCAGATGGAGCCGGTGAGCTTCGGCGAAGAAAAGCCGGCGGCCATGGGTGGCGACGAGGCTTCGTTTGCCAAGAACCGCCGCGTCGAACTGACCTACCGTTGACATGAAGCTTCGTCCGTCTGCTTCCTGGCCCGCCTTCATGGGTGGGGCGTCTCTGGTTCTGGCCGGCCTCTGGCCCTTGCAGGCGCACGCCCTGTTCGACGACGATGAGGCCCGCAAGGCCATCCTCGACCTGCGGCAGAAGTTCGACGCTTACCGGCAGGACACCGACGCGAAGCTGGGTCGCCTGATGAGCGAGTCCCGCGATGCGGGCACGGCCAGCCAGCGCAGCATGCTCGAACTGTCGAATCAGAACGAGCAGCTGAGGGCAGAAATTGCGCGCCTGCGGGGTCAGAACGAACAGCTCGCGCGCGATGTGGCCGAGCTGCAGCGCCAGCAGAAGGACGCACAGGCCGGAGTGGATGCTCGACTGCGGCAGGTAGAGCCAGCCAAGGTTTCGCTCGATGGAGCCGAGTTCACGGCCGCGCCGGAAGAAAAGCGCGACTACGACGCTGCGATGGAGCTGCTGCGCAAGTCCGACTTCGCTGGTGCGGCGTCGGCCTACACAGGGTTCTTGCGCCGTTTCCCGGGCAGCGGCTACACCCCGTCGGCGTTGTACTGGCTGGGCAACGCCCAGTACGCCAACCGCTCCTACAAGGAAGCCATCGAGAGCCATCGCCGGCTGGTGGCCCAGTACCCGACACACCAGCGCACACCCGAAGCCATGTTGGCAATGGCGAACAGCCAGATCGAGCTCAAAGATGGCAAGGTCGCCCAGCGGACCCTCGAGACCCTGGTTCGCAGCTACCCGCAGTCCGAGGCCGCGGCCGCCGGGCGCGAACGCCTGGCCAAAATTCGCTGAACGACCTCCGGGGCCGGTCCCCGGTTGCTTGCAGAGCGCAAATGACCACCGACTTTGAACGCCGCTTCGGTGGCATGCGCCGTCTGTATGGCGTCGCAGGCGCGCAGGCCGTGTTTGATGCACACGTGGTCGTGGTCGGCATCGGTGGGGTCGGCTCTTGGGCGGCTGAGGCGCTGGCCCGCAGCGGGGTCGGGGAGCTGACGCTGGTCGACATGGACCATGTGGCCGAATCGAACGTGAACCGCCAGATCCATGCACTCTCCACCACCCTTGGGCAGGCCAAGGTCGAGGCGATGAAGGAACGCATCGCGCTCATCCACCCCGACTGCAAAGTGCATGTGATCGACGACTTCGTGACGCCGGACAACTGGCACGCGATGGTGGCTTCCTGGTCATCCGTCGGAAAGCCGATGGCTGTGGTCGACGCCTGTGACCAGGTGCGGTCCAAGACCGCCATGGCGGCGTGGGCCGTGACGAACCAGGTGCCGCTCGTGAGCGTGGGCGCTGCCGGTGGCAAGCGGCGTGCGCAGGCGGTCGAGGTGGGCGATCTGGCCGATGTGACGCACGATCCGCTGCTGGCACAGTTGCGCTACCGGCTTCGCAAACACCATGGTGCTTCGCGCACGAAACGCATCGGGGTGACCTGTGTGTTCAGCCGCGAAGCCGTGGCGCCTCCCGATGCTTCGTGTGCCATCGAGTCGGGCGATGGTTCCCTCAACTGCCATGGTTACGGCTCGGCGGTCAGTGTCACTGCGACCTTTGGTATGTGTGCCGCCGGCTGGGTCATTGGTGCCTTGACAGATCGAGTTGAAAAAGTGCTGCGTGTTTCAAAAACTGAAGAAATGACGCTATAATCTGAGGCTTCGCACTATCCGAAGTCGCTGTTGAAATCGGATCTCGCGGGGCGTTAGCTCAGTTGGTAGAGCAGCGGACTCTTAATCCGTAGGTCGAGTGTTCGAGTCACTCACGCCCCACCAGTTTTTCAGCCTTTCGAATTCGGGGGGCGTTCCTTGATTCAAGCAATCAGGAAAGTTCTTCCAAGTTTGATGGGACGTTAGCTCAGTTGGTAGAGCAGCGGACTTTTAATCCGTTGGTCGGCAGTTCGAGCCTGCCACGTCCTACCAAAGCAAAAGCCCTGGTCTGTCGACCAGGGCTTTTTTCTTGCTGCCTTGAAAAGGTGCTCAGGCCTTCTTCTTGAGCAGGCTGTAGATCACCAGCAACACCACCGCGCCGACCACCGAGGCGATGAAGCCTGCGGCCTGGCCCTGCGCGTACAGGCCCAAGGCCGCTCCCGCATAGCTGGCGAGGAATGAACCCGCGACGCCAAGGATGGCGGTCATGATCCAGCCCATGTTGTCATCGCCCGGTTTGATCATGCGTGCGATGAAGCCGGCGATCAGGCCGATGAAGAGGGTGCCGAGAATGGACATCATGAAAAGTCTGCCTTTCAGAAAGTAGAGAAAAAGTCTCTGTTCTGGCCGGACTGTAGCCATGATTCCGGAGTCAGGGAACCCTGACCGATCCAAACCCGTTGGGCGTGTGCGGGCTGTCACCCCGCAGCGGTGTTCACGCGACAGCGCTGGCCGCTTCGATGGCTTCGGTCAGTTCGAGCCACCGCGCCTCGACGGTCTCGATCTCGTCGTTGACGGCTTTGAGCTGGCGGCCGGCATCGGCCAGCACGGCGGGAGTGGCCGGCTGGCTCAACGTGTCTTCCAGGCGCTGCTTCTCCTGTGTCAGCGACTGCAGGCGCTTCTCAGCCTGCTCCAGGGATTTCTTGAGCGGACGCAGGCGCTCGGTCAGTTGCTGGCGCTTCTGCGCGTCGAGCTTGCGCTGTTCCGCGCTGCTGGGCGCTGGTGCGGCAGGCGCCGCTGGAGCCGGCGGTGGTGCTGCCACTGATACCGTGGCCGCCGCAGGTTCGGCCCGCGATTCCTGGCGTCTGGCGTCGCGCGCCTGCTTGGCGACATCCAACAAGTACCGCTGGTAGTCGTCGAGGTCGCCATCGAACGGCGCGATGCCGCCGCGCGACACCAGCCAGAACTCGTCGCACACAGCGCGCAGCAGCGCCCGGTCGTGCGAGACCAGCATCACCGTGCCCTCGAACTCGTTGAGTGCGACCGACAATGCTTCGCGGGTGGCCAGGTCCAGGTGGTTGGTCGGCTCGTCTAGCAGCAGCAGGTTGGGGCGTTGCCAGACGATCATGCAGAGCACCAGTCGTGCTTTTTCACCGCCGCTCATGCTGCCGACGGCCTGTTTGACCATGTCTCCGCCGAAGTTGAACCCGCCCAGGAAGCTGCGCAGATCCTGCTCGCGCGTGGCTTGGCCGTTCAGGCGCCCTTGCGCCGTGCAGTCCTTGACCAAGCGGATCATGTGTTCCAGCGGCGTGTCGGCCGGGCGCAGCACGTCGAGTTCCTGCTGCGCGAAGTAGCCGATGTTCAGGCCCTTGCCTTCGGTGATCTGACCGCTGATGGCGCCGAGGTCGCGTGCGATGGTTT
The DNA here is from genome assembly GCF_046604225.1 of Hydrogenophaga sp. RWCD_12. NCBI lineage: Bacteria > Pseudomonadati > Pseudomonadota > Betaproteobacteria > Burkholderiales > Comamonadaceae > Hydrogenophaga > Hydrogenophaga sp. RWCD_12. Next base: position 1,115,179 of record NZ_JBKIXC010000001.1, read on the forward strand.
TGACCACGGTGGACTTGCCCTGGCCGTTGGCGCCCAGGATGCCGATGCGCTGCCCGGCCAGCACCGACTTGCTGACGTTGCGCACGATCACGGTCGGCGCGCCGCCTTCGTCGGGCGACGGATAACCGAAGCACACGTCCTGCATTGCCAGCATCGGATTGGGCAGGTTCTGCGGCTCGGCGAACTCGAAGTTGAAGTCGGCCTCGGCCAGTACCGGTCCAATCTTCTCCATGCGTTCGAGCGCCTTGACCCGGCTCTGGGCCTGCTTGGCTTTGCTGGCCTTGGCCTTGAAGCGGTCGATGAACTTCTGCAGGTGCGCCATCTTTTCCTGCTGGCGCGAATAGGCCGAGGCCTGCAGTGTCATCTGCTCGGCGCGCATGTCTTCAAAGCGGCTGTAGTTGCCGCCGTAGCGGGTCAGCAGTGCGCGCTCGATGTGCACGGTGACATCCGTCACGGCGTCGAGGAATTCGCGGTCGTGGCTGATCACCAGCAGAGTGCCCTGATAGCGCTTGAGCCAGTCTTCCAGCCAGACCAAGGCGTCCAGGTCCAGGTGGTTGGTCGGTTCGTCGAGCAGCAGCAGCTCGCTCGGGCACATCAGCGCGCGCGCCAGCTGCAGGCGCATGCGCCAGCCGCCGGAGAAGCTGTTGACCGGGCGGTCAAGTTCGTCGAGGCGAAAGCCCAGGCCCAGGATCAGGGCCTGAGCGCGCGAGGGCGCATCGTGCGCCCCGGCGTCGTGCAGCTCCATGTAGGCGTGTGCCATGCGCTCGCCGTCGTCGCTGGCCTCGGCGGCCGTGACTTCCTGCTGGGCCGCCAGCAGCGTCACGTCGCCTTCAATGACGAACTGCGTGGCCGGCATGTCGGTCTCGGGCATGTCCTGCGCCACCTGCGCCATGCGCCAGTGGTTGGGCACGGAGAAGTCGCCCTTGTCTTCGTGCAGCGTGCCGTCGAGCAGGCGGAACAGGCTGGATTTGCCGGCGCCGTTGCGGCCCACAAGGCCGACTTTTTCGCCGGGGTTGATGGTGCAGGACGCGCCATCGAGCAGGACCTTCGTGCCACGACGAAGGACCAGGTTTTTCAGGGTAATCATTGGCGGGAGTCGGTAGGGCAGGCAAATGCCTGCAGGGCTTGCGCAGTCAGCAGCAGCACCTGGTCATCGCCAGCGCTGGTGGAGAGCCAGACCACTTCCAGCTGGGGAAAGGCGGCTTCGAAGAAGGGGCGTTCGTGACCGATTTCGAGCACGAGCACGCCGTGGGGCGACAGACGGGAGGGCAGGTCGCGCAGCAGCGCGCGCACGAAGTCCATGCCGTCGTCGCCGCCGGCCAACGCCAGTTCTGGCTCGGCGCGAAATTCCGGCGGCAAGGCGGCCATGCTGCCACTGTTGACGTAAGGCGGGTTGCACAGGACCAGGTCCCAGGGACCGGGGCAGGCAGCAAGTCCGTCGGATTCGGTCAGCTTGATGCGATCGTGCAGGCCATGGCGTTCGACGTTGATGCGGGCCACGGCCAGTGCGTCGGGCGAGAGGTCGGCACCCGTCACCGCGATGTCGGGCCAGGCCATCGCGGCCAGCACGGCCAGGCTGCCGTTGCCGGTGCACAGGTCCAGCACCCGGTGCGTGTCCTCGCCCAGCCAGGCGTCGAAACCGCCGTCGGCGATCAGTTCGGCGATGAAGCTGCGCGGCACGATGGCGCGTTCGTCGACATAGAACGGCACGCCCTGCAGCCAGGCTTCGCGCGTGAGGTAGGCTGCGGGCTGGCGCGTGTCGATGCGGCGGGTGACCAGTGCCTCAGCCTCGCGAACCTGTTCATCGGTGGGTACCGTGTGGGCGACCCCGTCGAGGTCGCTGTCCAGTGGCATGCCCAGCGACCAGAGCACGAGCCAGGCTGCCTCGTCGCGCGCATTGGTGGTGCCGTGGCCATAAGAGAGGGCGGCGGCGTCGAGACGCGCCTCGGCGCGGTCCAGCAGTTCCTGCAGGTTCATGGGGTTCAGCCGGCCTGCGCCGCGCTGCTGTTGAGCCGCTGCAGGACGCCGAGATAGATCTTCGTCAGCGGCTCGATGTCGGCCACTGCAACGTGTTCGTCAACCTTGTGGATGGTCGCGTTGGGCGGGCCGAGTTCGAGCACCTGCGGGCAAATTCGGGCGATGAAGCGGCCGTCGCTGGTGCCGCCGGTGGTCGAGAGTTCGGTGGTGATGCCGGTGGCGTCGCGGATCGCGTCGCGCACGGCGTCGACCAGTGTCCCGGGCGTCGTGAGGAACGGCAGGCCGCCGACAGTCCACGACAGGTCGAAATCGGCGCCTGGCTGCAGGCCGTGCCGCGTCAGTACCTCGACGAGCCTGCCTTGCAGGCCTTCGGGCGTCGACTCGGTGGAGAAGCGGAAATTGAAGTCGATGACGACGTTGCCGGGGATCACGTTGCTGGCACCGGTGCCGCCGTGGATGTTGCTGATCTGCCAGCTCGTCGGTGGGAAGAAAGCGTTGCCCTGGTCCCAGACCGTGGCGGCCAGTTCGGCCAGCGCGGGTACGGCCAGGTGGATCGGGTTCTTTGCCAGTTGCGGGTAGGCGATGTGGCCCTGGATGCCCTTGACCGTGAGCTTGCCGCTCATGGTGCCGCGGCGCCCGTTCTTGATCATGTCGCCGGTGCGTTCGACCGAGGTCGGTTCGCCAACAATGCACCAGTCCAGCCGCTCACCACGGCGCTGGATCTCGCGGCAGACGATCACGGTGCCGTCGTTGGCCGGACCTTCCTCGTCGCTGGTCAGCAGAAAGGCGATGTCGATCGCCGGTTGCGGCGTCGTGGCGAGAAACTGCTCGCAGGCCACAACCATCGCCGCCAGCGAGGTCTTCATGTCGCTGGCACCGCGGCCATAGAGCTTGCCGTTCCGGTGGCTGGGCACAAAGGGGTCGGTGGTCCAGCCGTCCAGCGGACCGGTTGGCACCACGTCGGTGTGGCCGGCCCAGACCAGGGTCGGTCTCTGCCCGCTGCCCAGACGTGCCCAGAGGTTGGCCACGCGGAAGCTGTCGGGGCCGCTGTCCATGCGCTCGCAAGCAAACCCGAGCGGACTCAGGCGGCCGGCAATGACTCCCAGACAGCCGGCGTCGTCCGGCGTCACCGAGGGACGGGCAATCAGTTCTTCGGCGAGGCGCAGCGTGGCAGTCATCAGAATTTGACGTCGAGCGTGAACTCGGTGAAGGTGGCGGCGTCGCTCTGGTCTTCTTCGTTGGGCATCGCCGCCTGATTGGACTTGGATGCGTTGAAGTCGTTTTGCAGGCGCCACATCAGGTTGTTGGGCGAGTCGGCGTGCGACAGGGCTTCGTTGCGCGACACCAGTCCGTCGACCACCAGCCGTGCCAGATCCTGCTCGAAGCTCTGCGAGCCCACCGCCAGCGACTTCTCCATCGCCTCGCGCACGGCGGAGAAATCGGCTTTCTGGATCAGGTCGGCGACCAGGGCGGTGTTGAGCAGCACCTCCATCGCCGGTACGCGGCCACCGGTGTGGGTGCGCAGCAGTCGCTGGGACACCACGGCGCGCAGCGCGGCCGCGAGATCGCCCAGCATGGTCGGGCGCACTTCGACCGGGTAGAAGTTCAGGATCCGGTTGAGCGCCTGGTAGCTGTTGCTGGCGTGCAGTGTGGCCATGCACAGGTGACCCGACTGCGAGTAGGCAATGGCGGCCGACATGGTCTCACGGTCGCGGATTTCACCGATCAGGATCACGTCGGGCGCCTGGCGCAGCGCGTTCTTCAGGCCGATCTGCAGCGACGCGGTGTCGCGGCCCACCTCGCGCTGGTTCACCACCGAGCGCTTGTTGCGGTAGACGTACTCGATCGGCTCCTCGATGGTCAGGATGTGCCCGGTGCTGTGCTCGTTGCGGTGGTCGATCATCGAGGCCATCGTGGTTGACTTGCCCGCGCCGGTCGCGCCCACCATCAGGACCAGCCCCCGCTTTTCCATCACGATGTCGCTCAGGATCGGCGGCACGTTCAGCGAATCCAGGGATGGCACGTCGGCCGGCACGAAACGGATGACCACCGCGTAGTTGCCGCGCTGGCGCATCGCACTGACCCGGAAATTGCCGACGCCGTCCAGCGGCACCGCCATATTCAGCTCGCCGGTCTCGACCAGCTCTTCGATCATGTTGGCCGGAACGATTTCCGAGAGCAGGTTGCGCGGCGCATCCGGCGGCAGCATCTGGCTGTTGATCGGGATCGTCTGGCCGTTGATCTTGATCATCGCCGGCGCGTGTGCCGACAGGTACACGTCCGAGGCCTTCTTTTCGGCCATCAGGCGCAGGATGCGCTCCATCGTTCCGCTGCTCATGCCAAATCCTCACAAGAATTCAGAAACACACATCCCATCGGCGACCGTGCCTTAGTCCAGAACACCGTGGATCTGGCTTTGCCAGTCCGCAGGTGTTGCCCCTTGAGGGGCGGAGCGCAGCGACGGGGGTGGGCCATTCAGTCGCGAAGCAGGTCGTTGATGCTGGTCTTCGAACGCGTCTGGGCGTCGACCCGCTTGACGATGATGGCCGCGTACATGCTGTAGTCGGCGCCATTGGCGGCCTTCTTGGGCAGGTTGCCGCTGACCACCACCGAGCCCGAAGGCACGCGGCCGTACGTGATCTCGCCGGTGGCGCGGTCGAACAGGGGGGTGCTCTGGCCGATGTAGACGCCCATGCCGAGCACGGAGTTTTCTTCCACGATCACGCCTTCGACCACTTCCGAGCGGGCGCCGATGAAGCAGTTGTCCTCGATCACGGTAGGGTTGGCCTGCAGCGGCTCCAGCACGCCGCCAATGCCGACGCCGCCGGAGAGGTGCACGTTCTTGCCGATCTGGGCGCAGGAGCCGACCGTGGCCCATGTGTCGACCATGGTGCCCGAGTCGACGTAGGCGCCGATGTTCACGTAGCTGGGCATCAGGATCGCGCCCGAAGCGATGTAGCTGCCGCGGCGTGCCACTGCCGGCGGCACCACGCGCACGCCGGTGGCCTTGAGTTCGGCGTCGGAAAGGTGCGCGAACTTGGTCTGCACCTTGTCGAAGAAGGCCAGGTCGCCGGCCTTCATGACCGCATTGTCCTTGAGGCGGAACGACAGCAGCACGGCCTTCTTGATCCACTGGTGCACGGTCCACTGGCCCACGCCCTGACGGGTGGCCACGCGCAACTTGCCGCTGTTGAGTTCGGCGATCACGTGTTCGACCGCGTCCAGCACTTCCTTCGGAGCGGAGGCAGGCGAGAAGTCGGCGCGGTGGTCCCAGGCGGTGTCGATCAGGGTTTGCAGTTGTTGGGTCATGATGCTGGTCAGCGTTGGAGTGAAAGAGGGTCGGGTCAGCGGGTCTGTTCGCGACAGAAGCGCACGATGCGTTCGGCGGCTTCCAGGCATTCGGCGGGTTCGGCCACCAGGGCCATGCGCACACGGCCTGCACCAGGGTTGGCGCCACCACTGGCGCGCGCCAGGTAGCTGCCGGGCAAAACCGTCACATTGTATTGAGCCAGCAGCTCACGGGCGAAGGCCTCGTCGGCACTGAGGCCAGCGATTTTCCCCTCGAACGACACTGGCACGCCGGCCCAGAGGTAAAAAGCCGCATCGGGCAGTGCCACGTCCAGCACCTGAGCGAGCAGCGGCGTGACGGCGGCAAACTTCTCGCGGTACTGGCGCCGGTTGTCGATCACGTGCTCTTCGTCGCCCCAGGCCGCCACGCTGGCGGCCTGCACGGCCGGGCTCATGGCGCCGCCATGGTAGGTGCGGTAGAGCAGGAAGCTCTTGATCAGTGCTGAGTCACCCGCCACGAAGCCGCTGCGCAGCCCCGGCACATTGCTGCGCTTGGACAGGCTGGTGAACATCATCAGGTTCCTGAAGTCGGTCCGGCCCAGCTGCACGGCGGCTTCCAGCCCGCCCAGCGGCGGCTCGTCGCGGAAATAGATCTCGCTGTAGCACTCGTCCGAGGCGATCACGAAACCGTGGCGGTCGCTCAGCGCGAACAGTTGTTTCCATTCGGCCAGTGGCATCACTGCGCCGGTCGGGTTGCCCGGCGAGCAGACGTAGATCAGCTGCGTGCGCGACCAGACTTCCTCGGGCACGCTGTCCCAGTCGACCGCGAAGTTGCGCGACGCCACGCTGGGCACGTAGTAAGGCTGCGCGCCACCCAGCAGGGCCGCGCCTTCGTAGATTTGGTAGAACGGGTTCGGAAAGGCCAGCGTGGCGCCGGGCTTCGAGGCGTCCAGCACCGTCTGGGCGAAGGCGAACAGGGCCTCGCGCGAGCCGTTGACCGGCAGCACCTGGTTCGCCGGATTCACGGTGACGCCATAGCGGCGTTGCATCCAGTCGGCACAGGCCTGGCGCAGGGTGGGTTCGCCCGCGGTGGCCGGGTAGCCCGTCAGGCCCGTGTCCAGCGCGGCGGCCAGGGCGTCTTTCAGCATCTGCGGCGTAGCGTGCTTGGGTTCGCCGATGCCCAGGCTGATCGGGCGCAGGGCAGGGTTGGGCGTGACGCCGGCAAACAGCTGGCGCAGCCGCTCGAAGGGGTAGGGCTGCAGGAGGGACAACTTGGGATTCATGGGGGAGGATTATCCCAAGGCCCCGCACCGTGCTCGCCGGTGCGTCTGGCGACAGGTCGACACGGTATCATGCGCGTTGCGGTCCGGCCCCGTGTTGGGGAGGATTTTTCTTATAAATCAACCAGTTAGCTTTCCGAGACCGAGTCACCGTGCGCCTCAATTCGATCAAGCTGTCGGGCTTCAAGTCCTTTGCCGAGCCGACCAACTTCATGCTGCCGGGGCAACTGGTGGGCGTGGTCGGTCCCAATGGCTGCGGCAAGTCCAACATCATGGACGCCGTGCGCTGGGTGCTGGGCGAATCCAAGGCGTCCGAACTGCGTGGCGAGTCCATGCAGGACGTGATCTTCAACGGCACCAACAACCGCAAGCCGGCCAGCCGTTCCAGCGTAGAGCTCGTGTTCGACAACAGCGACCACCGCGCCGGCGGCCAGTGGGGCCAGTTCCTGGAAATCGCGGTCAAGCGCGTGCTGACCCGCGACGGCACCAGCAGCTACTACATCAACAACCAGCCGGTGCGCCGCCGCGACGTGCAGGACGTGTTCCTGGGCACCGGCCTGGGGCCGCGCGCCTACGCCATCATCGGCCAGGGCACGATCAGCCGCATCATCGAATCCAAGCCCGAGGAACTGCGCCTGTTCCTCGAAGAGGCCGCCGGCGTGTCCAAGTACAAGGAACGCCGCCGCGAAACCGCCAACCGCCTGGCCGACACGCGCGAGAACCTGACCCGGGTGGAAGACATCCTGCGCGAACTCGGCGCCAACCTCGACAAGCTGGAGAAGCAGGCCGAGGTCGCTGCGCGCTACAACACGCTGCAGTCGGGCGCCACGCTCAAGCAGCACCAGCTCTGGTTCCTCAAGCGCAGCGAGGCCGAGGCCGACCAGGTCAAGGTCAAGAACGACGCCGCGCAGGCGCTCAACGACCTGGAGTCGCGCACCGCCGACCTGCGCCGCGTGGAATCCGAACTCGAAACCATCCGCCAGGCGCACTATGCCGCCGGCGACCAGGTCAACCAGGCGCAGGGCAAGCTGTACGAAGCCAGCGCCGAGGTCGGCAAGCTCGAGGCCGAGATCCGCTTCGTGGTCGAAGGCCGCCAGCGCGCCGAGCAGCGCCTGGCCCAGCTCAAGGAACAGATCGCCTCGTGGTCAACCCGCAGCCAGGACGCCGGCGTCGAGCTGGAGCAACTGGCGGAATCCATCGTGGCGGCCGAAGAGCGCTCGATCGAGTTGGCGGCGCAAGGTGAAGAACAGGCCGGCAGCCTGCCCGCGCTCGAAGACGCCTTGCGCGCGGCGCAGAACGCCGCCAACGAGCAGCGTGGCAGCGTCAACCAGGTGCAGCAGCAGATTCAGGTGCTGGCCGCCGAGCAGCGCAACATCGAAGAACAGAGCCGCCAGCTCAACCAGCGCCGCGAGCGACTGACTGCCGACCGCAACGCCCTGGCCGCGCCCGACGAAGCCCGCGTGGCGCAGTCGCAGGCGGCGTTCCAGCAGGCCGAACAGGCCGCCGAACTGGCCGAGGTCGTGCTGCACGAACTGCAGGAGAGCGTGCCCGAGCTGGACGAACAACGCCGCACCGCACAGGCCGCAGTCAACCAGGAATCGGCGAAACAGTCCGATCTGTCGGCCCGCCAGGACGCCCTCAAGGCCTTGCAGGAAAAGGTTCGCACCGACGGCAAGCTCAAGCCCTGGCTGGCCAAACACGGGTTGGATGGGCTTCAGGGCCTGTGGAGCCGCATCCATGTCGAGCCTGGCTGGGAAAACGCGCTCGAAGGCGCATTGCGCGAACGCCTGAGTGCGCTGGAAGTGTCCCGGCTGGAAATGGTCAAGGCCTTCGGTCAGGACGCGCCACCGGCCAAGCTCTCGTTCTACAGCCCGCCGGCCGCCGAGGTGCCCGCAGCGGACCGCGCCGGCCTCAAGCCGCTGACCGACTGGCTGCGCCTGAACGACGCGGGCCAGAAGGCGTTGCTGGCCGAGTGGCTGCAAGGCTGCTGGACCGCTGCCAATCTGGACGAAGCCATGGCGCAGCGCAGCCTGCTGCAGGCGGGCGATGCAATCTATGTGCCGGCTGGCCACGTGGTGAGCGCGCACAGCGTCAGCTTCTACGCGCCCGACAGCGAACAGGCCGGCCTGCTGGCCCGTGCGCAGGAAATCGAGAATCTCGACAAGCAGCTCAAGGCCCAGGTGCTGATCGCTGAACAGGCGCGTGCCGCGCTGGTGCGCGCTGAAGCCGCCTACACAGACGCCTCGCAGCGCCTGGTGAGCGCGCGCCGAGAAGGCGCCGAGACCCGCGGCCGGGCCCACGAGTTGCAGGTGGAAATGCTGCGCCTGACGCAGCTGGCTGAACAGACCCGCGCCCGCAGCGAGCAGATCGCCGCCGATCTGGCCGAGGTCGACGGGCAGCTGGACGAATTGCAGGAACGACGCGTCACCGCCGAAGCCCGCTTTGAAGAACTGGACATGCAGCTGGCCGACAGCCAGGAGCGGCATGCGCAACTCGACGACAAGGTGATCTCGGCCGAACGCGGCCTGAACGATGCCCGCGAACAGCAACGCAGCCTGGAACGCCAGGCGCAGGAAGCGACGTTCACGCTTCGCAGCCTGCAGGCGCGCCAGGGCGAACTTCAGCGTTCTCTGGACACCGCCGCGACGCAGGAAAAGTCGCTCGCCGACGAGGCCGAACGCGCCAGCGACGAACTCACCCGATTCACCGCCGCTGCCGCCGAAGCCGGCCTGCAGTCGGCGCTGGCCATGAAGCTGGAGCGCGAGCAGGCGCTGGGCGCGCTGCGCAGCCAGTACGACGACCTGACCGCCAAGCTGCGCGCCAGCGACGAACGCCGCCTGCAGCTGGAGCGTGAGCTCGACCCGCTGCGCCAGCGCATCACCGACTTTCAGCTCAAGGAACAGGCCGCGCGTCTGGGGGTCGAGCAGTACAGCCAGCAACTGGCCGAGGCCCAGGCCGACCTGGCCGCGGTGGCGCAGAGCATCACCGAAGGCAATGTGCGCCTGACCGGGCTGCAGAGCGAGATCGACCGCTTCCACCGCGAAATCCAGTCGCTGGGCGCCGTCAACCTGGCGGCGCTGGACGAACTGACCGCCGCGCGCGAACGCAAGACCTTCCTGGACGCGCAGTCGGCCGACCTGGTCGAGGCGATGAACACGCTGGAAGACGCGATCAAGAAGATCGACGCCGAAACCCGTGACCTGCTGGGCAATACCTTTGCCACGGTCAACCAGCACTTTGGCCAGATGTTCCCCGAGCTGTTCGGCGGCGGCAACGCCAAGCTGGTCATGACCGGCGAAGAAATCCTGGACGCGGGCGTGCAGGTGCTGGCCCAGCCACCGGGCAAGAAGAACCAGACCATCCACCTGCTCTCCGGCGGCGAAAAGGCGCTCACCGCGATTGCCCTGGTGTTCGCCATCTTCCTGCTCAATCCGGCGCCGTTCTGCCTGCTGGACGAGGTGGACGCGCCTCTGGACGATGCCAACACCGAACGTTACGCACGTCTGGTGACCAGCATGAGCAAGAAGGGCACGCAGTTCCTGTTCATCAGCCACAACAAGATCGCCATGGAAATGGCCGAACAGCTGATCGGCGTGACCATGCAGGAGCAGGGCGTTTCCCGCATCGTGGCGGTGGACATGGAGTCCGCCGCCGGCATGCTCGAATCTGCCTGAGAACCCCCACCACAGACCTCTTCGACCGCTTACCACCCCATGAGCACCCTGCAAATCAGCCTGGCCATCGTCGGCGGTCTCGTTCTCGCAGGCGTTGTGGCCTACAACGCCTGGGTCACCCGCCGCAGCGCACCGCGCACCGCGCGTGGATTGCCGGAGGCCGAGGCCGCACCGCAGCCGGATGCCGGTGACACGGAGCCGGTCGGTGCGGTCGATCCGGTGATGGGTGACGACCCCGTCGATGGTGGCGAACGGATCGAACCTGTTCTGCGCGACGAGCCGTTCCAGGCGGTGTCGGTGCGCGAAGACATCCGGCCGGCGCCTGCCGTCGCCGTGACGCTCAGCCATGTGGTGACCACGCCCGAGAAGAAGCCCGGCCTGGATGCGCTGATCGACGTGATCGCGCCGCTGCAGCTGGACGGCCCGGTGTCGGGTGATGCGGTCATTGCGGCGCTGCCCGGTACACGCCGCGTGGGCAGCAAGCCGTTCGCGGTGGAGGGTCTGGTCGACGACGGTGGCGAATGGGAGGCGCCGCGCCTTGGCCAGCGCTACAAGGCGCTGCAGGTGGGCGTGCAGCTGGCCAACCGGGCCGGCGCGCTCAATGACATCGAGTTCTCCGAGTTCGTGATGAAGGCGCAGGGCTTTGCCGACACCATCGGCGCGATGCCCGATTTCCCCGACATGCGGGGTGAAGTGGCGCGAGCCCGCGAGCTGGATGCCTTTGCGAGTGGACACGATGCCCAGCTGGGCCTGACCCTGCGGGCGCGCCGCGCCGCCTGGAGCCCCGGTTATGTGTCGCAGAACGCGGCGCGCTTCGGTTTTGTGGCCGGTGTGTTGCCCGGGCGCATGGTGCTGCCGGGCAGTGTGGTCGGTCAGGCGCCGATCCTGAGCCTGTCTTTTGATCCGCAGGCCGCCATGGCCGAGGATCCGGAGCAGAGCGCCCTGCGCGAAGTTTCGCTGTCGCTGGAAGTGACCCATGTGCCGCGCTCCGAGCAGCCCTACGTCAAGCTGCGCCAGGCGGCCTCGGCTTTGGCCGAAGCCATGGATGGCGTGATCACCGATGACGCCGGTCAGCTGCTGGGCAGCGACACCATGGACCGCATCGGCGCCGACCTGGAGGCGCTCTACGACGCGCTGGACAGCCACGATCTGTCCGCCGGTTCCCCGCAGGCCCGCCGCCTGTTCTCCTGATGAACCAAGACCTGTTTGCCGCCGAGCCCACGCCGGCGGAGCGCGCGGCCGCGTTGCACGCGCAGCTGCACCACCACGCCCACCGCTACTACGTGCTTGATGACCCGGAGGTCCCGGACGCCGAGTACGACCGCCTGTTCCGCGAGCTGCAGGCTATCGAGGCGGACCACCCCGACCTGCTGACCCCCGATTCGCCGACGCAGCGTGTGGGCGGCAAGATCCTCGACGGCCTGACCCCTGTGCGCCATGCGGTGCCCATGCTGTCGATCCAGACCGAGACCGACACGACAGCCGCAGGCGCCGAGGCCTTTGACGCCCGGGTGCGGCGAGAACTGGAGCTGGCGCCGGAAGCGCCGGCCGTGCAGTACGCGGCCGAACTCAAGTTCGACGGTCTGGCGATCAATCTGCGCTACGAGCGCGGCGTGCTGGTGCAGGCGGCCACCCGGGGGGACGGCGAAACCGGCGAGGATGTGACACAGAACATCCGCACCGTCGGTCAGATCCCCTTGAAGCTGCAGGGTGACGCCCCTGAAGTCCTCGAAGTCCGCGGCGAGGTCTACATGCGCCGCGACGACTTCGACCAGCTCAACGAGCGCCAGCGCGGGAAGGGCGAGAAGACCTACATCAACCCACGCAACACCGCCGCCGGCGCGGTGCGCCAGCTCGACCCGTCGGTGACGGCGCAGCGCCCGCTGTCGTTCTTCGCCTACGGACTGGGTGAGGTGCGTGGCTGGACGCTGCCAGAGACGCACAGCGGGCTGCTGGACGCGCTGGCTGCGTTTGGCCTGCCGGTCTGTGCCGACCGCTGCGTGGCCGACGGCGCTGCCGGCCTGGTGGCATTTCACGATGCGATCGAGGCCAAGCGCGATGCGCTGCCCTTCGACATCGATGGTGTGGTCTACAAGGTCAACAGCCTGGAATTGCAGCGCCGCATGGGTTTCAAGACCCGCGAGCCGCGCTGGGCGGTGGCGCACAAGTACCCTGCGCAAGAGCAGCTGACGACGGTGCAGGCGATCGACGTGCAGGTCGGCCGCACCGGCAAGCTCACCCCGGTGGCCAAGCTGGCGCCGGTGTTCGTGGGCAACGTGACGGTGACCAACGCGACGCTTCACAACGAAAACGAAGCGCGCCGCAAGGACGTGCGGGTCGGCGACACGGTGATCGTGCGCCGCGCGGGCGACGTGATTCCCGAGGTGGTCGCGGTGTTGCCCGAAAAGCGGGTCGACGGCGCCGAGCCATTCACCATGCCCGCGCATTGCCCGGTCTGCGGCAGCGTTGCGGTGCGCGAAGAAGGCGAGGTCGACCACCGTTGCACCGGCGGCCTGTTCTGCAGCGCCCAGCGCAAGCAGGCGATCCTGCACTTCGCCCAGCGGCGCGCGGTCGACATCGAAGGTCTGGGCGACAAGCTGGTGGACCAGCTGGTCGACGGGGACGTGGTCAAGACGCTGCCGGACTTGTACCGCATGGGGCTGATGGCGTTGGCGAACCTGGACCGCATGGCCGAAAAGTCGGCGCTGAACGTGCTCGACGCGCTGGAGAAATCCAAGCAGACGACCCTGCCGCGATTCCTGTTCGGTCTGGGTATCCGCCATGTCGGCGAGGCCACGGCCAAGGAGATGGCACGGCATTTCGGCGGGCTGGACGCGATCATGGACGCCAGCGTGGAGCAGTTGCTCGAGGTGCGCGACGTCGGGCCGGTGGTGGCCGAGAGCATCCACACATTTTTCGAGCAGCCGCACAACCGCGAGGTGGTCGAGCAGTTGCGCGCCTGTGGCCTCGTCTGGGAAGAGGGTGCGCCGGTCGAGCGCGCCGCCCAGACGCTGGCGGGCAAGACCTTCGTGCTGACCGGCACCTTCCCGACGCTCAAGCGCGACGAAGCCAAGGAGCTGCTGGAGGCCGCGGGCGCCAAAGTCTCGGGCTCGGTGAGCAAGAAGACCGACTACGTGGTGGCGGGCGAAGAGGCCGGCAGCAAGCTGGACAAGGCGCGCGAGCTGGGCGTGGCGGTGATCGACGAGGCCGGCATGCTGGCGCTGCTGGCGGCGCCGGCAGGCTGATTTCGTCGCCGCAAGCGCCCGGCCGGCGCCGGCACTGCTGACAACGGATTGTCAGGAATGCTGGTGGGGGTTGTGGCAGTCGCGGCAAGTCGGTCGACAATTGCGGATCTGCTGAAAAGCCACCTCCGACTCCCATGGCCATCCGACCCCTTCTCAAAATGGGCGACCCCCGCCTGCTGCGCGTGGCGCAACCGGTGACCGCCTTCGACACGCCCGAGCTGCATGCCCTGATCCAGGACATGGAAGACACCATGGCCGACGCCAACGGCGCCGGGCTGGCGGCGCCGCAGATCGGCGTCGACCTGCAGGTCGTGATCTTTGGCACTGGGGCACCCAACCCGCGTTACCCCGATGCACCGGTCGTGCCGCGCACGGTGCTCATCAATCCCGTGATCGCGCCCCTGGGCGACACGGAAGAAGAGGGCTGGGAGGGTTGCCTTTCGGTGCCGGGGCTGCGAGGTATGGTGCCGCGCTGGCAGCGCATCCGCTACCAGGGGTTCGCCCCCGACGGCGGTAGGGTTGACCGCGAGGCCGAAGGTTTTCATGCTCGTGTGGTTCAGCACGAGTGCGATCACCTGCAGGGGATGCTGTATCCGATGCGGGTGCGCGACTTTTCGCGGTTTGGCTACACCGACGTGATGTTTCCCGAGCTGACCGCAACTGAAAAAAACTGAAACAAAAATCGGCCTGGCCATGCAGTCAGCGTCGATATGCTCTCGGGTTTGCTGCGCCGCAATGCAGCGGGAGTTCCTTGTTCCAATGAAGAATTTATTGATCCTGGCAACCGCCGCGGGCCTGACGGCCTGCGGCAGCATGGGCCCCGCGCCCGCCGCTGCCGTGCGCAGCGCCGACACCGGCGCGCCCGCCGGCTGGTACGCGCCGCCGCTGCCACACAACGGGCAGACCACTTCTCTGGCCGACTGGTGGTCGCGCCTGGGCGATGCGCAGCTGCCCACCCTGATCGCCGAATCCCAGAAGGGCAGCGCCAGTGTGGCTGCTGCGCGGGCGCAGGTCTATGGCGCACGCGCCGCTCTGGCCGGGGCCGACAGCGCCAGCCTGCCGCAGGTTGGCCTGACGGCGGGTGTCTACCGAGGCGTCAGCGCCAGTGCGCCGCTGGGCACCGGGATGAACGCGGGCCTGCAGGCCTCGTGGGCGGTGGACCTCTGGGGCCAGAATGCCTCGTCGGTGCGGCAATCCGCCGCCGAAGCGGCCGCGGCGCAGTCGGGCTGGCACCAGGCCCGGGTGCTGACGGCGGCCGAAACGGCACGCCTCTACCTTGGCTGGCGTTCCTGCCTCGCGCAACGTGCCGTGATCGACAACGACTTCCGGTCTCGCGAAGTCACGGCGCGCAGCGCCGCCGACACCGAACGCGCCGGCCTGCTCGCGCCCGCCACTGCCGCGCTGGCCCGCGCCGGCCAGGCCGACGCGCGAGCCCGCCTGGCGCAGCAGACGCGCAGCTGCGAACAGCAGTTCAAGGCGCTGGTGGCGCTGACCGGGGTGAGCGAACCGCAGTTGCGTGAGCGCTTGGGCAACGGCGCGAACCTGCCCGATCCGGCGCAGGCCGGTTCTTCACTGGCGGTTGCGGCCGTGCCGATGGACGTGTTGCGGCAGCGGCCGGATGTGGCCCGCGCACAGCAGGAACTGATTGCGGCGGCCGAAGGCGTGGGCGTGGCCCGAGCGGCGCTCTGGCCCAGCCTCAGCCTGAGCGGCAACGTGCTGCGCAACCGCTTCACCACCGGCGGTGAAAGCACCAGTTTCAACAGCTGGTCGGTGGGTCCGCTGGCGCTGAACCTGCCCCTGATCGGCCGTGGTGGCCTGAACGCCTCCGCCGACGCGGCGACCGCCCGCTACGAAGCCGCGGCGCTGGCCTATGCCGGTGTGCTGCGCAGCGCGGTGTCGGACGTCGAACAGGCGCTGGTGGCGCTGGACGCGCTGAAGACGCAGCTGTCTGCCAGTCGCCAGGCCGTCGCCGACTACACGCGGTCGTTCGAAGCAACCGAGGCACGCTACCGCGTGGGTCTCGCCAACCTCAACGAACTGGAAGACGCTCGCCGCCTCAAGCTGAACGCCGACAGCGGCGCCGTCGCGCTGCAGCTGGACCACATCAACACCTGGATCGCCCTGTATGTCGCCCTGGGCGGCGGCTTCGATCCCCAGACCGCACCGGAGCCGGTGCGCCAAGCCTCATGAAGACCATGCACCCTTTTCATCTGAACCTGACGGGCCGCACGGCGGCCGCCCTGTTGCTTACCTCGGTGCTTGTGGTCGCGTGCGGCAAGGACGACAAGCACGCTGCCAAGGACGGCAAGGAAGGCGCTGCCCCTGCGGCGACTGCAGGAGCTCCCGCTGCAGCGCCAAAGCCCGCCATGACGGTGACCACGGCCAAGCCCGAGTCGGCCAGCCTGTCGCTGATGCTGCAAGCCAACGGCAACATCGCCGCCTGGCAGGAGGCCAGCGTCGGCGCCGAGGTGCCCGGGCTGCGGCTGGCGACCGTGAACGTCAACATCGGCGATGCGGTGAAGAAGGGACAGGTGCTGGCTACCTTCGCCCGCGAAACCTCTGAGGCCGAAAACCTGCAGGGCAAGGCTGCCCTGATGCAGGCCGAGGCTGGCTTCGAGAACGCCAAGGCCGACGCAGACCGCGCGCGTTCGATCGAGAACACCGGCGCGCTGTCGAAGTCGCAGATCGCGCAGTACCTGACGCAGGAAAAGGTGACCCGGGCGCAGTTCGAAGCGGCCAAGGCCGCCTATGGTGCGAGCCAGATCCGGCTGGGCAACACGCAGGTGCGCGCGCCCGACGACGGCGTGATTTCGGCCCGCACGGCGACGGTCGGCGCCGTGGCAGGCGCGGGGCAGGAACTGTTCCGTCTGGTGCGCCAGAGCCGCATGGAGTGGCGCGCCGAAGTGACGCCGTCCGAAGTCGGCAAGGTCAAGGTCGGGCAGAAGGTCGACGTCACCGCCGCCAGCGGCCTGAAGGTCACCGGTACGGTGCGTGCGATCGCGCCGACCGCCGACCCACAGACCCGCAATGTGCTGGTGTTCGCCGACCTGCCGAAACACGGCGAGCTCAAGGCAGGCACCTTCGCGCGCGGCCAGTTCCAGCTCGGCGCCAGCCAGGCGCTGACCGTGCCAGCCCAGTCCATCGTCGTGCGCGACGGCCACAACTACGTGTTCGTGGTCGGTGCCGACAACAAGGCCTCGCAGCGCAAGATCGAGACCGGCCGCCGCACGGGCGAACGGGTCGAGGTGCTCGACGGCCTCAAGGCCGAGGAGTCGGTGGCGGTGCAGGGCGCGGGCTTCCTCAACGAGGGTGACCTCGTGAAACTGGCCAAGTGAAGGACCCGCGATGAACGTTTCCGCGTGGTCCATCAAGAACCCGATTCCGGCGGCGATGCTGTTCGTCATGCTGACGCTCGCCGGTCTGTTTTCGTTCTCGTCGATGAAGGTGCAGAACTTCCCCGACCTGGACGTGCCCAACATCACCATCGTCGCCAGCCTGCCGGGCGCCGCGCCCAACCAGCTGGAGAACGATGTCGCGCGCAAGCTGGAGAACAGCCTGGCGTCGCTGCAGGGTCTCAAGCACATCTACACCAAGGTGCAGGACGGCACGGTGTCGATCACGGCCGAGTTCCGCATCGAAAAGAGCACGCAGGAAGCGCTGGACGACGTGCGCTCGGCGGTGGCCAAGGTGCGCGGTGACCTGCCGACCGACCTGCGCGAGCCCATCATCAACAAGCTGGAGCTGGCCGGTGGCGCGGTGCTGGCCTACACCGTCCACTCCGACAAGATGGACGACGAGGCGATCTCCTGGTTCGTCGACAACGACGTGGCCAAGCTGCTGCTGTCGGTGCGTGGCGTGGGCGCGGTCAACCGCGTCGGCGGCGTCAACCGTGAGGTGCAGATCCTGCTCGACCCGCTCAAGCTGCAGTCGCTGGGCGCGACCACGGCCGACATCTCGCGCCAGCTGGCGCGGGTGCAGATCGAGAGCGCGGGCGGCCGGGCCGACATCGGCGGCAGCCAGCAGCCGCTGCGCACCCTGTCGTCGATGAAGTCGGCCGAAGAACTGGCCGCGCTCGAACTCTCGCTGTCCGACGGGCGCAGGGTCCGCCTGGACCAGATCGCGACCGTGAAGGACACGATCGCCGAACCCACGGCGGCGGCTTTCCTGGACGGCAAGCCGGTGGTCGGTTTTGAAGTGGCGCGCAGCCGCGGCGCCAGCGAGGTGGAAGTGGGCCACGGCGTGCGCGCCAGGCTCAAGGAGATGCAGGCGGCCCGTCCGGACCTGCAGATCACCGAGTCCTTCGACTTCGTGACGCCGGTCGAGGAGGAATACAACGCCTCGATGACGCTGCTGTACGAGGGCGCGCTGCTGGCGGTGCTGGTGGTCTGGCTGTTCCTGCGCGACTTTCGCGCCACGGTGGTGTCGGCGATTGCGCTGCCGCTGTCGGCGATCCCGGCCTTCATCGGCATGCACTACATGGGCTTCACCATCAACGTGGTGACGCTGCTGGCGATGTCGCTGGTGGTCGGCATCCTGGTGGACGACGCCATCGTCGAGGTGGAAAACATCGTGCGTCACATGCGCATGGGCAAGTCGCCTTACCAGGCCGCGATGGAAGCGGCCGACGAGATCGGCATGGCGGTGATCGCGACCACCTTCTCGCTGATCGCGGTGTTTCTGCCGACGGCCTTCATGGCCGGCATTCCCGGCAAGTTCTTCAAGCAGTTCGGCTGGACGGCGGCGCTGGCGGTGTTCGCCTCGCTGATCGTGGCGCGGGCGCTGACGCCGATGATGGCGGCCTACATCCTCAAGCCGGTCGTGACCGCCAAGGACGAGCCGGGCTGGGCGCGCAACAACCGCGTTCTGGGCGCGATCTGGACCTGGATGACCAACCAGAACGAACCGGGCTGGCTGCACACCTACCAGGGCTGGGCAGCCTGGTGCATCCGCCACCGTTGGATCACCATGATGGGTGCCGGCCTGTTCTTTGCGGGCTCGGTGATGCTGATTCCGCTGTTGCCGCAAGGCTTCGTGCCGGCCGACGACAACTCGCAGACACAGGTCTACCTGGAGCTGCCGCCGGGCAGCACGCTGCAGCAGACCGTGGCCACGGCCGAACACGCGCGGGTGCTGGTCGCGGGCGTGGAGCACGTCAAGTCGGTCTACACCACCATCGGTTCCGGCTCGGCCGGCTCTGACCCGTTCGCCCCGCAGGGCGCGCAGGAGTCGCGCAAGGCGGCGCTGACGATCCAGCTCGATCCGCGCCATCAGCGGCCGCGCAAGCAGGTGATCGAAAACCAGCTCCGGGACGTGATGTCCGGCATCGCCGGGGTGCGATACAAGGTCGGCCTGGGTGGTTCGGGCGAGAAGTACATCCTGACCCTGACCGGCAACGACGCCAACGCGCTGTCGACGGCGGCCCGTGCCATCGAACGTGACCTGCGCACCATACAGGGTGTGGGCAGCATCCAGTCGTCGGCCGCATTGGTGCGCACCGAGATCAACGTGACGCCCGACTTGCAGCGTGCCGCCGATCTGGGCGTGACCAGCTCGGCGATCGCCGAGACGTTGCGCATTGCCACGGTGGGCGACTACGACAGCGCATTGCCCAAGCTGAACCTGCCGCAGCGCCAGGTGCCGATCGTGGTCAAGCTCGACGGCGCCGCGCGCCAGGATCTGGAGGTGCTGGGCCGGCTGTCGGTGCCCGGCGCCAAAGGGCCGGTCATGCTGAGCCAGGTCGCGACGCTGAGCTTCGGCGGTGGCCCGGCCGTGATCGACCGTTACGACCGTGCGCGCAACATCAACTTCGAAGTTGAACTCGCCGGCATTGCCCTGGGCGACATGAAGACGGCGGTCGAGCAGCTGCCGAGCATCCGCAACCTGCCGCCGGGCGTGCAGGTGCTGGAGATTGGGGACGCGGAAGTGCAGGGTGAGCTGTTCGCCAGCTTCGGCCTGGCGATGCTGACCGGCGTGCTGTGCATCTACATCGTGCTGGTGCTGCTGTTCAAGGCCTTCCTGCACCCGTTCACCATCCTGACCGCGCTGCCGCTGTCGCTGGGCGGCGCCTTCGTGGCGCTGCTGCTGACCAACAAGGCGTTCTCGATGCCTTCGCTGATCGGCCTGATCATGCTGATGGGAGTGGCGACCAAGAACTCGATCCTGCTGGTCGAGTACGCCATCGAGGCGCGGCGCGTGCACGGCCTGAACCGGCTGGACGCGATCCTGGACGCCTGCCACAAACGGGCGCGCCCGATCGTGATGACGACCATCGCCATGGGTGCGGGCATGTTGCCCATCGCTGCGGGATGGGGCGAGTCCGATGGCAGCTTCCGCTCGCCGATGGCGATTGCCGTGATCGGCGGCCTGATCACCTCGACTTTCCTGAGCCTGCTGGTGATCCCGGCCGTGTTCACGATCGTCGACGACGTGTCGCTGTTTTTCGGGCGGCTGTTCAGGCGGCGCGCTCAGCCCTCCAGCGTCTCCAGCAGCTCGGTCTCGATCTGAATCTGGCGCTTGTTGACCTGCAGCTCGGGGCCACTGATCAGGAAGGTGTCCTCCACGCGCTCGCCCAGCGTGGTCACCTTGGCCAGCTGCACACTGAGTTCGTGGCGTGCGAGCACGCGCGAAATGCAGTAGAGCAGGCCGGCGCGGTCGCTGGCGGAGACACTGAGCAGCCAGCGCTGCGCCTTTTCGTCGGGGCGCAGGTCCACGCGGGGCGTGATCGGGAAGCTCTTGACCCGGCGTGAGAGGCGGCCCTTGCTCGGTGGTGGCAACGGGCCGCGCTCGTCGATCGTCGCGGCCAGATCGTTTTCCACCATGGCCGTCAGCTCGCGGTAGTGGTCCGAGAGCGTGGGCGCGACGACCTGGAAGGTATCCAGCGCGTGGCGAGTCAGGGTGGTGTGGATGCGGGCGTCCAGGATCGAGAAGCCGGCGTTGTCGAAGTAGCCGCAGATGCGGGCAAACAGGTCGCTCTGGTCCGGCGCGTAGACCAGCACCTGCAGGCCTTCGCCTTCCGGAGACAGCCGGGCGCGCACGATGGCGGCGTCGGGCGCGGTGGCCTCACCGGCCGGCGCGGCGGCCACGCCGGTTTCGCTGCGGGCGTTGATCGCCAGCTGGCGCGTCAGCACCCGCGTGTGCCAGGCGATCTCGTCGGCCTGGTGGCGCATGAAATAGCCCACGTCGAGTGTGTCCCACAGCGTCTTGTGCGCCAGGTGGGGCAGGGCGTGCAGGGCCAGCATCGACAGCGCCTCGCGCTTGCGGGCTTCGACGACGGCGTCCGGATCGGGTGCGCGGCCGCCCAGCGCGCGCAGGGTGTAGCGGTACAGGTCTTCGAGCAGCTTGCCTTTCCAGGCGTTCCAGACCTTGGGGCTGGTGCCTCGGATGTCGGCCACCGTCAGCAGGTACAGCGCGGTCAGGCGGCGCTCGTCGCCCACCCGTTTGGCGAATGCTCCGATCACGTCCGGGTCGCTGAGGTCTTCCTTCTGCGCGATGCGGCTCATGGTCAGGTGTTCCGAGACCAGGAACTCGATCAGGCGGCTGTCTTCGCGCTCGATGCCGTGCTGGCGGCAGAAGCGGCGCACGTCCTTGGCGCCCAGCTCGGAGTGGTCGCCGCCGCGGCCCTTGGCGATGTCGTGGAACAGCGCGGCGACGTAGAAGATCCAGGGCTTGTCCCAGCCGGCGGCCAGCTGCGAGCAGAACGGGTATTCGTGCGAGTGTTCGGCGATGAAGAAGCGCCGCACGTTGCGCAGCACCATCAGGATGTGCTGGTCCACGGTGTAGACGTGGAACAGGTCGTGCTGCATCTGTCCGACGATGTGGCGGAACACCCAGAGGTAGCGGCCCAGCACCGAGGTCTGGTTCATCAGCCGCATGGCGTGCGTGATGCCGTCGTTCTCCTGCAGGATCTGCAGGAAGGTGGTGCGGTTGACCGGGTCGGCGCGAAAGGCGCCGTTCATGATCGGCCGCGCGTTGTAGAGCGCTCGCAGCGTGCGCGCCGACAGGCCCTTGATGCCCAGCGTGGTCTGGTAGAGCAGGAAGGTTTCCAGGATCGCGTGCGGCTGGCGGATGTAGAGGTTGTCGCTGGCGACCTCCAGCATGCCGGCCTTGTCGAAGAAGCGCTCGTTGATCGGGCGCAGGGCTTCCGGCCCGATTTCGTCGCTGTTCAGACGCTCTTCGATGTTGAGCAGCAGGATCTGGTTGAGCTGGGTCACCGCCTTCGCGGCCCAGTAGTAGCGGCGCATCAGCTCTTCGCTGGCGCGCCGGGTGGTGCGGGCGGCTTTCGACGGCCGGGTGTCCGGGGCAGGCAGTTGCGACTTGTAGCCGAACGACTCGGCCACGGCGGTCTGCAGGTCGAACACCAGCCGGTCTTCACGGCGGTGCGCCAGCAGGTGCAGGCGTGCCCGGATCAGGCTGAGCAGGGCTTCGTTGGCCTTGATCTGGCGCACCTCCAGCGGAGTCGCGAGACCCTTGCGCGCCAGCTCGTCCCAGCTGCGTCCCAGGCCAGCGGCCTTCGAGACCCAGAGAATGACCTGCAGGTCTCGCAACCCGCCGGGTGACTCCTTGCAGTTGGGTTCGAGCGAGTAGGGCGTGTTTTCGTACTTGGTGTGGCGCTGGCGCATCTCCAGCGTCTTGGCGACGAAGAAGGCCTTGGGGTCCATCACCTCGCCAAGCTGGCGCACCAGGGCCGAGAACTGCTGCCGTGCGCCGACGATCTGCCGGCATTCGAGCAACGAGGTCTGCACCGTCACATCGCGCACGGCCTCCTCGACGCATTCGGCGATGGTGCGCACGCTCGACCCGATCTCCAGGCCCACGTCCCAGCAGGAGCCGATGAAGGCTTCGAGCCGGGCCTTGAGCGCTTCGTCCGTGTCGGGCGTGACGCCGTCGGGCAGCAGCACCAGCACGTCGACATCCGAATGCGGGAACAGCTCGCCGCGGCCGTAGCCGCCGACCGCGATCAGCGCGAACCCGGGGCCGAAACCGGCGAAGGTCCAGAGCTGACGCAGCGTGTCGTCGGTCAGGCGGGCCAGCTGCTGCAGGGCATGCCGCACACCGCGCATGGATGCGCCCTGCTGGTTGATCCGCTCCAGCAGGGAGGTCTTGTCTTGCTTGTAGCGCTGGCGCAGCGCGACGACGTCGCCGGGAACTTCACCCATGCGCAGGCTCCCGGATTCAGCAGGACGTGGTGGTGACGAACGAAGGCAGCGGCGGGCTGCCGGCTGAGAGGGTCAGCACCTCGTAGCCCGTCGGCGTGACCAGCACGGTGTGTTCCCACTGGGCCGAGAGCGAGCGATCGCGCGTGACGATGGTCCAGCCGTCGCCCATCTCCTTGATGTCGCGCTTGCCGGCGTTGATCATGGGCTCGATGGTGAAGGTCATGCCGGGCTTGAGTTCTTCCAGCGTGCCGGGGCGGCCGTAGTGCAGCACCTGCGGGTCTTCGTGGAAACGCTGGCCGATGCCATGTCCGCAGAACTCGCGCACCACCGTGTAGCCGTTCCCTTCGGCAAAGGTCTGGATCGCGTGGCCGATGTCGCCCAGGCGAACGCCGGGCTTGACCATCACGATGCCCTTCCACATGGCTTCGAACGTCACCTGGGTCAGACGGCGGGCCTGCACGCTGCAGGCGGCTTCGCCACCGATCAGGAACATGCGGCTGTTGTCGCCGTACCAGCCCTCGGGCGTGATGACGGTGACGTCGACGTTGAGGATGTCGCCCTTCTTCAGCGGCTTCTCGTTGGGAATGCCGTGGCAGACCACGTGGTTGATCGAGGTGCAGAGGTGGCCGGGGTAGGGCGGGTAGCCGGCGGGCTGGTAGCCGACCGTGGCCGAGCGCGTGCCCTGCTGCTTCATGTACTCGGCCGACAGGCGGTCGATTTCCAGCGTGGTCACGCCGGGCTGGATGTGGGGGGTCAGGAAGTCCAGGACCTCGGAGGCCAGTCGGCAGGCGGTGCGCATGCCGGCGATCCCGGCCTCGTCTTTGAAAGTGATGCTCATGGGGCAGGATTATCCCGTGACCCGCAACCGTTTGAAACGAAGGGTGAAATCGCCACTTCTTGCTCTGGGCCACTTCTATACTGCGCCGCTCTCCCTTCCCACGATTGAATGAAAGAGGCGTTTGCATGAAGAAGCTGCATGTCGCGGGCCTGAGCCTGCTGGTCCTGTCCGGTTCCGCCATGGCGCAGGGTGTTGGTGTGTACGGCGTCGCCGGCTCCGGCGGTCTGGGCGTGGGTGTGAACCTGCCGGTCGGCCCGGCGGTTGCGCTGCGTGGCGAGATCGCCCAGCTCAAGCAGTCCGACACCTACACCGAGGACCAGATCACCTACAAGGGCGACGTCAAGCTCAAGGGCAATGGCGTGTTTGTCGACTTCCGCCCGTTCCTGGGGGCGTTCCGCCTGGTCGGCGGCGCGACCTTCGGCGGTACCTCGGCCTCGCTGCAGGCGCAGGCCACCGACGGCACCGTGACGATCGACGGTCAGCGCTTCAACGCCGCCGGCAACGCGCTGCGCGCCGACATCAAGTACCCGAGCACCATGCCTTACCTGGGCGTCGGCTGGGGCCACGGCCGATTCAACGAACGCGGTCTGACCCTTGCATTGGACCTGGGCGTGAGCATCGGCAAGCCCAAGGTCACGCTCACCGGCTCCGGCGGCCTGCTGGCGCAGCCCGGCGCGCAGTCGGCGATCGCCGCCGAGCAGAGCAAGGTGCAGGACGACCTGAACGGCACCAAGGTGCTGCCAGTGATCAAGTTCACCGTCGGATATCAGTTCTGACCGGTCGGTGCGCCGCAGGGCGGCGGGTAAAATCGCGGGTTTCCCCCATCCCCGGGACGCGCCCCGCGCCCGCCAGCCCCAAGGCCACCCACCGTGACCCTGCATCTGCGCTTTTTTGACGGCGGCAATGCCGTCAGCGACTTCAAAGTCCAGCAAATCCTGCCCCGTCTGCAGGGCATCTCCGACAAGATCACCGGCCTCTCGGCCCGCTTCGTGCACCTGGCGTCATTCGACGCCGCGCCCGACGCCGCCACGGTGGACCGCCTCGCTCAGCTGATGAGCTACGGTGCACCTGCCACCGAAGCACACTTGGCCGCCGAGAAGGCAGGAGCTCCCGCGCTGCTGGTCATGCCGCGTCTGGGCACCGTCTCGCCCTGGGCCTCCAAGGCCACCGACATCGCGCACAACTGCGGCCTGACGCTGCACCGCGTCGAGCGCCTGGTCGAATTCCGCATCGGTCTGAAGAGTGGCCTGCTGGGCAAGGCCAGCCTGGCGGACGAGCAACTGCGCGCAGTGGCCGACTTGTTGCACGACCGCATGACCGAGGCCGTGACCACCGAGCGCGGCCAGGCCGAAGCGCTGTTCACCGAACTGCACCCCGCGCCGATGGAGCATGTGGACGTGCTGGGTGGTGGGCGCGCGGCGCTCGAAAAGGCCAACGTGGACTGGGGCCTGGCCCTGGCCGACGACGAGATCGACTACCTGGTCAACGCATTCAATGGTCTGAAGCGCAACCCGACCGACGTCGAGCTGATGATGTTCGCGCAGGCCAACAGCGAACACTGCCGCCACAAGATCTTCAACGCGCAGTTCACCATCGACGGCGTGGCGCAGGACAAGAGCCTGTTCGGCATGATCCGCCACACGCACCAGACGAGCCCGCAGCACACCATCGTGGCGTACTCGGACAACGCGTCCATCATGGAAGGCCACCAGCTCGAGCGCTTCGTGGCCCGTGCGGATGTGAAGGCGTCGCCCGCCTACCAGGCCGAGGCCGCGACACACCACATCCTGATGAAGGTGGAAACCCACAATCACCCGACCGCGATTTCCCCATTCCCCGGCGCCTCCACCGGCGCGGGCGGCGAGATCCGCGACGAGGGCGCGACCGGCCGCGGCTCCAAGCCCAAGGCCGGCCTGACCGGCTTCACCGTGTCCAAGCTCTGGGGCGGCATGAGCGACCAGCCGGGAGGCAAGCCCGAGCACATCGCCAGCCCGCTGCAGATCATGACCGAGGGGCCGCTGGGCGGTGCCGCGTTCAACAACGAGTTCGGCCGCCCGAACCTGCTGGGCTATTTCCGCGAATACGAGCAGGAAGTGGGCGGCGTGACCCGCGGCTACCACAAGCCCATCATGATCGCGGGCGGCCTGGGGCAGATCGACGCCACCCAGACCAAGAAGATCGATTTCCCGGCCGGCACGCTGCTGATCCAGCTGGGCGGCCCGGGCATGAAGATCGGCATGGGCGGCGGCGCCGCCAGCTCCATGGCTACCGGCACCAACGCCGCGTCGCTGGACTTTGACAGCGTGCAGCGCGGCAACCCGGAGATCGAGCGCCGCGCGCAGGAGGTCATCAACCACTGCTGGGCGCAGGGTGACAAGAATCCCGTGCTGTTCATCCACGACGTGGGTGCGGGCGGTCTGTCCAACGCCTTCCCCGAACTGACCAACGACGCCGGCCGCGGCGCGCGTTTCGACCTGCGCGCCGTGCCGCTGGAAGAGAGCGGCCTGGCACCCAAGGAAATCTGGTGCAACGAGAGCCAGGAACGCTACGTGCTGGCCATCGCGCCCGAGTCGCTGGAACAGTTCAAGGCCTTCTGCGAGCGCGAGCGCTGTCCGTTCTCGGTCGTCGGTGTGGCGACCGAAGAGCGCCACCTGTCGCTGGTCGATGAGGGCAATGAGAGCCCGGTTGACATGCCCATGGACGTGCTTCTGGGCAAGCCGCCCAAGATGCACCGCGACGTCAAGACCGTGCAGCGCCAGTTCCAGCCGATGGACATGACCGGCGTGTCGCTGGAAAAGGCCGTCATCGACGTGCTCAGCCACCCGACCGTCGCCTCCAAGCGCTTCCTGGTCACCATCGGCGACCGCACCGTGGGTGGCCTGTCGCACCGCGACCAGATGGTCGGCCCCTGGCAGGTGCCGGTGGCGGACTGCGCCGTGACCCTGGCCGACTACGCCGGCTTCGCCGGTGAAGCCATGTCCATGGGCGAGCGCACGCCGCTGGCGGCGATCAACGCCGCCGCTTCAGGTCGCATGGCGGTGGCCGAAGCCATCACCAACCTGCTCGCCGCACCGATCGAGCTGCCGCGCGTCAAGCTGTCCGCCAACTGGATGGCCGCCTGCGGCGAACCCGGTGAAGACGCCGACCTCTACGCCACGGTCAAGGCCATCGGCATGGAACTGTGCCCCGCCCTGGACGTGTCGGTGCCGGTGGGCAAGGACAGCCTGTCCATGCGCACACAGTGGACCGCCGAGGGCGAAAAGAAGAAAGTCACCTCGCCGGTGAGCCTGATCGTGACCGCCTTCGCGACGCTGGCCGACGTGCGCGGCACGCTCACGCCGCGGCTCAACCGAGACATCGACGACACCACCCTGGTGTTGGTGGACCTGGGCAAGGGCCGCAACCGCCTGGGCGGCAGCGTGCTGGGCCTGACGTTGGGCCAGCCGGGCGACGAAGTGCCCGACCTGGACAGCCCACAGGACCTGATCAACCTCGTCAACGCGGTGAACGCGCTGCGCGCCCAGGGCCAGATCCTGGCCTACCACGACCGCTCGGACGGCGGCCTGCTGGCCGCCGCGGCCGAAATGGCCTTTGCCGGTCACGTGGGCGTGTCGCTGAACGTGGACATGCTGGTCACCGAAGGCGACGGCATTTCCGACAGCCGCATGGACACGGGCGATGCCAAGAACTGGGCACAGCAGGTCAGCGCGCGCCGCGAGGAACTGACCCTCAAGGCCTTGTTCAGCGAAGAGCTGGGCGTGGTGCTGCAGGTGAAGACCGCCGAGCGCAACGCCGTCATGCAGACCCTGCGCGAGCACGGCCTGAGCAAGCACAGCCACTTCGTCGGCAAGACCCGTCCGGCGTCCTCGTCCATCGACGTGGGCAAGGGCGAACTGCAGGTCTGGCGCGACACCAAGGCCGTGTTCAGCGCCTCGCTGTTCGACCTGCAGCAGGTCTGGGACAGCGTGAGCTGGAAGATCAACCAGCAGCGCGACAACCCGGCCTGCGCCGACAGCGAACATGCGGCCGCCGGCCTGGCCCAAGACCCGGGCATGCACGTCAGCCTGAGTTTCGACCCGTCTGACAACGTGGCTGCGCCGTTCCTGAACCTGAGCCGTCCCAAGGTCGCGATCCTGCGCGAGCAGGGCGTGAACTCGCACGTGGAAATGGCCTACGCCTTCACGCAGGCCGGCTTCGAGGCCTACGACGTGCACATGACCGACCTGCAGTCGGGCCGCGCGAAGCTGGCCGACTTCAAGGGCGTGGTCGCCTGTGGCGGTTTCAGCTACGGCGACACGCTGGGCGCCGGCATCGGCTGGGCGCGCAGCATCACCTTCAATCCGGTGCTGTCCGAACAGTTCCAGGGCTTCTTCGGCCGCGCCGACACCTTCGGACTGGGCGTGTGCAACGGCTGCCAGATGTTTGCCGAGCTGGCCGACATCATCCCCGGCGCCGAGGCCTGGCCGCGCTTCACCACCAACCAGAGCGAGCGCTTCGAGGCCCGCCTGTCGATGGTGGAAGTGCTCGAATCGCCCAGCCTGTTCCTGCAAGGCATGGCCGGCAGCCGCCTGCCGATCGCGGTGGCGCACGGCGAAGGCTTTGCCAACTTCAAGCACCGCGGCAACCCGGCGCAGGCGATTGCCGCCATGCGCTTCGTGGACAACACCGGCGCCGCCACGGAGCAGTACCCGTTCAACCCGAACGGCAGCCCGGGCGGCCTGACGGCGGTGACCACGGCCGACGGCCGCTTCACGGCCATGATGCCGCACCCCGAGCGCGTGTTCCGCAACATCCAGATGAGCTGGACCAGCGGCGACCTCAACGCCCACAGCCCGTGGATGCGGATCTGGGGCAACGCCAGGAAGTTCGTCGGCTGACCACATGGCCCGCCGACATGAGCTGACCGCCGACACCGTGCAGGCCTACGCCCGCGACGGGGCGGTGGTGCTTCGAGGCGTGATGAACGCTGACGAGCTGCGCACCCTGGAGTCCGGCATCGAGCACAACCTGGCCCACCTGAGCCCGCTCGCTCTGGTGGCCAGCGAGCCCGACGACCCGGGCCGTTTTGTCGAAGACTTCTGCACGTGGCCGTGCAACCCGGACTACCAACGCACCCTGAAGGACTCGGCCCTGCCGCATCTGGCGGCGCAGCTGATGCAGAGCCAGGCGGTGCGCCTGTACCACGACCACCTGCTGGTCAAGGAGGCCGGCACCCGCCAGCCAACACCATGGCACCAGGACCAGCCCTACTACAACGTCGGCGGGACGCAGAACGTGAGCTTCTGGATTCCGGTGGATCCGGTGCCGCTGGCCAGCACGCTGCGCTTTGTGGCCGGCTCGCACAGTGGCACCTGGTACATGCCGCGCACCTTCCGTGACCAGCAGGCGAAGTGGTTCCCGGATGGAACACTGGCCGAGTTGCCGCCCATCGACGCCGAGCCCGCCACCTACCGGCAGCTGGCCTGGGCCCTGGAGCCCGGCGACTGCGTGGCGTTTCACATGCTCAGCCTGCACGCCAGCAGCGGCACCGGCCCCGGCCTGCGGCGGCGTGTGTTTTCGGCCCGCTACCTGGGGGACGACGCTGTGCACGCCCTGCGCCGCTGGCGCACCTCGCCGCCGTTCCCCGGACTCGATCAACGCCTGCCCGACGGTGCGCCGATGGTCGATCCACTGTTCCCCGCCGTCTGGCCCACAAACCGACCCTGACCAATCACCATGGCCTCCAGCCTTTTTGTTCTGCTTGACGACATAGCCACGATCCTTGACGACGTGGCGGCGATGACCAAGGTCGCGGCCCGCCAGGGCATGGCCGCCGCCGACGACGTGAGCGCCATGACGGGGCTCGCGGCCAAGAAGACCGCGGGGGTGCTGGGCGATGACCTGGCGCTCAATGCGCAGCAGGTGACCGGCGTCAGCGCCGAACGCGAACTGCCGGTGGTCTGGGCGGTGGCCAAGGGCTCGCTGCTGAACAAGGCGATCCTGGTGCCGGCGGCCCTGGCGATCAGCGCGGTCGCGCCCTGGGCGATCACGCCGCTGCTGATGCTGGGCGGCCTGTTCCTGTGCTTCGAAGGCGCCGAGAAGCTGCTGCATGCCTTCCTGCACAAGAAGAGTGAAGACGACGCGCACCACGCCGAGCTGGTCAAGGCGGTGGCCGACGAGAAGGTCGATCTGGTCGCCTTCGAGAAGGACAAGGTCAAAGGCGCGATCCGCACCGACTTCGTGCTGTCGGCCGAAATCATCGTCATCACGCTCGGGACGGTGGCCGACGCGCCATTCGCGCGGCAGGTCGCCGTGCTGGTCGGCATCTCGATCATCATGACCATCGGCGTCTACGGTCTGGTCGGTGGCATCGTCAAGCTCGACGATCTGGGCCTGCACCTGACCCGCAAGGCCTCTTCGGCGGCACAGTCGTTCGGGCGTGCGATTCTGGTGTTCGCGCCCTGGCTGATGAAGGCACTGTCCGTGGTCGGTACGGCCGCCATGTTCCTGGTCGGCGGCGGCATCCTGCTGCACGGCGTGCCGGCCCTGGGCCACGCGATCGAGCACTTCGCCGAAAGCCTGGGTGCCCTGGGCGGGGTGGTGAACAGCCTGGCCGGCGGCCTGGCGGGGCTGCTGGCGGGCGCCGTGTGCGTGCTGCTGTTCAACCTGTTCAACCGCATGCGGGGTCAATCCGCACACTGAATGATCGCGAGGCCTTGACCTGAATCAAGGCCATTCCTGCACTGGTGTCTAGACTGGCCCTCAGATCGTGAGTGTGCTGAAGAAGTCCTTCGGCGGGCTCACGGGAACCCCCGAGAGGAGCACCATGAACAAGACCGACACCAACGCGCCGATCAGCAACTTCACCAACTGCCACAGCGGCATCATCAAGCGCCTGGGCGCGCTGGACGAACTGCCCGCGCTGCTGGAGCCCGCGGCCCGCGCCCGCCAGATCGCTGAGGAGTCGCTGGAGTTTTTCCGCGAAGCGATCTTTGAACACCACCTGGAAGAAGAGCGCGAGCTGTTTCCTGCGGTGATCGCCAGCGCGCAGCCCGGCGATGAGCTGGAACGCGTCAAGGCCATGACCAGGCGCCTGACCGAAGAACACCGCATGGTCGAGGCGCTGTGGAAGCGACTCGAAAAGGGCCTCAAGCAGGTGTCCAAGGGCCAGAGCACCGATCTGGACATCGGCGAAGTGCAGCGGCTGGTGACCGAATACACCGCCCATGCCCGCTACGAGGAAGCCGAATTCCTGCCGCTGTCCGAACAGATCCTCGGTCGCAACAGCAACCACATGGCGGCGTTGGGCCTGAGCCTGCACATGCGCCACGCCAAACCGGTCGCTGCCTACATCTGACCGCCCGGTTGCCGCTGGCGACCACTCATCCACCCGTGTGCCGAAAGGCCACGGGTTTTTGTCGTGTCGTGACGGAGTACCGCCGGCAGGGGTGCCAGCCGCGGCTACCATCCGCGCCTGCGATGGACACACTCCGCGGACGACGCCTCATGTTTGACCGGCCTTTCAAGCCCCTGGGATGGGGGGCGCTGCTCCTGACGCTGGCTGCGTGCGGCGGGGGCGAAACCGATTCCCCGACCGACAAGTCCGGCGACGGCGCGCGCCTTGCAGCCACGGCCGACGCTGGAACGGAAAAGCTCGGTCAGGCCATGGTCGCCCGGAACCTGCACAAGCCCTACAGCATGGTGCGTGTGCAGTCCATGGAACTGGCGCAGACCCACGTGCTGCCCCTGAGCGGCAAGAGCTGGGTGATGACCGGGGCCTCCGAGTCGATCCACTTCGTCGGTCAGCGCTCGGCGCTGGCCCTGGTCAAGCTCACTACACCCTACCCGGCATCGCCCGTGCTGCAAGGCTGGCTCAACGGAGCGCTGGTCGGCGAGGTGGCGCTCAATGCACCGGCTTTGTTGCCCCGCACGGAGGCCAGTGGCCCCGCCTACGCCACCGACCGCCACAGCGCGGTGGTGCCGGCGGCCTGGATGAGCAGCGGATTGCAACTCAGTGTGCGCGCGGCCAACCTGGGCTCCAGCCGCCTGCAGGCGGTGTCGGTGGGGGCCGACATGACCGTCAACCTGCGCATCCTGCCGTTCTATCTCTATGGCGCCGACGACACCGACATGCCGTTTGCGCAGGCCAGCGGCCCCAACGCGGCCACCGTCAACGAGCTGTTCGCCAAGTGGCCGGTGTCAACGCTCAACGTCAACCTCCATCCGGCACAGCGCGTGAACTGGCCCTACCTGGTGCTGCCCCCTGACGGCACCAACGCGGCCTACATTGCCAACAACAAGGACGAAGAGAAGGTCCAGAGCTCGCCGGCCGTCTCGCTGGGCACCGTGCTGGGCACGCTGGGCGACGTGATGCGGGCCAATGGCGAGAGCGGCCAGAACGTGCAGTACTACGCGCCGACCATCATGCAGAACAGCGCGGGCGCCTACAAAGGGCCGGCGGGTGGTCTGGGCTCCGTGGGCGGGGATACGGGTGCGGGCGATTCGTCCTACACCGGCGTGTTTGTGCACGAGCAGGGCCACGCCATGGACCTGAGCCATGTCGGTGAAGCCTACGATGGCAACAGATACCCTTACCTCTGGGGCAGCCTGGCGGGCTCGGCCTGGGGCTACGACGCGGTCCGCAACGAGTTCCTGCCGCCGTTCATGCCGACCACGTCGTCGCGCTACAGCGGCTGCGCCAGCCACACCTTCGGCGGCCACGCGCGCGCCATCGACGCCCAGGGCCGCTGCGTCAAGCAGGACCCGATGCAAAGCGGCGCGGGCGACCAGGACCCTTCGTACAAGTTCGCCACCTTCTCCGACGCCAGCACCGGCATCATGCAGCGGCACATGGAGGCCACCTACGTGGTGCCCGATGCCGCGCGCGCCAGCGGCTACAAGGTCTGGGACCGGACGGCAATGCGCTGGACCGACTACACGCCCGCGACCACGTCCTATGCGCAGGACGGTCTGCTGGGCAACTTCCCGGTGCAGAAAAACGTGCCGGTCACCACCATTGCACTGACCATCAGCAAGGCCGGCACAGCCGGCGCAACCCAGATCTACCCGTCGTTTTCGTACACCGGCAACCTGATCCAGCAGATCGACCCGACCGACGCTGCCCAGCGCACCAACATCAACCCGCTGGCGTCCTGGAGCCAGAACGTGCCGTGGCGCTGGTACTGCGTCAACTCCGGCTGCGACTACACCGTGAAGGTGACTTACGCGGGTGGAACGGTGCGGCACGTCCTGCTGCAGGGCAGCTTCCGCGCCTTCAACGATCCGGACGGCGCCTTCAGGACAGGCGCCACCGATCCGCTGCAATCGGCCAGCTTCCGCCGCTTCGTGATCAACGTGCCCGGCGAGGTGGCGATCTCCAGGGTCGAGCTGCTGGACACGCCGTCGGCCTGGAAGGGCTTGCCGGTGAGCCCAGTGGTGCTGGCTTGCCGGGGCACGGGCTGCTGAGGCTGCGGCTCAGCGGGCGGCCGCGGCCAGTGGCGGTGTTTCCGGCTGCGGCGCCATCTGCTGTTGCGGCGCGTCCTGCGAAGCGACCGCAGCCGAAGGCGCTTCCTTCTGGCGGTTCAGTGCATCCTGCACACCGATCTCGCTGATCCCGAATTCCTGCTTGATGCCGATCGTGTGACCATCCTTGCTCAGGAACACGCCCTGGACGGCACCGCGCGCGGGGTTGTCTGACGCGGTCAGGGCGGCCGAGCGGGCGAGGGCGTCGACCTGTTCCGGGGAGTGGGAGCCGACCAGCTGTCGCCCCAGCGAATCGGTGGCCATCTGGTGGACCCGCTGCTGTTCGGGTGTCAGGGGGGTGGTACCGGCGTCGGCGCGTGGCTGTGTGCGTGTGACGGTGCCCGGCTGAAATCCCTCGACCTTTTTCATGCCGTCGAGCAGGGCACTGAACTCCTTGTCGTTCAGGTCGCTGATCTTCTTGCCGCGCAGGTCGACACCCTGGCGGTCGCCTTCGGCATAGACCGACTTGGCATAGGCGTCGGTGTTGGCCTTGCCGCTGTAGTCATCGATCGCGTAGCCCTTGAGCATTTCCGGGATCGTTTTGTCGCCATGGCTTTCGCGCAGCAGTTGCGCCTTGGCGGCGCGGCCGGCGGCTTCGGTTTCGAACACCGCGTTGCCCCACTGGTCCAGTGCGACCACGCCCTGGTACCTCTTTTGTGCCGCGGCCAGCGCCTCGTCCTTGGTACGGGTGGTGTGCACCGTCTTGTCGGCGCTGTTGGCGTAGCCGAACTTGAGGTTGCCCGGATTGTTGTTGCGCCAGGAGACTGTGCCTCCTTCGCGCGTTTCGACCGAGCCGTCGTCCATCTGGTAGACGCGGGTCGTGCCTTCGGTCCTGATGAGGCCAGTGATCTTGTTGGGGTCACCCATGTTTTTGCTCCCTGTGAAATGCAGTGCTTCAGGCGCACTGCCCGCCTTGGGACGCCAGGCGTCGCGTTCAGCGGACGGTCACGTCCTTGAGGTGGTACTTGCCGGAGCGGCTGACGCGGCAGTAGGGCGTGCCCTTGAGCACCACGGTCTTGCCGACATGGGGAGCCATCAAAGTGCTTTCCACCGGGATGACGAGGGTGGTCTGTTCCCCGCAGTCGGCCTTGTCGTCAAGCTTCAACGGTGTGGCGAGCTCCAGACCGTAGGCCTTGAGGCCGGCGCCCTCGCCGGGCTGGCCGAACTCGACAGGGCCGACGATCTTGCCGGTGAACTCGCCGGACTGGTTGACGGCCGGCCCGCCGGTGGCGGCACAGGCGGTCAGGGCAATGAAGAGGGTGCTGGCGGAGGCGGCCAGCGTCAAAGAACGTGCAAGTCTAGGCATCGAAATCTCCCTGAAAAAAGACGAAGTTGAGTATACGTAGGTGCTGGTACTGGTGCGTTTTGGCAACTCTCGCACTGGGTTTCGTGAAGAAAATCCTTCTGCATTGAGGCATCATCTCCATTGGGCGACCGCGGCGGAAACCCTGTGGTACGCGTTTTCGAGTCCGCAATCATTTATGGAGGATCACATGCCAGGTTTCAACTTTCAACGCGCGCTCAGCGCCACGATGTGCGTGGTCCTGGCCGTCGGACCGTTGGCCGCACAGGCCCAGTCAACCATTCGCTGTGAGAGCGAAAGCTATCGCTACCGCTATTGCCCCATCCGGACCGACAGCCGCGTCAACCTGATTCAGCAGCTTTCGAAGACTGGCTGCCGGGAAAACCGCACATGGGGTTACGACCGTGGTGGTGTCTGGGTGGACCAGGGATGCGCCGCGGAGTTCAGGGTCGGAGGCGGGGGAGGTGGCCTGTCGCATGGCGAGAAAACGGCACTCGGCGCCATCGCGGGGATTGCCATTCTTGGCGCCATTGCCAACAGCAAGAACAATTCGAGCCAGCAGGGAGATGTCTCTTCCTGGGCAGTCGGCAACTTCAGTGGCTACGACAGTTACGAGGGTTCCAACGTGCAGGTCAATATCCTGCCAGGCGGCAATCTCTCGGGCTACGCCGGCAACAACAGCTTCAGCGGCTATGTGCGCGGCAACCGCATGGAGGCAGGGCGCCACGTGTTCTACATCTCGCGCCAAGGCAACGGCTTTGAAGCCGTCGACGACCGCGATTCCAGCCATCGGGTCATTTTTCAGCGCACCGGTGGCGGTTACTGATCAGGAGGGAGCAAACACATGACCAAGACAAATCACCCCAATTTCGGCCAGCGCCTGATGCAGGTCGCGCTGGCAGCCTCACTGGCCCTGGGCGGAGCCAGCGCCTTCGCACAGGCACAGACCAAGACACCCCGCGCCAGTGGATACGTACCGACCGAGACGGATGTCGTTGCACGTCCGGCGCGCCCCGATGTGGCGCCGGTCTACCGCGGCCCGAGCGAAGACACCCTGGCCACCATCCGCCAGCGCGGCACGATCCGCATCGGCGTCGTGCCCGACGCTCCCATGGTCAACGTCAATGCCAAGGGCGAACTCAGTGGCTACAGCGTCGATCTGGCGCGCCGCCTGGCCAATGATCTGGGCGTCGACATCGAGTTCGTGCAGACCTCCTGGCCGCAGGTCGTTCCCGATCTGCTGGGGCACCAGTTCGACGTGATCATCTCGGGTCTCTGGGTCACCGTGCCGCGCGCGCTGGTCGTCAACTTCACCCAGCCCACCGTGGTCGAAGGTGTGCACCTGGTCGCGAGCCAGAAGCTGACCCCGAACGCGCGCTCCCTGGGAGACTTCAACAAGCCGGACGTGCGCATCGCGGTCGATGCCAACACGGTGCAGGCCCAGCTGGCCAAGCGCATCTTCCCCAAGGCCACGCTGGTAACCGATGTCGCCGACCCGCTCGAAGCCGTGCGCGCCGGCAAGGCCCATGCCACGCTGCTGCCGACGATCGCACCGGCGATGGTCGAAGAAAAGGGCGCCGGTCAGTTGCGTCTGCCGCTGGACAAGCCTCTGGCCACCACGCAGGCCGCCATGGCGATCCGCAAGGGCGACGCCGATTTCCTGAACCTGCTCAACACCTGGCTCTCGCTGCAGCGCGACGACGGCTGGCTCGACGATCGCGCCAACCACTGGAGCACGCAGGGCGAAGCGGCGAAGTGACACGGTGAGCAAAGGGAGCGCCCCCGAGCACTGGCGCGTCGAGGGCAGCGACAGTGTCGCTGTCCTGAACATCCCCGGCCTCAACGGCCGGGGACGTGTTTTTGACGTCGACGTCAGCCTGCTGGTGAACGTGCCGGCGGCGGTGATCGATGGCGCCTGGCTGGAACTGACCGTGGAGTTCGACGGCCGGCGCCAGTGGTCACGCCGCATCCCCGCCCACAACCCCGGCCAGACCGACGGTCTGGACTACCACCAGCGCCTTCGCCTCGAAGCGGAAGAGGGCATTCGCATCCGTGCGCTGGCGGCGGTCAAGGGCGTGGGCGTGAAGGAACTGGTGGTGGAAGCGCGGGAGGAGGGATGAGTGAGTCCCTTGTCAGTGAGGGCCTTGGCGCAACGTCTCATGAGGTCAAGGCCCAGCCCGTCTTCTTCGCGGTGTCGGCGCGCAAGCTGGTGGTGCTTTCGATCTGCACTTTGGGCATCTATCAGACCTACTGGATGTACCGGAACTGGAAGCTTGTCCGGGATCAGGGAAGTGAGTCCCTTTCGCCGGCACGTCGCACCGTGCTGGCGGTTTTCTTCGCCTTTCCGCTGTTCCGGCGCATCCTGAGACACCAGTCGGCGCCCGATGCCAGCCGTTGGGCGGCCGGGCCGATCGCCACCGGGTGGATCGTTCTATGTCTGCTGGGGTGGTTGCCCGCTCCCTACGGATTGCTCACATACTTCCTCGCGATGTTCATCGTCGTACCGGTGCAGAACGCCGCGAACACAGTCAATCGCGCCCTCGCGCCTGACCACGCGCCAAATGCGCGCATTGCGGGGCTGGACTGGCTGGTCGTCGTCCCCGGCGGCCTGCTGCTGGCGCTCGGGTTGGTCGGGTCGCTGCTGCCGCCGGCCTGACGCCCTGGCTCAGGCCGACTGTTGTGGCCGTGTCCGGTAGAACTTCACCGGGCTTTCAGGCACCGCGTTCAACACACTGCGCTTGATCTTGCCGACCACGTGCATCTCGCAAGGCTTGCAGTCGAAGCGCAGCGTCAGTTTCTCTTTGCCGTTGATCAGCTGCATGGGTTCGGCGCGCACCGTGCCCTGCACGCCGGTCACGCCCTTGGCCTGTTTGGGGCAGAGGCTGAGGCTGAAGCGCACGCAGTGCTTGGTGATCATCAGGCTGACTTCGCCTTCTTCCTCGTGGCTTTCGTAGGCCGCGGCGATCACCTTCACACCGTGCTTTGCGTAGAAGTCGCGCGCCTTGTGGTTGAACACGTTGGCCAGATAGGTGAGCGTGTCTTCCGGGTAGTTCACCGGCGGCTCGACCGGCTTGGCGCGCGGCAGGCGGTGCCAGGCCGCGGCGCGCGCGCCTTCGAGGCGTTCCACCGCATCGCGGCGCAGGGCGTTGAGCTGCGAGGCCGGCACGAAACGCGGGCCCTGGAGGTTCAGCGTCACGTCCAGCGGCTGGAACAGGGTATCGCCCAGGCGGGAGAGGTTCTCGCGCAGCTTGGCGTCGGCCTGGTTGGGGTCCTTGGCGTCCTGCAGCGGGCCGGGCAGGGTGGCTTTGCCGCTGTGGCCGTCTTCGTCGGTCACGGTCAGGCTCAGGCCCTGGGCGGTTTCATCCAGCGTGAGCCAGGCGCCGATGCGGCGTTCGGATGACTTGCGCTCCAGTCCGCGCACCCAGTCCATGTCGCGGTTGCGGTTGACTTGCACGCCCTTGCGCAGGTCCTTGAAGCCTTCCATCGGGTCTTTGGGAAACACCTTCCAGAGGCCCTTTTTGTTCACGGCCTCAGCCCGGTTGATCTGCAGGCCCACCAGTTCCTTCTGCAAGTCCAGGTAACACAGGCCGTCGCCGTTGTGGATGACCGTGTCCTTGTCATCGGTCTGCAGTTCGACGAAGTTGGGACCGGTGGCGGTCACGTGGCCGATCGGTCGGCCGGGGTTCTTGGGGGTGTCGAAGGCGCCGATGTCTTCCTTGCGGCCCTGCACGAAGTAGTCGG
The DNA here is from genome assembly GCF_046604225.1 of Hydrogenophaga sp. RWCD_12. Taxonomy (NCBI): domain Bacteria; kingdom Pseudomonadati; phylum Pseudomonadota; class Betaproteobacteria; order Burkholderiales; family Comamonadaceae; genus Hydrogenophaga; species Hydrogenophaga sp. RWCD_12. The sequence goes on from NZ_JBKIXC010000001.1 coordinate 1,153,181, forward strand.
TGAACTCGCGGTTGAAGTTCTGGTCGGGGTCGGGCTGGAAGTGGAAGGTGCATTCGCCGCTGCTGGCGCGGGCCAGCGGGCTTGATGAGTTCTGGCGTTCTTCCAGGATGTCATCGAGCAGCACGCGGTAGTGCGCGGTGATGTTCTTGACGTAGGCCATGTCCTTGTAACGGCCTTCGATCTTGAAGCTGCGCACGCCAGCTTCGATGATCTCGCGCAGGTTGTCGCTCTGGTTGTTGTCCTTCATCGAGAGCACGTGCTTGTCGTGCGCCACGATGCGGCCCTGGCTGTCTTTCACCTCATAAGGAAGGCGGCAGGCCTGCGAGCAGTCGCCGCGGTTGGCGCTGCGGCCGGTGTGGGCGTGGCTGATGAAGCACTGGCCGCTGTAGGCCACGCAGAGCGCGCCGTGCACGAAAAATTCGAGGATGGCGCGGCCCGGTGCGACCTTCGGCCCGAGCGCGGCGTCGATGGCGGCGATCTGCTGCAGCGTCAGTTCCCGCGCCAGCACGATCTGCGACAGGCCTGCGTCCTGCAAAAAGCGGGCTTTTTCAGGCGTGCGGATGTCGGTCTGGGTGCTGGCGTGCAGCTGGATCGGCGGCAGGTCGATTTCCAGCAGGCCCATGTCCTGGATGATCAGCGCGTCCACGCCGGCGTCGTACAGCTGCCAGGCCAGCTTGCGCGCCTGCTCCAGCTCATCGTCCCGCAGGATCGTGTTCATCGTCACGAAAATGCGGCTGTTGTAGCGGTGCGCGTGCTGCACCAGGCGGGCGATGTCTTTGACCTCGTTGTCGGCGGTGGCGCGGGCGCCGAAACCGGGGCCCCCGATGTAGACCGCGTCGGCCCCGTGGTTCACGGCCTCGATGCCGATGTCGGCGTCGCGGGCGGGGGCAAGCAGTTCGAGTTGGTGGGGCAGCATGGGCAGGAGCAGGCAGAATCAGGGCCAAACGACGAACCCGATATTTTCCCGGAGATCGCCCATGTCTGCACCCCTAGACCTTTCCCGCACCAGCATCGTTCTCGTCCACGGTTCCTGGCATGGCGCCTGGTGCTGGAAGCGCGTGCTGCCGCTGCTGCGGGGTGCCGGGGTCGATGCCCACGCCGTGACGCTCACCGGTGTTGGCGAGCGGGCGCACCTGCTGAGCCCCAACGTCGGCATCAAGACCCATATCCAGGATGTGACTGGCCTGATTGAGGCCGAAGAACTGGAGCGCGTGGTGCTGGTCGGCCACAGCTACGCCGGCAACCTGATCACCTGCGTGGCCGACCGGCTGCAGCGCTCGCACCCTGGCCTGCTCAAGCACCTGGTCTATCTCGACGCCGGCATCCCCGATCCGGGCAACAGCTGGAGCTCACCGCACTCGCCCGAGACCGTGGCCAAGCGCGCGGCCGAGGCGCAGGACACCAGCGGCGGACTGAGCTTTCCGCCGCCAGACGCCAGCGTGTTTGGCCTGAGCGGCGCCGACCGCGATTGGGTCAACCGCCGCCAGACGCCGCAGCCTTACCGTCTGTACCACGAGACCCTGCTGTTCGACCCGGCCCTGGTCTGGGCAGTGCCGCACAGCTTCATCGACTGCACCAACCCGCCGCTGCCGACCATCGACGCCGCGCGCAAGCGCGTGCGCAGCGAGCCCGGCTGGAGGGTGTACGAACTGGCGACCGGCCACGACCCGATGGTCAGCGCGCCGCGGGAGCTGGCGCAGCTGCTGCTGTCGATCCACCATCAGTCGTGCCTGGACTGATGTCGGCCGCGCAGCGCGCTCCGACGCCGCGGCTGGACCGCATCGACTTCCTGCGCGCGGTGGCGATGCTGTGGATGACGGTGTTCCATTTCTGCTTCGACCTGACCTACTTCGGGTTCACCGAGCAGAACTTCTACGACGACCCGTTCTGGACCTGGCAGCGCACCTGCATCGTGAGCCTGTTCCTGTTCACCGCCGGTTTGTCGCAGGCGGTGGCGGTGGAGCAGGGGCAGCGCTGGCCCCGGTTCTGGAGGCGCTGGGCGCAGGTCGCGGGCGGGGCGCTGCTGGTGAGCCTCGGCTCGTGGCTGATGTTCCCGGACACCTTCATCTACTTCGGCATCCTGCACGGCATCGCTGCCATGCTGATCCTGGTGCGGCTGACGGCGGGCTGGGGCGTCTGGCTCTGGCCGCTGGGGGCGCTGGCGATCTCGATGAAATGGGTCGCCCCGCTGGTGATCGCTGCGCTGCCATCGCTGGCCTTTCTCAACCACCCCGGCTTCAACGCTCTCGGGTTCATCAGCCGGTTGCCTGTGACGGAAGACTACGCGCCGGTGCTACCCTGGCTGGGCGTGATGTGGTGGGGGTTGGCGGCCGGGCGCTGGATGCTTAGGAACCGCCCGCAGTGGCTGGGCGCGGACGACGCCCGGGCGGTCGGGCCCAAGCGCACGCTGGTGGTGCTGGGACGCTGGAGCCTGTCGTATTACCTGCTGCACCAGCCGGTGATGATCGGTCTGCTGAGCGCCGTGGTCTGGTGGCGAGGCTGAGCCGGATCAGGCGCAAAACGGTCGCAGAAACTGCGCCGCCACGAACAGGTCCTTCTCGATCGCGCGCCGCACGCCGGCGCTGTCGCGCAGCCGCAGCGCCATGACGGCGTCTTCGTGAGCGTCGTTGATCACACGCAGCGATGCCGGCACTTCAAAGAGCTTGTTGGACAGCGGCCCGACCTTGAGCCAGACGGTCTCGATCAGAGCGAGCAGGGTGGGCGAGGCGGCGGCCTGGTACAGACGCAGGTGGAACAGTTCGTTGGCGTCGAGGTAGCCCTTGGCGTCGTTGGTCCGGAGCGCGTCGCGCATCTGCTGCTCCAGCGCCAGCAGTTCGGTCACGCCGGCGGCGTCCAGACGGTGCGCGCCGCGTTCGGCGGCCTCGCCTTCGAGCAGCATCCGGGTCTGAAGCACATCGTCAAACTCGGCCAGCGAGAGCCGGGGCACCTGCATGCCGGCGTGCGGCACGTTGACCAGCGCACCCTCTGCCGCCAGCCGCTGCAGGGCAGCGCGCACCGGCATGACGCCTGCCCCCAGTTGCTGGGCGATGGCGTGGATCTTGAGGCGCTCACCCGGGAGGAACTTGCCCACCGTGACCCATTGCCGCAGTTGCGCGTAGGTCTGGTCCTGCTGGGTCGGGGCGGGCGTTTTCATGTCAGCGTGTCAACGTTCGGGCGTGATGGCGGCCAGAACCTCATCAAGTGCACCGAGCAACTGGGCCACATCGTCCACGGTCGTCCCCGGGCAGACCAGCATCATGTTGTGGAAGGGAGTGATCATGACGCCGCGGTTGAGCAGGCCGAGGTGGATCAGGTGCTCCAGCTCGCCGTCGAGGATGCGGTCGGCCTCGCTGCCGTTCTTCGGTGGCGCGGGGCAGAACTGGAACTCGGTGCGCGCGCCGACCTGGGTCACGCACCAGGGCAGGCCGTGGTGGCCGATCACGGTGCGAAGGCCGGCGGCCAGGTGTTCGGCCAGCGCCAGCATCTGGCCGTAGGCCTCGGGTGTCATGACTTCGGTGAGGGCGGCGCGCATCGCGGCCATGGCCAGCATGTTGCCGGTGAGCGTGGTGCCGATGCCGCTGTGGCCGGGCGGGGCATCCCGTTTGGCTTTCTCCGCACGGGCTGCGAGGTCGGCGCTCATGCCGTAGACCGCACATGGCACGCCGCCGCCGACCGGTTTGCCCAGCACCAGGGCGTCGGCCTCGATGCCGTGCGCGCGGGCATAGCCGCCAGGGCCGGTGCTGATGGTGTGGGTCTCGTCCATCACCAGCAGCGTGCCGTGGCGGCGGATGATTTTCTGCGCCGCGTCCCAGAACCCGGGCTCGGGCAGCACCATGCCGATGTTGGTCATCACCGGTTCGGCCAGCACGCAGGCGACGTCGCCCGTCGACAGAGCAGCGTCAAGGGCGGCGAGGTCGTTGAACTCGACCACCGCCGTGTGGTCCAGCAGGTTGTGCACCTGCCCGAGCAGGCTGTCGCGTTGCACCGGTTGGCCGTTGACCAGGTCGACGAAGACGTCTTCGATGGTGCCGTGGTAGCAGCCGTTGAACACCAGGATCTTCTGGCGCCCTGTGGCGGCACGGATCCAGCGCACGATGTAGCGGTTGGCGTCGGTGGCGCTCATCGCGAACTGCCATACCGGCAGGCCGAAGCGCTGCGCCAGCTGTTCGCCGACCACGGCAGCGTCTTCGGTCGCCAGCATGGTGGTGTAGCCGCGGGTCGCCTGCCGCGAGACGGCGGCTGCCACCGGCGCGGGGGAATGCCCGAACATGGCACCGGTGTCGCCCAGGCAGAAGTCGGTCAGGACGTGGCCATCGACGTCGGTGACCATGGCGCCGCTGGCGTGGTCAACGTGCAGGGCAAACGGCGTGCCCCAGTCGTTCATCCAGTGCAGCGGCACGCCGAACAACAGGTGTTCGCGGGCCCGGTCGGCCAGGCGGGAGGACTGCGGGTTGGCGTCGGCGAAGCGTTCGCGTTCTTTCGAGAGGAAGTCGAGCGCGCGCAGCCAGTCCAGGCCTAACCGGCCAGGACGTTGGGTGGTGGTCGGGCTGTTCATTGGCGCCTCCTCAGACCAGCAGCAGCAGGTGTTCGCGCTCCCAGGAGCTGATCACGCGGTTGTACGTCGAGTACTCCACCTCCTTGACGGCGAGGAAGGCGTCAATGAAGGCCCCGCCCAGCACGTCGCGCAGCGCCTCGCACTCGCGCATGCGGCGGATCGAGTCTTCCATGTGGCCGGGCAGCTCCTGGTCGCGGTCCCAGGCGCTGGTTTTCATGGGCTCGGTCGGCTGGCGCTTCTCGACCATGCCCAGATAGCCGGCGGCCAGCGTGGCGGCCATGGCGAGATAGGGGTTCACGTCGACGCCCGGCACGCGGTTCTCCAGCCGGCGGTTGGCGGCGTCGGACTCGGGCACGCGAATGCCGCAGGTGCGGTTGTCGTAACCCCACTGCACATTGATCGGCGCCGACATGTAGCGCGAGAGGCGGCGGTAGGAGTTGACGTAGGGCGCCAGCATCGGCATCACCTGCGGCACATAGCGCTGCAGGCCGGCGATGTAGTGGCGGAAGGCTGGGGTCACCGCGCCGTCGTCGTCGCTGAAGATGTTGCGGCCGGTGGCCCGGTCGAGGATGCTCTGGTGGATGTGCATCGCGCTGCCGGGCTCGGCCTCCATCGGCTTGGCCATGAAGGTGGCGAAGATGCCGTGGCGCAGGGCGGTTTCGCGCACCGTGCGCTTGAACAGGAACACCCGGTCGGCGAGGTCCATCGCGTCGCCGTGGGTGAAGTTGATCTCCATCTGGCCGGCGCCGGCTTCGTGGATCAGGGTCTCGACGCCCAGGCGGTGCACCTCGCAGAAGCGCGAAAGCTCCAGGAAGAAGGGGTCGAAGTCGTTGACCGCGTCGATCGAGTACGACTGGCGGCCGGCCTCGGGCTTGCCGGTGCGGCCCAGCGGCGGCTGCAGCGGCTCGTGCGGGTTCTGGTGCCGCGCGACCAGATAGAACTCCATTTCGGGGGCAACGACCGGCTGCCAGCCCTGTGCGTCGTACAACGCCAGCACCCGGCGCAGCACACAGCGTGGCGACAGCGCGACCGGTGAACCGTCGAACTCCTCACAGTCGTGGATGATCACCGCGACCTGTTCGGCCGCCCACGGCACCATGCGCGCGGTCGACATGTCGGGCACGCAGACCATGTCCGGGTCTGTATCGCCGACAAACGCGGCGTTGTCGGGTTGCTGCCCGTTGACAGTGTTTAGCAGCACGCTCTTGGGCAGGCGCATGTGCCCGGAGTTGAGGAACAGGTCCTTGGGCAGGATCTTGCCGCGCGCGATCCCGGTCATGTCAGGGATCACGCACTCAACCTCGTGAATGCGGTGCTCGGCCAGAAAGGCGCGAATGTCGGTGGGGTCGTTCATGGTTAGATTTGATCAAATAGATGTCGCATTGTGGCATCCAAGAGATTTATTTGGAATATTTGATCAAATCCAATTAACCGCGCACGGACAGATCCATTGCCGTTGGGCCAAAAAAAAGCGCGGACGGTGCCGCGCTTTTTGCCGGTAAGAAGCGACCCTTACTGGATCTTGGCCTTCTCGCGCAGGCTCTTCTGGAACTCGGCCAGCTTCTGCTGCTGCATCTGCTGGGCGATCTGCGGCTTGAGTTCTTCGAAGCTGGGCAGCTTGGCCTGGCGCACATCGTCGACGCGGATGATGTGGTAGCCGAACTGGCTCTTGACCGGGGCCTCGGTCATCTGGCCCTTGTCCAGCTTGATCATGGCTTCGGAGAACTCGGTCACGTAGCTGGCGGCATTGGCCCAGTCGAGGTCGCCACCGTTGGCGCCGGATCCGGGGTCCTTGGACTTGGCCTTGGCCTGGTCTTCGAACTTGGCGCCGCCCTTGATGGCCGCGATGATGGCCTTGGCTTCGTCTTCCTTCTCGACCAGGATGTGGCGGGCGCGGTATTCCTTGCCACCGTTGGCCGCCGTGAACTTGTCGTATTCGGCCTTGAGCACCGCGTCGGAGACGGGGTTCTTCTTCTGGTAGTCGGCAAACAGCGCGCGGATCAGGATGGTCTGGCGAGCCAGTTCCATCTGGTTCTTGTAGTCGTCGGTGGCAGCAATGCCGCGCTTCTGGGCTTCCTGCACGAACACTTCACGCAGGATGACTTCTTCCTTGATCTGGGCACGGGTCGCGTCGTCGACCGGGCGGCCGGAGGCGGCGATCTGCTGTTCCAGCACGGTCAGGCGCGAGGTGGGCACGGCCTTGCCGTTGACGATGGCGACGTTCTGCGCGAAAGCCAGCGGGGCGGCTGCAATCAGGGTGGCTGCGGTCAGTGCCGACAGGGAGAACTTCATGGTGTGTTTCCGTGGTGGATTTCGATGGCCAGCGCATGGAGGCCGGCGTCGGTGAAATGGCGCAGCGCATCATACACAAGGCGATGCTGCGCCACGCGGCTTTTGCCCGCGAAGGAAGGGGCGGCGATGCGGACCCGGAAATGGGTGCCAAAACCCTGGCCGTTGGCCCCGGCGTGACCGGCGTGGGCCGCACTTTCGTCGAGCACTTCGAGGTGGCTGGGCGTCAGCGCGGTCTGCAGGGCCTCGCGCAGCGCATCGGCGGTCGCAACCACCGCGCTCACGAGCCGGCTCCCGGTTCGCTGTCGCCCTTGAGGTACCGGGCGATGTACAGGCCTTGGCCGACGATGAAGACCACCGGGAAGATGTAACCCCAGAGCTTGAAGTTGACCCAGTCTTCGGTCGAGTAGTTGGCCGCGACGTAGCCGTTGATGGTGGCCATGAAGGCGAAGTAGGCGACCCAGATCACGGTCAGCCGCGCCCAGACGGCTTCGGGCAGGCTGAGCTGGCTTCCCAGCAGGATCTGCAGGAAATTCTTCTTCCAGATCCAGAGCGCGGCGGCCAGCACGATGGCCATGCTCGCGTACAGCACCGTGGGCTTCCACTTGATGAAGCGCTCGTCGTGCAACGCCAGGGTCAGGGCGCCGAAGATCAGGATCAGTGCCAGCGTGGCCTTCTGCATGGTCTGCAGCTTGCGGTCGATGGCGTAAATGATCCCGGTCTGCACCACGGTGGCTGCCATCAGCACGGCGGTGGCGGTGTAGATGTCGCCGAGCTTGTAGGAGCCGACAAAGAGCGCGATGGGGAAAAAATCGATCAGGAAACGCATGGGGACGGATTATCGGCGGTGTTGTGCAGACGGTCTGAGGCAGGTCGGGTATCAAGGTTCCCGGCGTACTTGCCGATATCCCTTTGATGCGTCGTCTGCGTGCTGGCACCAGCCGAGCAGGCCCTGTACCGAACTTCCTCAGCCCATCCAGGTGAACACCATGAACGACGACGAACAGTTTGAGAGCTTCAAAGTGTCTTTGGCAGATTTCATCGGTCAGACCAGTGCGCTGGTGGACCGCGTGCTGACGGACGAGACACACAAATCTCACCTGGCGCCACTGGTGCCCTGGATCAGTGAGGTCATGACAGCGTCGATGGACCGGGCGCTGATCGAGCAGGTCGGACTGGCGTACTGGTCGCGCATGGGCATGACCTCGACCTCGACGCCCGCCCGGCTGAAGATTCTGGAGATGGACGGGCTCTCGGAAGCGATCCGCAACAGTCTGCAGCAGGACGATGAGGCCGACAGCGAAGCCAGCTTTGCGCAAACCCATCTGCTCAGCGTGTGCAGCCTGGCCGTGGGCAGTCTGCTGGATGCGATCGGAGAAATGTTCCCGCTGGTGCGAGGCATCCTGCGTTCGACCCAAGACGCCATCGACGTGGCACGAAGCTGATCACGGAAGGGCGGCGGATTCGCCCGCAATCCGAAATATCTCTGTAACAGTCATTGACGCCTGCGCTGCTCAGGCAAAATCGCTCCCCGAGCCAGGCCGCCAGACTCAGGCGACCTTTTCACCGCCAGTTGGCTTTTCAAACCGCCCTTTGAAGGAAACCCTCCGATGACGATGCTTCCCCGATTCAAGCTGATGGCCGCGACCCTCGCCGTGGCAGCCCTGGCCACCGCCTGCGGTGGCAGTGACGGTGGTCCCGCCCTGGCCGGAGACACCTCCGGCGACGTCGTGGCACGCTACATCGGTACCTGGGAATCGGACTGCTATTCGGACAGCGGCGCTTCGGCCAAGCTGCGCGCCGACTTCACCAAGACCTCGCCCACCAGCTTCACCGGCAACGTGATCGCCTACGGCTACCTCGGCACTTCGTGCTCCGGCCCCGTGGTCAAGGACAAGAAGGTCCTGACCAACATGTCGATGAACCACGACGGCACCAAGGACATTGCCGGTGTGACCGCCGACAAGTTCTCAGGCGCTTCCGACCAGGGCAACGGCAAGGTCTTGCTGTACGCCGCTGGCGACGTGCTGCAGATCGGTGATCCCGACGCAGCCAAGGACGGCGAGGGCTACCCGGAAGCCTTCCTGGACAGCAAGTACACGGTCAAGCGCAAGTAAGCGGCCAGCCTGTTTGCACAAAGAGCCCGTCCGGTCCGCCGGTCGGGCTCTTTTTCTTTACATCGAGGCCAGCAGCATGGCGCGGTAGTCGTCCGGCGTGGCGATGCGCGGGTTGGTCTTGTGGCAATGGTCGGCCATGGCGCCCGCGATCATCTTGTCGAACAGGTCTTCGGTCACGCCCATGGCCGCCAGCCCGGTTGGCAGGCCCAGCCGGGCGTTCATGTCCTTGATGGCTTCGGGCAGGTCGCTGCCACCGGCCAGCCCCATGGCCTGCGCCATACGCTCCAGCCGCCGCTCCTTCTTCATGGAGTCGGCTTCCGCGTTGAAGCGGATCACCGCGGGCAGGAACATGGCGTTGAGGGTGCCGTGGTGCAGCCGCGGGTTGACGCCTCCCAGGCTGTGGCTGAGCGAGTGCACGCAGCCCAGACCTTTCTGGAACGCCATCGCACCCTGCATCGAGGCGCTCATCATGTTCAGGCGTGCCTCGCGGTCGCTGCCGTCGCGGGTGGCGCGCTCGATGTGTGCCCAGCCACGCTGCAGGCCGTCCAGCGCAATGCCATCGGCCGGCGGGTTGAACGGCGGCGCCATGAAGGTTTCCATGCAGTGCGCGATCGCGTCCATGCCCGTCGCGGCGGTCAGCATCGGTGGCAGGCCCAGGGTCAGCTCGGGGTCGAGGATGGCGGTCTTGGGCACCAGGTGCCAGCTGTGGAAGCCCAGCTTGCGGCCGTCGTCGACGATCACGATGGCACCGCGCGCGACTTCGCTGCCGGTGCCGGCGGTGGTCGGGATGGCGATCAGCGGTGGCACGGCGGTCGTGATCTTGGGCGAGCCGCCCTCGATGGTGGCGTAGGTCTTGAGCGGACCTTCGTGCGTGGCAGCGATGGCGACGCCCTTGGCACAGTCGATGGCGCTGCCGCCGCCCAGCGCGATCAGGCCGTCGCAGTCTTGTGCTTTGTAGATGCCGACAGCGGCGCGGACGGCGGCTTCGGTCGGGTTGGACGGCGTCTGGTCGAACACCGCCGGATGCAGGCCGAGCAGGGCGGCCAGCGCCTTGTCCAGCAGACCGACCGCCTTGACGCCCGCGTCGGTCACGATCAGCGGGCGGCGGATGCCGACCCGTTCGCACTCGGCCGGCAGTTGCGCGAGTGCGCCGAAGTCGATCAGGATGTTGGTGATGTAGAGAATCTGGGCCATGGCTTGTCTCGTTCTGGTGGGGGTGGGTTCCGGCTGGAAAACTATACGGCCCGCGGTGGCAACGGCCTATGTCGCCGCCATGTCCAAGGGTCGCCCAAAAGACAGCCACAATCCCGCTCCATGTCGCACCACCCGAATCCCCGTTCCCTGCTGACGACCCAGATGCGCGGCGTGCTCGACCGCATCGCGCGCGCCGGGCATCCGCCCATGCACGCGCTGTCCCCCGACCAGGCCAAGCGCGCCTACGAGGCCGGCGCCGGGGTGCTGGACATGGCGCCACACAAGCTGGCGCGGGTCGAGGATCTGTTGATTCCCGCACGCGACGGTTTTCAGATTCCGGCCCGCTTGTACGCGCCGGCGTCGGAGCAGCCGTTGCCGGTGCTGATGTATCTGCACGGCGGAGGCTTCACGGTCGGCAGCGTCGCCACGCACGAGCCGCTTTGCCGCCACCTGGCCCATCTGTCGCATTGCGCCGTGGTTTCGGTCGACTACCGGCTGGCGCCCGAATGGAAGTTTCCGACCGCGGTGCACGACGCCTGGGACAGCCTGGTGTGGCTCGGCGAACAGGCCAGCGCGCTGCGGCTGGACGGCACGCGGCTGGCGGTCGGCGGCGACAGTGCTGGCGGCACCCTGGCCTCGGTCACGGCCATCGCCGCGCGCGACGCAGGACTACCCCTGTCGTTGCAACTGTTGTTCTATCCCGGCACCGCCGGTCACCAGGACACGCCCTCGCACAAGACCTTCGCCGACGGCTTCCTGCTCGAAGAACCGCACATCAGCTACTTCTTCGGCCAGTACCTGCGCAGCGCCGCCGACCGCGACGACTGGCGCTTTGCACCGCTGGACGGGGTCGACGAGAGCGGCCACGTGCGCGAACTCGACGGTGTGGCACCGGCCTGGATCGGGCTTGCCGAGTGCGACTGCCTGACCGACGAAGGCGTGATGTACGCCGACCGGCTGCGCATGGCCGGTGTGCCGGTCGACCTGGAAATCTATGCGGGCGTGGTGCACGGCTTCATCCAGTTCGGCCGCGCGATCCCGCAGGCGATGACGGCCCACAACGACGCGGCGCGGGCGCTGCGCCACGCCTTCGGGTGATCAGGCCGCTGGCTAAGGCGCGGTTAATGCCGCGCGGCTAGGGTGTCCGGGATGAACAGCCACCAACTCCTGACCATGACCGTCCCTGCGGTGGTTGCCACTGTGGGTGGCGTGATCGCCGCCCTCTGGAACCCTTCGCACCAGTTTCGCAGCCTTGTCCAGCACTTCGCGGCCGGCGTGATCCTGGCGGCGCTCGCGGTGGAGCTGCTGCCCGACATCGCCAGCGAACATGCGAGCGCTGGCGTCGTGATTGGCTCGTTCGCCCTGGGCAGCCTGTTCATGTACGGGCTCAAGCTCTGGACCCTGCGGCTGGAACACGCCTCGGAAGCGGGCCACGCGGCGCAAGGCCTCGGCATGGGCCTGCTGCTGGCGACCTTCATCGATGTGGCGACCGACGGCTTCATCATTGGCGCCGGTTTTGCCGCCAATGGCGAGGCCGGGACCATCCTGGCGCTGGGCCTGTCGGTCGAGCTGCTTTTCCTGGGGCTGGCGCTTGCCTCGGACACGGTCAAGGGTTGGCGGGTGATCGGCCTGTCGGCCGCGCTCGGACTTACCGTGCTGCTGTTCGCGGCGCTGGGCAGCGTGTGGCTGGCGGGCGCATCGCAGCAGTTGATCGGTGGCGTGCTCGCGTTCAGTGCGGCAGCGTTGCTGTATCTGGTCACCGAAGAGTTGCTGATGGAAGCGCACACGGTGGAAGAAAAGCCGATCTCTACCCTGGTGCTGTTTGCCGGCTTCCTGGCCTTCTGGAGCATCCAGCTGGCCGCGAAATAATCCGGGCTTTGCCGCCCACGACGGAGCACAAGACATGACGCTCAAGCGATCCGACTTCCGTTTCTTCCACCGCCTGCGCGTGCGCTGGGCCGAGGTGGACATGCAGAAGATCGTCTTCAACGCCCACTACCTGATGTACTTCGACACCGCGATCGCCGACTACTGGCGCGCGATGGCGCTGCCCTACGAGCAGGCGATGCACCAGCTCGACGGTGACCTGTATGTGGTCAAGGCGACGGTCGAGTTCCATGCGTCGGCACGGGTCGACGACCAGATCGAGGTGGCGATGAAATGCAGCCGCATCGGCACCTCGTCCATGACCTTCACCGGCGCGATCTTCCGGGGCGACGAACACCTGATTTCCGGCGAGATCGTCTACGTTTTCGCCGATCCGGCCACGCAGACCTCGCGCCCGGTGCCGCAGGCCTTGCGCGACATCGTGCAGGGCTACGAGGCCGGCGAGTCGATGGCCATGGTGCAGGTCGGCGACTGGGCCACTCTGGGCGCGGACGCCAGCAATGTGCGCACGGCCGTGTTTGTCGAAGAGCAGCGCATCCCCAAGGACCTGGAACACGATGCGGCCGACCTGGACGCCGTGCACGCCATGGCGCGCAACCGGCTGCGACAGCCGGTGGCCACCGGTCGTCTGATTCCGACTGGCACACCGGGCGTGTCGCAGATCGGCCGGCTGGCGGTGAATCGCGTGTTGCGGGGCGGATCGCTGGGTACCCAGGTCTTGCAGGCCCTGGTCGACGCCGCCCGTGCCAGGGGCGACCATGAGGTCATGCTGCACGCGCAGCGAAGCGCGATCGGTTTCTATGACCGGCTGGGCTGGCAACGCCGCGGCGAAGCGTTCGAGGAAGCCGGCATTTCCCACCAGGAGCTGTTCCTCGCGATTTGATTCAAACGGCGTTCTTTCCCCGATGCGGGAAAAGCCATTGGGGATGGCGAATTCAGATCGGCAACGGATGGAATTTCTTCTGACATTTGCTTGAGACACTCCGCCAGGAGTTCGGGACTTGTATGCGCCATACAATTTCCCTCAGAACAATGAAACTCAAGGGCGGAAACATGCGGATGAAAGAATCTTGGCGCCTGCTGGTGTTGGTCGGTGCGGCGCTTGTGAGCGGATGCGGTGGGAGCGACAGAGCAACCACCGAAACACCTGCCAACGGATCCACTACAACGGCCTTCTCCGCAAAAGCGCCCGCCGACCTGGAACATGCAGGCGCCCAGCTGAACCTTGCGGAGTTGACCCGGGCCTCCCAGCGAGCGGCTCCTGGGAACGCCAGAAGTTTTGGACATGCGAAGGCGTTCTCAAGCCCGACGGTCAATGTCTTCCGGTTCTTCAATCGGACTACTGGCGCACATTTCTACACCAGCAGCGAGTCGGAAAAAGCCACGGTACAGGCAACCAATCCCCTGTTTGCCTACGAAGGGGTGGCCTTCGTTGCGGGAACCACCAACGCCGGTGGCCTGAGTCCGGTTTACCGCTTTTACAACCAGCTTACCGGGGTGCATTTCTACACCATCAGCGAAGATGAGAAGTCCTTTGTTCAAGCCAATCGGCCTGAGATGCTGTTCGAGGGGGTCGCGTATTACGCGAGCATGGTCGGCGGCAAGGGACTGGTGCCGCTGAACCGCTTCTACCAGTCCAGCAAAGGGTTTCACTTCTACACGAACAGCGAAGCCGAGACTGCGCGTGTGCGGAAATCGCTCCCGCAGTATCACTACGAGGGGGCCAGCTACTACGTGTCCGGGCCCGAGGTGGCAGTGACCCATACTGCAATGACCGAGGACGACTGCTACGAAGCCGGAAGTGACACCTTGGTGAGTTGCTCCAGCGCGGGAGCCCTGGCGCTCAGCCCCCATCAGGACGGGCATCGTTCCAACTACAACCGGATGGCGTTCAGCGAGTTGACACCAGGGGGCGATGGCGCCGGATACCTTCCACGCGATTGCATCACAGACGAAGTCACGGGTCTTGTCTGGGAAGGTTTCGGTGCCCACGGCGATGTCGAGTGGGCGGTGTACACCAACTTCCTGAATCCTTTGCTGGGCGACGTCAACGCCTACAACAACGCCGCCGCCTATGTGGGCCGCATCAATGCCTTAGCCCTCTGTGGCTATAGCGACTGGCGCATGCCTGACATCAACGAGGTGGGCAACCTCGTCTCGCACAACGGAGCGGTGGCCCGTCAGCCGGAGCCCTACGGCTGGACTTCCGTCCCTTTTGCGCCCGACACCCGCCAGGCTTGGGCGTTCACCGGTTCTGATGGGGGCATGGTGGCTCAGCCTTTTGGGCAGGACAATTTGCGATACGTTGCCCCGCTGGTTCGGGGAGCGCCTGCTGCTGCACGAAGCCAGTCGTGCCCCTCATCGACAAGCAGGTTCGTGCCGAACGGATCTGAAGCGCTGGACACCGAAAGCGGCCTGACGTGGTCGCGCTGCAGCGTCGGGCAGACGTGGAGCGGCAGTACCTGTGTCGGGGACGCGAGCCTGTTGACGCACGAAGAGGCTCTCGCCATGGCGCCGGACGGGTGGCGCTTGCCCAACGCGAAGGAACTGGCCAGCCTGGTGGACTGGGGCTGCAGCGTTCCGGCCATCGACAGAACCGTCTTTCCCGCGACCACTCCAGCTCCTTATTGGTCCAGCACCCCCTGGAAGGTCTATCCGCACACGGGTCATTTCAGCCCCCCGGCCCCGGTCAATACGAGCACCGCACTGGCGGTGGACTTCTACTACGGGGCGACAGACTCCTACCCACGCGCTACCCGCAGGCTGCCGCTGCGGTGGGTGCGTCTGGGAAGCTGAGCCTGTCAGATGCGCATCGTCGCAAGCTCGCGGCGATGCCCCTGTGAACCCCATCGCTGCGGCAAGGCCTCGCTGCAGCCATGGGTCCATTCGTCGATGAAGACCTGCAGCAGTCCGGAGCTGCTTTGCGGGAAGATCTGAATCACCGAACTGCTTCGGGTTCCATATCCCCTGGAGACCATGTCCACAAACGGGCTGGACAGGGCTGCCTCGATATCCCTTGGAACGCCTGTTGACGGAAGGTGTTCGTCGCTCGCAATGTCGCTGGAGCGCAGCGCGCTCGTCAGGTGGTACATCCGGCGATCAGTGTCCACGCATCCAAGTGCTTTCGCCATCGCCGCCTTGAGGTGCTCTGTCTTTGGCCAAGGTGTGTCCATTGCTGCATTCGACAGCCCGTAGACGCCGGGCAACAGGCGCTGGCTGTACAACGGCATGGCGGTTTCGGCGTGGGGTTGCGCCGGGTTGCGGTTGGTGATCCACGCCCAGAAACCGGTGCTGATGTCCCCGACCACGAGGTTGAAACCACCGTAGTCGGCAGGATCAATCCCTGCCAGCAAACCTGTCCAGTCGGTGCCTGCTGAAAGCCAGCGCGTCGTCAGCTCACCGCGGCTGCGTCGGCCTGGGCCCAGGTGGGCGCTGCGCACATTGGTCAACATCGCCACCCTACCGCCTTCGCTCACGCCGAGCCACGTGCCTCCATCGCGCAGGTCGCGGCCCGCGAACACGGCTGTGCCGTCCGGGAGAGCCCAGCGGTGCAGTGGCGCGGTCGGCCGTTCAAAGAACTCGTCGCGGTTGGCGGCCAGCAGAAGCGGGCAGTGTGGATCGGCGCCAATGGCAAAGGCGATCAGGCACATGCCGACCAGCGCCTCTGCGCTCAGACATCCGCAAGGAGGGTGTAGGGCAGGGGCTGCAGCGTCAGCTGCGGACCATCGCCAGCACCCAGGTGCAGGTTGCCACCCTCGGTCGCACTGATCTGCATCGAAACCATGGCGTTCCAGCCCCCATGGGGCGAGGCCGCGGCGGCCACGACGGTGCCGCAAGGCTGCGTCGGATCGCTGTCATGGAACACTTCCTGTCCGGCCTGCATCGGCGCATCGCCTTGCACCGGGAAGGCGCGGCGCTTGAGCGTGCCACGGAACTGGCTGCGCGCCACGACTTCCTGGCCGGGGTAGCAGCCTTTCTTGAAATTGACGCCGCCGACCGACTCCAGGTTGATCATCTGCGGCACGAAGGCTTCGACCACCGGCTGGCTCAGCAGCGGCACACCAGCAACCACGTCCAGCCAGTCCCAGGTCGCGGTATCCAGTGCAGGGCCGGAAGGCAGTGCGGCGTCGGCCGGCGCCACCCACAGCGCACGGGCCACGCCGCCCGCCGGGTACAGGCGCACGACCTGTGCACCGTCGGCGTCGAGCTTGGCCCAGGGGCCAGCTGGCAGTGCGGCCGGGACCGCGTCACCCACCAGGCCACGCAACTGGAACTCGGCGCTGGCGTCGCTGAGCTTGGCCTTGGCGCGCAACACGAACATGGACAGGCGCTTGAGCGTGGCGGGCAGCAGGTCGGCGTGGCAGACCAGCAGGATCTCGTCGTGCGAGCGCTTGAAGCCGATGAAGCTGGCCAGCAGCCGGCCCTTGGCCGAGCAGAAGCCGGCCAACCGCGCTTCCGACAGGCCCAGCAGCGAAAAGTCCTGCGTGAGCTGACCGTGCAGAAACTTCGCGGCCTCCTCGCCCTGCGCGCGGATCACGCCCAGGCGGGGCAGGGCGGCGACGCCATGGAGGGTGTTCGGATCGGTGGGTGCGAAGATGGTTGGCATGGTCGGAGGCAGGGGTCGGGGGCGCCTGGGTGGGGGTGTTCGGTCGATTATCATGCGCCGTCCCTCGACGCGTACCCCGCGTTGCCAAGTCCTACCCTCCCGCTGTGAAACGTCTTTTTTCCTGGCTCCTGCTGGTTTCCCTGTTGCTGGCCGGCCTGGGTGGCGCAGGGGTTTGGTGGTGGCTCGACCAGCCGCTGGGCCTGCCGGCGCAGACCACGGCCGAGGCGCCATTGGAAGTGCAGATCCCCGCAGGTTCTTCGGCCAGAGGCGTCGCTGCGGCATTCACCGGCGCCGGCGTGCAGACCCCGCCGCTGCTGCTGCAGGCCTGGTTCCGTTTCTCTGGCCGTGCCCGCGAAATCAAGGCAGGCACTTACGCTCTCAAGCCCGGCGCCACGCCGCGCAGCCTGCTGGAGCAACTGGTCAAGGGAGAGCAGGCGCTGCGCAGCCTGACCCTGCTCGAAGGGTGGAATTTCCGCGAACTGATGGCGGCGGTGCGCGCCTCGCCCAATCTGACCCAGGACCTCGAAGGCCTGGATGGGCCGGCCGTGATGGCGCGCATCGGTTTCGCCGGCCAACACCCCGAAGGGCGGTTTTTCCCTGATACCTACCGCATGGTGCGCCAGGCCACGGCCTCCAGCGTGCTGCGGCAGGCGGCGCTGGCAATGGAGCAACGGCTGGCGCTGGCATGGTCGCAGCGCGATCCGTCGACGCCGCTACGGTCGGCCGACGAGGCCCTGGTCCTGGCCAGCATTGTCGAAAAGGAAACGGGCGCGGAAGCCGATCGGGCGATGGTGGGCGGCGTGTTCGCCAACCGGCTGCGCATCGGCATGCGCCTGCAAACCGATCCGACCGTGATCTACGGCCTGGGCGAACGCTTCGACGGCAACCTGCGCCGCGCCGACCTGCTGGCCGACACGCCCTACAACAGCTACACCCGCGCCGGCCTGCCGCCGACGCCGATCGCCATGCCAGGCTGGGCCTCGCTGATGGCGGCGGTGCGGCCAGCCGACACCCGGGCGCTGTATTTCGTGGCGCGCGGCGACGGCAGCAGCCAGTTCAGCGCCACGCTGGACGAGCACAATGCGGCGGTGCGGCGGTTCCAGCTGCAGAAATGATCTCCCCATGAGCGACACCAGCGTTTCCCGCGGACTCTTCATCAGCTTTGAAGGCATCGACGGCGCCGGCAAGTCGACCCACATCGAGGGCCTGGCCAAGGCCTTCCGCGAGCAGGGTCGCACCGTGACGCTGACGCGCGAACCCGGCGGCACACCGCTGGCCGAGAAGCTGCGGGCGATGGTGCTGGGCGATGCCATGGATCCGCTGACCGAGTCGCTGCTGGTGTTTGCGGCTCGCCGCGACCACCTGACGACGGTGATCGAGCCGGCCCTGGCGCGTGGCGAGGTGGTGCTCTGCGACCGCTTCACCGACGCGACTTTCGCGTACCAGGGCGGCGGGCGCGGCTTCAACCTCGACATCCTCTCGACGCTGGAGGCTTGGGTGCAGTCCACACCCGCTGTCGCCAGCGACGCTCTGCGCCAGCCCGACCTGACGGTCTGGTTCGACCTGGCGCCCGAGACCGCAGCCGCGCGCCTGGCCGATGCGCGTGCGCCCGACCGCTTCGAAGCCCAGCCGCTGGAATTTTTCCGCCGCGTGGTGGGCGGTTATGCCGCCCGGGCAGCCGCTGATCCACAGCGCTTTGCCCGCATTCAGGCCGACCAGAGCCGGCACCAGGTCTGGCAGCAGCTGACGGCGACCTTCGTGCGTCGCGGCTGGCTGTCGATCATGGTCGCCGCCAACAGCGGACCGAAATGAGCGATACCCCCATCGAAGCCCCCTGGCTGGCCCGCCAGCGCGAGCGCCTGCTGGCGCAACGTGGTCACGCCTGGCTGCTGCAGGGTCCCAGCGGGCTCGGTCAATACATACTGGGCCTGTCGCTGGCGCAAGCCTGGCTGTGTCAGCAACCCACCGCGCAGGGCGCCTGCGGCGTCTGCGACAGCTGCCACCTCATCGGCAGCCGCTCGCACCCCGACCTGGTCGTGCTGATGCCCGAGACCGAGATGCTCGAACGCGGCTGGCCGCTGTCCGAATCAGCCCAGAAGGAAGTGGACGACAAAAAGCGCAAGCCCAGCAAGGAAATCCGGGTAGAGGCCATGCGCGACATGGTCGGCTTCGCGCAGCGCACCAGCGCCCGCGGTCGTGGCACGGCGGTGCTTGTCTATCCGGCCGAGCGCATGAACACGGTGACCGCCAACGCCCTGCTCAAGACGCTGGAAGAACCGGCGGGCGACACCCGCTTCGTGCTCGCCAGCGAGTCGGCCCACCAACTGCTGCCGACCATCCGCAGCCGTTGCCAGTCGCATGTGCTGACCTGGCCGTCGGAAGACGAAGCGCTGGCCTGGCTCCAGAACAGTGCACGCGCAGCGGGCCTGCGCGATTCCGGTGCCGACGAAGCAAGGGTCTGGCTGCAGGCTGCCGGCGGGCGACCAGAAGATGCGCTGGACTGGGCGCGCGCCGGACTGACCGCCGCGCGCTGGTCGCAGCTGCCGCAGGCCTTGGTCAAGGGCGACTGGTCGATGCTGGACGGCTGGCCGGCGGCGGCACAGCTGGCCACGCTGCAGAAGCTTTGTCACGACCTGATGGCGGTGGCTGCCGGCGCTTCGCCGCGCTTCTTCAGCGCCGCCAGTCTGCCGCCGGCGCCCCGCTGGGGTGTGCTGGCGCGCTGGTCCAAGGCGCTGATGGAAGCGGCGCGCACGGTCGAGCATCCTTACAACGCCGGCCTGATGCAGGAAGCCTGGGTCGCTGCGACGCGACAGGTGCTCACGCGCACGGCCGCACGGGGCTGATTGGCCCCATGCGCCTCCACGTTTGCCGCTAAACTTGCCGGCCATGAGTACCAGCCCCGCCGCTTCACCTGCTTCGTCACGCCCGAGCGTGATCCAGCTCTCCATCAAGGAAAAAGCGGCGCTTTACGCGGCCTACATCCCCCTGTTCACCGAAGGCGGCATCTTCATCCCGTCGTCGCGCGACTACCGCATCGGCGACGATGTCTATGTGCTGCTGAGCCTGCCCGACGACCCGCAGCGTTATCCGGTGGCCGGCAAGGTCGCCTGGGTCACCCCGGCCAAGGCACAGGGCGGCCGCACGCAGGGCGTGGGCATCCGGTTCCCGGCGGACGAGAAGTCCAAACAGCTCAAGCACAAGATCGAAGAGATCCTGGGTTCCGCGCTGGCCTCCGACAAGCCGACCCAGACCATCTGACCGCATCGTCGGTCTGACACGGCGCAGGGCCTTGTTGCATTGCGCCGTTTTTCTTCTTTCGCATGTTCACCGACTCCCACTGCCACCTGAGTTTTCCCGAGCTGTCGGCCAACCTGCCCGACATCCTGAACGCCATGTCGCAGGCGCAGGTCGACCGTGCGCTGTGCATCTGCACCACGCTGGAAGAATTCGAGGCGGTGCATGCGCTGTCCCGTGACCATGCCAATCTCTGGTCGACGGTGGGTGTGCATCCCGACAACGAGGGGGTGACCGAGCCTTCGATGGACGACCTGCTGCAGCGTGCAGCGCTGCCCCGCGTGGTCGGCATCGGCGAGACCGGGCTGGACTACTACCGTCTCAACGGGCGCAGCGTCGCCGACATGGAATGGCAGCGCGAGCGTTTCCGCGTCCACATCCGCGCCGGTCGCCAGACCGACCTTCCGCTGGTGATTCACACCCGCAGTGCTTCCGACGACACACTGGCGATCCTGAAGGAAGAGGGCGGATTCGCCGGTGGTGGCGCCCAGGTCGTGTCGCGCGGCGTGTTCCATTGCTTCACCGAGACCGAAGCGGTGGCCCGGGCAGCGCTGGATCTGGACTTCATGATCTCGTTTTCGGGCATCCTGACCTTCCGTAATGCGGCCGACCTGCGTGAGGTGGCGCGTTTTGTGCCGTTGGACCGGATGCTCATCGAGACGGACAGCCCCTATCTGGCCCCGGTGCCTTATCGTGGCAAAACCAACAACCCGTCGTTCGTGCCGTTCGTGGCCAGGCAGATCGCCGAGATCAAGGGTCTGGCGGTGGAAGCCGTGGCGAAGGCCACAAGCGAGAACTTCGACAGGCTGTTCAACAGGGTGGTTTCAAGTTCATGAAAAACCTTAAAAACTTCAAAAACCATATTGTTTTCAGTATGGTTTTTCTTTTTTGTGGCTTGAGCAACGCAGGTTCGTTCGACGACTACTTCAAGGCGGCCAAGCTGGACGACGAGTCGGCGATGGTGGGGCTGGCACTGCGGGGGTTTGACCTCAACACCCGCGACGAAAGCGGGGACCCGGGCCTGACCATCGCCCTGCGCGAGGGCTCGCTCAAGGTCGCCAGCTTTCTGCTGACCCAACGATCGGTCAAGGTGGAGCTGCGCAATGAAGCGGGCGAAAGTCCATTGATGATCGCGGCCATCAAGGGGCACCTGGAGATTGCGAAGAGCCTGATCCGGCGCGGTGCTGAGGTCAACAAGCCGGGCTGGACGCCGCTGCACTACGCGGCCTCACGGCCGGAGCCCGACAGCCTGGAGATGGTGCGTCTGCTGCTGGAGCGCCACGCCTACATCGATGCCGAGTCGCCGAACAAGACGACGCCGCTGATGATGGCCGCCATGTATGGACACCCCGATGTGGTGCGCCTGCTGGTGGAAGAGGGGGCCGATCCGTCGCTGCGCAACCAGCAGGGACTGACTGCGGTCGACTTCGCTCGCCGCGCCGACCGGCAGGATCTGGCCGACCTGATCGCTGCGCGGCTGCGCAACGTGCGCCCCGGATCGCGCTGACACCGCTGTGGTGCCGCCACGCCGCAGCGTAGGTGTAACCCACATGAATTACGTGCGGAATGACACGCAGAATCCCCAGTGTTCCAACAATGAGGAGACGTGTTGTGGCTATCGCCAGTCAAAAAGACTTTTTCTCCGGGCTGATGTTCACGGCGGTCGGCGCCAGCTTCGCCTGGGGCGCCACCAGCTTTGAAGTCGGTACAGCCGCCAAGATGGGGCCGGGGTATTTCCCGCTCATGCTCGGCGTCCTGCTGGCCATCCTTGGCCTGATCGTCACGGTCCGTTCCCTGTCCAAGGGTGGGCCAGGGGGCGACAAGATTGGTGCTTTCGCATGGCGCCCGCTGTGCTTCGTGCTGGGCGCCAATCTGGCATTCGGCGCGCTGCTGGTGGGGGTGCCTGCACTGGGCTTCCCCGCGTTCGGCCTGATCGTGGCGATCTATGCGCTGGTGATTGTCGCCAGCCTGGCCCAGCCCGGGTTCCAGCTCAAGTCGACGTTGATCCTGGCGACGATTCTGGCGATCGGCAGCTACCTGGCCTTCGTGAAGCTGCTGAGCCTGCAGTTTCCGGTGTGGCCGTCTTTCCTGACCAACTGAGCCCGGAGCGAACATGGATCTCATCAACAACCTGTCGCTGGGTTTTGGCGTCGCTTTCACGCTGCAGAATCTTCTGTACGCCTTCGTCGGCTGCCTGCTGGGTACGCTGATCGGCGTGCTGCCCGGCATCGGTCCGGTCGCCACCATCGCCATGCTGCTGCCCGCCACCTACGGCCTGCCGCCGGTCGCGGCGCTGATCATGCTGGCCGGTATCTATTACGGCGCCCAGTACGGTGGTTCGACCACCGCCATTCTGGTCAACCTGCCGGGCGAGTCGTCGTCGGTGGTGACGGTGATCGACGGCTACCAGATGGCGCGCAAGGGCAGGGCAGGCCCTGCGCTGGCTGCCGCCGGTCTTGGTTCGTTCTTTGCCGGGTGCGTGGGCACACTGATCCTGGCAGCGTTCGCTCCTCCATTGACCGAGCTGGCGCTGAACTTCGGCCCGGCCGAGTACTTCTCGCTGATGGTGGTGGGCCTGATCGGTGCCGTGGTGCTGGCTTCGGGTTCTCTGGTCAAGGCACTGGCGATGATTCTGCTGGGTCTGCTGCTCGGGCTGGTCGGGACGGACGTCAACTCCGGCGTGGCACGGTTCAGTTTCGACATCCCGGAACTGACCGACGGCATCAGCTTCATCGTGATCGCGATGGGCGTGTTTGGCTACGGAGAGATCATCCACAACCTGTCGACGCCGGAAGAGCACCGCGAAGTGTTCACCGGCAAGGTGGACGGCATCATGCCGAGCAAGGAAGACTTCAAGAACATGATTCCGGCCGTGCTGCGCGGCACGGCGCTGGGCTCGGCACTGGGTATCCTGCCCGGTGGTGGTGCACTGCTGTCGGCCTTCGCGGCCTACACGATCGAAAAGAAGACCAAGCTCAAGCCCGGCGAAGTGCCGTTTGGCCAGGGCAACATCCGCGGTGTGGCCGCGCCAGAATCGGCCAACAACGCCGGTTCGCAGACCTCGTTCATTCCGCTGCTGACGCTGGGCATTCCACCCAACGCCGTGATGGCGCTGATGGTGGGTGCCATGACCATCCACAACATCCAGCCTGGCCCGCAGGTCATGACCAGCAACCCCGAACTGTTCTGGGGCCTGATCGCCTCGATGTGGATCGGCAACCTGATGCTGGTGGTTCTGAACCTGCCGCTGATCGGCATCTGGATCAAGCTCCTGACCGTGCCGTACCGCTGGCTGTACCCGGCCATCCTGCTGTTCTGTGCGATCGGCGTCTATTCGACCAACAACAACAGCTTCGACATCTGGATGGTCGCGATCTTCGGTCTGGTCGGCTACCTGTTCATCAAACTGGGTTGCGAGCCAGCACCTTTGTTGCTGGGCCTGATCCTGGGTCCGATGATGGAAGAGTATCTGCGTCGCGCGCTGCTGATCTCTCGCGGCAGCTGGTCCGTGTTCGTGACCCGTCCGCTGTCCGCTTCATTGCTGGCGGTGGCGGTCGTCCTGCTGGTGATCGTGTTGTTGCCGTCGATCAGCAAGAAGCGCGAGGAAGCTTTCGTGGAGGACTGAGGTTTCATGCCGATGTCCGAAACCCCGGTCTGGTGTCAACCTGGCCGGGGTTTTTTTCTGGAGTCAGCAGCGCATCATTCGCGTGTCAGGGTGATGCGCCCGTTGCGTGTCGAGGCAGGCAGCCCGGGGCATTGGGTGGCGAGCCTGCAGGAGCCTCGCATCTGTTCATCGAACAAGGTCACAAAGCAGTTCACCTTGACCTCGCAACTGTTGCGCACCTGGGCAAACGAAAACGCGAGGTCGTATCCGAACACTGTGCCCTCGAGCGGCTGGCTTCCGTATTCGTTTTCAACGGCTCCAGTGACCAGCTCGCCGTCCTGCTGAAGTTGAAGTGCGCCAATGATCAGGTCGCCTGAACTGACCCAAGCACCAGACAGGTCTACCGGAGCGTCGGGGCTTGGCGCCGTTGGTGTGCTGTCCTGTTCTTTTTCTGAGCCGCCTCCGCAACCGCCCAGAAGCCCAAGACAAAGCACCCCTGCAAACAGCCACCTTGCGTCCATTTTCGATGTGCTCATGTGGGGCTCGACTGGTTTGATGGGTTGGCTGATCGCTCTGTGCTGGAGCAGCGGCATGGCGCCAAGCAGGATACAGGACGCCGCTGTCTGTCCTGGTTCAGCGGTGGATGGCGGTCTGTGACGTCCGTACATTTGTTTCTACTGAATGTTCCACGATGTATATTATGTTAACTAATAGGAGCCATTGCTTCGAGCGCGCACCGTGCGGCCCGAATGTTGCTCTGACCCACGTCAGACCGGCCGGCGCATCCGGGGAAACACCAGCTTGGTGCACCGGGCAATTGGACTGCCCAGACCTACAATGTTGCCCACCGGCGGGAGTCCAATCCGGCCACCCCTTTCAACCTTTCAAGGACACTCATGAAGCATCTGTTCCTGTCCCTCAGCCTCATCGGCGCCGCCAGCCTGGTTGGTTGCGGCAAGACCGAAACGCCCGCACCAGCGGCGCCTGCTGCACCGGCACCCGCCGCGGCCGCACCCGCAGCAGCACCCGCACCGGCCAGCCAATGGCCGGAACTGCGCGTCGCCATCGACCCGACCTACAAGCCCTTCACCTATAAGACCGACGCAGGCGAACCCGCCGGCTTCGACGTCGACGTGGCCAAGGCGCTGTGCGACCAGCTCAAGAGCAAGTGCGTGTTCGTCGAGCAAGCCTGGGACGGCATGATCCCGGGCCTGCAGGCAAAGAAGTACGACGCGATCATCTCGTCGATGTCCATCACCGAAGAACGCAAGCAGGCCGTGGACTTCACCGGCAAGTACTACAACACGCCGTCGTGCGTGGTGGTCAAGACCGACCTGAAGCTGGGCGCCGAAGCGGCTGGCTTCAAGGGCAAGAAGATCGGTGTGCTGAAGGCTTCCACGCAAGAGAAATACGCCATGGGCGAACTCAAGCCCGCAGGCGCCACGATCGTTCCCTACGACGCGCAGGACCAGGTCTATCTGGACATCAAGTCCGGCCGCCTGGACGGCACCGTGGCCGACGTGGTGGAAGTCAATGGCGGTTTCCTGTCCACCCCGGACGGCAAGGCCTACAGCTGCGCCGGAACCCGCATTCCGGTGGAATTCGACGCCAAGTACTTCGGCAACGGCGCCGGCGTGGCCATCCGCAAGGAAGACACCGCCCTGCGCGACGCGCTGAACTCCGCCATCAAGGCCATCCGTGACAACGGCAAGTGGAAGGAACTGGCCGACAAGCACGTTCCTGGCGTGGACATCTGGGGTTCCTGATCCCCTGGGCTGACTTGCGCGAGCGCCGATGACGACCTACCTGATCAACATCCTCCAGGGCCTTCTGGTCACCATCGGCGTCTCGCTGGGCGCCCTCGTTGTTGCCGCCGCGCTCGGCCTCGCCGGCGCGGCTGCCAAACTCTCCCCTTATCGCTGGCTCAACTGGGTCGGCGATATCTATTCCACCGTGATCCGGGGTGTCCCGGATCTGGTCTGGATGCTGCTGCTGTATTTCGGCGGGCAGATCCTGGTCAACGACATCGCCGAGAAGCTGGGCTACCGCAGCGGTCCCCAGATCAATCCCTTCGTGGCTGGTGTGCTGACCATCGGTTTCGTGTACGGCGCGTACATGACCGAAACCTTCCGTGGCGCGATCATGAGCGTGCCCAAAGGCCAGTCCGAAGCCGGCTGGGCATTTGGCATGAGCCGCTTCTACACCTTCCGGCGCATGGTGCTGCCGCAGATGGTGCGCTTTGCGCTGCCGAGCTTCACCAACAACTGGCTGGTGCTGCTCAAGGCGACGGCGCTGGTCTCGGTGATCGGTCTGGCCGACATCACCAACCTGGCCAAGCAGGCCGGGGCGGCCGCCCGCGGGCAGATCCCGGGCGCGGCCATCATCTTCATGGCGTTTGCCGGTTTCCTCTATCTCCTGATTTCGTCTGTCAGCCTGTATCTCCTGCGCAAGGCCGAAACCCGCTACTCGGTGGGCGTGAAGCGGGGAGATTTCTGATGGACAAGTTCGCGATCATCTTCCAGCCGCAGAACCTGCAGCTGTACTGGACCGGTTTTCTCGCGACGATGGAGCTGCTGGCGATCAGCCTGGTGGCCGGTGGCCTGCTGACCTTGCCGCTGACCCTGATGCGGGTCTCGCGCAACCGCTGGGTGTCGACACCGGTCTGGCTGTTCACCTATGTGGTGCGTGGCACGCCGCTGCTGATCCAGGTCTATTTCATCTACTACGGCATCGCCCAGCTCGAATGGGTGCAGAAACTGTGGGACACCGTCTGGCCCTGGACGCTGTTCAAGGACCCGTTCTTTTGCGCCGTCGCAGCTTTCTCGCTCAATACCTGTGCCTACACGGTCGAGATGCTGGCCGGTGCGATCAAGGAAACCCCTGCGGGCGAGATCGAGGCCGCACAGGCTGCCGGCTACGGCAAATGGAACATGATGTTCCGTCTGGTGCTGCCCAGCGCACTGCGCCGCACCCTGCCCGGCTACTCCAACGAAGTCGTGATGATGCTGCATGCGACCTCGCTGGCGAGCGTGGTGCCAGCGTTGTACGACCTGACCAACGCGGCCTACGCCATCTACAAGACCTACTACCTGGCCTTCCAGCCGTTCATCGTGGTGGCGGTGCTGTATTTCATCCTGACCTTTGCCCTGGTCTACGTGTTCCGGCTGCTGGAGAGGCGCTTCCTCGCCTACATGCGCCCGCGCACGAACTGATTCCGTTTCTCTCCCTTCCGGATGCGACAGCTCCATCACCCCCTGCTTTCTCCGTCGCTGGGCACCCAGCGCCAGATCACCAGCCTGCACTTCGGTCAGGCCGCCAACGGTCGCAAGGCCTACATCCAGTCCAGCCTGCACGCCGACGAGCTGCCCGGCATGCTGACCGCGCACAAGCTGCGCGGCTTGCTGGAAGCCGCCGAAGCCCGCGGTGAAGTGCCGGGCGAGGTGGTGCTGGTGCCGGTCTGCAACCCGATTGGCCTGGACCAGGGTCTGATGCACCACCAGGTCGGCCGCTTCGAGCTGCTGTCCATGGAGAACTTCAACCGGAACTACCCGGACTTCTTCAACCTGGTCAAGGAGCGGATCGCTCCCCAGCTGACCCAGGACGCCGAAACCAACAAGGGCATCGTGCGCGCTGCCATGCACGCGGTGCTGCAGGAGCAGGCGGTCACCACCGAACTGGAACACCAGCGCCAGGTGCTGATGACGCTGTCGTGCGACGCCGATGTGGTGCTGGACCTTCACTGCGATTTCGAGGCGATCCTGCACATGTACGTTGAGCAGCCGATGCTGCCGCTGATGGAGCCCCTGGCCCGCCTGCTGGGCGCGCAGACGGTGCTGTGGGCACGCGGCTCCGGGCCGTCGATCTCGTTCGATGAAGCGCTGTCCGGCCCGTGGTGGCGGCTGCGCGACCACTTTGCCGACCGTGCACCGATCCCGCTGGGCTGTGCCAGCACCACGGTCGAACTGCGCGGCCAGACCGATGTGTCGGACGCGCTCGCCAAACAGGACGCGCAGGCCATCATGGGCTACCTGCACCATGTGGGCGTGCTCGCCGGCCCGGCCCCTGCCCTGCCCGAGGCTCTGTGCGAACCTACACCGCTGGCCGGCACCGAATCCCTGCACGCGCCGCACCCGGGCGTGGTCGACTTCATCGCCAACGTGGGCGAGCGGGTGGCCGCCAACCAGTTGCTGGCGCGCATCGTCGACCCGCTGACGCCGCGTGAAACCGACATCCGCAGCAGCATCGACGGCACCGTCTACGCCCGCCACAACCTGCGCTGGGCCACGGCGGGCATGGAAGTCTGCCGCGTCGCCGGCAGCACCCCGATCCGCTTTGGCAACCTGCTGAGCCCCTGAATCACCGAAACGCACCATGACCACCAAACTCGAAGCGATCGACATCCGCAAGAGCTACGGCTCGCACGAGGTGCTCAAGGGCATGTCCCTGACGGCCAAGGCCGGCGACGTCATCAGCATCATCGGCTCGTCCGGATCGGGCAAATCGACCTTCCTGCGCTGCATGAACCTGCTCGAGCGTCCGCAGCAGGGCCGCATCGTCGTGGCCGGCGAGGAAATGAAGCTGGTCACCGCCAAGGACGGCATGCTCAAGGCCGCCGACGACAAGCAGCTGCAGCGCCTGCGCGCCAAGCTGGCCATGGTGTTCCAGCACTTCAATCTGTGGTCGCACCTGACCGTGCTGGAAAACGTGATCGAGGCGCCGATGCACGTGCTGGGCAAGGGCAAGGACGAAGCCATCGCCACCGCGCGCAAGTACCTGGACAAGGTTGGCCTGCGCGACGTCGAGGGCAAGTACCCGGCGCACATGTCGGGCGGCCAGCAGCAGCGCGTGGCGATCGCGCGGGCGCTCGCGATGGAACCCGAGGTCATGCTGTTCGACGAGCCAACCAGCGCGCTCGACCCCGAACTTGTGACCGAAGTGCTGCGCGTGATGCGCACGCTGGCCGAAGAAGGCCGCACCATGGTGGTCGTGACCCACGAAATGGGCTTCGCGCGCGAGGTCAGCAACCACGTGCTGTTCCTGCACCAGGGACGCATCGAAGAACAGGGCAACCCGCGCGAAGTGCTGGTCAACCCGCAGTCCGAACGCCTGTCTCAGTTCCTCTCGGGCAAGCTCAAGTAAACGAGGGATGTCGGCGCCAATCGGGCAAACAACGGGTTTTCCTGCCCGCTGTTGCCTTTCTTTCGAGGGATTTGTTTGCGGGACCATTGGTGCGTCCCGGAAACATCCGTCGCCTGAAAGGAACCCCTCCATGAGCACCGTCGACTCCAGCAACAGCAGCGCCTGGTCGCAATCCCTGTCGTCCATGAACGGCGCCCTGTCCTCGCACCTGCAGGACAAGATGCTCAAGAAGATGGACACCGACGGCAGCGGTGGTGTGGACCAGAGCGAGTTCCAGGCTGCCCTGGAAAAGCTGGCCGGCAAGCTTGGTATCGAAGTCGGCGAAGGTGGCTCGGAGCTCTATGCCTCGCTGGACTCCGACCAGGACGGTTCGCTCAACGGCAACGAGGTCGGCGCCATGATGCAGAGCATGTTCGGCGCCATGGGCGGCACCCAGGCCTTCGTGCAGTCGCGCGGCGACGAGGCGCGGTTTGCCGAACTCGACGCCGACGGCGACCACATGATTTCGATGGAAGAATTTGGCATCGTTCCGGCCGGTACGACCGTGGTCACGACCACCACCACGACCACGACGACGTCGGGCGATGGCGCCCTGGCCGACAGCGGCAGCGGCAGCTCGTTCTCGGACATCGCTGGTTCGCTGCTCGCTGCCGCGATTGCTGGCGCCATTTCCGGTGGCGGCGACGGTGGTGGTGGCGAAGAGGTTGCGGCGGCCGAAGAAGGCGGCGGTGAAGAGGCGGTTTCCGAAGTCGTGGCCGAGGCCCCGACCAATCCGCTGGGCAACACCACCGTCTCGTCCAAGCCGCCGTCCGAGAATTCGCGCATGGACGCCGTCATCCAGGCGGCCGACAAGGACGGCAACGGCCGGATCTCTTCCGGCGAACTTCAGACGCTGGTGGCCAAGATGGGTGCCCAGCAGTCGGGCGCCGCGAGCCGCCGCTACAGCGACACCGCCCTGGCCCAGTTGGGCGCCAGCCAACGCCCGGCGCACAGCCGTCTGAACGCCACCGCCTGACGCCTGCTCGCTCGCACCTTCAGGGGTGCAGCGTGAGGCTGCTTCGCCAGCTGGCGGGCGCCATGCGCAAGGGCCGGTATTGCACCGAGGCCCACTCGTCGGCCATGTCGCGGTAGCGGCCCGACACCGGATTGCCACTCTGTCCGGTCTGGTAGATGAAGCGTGAATTCTCGGGATCGGCCAGGTCGTAGATCGCCCGCAGGCTGGCCGCGTGCCGGTTGGCATATGGCGCGTCGGCCTTGTCCAGGTGGTACTGCCCGACATTGACCGTGAAGGGGTCGCCGCCGGTTTCCCGCCGCACCTCGAACATCGGCGCCAAAGCGCCCACGTTGCTGAACGGCCGGTGCACTGACAGCGCCGGGTGCGCCACACCCCATCGCCAGCCGGAGACCTCCCTGCCCTGCTGCGCCGCGATCTTGTCGAGCGCCCGGTCCAGTGCCGCACCGCTGGCCGCTGCACAGCCCTGCGCACCACACCAGGCTTTGTCGTCGCGTTCCAGGATGCCTTCGACCGCATTGCGGAACAGGCGCTTGCCGTAGAGCTTTTCGAACTTCTCCTTGCCCAGCCGGCCGCCGATGACGCCTCGGGTGAACTCGTCGACCCAGACGCTGAAGATCAGCGGCGCTGCCGCGTTGGCCGACATGTCGCCGGCAAAGCCCTTGAACTGCGCCTTGGCAGCTTCGGCCAACGCATGCGATGACGGCGCCTTGAGCAGGTGCCGCACCAGCAGCAGCGTCGCGTCCGAATGTTGGTCGGCATGGATGGCGCGGAAACTGGCCATGTCGTGTCTGGGCGTGGCCGCCAGCAGGGTTTCGATGCGCCGCTGTCGATAGGGCGCTGCCCAGTCCTGGGTGATGAAGTGCGGGTAGTCTGTCGCGTGGATGCGCTGGTTGGCGGTGGCGATCCAGCCCCGGTGGCCGTCGTCCTGCGGCGTCTCCTCGTAGGGCAGCCAGCCGGTCCAGTCGTAGCGCGCATCCCAGCCGGGCGCGGGCGCGACGCCGCGGATGTCGTTGCCGGCCCCACGCACCGGGACCCGGCCCACGGCCTTGTAGGCGATGCGCCCGCTGCGGTCCGCCATCACGGCGTTCTGCATCGGCGAGTGGAAGTCCCTGAAGGCCTCGATCAGGTCGGCCACCGAATGCGCGCGGTTGGACGCTGCGGTCGCCTGCACGTTGCGGTTGTCGGCGTCCAGTGCGGTCCAGCGCAACGCGACGGCATAGCGCCCGGTATCGACCAGTTCCCTGGCGCGTCCCGGGATGTCGCTGAGCACTGGGCCGTGGCGGGTGCTGCGCACGGTGTGGGTGACGTCGGGCTCACCCTTGACCTTGAAGGTTTCCACCTGCTCGGTGAAGGTGGCCCAGGCTTCCTGCCCGGCGGGAGCCGGCGTGCGGTAGCGCTTGGGGTCCTTCGGGTCGATCTGTTCGAGGTAGAGATCCTGCACGTCGGGGCCGGTGTTGGTGAAGCCCCAGGCCACGTCGGGCGTGCGGCCCAGCACCACGAACGGCGTGCCCGGCAGCGTGGCGCCGATCACGTCCATGCCGCGAACCCCGGCTACGTCCGGCGCCTGCAGCCGCGCGAAGTACCAGATGGCCGGGGCACTCAGTCCCAGGTGCGGGTCGTTGGCCAGCAGCGGTTTGCCGCTGGTGCTGCGCGATCCGTCGACCACCCAGTTGTTCGATCCCTTGCTGTCGACATGTCCCAGGGTGTCGACCCATTCGCGGATGCCCTGTGCCAGGCGGTCGCCGGAGGGCGGTACGGACATGCTGACGGTCGGCGTGCTCCGGAACACACCCAGCTGACGGTACAGCGCCGCCAAGTCCGCCGAAGCGGCCGGCGGCTCGCCGGGGTACGGCGGAAACAGCTCCCACATGACCTTGGTGTCCAGCACTTGCAAGGCCGACAGCCGCGCCAGCTCGTTGCCCCAGTTCCCACCCAGATCGAGCGCCATCATCAATGACCAGCCGGCGCTGTCTTCCGGCTCCCAGTAGCGGCCGGCAACAGCCTCTTCCCTGGGGTCGATGCGCAGGATCTGGAACTCGGGTGGCAGCGTCCCTGTCCGGTGGGCAAAGAAGGCGTTTACCCCATCGCTGTAGGCCTTCAGCGCCTGCCGGCTCGGCTCGTCCAGGCCGGCGATCTGCGCACGGGCCGCCTGCCGGATGCCCAGCGTGCGCATCACCAGGTCAGTCTCCAGCGTGGTCTTGCCGAACACCTCGGAGAGCTGGCCGCGCATCAGGCGCCGGTTCATTTCCAGCTGCCAGCCGCGTTCCTGTGCGTGCACATAGCCCAGCGCCATCCAGGCGTCGCGCGGGTCCTTGGCGTGGATGTGGGTCACGTCGGCGTCGTCGCGCTGGACCTGGACCGGGCCGCGCAGCCCCGGCAGGGCGAGCTCGCCATCCACCACCGGCAGGCTGCGCCACGCAACGTACGCGAGCACCAGCAGCAGCACGACCAGCATTCCTGCCAGCCCTTGAAGGGATCGCTTCACCCAACGCATGTGTGTCTCCAGACGATGCACCATCGTAGCGGCCAACACCGCCGCGACGTCACCGGGAAAGCGTGTAGCGCAGGAGCGCGATCAGGACCGCAGGGGACCGTGGCCAAGCACCATCTGGCCGTCCACCAGGCGGAAGCTCACGGTCGGGGCGCTGATGTCGGTGAAGGGTGCGCCCATCGCGAACTCGCCATCACTGTGCAGCAGGCATTCCTGGCGGCGCAGTGCGATGGCGTTTTCGGCACCGGAAAAACGCACCCAGGTGCCATAGCTGCTGGTGTCTTCGAGCAGGTAGTTGCCCGAGCGGATGTCGATCGCCGCATGCATGCGCGATACCCGCGGATCGTTGACCACGAAATCGGCCTCCGGCACGCGGCCGATCTTCAGCGGCAGGTCGGTGAGGTTGAACGACTGGCTGGCATCGAGCCAGCCCAACTCAATGCCGCCGAACACCGACTCGGTGGTCTTGCGCAAAGCATGCAGGTCGGCCGGCAATGTCAGGAACTCCGACAGCATCTCGGTCTGCCATTCGATGCGGAACACCTCCGCCGGCTCGACCCGTCCCTTGATCCGGATCGGCCCCAGGCTGCGGCTGCGCACATGGTGCCCTTTGCCGAGCTTGCGGATCACGACGTCGTTGCAGAGGATCTGCTCCGGACCCGCCAGATCGCTCAGGCGCGATGCCACATTGACCGCGTCGCCAAAACAGTCGCCATCGACCTGCACCACCTGGCCGCGCGCCATGCCGATCTGCATCATCAGCTTCAGACGGTTCGGCCATTGCGCGACGCGCTGCGAATGTTCAAGCTGGATGGTGCTCATGCACTCCACGGCCATGCGGTTGTTGGTGAACGACAGCAGCACGCCATCGCCCAGCATCTTGACCACCTTGCCGTTGTGCTCCAGCCCCATGGCTCCGATCCACTGGGTGAGCTTGGTCACCGCCTTGGCCGCCCGGTCATTGCCCAGCGTCTCGAACACCGAGACGCTACCGGTCAGGTCCACAAAGGCAATCGTCAGTTCGGCCATGGAGTCGTAACAATATTCCGGAGCACCCTACAGGGTGAAGCGGTCGGCAGGTCGCCGGGTCCGGCGCAAAGGTGTGTGGTTTATCACGAACAGTCCTTTTCCATCGACCGAGAAGTGGCTTTTATTAAGCCCAGTTCTCGCTTTTCGGATAGCTGTGTCCAAAGGTTCTATCTTCTGCCAGCCGTTCGATCAGGCCATGCAACCGAAGGGTCTCGAACCTTTGGTGATCTGTACACGCAATATCTTAAACAGTCTTTCTAAACGATTGATTTGGCTGTTGTTTTATTGACTTCTATCACGATGCCCCCCCTTGCTGGACCCGGGTTTGCGGCCGTATCCTGAGTCCATAAATACCATTTTGTCGTTGAGGATTGCCACATGCGCTGGATCAAGCCCTCCCTTCGCCACAGCATCTCTGCCTTGCTGGGCAATGAAGTCCGGAAGCACTCACCCGAGTCGCTGGAGCCGGTCAGGCAGGCCATGCTCTCTGCGCTCGGAGAAGAAGGCGCCAAGGCCAATCCCCGCCTGAAACACCGTCTCATGTATGTGCACGACGCCCACGCACTGTGGTTCGCCCGCGCCGAGATGGTTGCGGTCCTCAGCCGTTTGCACGGTGAGGCCAAGGCGGTTGATCTGGTGCGTGGCCTGTCTCCTGTTTTCCAGGGACTTATTCCCAAGAGCCTGATGGAATCCTCGCGGCTGGTTCGCTGAAGCTTCCGTCCAGCGCAAGGCCCTTCCCTAACCCCAGAAGATCAGGGCATCGCGTCCCTGCACCAGCAGTTCCACATCCTGCCCCACGGGCAGCAAGACCTTGGTCGGTACGTGCCCGAACGGCAGTCCGGTCAGCACCGGGGTCTTGGTCTGCGTCCGCAGCCAGTCGATCACTGTCTGCAGCTTGAATCCCCGGTCGTGCGGCACCGTCTTGAAGCGGTTGAAGCTGCCCAGCAGGATCACCTTCTGGCGATCCAGGATGCCGGCGCGCAGCAGCTGCGTCAGCTGGCGCTCGATCCGGTACGGGTGTTCATTGACGTCCTCCAGGAACAGCGCACCCCCCTTGATCGGCGGCAGCCACGGCGTGCCCACCAGTGAACACAGCACCGACAGGTTGCCGCCCCAGAGGGTGGACTTGCGCAGATGCAGGGCTGCGCCCTCCCCGCCTTTCGCCAAGGGCAGGCACGGCAGGTCTTTCTTCGGCAACTGCCAGCCACTGCCTTCGCCCTGACCGTCGACCAGATCGTCGAAGCAGGCTTCCATGATGTCGTCGGGCGCTTCGGCACCGAAGTCCTCACCCAGCGCCGGGCCAGCCCAGGTCACCGCGCCGGTCTTGGCCAGCAGTGCGCACTGCAGGGCGGTGAAGTCGCTCAGACCCACAAACTGCGTGCCGCGCTCGACCGCCCTGGCCAGCGCCTTGTACGGCAGGTCTGGCAGGATGCGGGTGAGGCCGTAGCCTCCGCGCGAAATCAGCGCGACGTCGGCGCCGCTGGCGGCCGCCCGCCCGATCGCTGCGATGCGAGTGGCGTCGTCGCCGGCAAATCGCAGGTGGCTGCTCAGGGCGGCTTCGTCGATCTCGACCTCATGGCCCAGTGCCTGGAGCCGCTTCACGCCCCGGCGAAAGGCGGCCTTGTCGCGCACGGCGCTGGAGGGTGAGTAGATGTAGATGTGGCTCATGAATGGGGATCGAAGGATTTCAACGGGAAAAATGTCCGCAGGCCAGCTGCGCAATCTGCTCGCCGTGCTCCTGCACGAAGTGTCCGGCCTCGGGCAGCAGTATCGGTGCTGGACAGCCGCGAATGGACTGGGCAAGCTGGCGCATCACCGGTTCGCCCAGTACCGGGTCCTGGGTACCGATGGCCATGAGGGTCTGGCCCTGCCAGTGATGACGCCAGAAATCACGCGCTTCGCGGGCGATGGGCGCGCCCTCTTCGTCGGTCTGTTCGGGCACCATCGCCGGGAAGGCACGCAAAGCGGCGCGGTGACCACGGTCAGGGAATGGGGCTGAATAGGCCGCGCACTCGGCGGCGCTCAGGTGGGCATTGCCGCGCGCAAACAGCCGCGACACGTCGTAGTCGGGCCTCTGAGCGCACATCTCGCGCCAGGCCAGAAAGCCCGGCGACAGTGGCACATCGCCAGTGGCCAGCGTGGTGTTCATCACCAGCAGGCCTTGGTACCGCTGCGGCGCGGCCATGGGCAGCGTCAGGCCCAGCAGGCCGCCCCAGTCCTGCACCACCAGGATCACATGCCGGAGATCCAGCCGTTCGACCAGTTCGAGCAGCACAGCGCGGTGCCAGTCGAAATGGTGAAACGCGTCCTTCTTTGGCTTGTCGCTCTTGCCGAAGCCGATCAGGTCGGGCGCGACCACACGGTCGCCAGCGTCCGTGAAGACGGGGATCATCTTTCGGTACAGGTAGCTCCAGGCGGGGTTGCCGTGCAGACACAGCCAGGTGCGGGGAGCGTCCCTGGGTCCCTCGTCAACGTAGTGCAGCCGAAGGCCGTCCAGAGAAGGCAGGTCACTCAGGTAATGCGGCGACCAGGGGTAGTCCGGCAGTGCGTCGAAGCAATGGTCGGGTGTGCGCAGAGCATCGTCGCGCAGCAGGTGGGTTTCGCGACGCTGCTGTTCGCGTCGCTCCTTGAAGAAATCGCTGAGCAGTGCTCCACACTCTTGCGCCCGCACGCCGCCCTGTACCTGGGTCTGGTGGTTCAGCTGGGCTTGGCCGAACAGGTCAAGCACCGAGCCCGCGGCGCCAGTCTTGGAATCACTTGCACCGAAGACGACCCGCCGCAGGCGCGCATGCAACATGGCGCCACTGCACATCGCGCAGGGCTCCAGGGTCACGAACAGCTCGCAGTCGTCCAGCCGGTAGTTGCCCAAGGCCTGGGCCGCCGCCCGAAGGGCGACGATCTCGGCATGGGCTGTCGGGTCGTGGGAGTGGATCGGCGCATTGCGCCCGATGCCGACCACCCGCCCCTGGTGAACGACAACGGCGCCAACCGGTACCTCGCCCGCGGCGTGTGCAGCCTGGGCTTCTTGCAGGGCCAGGCCCATGTAGTCGGCGTCGTTCATGGCGCCATTGTCCCGCACAGCACCGGGCACGATGAAGATGGCGCGGCAATCGTATGCTGTCGACATGTGCAACCTGTATGGCACCACCGATCGCATGACGCTGAGAACCCAGGTTCTTGCCCGCGTCACCGAAGACACGCCGGATTGGCCGATGGTCGTCGGACCCCTGAACAACGGCGTGTTTGTCTTTCAGGAAGGACTGGCAGGCGTCGGTCAGTGGGGCATGATCCCGCCCGATTCCCCGACCCGCAAGCCGGTGAACCGGTCCAGCGGGCGCCCCCTGTCGACCAACAATGCACGCTGTGAAACCGTGGCAACGGCATGGACGTTTCGCGGCCCGTGGAACACGGGACAACGCTGCCTGATTCCGGCCTGGTGGTACCAGGAACCCTACTGGGGAATCCACAGAGCGGACATGCTGAGCGCCGCTCCGCGGTCCACACCCTGGCACTTCAGGCGGGCAGACGGCCTTTCGTGGATGCTGGCCGGTCTGTGGAACCGGTGGACCGACCCCACCAGCGGCGAGCAACTTCTGAGCTACACCATGCTCACGCAGAACTGCGACGGCCACCCCGTCCTGGAACTGATGCACAGGCCAGACCCGAAGCTTCCGCCCGGCCGGCAGGACAAGCGCACCGTGGTCCCGATCTGGGAGCAGGATCAGGACGCGTGGCTGCACGGCACCGTTTCACAGGCCCGCAGCCTGATCCGGGTGCCAGCACCCGATACCCTGGCGCACGGTCCGGCGGACCCCGAGCGCGCCGTTTTCAGGAACCTGCCCGGCTGACCCTCAGATCATTCCCACTCGATGGTCGCGGGCGGCTTGGAGCTGACGTCGTAGGTCACGCGGTTGATGCCGCGCACCTCGTTGATGATGCGGCTGGACACCTTCTTGAGCAGCGCGTACGGCAGCTCCGCCCAGTCGGCGGTCATGAAATCGCTGGTCTGCACCGCGCGCAGCGCCACCACGTAGTCGTAGGTGCGGCCGTCGCCCATCACGCCGACGCTCTTGACCGGCAGGAACACGGTGAAGGCCTGGCTGGTCAGGTCGTACCAGCTCTTGCCGCTGTGGTGGTCGATGGTGGAGCGCAGTTCTTCGATGAAGATCGCGTCGGCCCGGCGCAGCAGGTCGGCGTATTCCTTCTTCACTTCGCCCAGAATGCGCACGCCCAGGCCAGGTCCCGGGAAGGGATGGCGGTACACCATGTCGTGCGGCAGGCCGAGCGCCACGCCGAGTTCGCGCACCTCGTCCTTGAACAGATCGCGCAGCGGTTCGAGCAGCTTCAGGCCCAGTTGCTCCGGCAGGCCGCCCACGTTGTGGTGGCTCTTGATGGTGACGGCTTTCTTGCTCTTGGCTCCGCCGGACTCAATCACGTCCGGGTAAATAGTGCCTTGTGCCAACCACTTGGCACCCTTTGTTGATGCACCACTTGAGATGAGCTTGGCGGCTTCGGCCTTGAACACCTCGACGAATTCGCGGCCGATGATCTTGCGTTTGGCTTCCGGATCGCTCACGCCGGCGAGGTGACCGAGGAACTGGTCGGCCGCGTCCACGCGGATCACCTTGGCGTGCAGCTTGCCAACGAACATGTCCATCACCAAGTCGCCTTCATTCAGGCGCAACAGGCCGTGGTCGACAAACACGCAGGTCAGCTGGTCGCCGATGGCTCGGTGGATCAGGGCCGCAGCCACGGAAGAGTCGACACCACCGGACAGGCCGAGGATGACTTCTTCGTCACCCACCTGTTCGCGGATCTTCTGCACCGCTTCTTCGATGTGGTCGCGCATGACCCAGTCCGGGCGAGTCTGGCAGATGTCGAGCACGAAACGCTCCAGCAATGCCCTACCTTGCACCGTGTGCGTCACCTCGGGGTGGAACTGCACTGCGTAGTAGCCGCGCGACTCGTCGGCCATGCCGGCGATCGGGCAGCTGTCGGTGCTGGCCATGAGCTTGAAGCCTGCGGGCATCTCGGTGACCTTGTCGCCGTGGCTCATCCAGACCTTGAGCATGCCGTGGCCCTCCGGGGTGTGGAAGTCCTCGATGCCCTTGAGCAGGGCTGTGTGGCCGCGGGCGCGCACCTCGGCGTAACCGAATTCGCGCGTCTTGCCTGCCTCGACCTTGCCGCCCAGCTGCTGTGCCATGGTCTGCATGCCGTAGCAGATGCCCAGCACCGGCAGGCCCAGCTCAAACA
This sequence comes from Hydrogenophaga sp. RWCD_12, assembly GCF_046604225.1. Classification (NCBI taxonomy): domain Bacteria; kingdom Pseudomonadati; phylum Pseudomonadota; class Betaproteobacteria; order Burkholderiales; family Comamonadaceae; genus Hydrogenophaga; species Hydrogenophaga sp. RWCD_12. The sequence goes on from NZ_JBKIXC010000001.1 coordinate 1,191,654, forward strand.
CCGCGTCGGGTGCCTTGTCGTCCACTTCGTAGACGCTGGCATGGCTGCCCGACAGGATCACGCCCTTGAGCTGGCCGTCGGCGGCGAATTCACGCACCCATTCGCTGCTGACGTCGCAGGGATGCACTTCGCAGTACACGTGCGCTTCGCGCACACGGCGAGCGATCAGCTGGGTGACCTGGGAGCCGAAATCGAGGATGAGGATTTTCTGGTGCTGCATGGCGTGCGGTGATGTCTGCAGGGAAAAGAAAAAGGCCGTCCCGGTGGACGGCCTGAGGAGCGGGACCGGTCAGTCCGCGCGGTAATTGGGTGCTTCTTTGGTGATCTGCACGTCGTGCACATGGCTTTCGCGGATGCCGGCCGACGTGATCTCGACAAACTCCGCCTTGGCACGCATGTGCTCGACGGTCGGGCAGCCACAGTAGCCCATGGAGGCGCGGATGCCGCCGGCCATCTGGAAGATGATCGACACGACCGAGCCCTTGTAGGGCACGCGTCCTTCGATGCCTTCGGGCACCAGCTTGTCGGCGTTGGGGTTGCCGGTGCTGCTTTCCTGGAAGTAGCGGTCGGCGCTGCCCTGCTGCATGGCGCCGATGGAGCCCATGCCGCGGTAGCTCTTGTAGCTGCGGCCCTGGTACAGCACGATCTCGCCCGGCGCCTCTTCGGTGCCGGCGAACATGCCGCCCATCATCACGGTGTTGGCGCCGGCCGCGATGGCCTTGGCGATGTCACCGCTGTAGCGGATGCCGCCGTCGGCAATCATCGGGACACCGGTGGTCTGCAGCGCGGTGGCCACGTTGTCGATCGCCATGATCTGCGGCACGCCGACACCGGCGACGATGCGGGTGGTACAGATGGAGCCAGGGCCGATGCCGACCTTGACGCCGTCCGCACCCGCGTCCACCAGCGCCAGGGCGGCGCTGCCGGTGGCGATGTTGCCGCCGATCACGTCGACCTGCGGGTAGTTCTGCTTGACCCAGCGCACGCGGTCGATCACGCCCTTGCTGTGGCCGTGGGCCGTGTCCACCACGATGGCGTCCACACCGGCCTTGACCAGCGCTTCGACCCGCTCTTCCGTACCTTCACCCACACCCACCGCCGCGCCCACGCGCAGGCGGCCGGCAGCGTCGCGCGCGGCGTTGGGGAAGTTCAGCTGCTTGGTGATGTCCTTGACCGTGATCAGGCCCTTGAGCTCGAAGGCGTCGTTCACCAGCAGCAGTCGTTCGAGCTTGTGCTTGTTCAGCAGGGTCTTGGCCTCGGCCGGGGTGGTGCCGTCGGGCATGGTGACCAGACGCTCGCGCGGCGTCATGATCTCGCTGACCGGCAGGTCATAACGGGTCTCAAAACGCAGGTCGCGGCCGGTGACGATGCCGACCACCTTGCCGGCATCTACCACCGGGAAGCCGGAAACGCCCAGCTCGTCGGACAGCTTCATGACCTGGCGAATGGTCGTCGAAGGGCTGATGACCACCGGATCGCGCAGCACGCCGGACTCATAGCGCTTGACCTTGGCCACGTGCGCCGCCTGATCCTGGGCCGACAGGTTCTTGTGGATGATGCCGATGCCGCCTTCCTGGGCGATGGCAATCGCCAGCCGGGCCTCCGTGACCGTGTCCATCGCGGCCGACACCAAAGGCAGGTTCAGCTGGATGTTGCGAGAGAACTGGGTGGCGAGAGAGGTGTCCTTGGGCAGGACCTGCGAGTACGCTGGGACGAGCAGAACGTCGTCGAAAGTGAGCGCTTTGCCGAGGAGGCGCATGGGGTAAAGCTCCAAAAACACGATTGTACCCGGGGCGGCTGCGCACCTCTGGCGGACCCAAAAGCCACGATCCGGGTCTGTCAACACCGTTTCGCCGCCAAATGTGCTACTTCGTCACCCAACCACACCTTGGTCATGGCGGCGGGCTGGGGCACCGGGTTAAACTGACCCGATGTCTAGCCGTCACATACCCTCCCCTTTCTGGCGCGCCCTGGCGCTGGCTGCCTGTGCCACCCTGGCCAGCGGCACGGCAATGGCGCAATGGCTCTGGATCGACAGCGCCGGCAACAAGGTCTTCAGCGACACCGCGCCGCCGCCCGGCACGCCGGACAAGAACATCCTGCGCAAGCCCGGCAACCGGCCGGAACCCAAGCTGAACGAACCGGCGACTGCCCCTGCGACAGCGGGAGCCACGGGCAGCACCCCGGCGCCAGCCGCTGCGCCGAAGGTCAGCGGCAAGGACGAGCAGCTCGAAGCCAAGAAGAAGCTGGCCGAGAAGCAGGCCGAAGAAGCCGCTCAGGCCAAGAAGAAGGCCGAAGCCGAGCAGTACGCCAAGGCACGTGCCGACAACTGCGAACGTGCCAAGCGCGCCAAGGCCACGCTGGACGCCGGGACCCGGCTGTCCACCACGAATGCCAAGGGTGAGCGCGAGATTCTGGACGACAAGGCCCGTGCCGCAGAAGCCAAGCGTGCCGACGACGTCGTCCGCTCCGATTGCGGTCCAATGCCGGCTCCCACCTCTGCTGCGCCGGCCTCCGCACAGGCCAAGCCTTGAACGGAGCCAGCGACTGGAAGGTTCAGTAACCAGCCTTGCTGTTGGGGCGCCGCTTCGAGAACAAACCCGCGCCGCGGGCTCCCTGACCCACGAACCGCTCACGGCGCGCCACCTTCGGATCGACCCGCAGCCCGCGGTAGATTTCCAGGCGGTCACCTTCCCTGAGTTCCGCATCTGCCGTCGTCTTGCGGCCCCAGATGCCGGCCGTCAGTTGCTCGGCGGCCAATCCCTGGAGTTGATCTTGCCACCCGGCGCGCTCTAAAGCTTCCCTGACCGAAGCGCCCTCCGGCAATGCCAGTTCCAGTTCATTTGCTTCACGCGGCGCGGGGGAATGGACCAGGGTGACGCGCATCATGTGCCGTAGACCTGATCGGCGCGCTTGACGAAGGCATCCACCAGGCTGGCTGCGATGCGGTCAAACACCGGCCCGACCAAGGTCGCCAGGGTCTGGCTGGAGAAGCCGTAGGTCAGTTTGAACTCCACCTTGCACGCGCGCTGGCTGCCATCCCCCAGCGGTGTGAAGTCCCAGGCGCCCTGCAGGTGGGAAAACGGGCCGTCCACCAACTCCATCAGCACCTGGCGATCGTCGACGTGCCGATTGCGGGTGGTGAAGTTTTGCTTGATGCCACTGATGGCCATGCCGACGCGGGCCACCATGCCATGCTCATCGTGTTCGATCACCTCGCTGTGATCGCACCAGGGCAGAAACTGCGGATAGTGCTGGACATCGGTCACCAGCGCGAACATTTCGTGTGCGCTGTGCCAGAGCAGGACGGACTTCTGAATCGTTTTCATACAATCAGCGCCCATTGTATGGGCCACCTCTGGCCCCAACTTCCCCTTCATGTCCACCAAACCCAGCAAACCCGGCGCCAAGAGCGCGGACAGTCGCATCGCCGAAAACCGCAAGGCGCTGTTCAATTACGCCATCGAGGAACGCTTCGAGGCGGGCATGGTGCTGCAAGGCTGGGAAGTCAAGGCGCTGCGGGAAGGCAAGGTGCAGCTCACCGATGGTTATGTGGTGATCCGTGAGGGAGAGCTGTACCTGATCGGCTGCCAGATCAATCCGCTCAACACCGCCTCGACCCATGTCAGCCCGGACTCGGTGAGGACCAAGAAGCTCTTGCTGCACAAGGAACAGATCCGGCGCCTGGTCGGCAAGGTTGAGCAGAAGGGTCACACGCTGGTGCCGCTGAACCTTCACTGGAAAAGCGGCAAGGTCAAGTGCGAGATCGCACTCGGCAAGGGCAAGGCCGAGCACGACAAGCGCGACACCATCAAAGACCGCGAAGGCAAGCGCGAGGTCGAGCGCGCGATGAAGCAGCGCGCGCGCTGAGCGCTTTTCTGGCCCTTAGCCCAGCGTGCGCAGCGGGTGTGACGCAGCCGGCCAGGGGCTGTCGAAGAAGGCCGCGACGGATGCCGGGGTGACGTCCTCGATGCGCGCCGGGTTCCAGCGCGGTGCATGGTCCTTGTCAACCGCCAGCGCGCGGATGCCTTCGACCGTTTCGCTAGCGGCGCCCGGACGCAGATGGAAGCAGCGGCGCACCAGGTCGCGCTCCATGCGCAACTCTTCGGCCAGGCCCATGCCACGCGCCCGACGCACCTGTTCCAGCACCACGTGAAGCATCAGTGGCGAGCGCTTGCGCAACAAAGCCGCGGTCCCGGAGGCCCATTCGCCCTCCCCGGCTTCCAGCGCCTTCAAGATCTCGCCCATGTTCTCCAGCGAGAACACGCGGTCAATTTCTGCTTGGGGGAACGTGGTCTTCAGCGGGGCCTTCTGCACATGGTTCAGGCACCAGCGCTCGACAGACTCCCCGTTTTCGTAGGGTGTCTGACCCAGGCTGTCCCACAGTCCGGCGAGCCGGCCGCTGTCCATCAGCGCATCCGCAAGGCCCGCTGACAGGGCTTCATTGCCGCCCAGCACAAGGCCAGTCAGAGCCAGGTACTCGCCCAGGCGGCCGGTGCAGCGGCTGAGGAAGTAACCGCCACCCACGTCGGGAAACAGCCCGATGCCGGTTTCGGGCATCGCGATCTTGCTGCGTTCGGTGACGATGCGCAGGCTGGCGCCCTGGCTGATGCCCATGCCACCACCCATGCAGATGCCGTCCATGAACGCGATGTAGGGCTTCGGATAGGTGTGGATCAGGTGGTTGAGTGCGTATTCCTCGGTGAAGAAGTCTTCGAGCTCAGGATTGCCGGACAGCGCGGCCTGGTGAAAGAAGCGGATGTCCCCGCCAGCGCAGAAGGCGCCGAACGGGCCGTCCTTGCCCATGCCACGGACAGCGACGGCAAACACCTGTGGATCGGCGCGCCAGGCGAGCAATGCCCCCGTGATGTCGCGGATCATGCCGAGGGACAGTGCATTGAGCGCCTTGGGCCGGTCGAGGGTGATGCAGCCGACGCGCCCACGGACTTCGGCAATGACGTGGGATGCAGGGGTCTCTTGGCTCATCTTCCGTTCTCCTCGGGAGTTTCAGTGTGGCGTGGCGCCGCTTTCATCTGGTGCGGCGAGAGGTACGGCGGCAGAACGACGATGCCACGCCAGCACCTCGTTGGCCAGCAGTGCGCCAATGACCACGCTGCCGCCCAGTATGACCTCTCTGCCCGGCGTTTCGTTGGCCCAGAGCCAGGCCCAGACGATGCCGAAGATCACTTCCAGCAGGGCCAGGAGCGAGACCTCGGGAGCTTTGAGCGAACGCGCACAGACCACCGCCAGCGCACAGGGGATCGCCAGCTGGAAGAGCCCCAGCAAGGCCAGCCAGGCGATGTCTCTGGCTGTGGCGGCAAACGGCAGGGCCATCGGCAACGTGGCGAAGGCCGAAATCAGTGCGCCCACCAGCACCGAAGGCACCAGATCGATGGATTCACCCTGCTGCTGGCTGCGCTGCACCACGGTCCAGTTGATCGCGCCGGCCACCGGGACGCACAGCGATGCCAGGGAACCCAGCACGAGGCCGGACGCGTTGGCGGCCGGATCGGTGAACGCTGCCCACATCTGGCTGCCGTACATGTAGACGATGCCAAATCCGGCGGCGACGATGGCAGCCCAGGTGCGCATCGGCAGGCGCTGACCGATGAACACGCGCGCCACCAGTGCGGTGAAGAGCGGGCCGGCCGCCATGATCACCAGGACATTGGCCACGCTGGTGAAGGTCAACGCCAGCATGAAGGCGGTGAACATCGAGGCCCAGCACAGGCCCGATGTCCAGAAGGCCTTCGAGCGCGGCAGCAAACCCCAGTGGCGCTCCAGGACACCCTGGCCAGCCGGGACATTGGACAGGCTCGCGTTGCGATCTGCCGCGCGCCACAGCGGCAGAATGACCAGCAGCGATAGGGCCGTGAAGGCGCTGCGCCAGAAGGTCACCTCGAACCGCGCGGCGGCTTCCAGCTGGCGGGACACCACACCGGCGATGGACCACATCAGGGTCACCACGACCATGAGGAGCACCGCCTGGGTATGGCTCAGGCGGCTGAGCAGCTGAAGAGGCATGGCGTTGAGGGAGAGCGCGGTGGTGGCCTTTCGCCAGCCACCCTGCTCATCAGGCGTCGCGCGAAGCGCGCTTGCGGTCGTGTTCCTTGAGGTAGCGCTTGCGCAGGCGCACGCTCTTGGGCGTGATCTCGACCAGCTCGTCGTCCTCGATGAACTCGACGCCGTATTCCAGCGTCAGGTCGATCGGGGGTGTGATCTTGATCGCATCTTCCTTGCCCGAAACGCGGAAGTTGGTCAGCTGCTTGGTGCGGGTGGCATTGACCACCAGGTCGTTGTCGCGGCTGTGGATGCCGACGATCATGCCTTCGTACACCGGGTCGTTGGGCTTGACGAACATGCGGCCGCGGTCGTCGAGCTTGCCCAGCGCGTAGGTGAAGATTTCACCGTCGTCCATGGAGATCAGCACACCGTTCTTGCGGCTGGCGATGTCGCCCTTGTGGGGCTCGTAGCCGTCAAAGATGTTGGCGATCAGGCCAGAACCGCGGGTCAGGTTCAGGAACTCGTTGGTGAAGCCAATCAGGCCACGCGCCGGAATCCGGTATTCCAGGCGCACACGGCCCTTGCCGTCCGGGATCATGTTGGCCAGCTCGCCTTTGCGCTCGCCCAGGGCTTGCATCACACCACCCTGGTGCTGCTCTTCAATGTCGGCGGTCACCAGCTCGATGGGCTCGCACTTTTCGCCGTCGATCTCGCGGAACACCACGCGCGGCTTGGACACGGCCAGTTCGTAGCCTTCGCGGCGCATGTTCTCCAGCAGGATGGTCAGGTGCAGTTCACCGCGACCCATCACCTCGAAGATGCCGTCTTCGTCGGTTTCCTTGACGCGCAGCGCCACGTTGGATTGCAGTTCCTTCTGCAGGCGGTCCCAGATCTGGCGGCTGGTGACGTACTTGCCTTCGCGACCTGCCAGCGGGCTGGTGTTGACGCAGAAGTTCATGGTCAGGGTGGGCTCGTCCACCTTGAGCATGGGCAGCGGTGCCGGGTTGGCCGGGTCGGTCACGGTCACGCCGATGCCGATGTCGGCGATGCCGTTGATCAGCACGATGTCGCCAGGACCGGCTTCGGTCGCCTGCACACGGTCCAGACCCTGGAAGGTCAGCACCTGGTTGATGCGGCCCTTGATGGTTTTGCCATCGGGGCCTTCCATGACCAGCACATCCATGTTGGGCTTGATCGTGCCCTGGCTGATGCGGCCCACGCCGATGCGGCCGACGAAGCTGGAGAAGTCCAGTGCGGAGATCTGCAGTTGAAGCGGCGCGGCCGGGTCGCCAGTCTGGGCTGGCACGTGCTTGAGCACGGTGTCGAACAGGGCCGACATGTTCGGGCCCCACTGCTCGCCCGGTGCGCCCTCTTCCAGCGAGGTCCAGCCGTTGATGCCGGAGGCATAGACCACCGGGAACTCCAGTTGCTCGTCGGTCGCGCCCAGGTTGGCGAACAGGTCGAAGGCTTCGTTGATCACCTTGGTGGGGTTGGCGCCGGGCTTGTCCACCTTGTTGACCACCACGATGGGCTTCAGGCCCAGGGCCAGCGCCTTCTTGGTGACGAAGCGGGTCTGCGGCATCGGGCCTTCCTGGGCATCGATCAGCAGCACCACGCCGTCCACCATCGACAGGGCGCGCTCGACTTCACCACCGAAGTCCGCGTGGCCGGGGGTGTCGACGATGTTGATGTGCGTGCCTTCCCAGCTCACGGCGCAGTTCTTGGCCAGGATGGTGATGCCGCGCTCGCGTTCGATGGCGTTGTTGTCCATCACCGTGTCCACGACCTTTTCGTGCTCGGCGAAAGTGCCCGACTGGCGCAGAAGCTGGTCCACCATGGTGGTCTTGCCATGGTCGACGTGGGCGATGATGGCGATGTTGCGGATCTGTTTGCTCATGTTGCAGGTTCCAGGATTTGCTGTATTTCGATGGGGCTCAGCAGCCGCCCCGGGATGAGTTCACCAGCCTTGGTGTGGCCGCTGCCCAGCAGGACCGGTGTCGATGCGGGTTCGCCGACCGGGCCGTAGATGGCCACTTGCTCCTGGTCGGGCCAGGCGCCACGGCGCCGCAACCCGCTCAGGAATCGACCGGCATTGTCGCCGTCGAGCGTGACGGGCGTGTGTTCGGGCAGGAGGGCATTCACCGGCAGAAGGCGTTCGCGCCGCCGCGGCTCGTCCAGCGCTTCGAGCGCTTCGACGGTGATGCACTGGCTGGCGTCGAAGGGACCGGTCTGCACCCGGCGCAGGCGGGTCAGATGGCCGCCACAGCCCAGCGCTTCGCCGATGTCCTCGCCCAGGGTGCGGATGTAGGTGCCTTTGGAGCATTGCACGTGCAGGCTCAGGAACGGCGCATCGCCGTCCAGCTGCAGGTCCAGCAGTTCCAGTTCATGGATCACCACGTGGCGTGGTTCACGTTCGACGGTTTCGCCGTTGCGGGCGTATTCGTACAGCGCCTTGCCGTCTTTCTTGAGGGCGCTGTGCATCGGCGGGATCTGCGTGATCGGACCCATGAACCGGTCCAGCACCTCGACCACCTGACCCAGGGTGCAGGTCACCGGGCGGGTCTGTACCACGTCGCCTTCGGCGTCTGCAGTGGTGGTGGTCACGCCCAGACGGACCACAGTCTCATAGGTCTTGTCAGCGTCCAGGTGCAACTGGCTGAACTTGGTCGCAGCGCCGAAGCAGATCGGCAGCACGCCGGTCGCCAGCGGGTCCAGCGTGCCCGTGTGGCCGGCCTTTTCGGCGCGCAGCAGCCACTTGGCCTTCTGGAGGGCCTGGTTGCTGGAGAGTCCCAGCGGTTTGTCTAGCAGCAACACCCCATGCACAGGGCGCCGCTGCGCCCTGGTGCGTGGCGCTTCCATGCTCAGTCGTCCTTTGCGCGGGAGGAAACTGCCTTGGCGATCAAGGCGTTCATGTCGGCAGCGCGCTCGGTGGTGCGGTCAAAGACGAAGTGCAGCGTCGGCACGGTATGGATGTGCAGGCGCTTGAACAGGCCGGTCCGCAGGAAACCCGCGGCGGCGTTCAGCCCCTGCTGGGTTTCTTCTGGATCGCCGGTCAGCAGGCTGAAAAACACCTTGGCGTGCGCGTAATCGGGCGTTACCTCGACCGCGTTGATCGTCACCATGCCCACCCGAGGGTCCTTGAGCTCGCGCGCGATCAGCTCGGCCAGATCGCGCTGGATCTGGTCGGCCACGCGGAAACCGCGGTTGGGAACGGAGGAGGCCTTGCGGGGCATGGTGTGGCTCGATCCTTACAGCGTCCGGGCGACTTCCTTGACCTCGAAGAACTCCAGCTGATCACCTTCCTTGATGTCGCTGTAGTTCTTGAGCTTGATACCGCACTCGAAGCCTTCCTTGACTTCGCGCACGTCGTCCTTGAGGCGCTTGAGGGTGTCGATCTCGCCCGTGTAGACCACCACGTTTTCGCGCAGCAGGCGGAAATGGGCGTTGCGGGTGACCTGGCCCGACGTGACCATACAACCGGCAATCGTGCCGATCTTGGTGGCCACGAACACGGTGCGGATCTCGGCCGAGCCGATGACCTCTTCGCGCTTCTCGGGTGCCAGCATGCCGGACATGGCTGCCTTCAACTCATCCACGGCGTCGTAGATGATGTTGTAGTAGCGCAGGTCGACTTCGTTGCCCTCGGCCAGCTTGCGTGCACCCACGTCGGCGCGCACGTTGAAGCCGATGATGATGGCCTTGGAGGCGATCGCCAGGTTGACGTCGCTTTCGCTGATGCCGCCCACACCGGAGAACACCAGCTGGACCTTGACCTCGTCGGTCGAGAGCTTGAGCAGCGAGGCGCCCAGCGCTTCCTGCGAACCCTGCACGTCGGCCTTGATGATGATCGGCAGCACCTTGACTTCGCCCGCCGAGATGTCCGAGAACATGTTCTCCAGCTTCGCAGCCTGCTGCTTGGCCAGTTTGGTGTTGCGGAACTTTCCGGCGCGGTAGGTGGCGATTTCGCGCGCACGGCGCTCGTCGGTCATCACCATGAAGTCGTCGCCGGCCTGAGGCACTTCGGCCAGACCCTGAATTTCCACCGGAATCGACGGACCGGCTTCCTTGATCGGCTTGCCGTTCTCATCGAGCATGGCGCGCACGCGACCGGAGGTCTGACCGACCAGCACCACGTCGCCGGTCTTGAGCGTGCCGCTTTGCACCAGCACAGTGGCCACAGAGCCGCGGCCCTTGTCCAGACGGGCTTCGATCACCAGACCCTTGGCCATGGCATCGACCGCCGCCTTGAGTTCCAGGACTTCGGCCTGCAGCAGCACCTGTTCCAGCAGGGCATCGACGCCCTCGCCGGTCTTGGCCGACACGCCCACGAAGGGCACGTCGCCGCCGAATTCTTCCGGCACGACCTCTTCGGCCACCAGCTCGGAGCGCACGCGCTCCAGGTTGATGCCAGGCTTGTCGATCTTGGTCAGGGCCACGACCATGGGCACACCCGCCGCCTTCGCGTGCTTGATGGCTTCCTTGGTCTGCGGCATGACGCCGTCGTCTGCGGCACACACCAGGATCACGATGTCGGTTGCCTGGGCGCCACGGGCACGCATGGCGGTGAATGCCTCGTGGCCCGGGGTGTCGAGGAAGGACACCATGCCGCGCGGGGTTTCCACGTGGTAGGCGCCGATGTGCTGCGTGATGCCGCCGGCTTCGCCAGCGGCCACCTTGGCGCGACGGATGTAGTCCAGCAGCGAGGTCTTGCCGTGGTCGACGTGACCCATCACGGTCACGACCGGTGCGCGCGGCAGGAGTTCGGCATGGTGCTGGCCGGCTTCTTCGTCGGTGAAGGCTTCCGGATCGTCCAGCGCCGCGATCACGGCGGTGTGTCCCAGTTCTTCCACCACGATCATGGCGGTGTCCTGGTCGAGCGGCTGGTTGATGGTGACCATCTGACCCAGCTTCATCAGTTGCTTGATGACCTCGGACGACTTCAGGCTCATCTTGTGGGCCAGTTCCGCCACGGTGATCGTCTCGGGCACATGCACCTCGATGACCTTGGCTTCCGTCGGCGCCACGAAGGTGCTCTGGGCGTTGTCGCGGCTGTCGCGGTCGCCACGGCGGCCGCCACCCTTGGGACCACTGCGCCAGTTGGAACGGCCCGCGCTGGTGTCGCCACGGGTCTTGATTTCCTTCTTCTTGGCCGCGTCGTCTTTCCAGGTCGAGGACAGGTTCTCCGACTTGACTTCCTTCTTGCCGGCGGTGCCAGGTGCAGCCGGTGCGCCGGCCGTCTTGGCGGCAGCGGTGCCGGCCGGCTTGTGCAACGTGCCCTTGATCGCCTTGGGATCGGGGGTTGGTTCCGGCTTCTTCGCCACCAGAGTCTTTGCCGGAGCGGCCATCATGGCGCGGATGTTCGCGGCTTCGGCTTCAGCCTTGCGGCGACGCTCCAGCAGATCCTGGGCGCGCGTTTCTTCCGCCTGGCGGGCGGCTGCCTGCTTGTCGGCTTCTGCCTTGGCGGCCGCATCGCGGTCGGCGGCGGCCTGTCGCTTCGCTTCGGATTCGGCGGGCGGCACAGGAGCGGCCGCGACGACCACTTCCTTCTGCGCCTTCGCAGCAGCTTCCAGCGCGGCGGCGGCAGCCAAACGGGCGGCTTCGGCCTGGCGAGCCTCTTCGGCTTCGCGTTCCTTGCGCTTCTGAGCCAGCTCTTCTTCCTGGCGGCGCAGCAGCTCTGCCTGGCGACGTGCTTCTTCTTCGCGGCGGGCCAGCTCGGCGGTGTCGATCACCGGTTCGGCTGGCTCGACAGGCTCCGGAGCAACCTCAGGGGCCGCCACTTCGTCGTCGCGCTTGACGAACGTCCGCTTCTTGCGAACCTCGACCTGGATCGTGCGGGCTCGTCCGGTGGCGTCGGCCTGCTTGATCTCGGTGGTCGACTTCTTCACCAGCGTGATCTTCTTGCGTTCGGCACCGGCCGTGCCGTGGCTGGCCTTCAGGTGGCCCAGGAGCTTCTGCTTGTCGGCCTCGGTGACGGCATCGGTCCCTGCGGACTTGGGCACCCCGGCGGCAGACAGCTGCTCCAGCAGGGTGTGGGTGGGCTTGTTCAGCTCGGCGGCCAATTCGGCGACGGTGGTACTTGTCATATGTGTTGTTCTCCGCTCAGGCCTGCTCGGTTCAGTTGGACGCAGGCGATTCCTCACCGGCGAACCAGTGAGCGCGGGCAAGCATGATCAGGGCGGTCGCCTCTTCAGGCGTCTGTCCGGTCATGTCGGTGAGTTCGTCGGTGGCCAGGTCGGCCAGCTCGTCGCGGGTGTGCACGCCGCCGTCGGCCAGCTTGGCGATCAGCTCGGGCGTGATGCCATCCAGGTCGCGCAGGTCCTGCGACACTTCTTCGACGCTTTCCTCGCGGGCGATTTCCATCGTCAGCAGGGCGTCCTTGGCACGCGCGCGCAGTTCGTTGACCGTGTCTTCGTCGAACGATTCGATCTCCAGCATTTCCTGCAGCGGCACATAGGCCACTTCTTCCAGGCTGGTGAAACCCTCTTCGATCAGGATGTCGGCGATTTCCTGGTCCACGTCCAGCTTGGCCATGAACAGCTTGCGGATGCCGTCGGCCTCTTCGGCCTGCTTCTGGGCCGACTCGTCGGCCGTCATGATGTTGATGCGCCAGCCCGTCAGCTCGGAAGCCAGACGCACATTCTGGCCACCACGGCCAATGGCGATCGCCAGGTTCTCTTCGTCGACCACGACGTCCATGGCATGCCGCTCTTCGTCCACCACGATGGAGACGACGTTGGCCGGGGCCAGGGCGCCGATCACGAACTGGGCCGGGTCTTCGGACCACAGCACAATGTCCACGCGCTCGCCAGCGAGCTCGTTGGTCACGCCGTTGACGCGCGAGCCACGCACGCCGACGCAGGTGCCGATGGGGTCAATGCGCTTGTCGTGCGACAGCACGGCGATCTTGGCGCGCGAGCCAGCGTCGCGGGCGCAGGTCTTGATCTCCAGCAGGCCCTGCTCGATCTCGGGCACTTCCTGGCGGAACAGCTCGATCATGAAGGCTGGGGCGGAACGCGACAGGATGATCGGTGCGCCGCGCAGCGTCAGGTCCACTTCCATGATCATGGCGCGCACGCGGTCGCCAGTGCGGAAGTTTTCCTTCGGGATCATTTCGCCGCGCTTGAGGCGGCCTTCGACGCGGCCGCTCTCGATGATCAGGTCGCCCTTGTCCATGCGCTTGACCGTGCCAACGAAGACCTTGTCGCCGCGCGACATGAAGTCGTTGAGCAGCATCTCGCGCTCTGCGTCGCGGATCTTTTGCAGGATCACCTGCTTGGCTGCCATGGCGCCGATGCGGCCGATCGGCACGCTTTCGACCGGCTTCTCGATGTAGTCGCCTTCTTCGATGTCGGCGATTTCATCGCGGGCATCGCTGAGCAGTTCTTCGGCGTCGGGATTCTGCAGACCGGCAGAGTCTGGCACCACCAGCCAGCGGCGGAAGGTTTCGTAGGCGCCCGAATCCGGGTCCATTGCCACGCGGATATCGACCTCGCCCTTGTAGAGCTTCTTGGTGGCCGAAGCCAGTGCCTGTTCGACGGCGCCGAGCACAACGTCGCGTTCGACGTTTTTCTCGCGCGAGATGGCATCGATCAGCATCAACATTTCGCGGTTCATATCACTCGCCTACCTTTCCGAAACTCTTCTCGAATCAAAAACAAACTCATGCGCCGTTGCCACGGCCCTTGAAATTCACAATCGGTGCCAGCCTGGCCTGCTGGACTTCGTCCAGCATGAAGCCCAGGGCCTGCAGGGGAGCCGGCACGCGCTTCTTGCTCACGCGCTGTCCGGGTTTGACCGGTGGCTCGTCGCTCCAGACGATCTGCCACGTCACCCCATCGGCGGCCCGCTCCAGCGTGCCGCGAAACTTCTTGCGGTTGGCGGCCACAGCGCCGCCGGTGGCGCCGATCGGCGCCTTCAATGTCAGGTCGACCAAGTGGCCGGTGAAGCGGATGTACTCCGCTTCGTGGCGCAGGGGCCGGTCGATGCCCGGCGAGCCCACTTCCAGGCGACGGTAATCCAGGCCTTCGACTTCCAGCAGATAGTGCAACTGGCGAGTCACTTTTTCGCAATCTTCCACCGTCACGAACTGCTCGGGAGCAGGTTCCACACCTTCGGCAGGCGCCTGCCAGGGCAGATCGATCGTCACGCGCAACAAGCCACCGGCGGAGCGCTCCACTTCCACCAGGTCAAAACCCAGTCCGGTCACGGTTTGTGCGATGGTGTCCTGCCAGCCCATTGGTTACGGTTCTTGCCTTGTTGGAAATGCGGGTTGTCGAAAGCGATCGGCCAAAAAAAATGGGCCGGTAGTTACCCGCCCATTTGGTCGTGAAGCTCGCATTGTACTCTTTTGGCAACCCCATATGCAAGATCGAGGCCTGATCTGCACACCTATTTCAGATGCCCAACACCCACTGAATGATGTTTTTGGCCAGAAAACCCATCATGCCCAGCGAGAGCACGAGAAAAATGATGAAGGTGCCGAACTTGCCTGCCTTGGATTCCAGGGCCAGGTTCAGCACGATGAAGAGCATGTACAGAATGAACGCACCGACACCGAAGGTGAGGCCGAACTGGGCGATCTGACCTTCGGTCAGACCAAATATCGTGTTTTCCATTTGACAGGGAAACGGTGCTGCTCAATGGGCCGGCACCGGCGCAGAAGACTTGGGAGCGGTAAGGTCGCGGTAGGCGTGCCAGCTGGCGTGGGCGATCACTGGAATGACGGGAATCAGCCCGAGCAGGCCAGTGACCATGCCCAGACCGACCAGCATGGCGATCAGAACTGCCCACCACACCAGCGGAGCCGGGTAGTCTGCCACGGCGCGCCAGCTGGCCGTGACCGCCATGCTGACCGGCACGCTTTTGTCGATCAGCATCGGGATGGCTACCACACTGGATGCAAATACAGGTGCCGCCAGTAGCGACCCCAGCACCAGCCAGGCTTCGAACAGCCCGACCTCCTTGACCAGGACGATGTGGCGGACAAAGTCGACCGGTTTGAGGATCGGGACCGGCGACCACAGGGTGATCAGGCCTGCCGACGTCATGACCCAGCCGGTTCCAGCCAGGCCGAGCAGAAAACCGAAGCGGACCAGGCGACCGTCGAACGAGCGCCAGAGGTTCAGAACGTCGCCCAGCCCTGCCTTGCGACCGGCCATGCGCTCGCGGCTGATGTGGTAGAGCCCGGTGGCCAGCACCGGCGCGACGATCAGGAAACCTGAGAAGGCGCCGGCCAGCAACCAGAAACGGTCGTGCGCCAGCCAAAGCAGAAACCAGCCAAAAATGGTCAACAACAGTCCGTGAAGCAGTCCGGGCAGCGGATTGGCGCGCAGATCTTCCCAGCCGCGCTCGATCCAGCGGGTGGGCGAAATCATGTCCACTGGCACGGGCCGTGTCGACGTGGACTTCAAGCTTGGGTTCATGGGCAGCGTTTGGTTGGGCGTGTGGTCAGTTGTGCTCGGCAAGGCGACGGACGCCGAGCCGATCCTAATTCATCGCCTCAGGATGCCGCCTGAACCAGCGCCTGGGTATAGGGGTTGCGCGGATGGTTCAGCACTTGCGCGACATCGCCGTGCTCGAGCACCTGCCCGTCCTTGAGCACCAGCACCTCGTGCGCCATGGCGCGGATCACCGCAATGTCGTGTGTGATCAGCAGATAGCTCAGGCCCCGTTCGCGCTGCAAGCGCTGCAACAAAGCCAGTACTTGTTGTTGAACGGTCACGTCCAGCGCGCTGGTCGGCTCGTCGA
Source organism: Hydrogenophaga sp. RWCD_12 (assembly GCF_046604225.1). Classification (NCBI taxonomy): domain Bacteria; kingdom Pseudomonadati; phylum Pseudomonadota; class Betaproteobacteria; order Burkholderiales; family Comamonadaceae; genus Hydrogenophaga; species Hydrogenophaga sp. RWCD_12. Next base: position 1,207,404 of record NZ_JBKIXC010000001.1, read on the forward strand.
GCACCAGCAGGCTGGGGTCCACGATCAGCGCCCTGGCGATGGCCAGTCGCTGGCGCTGGCCGCCAGAGAACTCGTGCGGATAACGGTCCAGCCAGTCGTCGGCCTGTGCAGGCTCCGTGGTCAGGCCGACGTCGGCCAGCGCCATGGTGACCCGTTGACGTCGTTGCACCGCGCTCAGTTCCGGCGCGTGGATGCTCAGGCCCTCCCCCACGATCTGCTCGACCGTCATGCGCGGGGACAGCGACGAAAACGGGTCCTGGAACACCACCTGCACCCGACGGCGCAGCGCTTTTTCCTTGCCTTCGGCTTTGGCCTGCTGCCATTCGGTGTCTGCCACGCGCAGCCGGCCTTCGTGCGGCAACAGACCCAGTGCCGCCAGCGCCAGCGTCGACTTGCCGGACCCGGATTCGCCCACCACGCCCAGCGTGGTTCCGGCCGGGATCGCAAAGTCGGCCGAAGCCAGGGCCACAAAGGAACCGCTGCGGAACCAGCCCCGCACGCCAGCGATGGGCACCGGGTAGGACACGCGCAGTCCTTCGGCGCGCAGCACCTCGGGCGCGCCGGGCTGGGGCTCGACCACGTCGCGCCGTGCTTCGCTGGCCAGGAGCCGCCGTGTGTAGGCGTGGGCCGGTGCGGCGTAGACCGAGGCGACGGCGCCCTGTTCCACCAGATGGCCCTTTTCCATCACCGCCACCCGGTCGGCAAAGCGCCGCACCAGGTTCAGGTCGTGGGTAATCAGCAGCACCGCCATGCCGTGTTGGCGCTGCAGGTCGCTGAGCAGGTCGAGGATCTGGGCCCGCACCGTGACATCCAGTGCCGTGGTCGGCTCGTCGGCGATCAGCAGCTGCGGTTCGCTGGCCAAGGCCATTGCGATCATGGCGCGCTGGCGCTGGCCACCGCTGAGCTGGTGTGGAAATGCACCCGCGCGCCGGGCGGGTTCGGGAATGCCGGTGGACGCCAGCAACTCGATGGTTGAGGCTTTGGCCTGGGTCGAGGTCAGCCCGCGCTTGAGCTGCAGAACCTCGGCGATCTGTTCCCCCACGCTGTACAGCGGGTTCAGCGCGGTCATGGGTTCCTGGAAGACCACGGCAATGCGGTCGCCGCGCAAGCCGCGCAGCGCGTGTTCGTCCAGCGCCAGCAGGTTCTGGCCTTCAAACACCGCCGAGCCACCGATCTCGGCGTTGTGCAGCAGGCGCAGCAGCGACAGCGCCGACACCGTCTTGCCTGAGCCTGATTCACCGACCAGTGCCAACTTTTCGCCCTTGTCCAGCGAAAAGTCGATGCCATGCACGACCTCATTCCCGCCAAACGAAACGGTCAGGCCGCGGACATCCAGCAACACACTCATCGCTCCGCCTTTCTGGGGTCCAGCGCATCGCGCAGCGCGTCGCCCATAAAGGTCAGCAGCAGCAAGGTCACCACCAGCACACCGAAGGTCGAGATCGAAATCCACCAGGCGTCGATGTTGTTCTTGCCTTGGCTCAGCAGTTCGCCCAGCGACGGCGTGCCCGGTGGCACACCCAGGCCGAGGAAATCGAGCGAGGTCAGCGCCAGGATGGATGCGCTCATGCGGAATGGCAAAAAGGTCACGACCGGTGTCAGGCTGTTGGGCAGCACATGGCGCCAGATGATCTGTCCGTTGGACAGTCCCATGGCCCGCGCGGCGCGCACATAGTCCATCTGCCGGTTGCGCAGGAACTCGGCCCGCACGTAGTCCGACAACCCCATCCAGCCGAACAGGCTCAGCAGCACCAGCAGCAAGCCGATGCTGGGAGACAGCACGGCCGAGAAGATGATCAGGAGGTAAAGCTCCGGCATCGACGACCAGATCTCGATGAAGCGCTGGAATGCCAGGTCGGTCTTCCCGCCATAGAAGCCCTGGACTGCGCCGGTCACCACGCCGAGCACCGTGCCGATGACCATCAGCGCCAGACCAAACAGCACGCTGACCCGGAAGCCGTAGATCAGCTGCGCCAGCAGGTCGCGCCCCCGGTCGTCGGTGCCCAGCCAGTTGTCTGCGGTCGGGCGCGAAGGGTTGGGCTCCTTGGCGAAGTAGTTGAGCGTCTTGGGGCCATAGGGGTTGGGTGCATAGATCGCCCAGTTGCCGTTCTGCGTGATCCGGTCGCGGATGTAGGGGTCGAGATAGTCCGTGGGCGACCCGAAATCGCCGCCGAAGGTGGTCTCCGGCAGCTCCTGCACGATGGGGAAATAGGTCTTGCCTTCGTAGCGCACGACCAGCGGCCGGTCGTTCGACAGCACCTCGGCAAACAGGCTCAGCACCACCAGGCTGCAGAAAATCACCAGGCTCCAGTAGCCCTGGCGGTTGCGCTTGAACCGCTGCCAGGCGCGTCGGGAGGGAGACATTGAAGCCATGGCGTCAGTCGAATTTCACGCGCGGATCGACCCACACGTAGCAGAGATCGGACACCAGCTTGGTGACCAGACCAATCAGGGTGAACAGGAACAGCGTGCCCAGCACCACCGGGTAGTCGCGCCGGATCACACTCTCGTAACCCAGCAGGCCCAGCCCGTCGAGCGAGAACTGGGTCTCGATCAGCAGCGCACCGGTGAAGAAGGCACCGATGAAGGCGGCCGGAAATCCGGTCACGATCGGGATCAGCGCATTGCGGAACACATGCTTCCACAGCACCTGCCTCTCGCTCAGACCCTTTGCAAACGCGGTCATCACGTACTGCTTGCGGATCTCTTCAAGAAAAGCGTTCTTGGTCAGCATCGCCGTCACCGCAAAGCTGCCCAGCACCATGGCCGTCACCGGCAGCGTGATGTGCCACAGGTAGTCGACGATGCGCGCGCCCCAGGAAAGCTCCTCCCAGTTCGATGAGGTCAGCCCGCGCAGCGGGAACCACTGCAACTGCCCGCCGAAGATCACCAGCAGCGCCACACCCAGCACGAAACCTGGGATCGCATAGCCCACCAGCACCAGCATCGTGGTCACCAGATCGAAGCGCGAACCCGCCCTCACCGCCTTGAACACGCCCAGCGGCACGGCGACCAGGTAGCTGATGAAGAAGGTCCATAGCCCCAGGCTGACCGACACCGGCAGCTTCTCGATGATGAGCTGCGACACCGCCTTGTTCTGGAAGAAGCTGGTGCCCAGGTCGAAGCGCGCGAACTGCCCCAGCATCTGGAAGAAGCGCTCGTGCGCGGGCTTGTCGAAGCCGTAGAGCGCCTTGATCTGCTCCAGCCGTTTGGGGTCCACCCCCTGCGCCCCGCGGTAGACGGAGCCACCCTCGGCGCCCACGCCCTTGCCCGCCTTGGCCTCGGCCAGGTACTGCTCGACCGGACCGCCCGGCACGAACTGGATCACGACGAAGGTCAGCAGCAGCACGCCGAACAGCGTCGGGATCATCAGCAGCAAGCGTTTGAAGATATAGGACCACATGTCTGTACCACCCCATCAGGGCTTGCTCCACCAGGTATCGATCGCCCAGTCTTCGCCGGCGGCGTATGGGGGCATGGCTTCCGGGCGGCCCAGCCGCCAGGCGTTGTAGACCATGCGGTGGGTGCTGGCAGACCACTGCGGCACCAGATAGTGGCTGTGCGTGATCACGCGTTCCAGTGCATGGCAGGCGGCCAGGAATTCGGGCCGGGTGTCCGCACCGATCATGCGCCCGATCAGCGCATCGACCGCCGGGCTCTTCACGCCGGCCATGTTGCCCGAGTCTTCGGTGTCCGCCGCCTTGCTCCCGAAAAGGTCGGCGTATTCCGGTCCCGGGTTGTGGGTGCCACCGAAGGCCAGCGACGTGATCTCGAAGTTGAAGGTCTGCAGGCGCTGCTGGTAAAGCGCGAAGTCGACCGGCCGGAACTTCAGTTCCACGCCCAGCTTTTCCAGGTTGCGCGACCACGGCGTGACCGTACGTGCACCGGTCTCCTGGCTGTCGAGATATTCGAGCACCATGGCCTGCCCTTTGGCGTTGCGCAATGCGCCATCCCGCACCGTCCATCCGGCCTCGCGCAGCAAGGCCTGCGCCTTGCGCAGGTTGCCCCGCAGGGAGTCGCTGCCGTCGGTGCGCGGCGCGCGGTAGACCGGGCCGAACACCGCCGGTGGCAACTGTTTGCGCCACGGCTCCAGCAGCGCCAGCTCGGCCGGTCCCGGCGAACCGTCGGCCGCACAGTCGGTGTTGCCGAACAGGCCTTGCACCCTCTGGTAGCCGCCGTAGAACATCTGGCGGTTCATCCATTCATAGTCCAGCGCCAGGCCCAGCGCTTCCCGCACCCGGATGTCGTCCAGCGGCGGGCGGCGGGTGTTGAGCACATAGCTCTGGAACCCTGTAGGCAGCTTGTGGGTGAACTCGGCCTTGACCAGTTCACCGGTGTCGAAGCGCTTGCCGTTGACGCGCCGTGCCCAGTCGCCGGCGGAGAAGAAGCGCATCAGGTCGAACTCGCCCGCCTTGAGTGCCTCCAGGCGCGCGGTGCCGTCCTTGTAGATCTTGACCGTGATGCGGTCGAAGTTGGCCGTGCCGCGGCGTACCGGCAGGTCGCGCGCCCAGTACTTCGGGTCGCGCACATAGGTGATGTCCTTGCCGAACCGCACCGGCCCGATCTTGTACGGCCCGCTGCCGATGGGAATGTCCATCACCACCTGGTCGAAGCCCTTGCGCTGCCCGGTCTTCGGGTCCTTCTCGTCGCCCCAGGCCCGGCTGAACACCGGCAGGCCACCCACCGTCAGCGGCAGTTCGCGGTTGAACTTCTTGAACCGGAAACGCACCGTGCGGTCGTCGATCACGTCCGCGCCGGCGACGTCTTCCAGAATCGTCTTGAACGCGGGCGAGGTGTGGGGGCCGACGAGCGTGTCGTAGCTGTGCTTCACATCGGCTGCCAGCACCGGCTGGCCATTGTGGAAACGGGCCTCGGGCCGCAGCCTGAAGGTGACCGAGAGGCGGTCGGATGCCAGACTGACATCCTGCGCGAGCAGCCCGTAGGCTGCACCGGTCTCGTCCAGTGCGCTGGCCAGCAGGCTGTCGAACATCAGGTTGGACAGATAGGCCGGCGCTGAGCCGCGCTGGGTGAACGGGTTGTATTTGTCGAAGGTCGAGACCCGCAGGTTGCTCACCAGCCGCAGCTCACCACCCTTGGGCGCCTGCGGGTTGACGTAGGCAAAGTGCTGGAAATCCGCCGGATAACGCAGTTCGCCCCACAGTGCGTAGCCGTGCGCGGCCCAGGCCGGTACGGCCAGAACACCCAGAGCCAGCAGGATCAGCGGACGCAACAGACGGGGAAGCCGGACACGGGGGACATGCATGCGACAATTCTGCTGGAATTTTTTCTGGAGTCCGAACAATGGGTTTTCTCGCCGGCAAGAAACTGCTGATCACGGGCGTGCTGTCCAACCGGTCCATCGCCTACGGCATTGCCAAGGCCTGTCATGCACAAGGCGCCGAGCTGGCTTTCAGCTACGTGGGTGAGCGGTTCAAGGAACGTATCACCGAATTCGCCGCCGATTTCAATTCGAGCCTGATCTTTGATTGCGACGTCGGCGACGACGCGCAGATCGAAAAGCTGTTTGCCGACCTGTCGCAGACCTGGCCGACCTTTGACGGCTTCGTGCACAGCATCGGTTTCGCGCCCCGCGAAGCGATTGGTGGTGATTTCCTCGACGGGCTGACGCGCGAGAACTTCCGCATCGCCCACGACATCAGCGCCTACAGCTTCCCCGCCATGGCCAAGGCGTCCCTGCCCTACCTGAATCCCAACGCCGCGTTGCTGACGCTGAGCTACCTGGGCGCGCTGCGGACCATTCCGAACTACAACACCATGGGTCTGGCCAAGGCCAGCCTGGAAGCCAGCGTGCGCTATCTGGCCGAATCGCTCGGCCCGCGTGGCATGCGCGTCAACGGCATCAGCGCCGGCCCGATCAAGACCCTGGCCGCCAGTGGCATCAAGGACTTCGGCAAGCTGCTGGGTTATGTGGCCGCAGCCTCGCCGCTGCGCCGCAACGTGACCATCGAAGACGTCGGCAATGTGGCTGCTTTCCTGCTGTCGGACCTGGCTTCGGGCGTGACGTCTGAAATCACCTACGTCGATTGCGGCTTCAGCCAGACTGCCGGCATCAGCCGCGACAGCGAATCGGTCGCCTGACCGGACTCTGGGCGTTTTCGACACCATGACTGGCACCGGTCGCCGCGGCTTTCTGGCTGCGCTCGCCGGTGCTTTTTTGTGCCCGCTCGTTTCACTGGCGGAAACGGCCGCGCCGTCGCTGATGCTGGCCGGCAAGTACCACCCTGGCCTGGACTTGGGCGCGTACTGGGTCAGCGAGAAATACGATGGCGTGCGCGGCTACTGGGATGGCAAGCAGCTGTGGTCGCGCGGTGGCGAGCGACTGAACCCACCCGCCTGGTTCATCGAGGGGTGGCCCGCAGAGCCCATGGATGGAGAGCTCTGGGCCGGACGTGGTGGTTTTGAACACGCCAGCGGTACCGTCCGGCAGCAGCAGCCCGACGATGCGGCCTGGCGCCAGATGCGGTTCATGGTGTTTGACCTGCCAGCACACCCTGGGGTGTTCGATGCCCGGCTCCAGGCCTATCAGGCCCTGGTGGCGCGGTTGAACCGCACCTGGGTGGTCGCGGTGCCTCAGCAGCGCATTGACAGCCATGAAGCGCTGCAGCGCCAGCTCAAGGCAGTCGTCCGCGCTGGCGCCGAAGGCCTGATGCTGCACCGCGGTGATTCCCTGTATCGCGCGGTGCGCGGCGAAGACCTCGTGAAGCTCAAACCGTTTGACGACGCCGAAGCCAGGGTGCTGGCTCACCTGCCGGGCAAAGGCAAACATGCCGGGCGCCTGGGTGCGCTGGAAGTGGAAACCCCGGAAGGACTGCGGTTCCGCCTGGGCAGTGGTTTCACGGATACCCAGCGGGAGCATCCGCCCGCCGTCGGTGCCTGGGTCACCTACCGCTACCGGGGGCTGCACGACAGCGGCTTGCCACGCTTCGCCACCTACCTGCGGGAACGCCCGGACTTCAAGCCGCCAAAACAGAACAGCCCGCGCTGAGCGGGCTGTTTGCTGGAGGTTCAGGTGTTGGCCACCTGCCGAAGGTGGGCGTAGATCTGGTCCTTGAGGGCCAGTTTTTCCTTCTTCAGCCGCTCGATCTCGACGGTGGTGGCCGGCTGGATGTGCGCCTCCATGTTCTTGATCTCCTGGTCCAGCTCGTTGTGCTTGTCGAACAGGCGGGTGAAATGGTGGTCGTGGCCCTTGAGGCGGGTGATCAGGTCGCGGTATTCGGGAAACATCGGTGCTCCTCTGGGTTTGGAGCCCCAGCTTACCCCGCCTTCACGCAGTCCGCAAAGTACCGCACCACGCCGTCGGCACCGGTCTCCTGCACCAGACCGTGGATATCGGTCTCAAAACCCGGGCACTCGCGCGCGAACTCGCGGTTGAACTTGAGGTAGTCCACGATCTTCTTGTTGAACACCTCGCCCGGGATCAGCAGCGGGATGCCCGGCGGGTACGGTGTCACCAGACTGGTGGTGATGCGGCCTTCCAGATCGTCGATCGGCACGCGCTGCGTGGTGCGATGGGCAATGTGGGCGAACGCATCACTAGGCTTCATGGCCGGTGTGTGGTCGCTCAGGTACATGTCGGTGGTCAGGCGCGCGATGTCGTACTTGGCGTAGAGCTGGTGCACGTGCTGGCAGAGGTCTCTCAACCCCATCTGTTCATAGCGCACCTGCTTGGCGCAGAACTCCGGCATGATTCGCCACATCGGCTGGTTCTTGGCGTAGTCGTCCTTGAACTGCTGCAGCGCGGTCAGCAGCGTGTTCCAGCGGCCCTTGGTGATGCCGATGGTGAACATGATGAAGAACGAGTACAGGCCGGTCTTCTCGACCACCACACCGTGCTCGGCCAGGAACTTGGTCACTATGGAGGCCGGGATGCCGGTGGGCTCGAAACGGCCGTCCAGGTTGAGGCCCGGTGTGACGATGGTCGCCTTGATCGGGTCCAGCATGTTGAAGCCTGGCGCCATGTCGCCGAAACCGTGCCAGTCCTCTTCGGTGTCGCGCTCGTCCTTCTTGCGGTTGAGCACCCAGTCGCTGGCGCGGCCGATGCCTTCGTCCACGAGTTCGTCCGGACCCCAGACCTGGAACCACCAGTCGTCGTCGCCGAACTCGGCATCGATCTGGCGCATGGCGCGGCGGAAGTCCAGCGCCTCGGCAATGCTCTCTTCCACCAGCGCGGTGCCGCCGGGCGGCTCCATCATGGCGGCCGCCACGTCGCAGCTGGCGATGATGCTGTACTGCGGGCTGGTGCTGGTGTGCATCAGGTAGGCCTCGTTGAAGAGGTGGCGGTCCAGTTTGGTGCTCTGAGAGTCCTGCACCAGCACGTGGCTGGCCTGGCTGATGCCGGCCAGCAGCTTGTGGATGGACTGCGTGGCGTACACCACCGACTTCTGCGGGCGCGCCCGCTTCTTGCCCATGGCGTGGAAAGTGCCGTAGAACGGGTGGAAGGCGGCGTGCGGCAACCAGGCTTCATCGAAGTGCAGGTTCTCGACGTAGCCATCCAGCAGGTTCTTGATGGTCTCGGTGTTGTAGAGCACGCCGTCGTAGGTCGACTGCGTCAGCGTCAGGATGCGCGGCTTGACCTTCTCGGCATCCACGCCGGCCAGCAGCGGGTTGGCTCGGATCTTGGCCTGGATGGCCTCGATCTCGAACTCGGCCTGAGGGATCGGACCGATGATCCCGTAGTGGTTGCGCGTGGGCTTGAGGAAGACGGGAATCGCGCCCGTCATGATGATCGAGTGCAGGATGGACTTGTGGCAGTTGCGGTCCACCACGACCACATCGCCCGGCGCCACCGTGTGGTGCCAGACCATCTTGTTCGACGTGGACGTACCGTTGGTCACGAAGTAGCAGTGGTCGGCGTTGAAGATGCGCGCCGCGTTGCGTTCGCTGGCGCCGATCGCGCCGTTGTGGTCCAGCAGCTGGCCCAGCTCTTCCACGGCGTTGCACACGTCCGCGCGCAGCATGTTCTCACCATAGAACTGGTGGTACATCTGGCCCACCGGGCTCTTGAGGAACGCGACGCCGCCCGAGTGGCCAGGGCAGTGCCACGAGTACGAACCGTCTTCCGCATAGTCCAGCAGCGCCTTGAAGAACGGCGGCTGGATGCCTTCGAGGTAGCTCTTGGCCTCGCGGATGATGTGGCGCGCCACGAACTCGGGCGTGTCCTCGAACATGTGGATGAAGCCGTGCAGCTCGCGCAGGATGTCGTTGGGCAGGTGGCGGCTGGTCTTGGTCTCGCCGTGCACATAAATAGGCACTTCGGCGTTCTTGCGGCGCACTTCGTCGATGAAGTTGCGCAGGTTCAGCACGGCCGGGTCCAGGTCCGGACCGGGCGTGAACTCTTCGTCGTCGATGGACAGGATGAAGGCGCTGGCGCGGGACTGCTGTTGCGCAAACTGCGAGAGATCCCCGTAACTGGTGACACCGACAACCTCGAAGCCCTCGGTTTCGATCGCCTGCGCGAGCGCGCGAATGCCCAGGCCGGAAGTGTTCTCCGAGCGGAAGTCCTCGTCGATGATGACGATGGGGAAGCGGAATTTCATCGGGGATCTCCTGCCGGACCGGTCCGGGGCAGCATGGGTGGAAGTGGGAAGCGGGCAAGTGTACGGAAATCGGTGGGCGCCGTAATTTTGGTTCATCCTTTTGGCGCAGAATGTGGCGCACGCCAGACAGGCGTGGTTCTGAACACTGAGGGGTTTTCATGGCCGAGTCGACTGTGTGGTGGCTGCTGGCGGCGGCGATGGTCGCGCTGGAGCTGTTCACCGGGACCTTTTATCTGTTGATGCTGTCCATTGGCTTGGCCGCTGGAGCCTTGGCGGCGCACCTGGGCCTTTCCGAGACCACGCAACTGGTGGTGGCTGCTCTGGTTGGCTCCTCCGCTGTGGTGCTCTGTCACCTGGTCAAGCGACGGCGCAACGGCGATCCGTCCGTGCGCTCACTGCGCAGCGTCAATCTCGACATCGGCGAAACGCTGCAGGTTGACCACTGGCAACCCGACGGAACGGCGCAGGTGCGCTACCGGGGTGCGCAGTGGACCGTCGTGCTGGCACCTGGCCAGACCGCGGCACCGGGCACCTACCGAATCAACGAGCTGGTGGGAAGCCGGCTGCAGGTCGAACAGGCCTGACCCTTCATTGCTGCCTTCGAACTCCAACTTTCACTGCACAGGGACACTTCATGGAAATTGCCATTCTTCTTTTTGTCATCGCTGCGATCTTCATCGTCCGTGCGGTCAAGGTCGTGCCGCAGCAGAACGCCTGGGTGGTCGAACGCCTGGGCAAGTACAACTCGACCCTGGCTCCCGGCCTGAATTTCCTGGTGCCCTTCGTCGACAAGGTTGCCTACAAGCACAGCTTGAAGGAGATCCCGCTCGACGTGCCCAGCCAGATCTGCATCACACGCGACAACACACAACTGCAGGTCGACGGCATCCTGTATTTCCAGGTCACCGATCCGATGCGGGCCAGCTACGGCTCGTCGAACTACATCGTCGCCGTGACCCAGCTGGCGCAGACCTCGCTGCGATCGGTGATCGGCAAGCTGGAACTCGACAAGACCTTCGAAGAGCGCGACATCATCAACGCGCAGGTGGTGCAGGCGATCGACGAGGCGGCGCTCAACTGGGGTGTCAAGGTGTTGCGCTACGAGATCAAGGACCTGACACCGCCCAAGGAGATCCTGCACGCCATGCAGGCCCAGATCACGGCCGAACGCGAGAAGCGCGCCCTGATCGCAGCGTCCGAAGGTCGCCGCCAGGAGCAGATCAACATTGCTACCGGCGAACGCGAAGCCTTCATTGCCCGCTCGGAAGGCGAAAAGCAAGCGGCCATCAACAAGGCGCAGGGTGAAGCGGCATCGATCACGGCCGTGGCAGATGCCACTGCGCAGGCGATCGAGCGCATCGCGGCCGCCATCCAGCAGCCTGGAGGTGAGCAGGCCGTGCAGCTGAAGGTGGCAGAGCGCGCTGTGGATGCCTACGGCAAGGTTGCCGCCGACGCCACCACCACCCTGATCGTTCCAGGCAACATGAGCGAAGTTTCCGCACTGATCGGCTCGGCCATGCAGATGGTCGGCACGACAAAAGCCAGGGGCTGAGAAAAACAGTCTCTCTGGCCTGCTACAATCGCAGGCTTCGCGGAGAGGTGGATGAGCGGTTTAAGTCGCACGCCTGGAAAGCGTGTGTGGGCTAATCCCCACCGCGGGTTCGAATCCCGCCCTCTCCGCCACGAACCCTGAAAGCCACCCTTGCGGTGGCTTTCTTTTTGGGCGTCGCCAGCTGAGCGACACCAACTCACCGCACCAAAGAAAAAGGCCGCCCGAAGGCGGCCTTTGTTCTGGTCGGATCAACCGTGATCAGCGGATCACAGCCAGTTCCGCACGCTTGCCACCCTTGTAGGTGTACAGCGTCAGGGCACCGTTCTTGATGTCGCCCTTTTCGTCAAAGGCGATCGTGCCGGTCACGCCCTTGTAGTTGGATTCCTTCAGCTTGGGCAAGTACTTGGCCGGCTCGGAGGAATCGGCAGCCTTCATTGCTTCGACCATCACCTTGACGGAGTCGTACACGTAGGGAGCGTAAACCTGGACGTCGGCGTTGTACTTGGCCTTGAAGTCAGCCTTGAACTTTTCCATGCCAGCCTTGGCTTCGCCTTCGACGCCACCGGCTTCCGCGCAGTAGACCTGCTCGTCGGACAGGCCGTCGCCAGCCAGATCCACCAGGCCGGACGAGCAAATGCCGTCGCCGCCCATGAACTTGGCCTTGATGCCTAGTTGCTTCATCTGCTTGAGCATCGGACCTGCAACAGCGTCCATGCCGCCGAAGAACACGATGTCGGGCTTCTTGGCCTTCAGCGTGGTCAGGATGGCGTTGAAGTCGGTAGCCTTGTCGTTCGTGAATTCACGACCGACCAGCTTGCCGCCAGCAGCGGTCACGCCCTTTTCGAACTCGTCGGCGACGCCTTGGCCGTAGGCAGTGCGGTCGTCGATGACGGCGATGCTCTTGCCCTTGAGCGTGGCCACGGCGTACTTGCCGAGGGTGCCACCCAGGTGCACGTCGTCAGCCACGACGCGGAACGCGCCAGCGTAGCCCTGACGGGTGTACTTGGGGTTGGTGGCCGAGGGGGAGATCTGCGGGATGCCAGCGTCGTTGTAGATCTGCGAGGCCGGGATGGTGGTGCCGGAGTTCAGGTGACCGATCACGCCATTGACCTTGGCGTCGACCAGCTTCTGGGCAGCGGCGGTACCTTGTTTCGGATCTGCAGCGTCGTCTTCGGCCAGCAGTTCGAACTTGGCAGGCTTGCCACCGATGGTGATGTTGGCGGCGTTCAGCTCGTCAATGGCCATGCGGGCGCCGTTTTCGTTGTCCTTGCCGAGGTGGGCGATGGCGCCGCTGGTGGGGCCGACGTGACCGATCTTGATGACGCCATCGGCGGCAGGTGCCGGAGCCGGGGCGGCTGCAGCGGGAGCCGGAGCAGGCGCAGGGGCTGCGGCAGGTGCGGCCTCTTCTTTTTTGCCACAAGCGGCCAGGGCGACAGCCGCAGCGATAACGGCCAGTTTCAGGTTCAGTTGCATAGACATCCTCGGAAAGGAGTTAATTTTGGAATGCGGAGGGAACTTTTTTTCTCCACGCCCATAAAGATACTCCAATTCTTACGATGTTTCGCGATGAGCGGCCCTTTGGCGCAAAGAGTTCGAGGGTTTGCACCGAGTCTCATCACCGCATTGCATGGCCCATAAGACCGGTGCATGTACCGTTCAGACCTCGCCACGGGACGAGAGATCGACCGCCTGGGGCGTGAAGCCGGCATTGCGGTACTGCTTCCAGCGCACGCGGGCCTGTTCCCTTGCAGCCTCCTGCACACCGACCACCTCGATGATCCGATCAAAGGCGGCCGCGTTCTCGGGCATCCGCGGCGACAGGTTCACCAGAACCACTTCAGCCCCGTGGTCGCTGGCACCAAGCAGGATCGGGGTGTGCTTGCGGACATGGGCGGGTGCTGAGCTGCGTGCATGCGGCACGAAGTCGCGCTGCTCCATCAGCCACAAGGCGCGGTCCAGGGCCACCAGTTGCTCTTCGTCCGCCACCACCCGGACGCGCGCGCCCTTGGCGTAGGCTTTGCGCAGCAGCCGGCATACGTATGCATCAGCGTCCGGCACGTTCAGGTGGAAGGAAACCTCTGTCATGGACCGCGTCGGAATCGCACCTTAACCGCGGCGCGCGCGGACAGAGGGGCGCGTGACTGGCTTGGTTTTGGTGTCGGGAACGGCGGCCAGATCGGCAAGGTACTGCACCAGCAGACCCACCGGTCGACCGGTGGAACCTTTGGCCGCGCCGCTCTTCCAGGCCGTCCCCGCGATGTCCAGGTGTGCCCAGGGCAAGTCACCGACAAACTTCTGGAGGAACTTGGCGGCACTGACAGCACCGCCTGCGCGGCCGGCCACATTGGCGACATCGGCGAAATTGGACTTGAGGCCCTCCGCGTAGTCATCGTCCAGCGGCAGGCGCCAGCACAGGTCGAGCGAACGTTCACCAGCGCTTTGCAGCGCGCCGGCCAGTTCGTCCTGGTTGGAGAACAGTCCCGAACGCACCCCGCCCAAAGCGATCATGCAGGCGCCCGTCAGCGTCGCGATGTCGATCACGCTGCGCGGCTTGAACCGCGCCGCATAGGTGAGCGCGTCGCACAGGATGAGTCGACCCTCGGCGTCGGTATTGAGGATCTCGATCGTCTGACCGCTCATGCTGGTCACGACATCGCCCGGCTTGATGGCCAGGCCGTCCGGCATGTTTTCACAGGCGGGGATCAGCCCGACGACGTTCACGGCTGGCTGAAGTTCCGCCAGCGCCGCAAAGGTGCCCAGCACGCTGGCCGCACCACCCATGTCGAACTTCATCTCGTCCATCTCAGGGGCCGGCTTGATCGAGATTCCACCGGTGTCGAACGTGATGCCCTTGCCGACCAGCACGACAGGTGCACTGCTCTTGGCTGCGCCGTGGTACTGCATGACGATGAAGCGCAGCGGCTGGGCAGAGCCTTGCGCCACCGCCATGAAAGCGCCCATGCCCAGCGCAGCAACTTCCTTGGGGCCGAGCACTTCTGTCTTGATGCGGGGTTTTCGTCCCAGCTTGCGGGCGACGTCGGCAAGCTGGCTGGGCGTGGAGTGGTTGGCTGGCCGGTTGGCCCATTCCTTGGCCAGCTCCACGCCAGTCACCAGCGCCTGCCCCATCCGCAGGCTGTCCTTGGCCGCCGCGGCGTCGCGCACGCCCAGCAGGACTTCCTTGATTTCTCTGGCTTTCGCCGAGGGCTTGGTGGTCACATAGGAATAGCTCGCCTCCGACATCGCCGTCATCACGGTCCGGACACCGGCTGTGTCGTCTGTCAGCAGGGACAAAAGGACGCCCGCCTTCTTGACGCCAGGAGCCTTGACCGCTGCAAGTCCCGCAGTCACCGCCTTGCGCACTGCGCCCGCAGCGCCATCGCCCGCGCGCACAAGCACCAGCCGTGCGGCCTTGATTCCCTGGGCCCGATAGACAAACAGAGACTTGCCCACGCCGGTTTCCAGATCCCCCCGGCGCGAGACGTCCCTGACGAGGTCGGTCAAAGGGTCTTCACCGTGTACCGACTTGAGGTCGTCGGGCACCAACACGATGAGTGCATCGAGTGCCGATTGGGCAGCCTGGGCGGCGGAAAGGGATTTGAGTTCGAAGTCCATAATTGCGGCTTTCCTAGTATTGAGTCGATGTTATTCCATTCCTCCATTCGCACTGAGCTGGCCCGGAGCTTTGGCGCCACCCTGGTGGTGCTGTTCACCATCGTGCTGACCGTGCTGCTGGTCCGCACCCTGGGGCTGGCCACCAGCGGCAGCGTGAACCCTGAGGAGGTCATGCTGGTGCTCGGCTACACGGTACTGGGCTACACCCAGATCATCCTCACACTGGCCCTGTTCATCTCCATCGTCTCGACACTGTCGCGCATGTACCGCGACAGCGAAATGATCATCTGGCTCTCCAGCGGGCGTTCGCTGGGGGGCTTCATCAGCCCGGTGATGCGCTTTGCATGGCCCATCCTGCTGGTGATAGTGCTGCTGGCGTTGTTTGTGTGGCCCTGGGCGAACAAGCAGACCGCCGAGTTGCGCTTCCGCTTCGAGAACCGCAGCGACCTGCAACGCATTGCGCCCGGGCAGTTCCAGGAATCGACCAGCGGCCGGCGCGTGTTCTTCATCGACAAGGACACGGCCGAAGGCACGGAAGGACGCAACGTCTTTATCTCCAGCATCGAAAAGAACGGTAACGAGACCGTCACCTCGGCCACGACGGGCCGCATCGAATGGGTGGGCGACCGCCAGTTCCTGATGCTCAACCAGGGCCAACGGCTGGAGAACGATCCGACCACCAACCAGGTCAAGGTCAGCCAGTTTGAGCAATATGGTGCGCAGATCGGTGCTGCCACACCCTATTCCGCCAGTGTGCTGGCGCTCAAGGCACGCAGTTCACTGTCGTTGATCAAGGAGCCCACGCCTGGCGGGCTGGGTGAACTGGGCTGGCGCATCGGGGTGGCCCTGACGGCATTCAACCTGGTGCTGCTGGGCATCGCGACGACCGTAAGCAACCCGCGCGCGGGCCGCAGCGGCAACCTGATGTTCACGCTGTTTGCATTCGTTGTGTACTTCAACATGCTCAACATCGGTCAGCGCTGGGTCACCATTGGCCAGGTGAACTGGTTGATGCTGATGCTGTTCCTGCATGGATCTGTGTTCGCCATGAGCGCCTTGTGGCTGGCCAAACGGCATAAAAACATCCATCTGCGCAGCCTCTTCTTGCGGTCGCGTGACGAGTCGCCAACGGAGGCTGCGGCATGAAGACCATCCGCAAGCTGATCTATGGCGAAGTGCTGATGGCCACGGGCTTCGTGCTGGTGGCGTTTCTGGCGCTGTTCTTCTTTTTCGACTTTGTCGATGAACTGGCCTCGATCGGGCGGCCGTCGCGGCTGGATCCGTCGATCATCTACGGCCTGCGCCATGCGCTGGTCTATGTGACGCTGCTGATTCCGAGCCGGGTTTACGAACTGGCACCGATCTCGGTGCTGATCGGGACGGTGACGGTGATGGCCCGGCTGGCACAAAGCTCCGAGTACACCATCCTGAGAACCAGCGGCCTGGGCCCCTGGAAAGCACTGCGCACCCTGATGGGCCTGGGTCTGGTGTTCGTGGCCTTCACGTTCGCGGTGGGCGACTACCTGGCGCCAGCGGCGAGCAAAGCTGCCCAGTTGTACAAGGCGAGCTACCAAGGCAAGCTCAGCCTCGGACAGACCGGCGCCTGGCTCAAGGAGAAACAGGCGTACAGCAACTTCTCGGTCAACGTGGGCTCCCTGTCGCCGTCGGGTGAAATCGGAGAAGTCCGGGTGTTCGAGTTCGACAACCAGGGCATGCTGGTGTCGACCCTGCAGGCGGACAAAGGACAGATCGAAAACGACAGTTCATGGACCCTGTTCAAGGTCACCCGCCGCGAGTTCGATGTGGCGGGCCAGCAGTCGGCCAAGATCGTGCGGAGCCAGCACGACACCTTCCACTGGCCCAGTGCCCTGTCGGCGGAAATGGTGTCGGTGGCGTTGCTCAAACCTGACCGCATGCGTACCACCGACCTCTATGCCTACATCCAGCATCTGGAGGCCAACGGTCAGACGGCGCAGCGCTACGAGATCGAGTTCTGGCGCAAGCTGTTCTACCCGCTGTCCTGCCTCGTGATGGTGGTGCTCGCGCTGCCGTTCGCCTATCTGCATTTCCGCAGCGGCGGTATCACCGGCTATGTGTTTGGCGGCGTGATGATCGGGATCAGCTTCTTCCTGCTCAACAACGTCTTCAACTACATCGGCAACCTCAACCAGTGGCAACCCTGGCTGGCGGCGGCCTCGCCGGCCATCATCTACTCGATCGTCTCGCTCGGTGCCTTTGGCTGGCTCGTGCTCAGGCGCTAGAAGCATGCTGGGTGTCGTTGTTTTTGCCCACGGTTCGCGCGACCCGCTCTGGCGGGCGCCGGTCGAATCCGTTGCGCAGCAGATCCACCGGGCGGACCCGACCGTGGAGGTTGCCTGTGCCTATCTCGAACTGTGCGAGCCCGATCTGGCGACCGCCGTGGCCGGGCTGGTTGCACAGGGCGTTCAAACCGTGCGCATCCTTCCGCTTTTCTTCGGCATGGGCAAACACGCCCGGGAAGACCTGCCGGTGCTGGTCGAAGAGTTGGTCCAGGCGCACCCTGGCGTGCGCTTCGAGCGCCTGACCGCCGCTGGCGAAGATCCCCGCCTCACCGCCCTGCTGGCGCAGATCGCCCTGGAGTTCCCGTCATGAATCTGCACCAGTTCCGATTTGTCCAGGAAGCGGTGCGCCGCAATCTCAACCTGACCGAGGCCGCCAAGGCGCTGCACACTTCCCAGCCGGGAGTGTCCAAGGCCATCATCGAGCTGGAAGAAGAGCTCGGCATCGAGATCTTTGCGCGCCACGGCAAGCGGATCAAGCGGATCACCGAACCGGGCGTTCAGGTCCTCAAGAGCATCGAAGTCATCCTGCGTGAGGTCAACAACCTCAAGCGCATCGGCGAGCAATACGCCGCGCAGGACAGCGGCACGCTCTCCATCGCCACCACCCACACCCAGGCGCGCTACGTGCTGCCCGGACCGGTCGCCAAGCTGCGCCATGCCTATCCCAAGGTCAATGTGAGCCTGCACCAGGGCTCGCCCGACCAGGTGGCCCGCATGCTGATCGAAGAAGTGGCGGAAATCGGCGTGGCGACCGAGTCGCTGACCAACTACCCGGACCTGGTCACCCTGCCATGCTACGAATGGCAGCACGTGCTGGTGTTTCCGCACGACCACCCGCTGGCGGCGCAGGAGCGCATCACGCTGGAAGACCTGGCGCTGGTGCCGCTGGTGACCTACCACCCGAGCTTCACTGGCCGCACCCGCATCGACCAGGCGTTTGCGCTGCGCCACCTTCGACCCAACATCGTCCTGGAAGCCATCGATTCGGACGTGATCAAGACCTACGTCAAGCTCGGCATGGGCGTGGGCATCGTGGCCGAGATGGCGATGCAGGGCGAGAACGCGACGCCGGACCTCGTCGCCCGTCCCGGCGCCCAGTTGTTCGGCCACAACCTGGCCCGGGTCGCTTTCAAGCGCGGCAGCTACCTGCGTCAGTTCGTGCTGCGTTTTGCCGAGCTGATGAGCGACCGCCTCTCGCGTGACCTGATCCTGCGCGCCATGGCCGGTGACTCGGCCGAATACGACATCTGACGACCACCATGGACATCGCCACCCAAGCCCGCACGCCGGAACTGACTTCGCGACTGCCCCAGGTCGGCACCACCATCTTCACCGTCATGTCGGCGCTCGCCGCCGAGGTCGGCGCGGTCAACCTCGGCCAGGGCTTCCCCGATTTCGACTGCGACCCGGCCCTGGTCGACGCGGTCACCCGCGCCATGCAGGCCGGCCACAACCAGTACCCGCCAATGCCCGGCGTGCCGGCGCTGCGCCAAGCCATGGCCGCCAAGATGCAGGCGCTGTACGGTTTGCGCTGCGACCCCAACACCGAGATCACCGTCACGGCCGGCGCGACACAGGCGATCCTGACCGCAATCCTGGCGGTCGTGCACCCGGGCGACGAGGTCATCGTGCTTGAGCCCTGCTACGACAGCTATGTGCCCAACATCGAACTGGCCGGCGGCAAGGTGGTGCGCGTGCCACTGGTGCCAGGCAGCTTCCGCCCGGACTTCGGCGCCATCGAGGCGGCCATCACGCCGCGCACCCGCGCGCTCATGATCAACAGCCCGCACAACCCCAGCGGCCAGGTCTGGAGCGCGGAGGACATGCGCCGGCTGGAGGAACTGCTGGCGCCGACCGACGTGCTGCTGATCAGCGACGAGGTTTACGAGCACATGGTCTACGACGGCCAGCAGCACCAGAGCGCTGCGCGCTTCCCCGGTCTGGCCGCCCGTGCCTTCATCATCAGCAGCTTCGGCAAGACCTACCACGTCACCGGCTGGAAGGTTGGCACCGTGGTCGCGCCCGCGCCGCTGACCGCCGAGTTCCGCAAGGTGCACCAGTTCAACGTGTTCACCGTCAACACGCCGATGCAGCACGCACTGGCCGCCTATATGGCCGACCCTGCACCGTATGTCCAGCTGAGCAACTTCTACCAGCGCAAGCGCGATCTCTTCCGCGAGGGGCTGGCGCAAACCCGTTTTCGCCTGCTGCCCGGCCAGGGCACCTATTTCCAGTGCGTCGGCATCGAAAACCTCGCCGTCGCCGAACGCGACTTGCCCGAGGGCGAGTTCTGCCAGTGGCTCACGCGCGAGATCGGCGTGGCGGCCATTCCTCTGTCGGCCTTCTACGGCAACGGGTTCGACCAGAAGGTGGTGCGCTTCTGCTTTGCGAAGAAGGACGAGACGCTGAAGGCGGCGTTGAAGCGACTTGCATCTCTCTAGGGGTATTGGAAGCCTATGCGCAGCGGACTCGTTGCCTTTCTCTGCAGCCTGTTGGGTGCGTGCGTGCCGTACCCGCTGGCCTACTACTCGCCACCCGGTCAAGCTCCAATCACCTCTGGCCCCTGCAACACGCCGCATTCGTCGACGACCATCTATACAGACGAACATCTGGAACTCAAGGTCGCCTTCTTCGGCAGTGTGGAGCCAACGATTTTGTTGAGGATCAAAGACGCCAGCGTTGTTCGTTTTGAATCCAGCGAAGTCTCTGTTCTCAGCGCGACTCAAGGGGCACCACATAAGCTGGCAATCAGAACTTATGAGAGGCGAGGCAGCGAAGTGGTTGTGATTCCGGTCACCGAGTTTGTTGGACCAACCGTACGGACGATCTATTCGAGCAACCCCAGCTCCTTGGCTCCCGACAGCCTCAAACTGAAGATGCCACCCGTTGAGTTGAATGGCAAGATGCTCGCATTGCCAGACTTGGTATTGGAGAAGCAGAGAGTCGTGAAGCTCGTGGGTCTGTGTCAGTAACTTTGACTCTCCCGCGTGCAGCGGCTCGTCACTGCGTCAGCTGCCCCCAGGCCTTGTCCAGCCGCTTGACGCTCACCGGCTGTGGCGTGCGCAGCTCTTGCGCGAAGAAGCTCACACGCAGTTCTTCCAGCAACCATCTCACCTCCTGCAGGCGCGCGTCCTGCACGCCCTTGCGTTCGGCCACCAGGCGCCAGAAGCGCTGATCCTGCGGGCGCAGTTCGGCGAACTTGGCGGCGTCTCGCGCGGGGTCTCCACGCAGCTTGTCCAGCCGCAGCTGCACCGCCTTGAGGTAGCGCGGGAAGTGCTGCAGCTGCGCGTACGGCGTGGCGCTCAGGAAGTGCTTGGGCACCAGGCGCTGCAGTTGCTGCTGCACGTCGGTCGCCACGTCGGCGGGAGGCTTGCTGTCTTTGAGCTTGCGGGCCGCCACCGCGTATTCGGTCAGGATCACCCCGGCCTGCCGTGCGATCTCGTTGGCGATCAGGGTCAGGCGCCCTCGCCCTTCGTCCACGCGCCCCTTGAAGGCGCCGGCATCGGCCGGCAGCGGTTCGGTCAGGAACGCCCGGTCCAGGGAGAGGTCAAGGATCTGGGACTTCAGCTCCTCGACCGAACCACCACCCGCGCCGCTGTCGGTCTTGCCGACGTTCATATAGGCCACACCCATGGTCTGCAGCCCGGGCAGGTTCTTTTCCAGGTACTTGAGCGCGTCCCGGATCTGCAGCGCGAACAGGCGGCGCAGGCCAGCGCGGTGGCGCGCCTGCGCCACTTCGGGCTCGTCGAACACCTCGATGCGCACCGCGTCGCCGTCGTCGACCAGTGCCGGGAAGCCGATCAGCGTCTGGCCGCCCTTGCGGATTTCCATCAGTTCGGGTAATTCGCCGAAGTCCCAGCTGGTGTGGCGCTGGTCGGCCGTGGCGGCCGCAGGTGCTGACGATGGTGTAGAAGGCTTGTTCGAGGCGGCGACCCAGCGAGCGCCATCGGCCGGAGCCACAGGCACCGAAGGCGCTGGCGCGGGGCCGGCCACGGGCGCGCCGCCAGCGATGTCCTTGAGCTTGAGCGAGGCCAGCGCCTGGAAAGCGCCGCGGGCCTGGCTGCCCAGTTCGGCCTTGAGCGCACCGAGGTTGCGACCCTGCCCGAGCTGGCGGCCGTGTTCGTCCACCACGCGCAGATGCATGAAGTGGTGGGCCGGCAACATGTCGACCTTGATGTCGTTGCGCTGCACCGGAAGCTGCGTCGCGTCGCGCACCAGCTTGAGCAGCGCGTCCATCAGGCTGCCGCTGCCAAAGGTCTCGGGCTGGCACAGGGCTTCGGTCATCTTCTCGGCCGTGGCCGGCAGCGGCACGAGGCGGGAACGCGGCCGCTGGTGCAGGGTCTTGAGCAGGGCCTGCACCTTGTCCTTGAGCATGCCGGGCACCAGCCAGTCGCAGCGGTCTTCGCTGACCTGGTTGAGCGCGAAGATCGGCACCGTCACGCTCACGCCGTCGCGCGGGTCGCCTGGCTCGTGCAGGTAGGCTACGGCGCAGTCCACGCCGCCCAGGCGCAGCGTCTTCGGAAAGGCCTGCGTGGTGATGCCCGCGGCTTCGTGCCGCATCAGTTCCTCGCGGGTGAGGAACAGCAGCTTGGGGTTCTCCCGGCTGTGGTCCCGGTACCAGCGTTCGAACGCCGCGCCGTTGCTCACGTCGGCCGGCAGTTGCTGGTCGTAGAAGGCGTAGATCAGCTCGTCGTCGACCAGCACGTCCTGCCGACGGGCTTTGTGTTCCAGCTCCTGCACCTC
Source organism: Hydrogenophaga sp. RWCD_12 (assembly GCF_046604225.1). Taxonomy (NCBI): domain Bacteria; kingdom Pseudomonadati; phylum Pseudomonadota; class Betaproteobacteria; order Burkholderiales; family Comamonadaceae; genus Hydrogenophaga; species Hydrogenophaga sp. RWCD_12. The sequence continues at coordinate 1,229,189 of NZ_JBKIXC010000001.1, forward strand.
GCGCACGGTGCGGCGGTTGGTGGCCAGGAAGGACAGCTTGCTGTCCCAGGTGTCCTCGTGCAGGTGGCCCACCAGGGCTTCGCGGATGAAGATCTCGCGCGCGCCGGCCGGGTCGACCTTGCTGTAGTCCACCCGCCGCTGGTGGTACACCACCAGCCCGTACAGCGTGGCTCGCTCCAGCGCCGAGACGCGGGCAGCCTTCTTCTCCCAGTGCGGGTCCAGCATCTGCTTCTTGAGCAGGTGCTCGCCCACCTGTTCCAGCCACTGCGGTTCGATGTTGGCGATGCCGCGGCCGAACAGGCGTGCGGTCTCCACCAGTTCGGCGCAAACGATCCAGCGGCCCGGCTTCTTGCTCAGGTTGGCACCCGGGTGGCGGTGGAACTTGATGCCGCGCGCGCCCAGGTACCAATCCTCGGTGTCGTTCTTCTGGCCGATGTTGCCCAGCAGGCCGGCGAGCATGGACAGGTGCAGCTGTTCGTAGCTGGCGGGTTGTGCGTTGAGCTGCCACTTGTGCTCGGCCACCACGGTGTGGAGCTGCGAATGGATGTCTCGCCATTCGCGCACGCGGCGCACGTTGATGTAGTTCTCGCGCAGCAGGTTTTCGTATTGGCGGTGGCTGAGCTTGTGGTCGGTCCCGTGGCCGCCCTTGCTGTCTTCCAGCCACTTCCAGAGCTTGAGAGTGCCGGTGAACTCGCTCTTTTCGTCGTCGAACTTCTTGTGCGCCTGGTCGGCCTGGGTCTGTTTCTCCAGAGGCCGGTCGCGCACGTCCTGCAGGCTCAGCGCCGACGCGATGACCAGCACCTCATCAAGCGCGCCCCGCTGCTGCGCCTCCAGCAGGATGCGACCCACACGCGGGTCCAGTGGCAGGCGGCTGAGCGTCTGCCCGATGCGGGTGAGTTCGTTCGCATCGTCCACCGCGCCCAGTTCGGACAACAGCTGGTAGCCGTCGGTGATGGCACGGCGCTGCGGCGCTTCGAGGAAGGCAAAGTCCTCTACCGCGCCCAGGTGCAGCGCCTTCATGCGCAGGATCACGCCCGCCAGCGAGCTGCGCAGGATTTCCGGGTCGGTGAACTTCGGCCGGCCGATGAAGCCAGCCTCGTCGTACAGGCGGATGCAGATGCCATCGGCCACGCGGCCGCAGCGGCCGGCGCGCTGGTTGGCCGCTGCCTGGCTGATCGGCTCGATCAGCAGCTGCTCGACCTTCTGGCGGAAGCTGTAGCGCTTGACCCGTGCCGTGCCGGCGTCGATCACAAACCGGATGCCTGGCACCGTCAGCGAGGTTTCGGCCACGTTGGTCGAGAGCACGATGCGGCGCTGGCCGTGCGGCTGGAAGATGCGTTCCTGTTCGGCCTGCGAGAGGCGCGCGAACAGCGGCAGCACCTCGGCGTTGCGCAATGCCGGCTGGTGCGACAGGTGTTTGCGCAGGTGGTCGGCGGCTTCGCGGATTTCGCGTTCGCCCGGTAGGAACACCAGGATGTCCCCGCCAGAACCCGCGCCACCCCGCCAGAGCTCGTCCACGCCATCGGCGATCGCGTTGTTCAGGTCGTATTCGCGGCTTTCTTCAAACGGGCGGTAGCGCACTTCCACCGGGAAAGTGCGGCCCGAGACCATGAGCACCGGCGCCTTGCCTTTGGACGAGGCGAAATAGTCCGCAAACCTGTCCGCGTCGATCGTGGCCGAGGTGACGATGATCTTCAGATCGGGCCGGCGCGGCAGCAGCTGACGCAGGTAGCCGAGCAGGAAGTCGATGTTGAGCGAGCGCTCATGCGCCTCGTCGATGATGATGGTGTCGTAGGCGCGCAGGTCGGGGTCGGTCTGCGTCTCGGCCAGCAAGATGCCGTCTGTCATCAGCTTGACCGAGGCATCCTTCGACAGCCGGTCCTGGAAGCGGACCTTGTAGCCCACCACCTCACCCAGCGGCGTTTTCAGCTCTTCGGCAATGCGCTTGGCCACGCTGCTGGCCGCGATCCGCCGCGGCTGGGTGTGGCCGATGAGCTGCCCGCGCTGGCCCGGCTTGGCGTTCAGGCGCCCACGCCCCATCTGAAGTGCGATCTTGGGCAACTGCGTGGTCTTGCCCGAGCCGGTCTCGCCGCAGACGATCACCACCTGGTGGTCACGGATGGCGTCCTCGATCTCCTGCCGGCGGGCGGAGACTGGGAGGGACTCGGGGAACTCGATGTGCAGCGGCGGGGTGGACAAGGGGGAACTTCAGTCAAAATCAGGCAACCGGCGATTATCCCGCGCGCCTTTCCCGTCTGCCCTACCCGTCCCCCATGTCCACCGTCTTCAACTTCACCTTCGTGCCCTGGTTCCGTTCGGTGGCTCCGTACATCCACAAGTTCCGGAACCAGACTTTCGTGATCGGGCTGACCGGCGAGGCCATCGACGCGGGCAAGCTGGCGTCCATCGCCCAGGACCTGGCGATGATCCAGGCCATGGGCGTGAAGATTGTGCTGGTACACGGTTTCCGTCCGCAGGTGAACGAGCAGCTGCGCCTCAAAGGCCAGGAAGCCAAGTACTCGCACGGCATGCGGATCACCGACCCGGTGGCGCTGGACTGCGCGCAGGAAGCCGCCGGCCAGCTGCGCTACGAGATCGAAGCGGCCTTCAGCCAAGGCCTGCCCAACACCCCCATGGCCGGCGCCCGGGTGCGGGTGATCTCGGGCAACTTCATCACCGCCCGCCCGGTGGGCCTGATCGACGGCGTGGACTTCCAGCATTCCGGCCTGGTGCGCAAGGTGGACACCGAGGGCATCCAGCGCACCCTGGACATGGGCGCCCTGGTGCTGATCTCGCCGTTCGGTTTCTCGCCGACCGGCGAGGCCTTCAACCTGAGCATGGAAGACGTGGCCACCTCGGTCGCGGTGGCGCTGCAGAGCGACAAGCTGATCTTCCTGACCGAGGTACCTGGCATCCGGGTCGATGCCAATGACCCCGAGAGCGAGATCGACACCGAATTGCCGCTGGCCGACGCCAGGCGCATGGTGGCCAGCCTGCCGCCGCCCACCCAGCCAACCGACACCGGTTTCTACCTGCAGCACTGCATCCGCGCCTGCGAAGGCGGCGTCGAGCGCAGCCACATCATTCCCTTCAAGCTAGACGGTTCGCTGTTGCTCGAAATCTACGTGCACGACGGCATCGGCACCATGGTGGTCGACGAGAAACTCGAGAGCGTGCGCGAGGCCAACCTGGACGATGTCGGTGGCATCCTGGCCCTGATCGAGCCGTTCGAGAAGGACGGCACCCTGGTCAAGCGGGACCGCACCGAGATCGAACGCGACGCCAGCAACTACACGATCATCGAGCACGATGGCGTCATCTTCGGCTGTGCCGCGCTCTACCCGTACCCCGACGAGCGCACCGCCGAAATGGCCGCGCTCACCGTCTCGCCCCAGAGCCAGAGCCAGGGCGATGGCGAACGCCTGCTCAAGCGGATCGAGACCCGTGCCAAGGCGCAAGGCCTGCAGAGCATCTTCGTGCTCACCACCCGCACCATGCACTGGTTCATCAAGCGCGGGTTCGTGCAGGTCAGTCCCGATTGGTTGCCCGAAGCGCGCAAGCGCAAGTACAACTGGGACCGCCGCAGCCAGGTGTTGGTCAAGAAGATCGGCTGAGCCTTCTACGGTGCGTCCGGCCCGGGTGATTTGACAAAAGTCAAACCACTGCAATGCCATCGGTTCATACTGGCTTTTTGTGTCCAGATGATGAACTGACCATGACCGAACGACAGAACTCCACCAGCGCCAGCAGCGACGATTCCGTCCGCAAACCCGCAGGGCGTGCCGTCCGAAAAACGGCTGCCGCTGCGGCAAAAATGCCCGCCAAAGCCACCAAAACTGTGCCCACTCGCCGGGTAAGCATGGGCGATGTGACCGGAAGCACGCAGCCCAAACGCATCGCCAAGGTCACCACGGGCAACGTCGTCAATGCCCGACAGGAAGCCAAGGCCGCAGCGGTCAAGGACATCCTGGCGGACGCCTCGACGAACAAGGTCCGCAAGGCCGAGGGCCTGCGCGCCATTCTCGAAGGCGCCTCGCCCGACGACGCCAAGGCGATCCGTCGCCTGCTCAAGGAAACGGCACAGGCCGCAAAGGGCCGCGACAAGGGCGAAAACAATCCCGACGAAATTCTCTCGACCGACTGGCGCAGCGGCGCCTACCCGTACAAGAACCTGCTCTCCCGCAAGGTCTACGAAGCGCAGAAGTACCTCCTGCAGGTGGAGTTGCTCAAGCTGCAGGCCTGGGCCAAGGAAACCGGCCAGCGCGTGGTGATCCTGTTCGAAGGTCGCGACGCGGCCGGCAAGGGCGGCACCATCAAACGCATGATGGAGCACCTGAACCCGCGTGGTGCGCGCGTCGTAGCGCTGGAAAAACCCAGCGACGTCGAACGCGGCCAGTGGTACTTCCAGCGCTATGTGCAGCACCTGCCGACGGCCGGCGAGATCGTGCTGTTCGACCGCAGCTGGTACAACCGCGCCGGCGTGGAAAAGGTGATGGGTTTCTGCAGCGAAGACGAATACCAGGAGTTCATGCGCCAGGCACCGCAGTTCGAGCGCCAACTGGTGCGCAGCGGCGTGCACCTGATCAAGTTCTGGTTTTCGGTCAGCCGAGAAGAACAGCGCCGCCGCTTCAAGGAACGCAAGGCGCACCCGCTCAAACAGTGGAAGCTCAGCCCGATCGACCTGGCGTCGCTGGACAAGTGGGACGGCTACACCAAGGCCAAGGAAGCAATGTTCTTTGAGACCGATACCGCCGACGCACCCTGGACGGTGATCAAGAGCGACTGCAAGAAGCGCGCGCGCCTGAATGCGATGCGCTATCTGCTGCAGAAGCTGCCCTACACCAACAAGGACCCGAAGAACATTGGCACCTTGGACTCGCTGATCGTGGGACGCGCCCACGTGGTGTACGAGCGCGGCGAGCGCCCGGGCAGCGCGATTCTCTGATCAGTCTTTCTGTCGGCGCAGCAAGAGCAGCGCCGACAGGGCGGCAATGCCGGTGAAGCAGACGAAGGACCAGTTGGCGATCGACATCTTCAAGAAGGTCCAGTCGACCGCGGAGCAGTCGCCACTGCCCTTGAAGATCATCGGGATCGCACGCTTGAGCGGGAATGATTCGATCATTCCGTAGAAGTCGCGGCCGCAGCTGAGGATCTCCGGCGGATACCACTGCAAAAAGCTCTGGCGTGCCGCAACAAACGCGCCGCCGACTGCGAGCAGACCGATCAGCGCCACCGCGATATTGCGGCCCTTGCGACCGGACAGCACAGACGCAAGGGCGGCAACGATGGCGACCAGGATCAGCGCATAGCGCTGCACGATGCACATCGGGCAGGGCTCCAGGCCCACCACGTTTTGCAGATACAGGATGCCGAACGCCAGCAGGCCGACGCATCCCACGGCAACCAAGGCCAGGGCCCGGCGTGGATGGCGGTCAAGAAGGTCGAGGGCGGAAGCGAGAAAGCTCAAGGGATCTCCAGAAATTGAAAGAGGCGCCCCGGATGGACCCGGACAGCGCCTCGGAGTTCCGATCGGCAGCGATCAGCTGTTGTCGGCGAAGGCGCGCTCGATCACGAACTGGCCCGGGCGGGTGGTGTTGCCTTCTGCAAAACCGCGCTTCTCGCACAGGGCCTTGAGGTCACGCAGCATCTCGGGGCTGCCGCAGATCATGACACGGTCTTCGGCAGGGTTCAGTTCGGGCAGGCCTGTGTCCTTGGCCACCTGGCCGCTCTCGATGATGTTCGGAATGCGGCCCTGGTGAACGAAGGGCTCGCGCGTGACCGTCGGGTAGTAGATGAACTGCTGCGACACCATCTCGCCCAGGAACTCGTGCTGCTTGAGCTGGGTTTCCAGCATCTCGCGATAGGCCAGTTCCTTGACCTCGCGCACGCCGTGGATCAGCACGACCTGTTCGAACTTCTCATAGGTCTCGGGATCGCGCACGATCGACAGGAACGGTGCCAGACCGGTGCCGGTCGCCAGCAGGTACAGGCGCTTGGCCGGCAGCAGGTAGTCGATCAGCAGGGTGCCGGTGGGCTTCTTGCCCACGATCACGGTGTCGCCGACCTGGATGTGCTGCAGGCGGCTGGTCAATGGACCGTCGGGTACCTTGATGCTCAGAAACTCCAGATGCTCTTCGTAGTTGGCACTGGCGATCGAGTAGGCGCGCAGCAGCGGTTTTTCGTTGACCCGCAGCCCGATCATGGTGAAGTGGCCGTTGGAGAAGCGCAGCGCCGTGTCGCGCGTGGTCGTGAAACTGAACAAGCGATCGGTCCAGTGGTGAACGCTCAGGACGCGCTCTTCCAGAAATGCACTCATGGTCTTGGAGGAAATGGGCCCCGGGGAGATGGGGCGCTGACACAAAAAACAGCTTGGATTGTAAAAGTGGGGACGCGGCCCACTTTGCGTTATGTCAGGGTCCTGTCCGGACAACCCGTTGTCACCCTTCCTGACGCGGCAATCGTTGCTACAGTGGAGCCCGTTTGCGGGACCACCGTGCCCGATCCGGCTTGCTCAGGACGCGCATGATGCCGCTCCGGCGTTCAAACCGGAACAAATAGTTTTTCATTTCAGTTATATCGAACCCGAATAAGGACTCCCCATGGCCCGCACCGTTCAATGCATCAAGCTCGGCAAAGAGGCCGATGGCCTGGACTTTCCGCCCTACCCGGGCGAACTGGGCAAGCGGATCTATGAAAGCGTGAGCAAGGAAGCCTGGGCCGCCTGGCTCAAGCACCAGACCATGCTGCTCAACGAAAACCGCCTGAATCTGGCCGACGCGCGCGCCCGCCAGTACCTCGCGCGCCAGATGGAAAAGCACTTCTTCGGTGAAGGCGCTGACGCCGCGGCCGGTTTCGTGCCGCCGCCCGCCGCCCAATAAGGCTGGCCACGGCCATCTTGAACACCACCGAAACCCGCCAGGCGCTCGTGCTGGGTGCGGGTCTGGCGGGTGCAGCCTGCTGCGCCACTCTGGCCAGACGCGGCTGGAGCGTCCAACTGATGGATGCGGGATCGGAAGCGGCCCAGGGCGCCTCCGGCTTGCCCGTGGGCATGTTGAGCCCGCACGTGACGCGCTCGCCCACTCCCCTTTCCCGACTCTGTGCCCTCGGTGTGGCCGATGCGCACGCTCAGCTGGAGCGCCTTGTGCCAGAAGGCGCCGGCTGGCAGCCCACCGAGGTCGACAACCTGGGCCACGATCCCGGGCGCAAGCCCGCCGCTCTGGTGCGTCCGGCGGCGCTGGTACAGGCGTGGCTGGACGAGGCGCAAGGCCTGGGACGACTGCAGACACGCTGGTCGGCACAGGTGCAGCGACTTGAGCGGCGCGATGCCCACTGGTTTGCACTCGACGCCGGCGGTGTTGTGCTCGGTCGCGCTCCGGTGGCAGTGGTGGCTTGCGCATTCGGTGCCCACGCGCTGCTGCAAACATTGTTCAGCGACGATCCGGCGGCACTTCCCTTGCGCCCTGTCCAGGGCCAACTTACCCTGGCGTCTCTGACAGGCGAACCGTTGGCACCTCGGCCAATGCGGAACAACGGGGTGTTTGTCCCTTCGTACGAAGACCGTGAACTTCCACCGCTCTGGCCACGGCGGGTCTGGGCCATGGGATCGACCTATGCGCGTGGCAGCCAGGATGTGACGGTCCGGCCTGAGGCCCACGAACGCAACGCTGCGAGTCTGGAACAGCTGCATCCTGCGGCTGCAGACCATTTGCGTCGGTGCGCGGAACGAGGCGAGCTGCTGGGCTGGGCCCAGGTGCGTTGCGCTTCGCTGGACCGGGTGCCGATGGTCGGCGCGGTGCCCGACCAGCCCGCCCTGATCGAACAGATGCGGGCGGCAGGTCATCGCCGCGGCCGGATTCCCTTGTCCGACGCGCCCCGGCTCCCGGGTCTTTACATGATGTCCGCCATGGGGTCGCGTGGCCTGACGCTGGCGCACTGGTGCGCCAACTGGCTCGCCGCCAGCATGAGCGGGGAAGCGTCGACGCTTCCCGACGATGACCTCGACCTGGAGCGGGCCTTCGACCCGGCCCGTTTCGCCTGGAAATCGGCGCGGCGGCAGGACGCCTGAGCGCCCGTCAGAGCAGCTCGAACCAGCGCTGTACTTCCGCCTCTGGCAAAGGCCGGCCGACCAGTGCATTGATGCCGGTGCGCTCGGTGTCGCGGCGCACGCGGCGGCGGTTCAGCCAAGGCGCCAGCGGGCCGGCGTGCTCGCTGACGCCCATGGTGAGAGCGTTCTGGTTGTGCTGGGCAAAGTGCTGCGCCAGCTGCCAGGTGTCCACATGGTGCTCGTCCAGGTCGAACACGCCGCAGCAGTAACGGTGGCGGGAAATGAACTCGAGGGCGCCTTCGGTGGTGTCGGCGCGGTCCACATCGGTGATGCCACAGCGGTCCAGCAAGTCGGTCAGGCGCTGCCGTTCCGGTGCCGTGGCGCCTACGATCAATGCCCGCTTGTGAATGGGCGTGCCCTCCACTTCCAATGGACCAGGCAGCGTGATGTCCAGATCGAGAAAGCCCGAATCGACCTGCCGCGCGGCGTACACAGCGTCCAGTTCGTTGAGCACATTGGCCCATTGGATGGGGCGCTGGACCGTTCGCCAGGCGTGGGGGGGCGGGTTGTTGCCGACCCAGATCAGGCGTTGGCCTGCGGGTGTCTGCTTGGCGTGCAGCAGCACCGCCTCGGCACTGTCGCCGTCGACCAGCACCACTTCGGCCAGCGCGGTGTTCGGGTGCGTTCCGGGTGCCGTCAGGGGCATCCAGAGGGCGTAGGCCAGTTCGCGCTCTTCGGAGAGCCGGAACACGGTATTGAGAGCATGGCGTTCGACGTCACTGAATCCAACGACGTGCACGTAGATCCGCTGTTTGTGCATGGTCTGGATGTTACCCCGCACCAGGTACCCTGCTTCCGCCAGCCTGACCCGCCGGCTCTTGATAACCAGACGGCATATATGAAAAACGAAAATGTCGTTTGAGATATATATGAGCTTGCGTACAGTCGCGGCCCATGTCTGAACTCGCCTTTGTCATCGCCGGTTTCTCTGTGGGCCTGATCGTCGGCCTCACGGGCGTGGGCGGGGGGTCGCTGATGACCCCGATCCTGATCTTCTTCTTCGGGATCAAGCCCTACATGGCGGTCGGCACCGATCTGCTGTTTGCGGCAGTGACCAAGGCCGGCGGCACGATCAATCTGGCGCGCCAGCGTCTGGTCCCTTGGCGCGTGGTCGGGCAGCTGTGTTCGGGCAGCATTCCGGCCTCCCTGGTCACGCTGTGGGTCCTGCACAACCTGGGCACGACCAGCAGCCAGGTGCAACACCTGATGACCAACACCCTGGGCGTGGCGCTGCTGCTGACGGCCGCCGCGACGCTCTACAAGGCTGCCCGCGGCAAGGTGCTGCCACGCACCCTGCCCGCCGGCGAACTGGAGCACGCCACCCGCGCCCGCCACTGGAGCTTGCCGGTGCTGTTCGGGGCGGTGATCGGCACGCTGGTGACACTGACCTCGGTTGGCGCCGGCGCGATCGGTGTCTCTGTGCTGCTCATCCTGTTTCCTCTGTTGCCGCTGCCGCGCATCATCGCGGCCGACATTGCCTACGCCGTGCCGCTGACGCTGGTGGCCGGTCTGGGTCATGCCAGTCTGGGCTCGGTGGACTGGGCCTTGCTGGCCAAGCTGCTGGCCGGCTCGTTGCCTGGCATCTGGCTGGGAACCCGGCTGATGCGCCACACACCGGAGCGCCTGGTGCGCTCCCTGCTGTCGGTGCTGCTGGCCTATGCCGGCACCAAGCTGATCGCATTCTGATTTCCGTCTTCCGATTTCCGTTTTTTCACGAAGTCCATGTACCAGTATTCCGATTTCGACCGCCAGTTCGTGCAACAGCGCGCGGCGCAGTTCCGCGACCAGCTTGAACGCTTCCAGGCCGGCACCCTCGATGGTGAAGCCTTCAAACCGCTGCGCCTGCAGAACGGCTGGTACATCCAGCGCTTTGCCCCCATGCTTCGCGTGGCCGTGCCTTATGGCGAGATCAACACCGCCCAGTTGCGCGTGCTGGCTCGCCTGGCCCGCGACTTCGACCACAAGGAAGCACACGACACCTCCAAGGCCAATGCTGCCCTGGCCGACGTGCCCAGCCTGCCCGACCGTTGCGCCCACTTCACCACGCGCCAGAACGTGCAGTTCAACTGGATTCCGCTGAACCGCGCTGCCGATGCGATGGACCTGCTGGCCAGCGTCAACCTGCACGGCATCCAGACTAGTGGCAACTGCATCCGCAACATCACCACCGATGCGCTGGCCGGTGTCGCGGTGGACGAGATCGCCGATCCGCGCCCGTTCGCGGAAATCATGCGCCAGTGGAGCACGCTGCACCCCGAGTTCGCCTTCCTGCCGCGCAAGTTCAAGATTGCCATCTCCGGCGCCCGGGAAGACCGCGCTGCGGTGCCCTGGCACGACGTGGGCCTGCACCTGGTGCGCGACGCCGAGGGCGCCCTGGGTTTCAAAGTGCTGGTCGGTGGAGGCATGGGCCGCACCCCCATCATTGCCAGCACGATCCGCGAGTTCCTGCCTTGGAACCAGATCCTCAACTACCTCGAAGCCATCGTACGTGCCTACAACCGCTTTGGCCGTCGCGACAACAAGTACAAGGCCCGCATCAAGATCCTGGTCAAGGCCGAAGGCCAGGCCTTCGTGGATCAGGTCGAAGCCGAGTACCGCGACATCGTCGAGCAGGACGGCGCACCTCACACCATCACCCAGGCCGAGCTGGACCGTGTGAGCGCTTTCTTTGCGCCACCGCAGCCTGTCAGCGCCCACAGGAGTGCCGACGCCAAGGTTGAGCAGGTCCTGCAGGCTGCGGCCGAGAACGACGTCGAGTTCGGCCGCTGGCTGGCGCGCAACGTCAAGCCGCACCAGAACCCGGCCCTGCGCTCGGTGACCCTTTCCTTCAAGCGCCTGGGTTCTGCCCCCGGCGACGCCAGCGCCGAACAGCTGGAGCGCGCTGCCGAACTGGTTGACCGCTTCTCCTCGGGTGAAGCCCGCGTCACCCACGAGCAGAACCTGCTGCTGCCCTGGGTGCCTTGCGGCGCCCTGCCCGAACTCTGGCGCGAAGCCCGCCGCCTGGGTCTGGCGCGCCCGAACATCGGCTTGCTGTCCGACATGATCGCCTGCCCAGGCGGTGATTTCTGCGACCTGGCCAACGCCCGTTCGCTGCCCATCGCGCAAGCCCTGCTGGCCCGTTACGAAGACCTGGACGAACAGCACGACCTGGGCGAGATCGACCTGCACATCAGCGGCTGCATCAACAGCTGCGGCCACCACCACAGCGGCCACATCGGCATCCTGGGCGTCGACAAGGATGGTCAGGAGTGGTACCAGGTCACCCTGGGCGGCTCGGACGGCACGCTGTTGTCGGGCGAGGCCGTGCCGGGCAAGGTGATCGGTCCCTCGTTCGCGGCCAACGAAATGGTCGACGTGATCGAGGCGGTGATCGACACCTTCCGCGCGCAGCGCCAGCCTTCGGAAACCTTCATCCAGGCCGTCAAGCGCCTGGGCATCGATCCGTTCAAGACCGCCGCCAACGCGGTGCGCGTGGCCACTGCCCGCCACCCTGTCGCCGCCTGAACCCGCACGAGAACCGCATGAGCAAACAGATCGAACTCTTCAAGGCCGACACCTTTGTCGCAGACGAAGCCGGCACGCTGACGCTGGCCAACGACGCCGACCCTCGCGAAGCTGCGCTGGACGGCATCCAGACTGTGGTGCTGCACTTCCCTGCCTTCACCGACGGCCGCGCCTTCAGTCAGGCCTTCCTGCTGCGCCGCCGCCTGGGCTTCACCGGCCAGATCCGCGCCATCGGCGATGTGCTGATCGACCAGCTCGCCCAGATGCAGCGCACCGGCTTCACGCAGGCGGTGCTGCGCGCCGACCAGAGCATCGAGCACGGGCGCAAGCTGCTGACCCACTACGACGCCTACTACCAGGGCGACGCCGTGGACGTGCAGCCCCATTTCGCGGCCGTCTGAGCCCCATTCGAAGAAGCAACCACATGAGCACCATCGACCTTGCCAAAGTCAACGCCGATCTCGGCCGCGATGCACCCGCCCTGGTGAAATGGGCCCTGGGCTTGGGCCAGGCCCCCATCGTCACGACCAACTTCCGCCCGTTCGAGGCCGTCATCCTGCATCTGGTCACCCAGGTCAATCCCGACGTGCCGGTGGTCTGGATGGACAACGGCTACAACACCGAAGCCACCTACCGCTTCGCCGACGAGGTGACCCGCCAGCTCAAGCTGAACCTCAAGATCTACCTGCCGCGCCGCTCGCGCGCGCACCGCGAAGCCGTGGAAGGCGCCACGCCCGCGCTGGACGATCCGCGCCACGCGGCCTTCACCGAAGAAGTGAAGCTCGAGCCTTTCGCCCGCGCCCTGCGCGAGACCGCACCCAAGGTCTGGTTCACCGCCCTGCGCGCCACCGACACCGCCGTGCGCGCCCAGATGGACCCGGTGAGCATCAATCCCGACGGCCTGATCAAGGTCGCGCCGCTGCTGCACTGGACGTCCAAGGACCTCTACGAATACTGTGAAGCCCACGGCCTGCCCAACAACTTCGACTACGTGGACCCGACCAAGGGCGAAGACAACCGCGAATGCGGCCTGCACCTGGCCCACTGATTCGAATCCTTGAGACACCGCCCATGAACGCCCGTACCGACAACGCCGTGCTGCAATCTGCCGAACACCACCTGAGCAACGCCCACCTCGACGCGCTCGAGGAGGAAACCATCTTTATCCTGCGCGAGGTTGCGGCTGCTTTCGAGCGCCCCACCCTGCTGTTCTCGGGCGGCAAGGATTCGCTGGTCATGCTCAAGTGCGCCGAGAAGGCCTTCGGCATCGGCCGGATTCCCTACCCGCTGCTGATGATCGACACCGGGCACAACTTTCCCGAAGTGACCGATTTCCGGGACAGCCGCGCCAAGGAGCTGCAGGCCGAGCTGATCGTGCGCAGTGTTGAAGACTCGATGGCGCGTGGCACCGTGCGCCTGGCCCACCCCGGCGAGAGTCGCAACGTGCACCAGTCGGTCACGCTGCTCGAAGCCATTGAAGAATTCCGCTTCGACGCCCTGATCGGCGGCGCCCGCCGCGACGAAGAGAAGGCGCGCGCCAAGGAGCGCATTTTTTCGCACCGCGACAGCTTCGGTCAGTGGCAACCCAAAGCTCAGCGCCCCGAGCTCTGGACCCTGTTTAACACCCGCCTGGCCCCGGGCGAACACTTCCGCGTGTTCCCGATCAGCAACTGGACCGAGCTGGACGTGTGGCAGTACATCGAGCGCGAGAACATCGCCCTGCCCTCGATTTACTACACGCACAAACGCGAGGTGGTCGACCGCCGCGGCCTGCTGGTCCCCGTGACCGAGCTGACGCCGCCCAAGGACGGCGAGACGGTGCAGATCCGCAACGTGCGCTTCCGCACCGTGGGCGACATCACCTGCACCTGCCCGGTGGAAAGCCTGGCCGCCACGGCCGGCGACATCGTGATCGAGACCTTGGCCGCCGACGTGAGCGAACGAGGCGCGACGCGCATGGACGACAAGACGTCAGAAGCTTCGATGGAGAAGCGGAAGAAGGATGGGTACTTCTAGCCCACCCCCATCGCTGGCTCACTGCGTGTAGCCAGCCCCGCCCCTCAAGGGGCAACACCTGCGGCCCGGCAGAGCCGGTTCCGCGGTGTTCTGGAACCAGACATTTCTCGCGAAAGTTTTGTATGAACGCTGTTGTTACCCCCTCCACCGCCGCCGACACCCGCACCGCGTTGAAATTCATCACCTGCGGCTCGGTCGATGACGGCAAGAGCACGCTGATCGGCCGTCTGCTGGTCGACAGCAAGGCCGTGCTGCAGGACCACCTCGCCGGCGTGCAACGCCAGGGTGAGACCGACCTCGCGCTGCTCACCGATGGCCTGTCGGCCGAGCGCGAGCAAGGCATCACCATTGACGTCGCCTACCGCTACTTCAATACCGAGACCCGCAAGTTCATCATTGGCGATGCGCCCGGCCACGAGCAGTACACCCGCAACATGGTGACCGCTGCATCGGCCGCCGACGCTGCCGTGGTGCTGGTCGATGCGACCAAGCTGGACTGGAAGGACGCCGGCCTGAAGCTGCTGCCGCAGACGCGTCGCCATTCCCTGCTGCTCAAGCTGCTGCGTGTGCCGTCCGTGGTGTTCGCCGTCAACAAGCTCGACGCCGTCGAAGACAGCGCGCTGGCCTTCGCCAACATCTCTGGCGCCCTGCGCGCGTTCGCGGCCGACGCCGGTATCTCCGTCACCGCCACCGTGCCGGTCTCCGCCCTCAAGGGCTGGAACGTGGTCGACGCCGCAGCCGATGCCGGCTGGTGCGGGTACACCGGCCCCACGCTGCTGGCCATCCTGGAGCAGCTGCCCGTAACCGCTGCCGACACCACCCTGCCCTTTGCCTTCCCGGTGCAGTGGGTCGAGAAGTTCTCTTCGTCGTCCGATACCAGCCAGGGGCGCCGCGTGTTCTGGGGCCGTGTTGCCACCGGCACCGTGCAGCCCGGCCAGCAGATCAAGGTCATGCCCAGCGGCCAGACGGCCACCGTGGCGCAGGTCCTCAACCACGTGCGCAACCCGCAGGCGGTGCCCGCCGGCCACAGCGCCGGAATCGTGCTTGATCGCGAAGTGGACGTGTCGCGCGGCGACTGGCTTCTGGCCGTCGATGAGCAGGGTCAAGCCCTGGAAGCCAGCCGCGAGATCCGCGCCACGGTCGCCTGGATGGACGACGAAACCCTTGTCGCGGGCCGTGTCTACTGGGCCCTGCACGGCCACCGCTGGGTCAAGGCCAAGGTCAAGCGCATCGTCCACAAGCTCGACATCCACACCCTGGCCGAAGAAGACGCCACCCAGCTCGAACCCAACGCCATCGGTCACATCGAGCTGGCGCTGCAGGAGCCGCTGGCCACCGCACCGTTTGCACAATCGCGCGCCCTGGGCTCGCTGGTGCTGGTCGACACCGCCAGTCACAAGACCTCGGGCGCCCTTCTGGTCAGCTGAGTTCCGGCGCCGGGCAGCACTTAACCAATATCAAGGCCAAGGGCTTCCCCGGGCCTTACCCTCCTGCACCGCCTAAAATCCCGCGTTTGATCGATTTTTCTCCCACACCATGACCCACGTTGTCACCGAAGCCTGCATCCGCTGCAAATACACCGATTGCGTCGACGTCTGCCCTGTCGACTGCTTCCGCGAAGGTCCCAATTTCCTGACCATCGATCCGGACGAGTGCATCGACTGCGCGGTCTGCATCCCCGAGTGCCCGGTGAGCGCGATCTTTGCGGAAGAGGACCTGCCCAAGGACCAGGTGCACATGACAGCCCTGAATGCAGAACTTGCCCTGCTGCCCGGCTGGAAGAGCATCACCAAGCGCAAGGACCCGCTGCCCGACCACGAGCAGTGGAAGGACCGCACGGGCAAGCTGTCCGAACTGATTCGCTGATCATGGACCCGCGGCAGCGCGCCGGAGAGCCTGCCTCCGCGCCCGCCAGCGAGCCCGTCGCTGTCGACGCCGTGGTCATCGGGGCAGGCCCGGTGGGCCTGTTCCAGGTGTTCGAACTGGGTCTGCTCGACATCCGAGCCCATGTCATCGACGCACTGCCCCATATCGGGGGCCAGCCTGTCGAGCTGTATCCCGACAAACCCATCTACGACATTCCCGGGGTGCCAGTCTGCACTGGCCAGGGCCTGGTCGACGCGCTCCGCCAGCAGTGCGCCCCGTTTTCTCCGGTTTTCCATCTCGGACAGACAGTCCGGGAGCTGGAACGCCAGGCCGATGGACGATTTCTCGTTGGTACATCGAAAGGCATCCGCCTCGTTGCGAAGACCGTCTTCATTGCGGCGGGTGTCGGTGCATTCGAGCCACGCCGGCTCGGAGTGGATGGACTGGACGTCTTTGAAGATTCGCAACTGTTTTTCCGTGCCAGCGACGCGGGTGCACTGAACGGGCGGCACGTGCTCATCGTTGGTGACGACGAGCAGGCGATCGAATGTGCGCTTGGCCTGTCCGATGGATCAGACGATCGCCCCGCCAGCGTCACACTGGTGCACCGCAGGGACAGCTTCCGCGCCGATCCGCAGCGTGTGGCACTGATGCGAGAGCGTTGTGCACAGGGTGCCATGCGGTTCGTGGCCGGTCAGATGACCGGGTTCAAGACACAGGAGGAGCGACTGAGCAGCGTCGATCTTGCTCAACCTGATGGAACGAACATTGAGCTGCCGCTGGACAGGCTGCTCGTCTTGCAAGGTCTCTCGCCGCGGCTCGGCCCGATCGCGGCCTGGGGACTGGCCATGGAACGCAAGCAACTGGTCGTTGACACGGCCACCTATTCCACCAGCGAGCGCGACATCTTCGCGGTGGGAGACATCAACACCTATGCGGGCAAACGCAAGCTGCTGGTCTGCGGGTTTCACGAATGCACGCTGGCCGCCTATGCGGCAGCCCCCATCGTGCATCCCAACCGGCCGGTGCTGCTGCAGTACACGACCACCAGCACGCATCTGCACCAGTTGCTGCAGGTGCATAACGCCCACAAAGAGTGATCTGTTCAAAAAATCTTGGGCCTGCTTCAAAAGCGCAAAAACCGACGCTATAATTTGAGGCTGTTCCCTGATAGCTCAGTCGGTAGAGCGACGGACTGTTAATCCGCAGGTCCCTGGTTCGAGTCCAGGTCGGGGAGCCAAGAAACACGAAAGTCAGCAGGTTAGCGCCTGCTGACTTTTTTGCTTTTTGGGTTGGGCTGGTGCCAGTCTGGTGCCAGTTTCGGGTTCGATGCTCCTGACCAAAAAAGTCCTCCGGATCTGTGGCTACAGCGCAGCACCAACGAACCGACAGAGGTGCGCCGCAGGTCAAGAAGCGCTCGAGCTTTGTTGTCTTCGTGCCCGACACCTTGCAGCAAGAACGCCAATAGCAAGATTTGACGGCGAATCCAGCGTGTCCACAGTGCCATCAGCGCACTACAGTCAATGACACGCCTACACCGGGAGAACGCCGTGCAGCAATCACACGCCCTGCCCTCCGATGCACAGGACTCAGCGTCTACCGCTTTCCTGCGCATGCCCTCCGTCATGCAGTTGACGGGTCTGGGGCGTTCAACGATCTACCGGCTCATGGCCCAGCAACAATTCCCCTGCCCTGTCCGTGTCGGTGTGAGAGCTGTGGCTTGGCGCCGCAGCGAGCTGGCTCAGTGGAGCGAGACTCGGCCAGTGGCATCGCACTGACTGCACGCACTCGACCAAGCTCACAACCAGGCCAGCCGAGCTGGTGTTCAGCGCCGACGAAGGCAGCCTGCCCCTCTGCAGTCGGTGCCCGCGGCTGGTGCTGAATGCATGCGGGTTGTCCGCTGGTTTCAAAGACGCCAACAAGTTCTGGGCGTGACCCGCCCGGGGAAAACCCGCCGACATGGAGCGACAGTCCGGGCACCGTGCGGCGCTATCATGACCCCACAAACACTGAACAACCCCTCATCGAGGCGGTGACTCAGCCCGGTACCCTCTTAGTCTGCGTGTGCAAAGCCAGAATGGGGAAAGTCAGTGCTGCGATGGAGCGGCTGCGCCGTGCAAGCGCAGCCCCCCAACTCAACACGCCCCGTGCGTTATGCCCTGTTCAGCTGACGCACTCGGCACGCCCGAGAGTGGATGAGAGGAAATGCATGGGACTGTGCACCGGCCGAAGGTGTGGTGGTAAGTCGCTTGAACAAACTCCTTTCTGTCTCGCTCCTTTTGCAGAGCGCAATCGGCTGGCATTCACGGCCAGTTCCTCTATCGCTGCGCTGGCTTGGCAATGCCGTTGCGGCCCTTGCCGCAGGCTTCAAAACACAGGCAAAACGAACGAGCCCTCTTCGCCAATTCGCCGCCGCCATTGTCATCGCTGCCGCGATGAGCAACTCACACGCGCAATATGCAGGCGCTGGACCATTTGTTCGGGTGCCAGCGGAATTCGACACCCCATTGGAAGTCTACGAAGTTCCCAACATGCCCCGCATTCGCGATCAGAAAGGGCTTGGACTTTGCCAGTCATTCTCCAACGCGACGATACTTCAACATCTTTACTGCAAAACTGAAAAAATTAAGAATTGCTCAGAAGTTGATTCAGATGAAGAAGTTTCCCCCCTCCATCTCTGGAGTTACCTGACGCCCAATAAAAAAGGCCAGGAATTAGGCATCCGCGAAAACCATACCCATCTGAACATTCAGGACCAAAAAACCGTATTTAATGACCACAGAGGACTCGTGGTTCCAATAAATGCGATTGCAAATCTGATAAATGCCGCAAGAAAAAAGCAAGTTCCAGTACTTCTATGCACCGAAAAAGAATTCTCGTATGACCAATTTGCGGCAAAATTTGCGTCCACCAAAGAATCAGCCAAGCTGAATCTGAAGAAAATGAATGACGTATACCGAACACAGCGCGAAAAAATGAAACCTGAAAATATAGAAGCGCCGGTTTGTGACGGCTGTTTGGAAGCGACCATCGAGATGGCGAACCAGATACTGCCTCGAGCGCTGTCCGTCGAAAAACACGCTAAAGTGGTCGAACAAAGCCTCCGCAAAGAAACTTTCGGCGAATTTCTTTACAGCATTATCTTTCAACGATGCACCTACATGGCTATGCCTCATCCAAGAGTAGAAAGGTTCCCAGAGGTAGATGCAACTTCAACCAAAAATGAAATGAAAGAAAGAATGATTAAAGTCCTAAAGTCAGGCACTCCAGTGAGTTACGGCCCTGTTTGTGTTGAGCGAAGTGCCGAAGACAAATGTGGTCAACACAACATCGTCGTATCCGGTTACAAGAAGGCAAAGAACTCAAAAGATGAGGTGGTGGAGCTGTTTAAAGTGCACAACTCTTGGGGCCAGGAATGGCAAGACAAGATGACCGATGGCGGATGGGTAGATGCTGACGCTTTGGTGAATAACTATTACAAAGAAGAGGTGACGGGCAGCTCCCTCTTCTGGCTCCGTTCCGTTGAATAAAGCAGTTGCAAACCCGAAAAAAATTTGCAGCAGGAGTGGCGATTGAATGACGCCAATGGCCATTCCCTATAACCGCCGTCTGACCACCGCACCGCAAAGATGCTGAGAAAGCACGTACGCACGACTGCCCTGTTTGCAGAGCAAGGCCCGTTGTGCGGGGCAAGCGGTTCGGCTTGCCCCTAGGCTCCGGGGTTTGGGCTCGCCGAGCTCCTTTAGCGAGCGCCTCAAGCCGCGAGAACCTGCTGAACCGGGCGTGCCAGCGCCTTGAGGTTGTTGCGGGAAGCGATACTTGTGTGCATCGACGGTAGGCTACGGTTCTGCTTTCGGAGTTGTGGGTCAAACCGAAACAGCGAGCTTCAGCACCATCCCGATCACGAACAGCGACGCGGCAATCCGCCCCCACCGCCAGGTGGTGAACCAGTAGCGGTGATTGACCCACACCGCGCGATGGATTCGCTTTGCTGAAATAAGGAGCGCAATAGCAACGGCCATGGGGCCGACGATTCCGACGGGCGCATCGATCTGGCTCAACAGGAACACCCAGAACAGCGGCCAGACCACCGCATCGATGACCGCTAACCATCGTCGACCGGTCCAGTGCGGTGCATTGGCCCGGGGTTCACGCGCGACAAGCAGCCACATACCAACCTCCAGTCACTTCATGCTTCACAGCTCCAATCCACAGTTCTCCTCGTCCATTCGGCCCATGGCACTGCCAAGAATGGAATGTCACCCGACAAGCGCTCAAAGATTGCCACGGTGCACCCGGTGGTTGAATCCACACGGCAAACAACCGTAAAAGATGTTTCATCGCTCGCGGTCTCATGGCCTGCTCAGTGATCCAAAAAATCGTGTCATCTGCGATCCAAGGAACACTGCCCCAATTTCTGAGGGAGCCGGTTTGGGAATCCTCCCCTCGGTCATCGAGTCTGCTCAGGTGAGCACCCTGCCCCGCATTCGTCGGTCGCCGTGCGACATCCAAAGCGCTTCGTCAAGGCGCGAGCGCCTGGGCACCGTGGAATAAATGGAAGGGGCTCACCAGAGTGAAACGGCGGTGGGAAGGCGGCTTTTTATGCCGCGAAAGGCCTTGGCGAATGCGCCAGCAGCGTTATGGTTCGCAAGTCGGCGAGCGGCGAATTTTTCGGGGCGGCACCATGTGGAGATTATCGGAAGGACCATCCAAAAATCGGGAACGCAACTCCATGAGTCTCGGTTCGTGAAACGCCGAATGCCATCAATTCGTTCCAAGAAGCTCCGACGGACGGAAACGACTGGAAACCATTGAGACGCGCGCGATACCCGCGCCATCTAGAAAGGATTTCGCAGCTCCCAGCTAAATGGGTGCAGTCAGCGATCTGCCGTCGCTGGCACTTCCGGAGCCGCCCCATATGCTGGATCGTGATCAGCTGGAAACGTTTGCCACTGTGGTCGAGCAGCAAAGCTTTGACCGCGCGGCCAGCGTGCTCAGCATCACACGGGGCGCTGTCTCCCAGCGCATCAAGGCGCTGGAGGAATCGCTGTCCACCGTGCTGGTCAAGCGCGAACGGCCGGTGGCGGCCACGCATGCCGGTGAAGTGCTACTGCGACATGTGAAAGCGCTGCGCATCCTTGAGGGATCGGCACTTCAAGAACTTGCGCCAACCGCCAAACCACACGCCCCCGTGTCCCTGGCCATTGCGGTGAATGCCGATTCCCTGGCCACCTGGTTTCCTGAAGTGCTCAAGGATTTGCTGATGGGTCAGCTGGTGGCCTTGGAGGTGATCGCTGACGATCAGGATCACACCTCTGCCCTGCTGGCTCGCGGCGATGTGATCGGGTGCATATCGACATCTGCCAAACCCGCCGATGGCTTCTTGGCCGAATGCCTGGGCGCAATGGAATACCGCTGCTATGCGACGCCAGCCTTCGCCTCCACGCACTTTCTAAGCGGGCTCACAGTGCCCGCTGTGCTCTCAACGCCGGCGGTGTTGTTCAACCGCAAAGACTCGCTGCACGACGACTTCCTGAAAAGGCATTTCGGGTTCGCCGTTGAGCGGTACGCCAGACACTACCTGCCCTCGCCTGTCGCCTTACTCGAAGGGGTTGCCATGGGCGCTGGCTATGGCCTGATTCCCAGCTGGCAGGCGGCTCCCTTGGTGGAAGCGGGGCAGCTCGTGGACGTCTGCCCCGATGAGCGAGAGATGGTGGACCTGTTCTGGCACCACTGGGACCTTGAACCACCGATGGCCAGTGACATCACTGCCCTGATCGTCAAGGTGGCCAGAAATAGCCTGGAGCCTTCTGTCGGGTTCGAGCCATCAACGGCGCAGGCTGAAGAATCGGCGAGCCAACCCTCCGGTCGCAAAGCGGAACCACAGGGCGGTGCCAGCGGACAAGAAGCATCCGAGCAGCAGTGACACCACGTCGGTGTCTTCGCCATACTGCCCCAACCAGCCCGCCAGATGCACGGCGACTGACGCAGTAAAGCCAACCGCCACGATCCACCGTGCTTGCTGCGGCGGTACGACGATGCCGGCAACCATGGTGGCAAAGCAAACGCCGATGCTTGCGATGTAGACCAAGTTGACCGACACCATGGTGTCCACAATGCCCTGGTCCCGTGAGGCCAGCAACGCGCTCAAACCCAAGGCAATCAGCGCAAACATCGGGTGACCCGCAGAACGACTGCCGGAAGCGGTGCACGCCAACGCTTCCGTCATGGCGCGCAAGATCGCTGCGCCTGCACCCAACGCTGCCACGGACAGGGCGATGAGCATGAGCTTGTCTGCGCCCTGCCCCACCGACCCAGCGACCTGACCCAGCACCCAGGGAACCACCTGCTTGGTGTCCGCCAAGTCGCTCAACATGCCACCCCCCTGCATGGCGACCACCACGGCCGACGGTAAGAAAGCGATCACGAAGAGCAGCAGCCCCGCCAGAACGCAGCCGCCCACGGCGGCCAAAGGTGAGCGCGCGGCCAATACGAATTGCTGGTAGTCGGCACCGGTACACACCAGCAAGCTGACAGCCCAAGAAATGGCCACCACGCGGGATGCACTGAACGTGGACAGGTCTTCGGAAAATGCGGGAATCGCCTGCAGGTAGACGCCCATGCCCTTGGCAACGACCAGCGCGTAGACCAGGACAGCGGCACTCGCAAGAAGACACATGGTGAACAGGGCCGATGCGAACCGCAGATCCAATCGCGATGCGCCGTAGATCAACAGCAAGATCACCAGGTGGCTGTGTGTCTGTTCAAGGCCCAACAGCTCCAACACCGCAACACCACCCTGAATCTGAGCAGCTAGTACGCCTGACATCCAGATCAATGACAGCAACGCCACAACGCCCTGAAGCTGCTTGCCATAGGCACGGCCAAACAGATCCCAGACCGGAAGCCCAGTTGCCCAGAGCTGCCGTGCGAACGCAGCCAACACCAACATGCCAAAGCCGGTAGCTACCCCATAAATGCTGCCTGCCATACCGTGGGAAAGTGCCAGTTCGCCCGACCCGAAAAGAAACCCGATCCCGTAGCTGGCCGAAACCAGAAGCGCCGCAACCTGCAAGCTACCCAGCGCCCTGTTCATGGAACCCGCCCTTGCGTCAGCCAGGCGCCAGTCACTGGTTCGGTGCCGGTGAAGTAGGCACAGCAGACCTTGCCGCGATCCCGAAAGACTTCTTGCCCTTTCAGCAACCGGTGCGCCTCGGGCAGTCGGTAGTAAGGCACCGCTGGCAAAAGGTGATGGGTGAGGTGGTACCCGTTGTTGCGCGGGTGGATCAGCCAGCGCCAGAAACCGAGGCAAGCTATGTCACGCGTAAAGGTGAACACGCCACCCGGCCGAAGGCCGAAGTGATCACACATCTCGCGGAATGTGGTGATCAGATGGAATGCTGTTGCCCTGGCCAGCAGCCACAGCACCAGAAAGGTGATCGTGAAGTCGGGGCCGGCCACAACCCACATCAACGCCACCGCTCCTAGCCACCACCCGATGATGTAGAGCTGACTGACCGCGCGAACCTGTCGCGAAAACAGGTGCCCACCCATCGACGACAGCCAAGCGCTCAAAGAATAGACCTGGTCCAGGTAGTTCGAGAACCATGTCGTTGGCCCCCTTCGAGCGAAAAACAGGAGATCGGGGTCACCCCCATAGGTCCCGAGTTCCATGTGGTGTTTGAAGTGCGTTTCGCGGTAGCGGGTCAGGCTGGCGAACAACAAGGGCGCGATGAAAAGGCGCGCCACCAGATCGTTTCGCTTTCGGTCCCGCCACAGATTCCGATGTCCCGCATCGTGAAGGATGTTGCCGAGTGCCCGTTGGCGGTTGGCAATCAGCACAACAGCCAGTGTCGCGAACAGCTCGCTCCACCACATGACCAGCGCCACCGAGCTGAGAACGATGAGCCAGTCGAAGGCTATGTCCAGCACGGCGCGCCAAGGGTGCAGCCGAAACAGCTCGCAGTGCGGGTCACCCTGTTGGCGCAGCGCTGATCGAAGCGCGGCCATGTCCGAAAGGACATGCGAAGTCGTTGTCATGGTGGACACTCCTTCCTCACGGCGTGCGGCTGCGGACGGCCTCGCAGCACACGGTAGCGAATGTCGGAGCACAAGGCCCAGGCCGCGCCAAACGGTAGCAGGAGATGCCAGCAGCGCGCGGTGGTTTAGGAGCTTTGGCCTCGCGTCAATTCAGCTAAACCAGTCCCTTCTGCGTTGCACCTGCGCACTTGTGCACACGCCGGATCAACGCCAGCCGCCCATAATCAACGCCGAAAGCCAACACCATTTCCCTGTGCAGGAGGACATCGGAGTGAGCGGAGAAAAAGACCAAGTTCGGCTGCAGCAAATGATGGCCCCTGACCTACGGCCAGAAACCTACGTTTACTGCACCTTCCAGGACCATCGCCTCCCCGTTGACCTCTCTCCCATCTGTACGTTCAGGGAGACCGAGGGATTGACGGCCATCGTGGAGCGCTCTCAAGCCATTCGTGCCAAGGTGCCCTTCATCTTTGAGGCCAAACTCATCACGCTCACTGTGCACTCGTCACTTGAAGCCATCGGTTTTCTGGCCATGATCGCTACAGCCCTGGCCAAAGCAGGCATCCCTTGCAATGCAGTCGCCGCGTTCCACCACGATCACCTGTTCATTCCGGTTGAGCGAGCCGACGACGCGTTCTCTTTGCTGAACGCTTTGAGCCACAACAGCGCACCGGTAGTGATTTGATGTGCTGCGTATCATGGGTGTTCTTCGTTTAGCGCGACTGAACCCGCTGCAGATTTGGTCGCCCTGCCCGGATTTCCTTTGACATCGCGCGACGCGCTTGTCTACCCTACCCACTATCCAGTCTCTTGAGACTTGGTGTGTGGGTTACGCGGTGTGAGCACTGCGTGGCCTGTCGGTCAACCAGACCTGCAGGAGTCGGAATGAACAACCGTCAACTCCCCGAGGTGACGCCGTCAGCATCTGCGGTTGTGACACGCCCTTCGGTCAAACGCCGTATCGATCCTATCGACGCGCCCGCCCGCCCCCTGGGCACCAAACGTTTGGCGCTGATCGCAAAGCGCACCAATGCTGCCGCATCGACGTCAGATCGCCATGCAGTCCGCATCGCTGCGGGTGATACTTTGCTGGCAAACCACGATGGCACTGTGACCTTTCTTCTGCGCGCCACGAGCTACGGTCTGTTGATGGAGCGCACCCAACGTCAAGCTTCGGGCATGCGGCTGGTGCAGACGATGGTTTTTCATGACGTGAAGAGCTTCGACCGCTGGTGTGCGGTTGAGCCCCTGCGTTTTGATGATGGTTTGGTGTTCAGCAAGCTGGGACGAGAAGGTCATGCGGCATTTGCAAACCAACCCTGATCCCATTGGGCATGCTTCAGGCAAACCTGCGATGGTGGACAGCGTACGCGCCTTTCAGATCCTCCCATTGATCACAGATGCGAGGTCCTCGGGCGAAGTGATCTCACTGTTTCGCGAGGCCGTTGCGGGCCTTGGTGCTGATGCAGGCTATTTCCTGAGCTGCCTTCGAGACGATGCAACCCGAACCTCATTTCGGTCCTTGTGGGCCTGCGATCCAGCATGGCCGGCGGAGTACGCTTCTCAACGATGGTTCGAACATGATCCCTGGGTGCGCTATGCATCATGCGACGCGGAACCCACCCGTTCCAGCTACCTCACCTGCTCATGCCCCGAAGAAAACGCCTTCATCCGCGCAGCTGCAGAGCACGGCTTCGCATCTGCTTTGATCGCACCTGCCCCCAGCTCAGTTGGCCTCTCAAGGGTAGGGGTCCTGTGCCTGGGATCAGCTGACCCCGAGAGGTTCGAGGGCGAAAGCTACCCCAGGGTCAGGGTACTGGCGCGCGCGCTCGCCATGGAGCTTCATCACTCGATTGCAATATCCATGCGAGAGGAACTGCTCCGGAGCACGAGGCTCACAGAAGCTGACCTGCACCTTTTGCGCTGTGAGGCCGCAGGACACAGCAGCAAGGTGATCGGTGCGGCCATGAATCTTGAAGCCAAAACCATCGACAGCCGATTTCAGCGCGTCAATGCAAAGCTAGGGGCGCCAGACAGACGCACAGCCGTTCGCATTGCCCGACTTTACGGTCTTTTTGACGTTCAAGGTGGCGTCGACGGCAAGCACCACCCAATCGTTGCCCATTAGGCGACTAAAAATTAAGAATCAATAACCAACCGGCAGATCCCACACTTGCTTCCATTGAGACTCACTTCCCTCCTGCAGTTCGGGCAGTACATGCGGGATTGCATGACATTCAACTCCCGTTCGAGCCTCTCTTTTTGACGCTCAAACTCTTTGATTTCACTTTGCCAGTGTGGAATCGTACGATCTCCGGGGTTTTTGCGAATTTTATCCTTGTGTTCATCAATTCTCCTGTTGAGTTTGTTGATATTGTTGATAACATCAAGACGGCTCATTTCAATCTCCTTGGTTGGTCAAACAATTTTCAAACTCAGTCAACTCGATAATCGGTGTGCCACCATGCCTTCGGGCTCGAACAATCTGGACAATCCATCTTTTTTTCATCAATCTGAAACATGGAAATGAAGGTTTTGACATTTTCCCCGTGTACACCATTTTCATCGCGAAAAATATCCTCACCCGCCATGCGATACCCGGGATTCAACTGGGTTTGAATAAAGTTCCGATTTTCCATGACGAGATCGCGAAACAAGTCTGCGTGCTTATTGGTTTCTTTAGGCAGAGTAAAATCAGCATGGGGGACGACACTTCGCCCATAACCCGGCCAAGCTTCATTTTCCGGATATGTGTAGTGGATACACCCAACAATCAAATGCGCCAACTGCGAGTCCAGCACACCGATCCCAAACGGGAGACCAGAAGACTTAGCTGCGCCTTGGGACTCCGGTGGGCGCTCGTCAAAAGCCTTGTACCGTGATGCCGTAATGCACCGATAGCAAGGCATATTTTTCGCCTTCGGATGGTAGAAAATCATCTCTCCAGCCAAACCATCACGATAAGCACCGATAAAGAACGTAGGTATCTCATGGCGAATCCCGAGTCTGGAAGCACGGGCCTGAGCGGGGTGATAGTCGGTCGCGGCAACCAGGATCACACGGCCATACGTCTTTTTCTCATGCTCAATGAGCTGATCCAGCGTTGCATCGGATGGAGCAAGGAAGTCCCCGAAGACAGTCACGTTCAAGGAGGGAACATCCAGAGCATCTTTCTCAAACTCGCAACGCTCCATACGTTCCTTAATGGCTTCTGCCTTCAACTTCCCAATGTCTGCAGTCTCGAAGTCCTGCGCAACCAGGTTCTTTTTCTCCACTCGGTCATGATCGAACAACACCCAACGCTTAATTCCGATGCGACTGAACTGTTCGATACTGGTACTGCTGGCTCCAACACCAACGTGGATGATCGAGGTGTCCAGCATTTTATCGAAGTCAACCTGCCCAGCAACTCGCGAATATTCATTTTTCAGGCGAGCCAGGGTATTGGCTGAGATTTTGAAGTGATGGGAAACGCTGGCATCCGCAACGGAGTTGGATGGAAGATTTTCCTTGGCTTTCACGTTTTTCATCTTGAATTTGATCTTCTCTTTCGAGAGAGTCTTGTAATTCAAATCGACAATCTGGAGCGTGGGCATGTGCAGGATGGTCTCTCCAGGATCATCAGAACAAGACACAATGTAGGGATAAAATTCGAATCGGCCGACATCACCGGTGCTCTGAATGATAGGCATATGCCACGTCTTCAAATGCTGGTTGTGGGGGCTGGTAATGTTGCTATAGGCTGCACTCATGTCCGGGCCAGATGGCCGGATAATGCCCGCCGGGTGACTGTGCGCAATGCCGAGAGGGTGTTTCCCTTGCGCCTCGTAGCGCGGGATTTCCCGGTTCAAAAACTCCACCGTCGGGTAGTAGATCGCGCCGCTCGTCCGGGCATCTGCATCGAAGAGGAAATCAGTAATCAGACCAGTCTTGGGATCACCCAACAAGAGTCCTCCCGTTTCAGCCGGGAAAACGCCGAGCGTGCTTTTGATTGCTTCGTATGCCTCAGTCGAGATGAGGAAATTTTGAACAAACCGAGAATCAGGCGAGGGCTTGGGTGGACGAAAAGATCGGATTTGTTTTGCAGGTCGGAACCCACCAGTGTGGTTGTTGAATCCGTACGTGAAATCAGGCTTCATAGTGCAACTCTCTCTGTGGTCTGGTGGGAGGTACGTCGAACAACCCTCACCGAGTTGGCGAGGGTGTTTTGATCAGATAGTTTCGCCGTTGGCGATGCGCGAGGAAATGTCACGCCCGGTCGCGATGTAGTGCTGGTTTCCCCGAACCCAGGTTTCGGCGTGCTTTTTTGCCTCTTCGTAGGTCTTAGGTGCATTCCCCGCTTTGAAACAGAGGTAAGGCGGGTGACTGGTACCGTCTTTGTTGGCTGGCCAAAGGTGCGTCACAAGTGCGGAGTCGTTCCGCCCGTTGTAGTTAATCGGGCTCTCGACATAGACACGCACAGTGCCCTGCCACTCTCCGCCGCGATGCTCAGACACATAGCGCAGAGAAACACCACGGTAGTTATCTGCTGCGCAATAGACATCCGGCTCGATTCGCGCGCCACCGAAGGGCGAAACGATGGAGGTGTTCTCTTCCAGCTCATGACTGGAAGTCATGCCAGCAGACGGAACGTGCTGAGGAACGACCAACTCGTTGGTAGGGACTGCAGGGCTGCAAAAGAGCGTGCGAGCCTGCACATCCAAAACGTCGGTGGGCGAGTATTCCCAGCCGGACAAACGGGAGAGCTTTGACGTGGACATCACGATTGACCTTTCAGAACGTTGAACAAACAAACTCGGTGCTTCCCAAAAGTGCCCACCTGGAAAGTCTCCAGGTGGGCTTGACCCCTCAGCAGTAGGGGTCAGGTTCCACGCGGCCGTGGTACGGATCGGGCTCAACACGGCCCTGCAAGATGTTGGACATGGCAGATCTCCTTCAGTCCTGGTCGGTCCCCACCCGCGCTGTGGGTTTAGCGTTCCGCGCCACATGCACGGAGGTGTTCAGTTCAGCTTCTGGGCAACAGCCTCAGCGTCATCGCCCGAACTCGTGACATCGGGCGAGCCACAGCGGACGCAGGTGTCAGACACGTTCCCGCCGATGCCGTCGCAACGGACGCAGTGGACATACCCGCAGGCGTGGCAGACGCGGATCGCGGTGTAGAAGACCTGTGCCTTGCAGGCCACACAGCGCGGGGTAGATGGCAGGGATGGAAGTGCGGGATTCATACAGTCTCCAGTCAGCACCTGTTCGTGGTGTGAAGTGACTGTAACGGCTTTTCCTCAAATCTCAAACTGAAATTTGAGAACAAAGGAAGAAAAAAAGGCAAAACAAGGGTAAGTACCTAGTTTTGCCTTTTTCCCTTCGGTTCTTTATGCTCTTTTAAGTCTGTTTTCCGACTTCCACTGAGCAAGTACGTTGTAAAACTTCTTCATTGGCTCACTATATATACCTATGGAGTAAGCAAGCGGCTTCATATCTTCGTCCAGGACAGGCGCAATAACATCCCTTATGTGGAGCTCTGGCCCTTCCAACTCACCAACGTCGGCAGGCTTGTACGTCTTGGGCTTTCGTCCTGGAGGGGTTTTGTAGCTGATGCGGTCGGATGCGGCTGCCAGCATTGCCTTCGTGTCGGCCTTCACCGCCTCAGGCGTGTTCCTGCCGAGCACCTTCGCCAGGCGGTGGTAGACGTTGAACACAAGGGTACGAACCCCGCTCGCTTCTTGTGTGTTGAACTGCGGTATTGCGACGCTCGCCTCGACGAACTGCGCACTTCGCTCCATGACTTCGAGCATCGCCGCCTGTGTCTCAGCGTCGGTAGCCTCTGCCCTCATGGCGGCAAGTCGAAGAGTCTGAGTCAAGACGCTCAACAAGACCTTCTGGGTGTTCTGTCCAGAAGTGTCGTCTTTCAGGGCACTCACAGATGCGTCTAGCAGCGCTTGAAGCTCAAGACTCAGGAGATCGTTTTTAGGAAGTAATGTGGGTTCGGCGACTGAATGCTCAGCGACCGTGCCAGCGGCGGGCAACGGCTCGACAACCGGCTCAGACGATTCCATATCATGGAATTCTGTGGCGTTGTCAAGTTCATCAAGCGCTTGACCTCTCCTCGCCATCTGCTCGCGGACAAGCAGCGCGATACGACGAACTCCGAAGTTCTGCAAGATCGGTGCTGCTTGAGTGCTTGGCTCCGAAACACGAACTTTGTTCGCTGCGTCAAGGCTACTTCCGGTGGCTTCCGCGAACGCAACTATGCGCGCTGAAGCGCTTTGCTCGTGAGTAGAGCACTCCTCACGGAGTAATGCATTACTTGCCATATTTTTACATGTTGGTCTGGCAACGCTACGACACCACTGCTTCACGCAGGAGCATGTCGGTCATTGCCACCGCGACATCCTTTGTATCCACAAACGCGCTTGTGGACGAGGGAGAAACACCAGGAGTGACAGGGAACATTTCTTGCCCCTCTGCGCGAACATAGGCAGCCCAACGACGCCCAGCCATCGCTCGGCACTCCAGCTCAGGCCCCCTTGAACTTGGCACAGGGTATAGGTCCTTATCTTTCCTGAACTCGACTTTTACCACATCGTACGGGAAAACGCAAGCGAGTAAACCAAGCTGACGATTGAGTCCATTCTCTATATCGACAAGTCGCCTGTGTACTTGAGCCTGGTCGCTGGAAATCTTTTCCATGACACGAACATATATACGCGCGACAAAATTCTCATAGAAGGAATTCATATATGAACGAAGATTTTTCTTCATCCGCTCATTTACATCTCTGTAGATGTGATAGTTCTTCGTCCAATACGATTCATACAATCTTATATCATCCTCTTGCTTGATATATGTGTTCGGGTTATGACTTCTTGTTGCATACGCAACCACACCCCAGACTCTGCCGCCGATCTCCACAGGATTCAACATAACCTGCAACTGCAACTTAGTTCCATTGCCTGCCTTTCCTGGTGTTGCCATATAGTCAAACAGGTATTGACAGCAAATGACTCTCAGCAAATCATTCAATTCTTCGGTATTTGGCAACAACTCTTGAATAGTATCTGGCCGACTAACCCCAGGAGAAAAACAACGAGCGATTCCGCCATCATTCGCAAATGGCTGCCTATAAAAGCTAAGCCCATCGAAAACTGGGTCAGCCATGGATCGAACGCCAACCCCAAAATATTCACCCAACAAATCTATTAGTCTTTCCTCCCCAGCCTCACCAGACTCTAACACAGACCAAAAATATTCATCTATCTCCATTGCGAGCTTTTTTACACCACCATCAATTCCAGACAGCTCATCAGCGTATCTATTCCTATAAATACCTTTTTGTTTTTTGAGCCCTGCAAAGAATTTTTTCTTTATTTCTTCTTTTTGAGAATCACATAGCAGAATTCTCAAAGAGTAATCATAGCAGCCGTGTCGCAGCTTATCCCTAGGAAAATCATGGTAGTCCCTGGCAAAAAGCAGAAAGTTAGTAAGGCCGTACTCGCGACTTGTGCTTTCTGAATTTACATCAGTAATGTTTTTCTTAATTTTTTTGAAAACCTTATCCAAAACCCCCCACTTCCGAAGATCTGTATATTCAGACAACCCCATATTACTCAACAAGTTTCTATCGAACTCGGATTTGAATTGATCGAAAAAATTCAATCTTTCATCATCGGATAAATTGATGTTTCTCCCAACTACTTGGTCATCACCATCACTACTGCTTTTGATGTTGGCCCCGGTATTGTCTACCGTCATCAAGATCCGATCAACAAACCCTTGGTAATGTCCATAATTGTCTTTCTTGAATATTTGGCTTAGCTTGTAAGAGCCAACATCCCAAAAATTCATCTTACTAGAAACAGAATCAACCACCAGTAGCTGTTCAAAGTTGTAGCTTTTGTCAGCCTTAAGAACCAAGAGTGCAAAATTATTCTTCTCGAACTCATCGCTCGAATGCCATAATGGGAAATAGTTTCTGGGATCAGCGTTGTCTTTTGCCTTATCAATGATTTCTATATGGCGCCGATGATGGTTCGTTCTAAAATACTCGGAATACCCCCCGCTCTCATCCCTTTTCATCACAACAAAGGTTATCGGTAGCTGAACCAGCATCATTACTCTGTTTAGCACATGAGTAAATGACAGTGTGCGCAGGCTTGGCCCGCTATAAACGGCAGAAAAGATGGATTCAACCCCTAGAGTGATTTGTCTATGCAGCATGGACTCTAGTTTTTTACGAGCAATTTCATTCATTTCCGGCCCCAAAAATTCAAATAAACATGCTGCCCAACAAACAATATTGGAAAGCCAAACACCAGTGCCAGCACGTACTGCCCTTCCCTCAACATCTGTGCCTCCAAGGCGAAGAAGAATAGTGACGCGAGGGCGAACAAGACCCTATGGCCGTCCAATATCCAGGCTCAGAAAATCTCACTTGCGATCCAGAATATGGCAAAAAGCGCATAGCACATGCTTTCGCCACTTATGGTCGCGTTTCTAAAGACAGCTTGCCTAGCTCAAATTACTACTCGTTACAGAGTAGCCGACAAACGAGTGCCAACGGCAACCGGCGGCAACCGCTGCATACCATGTTGCTGCCATCATAAAGTCTTGCACATCCCCACCCGCAATCCCTCCGCAGCAACCGGCACCAAGAACTGCTCACTGCGCTCAGCCGTCGCCACCAGCCACTCGTCATAGACCGACCCCGGCAACACCACAACCATTCGTTTCTCGTCGGTCGGCTTGTGAAACTGGTTCATCAGCGGGTGGGTATCGGCGTTGGTCGTCAGCATGGCGTAGCTGTGCACCCAATCCCCCTGGAGAGACCTCCAGGAAGACCACAATCCTGCAATGCCCATGGGCAGACCGTCTGACCGTTCGATACAAGTGGGAATGGCCTTGCCGTTGCGCCAGTCTGGCTCGTAGATGGCTTGGGCTGGAATGATGCAGTGCTGCGCCCTCTTCCACGCTTCCCGAAAACTCGGTTTGGTGACTACCGTCTCGCTGCGGACGTTGTAGGTACTGCGGCAGATCTTCAGGATGGTCGCCCAGTGGGGCACCAGGCCAAACAGGCCAGGCAATGCTTCCCGATCAGGCACCGCGTCATCCCCTGCGTCTTTTTCCCCGGGGCGGCGGATCAGCAGGCCGGGGTATCCCGGCCAGAGATCGGTTTTGCCTAAGTCGGCCGGTGGCTCCACCTGGAACACCTTTCGCAAGACC
The DNA here is from genome assembly GCF_046604225.1 of Hydrogenophaga sp. RWCD_12. Lineage (NCBI taxonomy): Bacteria > Pseudomonadati > Pseudomonadota > Betaproteobacteria > Burkholderiales > Comamonadaceae > Hydrogenophaga > Hydrogenophaga sp. RWCD_12. Next base: position 1,261,935 of record NZ_JBKIXC010000001.1, read on the forward strand.
TGAGCGTCCCGCACGCCTTCGTAGTGACTGCACATGGTTCCATCCTATGCGCGGACGCGCGCCGGTTTTCTGTAGAGCATTCCCAAGAGGCGGGCTTGGCTTATATACTGTATTTATGTACAGTCTTGTAGAAGATAACCTGTTATCACCCCTGTTCCCTGGTGCAGCATCAGGAATCTGCAGCCCACCGAGGCCCTTGGCCGAATGCGCCCTTCCCGCCTTACAACTTGAATCCCGGATTCGGGCGGGTTTTCCGTCGCCGGCGGAGGATTTCCAGGCCAAACGCATCGACGTGCTCGAACACCTGATCAAGCACCCTCAGGCCACCTACAGCATGACGGTGCGGGGTGAGTCCATGCGTGAGGCGGGCATCTTCGATGGGGATGTGCTGCTGGTGGACAGGGCGATCAAGCCCAGCCACGGCCAGATCGTGGTGGCGGTGGTGGACGGGGACTTCACCTGCAAGCAGCTCTGGCAACGCGGGGGGCGGCTGAAGCTCAAGGCTGCCAACCCGACCTTCGCCGACATCGTGCCTACCGAAGGCCAGACGGTCGAGGTCTGGGGCGTGGTGATCGCGGCGATCAAGCAGTTCAAGCGCTGAAGCAGGCGAATCTGGTTGAGCGTGTTTCATGGCTTCTCCGCTGTATGCCCTGGTCGATGGCAACAACTTCTACGTCTCCTGCGAGCGGGTGTTCCGCCCCAGCCTGAACGGCAAACCGGTGGTGGTGCTCTCCAACAACGACGGTTGTGCAATTGCCCGCAGCAACGAGGCCAAGGCCTTGGGCATTGCCATGGGCGCACCGTGGTTCAAGATCCGACACATGGCCGAATCACACGGCTTGGTGGCCCTGTCGGCCAACTTCCCGCTGTACGGAGATCTGAGCGACCGCATGATGAGCCTGGTGGCCGGACTCGGTCACCGGCAGGAGATCTATTCCATCGACGAGTCGTTTGTGGATCTCTCGGGCATCCGAGGAGATCTGGTCAAGCGCAGCCGGGTGATCCGCGAGCGGGTGTTGCAGTGGGTGGGCATTTCCTGCTGCATCGGAATCGGGCCGACCAAGACCCTGGCCAAGCTGGCCAACCACATCGCCAAGACAGCCGAACGCAAACCCGGCAGCTACCCCGCTGAACTGGCCCAAATCTGTAACCTGGCTGCACTGGAACCAACAGCACGTGATGCGGTGCTGGCGGCTACACCGGTCGAGGAAGTCTGGGGCGTGGGTCGTCGCATTGCGGGGCAGCTCAAAGAGGGTGGCATCCACACGGTGTTGGATCTCGCCCGCATGGACCTGGCCACAGTACGCCAGCGTTGGTCGGTGGTGCTGGAGCGTACGGTGCGTGAGCTGCAGGGCCAGTCCTGTGTGGATCTGCAAGACGCGGCACCAGACAAACAGGAAATCGCCTGCACCCGGTCGTTTGGTCGCCCGGTGACCGCAATGGAAGACCTCAGTGAAGCCGTCAGCGAGTTCGCCAGCCGGGCGGCCGAGAAGCTGCGGCGCCAAGAAGGTCTCGCCAACCAGGTGCTGACCTTTGTGCGGACCAGTCCGTTCCGGTCCGATCCTCAGTACAGCCGGTCCATCGTGGTTCCGTTACGAAGACCCACTGCCGACAGTTCGCTGATCGCCGAAGCGGCCCTGACCGGCCTGCGCTGCATCTACAAGCCGGACTTCCTGTACGCCAAGGCCGGGGTGATGCTGATGGAGCTTCAACCGGCTTCGGTGCACCAGAGTGAATTGTCCCTGGACGAGGAGCCTGGCGAGGGATGGGACAAAGGCAATTTAATGAGCGCACTGGATGGGCTCAACCGACGCTACGGCCGGGGTACGGTGTTGCTGGGCAGTACCGGTTTAGAGGGGGATCGCAGGCGTTGGGCAATGAAACAGGAGCGGCGCACGCCACACTACACAACGCGATGGGAAGACATGCCCGTGGTGCGGACCTGAAGTACTCCCAATGAGGGGCACTGCTGTGCATCAGGCCCAATTTTTCGTAGACGTTTCAAGCGACCTGAATCGATAATGCCTCCGGGTCGGCCTGAACAGTCGGCCCTCCTCCCTGAAAAGTCGTGTGACAGCGACTTTGAATTTGCCCGGCCTTCGCGCCGGGTTTCTTTTTTTAGCGCGCTCAGCACACAAAGACCTCGTACGGTGCGAATGTGCTGGAAAACAGCCCAAATCCAGCACCAGCGCAGGGGGTTTCAAGTCCTACATTGACTTCACGGTGTTCAGAGAAACGGCAAGCACTGCCACCTCACGAACAACGTCGAACCGAGGACTTGACCATGAACCATCCACCTCTCGCCGACACCCTGTGGCGGCATTCCACAAAAGCTTCGTGCTGAGGACCTCCGTCATGGATGCGTCCACATTCATCTCGCTCGTAATGGCCTGTGCACCGCAGGTCCATCTGACCACTGCTCACGCGCTCGTTTCAGTCGAAAGTGCCTTCAACCCTTGGGCCATCGGCGTCGTGGGTGGTGCATTGCGCCGCCAGCCGAGCAACGGGGATGAAGCGCTGGCCACAGCCCACCAGCTGTTGCGCGACGGGCGCAACTTCAGCGTTGGCCTTGGGCAGATCAACGTGGCCAACTTCGCGCGTCTGGGGTTGAACACCAGCAGTGCCTTCGATCCCTGCCAAAACCTGTCGGCCATGCAGTCCGTGTTGACGGAATGTTTCGACCGATCAGGCCAGATTCCCAGTCGCGCTGACACCGAGCAGTTCGCCATACGCAAAGCCCTCTCCTGCTACTACAGCGGCAACTTCTCGACCGGTTTCCGTCATGGCTACGTGCAGAAGGTCGTCGCTGCCGCGCGCTCTCTGCCTCGCCCTCGTTTCAACCCGTCATCCAAGGAGCCATCATGAGTCGCCAGAAACTGTCTCAAGGCCAGGTCCGCGCCCTCAGCCTGTTGATGTTGCTGCCTCCCCAGGTCTGGGGGCAAGGCTTCGACAAGGTGAACACAACCGTCACCAACGTCAACGCCATCCTGGTGACGATCTCTGTGGCCGTGGTGACGATCGCGATCATTTGGGCCGGCTTCAAGATGATCTTCCAGGGCGCCCGGCTGGCGGATGTAGCCAACATCCTGATCGGTGGAACCCTGGTCGGTGGCGCAGCTGCTTTTGCCAGCTACATCGTCAGCTGACCTCAGCAGGCACACACCATGCAAGCCGAAACCATCTACAAGGGCGCAACCCGCCCGGCCATGAAGCTGGGCATTCCACTGGTGCCGCTGGTGGTGCTCTTCGGCAGCGGGATGCTGATGATGATGTGGGGCGGCATTCTGGTGAGCTGGTGGATTGCGCTTGGAGTGTTGATGTCCTTTGTACCCACCCTCTTCTGGATGCGCTGGGTGACGTCCCGCGACGACCAGCGGTTTCGTCAGATCTTCATCGCACTCAAGCTACGCCTGCACGACCGCAACCGTCGGTTCTGGCGCGCTCGCAGCTACTCACCCACCCTCTTCCGGGGAGCCTCCGATGTCTGGCATCTTTGATCGACTGGGCAAGGGGTCAGGCCGCGCGAAGCGCCACCCCAACGCGGTAGGCGCGCAGCCGCGCCACTGGTCGCAGGCGCTCGCAGAAAACCCGTTGACGCGGTTCGTGCCCTTCTCGTCGCTGCTCAGCGACCACGACGTGATCACCCGTGGCGGCGACTTTCTGAGGGTGTGGCGTCTCGATGGCGTGGCGTTCGAGTGTGCCGACGACTACCTGGTCACGGAACGCCACGAAGCGCTCTGCAGCCTATTGCGCAACCTCTCGGGTGGCCAGTGGGCCATCTGGACTCACCGGCTGCACCGCAAGATTCAGGACGCACTGACCGACCCAACGGAGAACGGGTTTGCCAAAGACCTGTCCCGGGCCTATCAGGCGCACCTGAACCAGCGGGCGATGATGAGCAATGAGCTGTACCTGACGCTGCTCTACCGGCCCAACACCTCTCGCATCAGCCGGGCACTGCAGTCGCCTCAGCGGTCCAAGGCCGCCATCGAAGAGGCACACGCGGAAGCCTTGCGCGTGATGGAAGAGCGAACGGCATTTGTGCACCGGGTGCTGCGTGGCTTCGGCCCTCAGCTGTTGGGTGTGCGTGAACAAAAGGGCAGGTTCTATTCGGAAGTCGCCGAGTTTCTGGGCTACCTGGTCAACGGGTACTGGAAGCCCGTGCCATTCACGACGGGGCCGCTGCACCGCACCCTGCCTACGACCCGCCTTTCGTTTGGCGGCGACAAGCTGGAGCTGCGAAATGGCGACCAGCGTCGCTGCGCGGCCCTGGTGGACATCAAGGAATACGCCGACGCCGTCGAACCGGGCATCCTCAATGCCCTGCTGTACGAAGACAGCGAGTTCATCGAGACCCAGAGCTTTTCCATCTTGCCGCGCCGCGAGGCCACTCGCGCCCTGGAGCTGCAGCGCGATCAGCTGATTGCCAGCGACGACGTGGTGGCCAGCCAGATCGCGGACATGGACGAAGCGCTGAACGAGCTGGGCGATGGTCAGTTCTGCATGGGTGAATACCACTACAGCCTGGTGGTGTTCGGCAACCCCGGCGAAGACAGCCTGGCTGATGCGGGCCGCCGCGCGGCACAGGCCATTGGCGCCGTGGGTGAGTCGTCAAGCATGCAGATGTCGCCGGTGGACCTGGTGGCCGATGCCGCCTGGTTCGCCCAGATGCCCGGCAACTGGCAGTGGCGTCCGCGCGATGCCAAGCTGTCTTCCCGTGCGTTCGCCGCCCTGGCCAGCGGGCATAACTTCGCGCGCGGCAAGCGGGACGGCAACCCTTGGGGCGAAGCGCTGGCCTTGCTGCGGACGCCATCGGGCCAGCCGTTCTATCTGAACTTCCACAGCAGCCCCGACGGCGAAGACTCGGCCGACAAGAAGCTGCCCGGCAACACCATCATCATCGGCTCCACCGGGGTCGGCAAGACGACGCTGGAGATGTTCCTGCTGACGCTGACGCGCAAGTGGGACCCAGCGCCCCGGCTGGTGTTGTTCGATCTGGACCGCGGGTGCGAGATCGCCATCCGGGCCATGAACGGCCGGTACTTCACACTCGAAGCCGGCAAGCCCACGCATCTGAACCCGCTGCAGCGCGACCCCACGCCTGCCCGCATCCAGTTCTGGGAACAGCTGGTGCGTACCTGCATCGCCACGCCCGCCTTGCCCCTGCTGCCGGCCGACGAGCGCGCCATTGCAGATGCCGTGAAAACGGTGGCGATGATGCCGACCGCCCTGCGCCGCTTCTCGACTATCCGCCAGAACCTGCCCAAGTCTGGTGAGAACAGCCTGTACGAGCGGCTGGGCCGTTGGTGCGAGGGTGGCGCCCTGGGCTGGGTGTTCGACCAGGCCAACGATCAACTGATGGACCTGCAGTCCGCCTCGGTTATCGCCTTCGACACCACCGAGTTCCTAGACCTGCCCGAGGTCCGCACGCCGGTCATGCTGTACCTGCTGCAGGTGATGGAAGAGTTGGTCAACGGCGAGCGGCTGATCTACGTGATCTCGGAATTCTGGAAAGCGCTGGACCACGAAATCTTCAGCGACTTCGCCAAACAGAAGCAGAAGACCATCCGCAAGCAGAACGGTCTGGGCATCTTCGACACCCAGAGCCCATCCGACGTGCTGCGCCACCCCATCGGCCGCACGATGGTGGAGCAGAGCGTGACCAAGATCTTCCTGGCCAACCCGGAAGCGGTGCGAGAGGAATACGTGGAGGGTTTCGGGCTCAGCGAAGCCGAGTTCGGCACCGTCCGCAGCCTGGGCGCGCAGGGGGGCCGGCGTTTCCTGGTCAAGCAGGGACACAGCAGCGCCATCTGCGAGTTGGACCTCAGCGGCCTGCAGGACTTCGTGACCGTGCTGTCGGCCACCACCGACAACGTCGCCCTGCTGGACACCGTTCGTGAACAACACGGTAACGATCCGTTGCTTTGGCTTCCGGTGCTGCTGCGCGAGGTTCAGGATCGCAAAACCCGCAATTCCAGGAGAGCGACATGAACCGGTTTCAACTCTTGCTTGTACTGCTGCCCATGGCCATGAGCAGCGCAAACGCCAGCGCCCAGACCGTCAAAGGCAACGAGGCGGTCCGCACCTCGACCAGCGGTGAACGCATTGTCGAGCTGGCGCCGCTGCCCAGGTCTGGCCCCATCCTCAAGACCAAACCCTGCCCAGCGCAGGCGGGTTGCCACGCCGGCCCCTGGCACATGGTGGAGACGCGCGACGGCCTGATGGAATGCACCGAGGTCTATGCGCGAGAAGGCACCTGCCGCACCTCCAGCTACGGCACCACCAAGCTCTCGCGCATCTGGGTGGTGAAGGCCGGAGGCCAGTGGCTGCAATGCCAGTTTCCCGATCTGGGCAGCAAGTGCGTCAAGGTCTTCGCACCGCCCCCGACCAACCTGCCCTACCCGGCGGTGCAATAAAGGAGCGATGCCATGTTCGCCTGGGTCGGTTCCAACTTCGACGCGATCCTCAGCACCTACGTGCTGGGGGTGGTGTCCTCGCTCATGTCGGCGATCACGCCCATTGCACTGTCGGCGATGACCCTGTGGGTGGCGCTCTACGGCTGGGCGGTGCTGCGCAACGAGGTCTCGGAAACCGTCCCCATCTTCGTCTGGAAGGTGTTCAAGATCGGGCTGGTGCTGGCCTTCGCCTTGCACTCAGGTTTCTACATCAGCAACGTGTCCGACACCGCCAATGGTCTGGCCATGGGCGTGGCCAGCACCTTCCTGCCTTCGGGTGTTGACCCCGCCACGATCAGTTCGCCCTACGCCCTGCTCGACAAGTTCAACGACGACGCCAGCGCCCAGGTGGCCGACATCATGAAAGAGGCCGGCGTGCTGCGGCTGGACCTGCTGCTGGCCGGGGGCATCTTCTCTTTCGGCACCGTCTTCTTCCTCTGCATCGCGCTCTTCGTCGTCACGCTGGCCAAGCTGTTCCTGACCTTCGTGATCGCTATCGGGCCACTGTTCATCCTGTGCCTGGCCTGGCGCCCCACCGCACGCTTCTTCGACAGCTGGTTGTCGATGCTGCTCAACGCCGTGGTGCTCACCTGGTTCGCCTTCTTTGCGCTGGGTTTGAGCGCCTACATGGGCGCCGCCATGTTCAAGGCCATCAACGACGGCGGCGGCTTCCTCGGCAGCACCTTCAACGTGCTGGGCGAGGCCACCCGCTACTGTGTGCTCATGATCCTCATGGCCATCCTCTGCTTCCAGGCGCCCAGCCTCGCCTCGGCCCTGACGGGGGGCGCCGCCATCCAGCAAGGCGTGCAGATGATCCAGAACGCCGTGATGGTGTCGGGCTTGCGCTCCGCCTCTTCCGCCCGCTCGGCCGCCGGCGGTACAGGCGCCGGGGGCGTGATCCGTTCAGGTTCCGGCGCAGCTGCCACGGCAGGTGCTGCGGCTGCAGCCACGGGCCGTTACGCCGGAAACATGGCCCGCAGGGGCTACGGAGCCGCACGGTCTGCGGCATACCGACTCGCCGCCCTGCGCGGCCGGTCCTGATCGTCCACTTGCCAAGGAGCACCCCATGAAGTACCGCCTCAAGGTCGCCGCCGCCGTGTTGATTTCGCTGGGCGCCACGCACGCGCGCGCCACCGGCATTCCCGTGATCGATGTCGCCAACCTGTTCCAGGCGGTGCAGCAGGTTATCAACGACATCACCCAGATCAACAACCAGATCCAGCAGATCCGACAGCTGCAGACCCAGATCGAGAGCATCAACGGCATGCGCAACCTGGGCGACGTGTTCAACAACCCGCTGCTCAAGAACTACATCCCGGCCGAGGCCTACACCTACCTCAACGCCATCAACACCTCGGGCTATGACGGACTCAACGCCACGGCCAAGGTGCTGCGCGATGTCGGGATGCTCTACAACTGCATGGACCGTACGGGCGACGCACGCACCGAATGCCAGGCCACCCTGGCACAGCCATACCAGCAAAAGGGCTTGCTGCAGGACGCCATGAAGTCGGCTGCTCAGCGGCTGGAGCAGATCCAGTCCCTGATGAACCAGATCAACGCCACCACCGACCAGAAATCAGTGCAAGAGATTCAAGCCCGCATCGGCGCCGAGAACGCCCTGCTGGCGCACGAGTCTTCGCAAATCCAGATGCTGCAAGGCATGGCCGACAGCGAGGAGCGCATCGCCCGATCCCGTGAGCGCGAACGCCAGTACCAGATGCTGGGCCGGACCGGCAAGGTCTCCGACTTCCTGCCGTAACCACCACCTCACCGGAGTTCCCCATGAGTGCCATCCTGTTGTCAGGTGAGGCCGCCGCATGGCCGAAACAGCCCAAAACGCACCCTACCGCCCCTGAAACACCGTCGTTGCAAGCCAACCTGGACTGGGAAATCGACCGAACCCTGATGCTGGAGCGCTCCGAGCGCCGGGCCTGGGCCGCTGCTGCGTCCGGTCTCGCGATTGGCCTGATCGGCATCGCCGCGGTCTTCGTGCAGGGGCCGCTGCGCAAGGTGGTCGAGATCCCCATCGTGGTGGACCGGGTCACCGGTGAAACCACTATCCAGCAGCGACTGAGCGAAGAAACCATCCCCGCCATGGAGGCGCTGGACAAGCACAACCTGGCCACCTTCGTGCGCTCACGCGAGGCCTACAGCTGGATGTTCCTGCAGCGGGACTTTGACCAGGTGGCCCGCATGGCGGTGCCCGCCGTGTTCTCGGAATACAACCGGCAGTTCGAAGGCGACGGCGCACTGCAGAAGAAGGTGGGCTCCACCGAAGAGTGGCGCATCAACATCGTCGGCGTTCGGCTTCGCGCATCGGGGCGCAGCGGCAACCAGAGTGACGCCACCGTCACCTACGACAAGGTCGTGCGCATGACCGATCGCAACCTGCCCGATGTGACCACCCGGCACGTGGCCAGCGTGGTCTACCAGTACCAACCCAAGGTACTTGCCAAAGAGTCGGATCGCCTTGAGAACCCGTTTGGCTTCGTGGTCACGGCCTACCGATCCGACCCCGAGATCAACACCCCTACCACTGGAGCGAAGCCATGAACGTCCTTGTGCTGCCCTTGGTGCTGGTTTCGTTGTCCATGCCTCTCATGCTGGCTTCTGCGGCTCAGCCCAGAGATAAGTCCGATCCGCGCCTGCGCGAGGTGATGTACGACGCCAACGCGGTGGTCACCGTCCCGGTCAAGCGCGGCATGGTGACGCTGGTGGAGTTCGACAAGGGAGAGGCCATCACCGAGGTGGCGGTCGGTCAGGGAGGCGACTGCACCAAGCCCGATGCCGTCTGGTGCGTGGCCGCCCAACCGGGTGGGCGTCACCTCTATGTCAAAGCCAAGAACGCCGCCGATGCTCCCAACAACCTGGCGGTCATCACCGACCGACGATCACACGCACTGCGCTTCGTGGTCCTCTCGGACGGTGACCACCAGCCCCCGGTCTACCGCCTGGCCATCCGATCACCCAAACCCGCAGCAGCTCCGCCCAGTCTGGCGGAGAGAGAACTGGCCGCGCTGGCGAGCCTGCCGCCGGTTCCACCTCAACCGACGGCCCAGCAGATCGTGGCGGAGCGCCTGACGGCCAAACCCACCGTGCTCAACACCCAGTACGCATTGGCAGAAGGCGCCGACTCGGCGGACATCACCCCCACCCTGGTCTACGACGACGGTCGGTTCACCTACCTGAAGTTCCCTGGCAACCGCGAGGTACCCGCCGTCTTCCATGTGCTGGGCGACGGTAGCGAAACCTTGGTCAACGCCCGCATGGAGGACGACACCCTGGTGGTGGACCGGGTCAGCCGCCGCCTAATGCTGCGTGCGGGATCAGCCGTGGTGGGAATCTGGAACGAAGCCTTTGATCTGGAGGGCTCGCCGGCCAAAGGCTCCACCACCGTGCCCGGTGTGCAGCGGGTGTTGAAGTCCGATCCCTCCCATTCACCCTACAACACGGGAACTCAGCCATGACTGAACGATCGCAAGGTTCGTCGGCGTCAAACGACGATTCAACGTCGCAGGGCAGCGGCAACACCATCAGCCCCCTGCCGGGCGAAGCGGGCATTCCCAACGTGGCCCGCCGACAGCCGCTCAACCTGTCCTGGAAAAACATTTCGGTCATTGGCATGGTGGTGACCATGGTCGCAGGCATGAGTGGCCTGTACCTGTACCGCTTCATCAACCACAAAAGCGATGCAGACAAGGACAAGTCGCTGCTGAGAGACCGCCCCTCGGCCGCGGGCGCCGGTACCCGGCAGCTGGACATGACCCAGCCAGTCACTCCCCGCGTGCCTGCGTTGATTCCAACGCCCGCAGAAGCGGCCGACCCCATCGGGTTGCGGAACACAGGCACGGCCACACCATCCGGGCCCAAGGCCCTCTCACCAGACGATGCACCGGTGCTGGTGGTGTCATCCCGGCCTGGTGGTGCCGCTGGCGCAAACAGCGACGCCTCGCAGTTGCCCAACGATCCGGCCGCATCCACCGCCAAGCAACTGCAGGACTACCAGCGCCGGTTGCAGGGGCTACTGGACAACCTGACCCAGGGCAACGCCTTGCCGGCAGGTCTCGGTGCTTCAGTCACCGAGCCGACATCCTCACCTGATATCGGTTCGACCCTGCGCTCTGGGGCGGCCGGTTTGTTCGGCGGTGAGTTGCAGGGCTCTTCCACACCCCGGGTCAAGGCCACCACGCTGGGCGACCGCAGCCTGACCCTGCCCAAAGGCACGGCCTTCACCTGCGCGCTCAAGACCCGGGTCATCAGCGCCGCTTCGGGCCTGGTCGGCTGTCAGGTGCAACGCGACGTGTACAGCGACAACGGCCGAGTGCTGCTGATCGAGCGTGGATCGCACCTGGACGGCGAATACCGCATCGCGTCGGTCCGGCCAGGAACCGTTCGCATACCGGTGCTGTGGACCCGCATCCGCACACCACACGGCGTCACGGTAGATGTTGAGTCGCCGGGCACGGGGCAACTGGGCGAGTCGGGCATCGATGGCCATGTGGACAACCGGTGGGGGGACCGCATCGGCGCCGCGATGCTGCTCTCCCTGATCGACGACTCGGTCAAGCTGGTGATCCAGAACCAGATGCAGGACCGTGAAGCGGACACCATCGTCCTGCCCTCCACCACCGAGAACACCAGCAAGCTGGCGGAAAAGGTGCTGGATCGCACCATCAACATCCCACCGCTGATTTACCAGAACCAAGGCGGCATGGTGGGCATCTACGTGGCCCGCGATGTGGATTTCTCGTCGGTCTACGCACTGCAACCGGTCGAGCGATGAACGCCCTGCCCTTCACCGATGACGCCCAACCGGATGGCTGGTGTGGCGACGCCACCTCGGTGGTCGAGTTCCTGCGCCCGCTGCGCGAACAACTGGACGCTCCGGGGGTGCTGGAGGTGTGTGTGAACCGCCCCGGCGAATTGCAGGTGGAAACCGTGCACGGCTGGCAGCGCGTGGAAGCGCCCGCGATGACGCAGGAACGCTGCCTGTCGCTGGCCACGGCCGTGGCCACCTACTGCGACCAGCAGATCAACCAGGAACGCCCGCTGCTCTCAGCCACGCTGCCCAGCGGCGAGCGCATCCAGTTCGTCATACCGCCGGCCGTGACGCGCGGCACCATGTCGATTACGGTTCGCAAACCGTCGGAGCTGATCAAGCGCTTGGACGACTTCGACCGCGATGGCCTGTTCAACCGTATCGGCAATCGCGCAGCACCGGACGTCGATGACGACGGCCTTCAGCCCTTTGAAAGGCAGTTGTTAGCGTTGAATGCAGCGGGTCGGTACGCGGAGTTTCTGCGCCTCGCGGTGCAGAAGCACCAGACCATCGTGATCAGCGGCAAGACCGGTTCGGGCAAGACCACCTTCATGAAAGGTCTGGTTGAAGAGGTACCGAAACACGAACGCCTGATCACCATCCAGGACACCGCCGAACTCACCCTGCCCAACCACCCGAACGTGGTGCACCTGTACTACAGCAAGGACGCCCAAGGCACGGCACGCGTCACGGCCAAGTCCCTGCTGGAGGCCTGCTTGCGCATGAAGCCCGACCGCATCTTCCTAGCCGAGTTGCGCGGTGAGGAGTGCTTCTCCTTCATCCGCTTGGCAGCTTCCGGCCACCCCGGCAGCATCACCAGCGTGCACGCGGGCAGCTGTGCCCTGGCGCTGGAGCAGATGTCGCTCATGATCCGCGAAAGCGGTGCCGGTGGCGGTTTGCGTCTGGACGAAATCAAGGGCCTCCTGGACATCGTGATCGATGTCATCGTCCAGTTCGGTCGTGACGAACGGGGCCGCTTTATTTCCGAGATCGCCTACGAACCGCGCCGCAAACGCTTTGCCATCGACGACAACAGCCTGGGGGGTGCACCTGATGCGCAAGCCAGTCTGTTTGACGGGTCGCAGACATGAGCACCGTTATGGCGCTGCCCATGGCATCGTGGTCGACCGCGCGCAAAGCAGCGGCTGGCATTTTCACAGTCATCGGCTTTGCTGCATTGGTCGTAGCCGCGCTGTACCTGTCGGCCGTGCTCTTCCTGGTCTTCAGCAAGGCAAACCCCAGGCTTGCTGGCTGGAACAGCATCCTCGCCTACTGGCAGCTGTATGCCGATGTGCCGGTGCTTCGGCAGCGGTTGGTCACGGCCATTGGCATGGCTGGCTTTGCCACGCTGATCGTTTTCCCAGGCGCCTTGTACGCTGCCAGTCGCCCCCGCCGGGCCTTGCATGGCGACGCTCGCTTCGCCTCAGCCGCTGAAGTCAAGCGTGCCGGACTCTTGCTGACCGACCAGAACACCAACACCCCGAGCGTTCTGATCGGGCGCTTCCGTGGCCAGTTCCTGGCTCTGCCCGGCCAGCTGTCCGTCATGTTGTCCGCCCCCACCCGCAGTGGAAAAGGCGTGGGGGTGGTGATCCCGAACCTACTTAACTGGCCGGACTCCGTGGTGGTGCTCGACATCAAGGGTGAGAACCATGCCATCACTGCAGGCTACCGCGCCGCCCGCGGCCAGGCAGTCTTCGCCTTTTCCCCTTTCGACGAACAAGCCCGCAGCCACCGCTGGAACCCGCTCACTGCCGTGCGCACTAGCCCCCTGCACCGTGTGGGGGACCTGCTGGGCATCGGGCAGGTGTTCTTCCCTAACGACGGCAGCGGCACCTCGTCTGAGGCCTTTTTCAACGACATGGCCCGAAATCTCTTCCTGGGTTTGGGTTTGCTGTTGCTCGAAACACCCGAGCTACCGAGCACTATCGGCGAAATGCTCCGCCAGTCGTCCGGACAAGGGCAGCCGCTGAAGGACCACTTGAACCAGCTGATCACACAGCGTGTCAGGTCGGGCAAACCCCTTTCAGACGAATGCACCGACGCCTTACGGCGCCTGCTGGGCAATTCGGAGAACACCCTGGCCAGCGTGGTAGCCACCTTCCACGCGCCTTTGACGATATTTGCCGACACAGTTGTTGACGCGGCCACCAGCGCCGACGACTTTCGGCTTGAAGACTTGCGGCGCCAACGCATGTCGGTCTATGTGCGTATCCCGCCGCACCGTCTGGCCAATGCCCGGCCGCTGCTCACCCTGTTCTTCTCCCAGCTTGTCAGCCTCAACACGCAGCACCTGCCAGAGCACGACACATCACTCAAGTACCAGTGCCTGCTGGTCAACGACGAGTTCACAGCCATGGGCCGCGTGGGGGTCATCACCCACTCTGCCGCATTCCTGGCCGGCTACAACCTGCGCCTGCTCACGGTGGTACAGGCCATGTCGCAGCTGGACGCTGTCTACGGGGACAAGGAAGCCCGCACCTTCGCCACCAACCATGGACTTCAGATCCTCTTCGCACCGCGCGAACAGCGCGACGCCGACGAGTACAGCGCCATGTTGGGTCACTTCACGGAGCGGGTCACCACCCGTGGACGCAGTCGCTCTTTCAGCGGGCACGGCCACAGCTCGGTCAGCCGCAACGAGAGCGAGCAACGCAGATCCCTGCTCCTGCCTCAGGAGTTCAAGGAGCTGGGCTCCGAACGGCTGGTGGTGATCTGCGAGAACTGCAAACCGATCCTTGGCGAAAAGATCCGCTACCACCGAGACGAAGTGTTCAGGGCTCGCCTCTTGCCTGCCCCAGTGGTGCCCCGGATGAACACTGACCTTCACCTGGCGAAAGTGCAGCAGCGTTGGCGCTATGCCGACGACGAACTTGGACCGTGCGATGGCCTGGACATTGAGCAACTGGCCTACGACATAGGCCAGCTACCGGCTCTGCAAGAAGGGCCGGCCGAGGACGTCGCTGAGTCCGTCCTGGATTTCCTCGTGGGTCCGAAGCCTGGCGAGGGCGCACCCGGCGGCGCAATCGAACCCCTGCCCGACGAGGACGGGGTGCTGATCACCAAGCCCAACGAAGTCGAACGCGGCGACATCACCTGAAACCTGGAGCACCACCATGCGCGCCTACATCGCATTCACCGCACCATTGTTTGTTCTGCTCACTGCCTGCAGCTCGCCCCCCAAGCCGCCCTCCGTGGAAGAATCGCAGAAACGACCAGTCAACTCGCAAACGGCCATCGAGCTGCAAGTCTGCAAGAACGACCTGCAGAACACCCGAATCCTGGCGACCGAATCCAGTCGCTTGGCTGAAACCACGGCTGCCACCCTGGCGCACATGGCCGCACGGCAGCAGCTGATGACATCGATTCAGGAGAAATCGGTGGCCAACAGCGTGCGCATCGTCCATTTCGGCTTCAACAGCACCCGGGTGTTGATTCCTTCGGAAGAGGCAACGGCCTTGGTGGAAGAAGCCAAAGCCGCCCCGTTGGTTGTCCTCAGGGGCCGCACAGACGGCACCAGCGACTCATCTGCGGAAAGCCGCATCGCGCAGGCCAGAGCCGATGCGGTCCGCGACTATCTGGTCGCGTCCGGGGTGGCCCCCTCCCGGATTCGCACCACGCACCAGCCCAGCGGCGACCACCTGGCCGACAACAGCAGCGCGCGAGGCAGAAACCTCAACCGCCGCGTCGAGATTGAGATCTATCGGGTTCTCCCGTTGTCCCCTCAGGTGTCTGCGCCTCCGCAGTCCTGACCCTGCCCTGTGCAACCACCGATCAAGGAGAAACCCATGGACGAGAAATCTGCGCCAGCCAACCGTGTGAGTCGATCTGCATCGGATGCCAATGCGTCCCTGGGCGGCACGGTGGAACCCGCTGATCGGGCACGGATCGCCATCCGAACCTTCCAGACACCGGAACCGGATCCTGGTGAACGGTTTGAGCTGCGCGACCCTTTTGCCGACCTCACCTACCGCAGCGACCGCTACCAGGACATTTTGGCCAAAGCCGACCAACTGGGCGCGAACCGCTTTGTCGTCCTTGATGCAAGGGGACAGAAGTCCTTCGTTCACAAGATCGATGGACAGTGGCAACGCGAGCCAACGCGGGACGCACAAACAGGTCCCACCCACCCAAAGGCTGACTCGAACGCCATCCCTCCTCCAGCCAAAGAAAAACACGTCGAAACGTCAGACCACTCAGCGCTACGAGAAACCGTTCGGATGAACGCACAGGCCGAACGCGGAGCCCTCGTGGCCCGAGTGGAGGCGTCCCTGAACGATCGCTACATCATCAAGCGCGCGCCGGTCACCCTGGGTGACGTCAGCATCGGCCTCACGGAATACCGGTTCCGTGGCGACACGTCACGCGTGGCATTCACCGAATCCACCTTCCGGCTGGCCACCGACACCAACAGCCCCTCGGTCGCACGCTCGATGGTCGACGTGGCCGAGGCGCGCAATTGGAAGGCGCTGCGCGTCTCGGGCAACGAGGACTTCAAGCGCATGGTCTGGCTCGAGGCCTCCGTGCGCGGCGTGAAGACCCTGGGCTACGAACCGAACCCCGGTGACCTGGAGGTCCTCAAGCGCGAGCGCGAGGCGCGCCAGGTCAACCGCATCGAACCGGCCCGGGATGCGATCAGCGGTGCAGCGGCAGCACCAGCCGAGAAGTCGTCCGCCCGCGGCGGCCGCAGGGCCGTGCTCGCCGCCATCGAGGCGGTGCTCGTCGCCAAGAAGGTGCCGGAGAAGCAGCGTGCCGCCGTGATGGCCGCCGCGACCGAGAAGCTGGCCCAGCGCATCCGCGACGGCCAGGTGCCCAAGGTCAAGGTCTACGACAAGGCCGCGCAGTCGCTGCGGCCCGTCGTCGTCCCCACGCCCGAGATGCAGCGCTCGCGCGACCGCGCCGCTGTGGCGCCCGTGCGATGAGGCCACATCCGTGGAGACTTCGGCCCAGGGCATCACGGCACCGGCCGCGATCTACGAGATCGCCGGCCGGCGCTTCAAGGTCGGAGCGCGAGGGTTCGCAGATGCCATCGCCGACGCCCATGCGGCCCATCAGCGACCCCGCTGCATGTGCCTGGTCGAAGGCGTCGAGATGTACGTGGCGCGCCTGAGCGATGGCTACATCGTAAAGCGCATGCCTGACACGGGAAGCCACCACGCGCCCGACTGCCCGTCCTACGAACCGCCGGCCGAATTCTCCGGCCTGGGGCTGGTGCTGGGCAGCGCGATCGCCGAAGACCCGGCCACCGGCGAGACGACGCTCAAGCTGGACTTCCCGCTGACCAAGATGCCAGGCCGGTCGCAATTGCCGCCCGCGAGCGGTGACAGCGACAGCGCCACCAGTGATGGCACCAGGCTGTCTTTGCGCGGCCTGCTGCACTACTTGTGGGACCAGGCCGAGCTGACACGCTGGCATCCCGGCTTCGCCGGGAAGCGAACCTGGGCCACGGTACGAAGGCACCTGCTCCACGCAGCGGAGCACAAGCTCGCTCGCGGCGGTGCCCTGCGCGCTCGGCTCTACGTGCCGGAACCGTTCTCGATAGACGAGCGCGACGCTATCAACGCCCGCCGCCTCGCTCGGTGGGGGAGCGCCGTGCCGGCCCCCGGGAAGGCGCAGCAGCTGATGTTGCTGATCTGCGAGGTCAAGGAGTTCTTGCCAGCACGCTACGGCTTCAAGGCAATCGTGAAGCACATGCCTGATCAGGCCTTGGCGATCGATGAGCAGCTCTACAGGCGACTCGTCCGGCGCTTCGAGGCCGAACTGGCGCTGTGGGGTGCCAGCGACAACATACACATGGTGATGATCGCCACCTTCGGCGTGAACGGTGTCGGTGTTGCGTCGATCCACGAGTTGTGCCTGATGCCCGTGACTCGGCAGTGGTTGCCTATGAAGGATGGCTATGACATGGAGCTTGTTGAACGTCTGAAGCGAGACGGTCGAACGTTCATCAAAGTCCTTCGCTACAACCTTCCGCAAGAACAATGGATTGCCAGTGCGATTCTGACTGACACGCCAGACTCACCCGTCCCCCTGTTCATCGCACAGAGCAGCGTGACCGACGAGGTATCGGAGTTAAGGCTCGAAAGCTCACCGGCAGCCGACAAGCAGCCTAACTGGACTTGGGAGCCTTGGCATGGTCCCATGCCACCACTCCCCAGCCGATAGGAACCACGAACTTTGCATGACACGCTCGTGGTGCATCTGGCCTAGATGTTCTATGCGAAGAAGCAGCGGGATTCGAGGCTGCCCAGCCAGGACGAGTCTGCCGTCAGCTTGGCCAGAAGACGGCTAGCGTCTTGGCTTGTGGGCTCCCGAAGGGCAGCTTTAGGTCGGCTAGCCTCGCTTGTACGTGTGCGTTGGCAGACTGGACCCATTCGGTGACACTCGCTGCCGAGTCGCCAAGTGTCACCGCATCGGGTCGTAGCGAGCAGGAACGAAGCAGGCGCAGTACCTCCCAGTCTTTGCGAAGTTCGAATACATCACCGACTGCAGTGACTGCGGCAACAATCCGGCTTCCAGGCATGCTCATGTCTGTCACCCGGCTTGAGATTTCCACTACGAGCAGCGGCGCCTCGAGCCCGCCAACCAAGCAGAACGAGCCCAGCATGCGTTCTGACTGGTGAAGCGCCTTTTCCATCAGCGGATGGCCGACGCCCATCAGTTCGCCCTCACTCGGGCTGGCCTTGCGATCGAAGACAAGGTTCTCGTACGACTTCTTGATGGCAAGCGTGGTCAGCCACTCTTCGGGCGTTTTAAATGAAAGGGCCAAGCCCTCGACCTTTGGCCGCCGTCGGTTGAATACCAAGCAATTCTCGAAAAACGGGAGCAGATCGGGAAGGTCCAACGGTGGCACGTCCTTCAGGTCGGACAGATCGAAGCTCTGTGCGTGGCCCACCAAATCCTGGACAGCCTTGATCGCAGCCTCTCCGCCGAGAGTGCCACTGTTGAGGTCGAACCACTCGCCCAACCGCTCTCGCCCGACCCCAACCGCCCCGCTGAACAGCCCATCGAACAAGTTCGCGGCGCTCATGCCGAGGACAAGTTGCATCAGGTCTTCGGGCTCGTCCATCGCCGAACCGATCGCCCGCATAATGCTGTTCAACTTGCTCTCGAGCTTCGCCCAGATCATCGATTCGACCGTGTCGGGATTTCGTAGCGATACGACGCGAACCGGCTTGGTCTGGCCGTACCGGTTCAACCGACCGACACGTTGATGCAGGCGCATCGGATTCCATGGCAGATCGACGTGGATCAGCGCACTGCAGCGCTCCTGAAGGTCGATACCCTCACCGCCGGCTTCTGTCGACACAAGAAACCTCAGCCGCCCGGCATTGAAGGCGTCGCAGGTGTCCTCACGCCGAGCGGACAGTGCGATGAGGCGGCCATCGGGATGCCGGACAGCGTCCAGCCTGTTGTCGCCATTGATGAACCCGACAGACTCGCTGCCGAAACGTTCCATCAGGGCAGAGACAACCAGTGCCTGCGTTCGCTTGTACTCGGAGAAGAGCAGGACGGGTTGATCCGCGAACCGGCTGCTGATGACTTCCATGACCCTGACCACCCTAGTCTCGCTCAGGACTACCCGGCCAGAAGCCAGCAAGTCATCCAGGTGACGCCCCTCGTCTTCCATCAGCTGGATCCGACTGCGCTTCTCGTCACGAAGCCACTCCTCGAACACTCGCACGCCCTCGTCCGTAGTAGGGTCGTCAGTTTGGCTCTCCAGTTCAGCCCTCGTCTTGGCGGCCAGTGAAACCAGCCGGCCGCGCCGGGTCTCGAGAGCAGCCAAGACTGCGGCAACAGAACTCGATGCAAGCTTCTGCAGCGCAATCAACACCAGCATGACCTGGCCGCCCTCGACCTTTCCCAAGCTCGATGCATAGGCCTTGCCGGCCATGATGAAGCTGGACATCAGTTCGTAGAACGACTCCTCCTCCGGCGAGTACGTGAATGTCTCCGGGTACTGCTCAATCGGCATGAAGAGCCGGTTGCCCTTCATGTCAGTCGCCTTCTGCTTTGCATTGCGGATCAGGAACCGCGGCAATGCACCGAGCATGGCGCCTTCGTTCCGCTTAGGTCCAAACACCTGAGGATCCAGCAGCCCCATCAGTGACCAGAAGCCGTAGGCCTTGCCCCGGTGCGGTGTGCCGCTGAAAAGCACACAGGATGGCGTCTTGCCCGCCGCCCGCAGCTTCTCGACAAGCTCAAAACCCTGGGTCTTCGTTGCCCCCTCCTCTGCATTCAGGTGATGGGCCTCGTCGACGATGAGCATGTCCCACTGGGGCGCCTCCAGCAGGCGTTCGTGCCTGCCTTTGTGGTCTGCCCTCAGGGTAGGCAGCGACGCGATGACGATCTGATGGATACCCCAGAAGTCCGACTTCTTGGTATCCAGGTCAGGGTGATAGACAGCAGCTCGAATATCGAACATCTTCTTAAGGCGCTGCTGCCATTGCTCAACCAGTTTGGCCGGGGCAAGTATCAGGAGTCTCTGAACGGTACGGTTTGCCAGCAGCGGCCACAGGATCAAGCCTGCTTCGATGGTCTTCCCCATGCCAACATCGTCCGCAATGAGCAACCGGATCGGCCAGGTCTTGAGCGCGCGGTGACAGACCCAAAGCTGGTGAGGCAGGAGTGATATCCGCGACCTGGTGAAGACGCCCCAGGCATCGTTCACCGACCGGATCGCAGCAGCCTGAACCCGCAGTGCAACCTCCAGAGAGGGTGCTGTTTCCTGAGTTCGGATGGCATCGTCAAGCGACGTGATGACCAGCAGTTCCGACGAAAGAACTTGCTCGATTCCGTGGGTGAATCTGACAACTGCGGTGTCGCGGTCGGTCAGCATGACCAGACCGATACCATGGCGTATATGCCGAACGTTGGCTCCAGGCTGCAGAGGCCGCTGTGTTTCGCTCATGCTCTCTCGCCTTCATTCACAGTTTGTTGTTCAGTCACAGCAGTCTTTCAGCGCTAGCGCGCCAGCACTCGGGCACGCAGTGAAGCGTCCGTCGCAACGAGCTGAAGAGGTATGTCGTAGGCACCGTCGAAGTGCGCCGCCTCTTCTCCCAACTCGTCAACAAGCGCCTGGTAGATTTCCTGGCTGGTCGCTGGGCGGTCGTACCCCATCGCCTCCATCATGTCGCAGAGGCTCTCCGTCGGCATGTACGCCAGTGCCGTTGCGACAGGTCCTCCGAGCAGCCCAGCGCGCAGCAACTCCCTGATAATCAGATGCTGACCCAACCGAAGCATGCCGCGCAGCGTCGGCGCGTCGATGCCGGAGCCGCTCAGAGAAGCGTCCGCGCCAGGTGCCAGAAGGGCCTGGGTCTGGCCTGCCTGTCGAAGGTCGACCGTCGAGAAGATGTGAACATAGACATCCAGCCAACGCGCAACCCGATAGAGGCGCGGAAATAGGTCCATCCACTGCTCAAACAGCGGCGAGTCGTCTTGGATCTCGCCGTACTCGCGCAGAATTCCCATCCAGCCTTCGGCATTGAGATCGGGGGAAGCTTCACAGATGGTGGCCCACCAACCGCGCGAGTGCAGATACTCGAGAAATGCCTTGTTCTGCGCATCCGTGACTCGGCCAATTCGGCGCATCAGACCAAGGCTGAAAACCGTCATCCACGCCTGGCGATTGGACGGGTCCCTGCTCAGCGCCTCACGGTCAGCATGTGCGGGCCAGAGTTGTTTGTCGTAGCTGGCCAACCGCGCATGCTGTTCGGCAGTCCACCATGCGTGAATGGCGTGCAAGTCAGGAAACACCTCCGGCTCGCCTTCGTCCTCAACGCCGTCGGGAACCTCTAGACCAAGCCGCGTCAGCAAGATCGTGCGCTCAGATGGATCAAGTAGTGCGAGTGGCTCCGATTCGCGCGTCAGTTCAAACAGCCAACTTCCTGAGTGCCGGCGCGACAGCATGAACTGGATGGCCTGCAAGCTCTGGGAGCTCTGGACATACAGGTTCTGAAGGATCCAGCGCGCCGCTGCCCGCTGTGCTTCCAGACCGTGGGCTGACAAGATCCACCCGGCCACCGCGACCGCATCCAGGGAGACGCTCGGGAGGTACGGCAACACGTTGTTCCATGCCGCCGGTGTTGAGGCGTATTCGCCACTTAGCCTGAAACCTGACGGAGCAAACATGACCATCAGGTCAGTCCCAGATACTCCTCCACGCAGAAGGTGGCGGCTGAGCTGCCAATCGCCGCTTTCAGAGCAGAGCCGTACTTTTTCGAACTCAGTACGCCACCCGTGATCTTCCATCGGGCCCGCTGGCCATCGGGCGATCACGGCAGCGATGTACTTGAGGTCTTCGGGTTCGAGGCAGGCATCAGGAAGCAGCGAGAAAAGAGCGGCTCGATCGAGTGGCTGCAGTCTGAGCTCTTCGTCGTGGTCGGCGCACTTCAACCATGCGGCGACTTCTGCGCTGCACCATGTGGACTTTGGATGGGTTTGTTCGAAGGTTGGCCAACTTGCGACCTCAGGCAGGACAGCCCGCATTCGTTCGAGATCAACCGAGAGCCTAAGCGCCGATGTCTTCGCGAACGCCGCATCTGAATCTGGCAGCCCATTGGGCACTTCGCCGGTCGTTCGCAGGACCGCGTTGAACAGGACAAGGGAGAACTCGTGCAGCAGTCGCGCATCTTCTGATGGGTCGTCAGGCAGATCAGCCAGGTCCACCGCCCGCCAGAAGCCAGCCCAGAAAACGGCAGCGCTCTGCACCCCAGTGCAGCCCATATCCGCAGCACACGCTGTCCAGTCGCTGCGGCTCTGCTTCAGCAAGCCGGCGACGCCAAGGCTGACTGCCTGTGCGAGCTTCTTGGCCTGTTCGATGTTGCGCTTCGCAGCGCGCCCGGACGCCAGATTGGCGCGTCCCGTGTCGATCTGAAAGGGCGCGTTCAAGACCAGGCCGTGTGCCGGGACGCCGCGCGTCGGCGCTGTGACCCAGATTGCAGGCACCGGGTTGCGCTCAGAACGCTCGAAGGCGACGACACCGTCAGTCCCGAGACGCAAAATCGTCGAGCCAAGCGTGGACTCAAAGACCAGAATTCGAGAAGTGACGAACCCACTCTGGACCGGAAGTCGACACATGCCGACCGAGACCCTGCAGTCGCCATCGACGATCACCTTTGGCGACCATTGGTGCACCTCGTCATCCACGATGACCTTGCGGATCTGACGCGCAAACACCGGAAGCAGTCCAGCCAGCGCGCTGAACCGATCACCGATTTCGCTCCGCTTGATCCTGTCGGGCAATGCCAGTTCGACGACCGTGGTGCGCAGTGCTCTGACAGCGCCCTGATGCCTCACCTGGCATTCCCTGGTCGGTGCACTGGGCGTCCAGCGCTCTGGGAGGCAACCTCCCACTACCCTGAATGAAAGATCACCACTCCACACGCGCGGAGAGTCCGTCGCAAGCAACACACTCTTGAAACCCAGGCCGAACTTGCCAGTCACCTCTTCGGCATCGCTCTTTGCGGTCGCGCCAAGCATCAGCATGCGCTCGAGATCGCTACCAAACTCTGATCTCGCTGAGCCGCTGCGCCCAGTGAAGTTGACTGGCCGACCCCAATGCAGGAAGCGCATCACGCTGTCGGTCTGCTCGAAGACAAAGCGCCCTATGGTGCCCGCATCGAAGGGGGCACGTCCGTCGGCAACCTGGATCAGCTGGAACTCGGTCACTGCATCGTCGGCGTTCTGGAACAGCTCGAAAGGGATGCTCGACAGCTCATACTGGTTGTCGGCAATGCGCTCTCGAATTCCATCGAGAATCACTCGCTGAACATCGCCGTCGCTAGCGACCACCGCGGCAAGTTCATCGACCGCTGAACGGTACGCGTCCTCAGCCTTAGGCCCCTTGCGTCCGAGTTGTTGAGCGCTAGCCCGGTCCCGACGTGCTTTCTCGACCCTGCTCAACGCGGCCTCGATCGTCGGATGCCGGCGAACCCTAGGTAGCTGCTGGAGCGAGTTCTGCAGTCCCTCCAGGATGAGTTGGCGGGCCACAGACAGCGTGATCTGGTCGGCCTCAGCGAACGAGGCCCACAAGGCAGCCAGATTCGCGTGAGGTTGATTGAACACGTGTATGAGCAAGTGCTCCGCTGTTCGCTGCAGCAAGCGCTTGATGTCTTCGACGCCTTGGGTCGCAAGGTCGTCAAGCGGCCGGAAGGTGATCACGACCCCATAGTTGACCTGCCATGAAAGGTCACCCACGAGCAGCGTGTCCGCCTGATCGTCGGGCACCAGGGACAGTTGCAGAGGCTTTCCGACAAGTGACTTGACAACCACCTTACTGCTGTCCGCGATCTTGACAACCGGCTTCACGACGTCCAGCGCCTGAGTCACCGTCATGTCGCCCATCGTCCGCCGGCGTCGCTCGTGTCCCTCTTCCCAGCCCGGATCGATCCAACCCAGAAAGTTGGAATAATCCTCGAACGCCAGTGGCTGCAACCAGGTCTCTGCCAGAGGCCTGGCGGCTGGACCCATCAATCCGAGCAGCGCTCCAACTGCACCGGGTGCACTGGTTTCAGACAGAGGCTCAACCAGTCTCTTCAGTGCCTTCACCAAGGCGCGGGGATCGTAGTCAGGCGCGTCGCCAGCAGGCCCCGATGACGCATCCAGGTGAGGCGTGCTGGTGTTTCTGACAATGACGCCGCTGAGGCTGCTGACTTGGCGGTCATCCAAGACCTTTGATTCATCGACTCCGAACACATCTGTTGCCAAGGCGTCGGCGCGAGCCCACCGCCCATCTCTGGCCAGCAGATGCAAGGACGGCAGTGCCGCCTTGAGCTTCTCGACCGACGTGGCGCAATTTCTCCATTCAGCCAGATAGGTCAGAAATAGGTCGATCGCGGCCTGCTCGGTGCCGAGGTTTCTGATCTCGTCGAGTACCGCCTCGGCTTGCTCCTGCGTAAGTTGCGTCGCGACGCCCTTGACCAACTCGGCAACCACAGCGTCTCGGTCCATGTGCACGAGCGCGCGCTCTATGATCGACCATGCAGGCAGGCATTGCAGCCGCGCAAGCAACGACACGCGCTCCAGGAGCGTGTCCGTGGCTGTCGATGCGCAAGCCCCGACAGTCAGGCCCACAGAGGTCATCATTTGCGCCAGTGCCGGTAGGGCCGCTTGGCCCCCTGGAAAGAGCTTCGCCAACTTTGCGAACCCAGCGCTGGCACGGACTTCATCGGCAAGCGAGTCAACCCCGGCGTAGGCGAACTTGCACTTCACGGAAAGCTCCGCGATGTCCGCCTCCAAACCTGGGATGCGAACCACGCTGTCGGGCGAGATGAATCCACCCGACACCAGCGGAACCCATCGCTTTGACAGCAACAACTGGAGTTGTGTACTCGCTGGCCAGGACGGCCCCGCCAGCTGATCGAGGATGTAGCGCCAGTTTTCTTCGGGCGTCTGCGCTCCCAGCACCAGACCCACCGCGGTCACCGCGGACCATGCCGGGATCCAAAGACGCTGATGCGCGCGATGTTCTGCACTCTCGGACGGAACAATGAACCTCAGGTTGTGTTGCAAGCCTGCCGGTAGCTCGGGCAGGGAGCCGAGAAAGCAGCGGTCACCGATGCTGTCGAATGTGCCTTCGGTGTCGAGATGCAATGGCAGGCGCAGCCACGCCGTCTGATCCTTCACCCGGGCGAGGATCAGTTCCCGTTCATTGGTGGTGAACTGCCCCGCGTCCACACGGGTGAAGTCTGTCGTCTGACGCAGCCGAGTCGTGACCGTGCCTTCTTCCACGTTACGCAGCTTCAAGGCGGGCCAGAGCGCTCCCGGGATCTGGTCGCCCAAGTCGCTGGGCAGGACGTTCCAGGTGTCCGCGTCCACCATGCGCCAAAGCTTGACCCACGGCGAGCTCACACCGCCGGGTTCAAGCCACAAGGGGTCGTCGGAACTGAAATGATCTACCGATGCATGCAACAGGTATCTTGTGGCCTTGGCTGCTTCGACGTTAGTCAGGTCGGCTCCAACTGCCAGTCTGACCAAGGCTCGTCTCGACTCCACCTCCCCGAGGAAGGGCGGCATGCTCGACGCGCCAATAGCCTCCAGCATGGCGGTGATGTCCGAGCTGGAAGGAACCAGTTGGCTGGAAGCGGTCAGGTCTGCTTGGACAAACGCGGCAACGTTTCGCTCAACAACCAGTGGGGCCAACTTCGGAAGTGCCGCAGCGAGCGCTGGCAGGTGCCCAATCCTGTTCAGAGCGTCCGAAACCTTGAAGAGCATTCGGCGCTGGCGAACCTGCAGCAAGTCGTCGAGCGATACGCCCTTGAGGGACAGGTCCCTGACGTCTGTTGCCCGCAGTACCCGCAAGCTCCGGTGACGAAGCATGAACGGCACGTGCTTGCCAGCATCACCAAGCGCCTCGATGAGCTGATCCGCCGTTCGTAGGAGTGGTTCGACGATGTCTGGCTGGGCCGCTTCATCGCGCGAACAGCGCTCGATCTCGCGGTGAATCGCATTCAGCCAGGCTGCGACATCGCTGTCGCCAGCTGCCGTCGTGAGCGTGCCGGCAGGCGGCCCAAGATCACCTGGAAGGAGCAGGGCATGGGTATCGACACTCACCAGCGCCCGGTACAACTGTTCTGGGATGGCGCCCCTTGCGGTGGCGCTCTGTGGACCGACTGCCAACCGACGGTCCGGGTTCAGGAACGACACCAGCCTCTGGAAGATCACCCGATGGCTTCGGAGTGTCGATAGGTCTACGTTACGCAGCACTCCCCTGAGCATCCCAACCAGCGTGTCCTGGACGGAGCTCGCACCGACGTAGCGAATCCTTTCCATGTCGAGAAACTGCGTGAGATACGCCAGCAAGGTCTCACTCGACAAGGTCTCGGCGCCAACGTCCTGCAGCGCTGTGAGCAGAGTCTCCTCATCCCAGCTCGACAGTGCAGGAGCAAGTGAAGGTGCGTCGTCATCGACGAAAACCACGCCCCTCAACTTCGCTAGCCCCGGCAGCGCCCGCCAGGGTCGATCGTGGTCTCGCATGGGCGGGCAAGGTAGCCTCAGCAATCTGGTGCCCGCGTTCCGAACCAAGGCCCAAGCCGGACCCTCCGTGGTCAAGGTGCGCACCCAGGCTGCCTCCCGGCAGAGGTGGCTACCGAACGTGCTGAAGAAGCCGATAGCGCCAGACTCGCCATCGGGGCTGCAGCTTGAGATGGCACCAGTGAGCGCGCGCAGCTCTTCGTCGCGAAGTCCATTTGCGCGGGCGTAAGCGTCCAGTGCTGGCAGGAACTCCGGGAGCACCACCTCCTGCGCCAAAGCCTGGTTCCAGTGCTGCAACACCAACTGCTGCGACGCATGGCGCGGCAGGTCCTCACGCGGTGTGTGTAGGCGTTCGTAGTCAGCAATGCCGCGCCGGCCGGCGTCCACGAAGAACTGGCCGTGAAGGACGATACGGTGCTCCCTTGAAGTGTTCGGTATCTGCGCGACGTAAGTCAGACGCAGTTCCTCTGTCGGCAGGAAAACGGCCCACTGCAACACGAGGCGCCCGACGCGCTTGTCGGCATGCGCAAACATCACAGCGCCTTCTGGACGGGTCTTGTCCGGTACGCTGCCCCACTTGCCAGAGTCCAGGATCGCTATGGACTTGGGCCAGCTGTCATTGCCGCAAAGCGACTCGAACGGCTCCAGCGAAGTGGCTACCCGTTGCGATACGACGAACCGCAGGTGTTCTGCCTTCGGGCGCTGGTCCGCCGCGGTTCCGGTGCACAGCAGGCCATCGCTTCGATGGTCCAAGCGTCTCGCGCCTTCCTCGTCGAGCTGAAGCTCAACCTTGAATGCCCGACCACCTGTAGCACCGGCGAATCGGGCGGTATGAAGGCTACGCAGCAGCGGCAGCAGCAGTCCCAAACGCTGGTCTACCTCGGCGGCCGATAGAAAGTCCAGATCCTCGCCATCGCGGTCTCCGGGGAACCGATCGATGATCCCAGGCAGCCGCTTCCCATCCAATTCGGCCAGATGGTCCTGGCGTCGCAGCGGCACCCAAAGCATGAACCAGGTATGCCCGCTGCGGGCTTCGTCCTGATCACGGGCCACCGCCAAGAGGGTCGCACGATCAGCGTCACTGATCTGCTCCCATCGCTGGTGGGTCTCAGAAGTGTTTTCGTCGCCAAACCAGGGGCTGAGGATTTCGCAGTGCTCTTCCCGCCCGTCAAAGGCCACATAAAAGAAGCCTTCGCACAAGTGAAAGACGCTCTTCATTCCCAGGCCGAACTTTCCGATCGCACTGTCGTCGGCAGCCTTGCTGTTCAGCCCGAATGACCTGATCGCCTGCTTGTCCTTGGCCTGAAACCCGCCGTCGTTCAGCACCCAGAGCGCTGGCCCTTGCAGCAGGGGATGATCAACGCCGGATGTGAAGCCGGCGTGATGTCCAAAGACCAGACTTCCTGCACCTGCATCGTCGGCGTTCTGGACCAGTTCCTTCAGGATCGGAAAGCCGCTCTTGTATCTATCGCGAAGGTTGTCGGCGATCAGATTGACGTAATTGGTCGTGTACTTTGCCATCGGTCAAGTCGTCGCTTTGAGGAGGCGGCTGAGGGTTGTTTTGGTGTGCATATCAGCCGCCGACCAGCGCAATTGCTGCCTTGACGCTCTCGCCGTCGAAGGGCTTTGCCGCCGACTCGGTCGTGGTCACCAACATGCCGGCGCTGCCACCGCCTTCCTCCGCCGGCAAGACACCATGCGCTCGGTACCAGGCCAACTTCTTCTCCCAAGCAAGGCGGTAGTCCGGCCGATCGAGCATGCCCAGGTGCTCCCAGTAGAAGGTTCGGCCCGAAATCTCGTCTTCGATCGTGAAGTCTGGAAACCGCGTCACGCCGCCCAGCTTCAGTGGCTTCTCGTACTCGAACGAGATCTTCGCGGTGGCCAGGGCCTCGGAGATGATCCACTCCGACTTCGACCGCACGGTCAGACCTCGGCTGGTGCGATAAATCAGGCCTTCTTGCAAGAAGGTGCTGCCCTTGACTTGGGGTACTTCGACCATCCGGCAGGGGTTGACGAGGTTGGTCATGCGTCGAGCCGTTTCGGACCGGTGCGGCGCCGCAAAGTCCTTTAACACGGTCCGTGGGCCCTGGTGTAAGACGACGACCCGGTGCTGGTGGCGGGTCAATGCCGTGTAAATCAACTCCCTGGAGAGGATGGGATGCGCCTCGGGCACGACAACCACGACCAGCTCGAATTGACTGCCTTGGGCCTTGTGGATGGTCAATGCATACGCCAGCTCCAGCGAAGCATCCCCCTCTTCGCGGAAGTCGCTGCCGTAAAAGCTGTAGGCGTGTCCCTTCTGCGAGGCAAACTCCACCGCCAAGGTTTTCGGGTTGCCGCGCGTCTTCCACTGCCCCACAGTGATGCCGATCTCGCCATTGGCTAGGTACCCGATGGCACCTTCCTGTGGGTAGACCCGCTTACCGTCACGACGATGGTTCGACAGGTTGATGACCTTGTCACCGTAGACGATTCGCTCCACACCCATCGGCTTCGGAATGGACCGCGGCCGCTTAAAAGCCAGGTCCATGAAACCGCGGCGGAACTTCTCGTGGATCTGCCGGTTGATGTCGCCAACGCCAAAGGGCATGCCACGCAATGGACTGAGGATTTGCCATGCCTCGGCAGCTTCGACTGCTCCAGCCTTACCCCCGCGCGTGGCATTGAAGTAGTCGTACTCGCCGACCTCAGTGGCACCCATCACGCGGTTGAAGCCGCGCACGTCGTCAATGCTGGTGAGCTTCAGCTCGCGCTGCAGCACCTCCATCAACTTGGTCTGAAAGTCCTCTGGTGTCTTCCATTCAACAAAGCTGATCGTGGCGTGCTGCTCTGCGTCGGCTGAGAAGACGTCGTCCTCGCCAGCGAAAGGTGTCGTGGCGCTGAACCAGCGGGCAAAGCGCAGGTCAGCCCTGTCGCTGCCAACCTGCCTGCGTTCGATGGTCAGCTCGGCATAGCCGGGCGTCACACGCGGGAACCTTGCCTCGTAGTCTGCCGGTTTCAGCTTAGCGATGATGTCCACAAACGGACGGCCAGCACCAATAGGCGGCAACTGCGCCGGGTCACCTACGAAGATGAAACGCTTGACGCCCTGCAACGCGTCAAACAACGCGCCGATCATGTCCTCGGTCAGCATCGACGACTCGTCCACGATCACCGTGCCGAATCCAGTCGCCTTGGGCCGATCACTTAGGTAGTAGCGCCCAGCCTTGCCGTCGTAGCGGCTGTTCTGATTGAGAAACTGCGCGAGGGTCAAGGCCCGCGCACCGCTGGATGCCAGTTCCTGCATGCGCACACGTGCCTTGCCCGTGGGGGCGAGCAACAGTAAGCCGTCGGCCACGACTTCGGGCTGCGCGCACAGGATGCTGAGCACCGATGTCTTGCCAGCCCCGGCGGGCCCGGCCAGCACACAGAACCGGGCCTCTGCAAGCTCCTTGAGCGCAGCCGCCTTTTCAGCCTGAGCACGCGTTTCCTCAGTGCTAGCTGCCTTACCGAACTTCGCCTCCAGCAACGCGGCCCAGTCACGCGCAAGCACGTGGCGCTGGCCGCCGACTCGCCCAAGCGCCTGTTTGCGAACCAGATCCGCAATGGCACGGTACCGCTCAAGCTGCAGCGCGTCGCCGTCGTTGACCCGCGCCGCAACGATCTCTGGCGCCATGTCGTTGAGGCGGGCGGCGAGCATGTCGCCGGTCACCGGGCATGGGGGGCACACCGGCGCCGCCTGAACTGCTTCCACAACATGCTGCAGCGGTAGCAGCGTGTGCCCAGATGCGGCGGCCTTCTCCAGCGCAGACAAGGTGAACGCGCGCACCCGGCGCAAGTCTGCGGCCGAGTCCAGGCCCGACGGTTTGTCGAGCGGGTGCAGCAGCCGAACCGCGTCATCGGGAAACACGCCGCGGTCCACCGTCAGCAGCCGCACGCCCTGCGGGTCCTGCCGGGTGACTTCGTAGAGGCGGTAGGGGTTGCCCAGGATCTCTTTGTCCGTAGCAACCCACGACTGCTTCGCGCGCGCACCGGCGTCGTACAGATTGCTTGCCTGCTCGACGCTCACCTCGAACCGGCTCAGGAGCTTCAGGTAGGCACGGCGCTCAGGCGGCAAAGCCTTCCAGGTCGGTGCCAGTTCCTTCACGTCGTGACGCAACGCCTGCGGCAGGTGCGCCGCCGGGTTCTTGAAGACGTCGTCGATGATCGGCCACGGGTCGGCGTTGTCGCCAGCCTTCTGCTGAACCGCGTGCGCAACGAAGACCCCGCGCGCTAACCCGAACGCCGTCATCACCGGCCCCAGGCCCGGATAGGGCCCACGCACCTTCCACAGCCGCGCCAGCTCGGTATGCAGCCACTCGCGCTGCCACCCCGTAGCGATGCCAAGCTCGGTCTCGATACGCCCCAACGCGGTGTCGAGCGAGAGCAGCGCAGCAATGGCGCCATCATGGGTGACCAGTTCGCTGCCATACGAAAACTCGCCCCAATGCTCCTCGGGCGCGTGGGCCGTATAGCGCTCAAGGTCCAGTCCCGAGTCGGCTGCCGAAAGCTTCAGCAGCTCCACGTATGGCATCAGGAAGCCATCCTTGCCTTTCGGGCGGATGGAATGCTGGACAGGGCGCTCCCACACCATCCCGGGCATCCCCTCGCCCTCCTGCAGGTACGGTGACAGCTTGCCGACCTGCTTGACCCGACCAACGCCAACCAGGATGCGGCCCGTACCCTCCACGAAGGGCACGTGCTTGGCATAGAACAGGCAAAGCGATGCCTCATCGCGGAGATGCGCCGCAAAGCCGTCCAGCAGCGCCGTCTGGTTGGATGCCTCGTGCACCCAGTTGGTGGCGTAGCCGAGGTCAGGCTCACGGCTCTCGTCGGCGTCCAAGTCCAAGGAGTCGGCGTAGTAGGGCAGGTTCTCGCCCATCATCCAGCGGAAAGGCACGATACCGGCCGAGTACGCCGGGTAGCGCTGCGGCGTCGGCCTGAAGTGACCGTAGTGCTCCTGGTTCACCTCGGCCAGCGCATGGCGCTTGACGACTTCCAACTCGAAGGGCGCCATGAAAGTAGCCCGCTCGTTGACGCAACAAGGCCAGTTCTCGCGCGGCAGGTCTTCAAGACTGCGACCGTGAAACTTGACCTCTTGCTCGTCATGTTTCGCCAATGCGATGCCCTTGAGCTTGGCGCAAGCGCCGTTGAGCTGCGGCGCTGCACACACGGTGCCGGCCCATCCGCCGTCATGCCAGGGGACCCTCACCGACAAGTGCCGCAGCGGAAAGTTGTTCAACTTGTTCTCCCTATTCCTGAAATGCGTGTTTGTTACAGCCAACTCGCCCGCAGAACTCAGACCTCATGTGGCTTCGTGTCGTCAAACGAACACACCGGCAGTCGATGCCTGCAGCGGCTGCGTTGAGTCAATCTTGACTTCACCCAGACTCGTCGTTGTTGAGCACTACTTCACCAGTTCCATCAACTTGCCGAAGCTGTCCACCACGTCGTACCTGACCTGCTCAGGCGCGAACTTCTGATTGATGTCATCAAAGAACTTGCGGGCGCACTTGATCTTGGTTCTCTCGATCTCGCGCAGTTCCATGGAAGACATGGTGCCCTTGGTTTCGGCTACGAAGTAAACGTGCTTGACCGCGCCTTCCTTGAATGAAATGGCCCAGTCGGGGTTGTAGTCGCCCACTGGCGTTGGGATCAGGAATCCGCGTGGCAGCTTGGCGTAGACCACGACATCGCCGCTGGTGTCCAGTTCCTTCACGAACTGGCGTTCGATGTTGGAGTCGGTCAGCACGTAGTCGTATATGTGGCGTTGCAGCTTGTCGCCGGCCTTGCTGAAGTCTTGCTTGGTCAGACCCGCCGTGAAGATGTCGAGATCGAACTTGTCTTCCACCGGGTCGTAGGCCAAGTGCTCGATGATGACCGTTGCCTTCTGCTCGTTAATCAAGCGGATGGCTTCGGCGATGAAGCTTTCGGGGTTGGTCTTGAACTGCGCGAAGACTGCGACGTTCATGCCCTTCAGGATTTCTGCAATCGTGCGGCGGGTGAGCTGCGTACCTTCGGCAAGCTTGCCGATGAGGTCGTACTTGACGGCCGAGTGCACCGACAGGCGGTTGACCTCGGTTTCCGTGGCCTTGAGCTTGAACGCTTCGCCTGACTTGATGCCGTCGTAGGTGACGGCCTCGGCCTGCTCGCCGCGCTGGATCGTGTACTGCAACGGGGTGACACGAAGGCCTGCGTCTTTGTCGTTCAGCACGGCCACGGCCTTCTGGACCAGCTCGGCCTCTTCGAAGCTGACGCTGTAAGCGGCCTTGCGGTTGATGCGGCCCCACAGGGCTTTGAACTCCTGCTTGTCGAAGTTGGCGTTGAGCGGATTCTTCTTGGGGCGGCGGTCGTCGCCGATCTCTGGCATCTGTGCCTCGCTAAAGACGCCATCGACCAGCTTGAAGACCTGCTCGCCGAGCGGCGCAAGCTCCTCAGGCAAGGTCGCCAAAGTTCCGCTTTTCTTGTCCTGGTGGTACTTCTCAGTGACGTTGCGCTTCTTGTCCACGTACCCGTTCTGGATCAGATAGAACTCGATGTCAGTAGCTTGGTCGTCGGTCACCGTGATCGGACCAGCCGCCGTAGTCACAATCTTGCCCGCGAAGTAGGCCTTGTCAGCCACCTTCGGACGGGCAGACAGCGAGTCGCTGATGTCCTTCTGCAGCGCGGCGACGAAGTCCTTGTAGCTCTCGCTGGCCACCACGGTGAGCACGTTCACGTCATGAACGATGGCTGGATGGTCCATGCGATCGCCGTGCTGGTTGACGGACAGGCGCAGGCCCCGGCCGACTTCCTGACGGCGCGAGATGGTGTTGTCGCTGTGCTTGAGCGCGCAGATGACGAACACGTTCGGGTTGTCCCAGCCTTCGCGCAAGGCCGAATGCGAGAAGATGAAGCGCACCGGCTCGGCGAGGCTGAGCAATTGCTCTTTCTTGCGAAGAATGAGGTCGTAGGCCTCCACGTCGTTGGACAGGCCCGCGTTTTCGCCGCGCTTCTCGATGTCCGGGTCAACGTCGCGCTTGGTCCTCTTGTCGATGGAGAAATAGCCGCTGTGGGTGCTCTCGGCGGTGATGCCCTTGAGGTACTTGACGTAAGCCGTCTCGTCCAGGTCCAGCATCTCGTTGAGGTACAGGTTGTATTCCTCTTCGAAGATGCGGGCGTACTCGCCCTTCTCGTCGGGCTGCGAGTAGTCGCGGTACTTGGCCACCTCGTCGATGAAGTACAGCGTCAAGACCTTCACGCCTTGCTGGAACAAGGCCTGCTCCTTGTCGAAGTGGGCCTTGATCGCCTCGCGAATCTGGATGCGGCGCAGCGCCGCCTCGGTCACGTCGCCGGTGGCATCACCCACCGTCAACTGCAGCCCGTTGGTGAAGCTCAGGGTGTCGGTGTTGGCATTGATGTCCGACACCACGAAGCCGTCGCGGTACTGGTCTAACCCGTTCGAGAAGCCGTCTGAAAAGAGGTTGTCGCCCTTGGACAGCTTCTTGACCACGCGCTTGATGTTGCCGCCTGCCAGCTTCTGCTCGAACTCGATGCGGGCCTCGGGCGGCTTCTTGCTCGAAATTTCGATGGATTGCAGGTACAGGTAGCCCGCAGTGCCCGCCAGGCCCTTCACCGCGATGCCGCGCACGGCGATCTTCTTCACCAGCTTCTGGTTGTAGGCGTCCAGCGCGTCCAGGCGGTGAATCTTGTTGTGCGTCGTCTTGTGCGTGGCCGAGTAGCGCAGCACCATCAATGCCTTGAACTCCTCCAGGGATTTCAAGGTCTGCGCACCTTCCATCTTCTGCGGCTCGTCCAGGATCAGGATGGGCCTGTTCGCGCTGATGACATCAATCGGGCGTCGAGACTGGAAATCGTCCAGCACTTCGTAGATGCGGCGGTTGTCGGCACCACGGGCAGCAAAGGCCTGCACGTTGATGACCATGACGTTGATGCCAGCATCCGACGAAAAGTTCTCCAGGTGGTGCAGCTGCTTGGAGTTGTAGATGAAGAAACGCGCCTTCTTCTGGTAGGTCTCCAGGAAGTGCTCGGCGGTGATCTCCAGCGACTTGGCCACGCCCTCACGGATGGCGATGCTGGGCACAACGATTATGAATTTGCTCCAGCCATAGCGGCGGTTCAGCTCGAAGATCGTCTTGATGTAGCAGTAGGTCTTGCCCGTGCCCGTTTCCATCTCCACATCGAGGTTGACGCGGGCGACCTTGTTCTTCACCAGCGTGTCAGACACGGGCAGGTTCTGGCCGCGTTGCACCTGCTGGATGTTGTCCAGCAAAGCAGGGTCGGTCAGCGCGAAGTCTGCGTTCTTGAAGCCGGAGTCGGAGAAGAGGTCTTCCGTGCCCTTCTTGGCTTGGCCCGGGTCGATGCGATAGGTGATGGCCTCCGCGGATGCGGGTGGCTGGCCCTTGAAGCAGTCCACCACGGCTTGCACCGCCGCAGACTGATAGGCCTGGGTCTTGAACTTGAGTTTCATCGCCAGCCTTTCAGATGCACTTCACTTCTGTGGCAGGCGACAGCAGCTTGAAGATTTGCTCCACGTTAATTTTGACCGAGCTGTCCTTGAAGCCCGCGTCGCGGAACACCACGCGCAGCGGCTGCACCTTGGCCAGCTCTTTCACGAAGTCTTCATCGACGCCGCCATGACCATCGAAGCAGGCAGCCAGTGCATTGCCGTCCACCAGGAACACGTCTTTGCCTTGAATGGTCTGTTTGGCGATGGGCAGAGAAAGGTCAACGCCCCAATCGAGCATCACTTGGAACAGCAGATCCTCGGGTGTGCGGTCAGGTTTGACGTTGTCAGTTAACAGGCCGATTTGATCTTTTTCGAGATTATCTGCGGCGTAATAGACATCGACCATATTCGATGTATCTATCTTGAGTGCACGAAATCCAGCATCGATCTGATATCCATCCCCGCGAATTTTCTTTCCGGCACGGCGAATTCGCTCCCTGCTGACTCCAGAAATAGTCTTGTGGCCAGCATTGAAGGCTTCAGAATCTTCTGCGCACCTCTCTGGCAACTGAATCATGATGAAGCGACGTTTGCCTCCATCCTCGGCATTTAGCTGCATTACTGCATCTGCAGTTGCAGAAGATCCAGAGAAGAAGTCCAAAACAATACCGTCATCATTCCCGTGTAGGGATATGAACCACTTGATGAGTTGAGTCGGCTTGGGTGTGTCAAAAACCTTCACGCCAAAAAGCTCTTTCAATTCTCTGGTGCCATCTGCATTTGTACCAAACTTGTCCAGCCAAGTGCTCCATCCGACAGACTTCTTCACGTCGCGAATTTTCTCATATGGAACCCATCTTTCAGTAGCTCCATTGACAGACTTTCCATCGTCGAAAGGACGTTTCTCCCAATGAAAGAAATCAGGATCAGTCTGCGCCACAAGAATGTCAGGATTGTCTTTCCCCCAGCGCCAATGCCCCTCCTTCCCATCGTTTCGGTAAGGGAAAACGGATTCACCAGTCGGGCATTTGAGCTCATAAAACTGATTGGGTCTGTCTGACCGCAAGGATGTTCCTCCCCACTTCATCAACTCCCGCCCCTTCCTGTAGGGTCCATTTTTATCGCTAAGGTTCAGGGCGCCAGTGGATCTCTCGTCTTGGGACACACTTTCTGCTGAGGATTTGAAGTAGATTAGCAAATACTCGTGACCGGTCCTAAGTCCCGTCTTTTCCTTTCCCCCACTTGCCTCGGAGAGCCAAGGAGCACAGGCTAGCCTATTTGAATAGCCGAAGATTTCATCCAGCAACTTGCCGAGCTGAAAAACTTCTTTGTCATTGATCGAGACAGCGAGTATGCCGTCATCTGCCAAGAGATTGGCCATGACTCGCAATCGTGGATACATCATGCTCAACCAGTCGGAATGAAATCGACCATTCGTAGCTGGATTTGAAACAAGACGATTTCCTTCGTTATCTACCTGATTTGATCGGCGCAAGTATTCCGCCGAATCTGCAGAAAAATCGTCTTCATAGAGAAAATCGTTCCCAGTGTTGTATGGTGGGTCGATGTAAATCATCTTGACCTTGCCAAGATAGGTTTCTTGCAGCAACTTCAGTGCATCAAGGTTGTCGCCTTCGATGAACAGGTTCCTGGTGGTTTCGAAGTCCACACTTTCATTGCGGCAGGGGCGCAACGTCTTGGCGATTGGCGCATTTGCCGTTAACAGCGCATCGCGTTTCCCAGGCCAGTTCAGTTGGTAGCGTTCCTGTGGCCCTTCAACAATAGAATCGGAAAGCTCTTGCCGCAACTGATCGAAATCTACCGCAAGCTTTATGCTTCCATCTTCACCCCTGCCCTCGGTCACACAGCTAGGAAACAGGTCGCGAATGCGTGCAATGTTGTCCTGCGTGAGGTTGGGCGAGTGCATCTTCAGTTTTTCCATCTTGTTATTCCGTGTCTTTGGCCGCTTGCTTCAGCTCGGCAAACTTGGCCGCCATGGTGGGGTTGCCCCGAGTCAGTTTCTTGATAGTGACATCCTGCGCTTTGTCGTTGGCCAGCCGCAGGTTGCGGTCGGCGCCGAGCAAGGCTTCTTTGGTCTTCTGCAGGTGGTCTATTGACTTGTCGATTTCGTCGATGGCCGTTAGAAAACGTCGCGAAGCCAGGTCGTAGTTCTTGGCAAATGCCTCCTTGAAGCTATCCAGCTGGTTTTCAAAGTTGGTGATGTCGATGTTCTGTGACTTCACCAAGGCCAGCTCGGTCTTGTACTTGAGCGAGTTCAGGGCCGCGTTGCGCAGCAGCGTGATGATGGGAAGGAAGAACTGTGGGCGCACCACGTACATCTTTGGAAAGCGGTGCGACACGTCGATGATGCCTGTGTTGTAGAGCTCACTCTCTGGCTCCAGCAGTGAGACCAGCACGGCGTATTCGCAGCCCTTTTCGGAGCGGTCTTTGTCCAGCTCCTTGAAGAAGTCTTCGTTCCTTTTCTTGGTGGCAGTTGTGTCGTTTTCATTCTTCATTTCGAACATGATCGACACGATTTCGGTGCCCGCGTCGTCCGAATCTTTGAAGATGTAGTCACCCTTGCTGCCGCTGCTGGCGTCGTTGTCCTTTTCAAAGTACGCGCGGGGAAACGCCATGGCGCGGAGGCGGTTGAACTCTGTTTCGCAGTGCTGCTCCAGGGTTTCGCCCACCATCTTGGTGGAGAGCTTGGCCTTGAGGTCTTTCAGGCGTTCGATGGCGTCTTCGCGCTCCTTGATCTGGAGTTCGTACTTTTCTTTGAGCGACTGCTCGGCCAGGCGCTTCTCCAGCTGCGCTTGTTCAAAGCGGCTTTTGAACTCGTCCCGCTGCTTTTCAACCGTGCTCAATGCTTGGTTGACGGCCAATTGCTGGTCCTTGGTGGCGACGTCCAGTTGCGCCCGCAAGGCTTGTATTTCGGCGGCACTGGCGGCAGCTGCCTGTTGCAGATCGGCCAAGCGTTGTGCTTGCGCCAGTGCCGCGGCGGCTTGGTTGTCGCGCTTGACTTGCTCCAACTGGTGGGCCAGAGCGTCGCGCTCTTTCTCAGCACTGCTCAGTGCCTGGGCTACCGCCAGCTGTTGCTCCTGATTGGCTGAGGTCACCTTGGCTTGCAAGGCCTGAATTTCAGCATCCTTGGCTGCCGCGGCATTCTGCAACTCGCTGGTCAACTGCGCCTTGGCCAGCTCGACCGCACTTTGCTTGTCCTTCTCGGCCAGCTCCAGCCTTTCGTGCAGTTGCTGCTCAAACGCGCTGTCGCGCACTTGCTTGAGGATGTCTGCATAGCCAGCCTCGTCAATCTTGAAGGCTTTGTGGCAGTGGGGGCAGATGATTTCATTCATGGTCAATTCCCCATAGCTTTGTGCAGCACCTCTTGAAGCATTTCAGGTACAACACCTGCTGCCTCTATCGTTGCAGCCCGATATGCATACTGATTTTTAGACAGCTCGACCCCAGCCGAAGCTTCAATTGCCAAGCATGATGCCGTCCACTCTGGCCAACTTGCATCCAAGTAACTTTCAAGGTGATCCGTTAGGGTTGCCACACGATCGCCGACATGCTCAGCTGGAAAGTCACTTTCGGTTTCTGTGAAGTACTTTAATAGTCGCCTATTTTCGGTTGAGTACTTCGCTCTTTCCGCATCGATGACCGATTGCTTTTTTCCAACCGATTTTGCGCGCGCCTCAAAACCGCCATCCCCATCAAAGAGTGCATAAGTTGGGATCCCAAGACTGGTGAGAATGGCGTGGGCCAATGGGATCCCGCCCTTTCCGCCCGCAGGAACAATGGAGAGCCCTTTGGCTTCAAGTAGGCCCGTTGCTTCTCTGTCGCCAATTCCATAGAAAACCGCCACCTCGGTGTCGCCCTCTACCAGCAATACACATGATGCGAACATCGCAGTAGCTAGACGACCAGTGACGATGCCATCCAGTTGTCGCTCTATCTGCCCAGCGTCTACCACGCCATGTAGAATCGTTTGCACATCTGCAATACTTGACGAATGGATGGTCACGACTGGAGTCTCATCAGCGGATCTCGTTAGCCGCCTGACTTGGTCAAAATGGCGAGCCTCCAAAAAGTATGGGCTATGCGTTGCATACGTCACTTGGATGCGTTTGCCCGAATCTTCGGCAAGTGACCTGAGCACTTTTGCAAAGGCTTGGGCCTGAATTGGGTGCTGGAAAAGCTCAGGCTCTTCAATCGCCAAGCAGATAACCCCTTCAGCCGAAGCGGCACTTGATTGTGCTAAGAGCTGGAGTGCTGAAATCAGAATCGTGCGTTGAAAGCCGTGTCCTTGACGTTCCACAGCCGTCTCAGTAACGCCGTCTAGCACAGCGACCTCGAAGGTGGTTCTGGGCGCTTTCAGTTCAACCTCTGTAGGAGCAACCGTGACAGTTCTTCCCGGAGAATAGGACGCAACAACATCGTTTAGCTTTTTCGTGATGGCAACAAGCTGGTCCTTGAACGTCTCTTCATAAATTTTTTGCTGCTTTGCGCGCGACTCCGCAACTATTTCTGCAATTGCTTCATCTGCGGCAGCGCGATCTACTGACCGCTCAAGAATTCTGCCAATGATGCTCGACTTGCCGTCAATTGATTCTTCACTTGCTCGAAGGTCGGCCGTGACCAATACGAAGTCGAAAAGACCGCTCATCTTGCCGCCGCTATTGAAACCGAAAAAATTGGTTTGAAGCGCTTCTGGTGCGTCAACAAGCTGGTCGACGTGAGCACCCTCCCAAGCTGCCATGGCCTGCTCTATGGCAGTAGCCGTATTGGCTGCCGGCAAGCCCAACCCTGGATTGTCAGCACGCAGAGCCGAGTACATCTCTTTCTTCGCAGTGGCACCACTTGCCGCCTTGATGGCATTGAAGGGCGGAAACCCTTTTGCGTTTGCTGAGAGGAAATCGGTGCCGTCAGGCGATCTGCGCTTCCACGCGGTGAAAGCGACAGATCCTTCCGGCGCGTATTTTCCGAGTGCCTCTCGGTCCTTCTCGGTTAGATCAGAGAATGTGATCTGTACTTCGATGTCCTGGTCAATCGCTCCAAATGAACAGTCCTTCTCGGTCAGCGATCCAGGCTTTCCGTTGAAAAACCAATCGAGCGCACGAAGTACGGTTGACTTGCCTGCACCGTTCGGTCCAATAAAAGTCGTCACAGCGTCGAAGGGGATGGTGACATCCTTCAGCGTGCGAAAGTTTTGTATACGTACAGTTTGAATTTTCATTTTGCTTCGGCTCCCTAAGTATTCACGATTTGAGTGCTTGCAGTTCAGTCGTCAGTTGGCGCAATCTGGCGTTGGCTTCCACTTTTCGATTGAATTGCTTCTCTTTAGCAAGGCGCGCCTGAGCCTGAGCGACTTCGCGCTCCTTGGTCCTGACCTGTTCGGCTCGAATGACTTGAACATCCAAAGACTCATTGGGTCTGGGCGCCACGGGCACAAGTCGACGAAGCAACTGCTCATAAAGCCCGCCGAGGTCTAGGGCCAGTGGCAAAGGGGTGCGCTCAGCCGTAGCTGGCGTCCAGCCTGACTCGAAGTAATCGGAGCAAACCCAGCTGGCATGATCGGTTTCGCTGGGGCGCTTGTAGGCGGCTACGAGCTGCGATCTGGCTTCGGCTCCTTGGCCGTGAGTCAGTTCAAAGATGATGGGGAACTGAATGGCACCGTCGATGCATCGGAGGACGTCACGGTGTAGTTCTGACGTCTTGAGCTGGATGGCGAAGACTTGAATCTCCGGCACACCCGGTCTTGCGCCCAGGTTGATCGTCTCTGGTGCCAGCTTGTAGCGCCAGACGATCTGCTCCACCTGTTCCACGAACAAGTCTTTCAAGCGGGTGTTGGCGCCGCTGTGCTCGTAAATCTTGTTCTTGGGCAGTACGCGGCCAAACTCCGCTTGCTTGGGGTAGGCGAACAAGGCGCTCATCCGGCCTCCTGGATCACCAGAAAGGTGATGAGTTCGAAGTCGTCCAGGCCGGAGATGGTGTTGGTCAGTGCCGTGGTCTTGCCGCCGGTGAACAGGCTGTCCAGATCCTTCTCTTCCTTCACCTCGATCATGGAGCGAATGGCCTTGCCCAGCAGATCGGAGTACACCTGCATCTGTCGACCCTCGGCCGTCTCTTCATTGAAGAGCTGGGTCGCTTGCGGAATGGGCTTGTCTTGGCCCTTGCAGCAGGTGCGAGCCAAGTCCAGCAGGCGCTTCACCTCGGTGTGGTCGTGCACCACACGGCCAGCCCGGTCGATGTAGACGAGGTAGTAGGGGTGCAGCCGGTTGTGCTGGTTGACGTTGACGCCCGTGTTGAGGTTTCGCAGCGTGAAGATGACGCCGGGGTGCAAGCCCATGGCGGGCTTGGCGGGCACCACGGCATGCATGCCATTGGGCACGTTGCTCAGCTCGCCATGCTCCTTGACGTAGTTGAGCAAGTCCATGCGGAAGTCGTTGAGGCCGAGGTCGGTGATGGACACGCCGGTCTTCAGGTCTTCCAGCTCGATGACTTCCTCTTGCAAGCGGCGCAGCTGCTCCTTGCGGTACGACACGTCGTTGGCCTGGGCAGACAGCACGTTGTCGTCACCCGTGGCAGTCACGTCCGCAATCATCATGCGGCTCTCCACCCGGTCTTTGAGGTTGATGTACTCGTCGAGGGTGATGTCGGGCCAGTAATTGACCAGCTGGATGCTGGTGTTGGGCGAACCGATGCGGTCCACTCGGCCAAACCGCTGGATGATGCGGACGGGGTTCCAGTGGATGTCGTAGTTGATGAGGTAGTCGCAGTCCTGAAGGTTTTGGCCTTCGGAGATGCAGTCCGTACCAATCAATAAGTCGACCTCAGCGGGCTCGCCCGGCAGCACCACGGCCTTCTCCTTGGAGCCCGGGGAGAACAGCGTCAGCAGCTCCTGAAAGTCATACCCCTTTTTCAGCGTGGACTTCGGCGCGCCCTTCCCGGTTACCTTGGCGG
The DNA here is from genome assembly GCF_046604225.1 of Hydrogenophaga sp. RWCD_12. Classification (NCBI taxonomy): domain Bacteria; kingdom Pseudomonadati; phylum Pseudomonadota; class Betaproteobacteria; order Burkholderiales; family Comamonadaceae; genus Hydrogenophaga; species Hydrogenophaga sp. RWCD_12. The sequence continues at coordinate 1,303,612 of NZ_JBKIXC010000001.1, forward strand.
TGTGCAAGCCATGGGCTGCTTGCAGCACGGGGGCGAGGTTGGCATAGAGGTAGTCGGCCGTGTCCGCAAAGGCGGTGAAGATCAGCACCTTCTTGTTGCCGGGGTTGATCGGGTTGGCGATCTTCTCCAGCACATGGGCCTTCAGGTGTTGGAGCTTGGCGTCGTCCTCGGGCGTGACGAGGTGCATGGCGGCCAAAAGGTCGTCGATCACCTTCAGGTCGGCCTGCAATTCGTGTTTCCACGAGGGCAAGTCCATGTCCGCCAGGTTGATCTTGACCTTGCCGCCAATCTCTTCTTCTCCCTGCAAGGGGATGTCGTCCTCTTCGGCGTCCAGTCCCTCCAGTGCCTCGGTAAGGTCGCCAACCAGAGTGGCCTGGCCGTTCTGCTGGAAAGCGTTGATCTTACCCAGCGTGTTGGTGTGATTGGCCCGCAGAGACTCCAGCGTGAGCCGGAACGACTGGACAGAGCTTTCCAGGCGCTTGAGCAGGTTGGTCACCATCAGCGCCTGCAAGCTGCGTTCGCGATCAATCTGTCGCAATGTGCCTTTGCCCGACCCCACCTGGGTGTCGTACATGTCTTCGTACTTCCTCAGGCGGCTGGGCAGGATGTAGCTGATCGGGGCATAGACCGCGAGTTTGAGCAGAGAAAGCTGTTCGAAGATGCCGTTGAAGCCCATCACATCGGTCCGGGCGGTCAGCGGAGACTGAAAGGTCAGCGGCTTTCTGCGTTCAGGAAACTGCCCGATGTCCTTGGTGTCGTAGAAGGTCTGGATGTGCTTGCGCGAGCGCGCGATGGTCACGCTGTCCAGCAGCTCGAAGAAGTCGAAGTCCAGGGAGTCGAGGATGGCTCGTGCTGTGCGCTCGGCCGGAGGCAGTTTGGCCCAAGCATTGAACGAGCCCTGTGCCCCGCGGAAAATCTCTTCTACGGTCTTGCCGGTCTTGAGCTTCTTGCTGAGGTTTTCCGAGTCCCCTTCGTAGGCCAGCGCCAGCTGATTACGCAGGTCGGCAAAACGGTTGTTGACCGGGGTGGCTGAGAGCATCAGAACCTTGGTCTTCACCCCTTCCTTGATGACCTTGTTCATCAACTTTTGGTAGCGCGTCTCCTTCTCCTTGAAGGCATCGTTGTTGCGAAAGTTGTGGGACTCGTCGATGACCACGAGGTCATAGTTACCCCAGTTGATCCGGTTCAGCGGCGTGCCGAAGGATTCGCCGCTGGTGCGGCTGAGGTCGGTATGACAAAGGACGTCGTAATTGAAACGGTCCTTGGCGAAGATGTTGGTCTTGAGGTTGCGGTTGTAGTTGAGCCAGTTGTCAGCCAGCTTCTTGGGACACAGCACGAGAACCGACTTGTTTCGCAGCTCGTAGTACTTGACCACGGCCAGCGCCGTAAACGTTTTTCCCAGGCCCACGCTATCGGCCAAGATGCAGCCGCTGTAGGTTTCCAGCTTGTTGATGATGCCGGTGGCCGCATCCTTCTGGTAGTTGAAGAGCTTGTTCCAGATCAGAGTTTCCTGGTAGCCGGTGCGGTCGTTGGGCAGTACGTCTTCGTCGATCTCGTCCAGGAATTCGTTGAAAATGTTGTAAAGCATCAAGAAGTAGATGCTCTCGGGCGAGTTCTCCTGGTACACCGAGGCGATGTGTTCGCAAATCTGCGCGGTCACGTCCTCCAGCTTTTCGGGGTCGCTCCAAATTTGGTCGAACAGGCTGAGGTAGGTGGCGGCAAAGGCGGGCTCGTCCATTTTGTTGACGAGATTGGACACCGCGTTGCCTTGCTGGTAGCCCAAGTCCACGGCGGTGAAGCCGTGCAGCGGCATGTAGGCGGTATCCGCGCCGTTGGCCTGCACAACGGCGAAAGGTTGCATGGGTGCCTTGGTGCGGTTGCTCTTGAACCGGGCCTTGCGCCGCATCCAGTCGGCGCATTCCTTGGCGATGGCGCGCTGGGTCAGCTTGTTGCGCAGCTGAATCTCGAACTCGCTGCCATACAGGCTGCGCTCGCGGTCGAGCTTGGGGATGTGGAATTCCTTGCGCTCTTTGCGAATCTTGTCGGTGACCTCGCTGGCCGTGAAGGTGGGCGAGATGAAGATGAAGCTGAGTTCGTCGATCTTCTCCAGCTCGGTCTTCAGGGCTTCGAAGGCGTACATCGAGAAGCAAGAAGCGGCAATCTTGAGCCGTGACTTGGGCTTTAGCGTCGCCTTGAGGTCGTCACCCAGCAACCGGGTGATGTTGTCAATCAGTTCCATGTTTCTTCTTCCGCTCCCCAGCGTTGGCCGGCGCATCGGGCGCGGCTTCCAAGCCGTGCTCTTCCGCGTAGGCCAGAACCAGCACCTCGACCATGGACGCGACGGATCGGTGTTCCCGTGCCGCCGCCAGCTTCAGCAACTGCTTGATGTCTGCTGAAGTGCGGATAGACAAGGTCTCATCCTTCAGTCGTTTCATGGTCGTGCACCCAAATGGTTTTGTCCTGCAAATGTACTGCGTTTTACATGCACCTGAGGCACTGTTAGATGACCATACGGCGACACTGCAGATTGTTTGTACGAACAAGAAGAGAAGTCTCTGCAGTGATCTGCAATCTGGGCGCTTTTCGTTCATTCCCCAAGGCCCATTTCACGGTGGCAAGAAGCCAAATCTCACCTTGCTTGGGCTCGGTCATCAGGCCGGATCATCAGCGGTAGCGGGGCCTTCCCTGATGGCGAAGGCGCCGATGGCTGTTGCTGCCGATCGACTCTATGCACCGGTGCCCGTGACTGTTCAGTCGCCTTGCGTGCTCCTATTTCACTGATGAAGCGAAATATGTGGGTGGCTAGCTCTCGGTCTGTAGACTCGTTTGAGCCAGCCAGTGCCCGACCCACTTGTAACCAAGCTTCTGCAACTTTGGCTTGTGAAGGGTGCACTCTTGGCTCGCTGTACTCGGTTGACCTTGCGGTGCGAAGGCGGTCTTCCTCCCGTGCCTTCAAGCGCCAAAGCCGATCAGGTCGACGATGTTGGCCGCGTGTCGATTGCCGGGTCGCCTCTGCGTCCACGCCATAACCTCTCAGCTTGTCAGCGAAGGTTTCGCGCCAGCGGTGCAGATCAGTCTTGCGAGGATTGAGGCGCTTGCCCAGTGTCGACTCGGCCCGCACGCTGATGTGCACATGTGGGTTGGCCTGGTGGTCGTGCAGCACCATCACGTACTTGTGGTCCCTCAGCTCAACCTGTGCGAATTCCCGGGCTGCACGCTGCACGGCTAGCGGGTCGGTGCCGCGTGGCATGGACAGCATGATGTTGAAGGCCTCCCGCCGGTGGCCTGGCTCTGCTCCGTCAGGTATGTACGAGCCGCTGAAGCGCCACTCCTCGGCCAGGTCGTGCAGGACACCCTTGCCCCGCATGATTTCGCCGCGCTGGTCCTCAATTTCCAGTCGGCCGTTCTTGCTGATGTAGCGGAAGTGGGCGGCGATGGCCCGCAGTCCGCGCCCTCCCCCAGTCACCTTGACCATGACCTGCGGCGCGCGCCGCACCACTGTGGCCGCAATGCGCTGACGGATGACGGCTGCGCGTTGGCGTGCCGCGTCCCCACTCAGCCGTGGCGAAGGCTTCACCTTGACCACGCGGTTGCTGGGGTAGAACAGGCGATCACCCCAGGTGATCAGGATGCCGTTCAAGTTGTCCGGGATAGCCATGGCGAACTCCTTTCGCTACTTGGTGTGGGACGTGGTTGACCCTGCGCTCCTGTTGCTCGGTTGCAGGTTGGCTAAGGTACGCGCGGCCAGTTTCAGGTGACCGCGCACGTCGCTTGCCAGCGTGTCCAGCATCTCGCGATAGGCCCTGGCGGGCTCGATGTTGGCCTGGCGCAGCAGCACGGTGAGGCGGTGGATATTTCGGCTCAGGGTGGCCAGTTCGGCGCTGGAAACCCTAAGTTCGGCGATGTGTTCGGCCCGGCTGCCACCGGCGGACAACACGGGCACGTTAGCCACCAGCCCAGCCAGGTAGGCACCGCGTGACAGACCCGCGGCTCGGGCGCCTGCAGCCAGTTGCGAAGCCTCTTGGGCAGACATGCGGATCGACAGCTTGACGCCGGCTATGTGTCCAGCCGGGTGGGGCATCTCCCAGATACGGGGCTCACCCTCCGTCGAAAGTCCCAGATCGCGGGCCACGGCGCCGCGCACCAACTCCGAGACGCTGACCCGCTGCGCCTGCGCACGGGCCACCAGCGCGGCCTTCAAGCCGCGCATTTCAACCGTGACGAAGTCGTGTGTTGGGGTGTTCATGGGTTGACGAATGGAGGGGCGCGGAGCGCTTGTGAAACCGGCGGCTGGCCGCCTATCTCTGCACTCACCCATGAACCCAGTATTGGCCTGAATCGAGGCTCTGTCGCCGCTGGATTTGGGTCCGAATCCAGCAGGCGAACAGGCGCCAGGCGGGTTGAAGATGAGCACGTATCGATCAGCACCGCTCCGGACGTGAACAGACGGCACGAGCAGTGATCAGCATGCAGACAGTCACCGCACCAACCGATCAGCGAGTGACGAACAGCCGACCAACACCTGACGTGAAACCGAACGATGAAACTGGTTCCAACCGATCCACCAGGCAGAAGCTCACGCAAGGCCAAACGCTTTGCGCAGGACATGCGGGAGCTGCGCGCCCAGGGCTACACCTTCGAGGCGATCCGCATGGCATTGGCTGCGGTCGGCGTACACGTGAGCAATGCGACCGTGCAGCGCGAAGTGGCCAGGGCGAGCAGGGCAGCTTCCGTCGGGGAGGGTTTGGTATCGGGTGCGCGACCTGACGAAGTGCCCCCCGCTATCACCCAACCGCTGGGGTCCACGCCCACTCCTGCAACCACCACGCCCCAGTCAGCGCAGGTTGCTTCTGTGGAAACGGACATGCGCAGCGGCAAAGAGATCGCGGAAGCGTTTGCAAGCAGCCGAATCACCAACCCCCTGGCCCGCGCCAGGCTCAACGCAAAGGACCCGTCATGAAAATCGCCGTCATCAACTTCTCGGGGAACGTGGGCAAGACCACCATCGCCAGGCACCTGCTGCTGCCGCGTATCGACGGCTCGGAGCTGTTTTCTGTGGAGAGCCTGAACGCGGCCGACGGCGAAGGCCATGCGATGCGTGGCCGGCAGTTTGGCGAGCTGCAGGAACTCCTGCAGACCATGGACAGCGCGGTGGTGGACATCGGGGCCAGCAACGTGGAGGAACTGCTCGACCTGATGCAGAAGTACCAAGGCAGCCACGAGGACTTCGATGCCTTTGTGGTTCCCACGGTACCGGCCCTCAAGCAGCAGCAGGACACCATCGCCACCCTGGTCGAGCTGGCGCGGCTGGGCGTCTCCCGTTCAAGGGTTCGGCTGGTGTTCAACATGGTCAGCAGCGCCGCAGATGTCCCGGCGCACTTCGATCTGTTGCGGGCCTTCCTCAAAGCGCAACCCGTCGCCACAGAGAACGTGGCCTGCTATCTGGGCCCAAACGAGGTGTATGGCCGTATCCGGGGCAGCAATTCCGATCTTGCCACCCTGGCCCTTGACGAAACCGACTACAAGGCCCTAATCGTCAAGGCCAGCGACACCGCGGAAAAGCTCGCACTGGCCCAGAAGCTGGCCATACGGCGGCTGGCAGTTGGGGTATTGCCGCAGCTGGATGCCTGCTTTGCGGCACTCGGTCTGGCCGAGAGCGCCGCCAGCAACGTGGTGCCGCTGGCACGGCAGGCACAGTGAGCGACCTGTTCACGGCCCGCGAGGAGCTGATGGCGGTGGCCATCGGCGATCTGGGCACGTTGCTGGATCGGGTCGAAAAACTGGCACCCCAACTGGAAGCGACCCGCATAGAGTTGCTGAGTACCAGCACCGAACTGGCGGAGAGGGTCGAAGCGTATTCAAAGCGTATGGATGAAATCACCGAGAACGCGAAGATGCAGACGGTAAAACACATTGCCCGCCATGCTGACGAAATGGCCCGCGTGACTGTGGACACACAGACCCGGGCCATGGAGGAAGCGGCGCGGGTGGTGTTCCGCAACGAAATCGGCCCGACCCTGCAGCGGGTGACACTGCCGCTGCAGGAGGTAGTAGCCATGGCCCGCAAAGGTGCTCGCCCCTGGGAAGGGTGGCTGCTGCACGCCGCGACGGCAGTGCTCTCTTCGGCCATCAGCTGGGGAATGGCCGCCTGGCTGTGGCTTCGGTGAGAAGCCCCAGCCGAAATAGCGCGAGCCGGCTACAGCCGGCGAGCGCGTTTCGGATTTTCTGGTGAACCACACCCCCCAGCTCAAGGGCGGTGTGGTGTTAGACCTGATCAGGCTTTGAGCTTGCGCATCTCTTCGGCCAGCACCCACAGCGCGCGGTTCAAGCTCACGCTGCGGTCAATGCTGGCCACCGGCCGGGTGTGCAGGCGCCGGCCCTTGGCACCGCGCCCGGGCTGACCACCACGCAAGGCGTTCTCCTGCACCCGCTGAAATGTGGTCCACAGACTGTTACCGAAGTCCTCCGGACGGCGAGCTTCGATCAGCTGCTCGGCGGTCACTGGGGCCGGTGGCTCACCCTCCCCCCGTTCACCGTAGCGCAGCGCCAGGGCGGCGGTGGCAAAGGCCTGCTGTTCCTCACGCTGCAGCGGCAGGGCCTTCATGCTGTCGGTGGAGGCGTCCACCACCTCGAAGTCCTCCAGCACCCGGAACGCGCCCTCGATCACCTCGTCCTGGATGTTGCCCTTGTGCGGGATGCGGATGTCGTTGATGACGTCGCCCACCACCAGACCGTTGCAGCAAACGAACCTGAAAACGCCTGCGAGCATCTGGTAGCTGCTGGCCCCGTCGTGGCTGTTGATCAGGATGATCTCGTTAGCCTCAGGTCGGGTGTTCACCTGCCCCGCGTGACGCATGCGGATCATGTGTTTGGTGAACTCGGTCTTGCCTTCGATGCGGCTTTTGCTCTGGGCCACCATGAAGGGTTCGAACCCCTCCTGGCGCAGACCGCGCAGCACGTCGATGGTGGGGATGTAGGTGTAGCGCTCGGAACGGCTGCCGTGTTTTCCTTCGGCAAAGATGGACGGGGCAGCGCGGCGCATCTGATCTTCGGCCAGTGGGCTTTCGCTGCGGATCACAAACGTGTTCTGGCCGAAACGGGTGGCCAGACGGGGGGAATGGGCGGTGGAGATCATGGTGTGCTCCTGGTTCGGGATGGATGAGTGAGAGGGAGACCGGGCGGCTGGCGCCCGGTGATGTGCTTCAGGCGGTCGCTGGCTGTGGGTTGTGCGGCTCCTGCGCGCTGCGGCTGCGGCGGGCTTCGCTCTCGGCCTTGCTGTCGAGGTAGTCGATGTCCTCGACGGTGAACGCCATTCCGTAGACCTCTCGGCCCTCGCCGTCCTGGTACTGGGTGTTGTGCAGTCGGCCCACCACATTGACGTGTGAGCCTTTGCCCAGGTACTCGGCGGCGTGCTCGGCCTGCTTGCCCCACAGAGTCCACTGAACGGCGACCGCGCGTTCCTCGCGGTCTTCACCGCTACCGCGGTACTGGTTGCTGATGGCGGTCAGCGTCGCCTTGGCGAGACGGCCTTCGCGACCATTGACGAATTCGAGCTTGACGGCACCGGCCAGGTGCGCGTGGCGCTGGATGACTTGAACATTGGCCATGGTGAAACTCCTTGCAAGAGCGACCAGCCGGACCCCGATCCGGCAGATCCTCTCGCTCGGACTCCCTCGCTCCCGCCCACGGGCGGGCGGGGGGTGGGCAAGGCCCCTTCCCTCGGGAAGGGGTGGGGGATGGGGACACCTTGCAGCACGAAACAGTGAGCCAGTCACCTGGCCCACCGCTGAAAGATCCCCCCACAAGTCCCCCTCACCTGTGGATGGGGGCGCCGTGGGGGGATAGCGGTGGGCCCAATGGCGCACGCGCTGCCCACACCTCTTCGGGCGACCAGCGAAGCGCAGGCGGCCGGGTGAACTGAGCAGCGGCGGCTGTCGCGGACGGCGTGACACCAAGCGCAGCGACTGGCGCGGCGTTCGAGCCGCTGCGATCACTTTCGGGGTTCGCTTTCTCCGGTATCCCCAGCGGCCCGGCTTCGGGCATGGCGGGTGGCCGGGGTGACGATCTGGCGTGCGGGACGGGACCAGAGCGCAGCGGCGGAAACGGACCGAACGTCAGTTCGTCCAGCGGACTCGTTCCCGCGCAGCGGGAAGGAAACCAGACCGCGATCCCCGGTCACGGGTGAGGGCCGCTGCCCCATGTGCTGCCGGTGAACACCGGCCACGTTCAGCCCTCCCCTGCGCTCGTGCGCAGCGCGCTGATCGACAACAAGAAAATTGGGGCCGCAGGCCCCAAGGGTTACGCCAGCCCGCATTCGGCCATAGAGCAGATCACGTCGCCAGCGACGATGAAGTGGTCGAGCACCCGCACATCGACCAGCGCTGCTGCCTGCTTGATCGTCTGCGTCAGATGTTCGTCGGCCCGCGACGGACGGGCCTCGCCACTGGGGTGGTTGTGCACCAGGACCAGAGCGCTGCTGTTGCGCATCAGCGCATCGCGCACCACCTCGCGCGGGTAGACCGATGTCTGGCTCACCGTGCCCCGGAACATTTCGACGTAGTCCAGCACGCGGTTCTGCGAGTTCAGGTGCACCACGGCAAACACCTCATGCGGCAGGCTGCCCAGCCGGGCGCGCAGGAAATCCTTCACCACCGCGGGCGAGTCCATCAGGTCGCTGCCGCGCACCTGTGCAGCCAGCAACCGCTGCGCCGCCAGCAGCACCTCGTCGGCCTCGGCCGGCCGGTACTGGCCCGTCAGGTCACGGATGAGGAAACCCCCTGCCCCAGCGGGCACCGACAGGAGGGAATCGAGGGAAGAAAACAGATCGTGCTGCATGACCAACTCCGGTGATCGGGCGGGATTGCCCGAGACCGGAACCGGCACGCCGCAGCGCAGCGGTCACAGGTTCGAAGACGGCCGAGAGGCCGCCAGCGCCCACCGGGCGCGCAGACCTTGACGGCGAGAACGGTGTGCAAGGATGAAGGGATCAGCAAGCCAGCCCCACCACACATGCGGGCGTGAGGAGGGCAAGCGCAGCGCGCAGGCCAGGGGCCTACCGACGGCCGGAGGCGTCATGGATCGGAGCCTTATGGCCGCGACCTGCTGGGGCGCGGGGCGCAGCCCGCAGAGCCCGACGGCGGGACGCCGGGACGCCGGGACGCCAACGAAATCAAGACAAAACTGAAACGCACAGCAAAAACAAGAGCTGTGCCCCAATCATTGCTTCAGTGCCGCAGAAAAGCAGAGAACGACATCCCTCAATTGACTGACACCATCAATCTCTAGGTCGAAGCCACTCTGATCGAGCAATAGTTTGGGTGGATCCAAGTCCAAATCAGCACTCCACGTCGTCTTGGTGACTTCGTCTTGCTTGCAGGAAGACACAAACGTAGCAAGTCTGACCGAGACGCCGCCCGTGGCGTCCCCGATAACCGCCACCTTGATCTTCCCAGTAGGTACTACAGGCTGCCCCATCCAGCGTGCGATTTCCTTCGGCAACTTCAAGCGAATCGAACGCCTTGATTGATCGCGTGCAAGAAGTGCGAACTGTTCCGATAGATCGTTACGGAGGCTGGTGTAGGCCCACAGTGGCCCCGCCGATTCGGTGGCTTTCTGCAACTTCTTCCTGAGCTCGTCTTCGGCATCATCTACGTTTGTGCCTGGCTCAGACGTGTAGCGAATGTGAAGCACCAGGTCGCTGATGGTCGCGTAGTCGAACTGGCGAACTGCAGCGGGCAACCTCAGTTCCCACTCGCTGTCGACGGCCCCCGCGCCTTCGAACGGCAGATACCGATCGTCGCGAAGGCTAGGCTCCCACTGACCCGAGTCGTTGCTGCCCGAGCTGGTGAATACAGCTTCGGCGGGAGCAAGCACTTTCTCTGGCTCCGTTTTCCCTGCTCTCTTGATGGAACTGCTCAACAAGCTCAGCTTGCAGGAGATGCCAGCGTACGGACCAGTCACGCAAGGCACAGAGAGTGCCACAGACTTGATGCGACGAGCCACCTGTCCGGCGTGGTCCATCTCGAACAGCACCTCGGGAATCTTGAACCTGCATTTACCTGTGGCCCGTAGTTCGATCAACTGCCAAGGGTCAAGAACTGCCAGCGATACATGCTTGGTCAACTCCGGCACTCGGCCATTCCGCTTCAGGTGCTCAGCTTCGAGTCGCTTGAGATCGTGAATGAGGCCGGTTGCAGCGAGCAATCCCTTGCGCAGACCATTCCAGTGGTCCGCCCGCACCACCTTAACGCCCGACTGAGACATCGGAAGCTCGCGGTTCAGGCAATCCTCAGCAGCCCTCGCATAGTCGGAGGCCAATTGGTAAGTCTTGTAGTAGACCGCCGAGACTTGCCGTGCCATCCAGTCGTACAAGCCGCTGTTGGTGAACTTCGACTTCAGAAAGGTGTCAGTCGCCTCAGCGCTTTCAATGGATCGTTCGAGGTTACGCTTCTCGGTCAAGGCGATGCTCAGCCGGATCTCGGCGGCCGTTCGTTGCTTTTCAAGGCTGAGCAACTCACCAGACGCCATGTCTCGCTGGAGCTGCCAATCCTCCAATCGCCGTTCGTAGCTCGCCAATGTCGCTGTGATGCCCGCTGCCGTCTGGTCTTTGTCGCCCTCAACTGCCAGCTTGTCCGCAAAGAAGTTTTGGGCAAAGGCAATGTCCTGACCACTTATCCTGATTGCGAAGTGCGGTGAGCCAAACGCACCGTTTGCACCGATCGTGAACGTTGGTATCAGGGTTGCCAACGCAGCTGTTGACTTCATGGCCGCCACCCGCGTCCTGACCATCAGTCCGCTGCGAATCCCCGCAATCGACTCCAACTCCTTGGGCGATGTCCCCTTTGCTATCCGCTCCAAGTACCAGGTTTGGCGAGCCTGCACATTGGCGATCTGCGCAGCAATCGCCTCGAGCTGCGTCTTCGCTTCCTTGATCTGCTCGTCCCGGATGTCCTTGTTCAGGCGGATTGCCTGCAGATCCAACCGCGATCGCAGCAGCGATAGCTCCTCGGCGTCGCGCTTCTCTAGCGCTTGAAGCAACTCCGAGCCCAAGGTCCTCAATTCGGCCGCGACTTCATTGGCCTTCTGAAGCATCACCGCAAACCGATAGTGGGACCTCGGCTGGTTCAAGCCGGCCATGATCTGGTCGAACGACAGACCTGCTGCCCCTGCACGCGCCAGAAGTGCAGGGTCGATGGGCGGCGCAAACAGCGAGGGAATCCGAAACACGCCATCGATGTTCAGGCAGTTGCGAACCTTGTAGAGCCTGTCCGCCACCCTGTCCCACAGTTCGAAGAGCTTCTCGTTCTGGGGAATACAGAAGTACTCGTTGTAGAAGTTCAAGTGCGGGGAGTCTGGTTCCTCGTTCTCCTCGCAGTGGGTGATCTCGCTGACTTCGCCAAGCAGGCTATCAAGATATGCGCTCAGCTTATCATCCCTTTGGTCGATCACTTCCCGCAGCTGCAGATAGCTTCTCGCCCCGCTGCCACTTGTTGATCCCCTGTCGCACATGGAGATGTCGGTTCGCGGCCTTCGGCCCAACAGGCGTGCTGCTAGAACATACAGCTGAGACGCGGCGGTGATGTCCTCTCGTGTATCGGATCGGAATCGCGCGTCGCCCCAAGCGATCAGCGTGTCGATGTAGCGGTAGACGACGGCTTTCTGGAATGCGCTCCAACGGCCCCTTGCAACTTGAAAGGGCAGATTGGGCTTGCGTCGCCAAGCCATGATCGAGTCCACCAAGTCTTGCAGAGCGGCGCTCTTGACTTCCTTGCCCCACCTCCGCGGATCCAGCAGCACCTCGATCGCATGTCCTTTGTGGCTGTCCTCCATCCCTCTGCGAAACGGTCTCAGCTTCCAGAACTGACGGCGGACAACCCCTTCGTCGGCGCTCGCTCCTTCGTCCACCCCTATTGGATCGAAGATGTAGTGAAACCAGCGCATCGCGTCTTCAAACTTCGCTTCGCTGGCGAACTTGAGTGCAATCATGAACGGTGCGTGGAAGAAGACCTCCCAGTTGTACCCCGCGTAAGCATCGAATGTGTCGTCATAGGCCAGGGCATAGCAACCAAAATGGTTTATCGCAGAATCGCTGAGTCTGGTTTGAGACCGACCCCGGTAGACCTCCTCGCGCCTGGTTTGCTGCAGCTTTCCGTTGAACACCGACGCAATCCCCCGCGATTCCGCGCGGCTCACCAGTTCGCACGCCATGGGGTGATGTGTTCTTGCTGCCAGTTCGAATGGGGGCAGCGCGCCATCAGCCTTTGAGTCGTAGCGAGAAACAGAATCGAGCAAGTCGGCAATGGAGGCAGCGCTAACGAGCGGCGCGGCCTTGGTCAGTGCGGAGAGCACGTCCCGCGCCCACTGCGCAGAGTCGTCATGGACCTTCCAGACTTGCTTCTGAACTTCCTCTGTTAGAAGTGCATCACGCAGGGCCGCCAAGCTCCTTGAAAATTGGCGCGCGTTGATTTGATCACTGCCGGTAGTTGAGAAATTCACCCTCACGACGATGTCAACGGCATCATCCGAGTAAAAGAATGGCAAGCCGAGCCCCGTTGTGAAGATACCGCCGGCTGACGGGGGCACGAGGGCAGCTCGTGCGACTGCCATCGCCGCATCAAGCAGGCTGGCCTGTGTGGCCGGGGTCACCGTAAATCGGCCCGGTGTCGGGTCTACACCAGCGGTCGGATCAACAAGAATGGAAGGATGCGCGCTTGCAGCTGCGCTTCCAGTCCCCTCCAGCAAAGTCAACTCGCTAGCAGTATGGGTTTTCAGCTCAATCTGGCGGGCGCCATCGGGGCTCGTCTTCTCCACGATGGGGTAGACAGAGAACTCGCTGCTGCCGATGCGTTCTGCTTGCGCAACGCCCAAGCAGCTCTGAAGCGAGAACGAGCCGACAACGCGCCGCTGCGCAGTGCTTTCCTCTCGATGCGGCTCTGACGCCGTCACCAGAATCTCAGGAACTCCATAGTCCTGGAAGGTGAGTTGAAGTCTGTCAGGGTTGTTGTCGATCGCCAGCTGTGACATGGCCACCGGTTGCTGCGGCCAGTCCAGTTGTCCCGGACTCGTGCGCTTCGGCTGCCAGCCTTCTTTGACCTTCTGGCTTGTCGTGAGCTGGAGCTTCCATTGAACCCTGGGCTCCTCGATGCCAGTGACCGTGTAGGCGTCGCCATCGCCCTTCTTTGCCTCAAACTTGCTCGGAATTTCAGGCCTGTCCTGCTCGTGCTTTGCAGTCATCCACCCCAGATTGAGCCGCCCTCCTCGCCTGAACAGAACGACATGCTGGCTGTCGATCTCCAGGTCCACCAGATCCCAGGGCGTCCAGTGACGTTCATCCACCCACTGCCGGTAGTAGTAGCTGTAGGGCTCCGAAGGTGTGCGGGCCAGAACATGCATGACTGGCTCGTTGGCGTCGAACTCGTAGTAGGTTGCCACCACGTCGAGCCGCGCCACATCGTGAAGCTTGTGGAGGTATCGGGTGAAGGCCAGCTCGGCGTTTTCGTTGGTAAGTTCCCCCTGGTTGAGGTCGCTCTCCAGCTCTTCAAAGAATCGAGACTTGTCGTCTCTGACTTCAGGCTCCATCCAGTTCTCTGGGTAGAGAAAGATCTTTCGGCATGCCTCCCACACCCTGTAGGACTGCATCCACTTCCACTGCTTCCAGTCGACCAGCTCGTTTGCCGGGATTTGCCAACCGGCTTCCAGACCCATGGTGCAGCGTTGCGCAAACTGTTGCACAACGGCATGGGCCTGAACAATTCGCGACGTGGTCATGCAAGCCGACATCTGCGTGTCGAGTAACAGGTACTCATACAAGCGGTCGGCCGAAGTTGGACCCGAGTTATCCGCCCAGGGTCGCTTCTCATCGCTGAGCAAGAGTGCGACCAGTGCATCGCGCTTCTGTTCGCGCAGCCTGTCCTGGCCCTTGCGAACATTGATCAGCCACGCATCGTCGCTAAAGCGCTTGCGAAGCCCTGCTCTTAGTCTGCCACTGGCCGTCCGCAAGTCACCCTCATCACGCTGTTGCAGCGCGCTTACCACACGGCGGAGCTCATCAATTGAAACGCTTGTCCTCGCAAGCAAGTCGCTCACTTCTTTCAACCAGGCCAATGTGCTTGGCTTGAGCAACAGGCTACTGTTGCCAGGCTGATGGAGCAGCTCTGCAGCACTGCCTGCAGCCAAGCCCAGCAGTCTGTCCAATGCTCTACAGAGGCGCGACCAGCTCTCTGCGTCAGGTTCGGTCAGTCCGGCGGAGCGCAGTATGGGCTCAAGGACATCCTTTCGCAGCGATATCCGCCCGCTTGCCGCAGCCGGTTGCTCCACATCAGGAGTGCCCTTGAACGCCGCCGCCCACGATGCCAGGCGTTGCCACCGCTTGGTCAGCTGTGCAAGCGTTACCTTCGCCTCTGCGAACAAGTCGCCGGGAGCCAGTACCTGCAAGCCTTCGCATGGCGGATTGGCATGATCGTTATCGGCATGATCAAAGAGCCAGCGCATCACTGAAGAATCTAGATCCCACGCCGACGTCACTCGCGAGAAGCGATGGATCGCGTCGATCTGCGCAAACGCAGTCTTCAGCTTCGCGTCATCGCCCAGTGCCTCTAGGCTCAGTTCGGAAGGTCCCTGCCAAGCCTTACTCAGCGATGCCAGGTCGAGCTCAAGCCACCAAGTGGCAGCACTCCGGGTAACCGAGGCTGCTGCCGGCGTTGCGCTCAATAGAGCCCAAGCTTGAGGCTCTTCTGTCGAAAGCGCCTGTGAAAGCGCAGCAGACAGCACAGCCTGCCGATCTTGTAGAAGCTTGAAGCGATCTACTGGCTGGCACAGCAGGTAGCTAGCGAGCAAGGCAGTGACATTCCGCTCAGGTGTCGCTGTGTCCTGCTGTCGCTGGCCGTCGCCAACCGATGCTTCTGCTTCGGCCAGCAGCCATGGTTGCAGGCGAGTTTGAATATCGCGCTCGGGCAGCCCGATCCACTGCAGCGTCGGTGCGAATAGCTTGACAATCCACCGGGCAACATCCGGCCTCAGCAGCTCGTTCTTTCCTTCGGTAGCTACAGGATTCTCGGGGGGGAGCTCGGTGAGCAAGCTCTCGATCCCGTCTAAGGCTTCTGCCAGCAGCGAGGTAGTCGAGAAGCAGGCCCTACCCAGACCGAAGGCCTTCACGCCGTCTTGCCGCAGGCCACCTGCTGCCAGCTTGATCCTGGGGAGCAGGCGCCTGACAGGTTCGGTCAGCAAGCTCAACTGATCAGACCATGTTCCGTTCCATCCATTTTCAAGCCCGAGATAGCCCCTCCACCAATTCTCCGGCACACTGGTCGCACCAGGTTCCCCGAGCGCCAGCAGCGCAGGAGATCCTTGTTGCTCCATCTGCCGCAGGCCAGTGTGAAGCGCAAGAACCGACTTCATCACGGTCAAAGGACTGATGACCTGTCCCTTCGCGTCGGCCGCTGGGGGAAAAACAACGGAAGCTTGCAGACATCCCTCCAGATCCCTAACGCTCAGAGTTGCCGCTTCGACCGTCTTTTGGAAGTCGAGCAACTCAAGCGCCTCGCCAGGGTCTTCGAAGGGCTTGCCCCCCACCATGAGTGCCAACGCCCGAAGGCCTTTGGTGTCGACTCCAATGCCACGGAGCAATACCACGGCCCCGTAGAGTTGCCCAAGGCTCTCGCTGTTCAGATCCAGCCAGCGAGAGCCTTCGCCGAATCGCGCCTCAACGAGTCCTTCAATGTCCGCCTGCGCCACCCTCAGCGAAGCGCCCAGCATCCGGAGAACCTTGAGTTCCAGAATCTTGCGCCTCTCGTCACTCGCGTGACTTAGGCGCTGGCGGAGCGTGAGTTGTTTGTTGCCTGGTCGCGCCAAGTCTCTGAGCACATCCAGTCCGTCCTCGTCGGCAAAGGGGTCCGCACAGTTGACGCGGGTGTCCAGGAAGACCGAAGCCCACTCACCAAAGGCTGCTTCGCCAAGGGCTGTAGTCCTGAGTCTGGTAAAGACCAGCAACGCTTCATGAGTGCCCAAGCCCAAGCGATCCCGAAACTCCAGGAATTGAGCCAACCGCACGGTAGCGCGTTCGTCCAGCTTCCCATCACCAATGCTGGGCGAAGCCAGTGCCAGATCCAGATCAGCAATCGTCCATTCCAATGCTTTGCGAAGTCGAAGGAATTTGCTGGTCTGAGAAGCACCTCCCTTGTCACTCCACCGGACCTTGACCGCGGTCGAGTCCGCACTGCACTCGTCACCTTTCACAGGCACCAGTTGGAACCCAAGCTTTCGGCCAATGAAGTGGGTCTGTTGCATGGCGCGGACGTCTTCGAAGGTCGCCTGCGAACGCTGCAAGAACTCCGACAGCGTCAACTCCATCGGGCGGTTAGGCCCCAACAGGCAATCGGCTACCTGCGGCATGAAGACCAGCCCAGAACCTTCGGCTTGGGATAATCCCAGCCGCGACACAGCAGTTGGCACGCCGTGCGGGCCGATCAGCCTAGCGCCCCCCGGAGGGGCGATGGTCAAGACTTCCAGCGAAGTGACTCCAATCAGCTCAAGCCACTGGCGGACCTGGGTCTCTCCGAGCGACCAAGGCAACGCATAACTACCGGCGACAGATTTCTTCGCCAGTTTGTCGTAGGCCCTGCGCTCCACAAACTGAGGCTCGGCTGAAAGTTCTGCCGAGGTGAGCACGGTTTGCGGCAGCAGCCGTATAACCCAAGGATTTATGGTACTCCCCACGATCAAGCATGACGCTTCTAGCGCCAACCCGATGCGATCACGAAGCATCCAGCGCTCATGCCTGCAATGTGCGTTTACGCGCCCATCGACAACTGCCGATATCAAGACGGGGGCTTGCAACTGGACTCCCCAGCTCTTCAGTGATTCCTCGAGTGTCGAAAAAGCCGATTCCTCGAGTGGCTGGTTGTCCTTTGGCTCCCAATTCGAGAGATTGACGTCAACTTTGAATGCGATCTTGTTGACTACCTGCCGCTCAAGGACTTCGTTCACCAGATCGATGAAAGGCAGCTCGACAGTCGCGTTCTTGTCGTTAAGGTCGATCTCCGCTAGATCGCCGCGCCGATCCATCAGCAAGTCCAGCGCGCTTATCGAATTCCGATTTTTCGAGTCTGATGGAACGAGCCGTCTGTGCCGAAGAAACTCCAAAACATCGGCGAGATAGGCTGCAGGTCCGTGAACCGAATCACCCCAGTGGCATACCGGCACATCGGTCACGCCGAACAGATGTGCCAAGTCGGGAAAATCGCCTTCAGGCTGTTGGGGCGTATCCGTATCACTTGACTTCACCTCGCATCCGCAGTCGGCGGGCTTTTGCGTTGCACCGCTGGATGTTTCGTCTGACGGTTTGCACGGCGCAGGCAGCTGGGAGGAACGGGTTGCGGCGATGAACTGCGCTCGCGCATTGGTCTTGCTCCAAGCCCTGCTATACACGCGTGACAGGACGGCCGGAGTGAAGCCTCTGGCGTCATCTCTGTAACTCTCGATGAAGCGGCCCCGGCCCATGCGAACTATATCGCGCGAACCAGTCAGACTTTCCTTGTTGGCCTTTGCGCGAGACACCAGATGACAGACCAGACGATCAATGTCGTCAAAACCACGCAGGAGCCGCTCGAGTCGGGCTTTGTCTTTTTCGGGCACGGATGGCTCTACCGCATCGGGAGAATCTGAACCCGCGACTGCTGCCCCGGAGGACGCCTTCAAACCGGCCGACACCAAATCGGCAACGAAAGCCGGCAGCCCCCCCGGCCTGGGATTGCCGTAGACTTTTTTCAGGGCGCTCAACAGCGCAAAGACCGTCGGTTCGCTCTTGAGCCGGTCAACGACTTTGGAATCAGAAACATCCCACTCGGCAATCTCCTTGCCCGGTGAGGCCCCTGCCACCAGTTTGCCCCTCGTTGCACCATCGATCAGCGTGAACACATCGATGCCTACCATTGGTCGACCGCGCCTGAAGCCGAAAGACCTTGCCGAGTGAAGCCAACGACTGGCTTCAGCGACGATTTCGGGGCTGTCAGCCTCGTCACTGCGAAGCTCGCCTTTGACCGTCTTGGCCACTTCGACATACACCTGCTGAGGTCGCGCCCAGAAGTCTGCAACGCCGCTGCCGACATCGCCGATGGAGATGTCGAGTGAACGCGCCGAAGCGCCAGAGGCAGCGCTGCCCATCCGTACCGCAAGGTAAAGTGCCGCAGCCAAGGGCTGATCGTGAAGCACAAGCGGGGCCGGACTGGCACTCGCGGCCAGGTCGTCTGCCGGAGGCTTGTGGGTGGATATCAAAGAGGGACCGAGGCCCTCGACCTTGCCAATAGCCTCAATCTTGCCATCGCCCGCGTAAGAGAGCCCATTGGAGGCGATGGCCCTGAGTCGCCGACTCCATATCGCGGCGAGGATGAGCTCGCGGTCCGCCGCCGCAATTCCACCAATGCCGCTGCTGAACAGCATCTTGAGTCGCTCATTGAAGGCGGCTTGCCGGTCCCGCCACTGAGAATCGTCGGGATTAGGGTCGCTTGCGGGAGGGTCCAACTCCAATGCCGCATTCCAAAGGCTGTTTGCCTCCCAAATGTCGTCCGCTGATCCTGAGCGAAACCGGTAGCTGCTTAGCAGTTGGGCCGACCGTGTCAGTTCGTCCACTTCGAGCTTGGGGACCTCAAGCTCGACGTTTCGGCTCGTCTCGTTCGTGAAGTCGATGGCTGCTGGTGGATGCAATGCAATCAGAGTGCGTGGATCAGGCACCCACACACCAGCTGTCGCACGTTCTGGCACAAGGCGCTGGAGAAGTCGCGGTACAAAGAGGCTTGCTATGGGCTGTCCATCCTGTTTCCAAGCCACAGCGGGTAGCAAGAACATTCCGCGCTTCGCGGCGGCGCCGGCTGTCGAGTCCCACTCCACGGTGGCCCACGAGTAACAACGATCCTCTGCGGCATCGGTTGCCCGAATACGCACCGCAGCCAAGGCCTGGCCTTCCTTCCAGTTCTCGTCGGAGTTGTTGGCGTATTCGGCGGCGCCATTCAGCAGGGCCCATAGGTCCGACCAGGCCTTTACAAGATCTTCGGGCCTAGCACTCAGGATTCCCGGGACGGTTTCCAACGTCTCGTGCACCAAAACAAGAAGTCCTACTGGCAGCGAGTCGTGCCATTCCTCGGGCTTTCGGGCGGTCAACGGGTCTCGCCAAGGCAGAGACGCCTGGGCGATCTGATTAAAGCCGAGGCGCAGCGCTTCAGCCTCTACCCTCAAGAGCGCGCGTTCAAACAAGTCCTTGTGGGTGGCACCCGCGCTTGCAGCAAACGCCTTGATGGCCTGCTCCAGCACGGGGAACCAAAACTGGCGAGCAGCGGGGGCAGGCTTGTCATCAGCAACGTCATCCGTGACGGCCGACAAGAGGTTCGCCCAGTTCCACGTGATCGTCGCGTTCGACATACTGTTCCTCCGATGCTGGATATGTGCTGTTTCAATGACTTGTGCGCTGCTGGCCTGCCTGGTCTCAGCTCTCAACCATCAGCCGAAGGAATCACCGGCGGCAACACCGGCAACTCCTCCTGCGCCACGGCATAGAACTGCCGGGCGCTGTCGGCAAAGGTCTTCTCGGTGTCGCGCCCGCGCCAGAGCGACAGTGCGGTCAGCGCGGCCAGGGCGACGAGGCCCCACAGGGGCGGTGCGCCCGTGGTGCCCAGGGCATGCATGGCGATGCCGGCCACCAGCCCGATGGCGAAGGCGGCGGCCAGCGAGTAGTGCATCGTGTACTCGGCGCGGATCTTGGCGACCAGCGCACCGGCGTCGGGGCGGTGCATGCGCAGCCAGTCGTACTCGCGCCAGGGCGCCTTGAAGCCCGGATGCCGCACCCAGCCGCCCAGGGTCTTGCCGATAGGGGCGATCAGATGGCCTAGCACGAAGCCCACGCCCAGCGGAATGAAGAAGGCGAAGGCGAAGGCGTTCTCCGACTTGAGCTGGCCGCCCGCGGCAACATTGAGCAAGTCCTCCCAGCCACCATTAGTGTGTAGAGCAGCGGCGATGACTAGCAGCACGACGCCAGGTACGACTCGGGCGAGCAGGTCAAAGAACAGTTGCGGTACGAATCGGAAAACGTCCATTCTTGGCTGTCGTTCAGTGATGTCAATTCACCCCTAGCGCGGACCTCAATGCCCCACAGGTTCAGGAGGTGCACCGTCCTTTATCGGCTTCAGCCATCCCCCACGCAATAGCTTTTCAAGTGGCAGCGGTGTCTGATACTGAATACCAAACCCGGCCTGCCCATAAGCGGGTGCCGACACCGATTTCCATACCTCAAATGGCTTTACCACCTCAAATCCACGCATCGGCCCACTCGACCGATTTTCCGGAAGTGATCGGGACGAGAACGGCGTGCCTTCCGGTGAGAAATACTCCGATCGCCGGTATCCTTGGGAGAGATCCTTGAAGGTTCCCACATTGGTGTTCATATACCGATTTATTCGCAAACCCGGCGTTAGCGTTTCTAGACTCCTCCCGCCAAAGTCGCCTCCACGGTTTGGCTGCCACTGGTCCATCACGCGATTAGGGTAGAGGCTTCGAAAATCGGCGCCCGGGCTCTGCGCCAACCTCGCGCCGAAAGCCCCACCTATTGCGCCTGCAAACTGACCTGCGCCAGCTGCAAACATTAGTTTCTTTGGGTCATCCGTAAACTCTCTCGCAACGAGATACGAAAGAGCCGCAGAAGGCGACTGACTGACAAAGGAATACGTCGCAAGCTCAATCCTCTTTTGTTCGTCGTCGACGCCAGCGGACAATTGCGGGCCACTATTGGCCGATAGCCCCAAAGGATTGTCCGGCGTGCAAACGTTCGATGTCGGGAGATGCTCGACGCTCAAGTTCAGGTCATAAGTCGACCTGCTGCTCTTCCCACTCAGATCGACTCTCCCAGTTGGTGAATTCCTGGCATATCGATAGGTATTGCATCCATCTATGAAGCCTGCGGAATCAGCACTTATCCAACGAAGCAGCCACGCCGCGTAGAAGCGCGATTTGTGTAATCGCAAGCCAGTCTCTTCATCTCGCTCCAGTCCTGAGTAGCGATACCTCCGCGCTGAAACCTCTCCCACTCCTTGGGCCGCGACCGCCGTGGTGCCAAAGGCATGAAACTCCTCGAACGAGATCAGCTTCGCCGTCTCGTCCAGTTCGATACAGCCTGAGCCGAGATGGTCGTTGAGCTGGTATCGCCAGCGCGGTGTCGGGCTGCCGACCGCATCGCCGTCGTCCCGCGTCAAGGTCTCCAGCATCGCGACGCGCTGCGAGCCGTCCATCAGGTGCGAGGTGCTGCGCTCCACCCGGACGATGGCCGAGCCCGCACGGCGGCGGCGATAGATCTCGTAGGAGCCCAGGTAGACGCGCTCTTCCACCCGCTGGCCGTGGCGGTGCACCTTGCGCACACGCTGCCCCTGGGCGTCGTAGCTCATCCACACCCGCGCACCGGCAGATCGGTCCACGGATGCAAGCCGGCCTTCAGCATCCCAGCGCATCTGCGGTAAGTGGGGCATGGCCATCAGGTTGCCGCCAGCGTCATAAGCGTAGTTCACCGCCGGCGAACCCGAGGCCATGCTGCGGGACAAGCGGTTGCTGCCCGCCTCGTGGCTGTGAGCCCGGGTCCAGACTGCCGGGCGCGCGCCCTTCCACTCATGCCGCAGCGCCGTCAGGTTGCCTTCGCGGTCATAGTTGAAGTCTTCGGTGTAGCGGGCCAGCGCCTGCAGGTCTGCCCGGTGCGGCAGGCGGCTGCCCAGGGGGTCGCTCGCGTCCGGCGGCAGCGATGGCAGCTCACGCCCCTCGGCGCGGGTGAGCTGGTAGAGCGCGTCGTACTCGAAGCGCTGGCCGCCGGGTTCGGCGTGGCCCTTGTAGAAGTGCGTGGGGTCGGACTCGTCGGTGATCTCGACGATGTTGCCGGCCACGTCGTGGAAGTAGCGGTGGTGCTGCAGCGGCCGGCCCTCGTTACCCTGCTTGCGCCAGCTCTTCAGCTCGCGCAGGCGAAAGCGCAGCGGGTCATACGCATAGCGGGTGTGCACGCCGTTGCCCCAGGCCACTTGCATGCGCTGGCCACGGGCGTTGTAGTCGATATTCAGCAACACGGGTTGCCAGCCGCCCCGGCCGAGCGGCCGGGCGCTGATGGCGTCGAGCAGGCCGCCGTCGCCATACTGGGGGCGGAGTTCGGTGCCGTCTGGGTGACGCTCCTCAACCACACGGGCCAGGGCGTCGTAGGTCTGCGCGATGCGGTAGGTGGTGCTTTCCAGCTCGCCCAGCACCTGGTTGGGGGCGCTGTCGGCATCCAGTGTCTCGCTGGCCAGCGGCTTCCAGTCGGGCTGCCAGCGGTAGGCGCGCCTGAGCCGACGTGCGGTCTCGATGCGGTTGCCCTTGAAGTCGTAGCTGAAGGTCTGCAGCCCGGCGCCGTCGAACTCGCGGCGCACCTTGCCCATCAAATTGAGCTTGCGTGCAGTCTTTGGGTCGCTGACCGACTCACCATGAAAGACACGGTGGACCAGCCGTTCGCCCTGTCGACGCGGGGCCGGGCCATCGTCGTCTACATCGTCGGCAGAAACCATGCCTGACAAGAAGTCGAAGAAGCCTCCGGGCTCGTCTGGCGCTTCGGTGCCTGGTGGGGGTTCGGGTGGTGGGCCAGTGGCGTCGGGTGGGTCACCGGCGGGGTCGAGCACGAAGAGGTGGGTTTGGCGCCGCAGCCTGTCATACAGGTGGCGCATGCGATGGCCCCGCGCCGTCCATCGGCGCAGCACGGTGCCGTCGCAGGCATGCAGCACCAGGGTGTCTCCTGCTGCCGCGGAGGTGTCATGAAGCGGGCGCTTCAGCAGATCGAAGCGCGTGGTGCTGAGGTAGCGGTCATCCGCGTCCTGTATGGCCAGCACATTGCCCAGTGCATCCAGTGCCTGCCGCGCGATGCGGGGAGCGTTGCGGCTGTCGCTCTCGCTCACCTCGCAAACGCGGCCCAGGGCGTCCAGCAAGCGCAATTCGGGCGTGGCAGCGTAGGGCTTGGACAGGTCTGCGCAGCGCTTGAGTCGCTTGGCATCGTCTGGGCTCGACAGCGCCTGAGTGTCTTGGGGCTTCCAACCCGAGAGCGTGACCAGGTCGCCTTCGTCCCAGAGCTCCTGGCTCCAGGTGAGATACGCCACCTGTTGCTGACTGCCGTCAGGCTGGAGGGTGCGCACCTGGCGGTCCATGGCGTCATAGGACATCACGGGGCTCACGCCCCACTGGCGAACCGCGGCATCCGGCTCGAAGACGCCGCTATTGGCGAAGTAAGGTTCGTACTGGCGAACCGGGTTGCTCCTGTCGTTGTAGACCACCCGCCCGCTGCCGACCCAGCGCTCCTGCGCGAAGGCTTCAGTGGGGCGGCCTTGCCCGTCAAGGACCAGGGCGCCATCCTTGTCGCGCACCGGCACCGGGCCCGGTTCGGCGCGCATCTTGCGCAAGATCTCGCGCCCGGAGCCATCGGTGTATGTGATGGTGTCGCGCCAGCGCGTATCGGCCGCACGGTGCTGCTCGCGTTCGCGTGACCGCGCCATCATCGGCTGGCCGGGGTTGCGGAGCTGGTAGCTGAACTCCGCCGTCGGGGAATCTTCACTATCGCCTTCCTTGCTGCCGTCCCCTGCCAGCAAGGCCATCGCCACCAGGCGAGCATTGGCATCGAAGCGGAAGGCGGTGCGGTTGAGGTTGGCGTCGGTGATCAGGCGGGGGGCCAGTGCCCGGTAGTCGGTTTCAACAACGGTGCTGTTGGCGTAGGGGTCGGTTACTTTCGCCAGATGCAGGGCGTGTTCGTCGAACGCGAAAAGGGTGGTGTTTCCGAACGGGTCCTGCTGCTCCTTCACCAGCCTGAACCGGGCTCGGTTGTAAGTCACAGCCGGCGACGGAGCCCACCATGCTTCCGTGGGTAGCGAAGGCGGGGGATCCTTCGGCTGCAGGCTGTGACTGCCGATGTAGCCGCCTTCCTGAGCCAGGTCGATGCCAGTCAGCCGCTGGGTGCCCAACGTGGCAGACAGCATGTCGAAGGTGAACGCCAGCCGAAGTTCGCGGCGCAGCAGCGCCGTTGCAGCGGCGGTACCCAATGGAGCCGGCTTGTCCTCCCCCGCCGAGTCGGACCAGTACTCGAAGTAGCGTGCCTCGATCAGTTGCAGCTGGTTGATCCCCGTGCTGGGCGGCGCGGTACCGGGGCTCGTTCGCTCGGTGTTCGCAAGGGCCGTTCGTAGCTTGTCAGCGCTCCACAGCGCACCGCTCCATGCCTGTGGAGCCCATGCGGCTTGGCGCTGCTCAGACGTTGGCGTTCCGGTGCGGAACTGGTTGGGCAAGTCGGTGAAGTGGTGGAACTGCCGGTCTTCGACGGTGACCCAGGTCCGCCCTTGTGCCGACTGCTTGCGCGCGAGATGCCCATAGGCCACCACGGCACGCCGGACCACGAAGCCCAACCCATCATGGGCCAGGGCAAAGGTGTGCTGAATGCGCGGTTGCTGCGGGGGGATGGGATCCTCTGGCTTGGCCAGCAGGCTCGGCGCGACGCGCTCGATCACGCAATCCAGTTGCTGGTCTTCCAGCGCCTGCACCACCGCCGCCTGCTTGCCCTTGCGCGGCTGCAGAACCCGCAAGCCGTGGCTGAACTCGCGGATGACGAAGGGCACGCACTCCTCCGCGCTGCCATCGAGCCCATAGACCTCTTCGCGCAAGGGCCTGCCGGCCAGTGCGCGTACGGCGTCGATCTGGTCCAGAGCCCCGATGCCCTCTAGCGGCGGGGTGTCGGTCAGGCGCAAGGCGTCAGGGTCGAGGGTGAGCTTGCGGCTCTGGGGGTCATCGGCCCAATAGTCTGCGGCCAGGCGCCGAGCCAGGTCATCTTGAAGCCAAGCACCGGTGTGGAACCACCGCCTGGTCAGGCGTGGGGGCTGCTCGTCCTGCGGCTTCGCCGATGCAGACGCGCCGGCTACTTCAGTGTTCCACTCCTCGACGAATGCGAAGCCTCGGAACTCTCGCTCGCGTCCGTCGTAGTGGCCATGGTGATATTGGTAGCTTGTGGTGTGTTGCGTTTCAGCGTGGATGTCGGTACGGGTGATGCGGCCAACCACCTGAACGGGAAAGGGAACCCTCGTGTGCCAAGGCTTGCCGCTGAGCTTGTCACGCAGGTACTCACGGGCCGACGTGGTGTATTGGATCTCGGTGCGTCCGCCATGGCCGTTCTCCATGGCCACCAGCAGGTGTGGCTTGACGCCACCAGTGAGATCCAGAACTCTCAGGCTCTCGGCCCTGCCGCCCGACGATGGGCCAGACCACACCACGCAGGACGTGCCATTACCCAGCAGGTCGATGACCTCCACGGATGCGTTGGGCGACCACTGCGGCAACAGTCTGAGGGGTGGCTTGCGAAGCCATCGGTTGCCGGCCACGTTGGAATAGACATCCACGCGGTCGGCTTGCAGGTACAGGAGATCGGTGGTGCCTGACCCGTCAATGTCGGCAAGGCGAATGCGCTTGGGGTCGAATTGTTGGGCTTGATCCAGCAGCGGGCCGTCAGCCATCACCACGGGCAAGCCAAATCGACCGTGGCCCAGACTGGGCCAATAGACCACGCCACCGTTGCGAATGCGAACCAGGTCCGGGAGCCCGTCGCCGGACATGTCGGCGATGAAGAGGGTCTCGGTGCCATCGGCGAAGACGGCGGGCGGTCCCCCGAAAGGTTCACGAGGCACATCCAACCGGCGCACGGCGGCCTTATAGCCCTCAGAGCCCAGTGAATGCAGCCAGAGGAGTTCGTCTGTGCGCGTGATGAGGAGGTCAGGCAGGCCGTCACCAGTCAGGTCCACCCAGCGGGCACGGGGGGCGTCGCGAACATTCAGGGGCACCTGCCGGAAGGCATGGAAGTCTCCCCAACTATTGGCGCCACCTTCGCGAGCCCAGAACCCAATGTCCCTGTCGCCGGTTGCGACTAGGTCGAGGCGACCGTCGGCATCCACGTCAGAAAGCAGGTAGCTGCCGGGCCCCGCTCTGGAGACTTGTGGGACGTTGGGCAACTGGACAGGAGGCGCCAGTTCGACCTGCGCCAATTCGGACTGGTCAGCGAGCGCCGAAGCTGCGGGCTCACCACCGCTCAGATTGGCACGGTAGTGCCAAGCCGCCGCCCCCTCCCACAGCAAGCCCGGCAAGCCTTCTCCGTTCAGATCAATCCATCGTGCCCAACCGGAATCTGCGCCTCGGGGCAGCGGGCCAGTGACCTCGCCGCTTGGGTGCAGAGCCGGCTCACGGATGCGGCTGTATTCGAAGCGCACGGGCGGCAAGGCGCTGCCGGGTTCGCGGTAGGTCTTCCCATCAACACTTCGTCCGATGCCCAGGACGTCGACACTCTCCAGGAAGCCCAAGCCCCCATCAACCGTCGGATCGGCGGCGCTGAATTGGAAGCGATGTTCGCGTACGCACTCGAACTGGCCTTCGGTCGCGTGCGCATCCGCACCGGCGGCCTTGCCCGGCAAGCGGTGAAAGACCAGCACGCGCCGACATCGGCGGAGCGTGCGGATCTCGAAGCCGCTCTTGTATGCGGACAGGCCTTCTGCGCGCAGTTCCCAGACGGACTGCTCCAGCGGCGATGGATCGGCTTCGTCATGTTCACCGTAGTCGAACACCAATTCGTAGCACCATTGCTTCGATCGGGGTTCGGAAACGGCCCAAGCTTTCGGCTTGAAGTGGTTGCCTTGATCAACGTCCTCGGGCTTGAGGTTTGCGTAGAGCACGCGCTTCAGGTAACGCTGTGCCGTTGCCGTGTAGCGCCCTTCGCGCCAACGCTGCAGTTCGCTCACCAACTTCGGGTCGACACCGGAACCGTCTTCCGCCTTGTAGCGATAGATGGCCGCGTTGCCACGGTCGTCACGAACCTCCTGCAGCAGCCACGAGAACACCCGGCGAGGGTCGTCGGGATCGGCAATCCGCGCGTCCGCATCGAAGCCATAGAGGTAAGTGACGTTCTCGCGGGTCGTGACTCGCCAATGCCCGGGGTCGCGTTCAGTGCTCTGGTCCAACCAGTGCTCGATCCGGGCGGAGAATTGCTCGTTCCGCGGGCGATACCTGCGGATGGTCCACCCCTCGTAAGTCGCGACATGGGCGACAGTCGTTCCGTCGGCTTGGGACTCCTCCCAAGGGACCAGATCGTCTTCTCCCGAGAGCTGAAAGGTGTCGGGATGGTCGCCCAATCCGTAGGTGGGGACACCCCGGTCGGTGCGCCGCGTGACCTGCGGCACCGATAGCGACCAGCCCAGTCCGAACGGACCATCGCCGCCGCCGGAACTGTAGGAGAGTGTCAGGTTGGTCCCGAGATTGGCCCGACCTTCAGGCACCTGCAAGGGAAGTTCGATCCTGCAGGTGCCGTTCGCCGGATTAGCTTCCACCCGCTCACCCATGCTACGAATGGATCCGCCGCCACTTGGCCGAGAAACCTTGGGAACCGCCGGACCGGAGGAACCGCCTTCTGTTGTCCGCCGCGTCGTCGGTCCATTTGAATCAGCGTTGTCCCGCCCTTGGGGCGCTTGAAAGCTTGGCGCGACGCCCTCCTTCATCCGATTCGGACTGGGATGCGCTGAATTTAGCAGCATGGTGCGTAAAAGCCCACGCCGGCAAGGACTGCCGAAGGCTTGAGAGAACTGCGTCGGATTCGGCAACCGACATTCGACAGAACCAGCCTGTTGGGCACAATCTCTCCCTGTGCAGAGCTAGACACGAGGCACTGCAGCCTATGCTACTTTCAATTGAAGAAACGGTAGCACAAGTGACAGATGTTGACAATATCGCATTACCAGAACAGACTTGCTAAGCGCTGCAGCTGGTAGGGCGCGGGTAGTTTGGAGCCCGTCCCGCTCAGAAAAGTTGTAGTGGAAAGGTCTGGCATCAAGGAGGCAAAGAATGCAGGACTTCGCTGGCCCAATTCAGGATGGTTTCCTATTAGTCGCTCGCGCTGCATCGCACAACATCCCCTTGCCGCACAAAGAACGCGATCTTCTGTTCACTATCGACGCGAGCGCTCTGCGTGGAGATCCCCAAAAATGCGGGGAATTCCTGAGCGCAATAGAGGTTGTCAGCAGGACGCTGGGGGTGACCGCAGCAGAAATTAGAGCAATAGCCAGACGAATTGATCGGCTAAGGCCTATGGTTTCAAATTCACTCACCCTGATGGATTTTGCCGCTGAGAACGCAAAACCAATCTCAGACGACATCCGTATTGCGCTCACAGATGCAGCCTCAGCCATTGATTCAAGATCGATAACAATCAAACAGGAACAGGACTTCCTCAAAGCCTACGAGAAACTGACCACGACCTTAGCGCCCATCACGGCAGAAACTTTAGAAGCTTCAACGACGCGGCTTCCCTCATTCGGCGAGATCTTGAACGGATTCCGCAGGGGAAATCTCCCGAAATGGACTCTAGGCCGTTTTCTCAACGTTTCCATACTCCTGCTGGTTTTGGCAAGTACCGGGCTGTGCTTGGCGTACTACTACGGTGGGGTTTCCACATTGCAAAGCTACCGAGAACTGCAAAAGGAGGAATCGCGTCTCAAAGCGAACGAGACGGTTGCACGCCTCGACCTAGCAGAGAAGACTTCCGCATTTGCTGCAGCACAGCAGCGCTCAAACCTACCAAATGCTAGTGCTGCGGATGTGCATGACTTGAAGACGGCCAAAGCCAATTTAGACCGTTCCACCGACAAGCACAAAGCGAGTGTTGAGGAAAGGCAGGTCGTTGCCACCCAGCTGCAAGGCATGCCCCAAAGGATTGGATTCTGGGCAAGTCAGCCGTGCCGCAGCAAGCATGCGATCTTCAATTTTGTCCTGTGTGTCGAAATGCACCAACAGCAATCCACCGCCGCTTTCCCTGCCCCATCGATTGATGGTACTGCGACACAAGAGTCTCGTCCCTCCGATAGTGACGCGGTCAACGTAGAGGTAGCTCGTACTGTGATTTCCAGACTGAATGACGTTTACCTTCCTTTGCTGCTGGGATTTCTCGGAGCCCATGCATATATTCTTCGGCGAATGAGCAGGGAGATAACCGAAAGGGCATTCGCGAGAGGCTCATCATTTAACCATATCGTTCGAGTCGGACTGGGCGCACTCGCAGGACTAGCTTCGACTTGGCTTCTTACACCCGAAACCGTTGGGGGCAACTCCTTCAAAGCCCTCCCAGTTTGGGCGCTTGCATTTGTCGCTGGCTACGGTATCGAATTGGTCTTTGCATTTATGGACCGCGTCATTGGGGCTTTCACAGGTCCCGAGGGGTCCTTGAATCCTCGAGCAATCAGCAGTAAAGGCTAGGCTTTCAGCCCATCTAAGCTTTCCAAGAGCGTGCCAACTCCACGAGCAGTCACATGTGCTTGGTCTGGCCAGGAGAACTCAATGACTGATTCGAACCCAACCGATAGCGACAAACCGCTTTGCGACTTGGTCATGAAAGGTGGTATCACCAGCGGTGTGATCTACCCGCAGTTGATCGCTGAACTGGCAAAGACCTACCGGTTTAAAAACATCGGTGGAACCTCGGCGGGCGCGATCGCTGCGGCAGGCTGTGCGGCGGCTGAGCATGGCCGACTGACCGGTCAGCGCACCGACTCTTTCGCCGAACTGATGAAGCTGCCTGAGCACTTGAAGAAGCGGGGCGGAGACGGCCACTCAATGCTGTTCCACCTGTTTCAACCAGCTGATGCAGTTCGCAAGCACTTCACAGTATTGACAAGCATGCTCAACGCCAGCCCTTTGTCGGCGGCTGGGAATGCCGCACTTGAAATCGTGCGCCAGTTCTGGAGCATTGCGCTGCTCGGCCTGTTGCTGGCTTTTGTGCTTTTCACACCGGTAGTGTTGGTGGCGGCGCCGGCACTCTCACTCACTGCAGCTTCGAGCGTATCGCTGGCAGTGCTACTGCTATGGTGCCTTTGGGCAAGGTATGGGCTCCTGCGGCTCGAAGCGATAAAAGTCTCCCCATGGAGAAAACTACTACTGTGGTGGGGGGCTGGTCTGCTGGCCAGCGCAGTAATTCTGCTCGCTTTTGGCAGCGGTGCCACTGGCCTGGTTCTATGGTGGGCTGTGCTCGCTGGCGGTATCGCTGCACCGCTGACTATCGGCCTAGTATTGGCGCTGTCTGGCCTCCTCTTCAGCACCACGCTGGTAGCAGGGATGCATGGGAACGGTTATGGGCTGTGTAGTGGGCGCACTGCAAACGATGGCGCTTCATCGCCTGGTCTTACCGACTGGCTGAGCGAATACTTCGAAGATTTGGCAGGCCACAGAGAAAAGCGCCCCCTACTCTTGGGCGACCTCTGGGGGGCAACTTTCGAGAATGGTCGCTTCGCCGACTTGAAGGCAAAAGAAAGACGCATCAACCTCGAGGTGATGACCTCCGCCATCAGTCAACAGATGTGCTATGCCATTCCCTTCCGCGGCGACCAGGGTCTGTACTACGACCCTAGGGAATGGGCGCAGCTTTTTCCGAAAAGGGTGGTTGATTGGCTGGACGGTGTCTCTGAAGCCGAAGCTGCAGTGCGTACGAAGGGAGAGTACATGGAGTCCGTCGTTTACGACGAGACAGACGGGCCCAACGAGAAGGGCCCGGGTACCCCACTCAAGCGTCTGCCCAGCAATGCAAATCTGCCGCTCGTGGTAGCGGTCCGGATGAGCCTCAGTTTCCCGGCTCTGCTGTCGGCTGTACCTCTTTATGCGGTGGACTTCAGCCGTAAGTTCAATCAAAGCGAGGATGAGCAGGGGGGGCCGCAACGGCTGCGTGCCAAACGAGTTTGGTTCTCTGACGGAGGCATCGCAAGCAACATGCCTCTGCACTTCTTCGACTCGCCACTGCCGGGCCATCCGACCTTCGCGATCAATCTCAAAGCTGAGCACCCTGATCACCGTGTAGACCTAAGGCAGCCACCCGGCAAACAACCCGGGAGGGTGTACCTGCCCAAAAGAAATAGCGGAGGTCGGCTCCGCTATTGGCGTCCACCCGCCGATGGAAGCGCTTTTGTCGGGCTGATTCAGTTTGTTTTCAGCATCATAGACACGATGCAAAACTGGCGCGACGAAATTCAGTTCCCGTACCCCGGCTACCGTGATCGCATCGTGCAGATCAGCCAGCTAGCTAACGAGGGTGGCCTGAACCTTGACATGCTGGACGACGACATCGTGAACCTCAGCGCTGCCGGACTCTTGGCCGCACAACAGCTGCGGGAGCGTTTCTACGATCCGCGGCCTGGTCAAATGAGCACGGGCTGGCGCAACCACCGCCAACAACGGCTGCGGATCTTGCTCGGAGTAGTCGAACGGATGGCCGAGGACCTTGGTCAAGCTATGAAAGTAAGCCCTTGGGATCAGACACTCGAAGATATTCCTTCGAGTGAATATAGCGAGGCGCACAAAGCGCAGGCCAAGGAATGCATGAACGCTCTAAGGGAACTGTCCAAAGTACTTTCTGTCGAATCGGTGTCCCTTGAACAACGGGCGCCTAGACCTCGTGCTTCAATGCGCATCTCACCGCGAATATAGGGCGGTTTACACCCCCTGCAGGGGGGCCGAGCAACGGCAGTTGTCAACGGACGTCGACCGTCTCGACAATTGCTTCTAGAGCTATTCGCTTCTCGGGCATGTAGTCGTGCCCATCGTAGTGTCTGGCTTGAACCCCTGTCAGTCCATGTGACTGCAAATGCCCACGAACCTCGCGGCTGACGCCCTCCCGGGCCAGCAAGGTCTCTATGCCCGAGCGGATTCGCTTCACCTGAAACCCTTCAATGTCTGAACCGACAATGCCATGTGCCCACCCCGTCAGCGTGCGGGCGCTGATGGGTTTCTTTCCCCTTGTGGTGGAAAACACATACTCCCCTTCACGCTCAAATCGCTTCAGTTCGGTGGCAGCGAGGGATACCAAAGGCACCTGATGCGGGCGCGGCCCCTGGCTGGGCCGGCCTTTGCCGTCATAGAGTGTGATGGCGTCGTCTCCAACATCCTCCCACCTCAGACGGATGAACTGCTCAATGCGCTGTCCACCGGTCAGCAGGTGCAGCCTCAGTGCTGCTGCTTCGATGCCTGGGCGGTCAACAATCAGATTCCAGTACGCCTTCATTTCTGCCAGAGACAACGGTCGCTTGTCGGCACGGTCGAACTGAGGGGAACGTCGTGTCTGCGCTGCGGGGTTGAACACCACGGCAAAGGTTTTGAAGGCCACTGGAATCGCAGCCAAGGTCCGCACGTCCAGTGCGCACTGATAGGCAGCTCGTAGGTAAGAGCGCAGCTTATTCGCGGTACGCCCCTTGCCGCTCTCGATAAGCCGTCGCAACATGTCAAGTACCTGGTCGGGCGTGAGGTCCACCGCTGGCGCTTTGGTCACCGCCGGCCACGCTTCCTTGACATGCTTCTGAAAAATCCCTTGCGCATCCACATGGCTGCGCCGACCCTGCGTCTTCAGATATTCCACATAGGTATCGAGCAGCTTCTCAAGGGTGCGCGTGGATTTCTCGGTCTCCTCCGCCTTCTTGGTCAGAAACGCCTTGCGCTTCTCAGCCTTGGCCTCCTGCAAGCCTCCTGTGTCGGCGTGCCCGACGTGCACCTCGGCCAGCGCCCTGCACTTCTCCAGCGCAGCAACAATGCCGTAGCCACGCACGGTCGGCTGCAGCTTCTTGGGCGGCGCCGTCGGGTCGTAGACGCCGATAGGTTCGCGGCTGGTTTTGCCGGCGTACGAATACCGCCAGTAGAGCTGGACCGCGCCGTTGGCCAGCTTGCGAGCCTGCAGCGCACCACCCCGATCTAGGCGGCTGTGCAGGGTCACAAAGCCGCTACCATCGAGCGATTGGATGGCCGCCGCCGCTGCCGAAAGTTGATCTTTTGCCATAGTCCGCAGTTGTTCTGGTGCCAGTCTGGTGCCAGTTTGGGCTGGGATGGCCTGGGACGGCCTGAAACCACTTTGGACACAAGTTGTTGATTTGTAAAGGCTTTAGGGATGGCAAGTTGTATCAGGAAATCCCAGAAAGTCCCACCCCCAGGGACTGTTAATCCGCAGGTCCCTGGTTCGAGTCCAGGTCGGGGAGCCAAGTAAATCAAGAGTCAGCAGGTTAGCGCCTGCTGACTTTTTTGCTTTCTGGGTTGGGCTGGTGCCAGTTTCTGGTCTGATGAACACGGACCAGAAGATCTCGAACGAATTGGTGCATCAGCGCAGCATGGCATCGGCAGGCAACACCGACCAGCCCAAGCTGTAGTGACCTCACCGGCCAGGGCCCTGTTCTGACTGAACGATGGCTGCACGCAAGATTTGGCCGCGAATCCAGCATGACCAAGGTGCCTACCCGCCCTACAGTTGCCTACATCCCTCCACCGGGAGAATGCCGTGCAACAGACACCCACCGCATCAATCAACACACCTGATCAGGTACAGACCGTGCTTCTGCGCATGCCATCGCTCACGCAGATGACGGCTTGGGACGATCCACGGTTTACAAACTCATTGCGCAACAACAGTTCCCCTGCCCGGTTCGCCTCGGCGCGCGCACCGTGGCCTGGCTCCGCAGCGAAGTAGACGTCTGGAGCCTGACGCGCCCAGTGACATCGCACTGATGAGGATGGGCTCAGCCTTGGGAAACCATCGCGAAACAGGGACTTAGGCAGAACGGACGATGGGAAAGCGGGCACGGGCCTCCAGCGCGTCGAGGTCAATGTGGTTGCGCATGTAGCGCTGGCTGGCCGGCTGGAACGGCTGATGGTCCCAGGGCTGGGCGGTGCCCTGACTCTGGGCCGCATAGTGGAAGCGGCGCCGCTTCTGGCTGCCGATCACCCTCGCGGTGAGTTCGGGCATGTTCCAACGCTGGGCGACCTCGGCACGGAAGGCCTGAACCACAGCGGCGTGGGCGGGGTCTGCGGCCAGGTTGTTCAGCTCCAGCGGGTCCGCCTGCAGGTCGTACAACTGGTCGGGGTCCACCGGTGAATGCACAAACTTGAGACCGCCGCGGCGCAGCATCACCAGCGCCGCAATCGCGCCCTCTCCCAGGTACTCGCCGACGACTTCGTCATGACCGCCTGCGCCCGTCAGGTGCGGCCACAGGCTGCGACCGTCCAGCGGCTCGGGTGGTGTGGGCGCCGCGCCGTCAAATGCCAGGTCCATCAGGGTCGGCAAGAGGTCGACCGACGACACACTCGCCGCCACCCGAGCAGGCTGAAATCGCTGGGGTGCGTGCACGATCAGGGGTATGCGGCTGGCGTTCTCGAAGAAGTTCATCTTGTACCAAAGGCCGCGCTCGCCCAACATATCGCCGTGATCGGCCAGCACCACGATGATGGTGTTGTCCGCCTGTCCGGTTTGCTCCAGCGTCTTCAGAACTCGACCCATCTGGTCGTCGACATAGGACACCGCGCCGTAGTAGGCATGGCGGGCGTTGCGCACCTGGGCGTCGCTGACCGGCGTTCGGTCCATGTCGCTGACGTGGCGCAGGCGCAGGGTATGCGGATCGCGCGGCACCATGTCGTCCCGCACCTGTGGCATGTCAATGTCTTCATGGCGGTAGCGGTCCCAGTACTCGCGTGGAATGGCATAGGGGTCGTGCGGGTGGGTCATGGAGACCACCATGCAGAACGGGCGCTTGTCCTCATCGCGAGCGATGTCAAACAGCTTTTGCTGCGCGAGGAAAACGACCTCGTCGTCAAAGTCCAGCTGGTTCGTGCGCACGCACAGGCCTGCGTCCAGCACCGAGCCCATGTTGTGGTACCAGCTGGGCCGAACCTCGGGGTGCTCCCAGTCGGGTGTCCAGCCGAAGTCGGCGGGGTAGATGTCGGTGGTCAGCCGTTCTTCGAAACCGTGGGTCTGGTCAGCACCACAAAAGTGCATCTTGCCCGACAGCACGGTGTGGTAGCCCGCGTGGCGCAGGTGATGGGCAAAGGTCAGCACTTCGGACGGCATCTCGGCCGCGTTGTCGTACGCACCAATGGCCGATGGCAACTTGCCCGACATGAGCACATAGCGTGAGGGCGCGCACAAGGGGCTGTTGGTGTAGGCCGACTCAAACACCACGCCGCCAGCTGCCAGCGCATCCATGGTGGGCGTTTTGCTCACCGTGTTGCCATAAGCAGCCAGTGCAGTGGCCGCCAGCTGGTCGGCCATCAGGATCAGGATATTGGGTTGGGTCACGTTCAAAGTACCGTTGTAAACAGAGGCTTAGACACCGATGGAC
This sequence comes from Hydrogenophaga sp. RWCD_12, assembly GCF_046604225.1. Lineage (NCBI taxonomy): Bacteria > Pseudomonadati > Pseudomonadota > Betaproteobacteria > Burkholderiales > Comamonadaceae > Hydrogenophaga > Hydrogenophaga sp. RWCD_12. The sequence continues at coordinate 1,338,795 of NZ_JBKIXC010000001.1, forward strand.
GGTGTGCAACGGTTTCAGTCTATGCATGGCCAACCCGCACGTGAAGACGTTCCATCCTTATACTGGCATAAACATTACTAATGCCAGACATGCATCGCCTCCCCCCTCTGCAGAGCCTGGTGGTTTTTGAAGCTGCGGCTCGTCACCTGAGCTTTACCGCCGCCGCCCACGAACTGGGCACCAGCCAGTCAGCAGTCAGCCAGCGCATCGGCTTGCTCGAAGACGACCTGGGCCCTCCGCTTTTCAAGCGAGAGCACCGCGGCGTTTCACTGACCCAGGAGGGACTGCAACTGGTGACCGCCGTGCGAGAAGGTCTTAGCAGCATTGGCGAGGCCGCCGCCAAGATACGGGCCCGGCGCGAGCGCCAGGTGCTGACCGTTGCCACCGACTTTGGCTTTGCCACCTACTGGCTGATGCCGCGACTCGCCGTTTTGCGCGAGCTGGTGCCGGAACTGGATGTGCGCATCGTCACCAGCCAAAACCAGTTCGATATCCGCGGCGAACCGGTCGACATGGCGGTGGCGTTTGGCGAGGGGCTGTGGCCCGGCTGCAGCGCCACCCTTTTGTTCCCTGAAATTGTGGTGCCGGTGTGCAGCCCCGCCTTTTTTGACCGGCATGGCCTCAGCGGCCAGGTGGCTGATTTGCGCACGCTGCCACTGCTTCACCTGGAGAGCACCGACCCCCAGCGCTGGCTGCAATGGGAGGGCTGGTTGGCCGCGCATGGCCTGCACAGTGACGGCACCGGGCACGACCTCACGCTCAACAACTACCCCCTGGTCATTCAGGCGGCGCTGGCGGGGCAAGGCGTGGCGCTGGGCTGGGTCCCACTGGTGGATGAGCTGGTGCGCGGCGGCCAACTGGTCCAAGCGGTTCCGGTCCCACAGCGCACGGCCTGCGGTTATTTTCTGGTCGAGCCCAACAGCCGCCGCAACAGCGAGGCTCTGCACCGTTTTCGCAGCTGGATCTTGCAGGAATGTGCCTTGGCGCAGCAAGGCAGTTCGGCCTGAGAAACAAACTGGTACCCGTCCACAGATGGGTCAACTTCAGTCGGTACCAACACACGAGGACGCCATGGGACCCACATCCATCCAGACCGTGCACCGGTTTCCGCGCCAGGTCCGCGAGGTCGAGAACCTGTTCATTGTCTTGCCCGACGGCACGCGGCTGGCGGTGCGCATGTGGTTACCGATCGATGCCGATGCGCAGCCGGTGCCGGCCCTGCTGGAGTACCTCCCCTACCGCAAGCGCGACGGCACGGTGGTGCGCGATGCACTGACGCACCCCTATCTGGCAGGCCACGGCTACGCCTGTGTGCGGGTCGACATGCGCGGCAACGGCGACAGCGACGGCCTGATGGCCGACGAATACACGCAGCAGGAACTGGACGACGCGGTCGACGTGATCGCCTGGCTGGCCGGCCAGCCCTGGTGCACCGGCAAGGTAGGGATGTTCGGCATTTCCTGGGGCGGCTTCAACGCCCTGCAGGTGGCCGCCCTGCGGCCGCCCGCGCTCGCCGCGATCGTGACGCTGTGCTCCACCGACGACCGCTACGAGGACGACATCCACTACAAGGGCGGCACGCTGCTCAACGAGAACCTGGGCTGGGCCGCGACCATGCTGGCCTACTCGTCGCGCCCGCCCGATCCGATGATCGTCGGCGAGCGCTGGCGCGAGATGTGGCTCGACCGCCTGGCCCACGAACCCTTCCTGCTCATCGACTGGCTCAGGCACCCGCACCGAGACGCCTACTGGCGACACGGCTCGGTGTGTGAAGACTGGTCGGCGATCGAGGCGCCGGTGCTGGCCGTGGGCGGCTGGAACGACGCGTATTCCAACGCAGTGCCCCGGCTGATGAAGCAACTGCGCTGCCCGCGCAAGGCCATCATCGGCCCCTGGGCGCACAAGTACCCGCACTTCGCCGTGCCGGGACCGCGCATCGGTTTTCTCCAGGAGATGCTGCGCTGGTGGGACCAGCACCTGAAGGGCCTGGACTCCGGCATCATGGACGAGCCGGACCACCGCTTCTACATCATGGACGCCTACCCGCCGGGCAGCTTCCCCGATCACATCGACGGTCGCTGGGCCGGTGAGGCGGCCTGGGGCCAGGGGCGCATGGGGCACACGCGCTGGTACCTCAACCCGTCACGGGTCATGGGCGACGAACCCGCCACCGAACAGGCGCTGACCGTGTGCTCGAAGCAGACCACCGGTTTTGACGGCGGGGAGTACTGCATCATCTGGCTAGGCCCCGAGTTCCCCGGCGACCAGCGCGGCGACGATGCCGAGTCGCTCTGCTTCGATTCGCCGGTGCTGCTGGAAGACCTGGACGTGGCAGGCCAGCCGATGCTGGACCTGTGTTTCTCGGTGGACCGGCCGGTGGCCCACATTGCCGTGCGGCTCAACGACGTCTGGCCTTCAGGCGAGGTGTCGCGCATCACCTACCACCTGCAGAACCTGTGCATGCGCGAGTCGCGCGAAACGCCATCGGCCCTGGTGCCCGGTCAGCGCTACCGAATGCGGATCAAGCTCGACGACATCGCCTGGCGCGTGCCGCGCGGCCACCGCCTGCGGGTGTCGATCTCGACCAGCTATTTCCCGCTCATGTGGCCGGCACCCGAGCCGGTGACGCTCACCGTGTTTGCCGGTGCCTCCAGCATCCAGGTGCCGGTGCGAGACAGCTCGCACGATGGACCGCCGCTGAGCTGGCCAGCGCCGGAAGCGGCGCCGCCGGTGGCGATGAAGGAGATCCGGGAAGGCTGGCACCGCCGCGAGAAGACCGTGGACCCGGTCAGCGGCGAGACCCGGCTGGAGATCGTCGACGACTTCGGCGAACAGGAACTGCTGCCGCATGGGCTGCTGCTGCATTCGGTCGGACGCGAGCGCTACCGCATCCTGCCGGACGACCCGTTGTCCGCCGTGATGGAAACCCACTGGACCGAGTCGCGCCGCCGCGGCGCATGGGACACGCGAACCGAAACCTACGGTCGCCTCAGCGCCAGCGCCACCCAGTGGAAGGTGTGGGGCAAGGTCGACGCCTTCGAGGACGGGCAGCTGGTGTTCAGCAAGCAGTTCGAGGAAACGATCGCTCGCCGCCTGCAGTAGGGGGCAGTGGCTCTCAGCTCACGACCGGGAGCGCCGGTGCGCGGCGCCAGGCCGTCCAGGCCAGATTGACCAGCACCGACACCAGAATCACCGCGCCGCCCACCAGGCTCTGGCGGCTCACGGTCTCACCGAACAGGGCAAAGGCCCACATGGGCGCCAGCGGGATCTCGACCATGCAGATGAGCGAGGCCAGCACGGTCCTGACACGGCGCACACCCAGCAGAAAGAGGCCGAAGCCCACGCCAATGTTCAGGAAGCCGTACAGCCAGAGCCAGGACAGGTCCTGGGCGCTGGTTCCCGAGAAGCGGGCGAACGGCAACACCATGAGCGCGGCCAGGAACGCGCCGCTGTAGGTCACCTTGACCATGTCGATTTGCGGGAAGCGTTTGGCGCCCACGGTCTCCAGCGCAAACATCACGACGGCCACGAAGCTCAACAGCGAACCGAGAGCACTCTGCAGCGAAGGCTGACCTTGCAGGATCAGCACCACGCCCAGCGCCACGCTGACCGCGCACACCACATCCATGCGCGCTATTCCCGTGTGCAGCAGCCAGGCCGAGAGCACCAGCGTGATGATGGGAAAAGCGCCGTAGATGAAGGTCACGTCGGCCACCGAAGCGAAATAGAAGGCCGAAACGAAGCTGATCATCGCGAGGGCGGTGAGGAATGAAAACGCCCACTCCGGCCCGGTGAGGCGCCAGAAGCCGGACCGGTTCGGGCGCCGGTCCAGCACCAGGCTCAGACCCAGCACCGTCAGCCCACCCAGCAGCGAACGCCAGAACAGCGTGGTGGGCATGTCGGTGCTGACCAGCCGCGGGAACAGGCCAGCGGTGCTCCAGGACAGTGCCGCCATCAGCAGCATGGCCACGCCCAGCCAGAAGCTGCCACGGCCGCTCAACGCCGACCCGCCGTTTCCAGCCGCTCGCCCTGACCCCGCGGGCGAAGGGCCCCGGGCACTCCCAGCTGTGGATGCAGGTAGCCCGCCACCACCCAGCCGGCCAGCAGACACACGCCCGCCATCGCAAACACACCCGCCACCGGCGAAAACTGGAGCACCACCCACGCCAGGGCCGGCGACAGGATGCCCGAGAAATCGCGAAAGCTGGAGTAGACGGCGGACATCTCGGTGCGTTGCGACGGTTTGACCGCCATCATGAACGGCAGGCCCGCACACACGTCCAGCAGCACCAGGCACAGGGTGCCGAGTATGAGCACCAGGACCGTCGGCCACGGCCATGAGGAGAGCGCAGCCGCGGTGAGGAAACATGCCCCGCCCAGCAGAAAGGCGCCGCGCAGGGAGCGGCGCACCGAATGGCGCTGGATCCAGCGCAGCATCAGGGGCGCCAGGAACAGACCGGCGTTGGCCACCGACGTGGCAACCCCGCCCACCTGGTCACCCAGCCCGTTCTGTACCGCGTAGATGCCCACGTAGACGAAGTAGACCCACCAGCCACACGAGCGCATCAGCGCAAAGAACCACCCGGCGACCAGACGGGGTTGGGCGAAGAAGCGCCGCAGGATCGCCAGCGGGTTGTGTGACGCCGGCCGGTGCCGGGCAACCGAATGCGTTCGCAGATCGCCCAGCCGCATGACGCGGATCAGGGTCAGCATCGCCATCGCACCCATCGCCACCACCGCGAACGGCGCGCCCTGCCACAGCTTCAGGGACCAGACACCCAGCAAGGGACCGAGGGTCCAGCCCAGGCCGCCATAAAACATTCGCAGCGACTCCAGGCGCCCGAAGTCGGCCTTGTCCACATGCTCCAGCACGTAGGCGTTGAAGCAGACGAACGACGAAGCGGCACCGATCGAATGACACAGCAGGGCCAGCGTCGTCAGCTTGCCACCCCAGGCGCCCAGGGCTGCCCCCATCAGGTACATCGACACCGACACGAAATAGACCCGGCGGCGCCGCAGGTACCGGCCCAGCAAGGGCACGAGCAAGGCCGTCAGGAGCGACACCACCCCCACGCTCAGGTACCACTGGGACACCAGCGCCGCGTCGCCCCAGGCGCGGTACATCAGCAAGGGAAACACCGCCAGCACCGTGCCCCGCACCACGGCCTCGACGCCGGCCAGCACCGCGAACCCGTGGACATCCGCTGCCAGTGGCCAGCGCAGGGGTTCCCGGGGAGACTGAAGCGGTCGGCGCATGAATCCCAGTATCCCACCGCGCACCCGGAGAAACACCGAGGGAAAACGCCGCTGCGGCGACCAGGCCCCGGGCGTCGGCGGGACAGCAGGCGGCGCAATTGACACAGCCGCATGCGCAGGCGAAATCCAGAATCGCGCGAGGAGACAGCATCGCCCCAACGGAACCAGGAGACACCGTGGCCCTCTCGGACATCGAAATCGCGCAAGCTGCCCGCCTTCAGCCCGTCATGTCGATGGCGAAAGAGCGCCTGGGCATCCCCCCAGAAGCGCTGGAGCCCTATGGCCACCACAAGGCCAAGATCGACCTCGGCTGGATCGACCGGCACCCCGGTGCCTATGGCAAGCTGGTGCTGGTCACCGCGATCAGCCCGACGCCGGCGGGCGAAGGCAAGACGACGACGACCGTGGGCCTCGGTGATGCCCTCAACCGCATCGGCAAGCGCACCGTGATCGCGCTGCGGGAGCCTTCGCTGGGCCCGGTGTTCGGCATGAAGGGTGGCGCCGCCGGTGGCGGTTATGCCCAGGTGGTGCCGATGGAAGACATCAACCTGCACTTCACCGGCGACTTCAACGCCATCGCGCTGGCCCACAACCTGTTGGCCGCTCTGATCGACAACCACATCCACCACGGTAATCCGCTGGGGTTCGACTGCCGCCGCATCGTCTGGCGGCGGGTGATGGACATGAACGACCGTGCGCTGCGCTCGACGGTGGTCGCCCTCGGCGGTCCCGGCAACGGCTTCCCGCGGGAGGATGGCTTCGACATCGTGGTGGCCTCCGAGGTCATGGCCATTTTCTGTCTGGCCACGTCGCGCAGGGACCTCAAGGAGCGGCTGGGCAACATCATCATCGGTTACACCCGCGAGCAGGCGCCGATCCGAGCGCGCGACCTGCAGGCGCACGGTGCCATGGCCGCCCTGCTCAAGGACGCGATCAAGCCCAACCTGGTGCAGACGCTGGAAAACAACCCCGCGATCATCCACGGGGGCCCCTTTGCCAACATCGCTCACGGCTGCAACACCGTCACCGCCACCAAGGCCGCGCTCAAGCTGGGCGAATACGTGGTGACCGAGGCCGGATTTGGCGCCGACCTGGGGGCTGAGAAATTCATCGACATCAAGTGCCGCAAGTCGGGACTGCGGCCCGACGTCGCCGTGGTCGTGGCCACCTTGCGTGCACTCAAGCACCACGGCGGCGTCGATCCCAAAGACCTCAACACACCCAACCTTGCCGCGCTCGAAAAAGGCATGGCCAACCTCGAACGCCACGTCGACAACGTGCGAAACCGTTACGGCCTGCCCTGCGTGGTGTCCATCAACCACTTCACGTCTGACACGCAGGATGAACTGGACCTGCTGCGCCGCCACATGGACCGCCAGGGTGTCCCGGTGGTGGTGGCGCGGCACTGGGCGGAGGGCTCAGCCGGCGCCGAAGAACTGGCACATGTCGTGGTCAGGCTCGCCGAGAGCGGGACCGCCACCATGCGCTACGTCTACGAAGACCAGGACACGCTCTGGGACAAGATGAAGGCCATCGCCACCCGTGTGTACGGCGCGTCCGATATCACGGCCGATTCGGCCGTGCGGGCCAAGATCCACAAGCTGCAGGCCGACGGCTTCGGTCACTATCCGGTGTGTGTGGCCAAGACGCAGTATTCCTTCTCCACCGATCCGAAACTCCGTGGGGCACCGTCCGGGCATGTGGTGAACATCCGCGAAGTGCGGCTGGCCGCCGGCGCCGAGTTCGTCGTGATGATCTGCGGCGACATCATGACCATGCCAGGCCTGCCCAAGGAACCTGCTTCCATCCGCATCGACATCGACGACGACGGCAAGATCTCCGGGCTGTTCTGAGCAGCCCGCTCCCGCGCACACCCTCTTCACCATCAGGAAACCGGCCAATGACTCCCAAGAAAACGATCGGCTTTATCGGACTAGGCAGCCTCGGCGAAGGGCTGTGCCACAGCCTGGTCAAGGCCGGCTATCCGGTCCGCGTGAACGACCTCAACAAGGCGCTGGCCCAGCGCCTGCTGGAAGCGGGCGCGCAATGGGCGGGCAGCACGGCCGATGTCTGTCAGGGCGCCGATGTGGTGATCACCGTGCTCCCCTCCCCCGCCGTGTCTCGCCAGGTTGTCGAAGGGCCGGGCGGTGTGTTCGAACACCTCAGGCCGGGCGGCACCTGGATCGAGATGAGCACCACCGACATGGAAGACCTGCTGCGCCTCTCGGAGGTGGCCCGTGGCAAGGGCATCCATGTGCTCGAATGCCCGGTCACCGGCGGCGTTCACCTGGCCAACTCGGGCGAGATCACGGTACTGGTCGGTGGTGACGAGACGACGTTCAAAGGCGTCGAAGACATCCTCGGCACGATGGGCGGCGAGATCATCTACCTGGGCAAGATGGGCAACGCATCGGTGGTCAAGGTGGTGACCAACATGCTGGCCTTCATCCACCTGATTGCCGCCGGCGAGGCGATGATGCTGCCGGCCAAGTACGGCGTGGACCCGGACGCCACCTACCGCGCCATCCGGGCCAGCTCAGGCAACAGCTTCGTGCACGAGACCGAGTCCAAGCTCGTGCTCTCGGGCAGCTACAACGTGAAGTTCACCATGGACCTGGCCTGCAAGGACCTGGGCCTGGTCAACGGCATCGCGGAGAAGCTCGGCGTGCCGCTGGAGCTGGGCAGCATGGCGCAGCAGATCTTTCGCCGGGCGCGCGGTCTCATGGGCGGCAACGCCCAGTCGCCCGAGGTGGTGCGCATGATCGAAAACGCCTGCGGCCTGGAACTGCGCGCCCCGGGCTACCCGACCGAGCTGGTCGCGGAACCGGGCACTTCCCGATGAAGACACCGTCGACCCGTGCGGAGTGGGAAGCGCTGTCCGCCTCACTGAGGCCCGACACGGGCCTGTTCATCGAGGGACGCTTCGTGCCCGCCCTCGGCGGCGAGACCTTCGATTGCACCAGCCCGCGCGACGGCCAGGTCATCGCCGTCATGGCCCAGGGCCAGGCGGCGGATGTGGACCGCGCAGTGGCCTCGTGCATGTCGGCGTGGCAGGACGGGCGCTGGGCCAGGCTGGCCCCACGCGCGCGCATGGCGGTGCTGCAGCAGTGGGCCGACCTGATCGAAGCGCAGTCGAACGAACTCGCGGTGCTGGAGTCGCTGGACATGGGCAAGCCGGTCTCGGACGTGCTCAACAACGACCTGCCCGAGGTGCTCAAGACCATCCGCTACTTCGCCGAGTGCATCGACAAGGTGGAAGGCGCCGTCACGGCCACCGATGCCACCGCCCTGCACCTGATCACCCACGAACCGCTGGGCGTGGTGGGCGCGATCACGCCGTGGAACTATCCGATGCTGATGGCGGTGTGGAAGCTCGCGCCCATCCTGGCAGCCGGCAACTGCGCGGTGCTCAAACCCGCCGAACAGGCGCCGCTGACCTGCCTGCAGCTGGCGCGGCTGTTCGTCGAAGCCGGCGGGCCGCCCGGCGTGTTCAACGTCGTCAATGGCCTGGGGGCCGAGGCAGGCAAGGCGCTGGCGCTGCACCCCGACGTGCAGAAAATCACCTTCACCGGCTCCACCGCCGTGGGCAAATTGCTGATGGTTTATGCGGGCCAGAGCAACATGAAGCGGGTGGCGCTGGAGACCGGTGGCAAGAGCCCGCAGATCTTCATGCCCGACCTCTACGACCTCGACACCGCCATCGACCGCGCCATCGGCGGCATCTACGACAACGCGGGCCAGGTCTGCAACGCGGGCTCTCGCCTGCTGGTTCACCGCAGCCTCCACGACCGTTTTGTCGAACGGTTTGCCGCGCGCACCGAAGCCCTCTACCGCATGAGCGATCCGCTCGACCCGGCCACCACGATGGGCCCGCTGGTCAGCCAGACGCAGAAGCAGAACGTGTTGAAACGGGTGGCGCTGGCGCAGCAGCAAGGCGCCCGCATCGCGCTGGGTGGCGGGGCCGGCGCAGCGCCTTCGGAGGACGGCGCGTACGTCGCGCCGACGCTGTTCGTCGACGTCCGGCAGGATATGTCCATCGTGCAGGAAGAGACCTTCGGCCCGGTGGCCTCGGTACAGGCGTTCGACAGCGAAGCCGAAGCCATTGCGCTCGCCAACGGCAGCATCTACGGCCTGGCGGCCTCGGTCTGGACCGCCGACCTCAAGACCGCCCACCGCATGGTCGCTGCGCTGCAGGCGGGCGTGGTCTGGGTCAATTGCTTCGGCGACGGCGACATGACCCAGCCCTTCGGCGGATACAAACAGAGCGGCAATTCGCGCGACAAACACAAGGACAGCCTGCTGGCGTACATGCAGACCAAGTCGGCCTGGTTTCAGCTGGCCTGAGGTACCGTCCCGGCGGGCTCAGCCGGTCGGAGGCAGAAGGACCAAACTGCCCACATGGGACCGTGTCGCAAAGACCTGTTGCGCCCGGGCGATGTCTTCCAGCGGGAAGCTGCCGGCCAGCAAGGGCCGCAGGCGCCCTGCTTCGATGTGCTGCACGATGACCTGCGCGTCGGCGGCCGTGCCCATGGTGACACCGAACAGGCTCAGCTGCTTGAGATAGAGCCTGCGCCAGTCCACCCGAACCATAGCCCCCGCCACCGCCCCGGCCGTGACATAACGCCCGCCGTGTCTCAGCAGGTCGAGGCACTGGGCCGCCTGCTCGCCAGCCACGATGTCGGCCACCACATCGAATGGCGGCATGACACCCAACGCCATCAACGATGTCCTGTAGTCGCCCTGCTCCCGCGCGATCACGGTGTGCGCGCCCAGCGCGCGGACGGCGGACAGCTTGGCCTGGCTGCACACGGCCACCACCTCGGCCCCGCGCAGCAGGGCCAGCTGCACCAGCGCCGACCCCACGCCGCCCGAAGCGCCGGTCACCAGCACCCGTTCACCAGCGCTGACGCCAGCCCGCCGCAGCATGTGTTCGGCGGTCATGTAGGGCGTCATGAACGTGGCCAGCTCGGCGTCGCTGAAGGAGCTGCGGATGGCCAGCGCGTTCTCGCCGGGTACGCAGAGAAACTGCGCAAAGCCCCCGTCGCGCTCGCTGCCCACCACCTGCAAGCCCTCCAGCCCATCCCCGCCGCCCGCATACAGGCAGGAGTTGACCATCACACGCTGCCCGAGGCGATACCGGTCGGCGTCGGCGCCGACAGCGACGATTTGACCGACCGCGTCGAGCCCCTGAATGCGCGGAAAGGTGAAGGCCTGCCCCATCCAGGCGGCCTGTTCGCCTTCGCCGTACGCGCCCTCCCGGGTCCAGAGATCGGTGTTGTTGATGCCGCAGGCACCCACCCGGACCAGCACCTCACCCACCGCCGGGACCGGCACCGGCGCATCGTTCACCACGCGCAGACGGTCCAGTCCGCCGTAACCAGTCAGGTAAACCGCCTGCATGGTAGCGGGAACGGGGGGTTCTGCAACCGGCCCGTCAGACGGCATGCAGGCTGGGACGCAACATGCCCCGGTAGATCTCGTCGTCGCCCACCACGCCGGCAAAGCGCTCGCCGTCGCACAGGATCACCGGACGCCCGGTGGCATGGCGGATGGCGATGATCCGCTCCATCAGAAGATCGGGTTGCACCATCACCATGGCCCGGCCTGCCTGCCCGACCTGCACGATGTCCAGCCCGGGCGCATAGGCCACCAGCTCTGCGGGCGTGTTCTCGATCCGGGCCTGCTGCGGCCTGCCCTGCGGATCGAGCGCGAGCAAATGGTGACCGGTCCAGTCCAGCTGCAGCGCCCCGTCGCGCTGCGCCAGCTTGTCGGCCGGGGTCATCAGGGATGCGCCGCGCAACACCTTGATCGGGTTCATGTGGGCCACGAAATCCCGGACATAGGCGTTGGTGGGGTTGAGCACGATCTGTTCGGGTTCGCCGTACTGCACGATGCGGCCGGCGTCCATGATGGTGATGTGGTTGCCCAGCTTGATCGCTTCATCGAGGTCGTGGCTCACGAACACGATGGTCTTCTTCAGGGTTTTCTGCAACTGGAGCAGTTCCTGCTGCAGGTGCTCGCGGATCAGCGGGTCCAGCGCCGAGAAAGGTTCGTCCATCAGCAGGATGTCGGCGTCGGTGGCAAAGGCCCGCGCCAGCCCCACCCGCTGCTGCATGCCGCCCGAGAGCTCGTGGGCATACTTGCCGGCCCACTTCCCCAGACCGACCAGTTCCAGCTTCTCGGCCACCACACGCTCGCGTTCGACCTTGCCCACGCCGCGAAGCTCCAGCCCGAGGCCGACGTTTTCGGCCACGGTCCGCCAGGGCAACAGGGCGAACTGCTGGAACACCATGGCCACGCGCGAGGTGCGCAGGCGGCGCAGGGTCTGCGCGTCGCAGGTGGTCAGGTCCACCTGTCCGCCCGAGCCCTTGTCGTCCCGGATCAGCACCTGACCGCGGGTGGCCTTGTTCAGGCCATTGAGGCAGCGCAGCAGCGTGGACTTGCCCGAGCCCGACAGCCCCATCAGCACCGAAATCTCGCCCTCGGCAATTTCGAGGTTGCAGTCGGCGGCCCCCAGGATGGCGCCGGTCGCGTCCAGGATCTCTTGGCGGGTCTTGCCCGCATCCAGCAGTTCCAGCGCCTTGGCGGGCCGGCTGCCGAAGACGATGTCGACGTGGCGGAACTCGCAGATCGGGGCTGAAGTCATTTCGGCTTTTTCTGGCCTTGCGCGGGCCGCTGTTTGCAGAGGCGGTCCAGCACGATCGCCACGATCACGATCGCCAGACCTGCCTCGAATCCGTCGGCGATGTTGACCGAGTTGAGGGCACGCACCACCGGCTTGCCCAGTCCGTCGGCACCGACCAGGGCCGCGATCACCACCATCGACAGGCTCAGCATGATGCATTGCGTGACACCGGCCATGATGGTGGGCAAGGCGTACGGAAGTTCCACCTTCCAGAGCAGCTGAGATCGCGTGGCGCCGAACGATTCGCCCGCCTCGATCAGCGACTTCGGCACCGACGCGATGCCCAGCGTGGTCAGGCGGATCGGCGCAGGCAGCGCGAAGATCACGGTGGAGATCAGACCGGGCACCACCCCCAGGCCGAACAGGATCAGCGTGGGAATCAGGTAGACGAAGGTCGGTATCGTCTGCATCAGGTCGAGCAGCGGGCGCAGCGACGCTTCCAGCCAGGGGCGATGAGCCGCGGCGATACCGATCGGCACACCGACCAGCAGGCAGACGATGGTCGCGCAGATCACGAGAGACAGCGTCTCCATGCTCGCCTCCCAGTAGCCGAGGTTGACCACCAGCAGCAGCGCCAGCACCACGAAAACCACCAGCTTGATCGAGCGCTGGAGAAAGTAGGCCAGCCCGGCGATCAACACGATCAGGACCAGCGGAGGCACCCACATCAGCAGATGGGTCAGGCTGGTGATGAATGCGCCCAGACCTTCCGAGATCAGTTCGAACACCCCGGACGCATGGGTGGTCAGCGCCTCCACGAAGGAGGCGATGTACTCACCCAGCGGCAGCTTGTTGCCGGCAACCCACTCCAGATCCAGCATCGGATTTACTTGGTGAATTTCGCGACTTCGGGCGTCTTGCCGTCAAAGGTCTTGACGCCGTTGAGCCAGGCGCCCCAGACCGAGGGGTTGGCCTTCATCCATGCCTGCGCAGCCGCTTCGGGCTTCTGTTTCTTGTCCAGGATGGCGGACATGATGCCGTTCTCCATTTCCAGGCTGAACTTGGTGTTCTTGAGCAGCGCACCGACGTTGGCGCACTCGGCCATGTAGCCCTTGCGCACGTTGGTGTAAACCGTGGCGCCGCCATAGTTCGGACCGAAGAAGTCGTCGCCACCGCTGAGGTAGGTCATCTTGATCTTGCTGTTCATCGGATGCGGCGCCCAGCCCAGGAAGACGATCCATTCCTTCTTGCCGGTGGCGCGCACGACCTGCGAGACCATGCCCGCTTCGCTGGACTCCACCAGCTTGAAGCCTTTGAGGTCAAAGGCGTTCTTCTTGATCATGTCCAGGATCAGGCGGTTGCCGTCGTTGCCGGGCTCAATGCCGTAGATGCTCTTCTTGAACTTGTCGGCGTTCTTGGCGATGTCGGCAAAGCTCTTGACCCCCGCCTCGGCCACGTAGTCGGGAACGGCCAGGGTGTACTTGGCACCTTCCAGGTTGGGGATCACCGTCTCGACCGAGCCGTCGGCCGCATAGGGCTTGATGTCCCCTTCCATCGAGGGCATCCAGTTGCCCAGGAACACGTCGATCTTCTTGCCCTTCATGCTGCTGTAGGTGACCGGCACCGACAGCACCTGCGTGGTCGGCTTGTAGCCCAGACCCTTGAGGACTTCGGAGACCACGGCTGTCGTCGAGGTGATGTCGGTCCAGCCGACATCGGCGAAACGCACGGTCTGGCAGCTCGCCGGCTCGGCCGCCTGGGCCCCGGTGGACAGCAGGGCCGCAGACATGCCCAGCGAAAGCGAGGCGTTGCGAAGCGACAGGCGAGAGAAGGTGCGCATGGAAACTCCTGATGAAAAGATGAGGATTTCAACGCCAGTCACAAGCCGACGTTGGACCCGAAGATGATGCGCCGGACCATGTCGAATCGGCACCCCTGAGAAACCCTGCATTTTTTGTGCCACTGTTCCTGAAGCGACGCCGAGTTTCTTTAAACCGCCAGTCCGATGCACAACCCGTGGCCGACCCTGAATCAGGGCACCAGATTGGCTCAGATGAACGGCAGCTCGCACAGGGTCCCATGCACCCTGCCGGACGCGCGCTGCACCTCCACGGTGTCGCCTGGCCGGGCGCCGACAGAGATCAGCGTGAAACCGATGTTCTGCTTCAGGCGGTAGGACCACGCCGAATTGGTGAGATCGCCGACCTTCTTGCCGCCCTGGAACACGGGCTCCCACGAAAAGCCGAACGGGTCGGGCTGCTCGCCCTTGAGCTTCACACCCAGCTGGTGGCGCTTCGGGCCTTCGGCGTGGATGCGGCGCAGGGCCTGGATGCCGATCACGTCGTCGGCCACATGCAGGTCGATGTATTTGCCCAGCCGCACCTCGTAGGGGTTGGTCTGCCGGTCGGTGTCGCCACCGTAGGACACCAGCCCGCTTTCGACGCGCTCGTGGAGGTTGGGATTGCCCGGGCCGATGTCCCAGGGCTTGCCCGCTTCCCTGACGATGTGCCAGAGTTCGGTGCCCCGCGAGCCGTCCATCAGGTACAGCTCGAAGCCGCCCTGCTTGGACCAGCCCGAGCGCGCCACCACCATCGGGATGCCCAGAAGGCTGGTTTCCCTGAACCAGAAGTATTTGAGGTCTTTGACCCAGTCGCCGAACAGCGAGACCGCCAGCGCCTCGGCCTTGGGGCCCTGGATCGCCAGCGGTGACACGTCGGGCTCGCTCACCTCGACCCGCAGCCCGCGCTCGGCCGCGATGGCCGAGGCCCAGAACCAGATGTTGCTGTCGGCAATCGAGAACCAGTAACGGTCGTCGGACAGCTTGAGCAGGATGGGGTCGTTGATCAGCACCCCGTCGTGGTCGCACATCGGGATGTACTTGCCCTGTCCGACTTTGCAGTTTGAGAGGTCTCGCGGGCTGAGGATCTGCGCCAGCTTTCCGGCATCGGGACCCAGCAGCTGGACCTGGCGCTCGCAGGCCACGTCCCACTGGCTCACGCCGTTGATGATGCGCCAGTACTCGGGCTCCGGGTCGCCGTATCCGGTGGGCATGAGCATGTTGTTGTAGACGCTGAACGAGGTCACGCCGTCAGCCACCGTGGCCTGGTAGTACGGCGAGGGCTTGAGCCGGGCCGAGGGGAAGATGCCGTGCATGGTGCCTCCTGCGAGCTCAGCGGCGGGTGGCGGGTTCCTGCAGCACTGCGGGATCGAAGGCCTTGCGCGAAAACACCTCGCGCAGCATCGGCTCGAAGTGGCTCAGGGGCTGGGTGGGGTAAGCCGGATCGAATGCCGCCTGGTCGTAGCGCTCGCAGAAACGCACACAGCTGTCGAACCAGGGATGGTCCTTGTGGTGGAGGTAGCCGTCCGGGTCCATGCCGTAGTGGTGCGCGTAGTAGCGCATCTGGAACAGCCCGTGCATCTCGACCACCCAGGTGACCTCGGCGCGCACATACGGCCGCAGGATGGCCGCCGCCATCTGGCTGTGGTTTTCGGGCGCCAGCTCGTCGCCGATGTCGTGCACCAGCGCAGCGACGATGGTGTCGATGTCGGCCCCGTCGGCCTCGGCGCGGGTGGCGCTCTGCAGCGAATGCTCAAGCCGGCTGACCTGATACCCCTGCAGCGAATGCCCCAGCGCTTTCAGTGCCTCCAGCAGGCGCTCCGGCAGCGAGCGGATGTACTGGTGTTCGAGCCCCCGCAGGAATTCGTACTCCTCGCGGGTCCCTTCTTTCATCTGGGTGAAGGCGACCTGCTTCATGACGTGGCTCCCGGGAGAGGTCCGAAGCGCCGCTTCAGGACGCGGTAGCTGCTGCGCGGACCGTCGCGGTCGATGTAGCAGCCTTGCAGCTGGCGGTGGCCCTCTTCGGGGTTGTAGCTGGTGCGGCCGTGCAGCACGCGGTTGTTGTCGAACATCATCAGTTGCCCGGGCTCCAGCAGGAAGCGCAGCTCGAACGCCGGGTCATTGAAGAGCTCGCCCAGTCGGCGGCGCGCACGCTGGTAGGCCCGCGTGTCGGCGTCGGACATCACGGGAATGTCGTCCAGGCGCGGGCTGTAGTGCACCCCCACCATCTCGCCGCTGCCGTTGGTCTCGATCACTGGGCAGATCGACACCAGCTCGGTCTCGGCGTCGCGGTGTTCAAAGCGCACCGGCACCTGCGCCAGCAGCTCGAAGCCGCGCGGGTCTTCGGTGCGCAACTGCGCCACGGCCGCGAGGCTGTCGACCAGCGTGGAGAGGCCGCCGCTGGTCTCGTTCTGAAGGCAATGCAGCAGCTGGATGCCGGGCACCGGCGCGCGGTAGGGGTTGTCGGTGTGGGGGCCGAGGGCCACCGACTGGTAGGACAGGTCGATGGCCTCGCCCTTCGGGCGGGTGTAGACCTCGAAGTAGGCACCGAAATTGGTGGTGCGCACATGGCCAAAGCGCCGAGCCACCGACAGCACCGAGTCACGCTCCCGAGGCGTGTCGTGGATCAGCAGCACCCCGGACACGATGAAGTCGTGCAACGCGGCGTACAACACCCGGTCGTCCCGGGCCAGCTCGGGCCAGTGGTATTCGGGCTTGGGGCTGAGGTCGCTGCGCCAGGCTTTGGGGCTTGGCGTGCCCTCGGACAGGCGGGTGCCTTCCAGCAAGTCGTCAGGATCGAACGGCCCGGAGAACCCGTCGCTGAAGCTCAGGTTCAGGCAGCGCCTGTGCGACGCATCCTCGCCCCAGGCGGCTGCCGTGAGACTGAGGTTGTCGTCGAACTGATGGGGGTTGTTCAGGCGCTGGCCCGTCATGGCGTCGCGCTCGCTGCTGACCTGGCTGCGGGCGCGCAACCACAGCGCGGGCAGCGGCGTGCGGGTCTCGCCGTCGGGCCCCTGGCTCAACCACAGGACCCGGGGGGGTGATCCATGTTCAATCTGCAAGCTGTCCATATGAATGCTCCGGTTGAGAAAGGATGCCGTTCAACGGCGAGAGGATCTGTCGAAGGTGCCCGTCACGGTCGGGCGTGGTGCATGACCACCAGCCGTGTCTGGGTGAACTCCAGCATGCCGTGCTTGCCGTCGTCGCCGCCCAGGCCCGAGCGCTTCCAGCCCGCGTGGTAGCCCTGGTAAGGGTCGGCCGGGGTGCGGTTGATGTAGAGCTCGCCGGCCTCGATGGCGTTGGAAAAGTGCATGACCTCGCGGTAGTCGTTGGTGTAGAGCACCGAGGCCAGGCCAAACTGGTGGTCGTTGGCCAGCGCCAGCGCGTGCGCCATGTCGTCGCAGGGCAGTACGCAGAGCACAGGGCCGAAGATCTCCTCGCGAACGATCTCCAGGTCCTGCCGCACGCCGGACAACAGGGTCGGCGGGTAGAAATGGCCAGGGCCTTCGGGCATCTGGCCACCGCATTCGATGCGCGCGCCCTCGGCCACCGCGCGCTGCACCATCGCGTGGACCGCCTGGCGCGCGGCGTCGCTGATCATCGGGCCCATGCGACTCGGGTCGACCGCGCGGTCGCCGAAACCACGCGCCAGCATCTTCTGTCGGAGCAGGGCCAGCAGTGCGTCATGCTTCTCCGCCACCACATACACGCGCTCGATCGCGGTGCACAGCTGGCCGCAGTGGGTGGTCTTGGAGCGCACGATGTCGTTGGCGGCCTTTTCCAGATCGGCGTCGGCCGCGACGATGGCCGGGCTCTTGCCGCCCAGCTCCAGCGACACCCGGGCAATGTTGGCCTTTGAATAGTCCAGCACCCGGCGCCCGGCGGCCACACCACCGGTGAGTGTGATCATGCCCACGCGCTCATGGGTGCACATGGCTTCGGCCTGGTCGTGGCCCATGGCCATGATGTTCACCACCCCCGGCGGCAGGCCCGCATCAAGCACGGCCTGTGCGATCTCGAACGCGCTGCAGGGCGTCTGGTTGCTGGGACGCACCACCACGGTGTTGCCGGCGATCAGCGCCGGGGCGATCTTTCGCAGCAGGGTGTAGACCGGGTAGTTGAACGGAATCAGGCAGGCCACCACACCGATGGGCACGCGGTGCAGCATCAGGTTTTCGTCGGGGCTGTCGCTGGGGATGATCTCGCCTTCGATGCGCCGTGCCCATTCGGCGTGGTACTGCGTGACCTCGGCCGCGTACACCGCCTCGTTTTCGCTGTCTTCAAGGCTCTTGCCCGACTCCAGCGCCAGCGCGGCGCCGATGGCGCCCTTGCGCGCCACGAGGGCGTCGGCCAGCCGGCGCAGGTGCTGCCCGCGCTCGATGGCCGGCAGCGTGCCCCAGCCACGCTGCGCCCGGCTGGCCGCATCGACCGCCTGCAACACCTGCTCGGTGCTGGCGCTGCTGACCTCGCCGATGACGGCACCGCTGGCCGGGTTGTGCACGGCGATCGCAGGCGCCGACGGGTTGGGTACCCACTGGTTGCTGATCAGGTTGGCGTAGGTGTTCATCGTGTGTGGGCCTGGCAGCGAAGTGATCAGAAATAACCCAGCGGGTGCTGTGCCATGCCCAGGTGCAGGGCCGTGCCCTCGTAGGGGTGCGCCAGCGCCACCGCCTCGTTCAGCTCGACACCCAGGCCGGGCTCTTTGCTCGGGATCACATAGCCGCCTTCCCACTGGATGGGCTTGTTCAGCAGCTGGGCATGAAAGCCGCCGAACTGCTGGATGCTCTCCAGGATCAGGAAGTTGGGGATGCAGGCGGCGAGCTGGATGTTGGCGGCGGCGACGATGGGGCCGCAATACAGGTGTGGTGCGATCTGGGCGTAGTGCACCTCCGCCAGCGCTGCGATCTTCTTGGCTTCAAGAATGCCGCCGACCCGTCCCAGGTTGGGCTGCAGAATGGTGGCAGCACCGGTCTGCAGCACCCGGGCGAACTCGTACTTGGTGCACAGGCGCTCGCCGGTGGCGACCGGGATGCTGGTGGCACGCGCCACCTCGGCCATCTGCTCCGGCATCTCGGGCGGCGTGGGTTCTTCGAACCACAGCGGGGCGTACGGCTCCAGCTGTTGCGCCAGGCGCTTGGCGCCAGAGACCGTGAACTGGCCGTGGGTGCCGAACAGGATGTCGGCCCGCGTGCCCACCGCTTCGCGGATCTGCTTGCAGAAGCGCACCGACAGCGCCATGCGCTCCAGCGTCGGCTGGCGCGGGTCGAAACACGAATAGCCGCCCACCGGGTCGAGCTTGACCGCCGTGAAACCCTCTTCGACATAGCGCAGCGCGCGCTCGGCGCTGCGGTCCGGGTCGTCGTAGAAACTGTCGTCCTCGTGTGCGTCGGGATAGAGGTAGGTGTAGCTGCGCAGGCGCGGGTTCACCAGGCCGCCGAGCAGGTTGTAGACGGGCTGGTTCAAGGCCTTGCCGGTGATGTCCCAGCACGCCATTTCCAGCGCGCTGAAGACGCCCATCACGCTCACGTCCGGTCGCAGGGTGAAGCCCTCGCCGTGGGTCAGGCGGAACAGAGTCTCGACCTGCATCGGGCTCTTGCCGGCGAACACGCGCGCGAACAAGTCTTCGGCCATCTTGGCCATCAGGTGCGGGTTGAAGGTGGCGGCGTAGATTTCGCCCACGCCCTCGATGCCGCACTGGGTACGCAGCTTGACGAACACGAAATAGCGACCGCCGAAACCCGGTGGCGGGTTGCCGACGACAAAGGTCTTGATCGATTCGAGCTTCATGCGCTTTCCTTTGGGGTGCTCAAAGGCCGGTGGCGGCGAGGATGGACGCGGCGCCCTTGTGCGCCACCATGGTGGTCGGTGCGTGGGTGTTGCCCGAGGTGACTGTGGGAAAGACCGACGCATCCACCACATAGAGGCCGTCCAGGCCGTGCACCTTGAGATCCGGGCCGACCACCGAGGTGGCGGGGTCGGGACCCATGGTGCAGGTGCCCACCGGGTGGTAGCAGGTGCTGGCGCGGCTGCGAAAGTCCTCCGCCATGGCTGCATCGTCCATGCCGGCCAGCGCCGGTCCGACCGGGCCCTTGATCGTGGATCGCATCGCCGGCGACTGCTCCAGCCGCCGGATCAACCGCGCGCCGCGCACCGCGACCGCGATGTCGTCAGGGTGCGAGAGGTAGCGCGGCTGGATCAGCGGCGGCATCGCCATGTCGGGGCCGGCGATCTGAATCTGGCCACGGCTCTCCGGGCGCGTAGGCTGAAAGCACAGGATGAAGCCGGCAAACGGGTCCGGCACGATCCGGGTGCCGGTCGCACCCGGCTTGAGCTGGTAGGTGATGGGGTTGCAGTAGAGCTGCAGGTCGGCCTGCGGCTGACCGGGCTCGGAGCGCACAAAGCCGCCGCACTGGTTCACGCTGATGGACAGCGGGCCGCTGCGGCCGAACACGAAACGCATGCCCATCCCCAGGCGCCCCCACAGCGAGCCGAGCTGGTTGTTCAGCGTCGGCAGGTGGGACTCGTAGGAATAGCTCATCGCCAGGTGGTCCTGCAGGTTCTGGCCGACCTGCGGCTGGTCAAGCACCACCGCAATGCCGTGCTGCTGCAGCAGCGCGCCCGGACCGACACCCGAGACCTGCAGCAGCTGCGGGCTCTGCACTGCGCCGGCGCTGACCACCACGGCGCGCCGGGCACTGGCGGTGTGCGACTGGCCGTTCTGCAAGTAGGTGATGCCCGTGGCGCGGCGGCCCTCGAACAGCACCCGCTGCACCATCGCCCCGGTGCGCAGCTGGACCTTCGGCCGGCGCAGCGCCGGGCGCAGAAATGCATCGGCGGCCGACCAGCGCAGGCCGCGCCGGGTGTTGATGCGGTAGCGCCCTACCCCTTCTGGCTGCGGACCGTTGAAGTCGTCGGTGAACGGCAGTCCGGTTTCCTCGGCAGCCTTGAAGTAGTGGTGCTCCAGCGGGTGTAGCTCATGCCGCACGTCGCTGACGAACAGGGGTTTGTCCGCCGATCCGCCAGGCCGGCCCTGCGGATTCACCGGCTGCTCGAAGCTCTCGTAGACCGGTCTCACATCGGCCCACGACCAGCCGGCATTGCCCATCGCTGCCCAGTCGTCGAAGTCGCCCGGCAGGCCCCGGCAGTACACCATGGCGTTGATCGAGCTGGAACCACCCAGCACCTTGCCGCGCGGAAAGTAGATGCGGCGGTCCTTCATGCCGGGCTCCGGCTGGGCCTCGAACTTCCAGTTCACAGCAGGGTCGTAGAAGGTATTGCCGTAGCCGATCGGCACCTGCACCCAGAGCCGGCGGTCACTGCCACCGGCTTCGAGCACCAGCACGCTGTGGCGCCCGTCGGCGCTGAGCCGGTCGGCCAGCACACAACCCGCCGATCCGGCCCCGACCACGATGTAGTCGAACGCCTCATCGTTCATCGTTGCTGCGTCTCGAAAGCAGGATGCACAAAGAACGGCGCTGTCGAGGGCGGCAACGGCTCGCGACCCCGGATCGCATCGGCCAGCTTCTCGGCCATCATGATGGTCGGCACGTTCAGGTTGCCGCTGACCACAGCCGGCATGATGGACGCGTCGACCACTCGCAGGTTCTGCACGCCGTGCACCCGGCCCGCGCCGTCCACCACCGCCATCTCGTCGTGTCCCATGCGGCAGCTGCACGATGGGTGGTAGGCGGTCTCGGCCTGGGCGCGGATGTGGGCGTCGATCTGTGCGTCGGTCTGCACCGCCGGACCCGGCGAGAGTTCCTCGCCCCGGAACCGGTCGAAGGCCTTCTGCGCGAACACCTCGCGCGTGAGCCGGATCGCGGCCCGGAACTCCTTGCGGTCCTGCTCGGTACTCAGGTAGTTGAAGACGATCTGCGGCGCATCGGTGGGCTTGCTGCTGCGGATGCGCACATGCCCGCGGCTGGTCGGGCGCATTGGACCCACATGGGCCTGGAAGCCGTGGCCGGTGGCGGGAGCGTTGCCGTCGTAGCGCACCGCCATGGGCAGGAAGTGGTATTGCAGGTCGGGGTGCTGGACGCCCTCCTCGCTGCGGATGAAACCGCCGGACTCGAAATGGTTGGTCGCGCCCAGGCCGGTCTGGAACAGCATCCATTCCAGGCCGATCTTCGCTTTGACGAGCGGGTTGACCGCCGAGTACAGCGTGATCGGCTCTTTGCAGGCGTACTGCACATAGGTTTCCAGGTGGTCCTGCAGGTTTTCGCCCACGCCCTTGCGCGCGGCCACCACCGGAACGCCCAGCGGCTCCAGCAGCGCCGGGTTGCCCACACCGGAGAGCTGCAGCAGCTGCGGCGAATTGATCGCGCCGCCGCACAGGATCACCTCGCGGGAAGCACGCATCTGCATCCGAACCCCGTGGTGAATCACCTCGACACCCACGGCTCGGGGCGACTCCGACCGCTCGAACAGCACGCGCGTGGTCAGGGCACTGGTGCGCAGGACCAGATTCGGGCGCTTGAGCGCCGGCCGCAGGTAGGCCATCGCCGTGCTCCAGCGCCGGCCCTTGTGCACCGTCATGTCCATCGGGCCGAAGCCTTCCTGCCGGTAGCCGTTCATGTCGTCGGTGCGCGCGTAGCCGGCCTGCTGGCCGGCCTCGATGAACGCGTTGTAGAGCGGGTTGTTGCAGGCGCCGGTACTCACGTGCAGCGGGCCGCTGTCGCCGCGGTAGTCGTCACCGCCCTTGGCGCGCGTCTCCGACTTGCGGAAATACGGCAGGCAGTGCGCATAGGTCCAGTCGTCCAGACCAAAGCGGCTGGCCCAGCCCTCGTAGTCGAGCGCGTGCCCGCGGATGTACACCATGCCGTTGATCGACGAGGAACCTCCGATCACCTTGCCACGCGGGCAGTGGATGCGCCGGTTGTCCATGAAGGGCTCGGGTTCCGACTCGTACAGCCAGGCGTAGCGCGGGCTGGCCATCGGGTAGGCAAACCCCGACGGCATGTGGATGAACAGGTTGTGGTCCATTGAACCGGCTTCGAGCAGCAACACCCGCACTTCGGCGTCCTCGCTCAGCCGGTTGGCCAGCACGCTGCCGGCCGAGCCGGCACCCACGATGATGTAGTCGTATGTCGATTGACCCATGTCTGTCCCGAACCGTGACCCGCTTCAGCGGTAGCCGCAGGCCACTTCACCCATCTCGACGTAGACCGTCTTGAGCTGGGTGTAGTGCTCCATGGCGACCAGGCTGTTCTCGTGGCCGATCCCCGACTCCCTGGCGCCACCGAAGGGCATCTCGACCGGCGTGATGTTGTAGTTGTTGATCCAGCACAGGCCCGCCTGCAACCGCGCGGCCACGCGGTGTGCGCGGGTGATGTCGCGGGTGAAGACGCCGGCGGCGAGACCGAAGCGGGTCGCATTGGCGCGCCGCACCGCCTCGTCCTCGTCGTTGAAGGTCAGCAGCGTGAGCACCGGGCCGAAGATCTCTTCCTGCACGATGGACAGGTCGTCGCCCGGCGCGGCAAACACGGTTGGCTGCACGAAGTAGCCGCCTTCATGGCCCGGCACCGTCACCGCCTGACCGCCACACACCAGCCGCGCGCCCGCCGCGACGCCGGCCTGGATGTAGCCCATCACCTTGTCGCGGTGGGCGGCGCTGATCAGCGCGCCCACTTCGGTCTGCGGGTCCATCGGATCGCCCACGCGCAGCAGTTCGGTGCGTTCCTTGAGCCGCGCCAGGAAGCGATCGGCAATCGCGCTGTGCACCAGCACGCGGGTGCAATTGGTGCAGACCTCGCCCTGGGTGTAGAAGTTGCCCATCATCGCGGCAGCCACCGCCTGCTCCAGGTCGGCGTCCTCGAACACGATCAGGGCCGACTTGCCGCCCAGCTCCATGGTCACGCGCTTGAGGGTGTCCGCTGCGGTCTTCATGACCCGCTTGCCGGTGGGCACCGACCCGGTGACCGACACCTTGGCCACCCCGGGGTGCGCGGCCAGCGCAGCGCCGGTGGACCCGGCGCCCTGCACGACGTTGAACACGCCCGGCGGCAGGCCGGCCTCGGCATAGATTTCCGCCAGCTTCAGCGCCGTCATGGGCGTGAGTTCCGAGGGCTTGAACACCATCGCGTTGCCCGCTGCCAGCGCGGGTGCCGACTTCCAGCAGGCGATCTGGATCGGGTAGTTCCAGGCGCCGATGCCCGCACACACGCCCAGCGGCTCGCGCCGGGTGTAGGCGAACGCGTTCTTCAGGGGAATGTGTGCCCCATTGAATGCAGCCGCCGCACCGGCAAAGAAGTTCAGGCAGTCGGCGCCGCTGGCCACGTCGACCACCAGTGCTTCCTGCAGCGGCTTGCCGGTGTCCTGTACTTCCAGGCGGGCCAGTTCGTCGTTGCGTTGCACCAGCAGATCCGCGGCGCGGCGCAACACCTTGCCGCGTTCGGCTGCGGTGGTCTGCGACCAGACCTCAAACCCCTGCTGCGCAGAGGCCACGGCGGCATCCACATCCTCTGCGCTGAAGGCGCGGCAGCTGGCGATCGGTTGCCCGGTCGCCGGGTTGATGTTGTCCCAGCCCTCGGCCGTCCCGACACGGGCGGACCCGTGGACAAAACCTGTCAGTTCCATGGCTGCGCTTTCCTTGTTGAATCGTGAAAAACCATTGCCTCAGGGCGAGTTCTCGGCACGGGGCACCTCGCCCCGCGGATCGAGCTTGACCACCGCTGGCGAACCCTGTCCGGACATCGCATAGCCGGTCTTGGCCGACCCGGGCACCGGGCTGGCTGCCGGCAGGCGCTTGAGTACGTACAGGGCCACAAGCCCCATGACCCCGGCGAGAAACAGCATGAAACTGGCGTTGTCGATGGTGTTCATCACCAGGCCCGCCAGGGAGGGACCCAGCACCGCACCGGCCCCGTACATCAACAGCAAGCCGGTGGAGATTTCCACCACTTCCTGCGGCGGAATCAGATCGTTGACGTAGGCCACCGACAATCCATAGACCGCAAAGATCATGCCGCCGAGCAGCACGCCGAGAAGAATCAGAGACTCCTCGATCAGCGACTCCTTCATCATGGTGGTGGCCAGGTACGCAGACACGGCCAGACCGGCGCCCACCAGGCACACCCAGAACAGCACCAGGCGACGGTCGTGATTGTCCGAGTAGTGACCCATCGGCCACTGGAACAGCGCCCCTCCCAGCAGGGTGGCACCCATGAAGCTGGCCACGTTGGTGTCGCTCAGGCCGGCGCCCTGTGCAAAAGCAGCTCCCATGCCGAAGAACGCACCGTTGAGCACGCCGGCCGCGGTGACGCCCACGACACCCAGCGGCGACACCTGGAACAGACGTCGCAGGCTGAAGCGCGGCGCCGCTTCCACCTCCGGCTCGTCCTGCGGACTCATGGTGATCGGCAACAGGGCGAACGAGAACACGATGGACACCAGGGCAAACGGCACGAAACTCATCTTGTCGCCCACCAGGATCAGCCACTGGCCGACCGCCGCCCCCACGGAGCACACGATCATGTAGGCACCGAACACCTTGCCCCGGTGCTGGCTCGGTGCCGCCGAGTTCAGCCAGCTCTCGATCACCACATACATGCCCATCACGCACAGGCCGGTCAGCAGCCGCAGGCCGCCCCAGAACCAGGGGTTGACCCATACCGCATGCAGGATTGGCATCGTCGATGCCATCGACGCCATGGCCGCAAAGGCCCGGATGTGCCCGATCCGGCGGATCAGCAACGGGGAAAAGTACGACCCCAGCAGGAAGCCGACGTAGTACGCCGACATCACCAGCCCCAGCGTCAGGCTGGAAAACTGCGACAGGTGGGCGCGAATGCCCATCACCGAGAACAGCAAGCCGACGCCGACCACGACCAGCCCCACTGCCGCCAGCAACGGCGACAAAGGCATCAGTACTTGGCCCAGACGGGGCCCCGGGTGCGGTGTCCTCAGACTCATAGGGCTAGAAACGACCTTGAAAACCGCTGCGAATCTAGCAGCAATGCGGCGGGCGGTGAGCGTGGCAACCCGCGCGCATGCACCAAAAAACAGAACTGGGCGCTCAAGAGACGATCAGCGTCGCAATGAGAACAAAGACATGACCAAGACTTAGGGACATTCTGGATATGAATGCGCCGCTTTGGCGCCATCATGACCCCAAGGTTCTGTCGGGCAAAGGTGTCAGACGAAACCATGCCGGGTGTCTGAGCTGCCTGGTGCGAACGGTCCTGATCTGCATGGCAGCAGGCCGCCGCACCGGTCAGCAGTTGTTCAACTTCACGGAGAAAATGAGCATGGGTCAATTCGATATGCAAACGGAGTCGGGTCTCTGGCTGGATCGTCGCTCGCTGCTGACGGGCGCCGCTGCGCTGGGCCTGTCTTCCACGCTGGGCGCCCTGCCGGCCATGGCACAGGCAACCCCCAAAAAGGGCGGCACGCTGCGCCTCGGGATGGAAGGTGGCTCGCCCTCGGACAGCCTCGACCCGCTGACCTACGCCGACTCGATCCCGATCGCCATGAGCCTCATGCTCTACAACAACCTGGTGGAGGTGGCGGACAACGGCGACGCCACTGGCGAACTGTTCGAGAAGTGGGACGTCAAGCCCGGCGCGACCGACTGGACCTTCTACGTCCGCAAAGGCATCACGTTCAGCAACGGCAAGACGCTGGATGCCGACGATGTCATCTACTCGATCAACCTGCACCGCGGTGAAACCAAGTCGCCGGCCAAATCACTGCTGGCCGAAATCGCCGACGTGAAAAAGGTCGACGCCAACACCGTGCAGATCCTGATGAAGTCGGGCAACCTGGACCTGCCCTACAACCTGTCGGACTACCACATCATCGTGGTGCCCAACGGTTTCAAGGACTGGGGCAAGCCGGTGGGCACCGGTGCCTTCACGCTGGAAGAGTTCCAGCCCGGCGTTCGCGCCACCTTCAAGCGCAAGGCGGGCAACTACTGGAAGCCCAACCGTGGCAACTTCGACCGGGTGGAGCTGCGCTACATCCCCGACGCCGCCGCCCGCACACAGGCCCTGATGACCGGCCAGGTGGACGCGATCAACCGCGCCAGCCCCAAGACGGCGGGCCTGCTGGAGAAGGCGCCCAACATCAAGCTGTCGCGCACGCCCGGTGCTGGCAACCGCTTCAGCTTTGTGGCACACACCGACAAGGCGCCGTTCAACAACACCGACCTGATCATGGCGCTCAAGCACGGCATCGACCGCCAGACCATCGTCAAGAACGTCTTCTCGGGCTATGCGTCTGTCGGCAACGACAACAACATCGGGCCGAAGATGAAGTTCTACGACCCCAAGCAGAAGATGAACGCGTTCGATCTGGACAAGGCCAAGTTCCACTTCAAGAAGTCGGGCGTGACCGCACCGATCGAGCTGCAGGTCTCCGAAGGCGCCTTCACCGGTGCCACCGATTCCGGTCAGGTGTTCCAGGAGTCTCTGGCCAAGGCCGGCATCAAGCTCGACCTCAAGCGCGTCTCGGGCGACGGCTACTGGGACAACGTGTGGCTCAAGCAACCGTTCTGCGCGGTGTACTGGGGCAACCGCCCGACCATCGACAACCAGCTGACCAGCACCTTCGCTGGCGGCCTGACCAATCCCTGGAACGACACGCGCTTTCTCAACGATGAGTTCAACAAGACGCTGGTGGCGGCGCGTGTCGAGCTCGACCAGACCAAGCGGGCCGCCATGTATGCGCGCTGCCAGGAGATCGTCAGCCAGCAGGCCGGCATGATCAACTTCTGCGTGCAAGACTATCTGGACGCCCACAGCACCAAGCTGATGGGCCTGACCATCTCGGCCCGTTACGACCTGGGCGACCAGCGCATCGCCGAAAAGGGCTGGTTTGCCTGACCGGGACCCGGACGCTTGAGATGTGGTGACAAGGGCGGGGTGGAGCCGGATTCCACCCCGCCCTTTTTCCTGCCAGGGCGGTTGTTCAGGCACACCGCTTGCTTACAGATGAGCGGCCTGCCCGTGCTTCGCTGAACCCACAAGAAAACATGGCAAAACTCATCCTCAACCGGCTCCTGCTGGCCGTCTTCACGCTGTTTGCGGTGTCGGTGCTGATCTTCGTGTGCACCGAAATCTTGCCCGGCGACGTGGCCTCGGCGGTGCTGGGCCAGGGTGCCACGCCCGAAGCGCTGGTGATCTTCCGCAAGGAGCTCGGGCTGGACGTGCCGGCACCGATCCGCTTCTGGAACTGGCTCACCTCAGCGCTGCAGGGTGACCTGGGCACCGCGCTCACCAACAAGCGGGACATCGTGGACGAGCTGTTGCCCCGGCTGGCCAACACCCTGTTCCTGGCGGGCTACGCGGCCCTGATCGCCATCCCGCTGGCGGTCGGGCTGGGCGTCTACTCCGCGATCAATGAAGGCAAGCTGGGCGACAAGCTTTCGAACATCCTGACCCTGATCGCGATCTCCCTACCCGAGTTCTTCATTGCCTACCTGCTGATCATCTTCTTTGCCGGCGTCAGTTTTCTTCAGTGGTTCCCTTCACTCTCCACTGTTTCGGCCGGCATGCCATTCGGCGAACGGGTCTACCAGACCACCCTGCCCGCCTTCACACTGACCCTGCTGGTCGCTGCCCACATCCTGCGAATGACCCGAAGTTCGGTGCTGTCGGTCATGTCCACACCGTACATCGAGATGGCCTTTCTCAAGGGCGCCAGGCGCGGACGGGTCATCACGCGACACGCCCTGCCCAATGCCGCCGCCCCCATCATCACCGTGATCGGACTGAACCTGGCCTACCTGGTGGTGGGCGTGGTGGTGATCGAGGCGGTCTTCACCTACCCCGGCCTGGGCCAGTACATGGTCGACGCCGTGTCCAAGCGGGACGTGCCGGTGATCCAGGCCTGCGGTCTGGTGTTCGCGCTGGTGTTCGTGGGTCTGAACACCCTGGCGGACGTGCTGGTGATCCTGGTCAACCCCCGCCTGCGCCACAAGCGCTGAGCGGCGAAGCAGAACAAGACATCGAGGACATCGGCCCATGAAACTGTTCGGACAGAAACTCACCTTCACCGCCCTGTTTGGCCTGGTGGTCACCACGCTGTTCCTGCTGGTGGTGCTCCTGGCGCCGTGGATTGCCCCTTTCGGCGAGGCCGAAACGGTGGGCGGCACCTGGGACCTGGCGTCGGCCCAGCACTGGCTGGGGACCGACCAGATCGGGCGCGACATGTTCACCCGCATCCTCTATGGCACCCGCATGACGATTGCGGTGGCCTTTGCCATCACCCTGATGTCGTTCTTCATCGGCATCGTGATCGGGTTCACCAGCGCGGTGCTGGGCGGCTGGGTCGACACCTTCTTCAGCAGGCTCGTGGACGTGATGCTCTCCATCCCCAGCCTGATCTTTGCGCTGATCATCCTGGGCGTTTTCGGCTCCAGCATTCCGGTGCTGATCCTGACCATTGCCGTGCTCGACGCCACCCGTGTGTTCCGTCTCTCGCGCGCGCTGGGCATGAACCTGACGGTGATGGAATATGTGGAAGCCGCGAAGCTTCGCGGCGAGGGCCTGTGGTGGGTCATCACCCGCGAGATCCTGCCCAACGCCTGGGCCCCGCTGGTGGCCGAGTTCGGGCTGCGCTTCTGCTTCAACTTCCTGTTCATCGCCGGCCTGTCGTTCCTGGGCCTGGGCATCCAGCCGCCGTTTGCCGATCTGGGCGGCATGGTCAAGGAGAACGCCGCGGCGATCAACTTTGGCATGATGGCCCCGATCTACCCGGCGGCCACCATCGCCTTGCTGACTGTGGCGGTCAATCTGGTGGTCGACTGGATGCTGTCGGTAGACGCGCGACCCTCCGGCGCCCAGGCAGAACTCTGAGCGGATGAACACCATGAGCGAGAACAACGTCATCCTGCACATCAAGGGTCTGCGCCTGGAGAGCATCGCCGGCCAGGTGATCGTCGACAACGTCGACCTGACGCTGAACAAGGGTGAGGTGCTCGGCCTGATCGGCGAGAGCGGGGCCGGCAAGTCGACCATCGGCCTCTCGGGCATGGCCTATGCCCGTGCGGGTGTGCACATCGCCGGCGGCGAGATCAACCTGGGCGGCACCAACATCCGCAGCCTCGACGCCGACGGTCGCCGCAGCATGCGCGGCAAGCGCATCGCCTACATCGCCCAGTCCGCCACCGCCGCCTTCAATCCCGCCCATTCGCTGATGGACCAGGTCTGCGAAGCGCCGCTGATCCACAAGATCATGAACCGGCCCGATGCCGAGGCCTGGGCGCGCGAGCTGTTCACCGCGCTGGATCTGCCCGACCCGCTGAATTTCGGTGCCCGCTACCCGCACCAGGCCTCGGGCGGACAGCTGCAGCGCGCGATGGCGGCGATGGCCATGTCGTGCCGCCCTGATGTTCTGGTGCTCGACGAGCCGACCACTGCGCTGGACGTGACCACGCAGATCGAGGTGCTGATCCTGCTCAAGTCGCTGATCCACAAGTACAACACCGCCGCCCTGTACATCACCCACGACCTGGCCGTGGTGGCCCAGGTCGCCGACCGCATCAAGGTGCTGCGCCACGGCAAGGAGGTCGAGGAAGGGCAGACCGACCAGATCCTGCACCATGCCCGACAGGACTACACCGCGCGTCTGGTCGCCGTGCGCGGTGCCGCCGCGAGCGAACGCGCCGTGCAGGGCACGGTCCAGCCGGAGACGGTGCTGTCGATCAAGGACTGCCACGCCTACTACGGCGATTTCCATGTCGTCAAAGGCGTGTCGCTGGACGTGAAGAAGGGCGAAACCGTGGCCGTGGTGGGCGAATCGGGGTCGGGCAAGTCGACCCTGGCGCGGGTCGTCACCGGCCTGCTGCCGCCCAAGAGCGGCGAGATCGTGTTCCAGGGTGCGGCCCTGCCGCGCTCGCTCAAGGAGCGCAGCAAGGAACTGAAACGCCGCATCCAGCTGGTCTACCAGATTCCTGATGTGGCCATCAACCCGCGCCAGCGCCTGCTGGACATCGTGGGCCGGCCCGTGCAGTTCTATTTCGGGCTGGGGCGGCAGCAGACCCTGGAGCGTGCCAAGGAACTGATGCGGTTGGTCGAACTGCCGGAAGACTTCCTGCAGCGCCGTCCGGGTCAGCTCTCGGGCGGTCAGAAACAGCGCGTCTGCATCGCCCGGGCGCTGGCAGCGAAACCCGAGCTGATCATCCTGGACGAACCGACCTCGGCGCTGGACCCGTTGGTGGCCGAAGAGATCCTGACCCTGCTGCGCAAGCTGCAGTCCGAGCTGGGCCTGTCCTACATCCTGATCACCCACGACCTGGATGTGGTGCACCGCATCGCGCACCGCACCGCCGTCATGCTCAAGGGCGAATTCGTCGCCTTCGACAGCACGCAACAGATCTTCGAAGCGCGCGAGCACCCCTACACGCGCAAGCTCATCACCGCCGTGCCCGAAATGCGCACCGACTGGCTCGATGAGGTGCTGGCGATGCGAAACGAGGAAGCACCCCCCGCGCCGCTTCGCGTCACCCCCCTCTAGGGGGGCGGCACTGGCCGTCTGGCAAAGCCAGCCCGGCGGTGCCCTGGAGCGGCTCCCTTTCACTCACGGTCCACTTGCCATTGCGGCGAGCCGCTGGCGATCTCGACGTAATCGCTCTTGTCCTTGACGAAGATGTGACCGAGGGTCTTGAGCCCTGTCGGCGTATCGAGGGTGCCGGTGCCGATCGAGACATGTTCGTTGTCGTCCAGTTGCCAGAACAGGCTGGAGCCGCAGTGGCGGCAGAAACCGCGCTGCGCGTGGTCAGACGAGCGGTACCAGGCCAGACCGTCGTCCTGCACCAGATGCAGATCTGCGCGCAGACAACGGGTCGCGGACCAATAGTGGCCACTGCTCTTGCGGCACTGGCTGCAATGACAAGCCAGGCTGTCGCGCAACGGGCCAACAACCGCGAATTGCACAGCACCGCAAAGGCAGGACCCTTTGGCCGTTGGTTTCAGTGGCTCGGTCTGCACAGCATGCACCTCCAAGAATCGCTTGAAGCAGCGCCTCGCAAGGCCAGGATGCGGTGGAACCGGCTTCGCCGGGCCACTCGCATCGCCCCCTGGGGGGTGACGCGAAGCGGCGCGGGGGGTCAAATATTCGAATCGGCGAACGACGACTTGCGCCGGTTCACATAGTCGAGGATGGATTCATCGACCGCCGGGTCCATCGGCGGCGCCACGTATTCGGCGAGCTGGCGCTTGTACAGCGCGTTGGCGCGCTGGGCCAGGTCCTTCGAACCCTCGGCTTCCCACTGCTCGAAGCTGTTGTTGTCGGTGATCGGCGAGCGGTAGAACGCGCTCTCGAAGTTGGCCTGCGTGTGCGCGCAGCCCAGAAAGTGCTTGCCGGGGCCGACTTCGCGGATCGCGTCCATGGCCTGTCCGTTTTCGCTCATGTCCACGCCGGCCAGCAGGGTGTGCATCATGCCTGCCTGGTCCACGTCCATGATGAACTTCTCGTAGCCCATCGACAGGCCGCCTTCGAGCCAGCCCGCGGTGTGCAGCACGAAATTGACGCCCGCCAGGCAGGTCGGCAGCATGGTGTTGGCCGACTCGCTGGCCGCCTGCGCGTCGGCAATCTTGGAGCCGCACAAGCCGCCACCGGATCGGAACGGCACACCGAGCCGGCGCGCCAGCGCGGCCATCGCGTAGAGCACCAGGGCCGGTTCGGGTGTGCCAAAGGTCGGCGCGCCCGACTGCATGGAAATCGACGACGCGAAGCTGCCCAGCACCACCGGCGCGCCGGGACTCACCAGCTGCACGAATGCCATGCCCGCCAGGGCCTCGGCCAGGGTCTGTGCACAGGTGCCCGCCACCGTGACCGGTGACATGGCGCCGGCCAGGATGAAGGGGGTGATGATGGTCGCCTGGTTGGCCCGTGCGTACACCTTGGCGGCACCGAGCATGGTCTCGTCGAAGGTCATCGGCGAGTTGGCGTTGATCAGGTTGATCACCACCGTCCTGTTCTTGCCGGTGGCCGGATCGATGAAGTTCTCGCCAAACAGGCGCCGCGCCATCTCGACCGTGTCGTGTGCGCGTTCGGGATGCGTGACCGAGCCCATGAAGGGCTTGTCGCTGTACTTCATGTGCGCGTACACCATGTCGAAGTGACGCTTGTTGACGGGCAGGTCCACCGGCTCGCAGATGGTGCCGCCCGAGTGGTGCAGCGAATGCGCGGTGTAGGCCAGCTTGACGAAGTTCTGGAAGTCTTCAATCGTGGCGTAGCGGCGACCTTTGTCGAGGTCGCGCACGAAGGGCGAGCCGTAGGCCGGGGCGAACACTGTGTTGGGGCCGCCGATGACCACGTTGCGCTCGGGGTTGCGCGCGTGCTGGGTGAACATGCGCGGTGCGCTGGACTGCACGATCTGGCGGCACATGCCGCGCGGAAAGCGCACCCGCTCGCCCTGCACGTCGGCGCCCGCCGCCTTGAGGATCTGCAAGGCCTCGGGGTCGTCGCGGAAGTCGATGCCGACTTCCTCAAGGATGGTGTCGGCGTTGTGTTCAATGATCGACAAGCCCTCCTCCCCCAGCACCTCGAAGCAGGGAATCTGCCGCGTGATGTAAGGGACCGAATGGCCGGTGCGGGCCGCGCGGGCCGCGCGCTTGGCCTCACGGCCACCGCTGGCCCGGCGACCTCTCGCGGCCGGTGCGTCGGTGGCTGGCGTGTCGGTCGCAGGCGTGTCAGGGGAAGAATCTTGGCTCATGGGGGTTGGCTCCGGCATTCGCGCTCGTGTGTGGTCGGGGGTTCAGCAGGGCAGTATCGGCAAAGGACCAGGCTCCAAGTGGTCCACAAGCGACCCGGCTTTGCACAGCCACGCCATTATTGGCCGACGGGAAGTCCCCAGCCGTGAAGGCCCCATTGGCTTCCACCACAATGCGGCCAGCGCGGGCGGGCAACATCGGCAGGCCAATTGCCCGTCACGTCAGAAACCCCTTTTCCCCGATTTCTCTCATGACATACGGCCTTGGCATCGACACCGGCGGCACCTTCACCGACGCGGTGCTGCTGGACAACGCGAAGCAGGTGGTCGCGACGGCCAAGAGCCTGACCACGCACTACGACCTGGCGCAGGGCATCGCCGGCGCGCTGGCCCAGTTGCCGCAGGAGCGGCTGCAGGCGGTGAACCTGGTCTGCCTGTCCACCACCCTGACCACCAACTCGGTGGTCGAAGGCAAGGGCGCACCCGTGTGCGTGCTGCTGGCGGGCTACGACGAGCGCCAGATCAAGGCCAGCGGCCTGATCGAGCTGCTGGGGCACGACGCCATCGTCTCCCTGGCCGGTGGTCACGACGCTTCCGGGCAACCCGTGTGCGCGCTCGACGAGGACGCGGCCCGGGCCGCGATCAGTGCGCAGGCACCCCGGGTCAGCGCGTTCGCGATCTCGGGCACGTTTGCGGTGCGCAACCGGGCCCA
This sequence comes from Hydrogenophaga sp. RWCD_12, assembly GCF_046604225.1. Taxonomy (NCBI): domain Bacteria; kingdom Pseudomonadati; phylum Pseudomonadota; class Betaproteobacteria; order Burkholderiales; family Comamonadaceae; genus Hydrogenophaga; species Hydrogenophaga sp. RWCD_12. Next base: position 1,372,879 of record NZ_JBKIXC010000001.1, read on the forward strand.
CGAAATGCAGCTGCGCGCCTGGGTGCGCGAGCTGTGCGACAAGCCGGTCACCTGCGGCCACGAGCTGGCCAGCAGCCTGGGCGCGCCGCGGCGCGCGCTGACCACCGCGCTGAACGCCCGCATGATCCCGTTCATCCAGCGGATGATCGAATCGGTGCGCGCCACGCTGGGCGAGCGCGGCATTCACGCGCCGCTGATGGTGGTCAAGGGCGACGGCAGCCTGGTGAACGTGGACAGCGCCCTGCAGCGGCCCGTCGCCACCGTGCTGTCCGGCCCGGCGGCCAGCGTGCTCGGCGCCTGCGCGCTGGCCGGTACCGACAACGCCATCATGGCCGACATGGGCGGCACCACCACCGACATCGCCGTGGTGCGCGGCGGCATGCCCGCGCTCAGCGAAGACGGCGCGCTGATCGGCCAGTGGCGCCCCATGGTGGAGGCGGTGAAGATCTACGCCATCGGCTTGGGCGGCGACAGCGAAGTCCGCTTCCAGGGTGGCGCCGGCATGACCATCGGCCCACGCCGGGTGCTGCCCGTCAGCCTGCTGGTGCACCAGCACCCGCAGCTGCTGGCTGTGCTGGAGCGCCAGCAGAACGAGACGCCGCACGCCAGCCAGATGCGTTTTGCCGTGCGGCTGCAGAACGATCCGGCCCAGCTGGACCGGCTGGCCGACGACGAGCGCATGGCCTGGGACCGGCTGGCCGAGGGGCCGCTGGATGTGGAGCGGGCCAATGTCGAGAACCGGCCCCTGGCGCGCGCGGTAGCCCGGCTTGAGCGCAAGGGGCTGGCGCTGTACAGCGGCTTCACGCCCAGCGACGCGGCCCATGTGATGAACCTGTGCGGCCACTGGAGCCGCGACGGCGCGGTGCTGGCCGCCCGCATCTGGGCCCGACAGATGCGCCACCTCTACGGCCTGGGCAAATGGACGCTCGGCGACGAGGTGGGCCCCAGCCAGCAGGTCATCGACCAGGTGATCGACGGCATTGCACAGAAGCTGATCGAAGCCGGCCTGAACGACGCCGGCCAGATGAACGAGCAGAACGCCGGCAAGATGTCGACCCTCTTGACCCAGATGGCCTTGCACCGGCGCGGCAGCGCTGGCGCGAGCGACACAGCGGCGCCGGTGTTCCAGATCCAGTTCGCCCCTGGCATGCCGCTGATCGCCGTCGGCGCTCCATCGCACAGTTACTACCCCACCGTGGCCAGAGAGATGGGCCTGGAGCTGATCAACCCGCCCCACGCCGACGTGGCCAACGCCGTTGGCGCGGTGCTGGGCCAGGTGGTGCAGCGGGTGCACCTGCTGGTCACCCAGCCCTCGCGAGGCGTGTTCCGCCTGTTCGGCGTCGACGGGCCGCAGGACTACCCTGCCCTCCCCCAGGCCTTCGAGGCCGCGCGCCAGACCACCGCCGCCATGGCCCGGGCACAGGCGATCGCCGCCGGTGGCGAAGAGAGCGACCTGAAGCTCGACTGGATCCACGACGAGAACAGCGTGAGCAACGACATCGACGGCGACGTGTTCTTCGAGGCGCGCGTGGGGGCCGTGGCCACCGCACGTCCCCGGCGCAGCAGCGACTGAGCGGCAGGGTCCCATGAGCGCCAACGAACTGCTCAGTGACTTGCACCGGCACGGGCTGGTGCTGCGCGGTGTGCTCAGACCAGGGGCGGACGATCACTGGCCCGCTCTGCCCTCGGGCGAACCTGCGCGGCTGTGGCTCGTCGGCGCGGTGGGCTCCTCGCTGTGGGCGCCGTTCTCGACTTCGCCCGAGTTCCACGATGGCCAGGGCGACCCGCTGGACCGATGGAGCCGGCGCATGGGTGAACACTGGGCCCAGCGGCTCGGTGGCCTGGCGCTGTTTCCTTTCGGCGGGCCACCGCACTGGCCGTTCCAGCGCTGGGCCGACCGCGCCGAACCACTCACACCCAGCCCGCTGGGCCTGCGCCTGCACCCCCAGCACGGCCTGTGGCACGCTTACCGGTTTGCGCTGCTGCTGCCCGAGCGTATCGCTGCGCCTGAAGCACCAGACATGCCTGCCGTACCTGCGGAAAAAGTCGCCGGGAAAGCGTCCGCCGCCTGCGCCACCTGCCCGTCACTGTGCGTCAAGGCCTGCCCCGTCGGCGCACACGACAACGGCTTCGACCTGCTCCGCTGCGTCGCCCACTTGCGCACGCAGGAGGGGCAGACCTGTCTGCAGCAGGGCTGCCAGGCGCGCGCCGCGTGCCCCGAAGGCACGGGGTCGAGGTACCTGCCTGACCACGCGGCCTTCCACATGCAGGCCTTTGCCGCCCGGTACCTGCGCGAGACCGACTGAACGCCCTGGGGCCGGGTCGGGCTGCCGCTATTCCACAAGCGGCGGTCGCAAATGGAAGCCCTTGCGCCGGGGTGCTGAATACACTTTGACTGGTAGCCGGCTGAGAGGCCGAGTGGATGGGGTGCGCGCACGGGCGACACACCCTGCCGCAGCCACCCCACTTTCCTTAGGAGCGAGCCCCAAATGGCCAAATTCCCCGAGCGAGCGAGAGTTGTCATCATCGGCCAGGGAGGCATCGTCGGTGCCTCGGTGGTCCACCACCTGATCGAACGGGGCTGGGACAACATCGTGGGCATCGACAAGTCCGGCATCCCCACCGACATCGGATCGACGGCGCACGCGTCGGACTTCTGCTTCAACACGATGCACGACCCGCTGTCGATCTTCACCACGAAGTACAGCATCGACTTCTACGAGAAGATGGGCCGCTACGACCGCATCGGCGGGCTGGAAGTGGCCCGCGTCGGCGACGACGAACGCATGCAGGAGCTCAGGCGCCGCGTGGCCTCGGGCAAGGCCTTTGGCAACCGCGTGGAGCTGATCACCGCGGCCGAGGCCAAGGCCCGCTTCCCGCTGCTCGAAGAAAGCATGATCCAGGGCGCGCTGTGGGACCCGGACGCGGGCCTGGTCAAGCCGCGCTCCCAGATGGTGGCCGGCGAGCTGGTGGACGCGGCCATCGCCTCCGGCAAGCTGCTGTCGTTCGCCAACACCGCCTGCACCGGGCTGCGCATGGACAACGGCCGCATCGTGGGCGTGGAGACCAACAAGGGCTTCATCGCGGCAGACAACGTGGTGGTGTGCGCCGGCCTGTGGGGGCGGCTGATCGCGGGCATGGCCGGCGAAGACCTGCCCATCATGCCGGTGGACCACCCGCTCACCTTCTTCAAGCCCTACCTGGAGTTCGCCGGCACCGGCAAGGACATCGGCTACCCGCTGCTGCGCGACCAGGGCAACTCGGCCTACCTGCGCGACACCGGGGACCCCAAGACGCCCGAAGGCGGCCAGATCGAATGGGGCTACTACGAAGAGAAGAACCCGCGCATGTGCCACCCGCGCGACCTGCTCGAAAAAGAAGAAGCCCGCCTCTCGCCGTCGCAGCGCGACCTGGAGCTGGATCAGATCATGGCGCCGCTGGAGCGCGCCATCGAGCTGACGCCCATCCTCGCGGAACTGGGCTACGACGAGAAGTACTCCTTCAACGGGCTGCTGCAGGTCACCACCGACGGCAACCCCTCGATCGGCGAGTCGTCCAAGGTGCGCGGCCTGTGGTACGCCGAAGCCGTGTGGGTGAAGGACGCCCCCGGCATCGGCAAGCTGGTGGCCGACTGGATGACCGACGGTTTCACCCACATCGACCACGCCCGCATGGACGTGGCCCGCATTTACCCGTTCCAGCAGGACGAGCAGTACATCCACGACCGCTGCTACGAAGGCGCCTTCAAGATCTACAACCCGCCGGTGCACAACCGCGAGCCCTACGCCTCGCAGCGCGGCATCTACAAGAGCCCGTTCCACGAGCGCGAGAAGGCCCTGGGCGCCTATTTCATGGAACTCTCAGGCTGGGAGCGCGCCCACGGCTATGCCAGCAACGAGCACCTGCTCGCGGTGTACGGCGACAAGGTGCCGGTGCGGGCCAACGAGTGGGACAACCGCCATTTCTGGCGCGTCTCCAACGCCGAGCACCTGAAGATGTCGGAAGACGTCGGCATGATCAACGTGTCGCACTTCGCCGAGTTCGATGTGGAAGGCCCCGACGCGGCCGAGCTGCTGGAATACATCTGCGTGGCCAAGGTCGGCGGCGACACGCCGGTCGGCAAGGGCATCTACACCCACTTCCTGGACAGCAAGGGCGGCGTGCGCGCCGACCTGACCGTGCTGCGCCTGGGGCAGGACCAATACCGCGTGATCGACGGCGCCGACGCTGGCCACCGCGACCTGATCTGGGTGCGCCGCATGGCGCAGGACCGCGGCGCCAACGTGACCGTGACCGACACTACCACGCAGTACGGCTGTCTCGGCGTCTGGGGGCCGAACGCCCGCGCCACGATCCAAAAGATCGCCGACGAGCCCGAAGCCTGGAGCAACGAGAACTTCCCGTTCGCCGCCCTGCGCAACCTCACGATCAAGGGCGTGCCGGTGCTGGCCTTCCGCATCTCGTATGTGGGTGAACAGGGCTGGGAACTGCACTTCAAGTACGACGACGGCCTGGCCCTGTGGGACGCGCTGTACGCCGAGGGTGTCACGCCCGTGGGTGTGGAAACCTACGCCAACAGCCGCCGCATGGAAAAAAGCCTGCGCCTGCAGAACGCCGACCTGCTGACCGAATACAACCTGTATGAGTGCGACCTGGCCCGCCCCAAGGTCAAGGCCGCCGACTTCCATGGCAAGGCGGCGCACCTGGCGTTCCGCGAGCGTGAGCAGCAGCCGGCCATGCTCTGCACCCTGGTGATGACGAACAACGTCGACAGCACCGGCGTGGCCCGCTACCCGGTGGGCACCTGTCCGGTGCTCGACCCGGCGACCGGCGCCACGCTGATCGACGAACTCGGCCGCCGCTCTTACACGACCAGCATCGCCTTCGGCCCCACCATCGGCAAGAACATCGCCCTCGCCTACCTGCCCCAGGCGTTCTGCGAGGTCGGGCGCGAACTGCAGATCCAGTACTTTGCCGATGTCTACCCGGTGCGGGTCGAGGCGGTGGGCTACCGCCCGCTGTACGACCCGGAGAACCTCAAGCCCAAGTCCTAAAAGCAGCTTTTACCCACCATGTCCCCGCTGCGCATCCACGAACCCGCGCGCGACATCGACGTCATCCACCGGTGCGACGTGCTGGTGCTGGGTTCGGGCCCCGGCGGGCTGGCCGCGGCGCTGGCGGCGGCGCGGGCCGGCGTGTCGGTAGCGCTGGTCGAGCGTTTTGGCTGCTTCGGCGGCAACATCACCGTGGTGGGCGTCGAAGGCCTGGCCTGGTACCGCCACGAACAGACCGTCGAGGCCAACGGCATCGGCCGCGAGTTTGAAGAGCGGGCCAAGGCCATGGGCGCGGCGGTGCCCGAATCGCAGTCCCTGTCTTACGAGATCGACGCCGAAGGCTTCAAGCTGGTCGCCGATCAACTGGTACAGGAAGCGGGCATCCACCCGATGCTGCACCGCGTGGTGGTCGCGCCGGTCATGGACGGCGACTCGATCCAGGGCGTGATCGTCGAAAGCAAGGCCGGGCGCGAAGCCATCCTCGCGCAGCGCGTCATCGACGCCACTGGCGACGCCGACATCGCGCACCGCGCGGGCGCCCCGACGCACAAGACGCCGCTCGAGCACATGCAGGCCGCCTCGGTGATGTTCCACCTCGCCGGGGTCGACAAGGCCCGCTTCATGGCCGGCGTGCGCGCCGACCCGCAGACCTACAGCGACTGGGCGACGGGCGAATGGAAGATCGAAACCTCGGGCAAAGAGGACAAGATGTTCTCGCCCTTCCTCAAGAAGCCTTTTGCGCAGGCTCTGGAGGCCGGCCTCATCCCCGCGCACCTCACCACCATCGCCGGCACCTGGGGCGCCATGCACGACAGCGGCGAGCTGACCTACATGAACCTCGTCCACCTCGCCGGCTGCGACGGCACCGACCCGGACAGCATGACCCGCTTCGAGATCGAAGGCCGGTTGCAGGCCATGCTCGCCATCGAAGCGCTCAAGCGCTTCACCCCCGGCTGCGAAAACGCCCGGCTGCGCAACTTCGGCATGACGGTCGGCATCCGCGACACCCGCAAGATCGACGCCGTCTACAACCTCACCGAGCACGACGTGCGCGAACAGGGCCGCTTCGACGACAGCATCGGCATCTACCCCGAGTTCATCGACGGCTACGGCATCCTGATCCTGCCGACCACCGGCCGCTACATGCAGATCCCCTACCGCTGCATGCTGCCCCAGGGCGTGAAGAACCTGCTGGTCACCGGCCGCGCCATCGGCGGCGACCGCATCAGCCACGCCGCCACCCGCAACATGGCCTGCTGCGCCGTGGCCGGCCAGGGCGCCGGCATCGCCGCCGCGCTCTCGGTCAAGGACGGCGTCGGGCTCGACGCGGTGTCGATCCCGGCGGTGCAGAAGGAGCTGTCGCGGCAGGGAGTGCGGTACCTCTGAGGGCAGACAACAGCTGAGCGACCGCCAGCTTGACCAGTTCTGCGGCGCGTTCGACCTCACGGTCTGTCTCGAAGCGCACTTCGATCCAGGGAGAGGACGCGGACCGGTTGGGGTGATGGACGGAGCCCGCCGGATGGGACAGCCCCAGCGACCGGATGAGCTTGCTGGTCAGTCGCAGGTCCAGTTCCTTGTCGTTGTGGAAATGCGCGAACTCCCGTCCCCGAAAAAACAGGGCCGTGCCCCCTGATACGGGCGACGGTTCAGCGGTGAGTCCTTCGACCGACGCCAGCAATTGGAGCAACTTCTGCTTGAGCATGGTGTTGGTCTGCAAGTCTTGAGGTTGAGACGCCTGGAGCCTGCTTTCGAAGGACGCCTGTGCAGAGGGAGCAATGCTCTGAGAACGGCCTCGTCTACGACCGCAAACGGCCAGGAGCGGTCATCCGCGACACGCCCCCCTAAAACGGAGACTCAAATCCCACGTAGTTTCGCTTGCGATCGTTAGCGATAGACTTGGATTGGTCTACAACACAGGTGCAAGGTTAATCAGGACTCGCGTCTACTGTCATGCTCCCTTCCTGCACCTCGCCGGCGCCTGCCCTGTGTATTGGATGCCAGTCGCATCAACGGCATGCGCCGGGTCATGTGTATAGGCTGCTTCGCAGCTTGCCAGCCGGCTCTCCAGGTCGGCGATTATCGGTTCCAGATAGATCAACACTTCCTGAGGGCCGGAAAGTATCGGGGGAGTCTGAAGATCTTGAAACGGCGTCAGGTCAGTGATCGGGTAAACGCCTCGGATGGCCTTTCCCATAATTTCATCTGCGGTGTGAAAAACAAAGAATGCTGAATAGCCTCCTCCACCCAGCTCTTGGCGAAGGCCGTGTTTGATCCGTTCACGCTTGGGGATTTCCCAGTACCGCTCTCTTGAAGCTTCAATACGCTCCAACAGCTCTCGAATGCGCAGGCTGTAAATGTCGTTTTGAGCCGACTGCATTACGTTGGCCAATGAGGTCACTACTACATTCGTGAGCTGCGCGGCTTCCATTGCGCCGCTTTGGAAGCCTGCTTCGCAGAGCAGAATTCCTCGATCAGCACCGATCTCCTGGACGATGCTCCGCAGCCCCAGAACATGCAGCTTCGACACCTTGGTCTTCCAATGTTTGCATTCGATCGCCCACGTAACTTCAAAGCCTACATGGTGCATCTTCACAAGCACATCGATGTCATGTTGTGTCCTGACGCCCTGCACAGTCACATTGGTTTGTGCATCCAAACCTAGGCTTCTAAAGAATGCCGCCGTTTCCTCCTGATATTCGCACCAATCAACTGCCATAACTTCTCCCGCGCAACATTTGAAGCGCAGATTATCGTTTCGGACTTCCATTTGACGATGAAATTGTCGCTTTGCTTCTTGCCACCGCCCGCTGAGTGACGACGTTGGCATCCAGGAAACACAGCCGACCGCTTAGGGTCGAGAGGTGCCGGTCGCAAAGGGCGGCTAGGCTCAACGCAGCACCGAATACCCCAATCGCACAGCGCCCTCTTCCATCGCCGCAATCGGCGCGTATTCCGCCAGCGTGGCGGGCTTGAAGCTCTGGAGGCGCAGCATGTCGCAGGCGGCGGGTTCGCTCTGGGGCAGGTCCATCACCAGCGCGAGCAGTTGCGCCTTTCGCGCCGCGCCGAGGTGGCGGTTGCAGATCCACGGCAGGCTGGGCGCCTGCTCGGTGCGGGCGAGCACCCGCAGTCCATACACCGCCTCGGCGCGGTACTTTGCGAGGTTGGCGAAGGTCACGCAGTCGACGGCGCAGACATCGGCTTGCCCGGTCTGTACCAGGGCGAGGCTGATGATGTGGCTGCCCGATTGCAGCACCTGCGCGAAAAAGCGCCCGTCTCTCAGCCGCGACGCGGCGAACGGCGCGAGCCGGTGGCGCAGGGCGTTCATGCCGCTGTGCGAGTCGGGGCTGTTGACTGCCAGGCGCTGGCCTTGAAGGTCAGCGAGGTCTTTCAGGTCGTCGTCGTCGCGCACGACGACGAAGCTGCAATAGCTGTGGTCCTCGCAACCATCAATGGCGAAGCCGGGTCGGGCGAGCACGTCGACGTCGCTCGCGAGGTGCTTGAGCAGCGGGTAACCGCAGGTCTGGCTCAGCAGGGTGTCGGGCGCGCGCCAGAACGCCGGGAGGTTGTCGCCGTCCGGCTCGGTGAGCGCCATCGGTTCGGCCCAGCCCTGGTCGCGCAGCCCTTGCACCACGCGCCGCAACAGGGTGCTCGCCGCCTCGGCCAGCGCCGGGCTGTTGTTGTACATGGGCAGCGCGAGTTGCCAGCTGCGGTCTCCACGGGCGCCCTGCTCGCCCCGCGCTGCGCTCATGGCTGGCGTTCCACCCGCGCCAAGAGCGCCGCTTCGATGGGGTGCACGGCGGCGTCGGTCGGGGTCCAGGCGTAGCGCAGCGCCTGCGCGGCATAGCCGGGTTGCACGAAACCGGAGCAGCGCTCCAGGTAGGCGGCGCGGTGGGCCCGGTAGACGCGCGGGATCAGGTACCAGGGCAGCCTGGGCAGGTCGTGGTGCACCAGGTGGTAGTTGTTGTTGAGGAAGAGCAGGCGCATGAACCAGCCGGCCTCGTTGATGACGATGCGGTGCTGCGGTTGCAGGGCGGCGCGGTGTTCGTAGTGGGAACGCTCCATCGCCAGCGAGAGCGCGGGATAGGCCACCAGCAGCAGGTATTGCCAGGCGCTGAACGCGCTGAACCGGTCGACAAACCACAGCAGCGCCGCGACGAGCAGCCAGTGCGGAAGCCAGTCGCGCAGCGCGTGGCCCTGCCCCCTGGCCAGCTGTGACAGGGCGTCGCGCCAGGTCTGCACGATCGCCAGCCCCGGCCCGAGCAGAAACCGGCCCAGCGCGGTCTTGCGCGCGACCCAGACAAAGCGCATCCAGGGCCCGGCGCGCTCCCAGTCGGCTTGCGAGACGTAGTTGCTCTCCGGGTCCACGCCGGGCAGGGTCAGCAGCTCGTCGCGGTGGTGCAGCAGGTGCGAGGTGCGGTAGACGCCAACCGGGTACCACAGCGAGAGCGGCGGCATGCCCAGCAGATGGTTCAGGCGTGTCGAGCGGGTCGGGTGGCCGTGGATCAGCTCGTGCTGCAGCGACAGGTGCCAGGCGCTGACGAGCGCCAGCAGCGGTGCCGACACCAGCAGGCCCAGCGACGGCGAGAGCAGGATCAGCGCCAGCCAGGCGCCGTAGATGGCCGCGATCAGCAGCCAGGTCGGCCATTCGCTGCGGGCCATCGGCTCCTGCAGCCAGGCCTCGATCTGGCGCTGTTGGGTTTCGTTCAGGTAGTGATCACTCATCTCAGTTCGAATCGACGCTCAGCTCGACCCCCCATTCGAGCGCGGCGTCCAACAGGCTCTCGACCTGGTCGTGGGCGTAGGTCGTGTGAAGGTAGAGGGCGAAGGCGTCGGCGCCGACGCGGTGCAGCAGCGCGGGCAGGTGGTGCGCGCCGCTCAGGCGGATCTCGCCGACCGGAAAGGCCGCCTCGCGAAAGTCCAGCGCGAAGAGCTTCTGCAGCGTCTCGACGGTCGCCGGGCCTTGCAGGCGCAAGCGGCAGCGGGCCTGGCCGAGGTCCAGGCAGTGGCCCACGTCGGCGGGCAGCGCCTGGTGCAGCTCGCGCAGCAAGTCCGAGCCGGGCGCGGCGATCAGCAGCAACTCTTCGGGTCCGGTGCGCGCGACCCAGTGGCCGTCCTGCGTGGCGGTCTGCCCGGGTGCGGCGGGCAGCGGCAGCAGCGGCGAGAGCCGCTCGGCCAGCGCGTCCCAGCCGCCGATCCAGGTGCTGATCTGGGTGAGCTGCGCCAGCGTGCCGGCCTGCATGTGCACCTGCACCAGACCGTCGCGGTTGGGGCGACGCTGCGCCATGGTGGCGGGGAACGGCCCGACGCGGGTGGCGCTGAGCGTGGGCATGGGCGCTGGTATGGGTGACGCGGTCGCCGCATCGTCCGTGGCGGCCGGTGCGACGGGGTTGGTCGCGTCCGGCGCCGGGTCGGCAAAACGGCTGCCCATGGGGTCGAGAAAGTGCGGCGAGACGACCTTGAGGCGGTACTGGCGCCCGAGCACCGGCGCCGCGGCGGTCACGGTACTGCCGATGCGCGCCGCGCCCTCCTGCAGCAGGCCGAGGCCGATCGACTTGCCCAGCTCGGCGCTGTAGCAGGTCGATGTGATGTGGCCGCGGCCGACGCCTTTGATCTCGTCGCCCTCGAAGAACAGGATGCTGCCGTTGGTGGGAGGCTGGTCGGCGTCGATGGCTTCGAGCCCGACGAGGGTCGGCCGGTTGTCGCGCGTCAGGTTGGGACTCTGGCTCAGGGCCTGGCCCCAGTAGGGCTTGAGAGCGCTTGCCATCTTGCCCATGCCGACGTCGGTCAGCGTGGTGCGGCCGTCGAGCTCGGAGCCGACGACGTGGCCCTTCTCGATGCGCAAACTGGCCAGCGCTTCCAGCCCGTAGGCGCGCAGGTTCCAGGGCTGGCCCGCGGCCATCAGGTGTTCCCAGACCGGCAGGCCGTGGTGGGTCGGCGTGTAGACCTCGTAGGCCAGTTCGCCCGAGAACGACAGGCGGATGATGCGCAGCGGCACACCGTGGAGTTCGGTCTGGATCAGGCCCATGTGCGGCAGCGCCTGCGGGCCGACATCCACGCCTGGGAACGCGGCTTGCAGCACGCGGCGGCTGTCGCTGCCGGCGATGCTCATTGCCGCCCACTGGTCGGAGCTGGAGGCGACGGTCACGCGCAGGCCGGGCCAGACCACCTGCAGCAGAAACTCCAGATGCATCATCACCCGCGCCGCCTGGCCGGTGGTGGTGGTCATGAAGAAGTGGTGTTCGGCGAGGCGGCTGGTCGTGCCGTCGTCGAGCACCATGCCGTCCTCGCGCAGCATCAGGCCGTAGCGCGCCTTGCCCACGGGCAGCTTGGCAAAGCCGTTGACATAGACGCGGTTGAGAAACTCGGCGGCGTCGGGGCCCTGCACATCGATCTTGCCCAGGGTCGAGACATCGGCCATGCCGGTGCCCTGGCGCACGATGGCCATCTCGGCGCGGTAGGCAGGGCCGATGGACTCGCCGTTGACGCGGTACCAGAGCGCGCGGCGCCACAGGCCCGCCTCGGTCCACACCGCCTGCTGCGCCCGGTGCCAGGGCTCCATGGCGGTGCGGCGCACCGCGCGGTAGTGCTGGCGCACGCCGCGTCCGGCCAGCGCGCCGACGGTGACCGGCGTGAACGGCGGCCGGAAGGTGGTGGTGCCGACCTGTTCGATGGGCAGTCCGCGCGCAGCCGCCAGGGCCGAGAGCGCGCCCATGTTGGAGGTCTTGCCCTGGTCGGTCGCCATTCCCATCGTCGTGTAGCGCTTGAGGTGCTCGACCGAGACATAGCCCTCGCGCTGCGCGAGCTCGACGTCGTCGGCGTGCACGTCGTGCTGGAAGTCGATGAAGGCTTTGCCCCGGCATTGCGGGTGGCGCAGCACCGGCAGCGGCTGAAATGCCATCGAGGCGTCGGGCTCGTCGCCGGGCAACGGAGGCACGGCGGCGGGCGACCCGTTCGCGCCGAGCCCGGCCAACGCCCGAAGGACGGTCTGCGCGCCGCTGTCGATGGCGCTCGCCATGTCCTGGCAACCGCTCATGGCACCGGCGCAGAAATGACCGGGCGGCAGCGCGGCCGGCAGGAAGCCATGAACCGCCGGGCTGTAGACCGGCTTGCTGCCCAGGTGCGAGCTCAGGTGCACGGTGGGCGTGTAACCGCCGGACATGGCGACCAGGTCCACCGCCAGCGTGTCCAGCAACGCGCCGGCTTTCTGTTGCTGCGCATCCCACATCGCCAGCGTCGCGTTTCGCACGCCCTTGGCGCCGCGGGCCTGCACCACTGTGCAGCCCTGGCGCACCGCGACGCCCGCCGCCTTCGCGGCGTGCAACAGCGTCGGGTCCACCTCACGGCGGCTGTCGGCCAGGGTGACCTGGGCGCCGATCTGCGCCAGCGCGATGGCAGGCACGTAGGCGGCGTCGTTGTTCACCGCAAAGAGCGCGTTCTGTCCACACTGCACGGCATTGCGGTGCAGGTACTGGCCGACCGCGCTGGCCAGCATCACGCCGGGGCAGTCGTTGTCGGCGAATACCAACGGGCGCTCGATCGCGCCGCAGGCCATCACCACCGCGCCGAAACGGACCGTGCGCAGGCGCTGTTTTGGCTCGCCGAAGGCGGGGTCGTGCCGGCCCGGCGCGGCCTGCTGCACCACGCCCATGGTGTGGCTGTCGTAGAGGCCGAACGCGGTGCTGCGGGTCAGCAGCTGCACGCGCGGCGCGGCCTGCAGCCTGGTCAGGCACGCATCCCGCCAGCGGCCCCAGGCGCTGTCTTCGGCGTGACCCAACAAGGCACCGCCCAGGTCGGCGTCCTGCTCGACCAACATCACATCCCGCCCCGATTCGGCGGCGGCCAGCGCGGCGCTCAGGCCCGCCGGGCCGCTGCCGACGATCAGAAGGTCAACAAAGTCGTGCTGCGCGTCGTAGCGCTGCTCGTCCGGGGCGGTGTCGACCTTGCCGATGCCGGCGGCGCGGCGGATGTGTTCTTCGAAGAACATCCAGGCCCGCGTGCCCTCGAACGGGCCCATGAAGGTCTTGTAATAGAAGCCGGCGCCGAGCAGAGGTGCAAACCATCCGTTGACCGCGCGCCAGTCCCACTGCACCGACGGCCAGGCGTTCTGGCTGAACACCTGCAGGCCGGCCTGCGCGGGCACCAGCGTGGCGGGCAGGTTGGGTTCGTGCTGCGCGCCGACGCCCACGCCCATCAGCGCGTTGCACTCCTCGACCCCGGCGCCGACGATGCCGCGCGGGCGGTGGTACTTGAACGATCTCGCGACCACGCGGTGCCCGCCCGCCAACAATGCCGAAGCCACGGTGTCGCCTTCAAAGGCTTGTACGCGCTGGCCGTCGTAGAAGAAGTCGGCGCTGCGCGGACGCGCGATGCGCCCGCCAATGGACAATCGGCGCGGTCCGGTACCGCTCATGCCTGAATCTCCGGCGAGGCAGCAGCGGCTCGCCGCTCGTGCGCCGGCACCACCGACAGCACCTCGTGCGTCACGTTGTTGCGGGTGACCACCAGCCAGCGGCGGCAACCGAGCGTGTGCTGGAAGAACTCCTGCGTCTCGCCCCTCGGGTTGGCCCGGTCGTAAACCGCCCTCACCCAGTCTTCGCGCGGTGCGTCCAGCGCCGGGAAGGCGCGGCTGGCGTCGCCCCAGAGGGTGAACTCGTCGTGGTCGCGCAGGCCGCACCAGGGGCAGTGGATTCTGTGCATGGCGTTACTGCAGGTGGTAGTAAGGGCCGTAACCCGCTTCGTCGATGTAGCGGCCCTGGGCAAAGCGGTCCAGCGTGAAGCCCGCGGCGAGCGGGTGGTCGGCGTCGTTGGCCAGCAGGTGGGCGAAGGTCCAGCCCGAGGCGGGCGTGGCCTTGAAACCGCCGTAGCACCAGCCGGCGTTGAGGTACAGGCCGGGGACAGGCGTCTTGCAGATGAAGGGGCTGCTGTCGGGCGTCATGTCGTTCAGGCCGCCCCAGTGGCGCAGGAGGCGCAGGCGAGAGGTGAACGGGATCGCGCTGACCAGGTCCTGCTGCACCTCGACCACGTTGGCCAGGTTGCCGCGCTGGGCCCAGGAGCTGTACTTGTCCAGGTGGCCGCCGTAGACCAGGCCGCCCTTGTCCGACTGCGAAACATAGAAGTACGCCGCCGACCACACCACGACGTGGTTGACCACCGGCTTGACCGCTTCGGTCACATAGGCCTGCAGCATGTAGGTCTCGATCGGCACCTGCAGGTGCGCCTTCTGCGTCAGCAGCGTGGTGGCGCCCGCGGCGGCGAGCCCTACTCTGCCCGCGCCGATGTCGCCGCGGCTGGTCTTCACACCGACGATGCGGTCGCCGCTCCAGAGGTAGTCCTGCACCTCGCAGTTCTGAATGATGTCCACGCCCAGCTGGTCGGCGGCGCGCGCATAGCCCCAGACCACCGCGTCGTGGCGCGCGGTACCGGCGCCGTTCTGCAGCATCGCGCCGTAGATCGGGAAGCGCGCATCGTCGCTGTAGTCCAGGTAAGGCGCGAGCTTCTGCGTCTGCTCGCGGTTGAGCACCTCGCACTCCACGCCATGCAGCCGCATGGTGTTGGAGCGGCGCACCTGCGCGTCCATCGCCGAGGGCGAACACACTACGAACAGGTAACCGCGCGGCGAGAACATCACGTTGTAGTTCAGCTCGTGCGACAGCCCGCGCCAGAGATCCATGGAGTGCTCATAGAACGGTGCGTTCTCCGGCATCATGTAATTCGACCGCACGATGGTCGTGTTGCGCCCGGCGTTGCCCTGGCCGATGTAGCCCTTCTCCAGCACGGCGATGTTCTTCACGCCGTGGTTCTTCGCCAGGTAGTAGGCGGTGGCCAGGCCGTGCCCGCCACCGCCGACGATGACCACGTCATAGCTTTTCTTGGGCTCGGGGTCGCGCCAGGCGCGCTCCCAGCCCTTGTGGCCGCCCATGGCGTGCCTGAGCAGCGACCAGACGGAATAACGTTCGCTCATAGCCTCGGCCCGCTCACATCCGCATGCGCAGGGCGTCCGGGTCGAGAGGCGGGCTCATCTGCAGGCGGGCCGGTCGTCGTTCGCCCAGGATCTCGACCTCCAGCCGCAGATCGGGCCGCACCAGCGCGGTCGGAATGTAGCCCTGCGCCAGCGACTGCTGCACGAAGTGCCCGTAGCCACCCGAGGTGACCCAGCCGACCACCTGGCCGTCGACCCAGATCGGCTCGTCGCCCATCACGTCGGCGTCCAGCGCGTCCACCTCGAGGAACACCCGCGTGCGCTTCGGACCGTCGGCCCTCTCTTTCAGGGCGGCGACCTTGCCGATGAAATCGGGCTTGTCGAGCTTGACGAAGCGGTCCAGCCCGGCCTCGAACGGACCATAGATCGGGCGGAACTCGCGGTACCAGGTGCCGAAGTGCTTCTCCAGCCGCAGACACAGCAGCGCGCGCATGCCGAAGTTGCGGATGCCGTGCGGCTGGCCGGCGGCCATGATGGCCTGGTAGAGCCGGTACTGGTACTCGGGCGCGACCCAGATTTCGTAGCCCAGGTCACCGGTGTAGGTGATGCGGTTGACCAGCGCCGGCACGTTGCCGATGGTCATGTGGCGGCAGTCCATGAACTTGAACGCCGCGTTGCTCACGTCGTCGTCGGTCATCGCCGCGAGCACCTCGCGCGCCTTCGGGCCAGCGATCGACAGGCCGATCAGCTTCATGCCCAGCGCCTCGATCTGCACCGAGCCGTCGGCCGGCAGGTGCTGTTCAAACCAGCGCATGTGGTAGACCTGCGCCTGGCTGCTGCCCCACATCATGTAGTCGCCCTCTGCGAGTCGGGCGATGGTGAAATCGCCGATCAGCTTGCCTTGCGGATTGAGCATCGGCGTCAGGATGAGCCGACCGTCTTTGGGCATGGTGTTGGTCATCATGCCCAGCAACCAGGCCTCGGCGCCCGCGCCGCGGATGCGGTACTTGGCGAAGTTGGCGATCTCGGTCACGCCCACCGCCTCGCGCACAGCACGGCATTCGGCGCCGATAGGCCCGAAGTCGTTGCTGCGGTGGAAGGACACGACGTCTTCGGCCTTTTCGCCGGGTGGCGCAAACCAGAGCGGGGTTTCCATGCCCCAGCTGTCGCCCATCACCGCGCCTTGCGCGCGCATCGCGTCGTACAGCGGCGTGGTCTGCTGCGGCCGGGCGGCTGGCAGCTCTTCGTTGGGGAAGCGGATGCGAAAGCGCCGCGAGTAGTTTTCGCGCACCTTGGCCTGGGTGTAGTCGCGGGTGGCCCAGCTGCCGTAGCGCGCCACGTCCATGCCCCAGATGTCAAAGCCGGGGTCGCCATCAACCATCCAGTTGGACAGCGCCAGCCCGACGCCCCCGCCCTGGCTGAAGCCGGCCATGACACCGCAGGCGCACCAGAAGTTGCGCAGGCCCTGCACCGGACCGACCAGCGGGTTGCCGTCGGGCGCGAAGGTGAACGGTCCGTTGATGACGCGCTTGATGCCGGCGTTTTCCAGCGCGGGGAAGTGCTTGAAGGCGATTTCGAGCGAGGGCGCGATGCGGTCCAGGTCGGGCTGCAGCAACTCCTGGCCAAAGCTCCAGGGCGTCGTCCGGGTGGACCACGGCACGCCCGCCTGCTCATAGACCCCCAGCACCATGCCCTTGCCTTCCTGCCGCAGGTAACTTTCGGCACCGAAATCGATCACGTGGCCGATCTCCTTGCCGGTCGCCTTGTTGAAGGCCGTCACCTCGGGGATGTCGTCGGTGACCAGGTACATGTGCTCCATCGCCAGCACCGGCAGCTCGATGCCCACCATGCGACCGACTTCGCGCGCCCACAGGCCGCCGCAGTTGACCACGTGCTCGGCGTGGATGTCGCCCTTGTTGGTGCGCACCGTCCAGCTGCCGTCCGTGCGCTGTTCCAGCCCCTCGACCATGGTCTGGATCTCGATCTGCGCGCCGGCCAGCTTGGCTGCCTTGGCGTAGGCATAGGTGGTGCCCGAGGGATCGAGGTGGCCCTCGTTGGGGTCGAGCAGCGCGCCGATGAAGTAGCGGTCTTCGATGAAGGGGAAGTAGTTCTTGGCCTCGGCCACCGAGATGATTTCGGTCTCCATGCCCAGGTAGCGGCCGCGCGCCACCGTCATCTTCAGGAACTCCATGCGCTCGGGCGTGTCGGCCAGCATGATGCCGGGCGACTTGTGCATGCCGCACGACTGGCCGGACTTCTCCTCCAGCTCCTTGTAGAGGTTGACGGTGTAGCTCTGCAGCATGGCCACATTGGGGTCGCCGTTGAGGGTGTGGAAGCCGCCGGCGGCGTGCCAGGTGGAACCGCTGGTGAGCTGGTCGCGTTCGAGCAGCAGAACGTCGGTCCAGCCCTTCTTGGTTAGGTGGTAGAGCGCCGAACACCCCACCACCCCGCCACCGATGACCACCACTTGGGCACTTGTCTTCATGTCCGCTTCTCCATACTTCTTATGCGTTTCTTCGATGTTCAGAAATCCGTCGCCACGCCACCCTCGGCCTTGCGGCGCGCCACAAAGGCGTCGAGCTCTTCTTCGATCGCCGGGTCCATCGGCGGGCGCTCATAGGCGGCGAGTTCGCGCTGCCAGACGGCGTTGGCCTTCTGGTAGGCGGTCGGGCTGCCGGCCTCCTGCCAGGTCTCGTAGTTGCGCCAGTCCGACAGGATCGGTGAATAGAAGGCGGTTTCGAAACGCTCCAGCGTGTGGGCGGTGCCAAAGTAGTGGCCGCCCGGGCCCACCTCGCGCACCGCGTCCATCGCCAGCCCGGCCGGGCTCACGTCCAGCGGCGTGAGGAACTCGGCCACCATCTGCAGCAGGTCGCAATCGAGGATGAACTTCTCGAACGAGCAGGTCAGGCCGCCCTCCATCCAGCCGGCCGAATGCATGATGAAGTTGCCGCCGCCCTGCACCAGCGCCCACAGCGAGAACACCGATTCGTAGGCCGCCTGCGCGTCGACCGTGTTGGCCGCGTTGACGTTGGAGGTGCGGTAGGGAATGCCGTACTTGCGGCACAGCTGTCCGCCGGCCAGCACCGCCTTCATGTACTCGGGCGTGCCGAAGGCGGGCGCACCGGTCTTCATGTCCACGTTGCTGGTGAAGCCGCCATACACCACCGGCGCGCCGGGGCGCACCAGCTGGGTGAAGGCAATGCCGGCCAGCGCCTCGGCGTTCTGCTGCGCCAGAGCGCCGGCGATCGTCACGGGCGCCATCGCGCCAGCGAGCGTGAACGGCGTGAGCATCACGATCTGGTTGCGCGAGGACATCTCGATGATGCCCTGCAACATGGGCGTGTCCAGCCGCAGCGGCGAGGAGCTGTTGATGATGGTGAACAGCGACGGCTCGCGCTCCATCTGCTCGGCGCTGATGCCGCGCGCGATGCGCGCGATCTCCAGCCCGTCGAGGTTGCGCGCCTGCCCCAGCGAGTAGGCGTGGAACGCCTTGTCGGTGAGCTTGGCGATGTCCGAGAGGCAGTCCAGATGGCGGACCGACGAATGCAGGTCGACCGGCTCCACCGGGTAGCCGCCGGTGCAGTGCACGATGTCGTACCGCTGCGCCAGCTTGACCATGTTGCGGAAGTCGACCTGGTTGCCGGCCCGGCGCCCGCCCTGCAGGTCGGAGCAGTTGGGCGGGCTCGCCACCTGGGCGAAGGCCAGGTTCCGGCCGCCGATGGCGATGTTGCGCTCGGGGTTGCGGGCGTGCAGCGTGAATTCGGAAGGACAGGTCTGGATCGCCTGCAGGATCAGCTCGCGCGGAATACGCACCCGCTCCGAGCCGGGGCGCACGTCGGCGCCGGCCTGGCGCAGGATCTCGCGCGCGCCCTCGTGCATGAAGTCCATGCCCATTTCTTCGAGGATCTGCAGCGAGGTCAGGTGGATCGCCTCCAGCTCGTCCTCGCTCACCACCGGCGTGGGCGGAAAGCGGTGCTGGAGCTGCCGGTAGCGTGCCGTGGAAGGCGCCGGTCGGGCGGCCCGCTCGGCGCGTCCGGGGCGGCGTCGGCTGGCAGGCGGCGGAGAGGACGCTTCGCTCATCTGGATTCCTCGGGTGGACCTTATGGCCTCTTCGGTAGGGCCTGGCTGCGGACGATTATGTCCACGCGCGGCCGCTGACGGACCTCTGAACAGATCGAGTTTTTCTCCGACTGAGGTATGAGTTATTCTCATGCCTCACACCCACGGCAATGATCAGACTTCCTTCCCTCAACGGCTTGCGGTTTTTTCTGGCGGCGGCACGCGCCGGCAGCTTCAGCGCCGCGGCGCAGCACCTGCACCTGACGCAGGGCGCGGTCAGCCGGCAGATCAAGGATCTGGAAGACGATCTGGGCGAGGCCCTGTTCCTGCGCGAGGCCCGGGGGCTGCGACTGACGACGGCCGGGCAACTGCTGATACAGCATGTGGAGGACGCCTTCGAGTCGCTGGAAACCGGCGTCGAGCAGGTGCACCAGATGCGCTCGCAGGGCCGCATCGAGCTGAGCGTCAATGTGCCCCAGACCTTCGGGACACGGTGGCTGGCACCCCGGCTGGGCGAGTTCACCAAGGCCCATCCCCTGATCACGCTCAATGTCAGCACCGAACCGGTCCAGCGCAAGCAAGACGCCAGCCGCTTCGACTGCCTGGTGATGTTCCTGGACCGGCCCTGGCAGTTCGGGCACTCGCAGATGCTGCGGCTGGAAGAACATGTCGCGGTGGCGAGCCCGGGCTGGTTCGAAGGCGGCAAGGCCCCCGACCTGGCCAGCACGCCGCGGCTGCTGCTCAAGAACGGCGCCCAGGACCTGCCGGTCTGGACCGACTGGCTGCTGGCCCAGGGCCTGGGTCACCCCAAGGCCTACGAACACACCGCCAAGGTCCGGTTCTCCAGCCTGGACCAGGCGATCAACGCGGCGGTCGCGGGCGCGGGCATCGCCATCGTCGACAAGGCCATGGTGGTCAACGAGCTGCGCCAGAAGCGGCTGCGCCTGCTGCCGCAGCGCAAGACCCAGGGCCCGTATGGCTACTGGTGGGTGCAGCTGACCCCGCGCCGCGCGGCCGCTGCCGAACAGTTCCACCGCTGGCTGACCAGCCAGTCCTGAAGGCCGGAGCCCGCTTGCTGCACAATCCGGGCACGGGTCGGGCAGGTGCAGATGCGGCATGGGATGGTCGCATCTGAAACAGAGCCCCAGGTCTTATCCACTTCTCCAGATGACAAGCAAGTCCGTTCCCCTGAGCAAAAACCTGGTCCAGCCGGTGGTTCCCGACCTGAAGGTCCGGGTCGCATTCCTGACGGTTCCCCAGTACACCCTGCTGGCCCTGACCTGTGCCATCGAGGCTCTGCGCATGGCCAACCGGGCCTGTGGTCAAACCGTGTACGAATGGGTGGTGGTGAGCCAGAGCGGCGAGCCGGTGCGGGCGAGTTGCGGGCAGTACCTGGAGCCCACCCAGAGCGTGGCGGCGATGCGCCAGCCCGACATGCTGTTCGTGTGCGGCGGCATCAATGTCACGCAGCAGTTCAACCCCGAGTTGCAAGTCATTCTGCGGCACCAGGCGCAACATGTTCCCATCGTGGGGTCGTTCTGCACCGGTGGATATCTGCTGGCCAAGTCGGGCTTGCTCGACGGCTACAAGGCCGTGATCCACTGGGAAAACGTGGCCGCACTCAAGGAGCTGTTCCCGAAGGTGCGTTTCCTGGACCAGGTCTATGTGCTTGACCGCGACCGCTACACCTGTGCGGGCGGCGTGGCGGCACTGGACATGATGTCGCACATCTTCCGAAAGCATTTCCGGCAGGACGTCGGCGCCATCATCTCGGAGCAGTTCATCCTGGAGCGGGTGCGCAACGAAAGCGACCGCCAGCATGTGCCCCTGCAGGCTCGGGTGGGCAAGTTCCACGAAAATCTCATCGAGGCGGCGGCCATCATGGAGGCCAACATCGAAGAGCCTCTGTCCATGGACGAGATATCCAAACTCGTCGGGGTCTCGCGCCGGCAGATGGAGCGCCTGTTCCAGCGCTACCTGGGCCAGGTGCCGACCAAGTACTACCTGGAGCTGCGTCTGCAACGTGCCCGCGAACTGCTGAACCAGACCTCGCTGTCGATCACCGAAATCGCGGTCATCTGCGGCTTCCTGTCGCCCCCGCATTTCTCCAAGTGCTACCGCAGTGTGTTCGGCCTCTCACCGAGTTCCGAACGCCGCCAGAACCTGTCCCCGGCCGGCGAGCCGCACTGAGCGGCCAACGGTCCTCAGCGGAAGACCACCGTGCGGTTGCCGTTGAGGAACACGCGCCGCTCGATGTGAAAACGCACCGCCGCCGACAGCGCGCGGCACTCCGAATCCCGGCCGGCTGCCGCCAGACGGGTGGGGTCGTAGCTGTGATCCACCCGTTCGACGATCTGTTCGATGATCGGCCCTTCGTCCAGGTCGGCGGTCACGTAGTGGGCCGTGGCGCCGGTGAGTTTGACGCCGCGTTCGTGCGCCTGGTGGTACGGGCGTGCGCCCTTGAAACCAGGCAGAAATGAGTGGTGGATGTTGATGGCGCGGCCCCGCAACTGGCGGCACAGGTCGTCCGAGAGGATCTGCATGTAACGCGCCAGCACCACCAGCTCCGACTGTGTCTCTTCCACGATTTCCAGCAGCCGCGCTTCCTGCTCGGCCTTGTTGGCCGGTGTCACGGGCAGCAGGATGTAGGGGATGCCGTGGGACTCGACCAGGGCCTGCATGTCCGGGTGGTTGGAGACCACTGCCGGAATCGTCATGTGCAGCTCGCCCCGGCGGTGGCGGTACAGCAGGTCGACCAGGCAGTGGTCGAACTTGGAGACCATCACCAGCACCCGGGCCGGCTTGTCTTCTTCGTAGATGGCCCACTCCATCTGCTCGCGCCGAGCGACCTCCATGAACTGCTCGCGCCAGCCGTTGACATCAGGGCTCTTGTGGACGTCACCGAAGAACACCGTGCGGACAAAGAACCGCCCACTGATGACGTCATCGAACTGGTGCATGTCCACGATGAAACCGTGGCGGGAAGCGAGGAAGGTGGATATCGCAGCCACCGTGCCCAGACGGCTGTCGCAGGTCGCGGTGAGGATGTAGATCTTCTTGCCTTCGAGCCGGGGGTCCATGGGGTTTCTCCGAGGGATGGTCAGTGGATGGGGGGCAGTGTAGTGAGGCAAGTGGATTCGGATTGTCTGGCGGCGACGCATGCCGCCACGGTGACGACGGCGCTTGTGAATGCCCCTGTTTTGGCGTGAAATCGGCAGGACTTGGCACCTGTCGTCCGACGACAAGGTCTGGTCGCTAATGCATCCACCCCGGCTGTGGCGGCCGCTTACGATTGCCCGAAACCGCACCACTGGCGCCCGGCGCGCCCCTGAGGATTGACCATGGCAGAAGAGTACGACGACGACCTTGACCTCAACACCCTCAACGACGAAGAGCTGACCGAACAGGTGCACGACGACCTGTACAACGGCCTGCGCGACGAGGTGGTTGAAGCGACCAACATTCTGCTGGGACGCGGCTGGTCGGCAGACCGGGTACTCAACGACGCCTTGGTCGAGGGCATGCGCATCGTCGGGGTCGACTTCAGGGACGGCATCCTGTTCGTTCCCGAAGTTCTGCTGGCGGCCAACGCGATGAAGGGCGGCATGGAAGTGCTGCGGCCCCTGCTGGCCGAAACCGGCATAGAACCGATTGGCAAGATGGTCATCGGCACCGTCAAGGGCGACATCCACGACATCGGCAAGAACCTGGTAGGCATGATGATGGAAGGTGCCGGTTTCGAGGTGATCGACATCGGCATCAACAACCCGGTCGAAAAATACCTGGAAGCCATCGAGCAGCACCAGCCGGACATCCTGGGCATGTCGGCGCTGCTGACCACCACCATGCCGTACATGAAGGTGGTGATCGACACCCTCAAGGAAAAGGGCCTGCGCGACGACTACATCGTGCTCGTCGGCGGCGCTCCCCTCAACGAGGAGTTCGGGAAAGCGGTGGGTGCCGACGCCTACTGCCGCGATGCCGGCGTGGCCGTGGAAACGGCCAAGACCCTGCTCGCCGCGCGGCGCGCGGCGGCCTGAGCCGCCTGGCGATGGGTGCAGGCCGGTCGTGAACAGGAACGCCTCCACCCTGGTGATCGCCTGCGGCGCGCTGGCCCACGAGATCACCGCCCTTCAGCGGATCAACCACTGGCCTCACCTGGCCGTGCAATGCCTGCCGGCCGACTGGCACAACACGCCGGACAAGATCACCCCGGGTGTGGCTACGCAAATCGCCAAGGCCCGCGCCGCCGGTTTCGAACACATCTTTGTCGCCTATGCCGACTGCGGCACGGGCGGCCGGCTGGACGCCCTGCTCGAGCGCGAAGGCGTGGAGCGCCTCCCCGGCGCCCACTGTTATGGCTTCTTCGCCGGAGACGCGCTGTTCGATGAGCTGAGCGAGGCCGCGATCGGCAGCTTCTACCTGACCGATTTCCTGCTGCGCCATTTCGACCGGCTGGTCATCCGGGGGCTTGGCCTGGACCGGCACCCGGAGTTGCTGCCGGTGTACTTCGGCAACTACACCCACCTGGTCTACCTGGCCCAGCGCGAGAGCAGCGATGGGCGTGTGCTGGGTGAAGCGGCGGCCCTGCGCCTGGGGCTGCAGTTCACCTACCGGCTCACCGGCTACGGCGAGCTGGAAACCGGATTGTTTCGCGCCGCGTCGGTGCACCAACCCGTTGAAGTGTTGACATGGCAAAACTGATCGTGATTTCGTGGCGCGACATCCCCTCGCAGGTGGTCGTCAAGGCAGGCAGACAGGCGGAGAAGATCCAGCTGTCCCATCGCTTCCAGGAGGCCATCGACCGCGCCGCCATGCGCGCCGGCAAATCCGGCTCCGACGCCTACCTGGCCGACTGGACGCGCTCGGCCCCCAGCGCCATCACCGGCGACCTCCAGGCCGCTGCACAAGCTTGCGCCCAGGAACTGGAGTCGCGCTACAGCGACGAAGACCTGCTGCGCCTGATCCGCGCCCACGGGCTGGAGCCAGGGTCGGTTCCTCCCTCCGAGCGCACGGCCCAGCCGGAAGCGGACCAGGCCTGAGCATTCACCACCACCCGGATCCAGACCATGTACCGTGTCCGCCTCTGGTCGGTGAAAAACGCCCGATCCCTCGAATGGTTCTACGACCGGTTCGAGAAGGTGCTGGTCGCCCTGCATCCGGTGTTCGAACGCGTGGGCTACCAGCGGCTCGAAGCGCCCGTGGCCCTGCTGGAGCGCTGGACCAAGGGTTTCCTGTTCGACTGCCAGATGTGCGGCCAGTGCGCGCTGAGTTCGACCGGCATGTCGTGTTCGATGAACTGCCCCAAGTCGATCCGCAACGGTCCCTGCGGCGGTGTGCGGGCCGATGGCCATTGCGAGGTCAAGCCCGAGATGCGCTGCGTCTGGGTCGAAGGTTTTGCGGGCAGCGAACGCATGCAGGGCGGCAAGGCCATTCGCGTGATCCAGATTGCGGTGGACCGGCGGCTCGAAGGACGCTCCTCATGGCTGAAGGTGGCCAGGGAAAAGGGGCAGTCCCGCGCGGCAGCCCGGCTGGCGAGCAAGGAGTCTTCGAATGCGCTTTGACGACGAGCCGGTCCCCGGCTATCCCCTGCCCATCCTGCCCGGCCACACCTCGCCCGGTCGTCTGGAGCGCGTTTTGCGCAGTGGCACCTTCGCTGTCACGGCCGAGATGGACCCGCCCGACTCCGCCGACCCCGACGAGGTGTTGCGCCGGGCGCGCCTGTTCGACGGTTGCGTGGATGCCATCAACGCCACCGACGGCAGCGGCGCCAATTGCCACATGTCCAGCCTGGCGGTGTGTGCGCTGCTGACCCGCGCCGGCTATGCCCCGGTGATGCAGATGTCGTGCCGCGACAAGAACCGCATCGCGATGCAGGGCGACATCCTGGGCGGTGCCGCCATGGGAGTCTGCAACCTGATGTGCCTGACCGGCGATGGCGTTCAGTCGGGCGACCACCCGCAGGCCAAGCCGGTGTTCGACCTGGACTGCATGTCGCTGCTGGAGATCGCGCGCACCATGCGCGACCAGCACCAGTTCCAGAGCGGCCGCAAGATCACGTTTGCGCCGCGCGTCTTCCTCGGCGCCGCCGCCAACCCGTTCGTGCCGCCGTTCGACTGGCGCGCCCAGCGCACCGCCAAGAAGGTCGCTGCGGGCGCCCAGTTCATCCAGACCCAGTACTGCTACGACGTGCCGCGGCTGCGCGAATACATGCGCGGCCTGGACGACCTGGGCTTGCTGGACAAGGTGTACATCCTGGTCGGCGTCGGGCCGTTGCGGTCGGCCAAGGTGGCCGAATGGATGCGGAGCAACGTTGCCGGCGTGCACATCCCGGACGAGGTGATCCGGCGGCTGGCGGGCGCGGAAAAGCCCGCGCTGGAGGGCCGGCAGATCTGCATCGACCTGATCCAGGAAGTTCGCGAGATCAAGGGGGTCAGTGGCGTGCACATCATGGCCTACCGGCAGGAAGACTCCGTGCCCGAGATCGTCGAGCGCTCGGGCGTCCTGGCCGGTCGCGTGCCCTGGTACCCCGGTCGCGACACCCCGTACAGCGTTTCGGCTTGATGCCATTCCTTTTCAGGTTTTTCAGGAGTTACCCGTGACCGATACCGTGATCAGTTCCGCCAGCAAAGAAGTCGTGATCGGCTTCGACCGGCCTTTCGTCATCATCGGCGAACGCATCAACCCGACCGGTCGCAAGATCATGGCCGCCGAAATGATCGCGGGTGACTTCAGCCGCGTGCAAAGCGATGCCCTGGCGCAGATCGCGGCCGGCGCGCATATGTTGGACGTTAACGCCGGCATTCCCCTGGCCGACGAGCCTGCGCTGCTCGCGCATTGCATCCAGCTGGTGCAGTCGCTGACCGATGTGCCGTTGTCGATCGACTCCTCCATCGTCGCCGCACTCGAAGCCGGTCTGAAGGTCTACAAAGGCAAGGCGCTGGTCAACTCGGTGACCGGCGAGGAAGACCGCCTGGAGACGGTGCTGCCCCTGGTCAAGAAGTACGGCGCAGCGGTGGTGGCAATCTCCAACGACGAAACCGGCATCTCCGAAGACCCCGATGTGCGCTTCGAGGTCGCCAGAAAAATCGTGCAGCGGGCCGCCGACCACGGCATCCCGGCGTGCGACGTGGTGGTGGACCCGCTGGTGATGCCGGTGGGCGCCATCAACACCGCCGGCGTGCAGGTGATGCGACTGGTGCACCGCCTGCGCACCGAGCTCAAGGTGAACACCACCTGCGGCGCGTCCAACGTCAGCTTCGGCCTGCCCGAGCGCAACGGCATCAATGCCGCCTTCCTGACCATGGCGATCGGTTCCGGCATGACCTCGGCCATCACCAACCCGATGCACGAAGAGGTGGTGCGCGCCGTGCTTGGTGCCGACGTGATGATGGGACACGACCCCGACTGCGCGCGCTGGATCCGCAAGTTCCGCCAGGACCCGCCGGCGGGTGCCGACGGTGCCCCCGGTCGCGGCCGTCGCGAGTCCAGCCGACGTCGTCCAACCTGACAACTTTTCCCATGAGTGAATCGAACGATGCACTGATCGTCTTCACGCCGTCCGGGCGACGGGGCCGCTTCAAGATCGGTACGCCGGTCTTGCAGGCCGCGCGGTCGCTCGGCGTGGACATCGACTCGGTCTGTGGCGGTCGCGGCATCTGCGGCCGCTGCCAGGTGGTGGTGTCGGAAGGCGAATTCCCCAAACACGGCCTGACCTCCAGCGCCGCCAGCCTGTGCGAGATCACGGAGGTGGAACGCGGATTCCAGGGTGAGCGCCCCCTGATCGAGGGTCGCCGGCTGTCCTGCCACGCCCGGCTACAGGGCGACGTCGTCATCGACGTGCCGCCGGACAGCCAGGTCCACAAGCAGGTGGTGCGCAAAGCAGCCGAAGCACACGATCTGGTGCTCAATCCGCTGGTCAGCCTGCACTATGTGGAGGTGCAGGAGCCCGACATGCACGATCCGTCGGGCGACCTGCGCCGGCTGGAAGACTCGCTGGAATTCGAATGGGGCCTGAGCGAGCTCAATTGCGACCTGAAGGTCATGCAGGCGTTGCAACCGGTGTTGCGCAAGGGCGGCTGGAAGGTCACCGTGGCGGTGCATGCCCGGCGGCGCATCATCGCGATCTGGCCCGGCCTGCAGAAACACCTTTATGGCATGGCGGTTGACGTGGGCTCGACCACCATCGCGGCGCACCTGTGCGATCTCGACACCGGCGAGGTGGTCGCCTCCGCCGGGGTGATGAACCCCCAGATCCGCTTTGGCGAGGACCTGATGAGCCGGGTCTCGTACGTGATGATGAACCCGGGCGGCGAGGTCGACATGACCCATGCGGTGCGCACGGCGCTCAACGAACTGGCGCGCGACGTGGCGTCCCAGGCCGGCATCATGGCGGGCGACATCCTGGAGGCAACGTTTGTCGGCAATCCCATCATGCACCACCTGCTGATGGGCATCAATCCGGTCGAGCTCGGCGGCGCGCCGTTTGCACTCGCGGTGGATCGCGCGATCGACGTGCGCGCCAGCGAGATCGGGCTGGACCTGCATCCGGGCGCCCGGGTCTATGTGCTGCCGTGCATCGCTGGCCATGTGGGCGGCGACACGGCCGGCATGATGCTCGCCGAGCGGCCCGACCTGACCGACAAGATCACGCTGCTGGTGGACGTGGGCACCAACGCCGAGATCGTGCTGGGCAACAACCAGCGCCTGCTGGCCTGTTCCAGCCCCACCGGACCGGCCTTCGAAGGCGCCCAGATCAGTTGCGGCCAGCGCGCCGCGCCGGGCGCGATCGAGCGCCTGCGCATCGACCCCGCCACTCTGGAGCCGCGCTTCAAGGTGATCGGCTGCGACCTCTGGTCCGACGAGGCGGGCTTCGAAGAAGCAACCCGCCAGACCGGCGTCACCGGCGTGTGCGGCTCCGGCATCATCGAAGCGCTGGCCGAGATGTACCTGGCCGGGGTGATTCGTCACGACGGCACCATCGACGGCGGCAAGGCGTCGATGAACCCCCGCATCCAGTCCGACGGCCGCACCTTCTGCTACGAGTTGCTGGGCGCCAGCGCCGACCGCCCTGCCCTGCGCATCATGCAGAACGACGTTCGCGCCATCCAGCTGGGCAAGGCCGCGCTCTACGCCGGGGTGCGCCTGCTGATGGAGCGCATGGGCATTCAGAAAGTGGACGTGATCCGGCTCGCAGGCGCTTTTGGCAGCCACATCGACGTGAAGTACGCGATGGTGCTGGGCCTGATTCCCGACTGTGACCTGGCCCACGTCAGTTCCGCGGGCAACGCGGCCGGCACGGGCGCGCGCATGGCCCTGCTGGACACCCAGGCCCGCACCGACATCCAGAACCTGGTGCGCCGGGTGGAGAAGATCGAGACCGCGGTCGAACCGCAGTTCCAGGCCTTCTTTGTCGAAGCCATGGCCATCCCGCACCTGAACGACCCGTTCACGGAACTGCAGAAGCAGGTGGACCTGCCGGAGCGGGTGGCGGTCGAAGCCAGCACCAAGAGCCGCCGCGGCCGGAGGGTCGCTTGACATTCTCCCCGTGCCGCCGCGCGGTGCCCCATGAAACAATCAGCGCTCAATCGATTTCGAACGCCCCCGCATGAGTCCCTCCCCCTCTACCAACCGCTTTTCCGATCTGCTGGCCTCCCGACCCTGGCTGCTCGCCGACGGTGCCACCGGCAGCAACCTGTTCGAGATGGGACTGGTGTCCGGTGATGCCCCCGAGCTCTGGAACGAGGAGCACCCTGACCGCATCGCCCGCCTGCACCAGAGCTTTGTCGATGCGGGCGCCGACATCATCCTCACCAACAGCTTTGGCGGTACCCGCTACCGACTGAAGCTGCACCAGGCGCAGGACCGGGTGCACGAGCTCAATGCCAAGGCCGCCCGGATCGCGCGGTCGGTAGCCGACGCGGCGGGACGTCCCGTCGCGGTCGCCGGCAGCATGGGCCCGACAGGTGAAATCATGGTGCCCGTCGGCAACCTGAGCGCAGAGGATGCCCAGGCCGCCTTTGCCGAGCAGGCCCGGGCGCTGGCCGACGGAGGTGTGGATGTGCTGTGGATCGAGACCATGTCGTCTCGCGAAGAGGTGGAAGCGGCGGTAGCCGGCGCCGCCACCGTCGGGCTGCCCATCGTCGTCACGGTCAGTTTCGACACCAACGGCCGGACCATGATGGGCCTGTCGGCGCAAGACTTGGCCCAGATCGAGAAGTCCTCGCCCCACAAGCTCGCCGCCTGCGGCACCAACTGCGGTGTAGGTGCGTCGGAAGTGGTGGCCTGCATCCACAACCTGGCCGAGGCCGCAGGCCCCGACGTGGTGCTGGTCGCCAAAGGCAACTGCGGCATTCCGCAGTTCGTGGGCGGCAGCATCTGCTACAACGGCACGCCCGAGCTGATGGCGCTGTACGCCCGCATGGCCTACGACGCCGGGGCCCGCATCATCGGAGGCTGCTGCGGCACCTCACCCAGGCACCTGGCGGCGATGCACCAGGCCCTGCTGTCCCACACGCGCCAGCCTTCGCCGACGCTGGAACAGATCGTGGCGGGACTGGGCGAGGTATCGACCGGTGCCCGGGCCCAGTGGGCCGGACAACAGAGCCGCGAAGCCGGTGCCGCGCCGGGTGCCAACCTGCAGCGCGGTGCGGGCCGGCGACGCAAATGATCACCGCCGCCCCCCGGATGACCACCGTCGCCGCCGGCGGCGCCGAATGCTGAGAGGTTCAAGCCCATGCAACACTTTTCCATCTGGTCGCTGCTGCGCAACGGCATGTCCTACCACGAGGGCTGGGAGCGCCAGTGGCGCTCGCCCGAGCCGAAGCGCGAGTACGACGCGGTGGTGGTCGGCGCGGGCGGGCACGGCCTGGCCACCGCCTACTACATGGCCAAGGAACACGGCATGCGCAACATCGCCGTGGTCGAACGCGGCTGGCTGGGCGGCGGCAACACCGCGCGCAACACCACCATCGTGCGCTCCAACTACCTCTGGGACGAGGCGACCGCACTGTATGAAAAAGCCATGGTGCTGTGGGAAGGGCTGTCGCAGGACCTTAACTACAACGTCATGTTCAGCCAGCGCGGCGTGATGAACCTGGGCCACACCCTGCAGGACATGCGCGACATCGAGCGCCGGGTCAACGCCAACCGCCTCAACGGCGTGGACGCCGAGGTCGTAACGCCGGCCCAGATCAAGGAGATGATTCCGTTCATCAACCTGAACACGCGCTATCCGGTGCTGGGCGCCTCGCTGCAGCGCCGCGCCGGCGTGGCCCGTCACGACGCGGTGGCCTGGGGATTTGCCCGCGCCGCCGATGCACTGGGCGTGGACATCATCCAGAACTGCGAGGTCACCGGCATCCGCCGCGAGGACGGCGCGGTGACGGGTATCGATACCGCGCGCGGCTTCATCAAGACCAAGAAGGTCGCGGTGGTCGCGGCGGGCCATTCGAGCGTGATCGCCGGCATGGCCGACATCCGCCTGCCGATCGAGAGCCACCCCCTGCAGGCGCTGGTGTCCGAGCCGCTCAAGCCGATCTTTCCCAACGTGGTCATGAGCAACGCCATCCACGCCTACATCAGCCAGTCCGACAAGGGTGACCTGGTCATCGGCGCCGGCATCGACGCCTACAACGGCTACGGCCAGCGCGGCAGCTTCCAGACCATCGAGCACACGCTGCAGGCCATCATCGAGATGTTCCCGATCTTCTCGCGCGTGCGCATGAACCGCCAGTGGGGCGGCATCGTCGATGTCTCGCCCGACGCCTGTCCGATCATCGGCCTGACCCCCGTCAAGGGCCTCTACATCAACTGCGGCTGGGGCACCGGCGGCTTCAAGGCCACGCCCGGCTCGGGCTGGGTCATGGCCCACACCGTGGCCCAGGACCGCCCGCACGCGCTCAACGCCGCGTTCTCGCTCGACCGGTTCAGCACCGGCCACCTGATCGACGAACACGGCGCCGCCGCCGTGGCGCACTGAACGATCAATTAAAGACCACAGGACAACGCGCATGTTGATCATTGAATGTCCCTACTGCGGCGAGCGCGCCGAGACCGAATTCAGCTGCGGCGGCGAGGGCGGCATCGCCCGGCCGCTGAACACCGAAAACATGACCGACGAACAGTGGGGCGACTACGTCTTCATGCGCAAGAACCCCAAGGGCCTGCACCACGAGCAGTGGAACCACGCCACCGGCTGCCGCCGCTGGTTCAACGTGCTGCGCGACACCGTCAGCTACCGCATCGTGGCGGTGTGGAAGGTCGGTGAGGCGCCGCCGCCCGAAGCCCAGGCATGGTTCGACAAGAACCGGCAGGGAGCGCAAGCATGACTCAGCAGTCCAAACGCCTGGGCAGCGGCGGGCGCATCGACCGAAGCCAGCGAATCCGCTTCCAGTTCAACGGCAAGGATTTCGAAGGCTTTGCCGGCGACACCCTCGCCTCGGCACTGCTCGCGCAAGGCGTTCGCCTGGTGGCGCGCAGCTGGAAATACCACCGACCGCGCGGCATCCTCAGCGCCGGGGTGGAAGAACCCAACGCGCTGGTGCAGCTGTTCGAAGGCGGTCGCACCGTGCCCAACGCGCGCATGACCGAGGTACCGCTGGTGTCCGGTCTGAAAGCGCGCCCGATCCACGCCGAGCCCGGCATCGACTTCGACTGGCGTGCGGTCAACAACTGGTTTTCGCGCTTCCTGCCTGCGGGCTTCTATTACAAGACGTTCATGGCCTCACAAAAGGCCTGGCACTTTTTCGAACACCACATCCGCAAGGCCAGCGGCCTGGGCGAGTCACCCACCGACACCGACCCTGACCGCTACGAACGGCGGTTTGATCACTGCGACGTGCTCATCGCCGGCGCCGGCCTCAGCGGCCTCAGCGCCGCGCTCGCGGCAGCCCAGAGTGGTGCGCGGGTCGTGCTGGCGGACGAACAGAACGAAATGGGCGGGTGGCTGCTGTCGAGCGACACCTCAATCAACGGAGTCCCCGCCGCGCAGTGGCTGCAGGACACCCTGGCCACCCTGCGCAGCCTGCCCGAGGTGCGCCTGATGCCCCGCACCACTGTGTTTGGCTACCAGGACCACAACCTGCTCACCCTGGCCGAGCGCTGCACCGACCACCTGACACCTGACAGCGCCCCGCCCCACGCACCGCGGGAACGGCTGTGGAAGGTGCGGGCCAGGCAGGTGGTGCTCGCCACCGGTGCGCACGAGCGGCCGCTGGTGTTCGCCAACAACGACCTGCCAGGCGTGATGCTCGCCTCCGCCGTCACCACCTACATCCGCCGGTATGCGGTCTTGCCAGGCCAGAAGGCCGTCGTGTTCACCAACAACGACATGGCCTACGACGCCGCGGTCGCGCTGCACAAGGCCGGTGCCCACGTGCAGGTCGTCGACGCACGCAGTGACGTCAGCGGTGACCTCAGCGCTCGCGCCAAAGAGCTTGGCATCGAGATCCTGGCCGGACACGTGGTGGTGCAGGCCAACGGCAGCGTCTCCGTGAACTCGGTCCAGGTGCATGCGCTGATGTCCGATGGCTCGCTGGGCCAGGCTTCGGCCCCGCTGACGTGTGACCTGCTGGCAGTCTCGGGCGGTTTCAGCCCGGTCATCCACCTGTTCTGCCAGTCGGGCGCCAAAGCGGTGTGGAACGACCAGAGCGCCTGCTTCGTGCCGGGCGCCTCGTTGCAGGCCGAGCGGTCGGCCGGCGCCTGCCGTGAGCCGATGAATATGGCGTCCTGTGCACTGGACGGCTGGCGTGCCGGCGCTGACGCGGTGCAGCTGGCAGGGTTCGCTGCGACCCAAGGCGCCGCGCCACAGCTGCTGGCCATCGACACCGGGAGCTTGCGTCCGCTGTGGGAGGTGCCGCACCCGGCGGGCACCAGCCGTGCGCCCAAGAAGTTCGTCGACTTCCAGAACGACGTGGCGGCCAGCGACATCCACCTGGCGGTGCGCGAAGGTTTCGAGTCGATCGAGCACGTCAAGCGCTACACCGCGATGGGCTTTGGCACCGACCAGGGCAAGACCAGCAACATCAACGGCATGGGCATCGCGGCGCAGCTGCTGGGCAAGTCGATTCCCGAGGTGGGCACCACCACCTTCCGGCCCAACTACACGCCGGTCACATTCGGTCTGCTGGCCGGCGGAGAGCTGGGCGACCTGTTCGATCCGATCCGCACCACCGCCATCCACGACTGGCACACCGCGCACGGCGCGCTGTTTGAAGACGTGGGGCAATGGAAGCGGCCCTGGTACTACCCGCAATCGGGCGAAGACCTGCACGCGGCCGTGCGCCGCGAATGCCTGGCAGTGCGCAACGCAGTGGGCACCCTGGACGCGTCGACCCTGGGCAAGATCGATATCCAGGGCCCCGATGCCTCGGTGCTGCTCAACTGGATGTACACCAACGCCTGGAGCAAGCTCGAAGTGGGCAAGTGCCGCTACGGCCTGATGCTCGACGAGAACGGCATGGTGTTCGACGACGGCGTGACCGTGCGCCTGGGCGAGAACCACTACCTGATGCACACCACCTCGGGCGGCGCGGCGCGGGTGCTGTCCTGGCTGGAACGCTGGCTGCAGACCGAGTGGCCGCACCTCAAGATCTACCTGACCAGCGTCACCGACCACTGGGCCACCACGGTGGTGGCCGGGCCGAAGGCGCGCGCGGTGCTGGAGAAGATCTGCCGCGATGTGAACTTCGATGAAGCCGCCTTCCCGTTCATGAGCTACCGCGAAGGCACGGTGGCCGGTGTAGCGGCGCGCATCATGCGCATCAGCTTCTCGGGCGAACTCAGCTACGAGGTCAACGTACCTGCCAGCCAAGGCCTGGCGGTCTGGGAAACGATCCAGGCGGCGGGCGCCGAATTCGGCATCACGCCCTACGGCACCGAGAGCATGCACGTGCTGCGGGCCGAGAAGGGATACATCATCGTTGGCCAGGACACCGACGGGTCGATGTCGCCGGTCGACCTGGGCATGGGCGGCATGGTCGCCAAGACCAAGGACTTCCTGGGCAAGCGCTCCCTCAGCCGCAGCGACACCGTGCGCACCGATCGCAAGCAGCTGGTCGGCTTGCGCACGACCGACCCGCAGCTGGTCCTGCCCGAAGGCGCGCAGATCACGGACACCGAGTTCAAAGGGCAGACGCCCCACCCCATGCTCGGGCACGTGACCTCCAGCTACATGAGCCCGATCCTCGGCCACTCCATCGCGATGGCGGTGGTCAAGGGCGGACACCACCGCATGGGCGACACCGTGGTGATTCCGCTGCGCGATGGCCGCAACGTCACCGCCACCATCTGCAGCACCGTCTTCTTCGACCCGCAATCGGAGCGCCAGCATGCCTGAGACCCTGACCCGCAAGGCCCACCAGATGCCGCCGCCCGCCGTTGTCGCAACGGGCCAGCCGCTGCTGGCCCGCCAGACCATCGTTGGCCTGCTGAACCTGCGTGGGAACCCGGAAGATGCCGCCTTCCTGGCGGCGGTGGAGCAGGCCCTGGGCATGCAGCCACCGCTGGTCGCCTGCACCACCATCACCGTTGGTGACCTGCGCATCATCTGGACAGGTCCCGACGAATGGCTGGTGGTGGCCCCCCACGGCCAGGAAGCGGCACTCGCGGCCAGGCTTCGCACGGCCCTGGCCGGACAGCATTGCGCCGTCACCGATGTCAGCAGCGGCTTCTTTCAGGTCGGCCTCTGTGGGCCCCGGGTGCGCGACACCCTCGCCCAGGGTTGTCCGATGGACCTCCACCCCCGCGCTTTCCCGGCCCATCGTGCGGTCGGCACACATTTCTACAAGGTCGGACTGACGCTGTGGCTGACTGCGGAACACGACCGGTTCCAGATGCTGGTGCGCCGCAGCTTCATCGACCACTTCTGGCAATTGATCGACCACGCCAGCCTGGAAAGCGGTCGCACCGACTTCTGATGCGCCTCCAGGTGCTCCGGTCGGTCGAGATCTCCGTCGGGCCTTGATGCCGTCAAGGAAAGAGTCGGTTTGGTTGCCCGGTCTCGGGCTCACTTCCGAGTCTTGTTCACGCACAATGCAATAGCCGAACGATCACACCCACGGCGGTAGCCACCTCATGGGCGACCTTCTCTGGTTACAGACCGAACGCTCCACCGCCTCCGTGAGCTCTCAGGTCAAGCGTCCAGGTTCATGCAGGGAAGTTGGGGCCACAAGCTGGTAGTATTTCTGCACCCCGTCGGTGCCGCCGTGTTTGCGATGTTGTTGGTGCTCAGGCCTTCGGTCGAGTTCGGCTAGCTTCTTCCCACCGCTTGATTTTTATGGAACAAGGTCGGTGGCCGACCCGGGTTCGTATTGAGGTTCGCCACCTGTCAATTCGCAGGTCCCTGGTTCGAGTTCTGGTCGGGGGCCAAAACTCGAGAAGCACTTAGGTCATCAGATCTAAGTGCATTTTTCTTTGGTCTTCTGGTCGTGAGCTGAGTCCATGCCGTTCCAGTCACTCTTCGCTTCTAGGCTCGCCCTCACTGCTTTCTGGGGCGCTTGTGCGACCGTGGGCCTGCTGTCGCTCACCCCTGTGGAGAACCTGCCGTCCCAGATCTTCGACATCTGGGACAAGGCCCAACACGCGGCAGGCTTCGCCGCACTGGCGTTTATCGGCCGGGTGGCCTATCCACTGCGCCTGCGGCGACTGCTCATCGGACTGCTGTTCTATGGAGCGCTGATCGAATTGGCCCAGTCAGCCACAGGTTGGCGATACGGCGATGCCAACGACTGGCTGGCCGATGCGGTCGGCATCGTGATCGGCGTGGGATTGTTCCAGCTGCTTTTTCCGGTGATCCCGCAACAGACAGGCGACGCACAATAGGTGCATGTCCACCACGCCCACGTTTGGTCAGAAACTGCCCTGGTTGGAGCCGGGAGACCGGTTTCCGTCCGTTGAACAGGCGTGGGGAGAGCAGGCGCCTGCACCAGGGCTGCTCGCGGCCGGTGGTGACCTCTCGGTGGCGTCCCTGACCGACGCATACCGCCACGGCATTTTTCCCTGGTATGGCGCAGGCCAGCCAATCCTCTGGTGGAGCACCGATCCACGCATGGTGTTGCGGCCGCAAGCGTTCAGGTTTCATCGCTCGCTCAGAAAAAGCATCCAGAAGCTGCGGTCGGACCAGCGCCTCGACATTCGCTTCGACCACGATTTCGAGCGTGTGATCCGGGCGTGCGCCAACGCTTCACGCAAGGGCCAGAGTGGGACCTGGATCCTCCCGGCCATGGTCCAGGCCTACATTCGCCTGCACAAGGCGGGCTTCGCACACAGCGTGGAAACCTGGGTCGACGGTGAACTGGTGGGCGGGCTGTATTGCGTGAACGTCGGTGCCATGGTGTTCGGCGAGTCCATGTTCAGCCTGCGCAGCGACGCATCCAAGATGGCGCTCTCCGCGCTGGTGGCTTTCTGCCTGGCGTCTGGCATCCCTTTGATCGACTGCCAGCAGGACACACCGCACCTGACCTCCATGGGGGCGAGCCTGATGCCCCGCCACGCCTTCTGTGAACACCTGCGCCAGACCGTCGCCCATCGGCCACCTGCGTGGAAGTTCGAGCCCGTATACTGGAATCAACTCATCCCCGACGACGACGCCAGAGCGTGACGCACCTCAAAGAACTTCCGCTGCAGGCGTTGCAGTTCTACGCCACAGCGCCCTACCCCTGCAGCTATCTCGCGGGCCACCTTGCGCGCTCCCAGGTGGCGACCCCCAGTCACCTGATCCACAACGATGCGTATTCGGATCTGGTGACCATGGGCTTTCGGCGCAGTGGCATGTTCACCTACCGACCGCACTGCGACGGCTGCCAGGCCTGTGTTCCCTTGCGCATCCCGGTCCACGGCTTTGTACCCACGCGCAGCCAGCGGCGGGCCCGCCAGCGCCACGCAACGCTGGAAACACGGGTGCTCGGCCTGTGCTTTGTCCCCGAACACTACGAGCTGTACCTGCGTTACCAGAACAGCCGGCATTCGGGCGGCGGAATGGACCAGGACAGCATTGACCAATACAGCCAGTTCCTGCTGCAAAGCAGGGTCAACTCGCGGCTGGTGGAGTTCCGCGAACCATCCAGGAACGGCGAGCCACCACGGCTGGTCATGGTCTCCATTGTCGATGTGCTTAGCGACGGCTTGTCTGCCGTGTATACCTTCTATGCACCCGACGACGCAGGCGCCAGCTACGGTACGTATTGCATCCTCTGGCAGATTGAGCAGGCACGTCTGCTCGGGCTCTCGCATGTGTACCTCGGCTACTGGATCGCCCAGAGCCCGAAGATGAGCTACAAGGCGGCGTTCGGGCCGCATGAGGTGTTGCGCGACAGTGTGTGGACGCCGGGAATGTGATTTCATCTCGTAAAATAGCCGCAAACTGATTGCGGCCATGACAAAACGATCCGATTCCCTGCCCACCACCCCAACCGTCCAGGTCATTGAACGCATGTTCAACCTCCTGGAGGTCCTCGCTTCAAGAGAAGAACCGGTCTCTCTGAAGGAAATCAGTGAAAAGACCGGTCTGCACCCCTCGACCGCCCACCGCATTCTCAACGACCTGACCATCGGGCGTTTTGTGGACCGCCCCGAGGCTGGCAGCTACCGTCTTGGCATGCGGCTGCTGGAACTGGGAAATCTTGTCAAGGCCCGTCTGAGCGTGCGTGACGCCGCGCTCTCGCCCATGCGGGAACTGCACAAACTGATCCAGCAACCCGTCAACCTGAGCGTGCGCCAGGGCGACGAGATCGTCTATGTCGAGCGCGCTTACAGCGAACGGTCCGGCATGCAGGTCGTTCGCGCCATTGGAGGTCGCGCTCCGTTGCACCTGACCTCCGTCGGCAAACTGTTCCTCGCGGCCGATGAACCCCAGCGCGTGCGCGCCTACGCCACCCGTACCGGGCTGGCAGGCAATACACGCAACAGCCTGACTCAGTTGGCAACGCTGGAGCGTGAGCTCCAGCAATGCCGTCAGGCAGGACTCGCACGCGACAACGAAGAACTTGAACTGGGCGTGCGTTGCATGGCTGCAGGGATTTACGACGACCAGTGCAAGCTGGTGGCCGGCCTATCCATCTCGGCCCCGGCAGATCGCATCGACGAGAACTGGGTGCCCAAGCTGCGCACCACCGCTGCAGAGATATCCATTGCGCTGGGATGTCCCAGAGGATTTGCAGCCCAGCCAGCGGCTCCACGCTGAGCTGGTAATGGAAAACGGCCCCCATGGGCCGTTTTTATTATGGAATGCAATGGGCTTGGCGGAAAACTCAACCTTGGGGCCGAACAGCAGCCTGCTGGTGAGGGCTCTGCACTTCCACCCAGCGCTTGACCCGTTCGGCATCCTGGGCACGTCCCAACTTGCCGGTGGCGTCCAGAAACACCATGATCAGCTGGCGACCGGCCACCCGGGCCTGCATCACAAGGCATCGGCCTGCCTCGCTGATGTAGCCGGTCTTCTGAAGCCCGATGTCCCATTCAGGGTCCCTGATCAGCCCATTGGAATTGCGGAACTCCAGGGTACGGGTTCCCAGATCCAGTTGATGGCTGGGTGACGTCGACAGGCTTCTCAGAATCGGGCGGTGGTAAGCCACCGACACCAGCGTCGCCAGATCGCGTGCGCTGGATTGGTTCTGGCTAGAAAGGCCGGTGGGATCCACATAGTGGGTGTCGCGCATGCCGATTTCCCTGGCCTTCGCATTCATCATGCGGACAAACTGGTCCAGTCCACCAGGATAGGTGCGGCCCAGCGCATGGGCCGCACGGTTCTCACTGGACATCAGCGCCAGATGCATCATTTCGCGGCGGGTGAGCGTGGTGCCCACCGCCAGACGCGATCGGCTGCCCTTGAGGGTATCGATGTCGTCGGACGAAATCGTGATCTGTTCGTCCAGGGGCAGGTTCGCATCGGTCACCACCAAACCGGTCATGAGCTTGGTCAGAGAAGCAATCGGCAGCACCGCCGCATCGTTCTTGCTGAACAGCACTTCATTGGTTTGCTGGTCTACCACCAGCGCCACACTGGAATTCAGATCCAGTGGGTCATTGGCAGAACGCAGGCCCATGCGCTCGCCGTTGGACGAGCGAGGTTCGACAGCCATGGCCTGCATCACGGGAGCAGCCCGGTGGTGAGCCACCAGACGCATTGCACTGCGGTCCGCCCTGGTTTTCGCGACAGGCACATCGCGCGTGGCGTTGCGCGATTTTGCCAATCGGGTGGATGCTTTGTTTCCAGACTGGCGGGCGAGCTTGTCGGTCTCGCGACGGGCCTTGGCCGACACGGCGTTGGACCTCCGCGAATCCTTGGTCTTGGCGACGGCAGAAACGTCGCGGCTCTTCTTGCGAACCACCAACTGAGGTTGCGCCTTGCGACCAGTCTTTGCCGAGTTCTTCTCCCGCGCTTGCACTGCCACCGGAAGCGCCAGCGACGCAAGGATCACGACCGTTGCAAAACCTTGCAAGATTGTGAAAAAGCGTACACGGGGGAAACTCATTGACTCAACTCCAGAAAACAGCGTTTGATGCAGTGAAGTATAGGTCGATGCAAAATAACTAGCAATATCAAACGTTTGTAAAGCTTTCCTCAGTGAACGCCGGAACAACCCCAAAAAGAAGGTGCAATTCCAGCGTCCACCCGAAAATACGTTTACAAGTGCTTGATTTGAAAAGGCTCAACCTTGTGCAGACACGCGGTCAGCTTGACTTTGCAGCTTGTTCAGCGCGCTCAGATAAGCCTTGGCCGAAGCCACAACGATGTCCGGGTCCGCACCGACGCCGTTGACAACGCGGCCGCCGTGTTGCAGGCGCACGGTCACTTCACCCTGGCTTTCGGTCGAACCACTCGTGATGGCGTTGACCGAATACAGAACCAACTCTGCCCCGCTTTTGACGTGGCTTTCGATGGCCTTGAGTGAAGCGTCCACCGGACCGTTTCCGTCCGATGCGCCGCGAATTTCCTTGCCCTCGATCGTGAAGACAACTTCAGCATGCGGACGTTCCCCGGTTTCGCTGCGCTGGGACAGGGAAACCAGTCCGTACCGTTCCTTTTCGGTGGTGACGCTCTCATCGCTGCACAGCGCGAGGATGTCCTCGTCGAAGATCTCGCTCTTGCGATCAGCCAGTTCCTTGAAGGCGGCGAATGCGGTATTGATCTCGCTTTCCGACTCCATCTCGATGCCCAGTTCCTGCAAGCGCTGTTTGAAGGCGTTGCGACCACTGAGTTTGCCAAGCACGATCTTGTTGGCGCTCCAGCCCACGTCCTCGGCCCGCATGATTTCGTAGGTATCACGTGCCTTGAGCACGCCGTCCTGGTGAATGCCAGACGCATGCGCAAAGGCATTGGCACCGACCACGGCTTTGTTGGGCTGCACCACGAAGCCTGTGGTCTGGCTGACCATGCGGCTGGCGGGCACGATCTGCGAAGTGTCGACGCCAACGTCGAGGTTGAAGTAGTCGCGTCGCGTCTTGACCGCCATCACGATTTCCTCCAGCGAACAGTTGCCGGCACGCTCCCCGAGGCCGTTGATCGTGCATTCCACCTGCCGGGCACCACCGATCTTCACGCCGGCCAGCGAGTTCGCGACCGCCATGCCCAAGTCGTTGTGGCAGTGCACCGACCAGATGGCCTTGTCAGAGTTCGGGATCCTCTCCCGCAGTGTGCGGATGAAATCGCCATACAGCTCGGGCACCGCATAACCCACGGTGTCAGGAATGTTGAGGGTGGTTGCCCCCTCATTGATCACAGCTTCCAGAACGCGACACAGGAAATCAATATCGCTGCGGTAGCCGTCTTCCGGGCTGAACTCGATGTCCTCCACCAGGTTGCGCGCAAATCGCACCGACTGCTTGGCCTGCTCAAACACCTGATCGGGTGTCATGCGCAGCTTCTTCTCCATGTGCAGCGAACTGGTGGCGATGAAGGTGTGGATACGTGCGCGGTTGGCACCACGCAAGGCTTCAGCCGCGCGGGCAATGTCGCGATCGTTGGCACGTGCCAGCGAACACACCGTGGAGTCCTTGATGGTGTTGGCGATCGCCTGCACGCAATCGAAGTCACCGTTGGAGCTGGCCGCGAAGCCCGCTTCGATCACGTCGACTTTCAGGCGCTCCAGCTGGCGTGCAATGCGCAGCTTCTCGTCCTTGGTCATGGACGCGCCCGGCGACTGTTCGCCGTCTCGCAAGGTGGTGTCGAAAATGATCAACTTGTCGCTCATCTCAGTTCTCCGGTGTGTGGCCTCGTGGACCACTCTTGAAAAAACCCGCAGTTCCAAAACAAACGGCCCGCTGCGGGTGCAAACGGGCCGTTGTGCTGGAAAACGCGCGCGCTATTCCGCCTGCCCGTGAAGGACACCCAGTAGTAGCGCGA
This sequence comes from Hydrogenophaga sp. RWCD_12, assembly GCF_046604225.1. NCBI lineage: Bacteria > Pseudomonadati > Pseudomonadota > Betaproteobacteria > Burkholderiales > Comamonadaceae > Hydrogenophaga > Hydrogenophaga sp. RWCD_12. Next base: position 1,414,253 of record NZ_JBKIXC010000001.1, read on the forward strand.
ACGAAATGCGATTCATGGCAGGCAATGTAGCACAAAGGTGGCTCTGCACGGATAGAGGAAATCCATGCCCTTGATTGGCATGAGACGTTACTCGTGCAGTCCCCGCTCCTCGGGCTCATCGGTCGAGGTGCTGATCACGCTGGTGGGGCGCCCCTTGGCCTTGCGCCACAGGTAGATGACATAGCCGGACAGTCCGTACAGAACAAACACGCCAAACAGCACCGTTGGAGGATGGATGTTGATCACGGCGATGCCGAGCGCCACCAGAACGATCGCCGCGAACGGCACACTCTTCTTCAGGCTCAGGTCCTTGAAGCTGTAGAACGGCACGTTGGTCACCATGGTCAGGCCAGCGAAAAGGGTAATGGCAAACATCGGCCAGACCAGATCTCCCCTGACCAGTTCCAGTTCATTGGCGAGCCAAATGAAGCCCGAAACCAATGCCGCCGCCGCTGGCGAAGGCAGGCCCTGAAAATAGCGCTTGTCGACTACGCCCGTGTTGACGTTGAAGCGGGCCAGGCGCAAGGCCGCGCAGGCGCAATAGACAAAAGCCGCTATCCAACCCCAGCGGCCGACATCCTTGAGTACCCAGACGTAGGCGACGAGTGCGGGCGCTGCGCCGAAAGACACCATGTCCGACAGCGAGTCCATCTGTTCGCCGAAGGCGCTCTGCGTATTGGTCATGCGGGCCACCCGCCCGTCCAGGCTGTCGAGCACCATGGCCACGAAGATGCCGACCGTGGCAAGGTCAAAGCGGCCATTCATCGCCATCACGATGGCGTAAAAGCCGCCGAACAGCGCTGCCAGCGTGATCATGTTGGGCAACATGTAAATGCCCTTGGGCCGGCGCACTTGGCCTGGAACGTTGTCGATGATGGGATCGGATCCGTCGTGCATGGATGAAGTCGCCTGACCCCTGAAGAGGGGCCGAAGCTGGCAGTGTAAGGGCTGGGGCTTCTGGCGCCAAAACGGACAAAGGCCACCGGAGTGGCCTTTGCTTTGCCAGCGGCCGCGAGGCCGCCTGGATCAGTTGCGGGTCTGGTCGACCAGCTTGTTCTTGGCGATCCAGGGCATCATGGCGCGCAGCTGGCCACCGACCACTTCGATCTGGTGATCGGCGGTGTTGCGGCGGCGGGCCGTCATGCTCGGATAGTTCAGGCGGCCTTCCTGAATGAACATCTTCGCGTAGTCACCGTTCTGGATGCGCTTGAGGGCGTTGCGCATGGCAGCACGCGACTGCTCGTTGATGACTTCCGGACCGGTCACATACTCGCCGAACTCCGCGTTGTTGGAGATCGAGTAGTTCATGTTGGCGATGCCGCCTTCGTAGATCAGGTCAACGATCAGCTTCAGTTCGTGCAAGCACTCGAAGTAGGCCATCTCAGGTGCATAGCCGGCTTCGACCAGGGTTTCGAAGCCCATCTTCACCAGCTCGACGGCGCCGCCGCACAGCACGGCCTGTTCGCCGAACAGGTCGGTTTCAGTTTCTTCCTTGAAGTTGGTCTCGATGATGCCGGCCTTGCCGCCGCCGTTGGCCATTGCGTAGCTCAGGGCGAGGTCGCGGGCCTTGCCTGACTTGTCCTGATGGATTGCCACCAGGTGAGGCACGCCGCCACCCTGGGTGTAGGTGTTGCGCACGGTATGGCCGGGGGCCTTGGGAGCGACCATCCAAACGTCCAGATCGGCGCGGGGCACGACCTGGTTGTAATGAACGTTGAAGCCGTGTGCGAAGGCCAGCGAAGCGCCTTGCTTGATGTTGGGGGCGACGTTGTTGCTGTAGACCTCGGCGATCTGCTCGTCGGGCAAAAGGATCATGACGACGTCAGCGGCCTTCACGGCGTCGTTGACTTCCATCACGGTCAGGCCGGCCTTGCCGACCTTGTCCCAGGATGCGCCACCCTTGCGAAGACCAACCACGACCTTCACGCCGCTGTCGTTCAGGTTCTGAGCGTGGGCGTGGCCTTGCGAGCCGTAGCCGATGATCGCGACGGTCTTGCCCTTGATCAGGCTCAGGTCACAGTCTTTGTCGTAGAAAACTTTCATGTTCAATCCTCTTTGGAATGTTGGTCTACCGTTCGTTCACGAGCCCGTCGAAGGCCCTCGACGGACCCAGCCCGAACGGTGCACTGGCTGAGCCCGAAAAACCCGCAATCTTAAACGCGAAGAATGCGCTCCCCGCGACCAATGCCACAGGAACCGGTGCGGACGGTTTCCAGAATCGCGGATCGGTCGATGGCTTCCAGGAAGGCGTCGTTCTTGCCCTGGTCGCCGGTGAGTTCGATGGTGTAGCTCTTCTCGGTCACGTCGATGACGCGGCCACGGAAGATGTCGGCCATCCGCTTCATTTCCTCGCGCTCCTTGCCCACGGCGCGCACCTTGACAAGCATCAGCTCGCGCTCGGTGTAAGCGCCCTCGGTCAGGTCCACGACCTTGACCACTTCGATCAGCCGGTTCAGGTGTTTGGTGATCTGCTCGATCACGTCGTCCGAACCCGTGGTCTGGATCGTCATGCGCGAAAGCGACGGATCTTCCGTGGGAGCCACGGTCAGCGATTCGATGTTGTAGCCACGCGCCGAGAACAGGCCCACTACGCGGGAGAGAGCGCCTGCTTCGTTTTCGAGCAGGACAGCGATGATGTGTTTCATGATGAAGATTCCTCTTTTCTGAGCCCTCCCCTGCGCACGGTAATGCGCAGGCTTGGCTGCAAATAGATTCGTCGGAGGACGCCAGCCCGGCTCAAGCCGGGACGGCGTCCGGGAAAAGGTCAGAGTTCTTCCGAACCCAGCAGCATCTCGGTGATGCCCTTGCCAGCTTCAACCATCGGCCAGACGTTCTCCGTCGGATCGGTGCGCACGTCGATGAAAACCGTGCGGTCCTTGATGCTGCGTGCCTCGCGAAGCGCGGCCTCCACGTCTTCAGGGCGCTCAACCAGCATGCCAACGTGGCCGTAGGCCTCGGCAAGCTTGACGAAGTTGGGCAGCGCATCCATGTAGCTGTGGCTGTAGCGGCCCTGATAGATCAGTTCCTGCCACTGGCGCACCATGCCCAGGTAGCGGTTGTTGAGCGACAGCACCTTGACCGCCGTGCCATATTGCTGGCAGGTGGACAGTTCCTGGATGTTCATCTGGATCGAGCCTTCGCCCGTGATGCACCAGCAGTCGGCCTGTGGCTTCGCGAGCTTGATGCCCATGGCGTACGGCAGCCCCACCCCCATGGTGCCCAGGCCACCGGAGTTGATCCAGCGGCGCGGCTCGTTGAACTTGTAGAACTGCGCGGCAAACATCTGGTGCTGGCCCACGTCCGACGTGATGTAGCAATCGTCGTCTTTGGTCAGGTTCCAGAGCGTCTCCACCACCATCTGCGGCTTGATGACCTGCGTGTTGGCGCGGTCAAAGCGCAGGCAGTCGCGCGAGCGCCAGCCTTCAATCGTGTCCCACCATGCAGCCAGCGCCTTCTCGTCGGGCTTGGACTGGGCTTCCCTGATCATGTTGATCAGCTCGGTCAGCACGTCCTTGACGTCGCCGACGATCGGCACATCGACCTTGACCCGCTTGGCGATGCTCGACGGGTCGATGTCGATGTGAATGATCTTGCGCTCCACCGAAGCGAAGTGCTTGGGGTTGCCGATCACGCGGTCGTCGAAACGGGCGCCCACTGCCAGCAGCACGTCGCAGTTCTGCATGGCGTGGTTGGCCTCGTAGGTACCGTGCATGCCCAGCATGCCCAGGAACTTTCGGTCGGTGGCCGGGTAGGCGCCCAGACCCATCAGTGTGTGGGTGACCGGGTACCCCAGCAGATCCACCAGCGCGCGCAGTTCGGGAACGGCATTGCCCAAAAGCACGCCGCCACCGGTGTAAATGTAGGGACGCTTGGCGTTGAGCAGCAGCTGCAGCGCCTTGCGGATCTGCCCGCCGTGTCCTTTGCGCACCGGGTTGTAGGAGCGCATTTCCACGGTCTCGGGATAGCCGGACCACGGAGCCTTGTTGAACGACACGTCCTTCGGGATGTCGACGACCACCGGGCCGGGACGCCCCGTGCGCGCGATGTGGAACGCCTTCTTCATCACGTCGGCCAGATCGCGCACGTCCTTGACCAGGAAGTTGTGCTTGACCACAGGGCGCGTGATGCCGACCGTATCGCACTCCTGGAACGCGTCGGAGCCGATGGCTGCCGAGGGAACCTGGCCGGTGATGACCACCAGGGGAATGCTGTCGGTGTACGCCGTGGCGATACCTGTCACGGCGTTGGTGACGCCTGGACCCGAGGTCACCAGTGCGACGCCGACGTCGCCCGTGGCGCGCGCATAGCCGTCGGCTGCATGGACCGCTGCTTGCTCGTGGCGAACCAGCACATGCTGGATGCTTTCCTGCTTGTACAGCGCGTCGTAAATGTAGAGAACGGAACCGCCGGGATAACCCCAGATGTACTTCACGCCTTCGGCTTGCAGGGCGCGCACCATGATCTCGGCGCCCATGAGCTGTTCGGTGGCGGGGGTCTGGCTGGCGGCAGCCGCGGCCAGTTCGGCCTTGTTGATTTCCATGATGAACCTTTCGAGAATTTCTCTGACGAAATACCTTGGGTGCCCCTTCGCCAGCTCTTGTGAAGCGGCGTCAGGACTTGAGGCCAAAGGACATGAGCGGACACATACCCCGCCGGACCTTGACCCGTTTGCCTTTTTGAATTGCAGCCTTGCATTATCGCACTGCAACAAGGCTTCAGACAAAATCGATGCGGATTCGTTGTTCCAGCCTTGGGGTTGATGGCCAGTGCGGATGCGACAATCCATGAACGATTCCGTGCGCGATCCGATGTCCGACACCTCTTCCAACGCTTCCAGTCTTCTTTCGCTGGTGGCTCCACCCCTGATGCGCCGCATGGCGGCCTGGCTCTACGAAGGCATGCTGCTTTTCGGCGTTGTCTTCATTGCCGGTTATCTGTTTTCCGCACTGACCCAGACCCGGCATGCACTGGACAACCGCCACTGGCAGCAAGCATTTCTGTTTATCGTCTTCGGCGTCTACTTCGTGTGGTTCTGGTCCAAGGGGCAAACCCTGGCCATGAAGACCTGGCACATCCGGGTGGTGGACGCCTCCGGTCAACCGCTTTCCCAACCAAGAGCACTGGTGCGTTACCTGCTCTGCTGGTTGTGGTTTCTGCCGCCGCTGGCGGTCGCAGGCTTGTTTGGCCTTCCCGGCGGCGAGCTGGCGGTGATCATGATCGGCTGGGTGCTGTTCTGGGCCCTGCTCTCCCGTTTCCACGCCCAAGGGCAATTTGTTCACGACGCCCTGGCGGGGACCCGCCTGGTGCACCACAAGCCTGCGGCGACTGGCCGGCGGGCCAAGTTCTGGCACCCATGAACTCACGAGAAGCGACCGACGCACAAAAGCAGCGCCGTGGCCTCAGCCGCATGTGGCACGCCTTCGGATATTCGCTGGCAGGACTTCGTGCGGGCTGGCGGGAAACCGCGTTCCGGCAGGAGGCTCTTGCGGCGATCGTATTGGTTCCGCTGGCGTTCTGGGTCGGTCGCAGCTGGACCGAAGTGAGCGTGCTGTGCGGCACCGTGCTGATCGTGATGATTGTCGAGCTGCTCAATACCGGTGTCGAATCGGCCATCGACCGCATCGGTCCGGAATGGCACGAGCTGTCCAAACGCGCCAAGGACATGGGCAGCGCCGCCGTGTTGCTGAGTCTGCTGCTGTGCGCGGGCACCTGGCTGGCAGCGATTGCCAGCCGCTGGATCTGAACCGAGTGAACCCATGAACACCCCTGCTTTTTCCCTTTGCGTCTATTGCGGCTCACGGCCCGGAGCCAATCCTGCGTTCAGCACTGCCGCCAAGGCCGTTGGTGAATGGATCGGCCGACACGGCGGTCAGCTCGTCTACGGTGGCGGCCACAACGGGCTGATGGGTCAACTGGCCGACGCGACGCTGGCCAGCGGCGGCCGTGTGGTCGGCATCATCCCCAAGGCGCTGGTGGAACGGGAGTGGGCGCACAAGGGCTGCAGCGAGCTGCATGTGGTGGACACCATGCACGAACGCAAGCGCATGATGGCCGAGCGGGCCGACGCCTTCCTGGCACTGCCTGGCGGCATCGGCACTTTTGAGGAATTTTTCGAGGTCTGGACCTGGCGCCAGCTCGGCTACCACGACAAGCCCGTGGGCCTGCTCAACGTGGATGGCTATTACGACGGGCTGATGAGCTTCATCGCCCACAGTGTCGACCAGCAATTCATGGGGCCTTGGCAGACAGAACTGATTCGCGTCGGAGCCGACTGGGAGCGCTTGCTGCCCGAACTGGTGCAGGCCGGCGGCGTGACGCCTGCCGACCGCCTGGACCGGGTTTAGACCGCGGTCTCGTCTTCTTCGCCGGTGCGGATGCGCACCACGCGCTCGACCGGGGTCACGAAGATCTTGCCGTCGCCGATCTTGCCGGTGCGTGCGGCGCGCACGATGGCGTCGACACAGCGGTCGACATCGGCCGACTTGACCACCACTTCCAGCTTCACCTTGGGCAGGAAGTCCACCACATATTCCGCGCCACGATAGAGCTCCGTGTGGCCCTTCTGGCGACCAAAACCCTTGACCTCCGTCACGGTCAGCCCGGTCACGCCCTGTTCGGCCAGGGCCTCCCGCACTTCTTCGAGCTTGAACGGTTTGATGACGGCGGTGATCTGCTTCATGCGGTTGTCTCTATGAGGACCAATGGGAGGGCTACGCAAAACTGTATCACGCACCTGCCGCCGATCTGCTCTACGGGCCTTCGTCAGACTGGTAAGGCGGCAATGCTGCGCCGCAGTGCATGCAGAATCGTGCTTCGGGCAGGTGCTCTTCGGTCAGGCATTCGTGGCAGGTGCGTGTGGTGGCGGCCCTCTTCTGCCGCCCAACGTTGCTCATTTCGACCGTCACGATGCCTGTGGGCACGGCCAGGGTGCCCCAGCCCAGCAGCATCATCACGCTCGCGATGAACCGACCCGTGGTGGTGACCGGCGAGATGTCGCCGTAGCCGACGGTGGTCATGGTGGTCACCGCCCAGTAAATCGAGGTGGGAATGCTGGTGAACCGGTTCTCAGGTCCTTCCACCACGAACATCACGGTGCCCATGATCACCGTGACGATGACCACGAACGAGAGAAAGATGAAGATCTTGCGTGCGCTGTAACGGATGGCCAGCAGCAGGCTGCGGTATTCACTGACGTAGGCGCTCAGTCCGAAGATGCGGAACACCCGCAGCAGGCGCAGCACCCGCACATCGATGAGTGCATGCATGCCCGGAAACAGCACCGCCAGATAGGTCGGAAGCAGCGACAGCAGATCGACGACGCCGAAAAAGCTCTTGGCATATCGAGCGGGGTGACGCACGCAGACCAGCCGCAACAGGTACTCGACCGTGAAGATTGCCGTGAACACGATCTCAAGCACACGGAACACATCCCCGTGACGCACATGGAGGTCAGCAACGCTGTCGGCCATCACCACTGCCACGCTGAGCAGAATCAGCAGCAGCAGCGACACGTCAAAGGCCTTGCCAGCCCGGGTGTCGGCTTCGAAGATGACTGTGTAGAGCTTCTGCCGCCACCCCGTGAGCGGTTTGCCCAGACGCTCCTGCTGTGCCTGTTTGAACGCGGTGGAGCCCGAATCTTTCATAGAGGGCAACTTTCCACAACCATCATGCACGGTACTTGCTTGTGATCGGATAGCGCCAGTCCTTGCCGAAGCTGCGGTGGGTGACGCGGATGCCGATCGGCGCCTGGCGGCGCTTGTATTCGTTGATGCGGATCAGCCGCACCACCTTGTCGACGTCTGCCTGCGGGTAACCCTCAGCCACGATTTCGGCCGGGCTGCGGTCGTTTTCCATGTAGCGCTCGATGATGGCATCGAGCACGGCATATTCCGGCAGGCTGTCCTGGTCCTTCTGGTCCGGCCGCAACTCGGCGCTGGGCGGGCGCGTGATGATGCGTTCGGGAATCGGGTTGGCGCCGGTACCGTACGGATCGTGCGCATTGCGCCAGCGCGCCAGAAGGAACACCATGGTCTTGGCCACGTCCTTGATGACGGCGAATCCGCCAGCCATGTCGCCGTAGAGCGTGCAGTAGCCGGTCGCCATCTCGCTCTTGTTTCCGGTGGTCAGCACGATGGAACCGAACTTGTTGGACAGCGCCATCAGCAGGGTGCCCCGGATGCGAGCCTGCAGATTTTCCTCGGTGGTGTCCTCCTGTCGGCCCTCGAACAGCGGCTGGAGGGAGTCCTTGAACGCCTCGAATTCCGTGCCAATCGCGATCTCGTCGTAGCGCACCCCCAAGCGCGCGGCCATGTCGCGCGCGTCGATCCAGGAGATGTCCGCCGTGTAGGGCGACGGCATCATGACCGCGCGCACCTTGTCCTTGCCTAGTGCATCGACCGCGATCGCCAGCACCAGGGCCGAGTCGATGCCACCCGACAGTCCCAGCAACGCTCCGGGAAAACCGTTCTTGCCCAGGTAGTCGCGCACGCCCAGCACCAGAGCGTGCCACAAGTCGGCTTCCTGGCTGTGGGGACGATCAACGTCTGCAGCGATGCGCCAGTCGGCACCCTCGCGCCTGAAGCTGACGGTGAACAGCGCCTCTTCGAAACTGATGGCCCGCCCGACCAGGGAGCCCGCGGCGTCGAGCACGAAACTGCGGCCTTCAAACACGATCTCGTCTTGCCCGCCCACCAGGTGGGCGTAGACGATTGGCAGACCCACTGCCAGGGCGCGTTCACGCATCGTCGCTTCCCGCTCCCCGCCCTTGCCCGTATGAAAGGGTGAGGCATTGATGATCGCCAGCAGGTCGGCGCCAGCGGCCTTGGCGTCCGCTGCCGGAGCATCGAACCAGGCGTCTTCGCAGATCAGCAGACCCACGCGCACCTTCTGCCCATCGGTTCCCTCCACGTCGAACACACAGGGCTGCTGGCCCGGCACAAAGTAGCGGCGCTCGTCGAACACCTGGTAGTTGGGCAACTCGCGCTTGGCGTAGGTGTGCGTGATGCGCCCCTCGTTGATCACGCTGGCCGCATTGAAGAGTCCTGCCACGGACACGCTGCGGTTGCGCCGACCGGACGAATCCAGCCGAGCCGGATGACCCACCACGATGTGCAGGCCTTTGAGGTCTGCGGTCTCGGCCACCAGCCATTTGAGTGCATCATCACAGGCGTCGATGAACGCAGGCCGCAGGAAGAGGTCTTCGGCCGCATAGCCACACAAGGCGAGTTCCGGCGTCAGCAGCACGGCAACACCGAGGGCATGGGCGCTGCGCGCCGCATCGGCGATGCGACGGGCGTTGCCCGCCATGTCACCCACCACGAAATTGAGCTGGGCCACACAGATCTTGAGCGTCATGGAATCGGAAGAACGGAAAGAGACGGCGAGGACTGGCGGGGCGAACGGGGAGCTCGCAGCAGCCTCGGGCGGGGCGTCGGACGATTATGTCATCCGGGTATTGGATTCGCCCGAGCGGATCCCCGCCGATGCATGGAACGCACTGCTGGCCTTGCAGGGCGATGCCAGCCCCTTCATGCGACACGAATACCTGTCCGCAATGCACGACAGCGGCAGCGCCACAACCCGGACGGGCTGGCAGCCCCGCTTTCTCACGTTGTGGCGCGGTGACGTCCTACAAGCTGCCTGCCCACTGTTCCACAAGGCGCATTCGTACGGTGAGTACGTGTTCGACTGGGCCTGGGCCAATGCCTACCGCCAGCATGGTCTGGACTACTACCCCAAGGGTCTGGTGGCAGTACCGTTCACGCCAGTGCCTGGGCCCCGGCTGCTGGCGAGGGACGCCAATGCCCGTGCAGCACTGGTCCAGGCGCTTCTGGAACACGCAGGGTCCGAGCAGCTGTCGTCGATGCACCTGCTTTTTCTGTCTGATGCAGATGCCCAAGCCTGTGCAGACGCAGGACTGATGCTGCGGCACACCGTGCAGTTCCACTGGACCTCCACGGGGCTCGGGACCTTCGACGGGTTTCTGGCCACTCTGCAACAGGAAAAACGCAAGAAGATCCGGCAGGAGCGGCGCAAAGTCGCCGATGCCGGCGTGCGGTTCCGGCACGCACAAGGGAAAGACATCTCCGCGGCCGACTGGAACTTCTTTTACCGTTGCTATGAGCGCACCTATCTGGAGCACGGCAACCCGCCCTACCTCAGCCGCGACTTCTTTGTCCGGATGGCCGAGACCATGCCCGAACACTGGTTGCTCTTCATTGCGGAGCGAGACGGCCAACCCATGGCCGCCAGCCTGATCGGCATCGACTGTGAGCAGGGCGTCGCCTTTGGACGTTATTGGGGCGCGCTGGAACGGGTGGACTGCCTTCACTTCGAGGCCTGCTACTACCAGCCGCTGTCCTGGTGCATCGAACACGGCTTCCGGCGTTTCGAAGGCGGCGCCCAGGGGGAGCACAAGATGGCGCGGGCGCTGATGCCGGTACGCACCACCAGTGCGCACTGGCTGGCCCATCCGGCCTTCGCGGAGGCGGTAGAACGCTTTCTCGAACACGAAGACCAGGAGATCCACGGGTACCTGGAGCATCTGTCCAGCCGCAGTCCGCTGAAACCAGGCGTTGGCCTGTGACTTCGCCATCGCCGACAATGTGTTGTGCAAAGGCTCTCTCCAGGAGCACTTTCATGCCACAAGTCACGGCGTGCAACCCATTGGGGTGCGTCCATTCGTATTATTTGGTTACAAGTTCTTTACAATTGTGCTCATGGATCAAGCCGACGCCTTTTTTACGCAGACCGTCGTCGGTGCGCCTTTCACCGCCCTGCTCGGCCGACGCCGCTCACCCGGACAGCCCAGTCCCGAGGGGCTGAACGTACAGTTGGCCACTGGTGAACACCAGCTCACCCGGCTCTGGCGTGACTGGATCGTGCTCAGCCACGCCTGTGACCCTGTCGGTCAGCCGCGTTCGCGGCCTGGCAAGCTGCGTGGGCTGCTTGAACGGCATGCACTCTGGCTGGCCGTCCTGGGCCTGACCTCGCTGCTGGTGACGGCCGCCATCTGGGGGGTCTTGCTATGGAAATGAAGCTGCCTCAGGACACGTTGACCATCGACCCCATCGCCATGAATGTGGTGAACCGGGTTGCGGCCGGCTGCCGGCTCGATGGGGAGCTGCAGTTTGATGGTGGACTGCTGGTCCAGGGAGAGATTTCAGGGCAGATCCGGGTCAACGGTCGACTGATCGTCTGGAAAGGTGGTGTGGTGCGCGGCACCGTGCGCGTGAACGGAGACTTCTACCTGTTCGGCCAGCTGGGCGCGCACGACGCCTCGGCGCAGGACACGCAACTCGAATGTGTGGGCATGGCCTATGTCGCCCAGACAGGGATTTCGACTGGAACCCTGATGGCCAAACGGTTACAGCTGTACGAGGGCGCGGATCTTCGCGGGCCTTTCAAGACGCTAAAGTTGGGGGGCAGCCTGCCCATCTTGCACGACGTGCAACCCGAGCAGCCCTTGAGAGCACCCGGAAGCCGAACATGAAAGCACGCCGCTACATCCGCCCCGACCGCACCCACGAAGAGCCCTCAGAAACACCCTCCATGAACGACCAGAACCACTTTCCCGCCGTGCCCGGCCCGGTGCCGGACTACACACCCGACATGCCCCAGGCGCTGGAGGTCGATGTTGGCCGAGCCATGCCACCGGCCATGGCCGAAAACATTCCCATGCTGCAGTCCCAGGACAGCGGCCCGGCTCCGATCGACGCCACCGATGCCGCCAATGCACGCAGCATGCTGGCCGACGGCATCCACTTTGTCGGCAACGCCCTGTTGCGTGGTCCCTTCAGCGTGGCCGGCCAGGTGGACGGCAACCTGACCCAGGCCGACGGCATCCAGGTGTCGGTGGTTGTGACCGAAACCGGGCGTGTCAAGGGTGACATCACCGCACACAAGATCTCGGTCATGGGACACACCGACGGCGTGCTCGACTCCGGTCAGGGCGAAGTCTCGCTCCACGACTCGGCCAGCGTGCATGGTCTGGTGCGATACGGCCGCATCCAGGTCAATGGTGCAGACCTCAACGCGACGCTCGAACGGGTGGCGCCGGCACGGAAAGTGAACTGACGGCCTCATGCAGTGGCAAAGAAGCGAGGATCTGCCCACGCCGCACCCGACTCCGAAGTCCATTCCCGACTCGGATGCGGTGCGGCTGGCGGCGCTTCAAGCCAGCTGGAGCCGTGATCGCCGTGTCGCCCAGCGACGAATCGCCTGGCGCTGGACCACCTGGTATGCCCAACGTTATGCGCCGCATGTACTCGCTGGTCTGATGGTCCTGACCGGTTTCGCTCTCTATAAGGGTGTGCGCCCATCGTGGTCGTGGATGGCCCGCGATGCAGAGCAGCAGGCTTCGATGGAGGCGCCATCACCCCGCTACACACCTCCCTCGGTACCAACCTTGACAGCGCCCACCGAAGCCTCGCCCGTCCAACCTGAGGTCACGTCCCTCGACACCGACACACCGCTGGTTTTGCGCAACAGCCTGACGCTCGAACCCGGAACCACCCGTCCAGCGGCCGTTGCCGAAGCTTCTGCCGATACACTCTCTCTCAAACCCGAAAACTGGTTGCACAGCAAGGAGCCCTGATCCATGAGCCAAAACCCAGCGTCCACCCGCCTTGTCCCCGCCGAGCGCCTTTCCGCCATCACCAGCCTGATTGCCGAAGGTGCGGTGTTTGATGGCAACTTCCACACCAACCGCGACCAGGGCATCAAGGTGGACGGTCAGCTCAAGGGCAACATCACTTTTGAAACCGGCGGCACGCTCCACGTGGGCGCCACCGGCGTGATCGAGAACACCCGGCTTGAAGCCGACTACGTGTTCATCGAAGGCAAGGTGATCGGTACCGTGATCGCCCGCAAGGCGCTGGAAATCACCGGTTCGGCCACCCTGATCGGCGACGCCAGCTACGACGAGCTGATCGACATGCACCCCCGCGCCCGCGTCCGCGGAAAGATCGAATACCGCGGCGACATCGACGCCGTGCAGAACTGATCGGCCGCCGCCGTCCGCTCCAACAAAAAAGCCTGCCGGATTCCGGCAGGCTTTTTTGTTGGTCTGCGCAGCGACAACCTGCGCAGAGTCTCGATCAGGCCAAGGCCTTCTGGTATGCGGCGATGCCGTCCATGATTTCCTTGTGGGCGGCCTCGGGGCCTTCCCAGCCGCCGACCTTCACCCACTTGCCCTGCTCCAGGTCCTTGTAGTGCTCGAAGAAGTGCTCGATGGCCTTCAGGCGCATCGGGTTGAGGTCTTCGGGCTTGTTCCAGCGGCTGTAGAGCGACAGGATCTTGTTGGTCGGCACCGCCAGCACCTTGCCGTCTTCGCCGGCTTCATCGGTCATCTTCAGGATACCGATGGCGCGGCAGGGCACCACCACGCCGGGCATCAGCGGCACCGGCGTCACGACCAGCACATCCACCGGGTCGCCATCACCGGCGATGGTCTTGGGCACATAACCATAGTTGGTCGGGTAGTGCATCGCGGTGTTCATGAAACGGTCCACGAAGATCGCGCCCGATTCCTTGTCCACTTCGTACTTGATCGGATCGCCATTCATGGGGATCTCGATGATGACGTTGAACGCTTCGGGAACTTTGTCGCCAGGTTTGACGTTGTCGAGTGACATGGATTTTTCTGAGAGTTGATGGAAAACGGGAGGTCCTCTTGACGTGACTTGTCACGGACCTGACATGGGACGCGGCGATCGGGACCACCTGCGCTGGGGATTAACCCTGATTTTACTGATTCCAGCCTGACTTCCTGATGCAGATCAGTTCGCTTTTGAATCAATTCCCGCTACATTGGCCCCGTTGGCCAATCGCCCTGCTCCACCTCTGTGGTGCGTGACGGACGCGAGGAAGCAACGCAGCGGGGGCCTCCTCCAAGCGTTGCCCCCTCCAAGTCGAAACGAATGAGCAGGAGAAATCTATGGTTGGACAATCTGCGCTGATCTTTGCGCTGGTGTGTGGCCTGGTCGCCGTGGTCTACGGCTTCTGGTCCCGAAGCTGGATTCTTTCCCAGGACGCGGGCAACGCCCGCATGCAGGAAATCGCCGGAGCAATCCAGACCGGCGCTGCGGCCTACCTCGCCCGTCAGTACAAGACCATCGGCATGGTGGGCGTCGTGCTGGCCATTCTGATCGGTGTCTTCCTCAGTGCATCCACTGCCGTGGGCTTCGTGCTCGGCGCGGTGCTCTCGGGCGCCTGTGGCTTCATCGGCATGAACGTCTCGGTGCGGGCCAACGTGCGCACCGCGCAAGCCGCCACCAAGGGCATTGGCCCGGCGCTGGATGTGGCCTTCCGCGGCGGTGCCATCACCGGCATGCTGGTGGTGGGCCTTGGTCTGCTGGGTGTCGCGGGTTTCTTCTGGTACCTGCTGGGCACCGGGCCTTCCGGTACCGGGGCAGAACTGGGCAAGCTGCTCACCCCGCTGATCGGCTTCGCCTTTGGTTCGTCGTTGATCTCGATCTTCGCGCGACTGGGTGGCGGTATCTTCACGAAGGGCGCTGACGTCGGCGCCGACCTCGTGGGCAAGGTGGAAGCCGGCATTCCGGAAGACGATCCGCGCAACCCCGCCGTGATCGCTGACAACGTGGGCGACAACGTCGGCGACTGCGCCGGCATGGCCGCCGACCTGTTCGAAACCTACGCGGTGACGCTGATCGCGACCATGGTGCTCGGTGCCCTGATGGTCGCCGCAGCGCCCATGCAGGCTGTGCTGTACCCGCTGGTGCTTGGCGGCGTCTCCATCATCGCATCCATCATCGGCTGCTTCTTCGTCAAGGCCAGCCCAGGCATGAAGAACGTGATGCCGGCGCTGTACAAGGGCCTGGCGATTGCCGGCGTGCTGTCGCTGATCGCGTTCTACTTCGTGACGACGGCCGTGATTCCCGACAACGCCATCGCCGCCTCCGGCAGCCAGATGAAGCTCTTCGGCGCTTGCGCCGTGGGTCTGGTGCTGACCGCCGCACTGGTCTGGATCACCGAGTTCTACACCGGCACCCAGTACGCACCGGTGCAGCACATCGCACAGGCGTCCACCACTGGTCACGGCACCAACATCATTGCTGGTCTTGGCGTGTCCATGCGCTCGACCGCCTGGCCGGTGCTGTTCGTCTGTGTCGCCATCATCGTGGCCTACGCGCTGGCCGGCCTGTACGGCATCGCCATCGCCGCCACCTCCATGCTGAGCATGGCCGGCATCGTGGTCGCGCTGGACGCCTATGGCCCCATCACCGACAACGCCGGTGGCATCGCCGAGATGGCCGAATTGCCCAGCAGCGTGCGCGACATCACCGACCCGCTGGACGCCGTGGGCAACACCACCAAGGCCGTGACCAAGGGCTATGCGATCGGTTCGGCCGGCCTGGCCGCACTCGTGCTGTTCGCCGACTACACCCACAAGCTGGAGGCCTACGGCCACCACATCAGCTTCGACCTCTCCGACCCGATGGTGATCGTCGGCCTGTTCATCGGCGGCATGATTCCTTACCTGTTCGGCGCCATGGCAATGGAGGCCGTTGGCCGCGCCGCTGGCTCGGTGGTGGTGGAGGTACGCCGCCAGTTCAAGGAGATCAAGGGCATCATGGAAGGTACGGCCAAGCCCGAGTACGGCCGCGCTGTCGACATGCTGACCACCGCCGCCATCAAGGAGATGGTGATCCCGTCGCTTCTGCCGGTGGTGGTGCCAATCCTGGTCGGCCTGTTCCTCGGTCCGAAGGCGCTGGGTGGTTTGCTCATGGGCACGATCGTGACCGGCCTCTTCGTGGCGATCTCGATGTGTACCGGTGGCGGGGCCTGGGACAACGCCAAGAAGTACATCGAAGACGGCCACCACGGCGGCAAGGGCAGTGAAGCCCACAAGGCGGCCGTGACCGGTGATACCGTCGGCGACCCCTACAAGGACACTGCCGGCCCGGCCGTGAACCCGCTGATCAAGATCATCAACATCGTGGCGCTGCTGATCGTGCCGCTGCTGCCCTTGGCGGCCGGTTCCGGAAGTTCGGGCGCACATGAGGTACCGGCCCCAGCGGCCACGGCCCCGGCCGCAGCGCCCGCGGCGGCACCTGCCGCTGCGGTTCCCGCCGACGGCGCCTCGGTCGCTGTCGAAAACGGTGTGGTGAAGTTCTACTTCGCCAGCGGCAAGGCCGACGTGGCGGCCGAAGGCAGCAAGGCGCTGGAACAGATCGTGGCAGGCATCGCCGGTGGAAAGAAGGCCGTGATCAGCGGCTTCCACGATGCGTCCGGTGATCCCGCCAAAAACGCCGAGCTTGCCAAGGAGCGCGCCCAGGCTGTGGCGGCCCTGCTCAAGGCGGCCGGCGTGGCCGACGACAAGGTGGAGCTCAAGAAGCCTGAGCAGATGCAAGGCGACGGCCCGGCCCATCTGGCCCGGCGGGTCGAGGTCAGCCTGAACTGATTTACAGACTTCCCGCTGTCAGCCCCGTGAGTCCACCTTGCGGGGCTTTTTTCATTCATGAACCGGTCGGGCCAGACGCAGCACCACTTCGCTGGCGGTGGACGTCATTTCCGGAAGTTTGGCCGCCTTGCCTTGTTCAACTGCTTGCAGGATCAGCTCATTGATACCGCCCACAGCGGCAAGCGCGAGGGCGAAATCGATGCGGCCCTCTTCCTCCGAGCGTGTGCCGCGGGCCAGCGTGGCCACCAAGAAGTCGGCCAGTTCGGTCATCACCGTGCGACGCGCCTGGGCACCCGCATCACCCAGGTGCTGGATCTCGACGAACAGGGTGCGCAACAACTCCGGGCTGGTCGCCATGTGCGTCAGGTAAGCGTTCAGCGCTTCCTTGAGCTGTTGCTGCCAGGGGCGGTCCGCCGCCACCGCAGTCTTGAGCGTGGTCAGCGCGCTCGCGCTGACTGCCCGGTACAGGGCGAGGAAGCACTCTTCCTTGCTCCCGAAGTGCTCGTAAAACGTGCGTTTGGAGACACCGGCTTCCCGCACCACGTCTGCAATCGTGACCGCCGCGAGCCCTTTTTCTGCCGCCGTGAATCCCATGGCTTGCAGCAGTCGGCGGCGGTGGTCGGCTCCAGGCTCGTTCGGTGGCATGGCGCGATCTTAGACGGCGCACGGGGCTTTCCCACTTGACGCAAGCGTTCATCGGAACGAACATCGCGCATCTGGTACCAATTGGTACCGTGCCATTTTCATTCACCATGACCGCACTCGTCGTCCGCCGCCTCCTGATCGATCTGGACAAACCTGTCGCCCGGCACTGGTGCCAGAACGACGCCTTCCTCACAGCATGGTTCAACGCCCTGTCGATGAGCTTTCCGATCGGGGAGCAGTTCTTCATCGACGCTGTCCGCAACGGCTTCAAGTCTCTGCCCGCCGAAAAACAGGAACGCTTTCGCGACGAGGTGCAGGGGTTTGTCGGCCAGGAAGCCACGCACCGCCGCATTCACGGCCTGTTCAACGCCCAGATCGAAAAGCACGGCCTGCACAACCATTGGGAACCACGCGCGCGCCAGCGCCTGGCGCTGCTTGAAGGCGGCGACGTGCGACACAGCGTCGCCATCACGGCCGCCAACGAGCATTTCACTGCGCTGTTCGCCGAATGGATGCTGTCGCACCCCGATCTTCTGGAGCGCAGCGACCCGCGCCTGAAAACCCTCTGGCTCTGGCACAGCGCGGAAGAAGCGGAACACAAATGCACCGCGTTCGACATCTACCAGGCACTCGGCGGAAGCCACGCCTGGCGCGTGAGGTGGATGCGCCGGGTAACGGTCATCTTTCTGAGCGACGCCTTGCGGCAAACCGTGAGCAACCTGCGCGCGGACGGCACGCTGTGGCGCTGGTCCACCTGGCGCAGCGCTGCCCGCCACATGCTCGGACGCGATGGCCTGTTGCGGTCCAGCTATGGCGCATGGAAGCGCTACTTCCGCGAAGACTTCCACCCTGACCAGCAGGACAGTGGCCTCTCGGCACGTTGGCTGTCCGACAACGAGCAGGCCTATACGCGCGTCGGCGCCACGGCCTGATTGCCCTTGCAGGGCGACGGCCCGTCGCCCTGAAGGATATGCAGCGTCCACCATAATCACGCCATGTCCGAACGCGTGATTCCCCTGGTCGACCAGCGACTGAAGATTCGTCCCGCCGTGGTGCCCGCCACACCAGTGGCCGCCAGCGGTTTGCTGGGCGACACACTCGGGCGCCCGCTGCGCGACCTGCGCATCAGCGTCACAGACCGCTGCAACTTCCGCTGCAGTTACTGCATGCCGAAGTCGATCTTCGACAAGGACTATCCCTACCTGCCGCACAACGCGTTGCTGAGCTTCGAGGAGATCACTCGGATCGCACGCGTGTTCGTGGCGCACGGCGTGCAGAAGATCCGGCTGACCGGCGGTGAGCCGCTGCTGCGCAAGAACATCGAGATCCTGATCGAACAGCTGGCGGAACTGCGCACGGTCGAAGGAAAGCCGCTGGACATCACGCTGACGACCAATGGTTCCCTGCTCGAACGCAAGGCCCGCCAGCTCAGGGAGGCCGGACTCAAGCGGGTGACTGTCAGCCTTGACGGGCTGGACGACGCGGTGTTCCGTGCCATGAACGATGTCGACTTTCCGGTGGCCGACGTGCTGCGCGGCATCGATGCGGCACACGAAGCCGGTCTCGGCCCGGTCAAGATCAACATGGTGGTCAAGCGCGGCACCAACGACCACGAGATCCTGCCGATGGCCCGGCACTTCAAGGGCCGCGGGGCCGTGCTGCGCTTCATCGAATACATGGACGTTGGCGCCACCAACGGCTGGCGCATGGACGAGGTGTTGCCCAGCGCCGAAGTCGTCAGCCGTATCCACGACGAACTCCCGCTGGTGCAGCTGGACCCCTCCGCGCCTGGCGAGACCGCCGAGCGCTGGGGCTATGCCGATGGATCGGGCGAGATCGGCGTGATCAGCAGCGTGACGCAGGCCTTCTGCAGCGACTGCAACCGGGCGCGCCTGTCGACCGAGGGACGCCTGTATCTCTGCCTGTTCGCGACCGAAGGCCATGACCTGAAACACTTGTTGCGCGGCGGCGCCAGCGACGCCGACCTTGCCAGCGCCGTCGCCGCCATCTGGCAGGGCCGCGACGACCGCTACTCCGAGCTGCGTGCCTCGCTGCCGCCCGACCAGGGCCAGGGCGCCCGCCGCATCGAGATGAGCTACATCGGAGGATGAGTGTGATCGGCCCCGGCGACATCACCGGTCTGGTCCTGGCCGGTGGACGCGGCTCCCGCATGGGCGGCGTCGACAAAGGCCTGCAGGACTTTCAGGGCGCACCGCTGGCGCTGCATGCGATGCGCCGGCTGCAGAACCAGCACGGGGGCCTTGTCGGCCCCTTGCTCGTCAATGCCAACCGCAACGCGGATGTCTACGAGACCTTTGGTGCACCAGTGTGTCAGGACACCATCGCCGATTTTGCCGGCCCGCTGGCGGGCTTCCTGGCCGGGCTGGCGAACTGCAAGACCCCCTTCTTGCTGACCGTGCCTTGTGATTCACCCCGCTTCCCGCTCGACCTGGCGCAGCGTTTGGCCGAAGCGGTACTGATCGAAGAGGCCGACATCGCGATGGCTTCGGCGCGGGAAGAAGATGGGCAGTACCGGGTGCAACCGGTGTTCTGCCTGATGAAGGTTTCGCTCCGGGACAGCCTGATCGCCTTCACAAAAGATGGCGGCCGCAAGGTCGACCGCTGGGCCGGATTGCACCGCACCGTCCATGTCGCGTTCGACCGCCCTACCGACGATCCCTTGGCCTTCAGCAACGCCAACACCCTGGACGAGCTGCGCTCGCTGGAAAACACCGACCCCATCCCATGAAGTCCATCGAACAGATTGCGGCCGAATTGCAGGGCTACGACCCGCAGGCCCTGAGCGCTGAACGCGTCAACGAATTCCTCGCGCAGCTGGTGGCGCCCATTCGCGAGGCCGAACACTGCGGGGTCTTCGATGCGCTGGGGCGGGTCCTGGCCGAAGACGTGGTCTCGCCGATCAGCGTGCCGCCACACGACAACTCGGCGATGGACGGCTTTGCCTTCGATGGCACCCAGCTGAATCCGGGGCAGGCGCTGGTCCTGCGGTGCCTGGGCACGGCATTTGCCGGACAGGCCTGGAGCGGGCAAGCCGGCGCCGGAGACTGCGTGAAGATCATGACCGGCGCCATCATGCCGCCAGGCATGGACACGGTGGTGCCACTGGAATTCGTGAAGGTCGATGGCGATCTGGTGAGCGTTCCTGCCGACGTGGTCCGCCCCGGCGACAACCGCCGTCTGCTCGGCGAAGACCTGATGGCCGGGCGGCCCGCCCTTCGCCAGGGCCAGGTGCTCGGTCCCGCCGCGCTGGGACTGATTGCCAGTCTTGGCCTGCCGACGGTGCCGGCGTACCGCCGCCTGAAGGTCGCCTATTTCTCGACCGGCGACGAAATCCTGAGTCTGGGCGACTCACCCCGCGAAGGCGCGGTCTACGACAGCAATCGCTACACGGTGTTTGGCCTGCTCACGCGCATGGGTCTGCAGGTGGTCGACATGGGCGTGGTCCGCGACGAGCCGCACGCGCTTGAAACCGCGTTCCGGCAGGCGGCACGCGAGGCCGACGCCATCATCACCAGCGGCGGTGTGAGCATGGGCGAAGCCGATCACACCAAGGCCATGATGAAGCAGCTCGGCGACGTGGCCTTCTGGCGCATCGCGATGCGGCCCGGCCGGCCGATGGCGGTCGGGCGCATTGTCGAGGACGGCAAGTCATCGATCCTGTTCGGTCTGCCGGGGAATCCGGTCGCGGTGATGGTGACGTTTCTGGCCTTCGTGCGCCCTGCCCTGCAGATCATGTCGGGTGCCGCCCCGACCGCACCGGTCCTGCTGAAAGCCCACAGCGCCGAGGCGCTGCGCAAGAAGCCCGGACGCACCGAATACCAGCGCGGCATCGTCACGCGCGAGGCGGACGGTTCGCTGCGGGTGCGCACCACCGGCAACCAGGGCTCGGGCGTGCTCAGCTCGATGGTCGAGGGAAACGGCCTGATCGTGCTGCACCACGGCCAGGGCAATGTGGCCGTGGGCGACGAGGTCGACGTGATGATGTTTGACGGCGCAATCTGACCTGCCTTGCCGCGCCGCTCAGCCGGGAAGCGCCTCCACCGAGGCCATGAAGGACAGGGCTTCGCGGTTGAACCGGTCTGCGCATTCGATCATGGGCGCGTGACCGCAGTCCTCCCAGACTTGCACGCGCACATCCGGCAGGCGCTTGCGCAGTACCTCGGCGTGTGCGCATGGCACGAAGCGGTCTTTCCCGCCCCAGATGACCAGTGATGGCGTGCGCATGGCTGGCATGGCTTCCTGCAGGGCACGCACCTGGGCCGGTTCAAAGCCCCCCAACCCGACAAAGCCGCGCAGGGTGCGCAAGAACGCTGCGTGCGCGCCAGGCTGGCCCGCCATCGCGCACTTTTCCCGGACCAGTTCGTCGGTGACGAAACGGTTGGGCTCGGCAAACGCCTTGCGCCACAACATGCGCGTGCCGATCGGATTCGGCCGCGTCAGGAGCTCGCCCAACCCCGGCACCGTCGCCAGCCGAAACTCCAGCAGCGTTGGCTTCTCGGCCATGCCCGCAGGATCGAGCAGCATCATCGACAGCAAGCGTTGCGGCGCGACCCGCGCACATTCGAGTGTCAGGCGACCGCCCAGCGAGTTGCCCGCCAGATGTACCTTTTCCAATCCCAATGCGTCCATGAAGCCGTGGATGAAACGGGTGAGACCCGGAATGTCATACGGGAAGTCCGCCGGCTTGTCGGTCAGGCCGTGACCCGGCATATCGAACGCAAATACCCGGTGGGTGTTGGCCAGTGAAGAAAGGTTGTGGCGCCACTCCAGCACCGAGCAGGCGATCCCGTGCAGCAGCAACACGGGCGTGCCGCTAGTGCCTTCCTGCCAGTAGCGGGTACGGATACCTTCGATCAGGATGTATCGGTCTTCGGGCAATGGCATGACAGAACAGTTGGGTTCAAGGTCTGCCGATGCTGCGCAGGGCCGCGTCCCCGGTCAAGCCGCGGACATCCCTGTTCCGCCGCGGCACACCCGCCCATGCCGGCTCAGAGCCAGCGTCGCACCCGACCCATGAAGGCGCGGTAGTCATCGCCGAACAGCTCCATCAGGACCCGCTCCTCGGGCAGGATCTGGAAGCGTGTGATGTAGAGCAGGAAGCCAAGTGGCCCCAGCAATGCCAGCCAGGACGGCAGCACCAGCGCCCAGGCTGTCAGCAGGCAGGCCATGCCAACGTACATCGGATTGCGGGTGAAGCGGTAGACACCGCCGGTCACCAGGGCAGAGGCCTTTTCCGGCCGCATCGGATTGACCGTGGTGCGCAGGGCGCGAAACGACAGCACGCCTGCCACGTCAAAGGACGCACCGGCCACCAGCAACAGCGCCACCGCGGCCCCTTGCATGCCGCCCGGCCAATGCGGCGTTGCCATTCCGGTACCCCACCACATCAGCACTGCGGTGATCAGAGCCACCAGCGGCGGCGGAATGCGGTGTTCGAGGAAGCGCATCACTTGGCGATCAGCACCTCGCCAGCCCCGGCGTGGGCGGGCGGATCGGCCGGCAGCACGCGGGAGCCGTGGTGCTTTCGCGCCAGCAGCATGTACATGGTCGGCACCACGAAGATGGTCAGCAGCGTGCCCAGACTCATGCCGCCAACGATGACCCACCCGATCTGCTGGCGGCTCTCCGCGCCCGCGCCAGTCGCCAGCGCCAGCGGGATCGCACCCAGCACCATCGCGCCGGTGGTCATCAGGATCGGGCGCAGTCGCAGCGCTGCGGCTTCAGTGACGGCGGCCAGCTTGTCCTTGCCATCTTCCCGCAGCTGGTTGGCGAATTCGACAATCAGGATGCCGTGCTTGGTGATCAGCCCCACCAGGGTGATCAGCCCGATCTGGCTGAACACATTGAGCGTGCCTCCCGTGAACTTCAGCGCCAGCAGCGCGCCCAGCATCGACAGCGGCACGCTGAGCATGATGATGAACGGGTCGACAAAGCTCTCGAACTGCGCCGCCAACACCAGATAGATGAACAGCAGCGACAGGCCGAACACGATGGCCATCGAGCCCGACGAGTTCTTGAACTCCCGGCTCTGGCCGTTCAGGTCGGTGGTGTAGCCGGGTGGCAGCACCTCGCCCGCGATCCGGTTCATCTGGGCCAGGGCATCGCCCAGCGCCATTTCGGGCGCCAGGTTGGCCGTGATCGACGCGCTGCGGCGCTGGCCGAAGTGGTTGAGTTCGCGCGGAACCACCACCTCGCGCAGCTGCACCAGCGAGGCCAGCGGAATCATCGCGTCGTTGCGGCCTCGCACGAACAGGTGGTCAATGTCTTCCGGCGCGCTGCGCTGCGAGCTGGCCGTCTGTACCACCACGTCGTACTGTTCGCCACCGCGCTTGTAGCGAGTCACGATGCGTCCGCCGAGCATGGTCTCGACCGTGCGCGCAATCACGTCCACGCTCACGCCCATATCGGCCGCGCGTTCGCGGTCCACGTCCAGGCGGATCTCCGGCTTGTTGAGTCGCAGGTCGGTGTCGACCTGCACGAAGCCCGGCACCTTGGCCATTTCCTCCTGGAAGCGGCGCACCGCGCGCGAGAGGTTTTCGTAGCTGTCGGATGTCACGATCACGTAGTTGATCGGCCGCTCGCGAAAGCCCTGGCCCAGCGATGGCGGTGTGATCGGGAAGCCACTGATGCCGGGCAAGGCGCCGATCTTGGGCGTGATCTCGCGCGCGATCTCCATCGTGGTCCGCTGGCGTTCTTCCCACGGGAGCGCGCGCAGGAAGATGGTGCCCTGCGCCACGGTGGGGTTGCCCATGTTGCTGAAGATGCGGTCGAACTCGGGGTAGTTCTGGCCGATGCGCTCGATGGCTTCGGCATAGCGGCGCGTGTAGGCCAGCGTTGCGCCGTCGGGGCCGTTGACGTTGACCAGAATGACCCCGCGGTCTTCCATCGGCGCCAGCTCCTGTTTGGTCTGCTGCAGCAGCCACCAGCTGCCTGCGGCGCTGGCCACCATCACCGCCACCACCAGCCAGCGCAGGTTCAGGCTGGCCGCCAGCAGGCGGCTGTAGCCATTGGTCACGGACACCAGCACCCGTTCCATGCCACGGTCGAACCAGCCCGGGTTCGGGTTGTGCCGCAGCAGCTTGCTGCTCATCATGGGCGAGAGCGTCAGCGCCACAAAGCCAGAGACCACCACGGCGCCAGCCAGCGCCAGCGCGAACTCGGCGAACAGGCGCCCGGTGCGGCCCGGCGTGAACGCCAGCGGCGCGTACACCGCGGCCAGCGTCAGCGTCATCGCCACCACTGCGAAGCCGATCTCCTTCGCCCCCTTGATGGCTGCCTCAAAGGGTTGCATGCCTTCTTCGATGTGGCGGTAGATGTTCTCCAGCACCACGATGGCGTCGTCCACCACCAGGCCGATCGCCAGCACCAGCGCCAGCAGCGTCAGCGTGTTGATCGAAAAACCGAACAGTGCCATCAGCGAAAAGGTGCCGATCAGGCTGACCGGAATCGTCACCAGCGGAATGATCGAGGCGCGGATGGTGCGCAGGAACACGAAGATCACCAGCGCCACCAGCACCACGGCCTCTCCAATGGTCTGGTAGACCGCCTTGATCGAGCGGTCGATGAACACCGAGTTGTCGTTCGCCACGTCGACCGTGATGCCCGGCGGCAGGTCGGCCTTGACCTTTTCCATCAGCTGGCGCACGCCGGCGGAAAGCTCCAGCGGGTTGGCCGTGGCCTGACGGATCACGCCCAGCGACACTGAGTCGCGACCGTTGAGGCGCACCGAGCTGCGCTCGTCCTGCGGCCCCTGCGAAATGCGCGCCACGTCACCCAGCCGCACCGGCAGGCCGTTGACCGTCCTGATCGCAATCTCGCGGAATTGCGGCGGTGTCTGCAAATCGGTCGCGGCCGTCACGTTGAATTCGCGCTGGCTGCTCTCGATGCGCCCGGCTGGCACTTCAAGGTTGGAGCGGCGCAGCGCGTCCTCGACGTCCTGCACCGTGAGCCGGTAGGCCGCGAGGCGGTCCGGGTCGATCCAGATGCGCATCGAGTACTTGCGCTCGCCATACACCCGCACGTCGGCCGCGCCCGGTGCGGTCTGCAGCACCGGTTTGGCGATGCGGTTGGCCAGGTCGGACAGTTGCAGCGCGTTGTGCGTGTCCGAACTCAGGGCCAGCCAGATCACCGGAAAGGCGTCGGCCTCGACCTTGGCGATCACCGGCTCGTCGATGCCCTGCGGCAGGCGCTGGCGCACGCGGCTGACCTTGTCGCGCACGTCGGCAGCGGCCGAGTCGGGGTCGCGCTCGAGCTTGAAGCGCACGGTGATGTTGCTCTGCTCCTGCCGGCTGGTGGACGTGATGACGTCCACCCCTTCGATGCCGGCCAGCGAGTCTTCGAGCGTCTTGGTGACCTGCGACTCCATCACTTCGCTGGAGGCGCCGGCAAAGCGGGTCTGCACCGAGACCGTCGGTTCGTCGATCTTCGGGTACTCGCGCACCGTCAGTTCCTTGAACGACACCCAGCCGACCAGCAGGATCAGCAGCGACAGCACGCTGGCGAACACCGGCCGGCGGATCGATATTTCAGGCAGTTGCATGTGAGGCTCCTGCGCGGTGCTCAGCCGGCCGCGGGTTTGTTGCCACCGGCACCACCAGCGCCAGGGCCCGCGGGTGCGGCGGGTGCAGTGGGCGCACCGTCAGGCTTCGGCCCCGGTTGCCCGCCGCCCGCAGCCCCACCGCCGGGCTGGCCGCCGCCCTGCTTTCCGCCCGCGCCACCGGCCTTGGCCAAGTCGACCACGCGCACCGGCGTGCCATCCTTCTGCAGCCGTTGCTGTCCGGCGATCACTACCGTCTCGCCATCCTCGACACCGGAAACGATCTGCACCATCGGACCACGCCGCACGCCCAGCTGCACCTCCACACGGCGTGACACCAGCTTGGCCCCATCGCCCTCGCCCTGCTTGTCCAGCTTGACCACGAACTGCTTGCCGCCCTGGGGGACCAATGCCTCTTCGGGCACCACCAGTGCCGCATCGTTGGTCGAAAACACCGTGGTCACCCGGGCGAACATGCCCGGCCGCAGCTCACTGCCCGCCGACGGCGGCAGCGCCGCCCGCACGCCGATGGACCGGCCGTTGGCGTCCAGCAGTGGGTCCATCGCCTGCACCTTAGCGCTGTATTTCTTGCCCGGCAAGGCGTCGAGCTGCACCTGCACCGACTGACCGGTCGACAGCCGCGACTGGTAGCGCTCGGGCAGGCGGAAGTCCACCGTCAGCTGCGAGGTGTCTTCGAGATTGACCAGGTCGGCGCCGTCCTTGACGTAGTCGCCGAGGTTGATGTTGCGCAGGCCCACGGTGCCGTCGAACGGCGCCACGATCCGCATCCGCGAGAGGCGCGCCTGCGCCAGCGCCACCTGCGCCTCGGCCACCTGCAGCGCCGCGCGGCTTTCATCCAGCACGCGTTGCGCCACGAACGATTGCGCCACCAGCTCTTCATTGCGCTTGAGGTTGGCACGTGCAATCGACAGCTGCGCCTGCGCCTGGCTCAGTTCCGCCTTCTGCAGCACATCGTCCAGCTGCACCAGCAGCTGGCCCTTGCGAACATGGGAACCTTCGGTGAATCCGATTTGTGCAATGCGGCCAGCCACTTCAGGACGCAGGGTCACGCTCTGGCGCGACTTGAGCGAGCCGACCGCCTGCGCGTCATCCTGCAACGGCTGCGTCTTCACCTTGGCCACTTCGACGCTGGCCGGGCCGCCCTGACCCTGTCCGCCCGGGCCACCGGGCCCGCCAGGACCACCGGGCCCCGCAGGGCGGGCAGCTGCGCCCTCTGCGGGAGTGCCGGACGGCGGCGCGGGCGAGCGGTGCTGGTACCACCAGGCTCCTGCCGAAGCCAACGCCAGGCCGCTTGCCGCGACCCACAGGTAGATGTTCTTTTTTGCCATGTGTCCTGCGCCGAAGGATGAACCCGGCCCGCGCCAACGGACGCAGACCAGCGTGCAATGTATCAGCGCAGGGTTTGCTGCGTCGCAGCAGCCACCTGCGCCCCGCAGGACAACAGGCGCATTCAGCCAGCGTTCAGCCTGGCACGCCCCGGTTGGCCAGCGCGTCGGCGCGCTCGTTCCCCGGATCGCCCGCGTGGCCCTTGACCCAGTGCCACTCGACCTGGTGCACACCGTCGTGCACCAGGGTATCCAGCCGCTGCCAGAGGTCGGCGTTCTTGACCGGCTGCTTGGCGGCCGTCTTCCAGCCCTTGGCCTTCCAGCCGTGGATCCACTCGGTGATGCCTTTGCGCACGTACTCGCTGTCCAGATACACCGACACCTTACACGGCCGCTTGAGCGCGGCCAGTCCCTCGATCACCGCCATCAGCTCCATGCGGTTGTTGGTGGTCCCCCGCTCGCCGCCCCAGAGCTCCTTCTCATGCCCACCCGACTTCAGGTAGACGCCCCATCCGCCGGGGCCGGGATTGCCCTTGCAGGCACCGTCGGTATAGATCACCACGTGGTTCAAAACGCCATCTCTCCAGTTGTGCCGTGTTCAACGGCGATTCGTGATCGTGACCGGTGCGGTGCCGCCGGCACGCCGCGGCCGCCAGGCCGGACCCAGCAGACGCACACCGCGCACCCGCTTGACCGCCACAAAAAAATAGACCGAGCCAAAGATGGGCCACCAGCGCGCACCGGCCTTGTCCATCCAGGCGTACCGCTGCAACCACTTTTCGCTGTGCACCGCCGGCCGGTAGCAGCCGAAACGGTGCGACTCGACCTCGAAACTCAGCAGCCGCAACCAGTCGCGCAGACGCCCGGGGCCGATGAAGTCGCCCGCCTCGGGCAGGTACAGATCCGACATGCCGAAAAACCGAAGGCCCACCCGGCCAGCCAGGCGCGCGCGGCTCTGTTTCAGTCCCCACAGACTGTTCGGATTGAAGCCCGAAATCACCACCCTGCCTTCGGGCACCAGCACCCGCTCCACCTCCCGCAGCACGTGGTGCGGGTCGGCGCTCAACTCCAGCGTATGTGGAAGCACCACCAGGTCCAGGCTGGCTTCGGGAAACGGCAAGGCAGCTGCATTGGTCACCAGCGCCACCCGCAATGGCACGTCGGGGCCCGCAATCTCGGGCAACGCGATGTCGTCCGGCGCCAGATCCATCAGTTCCTCGGGCAAGGCCAGCCAACGGTGCGGCATGCGGTTGGCCGCCAGTGTCGAGAGCTCCGGCAGGCCCAGCTGTAGGGCGTTGTAACCAAAGAGATTGGTCACGGCCAGGTCAAACTGCGCCTGTTCCCACCCCAGCAGATACTGCCCGGGAGCGGTCCGGAACCAGTCGGTCAAACTTATAATTGGTGGATACATCGCGGGTGCTGTGCTACGGACCGGTACTCTACACGCCCCACTCCGGCCCGCTTAGCGGTCTCTGCGCCATGACCCTGTTTCCCGTCCCGGCCTTCAGCGACAACTACATCTGGGTCCTGCACGACGGGCACCGCGCGATCGCCGTCGACCCGGGCGAGTCCGAAGGCCTGCTGGCCTGGCTGAACTCCAACGACCTGCGGCTCGACACCATCCTCATCACCCACCACCACGGCGACCACACCGGCGGCGTCGCGGCCCTGCGCACGGCCACAGAAGCCAAGGTCTTCGGTCCGCACCGGGAAGCCATGCCCGAACCGCTGGTCCGCGTCGGCGGTGGTGAAGTGGTCGAAGCGCTTTGCCTTCGTTTTGAGGTCATCGACGTGCCCGGTCACACCGCCGGCCACATCGCCTACTGCTGCCCCGACGTGGATGGTGCCCCGCTGCTGTTCTGTGGCGACACCCTGTTCTCTGCCGGTTGTGGCCGCCTGTTTGAAGGCACGCCCGTCCAGATGCTGGATTCGCTGACCCGGCTGGCGGCCCTGCCCGACCAGGCACGGGTCTGCTGCACCCACGAGTACACCCTGTCCAACCTGCGTTTTGCGCTCGCGGTCGACCCGGACAACACCGCGCTGCAGGCCTATTCCGCGCAATGCCAGGACCTGCGCGCACGGAACCTTCCCACCCTGCCCAGCTCCATTGGGCTGGAGAAACAGATCAATCCATTCCTGCGCGCCCATGTGCCGGCGCTTGAGCGCTCGACCCGCGCGCACGACCCGCAAACCCTTCCCGGCTCCCTCGGCGTGTTCACGACGCTGCGGGCCTGGAAGAACGTCTTTCAGTGAATCCATGACCTCCGTGTCCCTGCTCCCTTCCGCCACTGCGCGCCCCTCCCGTACCTGGCGATCCCTGGTCATGGTGGCTGTGGCGCTGGCCCTGGCTGCCTGTGCCAGCGCCCCGCCGCCCCGTCCAGCCGCCCCAGCAGTCGCCACGCCCAAGCCGGTGGCGCCAGTCGCGCCCGCGCCTTCGGCGCCCCAGGTGCGCGCCGAATTGCCACCCTACGCCCCATTGAGCGAGATCGCCACCGCGTCGGCCGTTCCACCACCCGTGACCATGCTGGCCGCGCCGCTGGACATCTGGGACCGCATCCGTCGCGGCCTGGCGATGCCCGATCTGGAGAACGACCTGGTGCGCGACCGGGAACAGTGGTACGCCGCGCGTCCCGACTACTTCCAGCGCATGACGGAGCGTTCCAGCCGTTATCTGTTCCACATCGTCGAAGAGATTGAGCGCCGCAACATGCCGATGGAGCTGGCCTTGCTGCCCTTCATTGAAAGCGCCTTCAACCCGCAGGCAGTCTCCAGCGCCCGCGCGGCCGGCATGTGGCAGTTCATGCCCGCCACCGGCGAGTCTTTCGACCTCAAGCAGAACGTGTTCCGCGACGACCGCCGCGATGTGCTGGCCTCCACCCGCGCCGCGCTGGACTATCTGGAGCAGCTGCATGCCCGTTTCGGTGACTGGCACCTCGCGCTGGCGGCCTACAACTGGGGCCAGGGCAATGTGAACAAGGCGGTCACGCGCAACCAGGCGCAGGGCCTGCCGACCAGCTACACCGACCTGAACATGCCGCAGGAAACGCGCATGTACGTGCCCAAGCTGCAGGCCGTGAAGAACCTCGTTGCGCGCCCCGAAGCGTTCAATGTGCAGCTGCCTTCCATCGGCAACCACCCGTTCTTCGACACGGTGACCATCGAGCGCGACATGGACGTGGCCGTGATTGCCACGCTGGCCGCGGTGAACGAGCGCGATTTCCGGACCCTCAACCCGTCGATCAAGCAGCCGGTGGTGATGGCCGCCGGCACGCCCAACATCCTGCTGCCGTGGGACAACGCCAAGGTGTTCGAGGACCGACTCAAGACCTTCAAGGGGCCGCTGGCGACCTGGACCGCCTGGACCGCCCCAGCCACGCTCAGCGTCGCCCAGGTCGCTGACCAGGTCGGCATGAGCGAGTCGGAACTGCGCGAGGTCAACAACATTCCGCCGCGCATGAAGGTCAAGGCCGGCTCCAGCCTGCTGGTGCGCCGCAGCGGTGCGCGCGACCGCGATGTCAGCGAGTTCGTGGCCGACCACGCCCAGCTGAGCCTGACGCCCGACATCATCCTCAAGCGCTCGGTGGTGAAGGCCCGCAAGGGAGACAACCTGGCCAGACTGGCGCAACGCTATGGTGTGAGCGCTGCCAGCGCCGCCGGCTGGAACAACATGTCGGTCAACGAGCGCCTCAAGCCAGGTCAGCGCGTCACCCTCATGCTGGCGCGTCCGGCGACCATGGCCGCCGCTGAGCCGCGCAAGGCCGGCCGGGCGCAGGCCCGCGAAGTCGCCGAGCGCGAACCTGCGGACCGCCCGGAAGCCCGTGGCGCCAAAGGCCGCAAGGTGGCCGCCCAGCGCGAGAGCAAAGCCGAGAAATCCAAACCGGGTCGCAAGTCGCCGGCCGCGGCGGTCGCCAAAGGTGGCGGCAAGTCGGGAGGGAAAGCTGCGAAAGCCCCTCGCGGCGAGGTCAAGGTTGCTGCAGCCAGCAGCAAAACCGGTCGCAAGTCCCGCCGCAATTGAAGCGGCACCCAGGAAGCTTCAGGCCCTGAAACGGGCCTTGGCCTTGAGGGCCATGGAGTTGGTGAACGTCTGGGCGAGATCGACCTGCCGCAACGGTGACGCATCGTCAAAGCGCGACAGCACACGCGCCATCGTGTTGGGCCCGGCGTCCGGCATCACGCCGTCGGTGGACCAGCCTTCCCGCGCCCGGCTGAACGCCGCCAGGTACAGCGCCCGGTCGCCGTGGAAGTACGACTCGGGCACTGTGCGGTTGATGTCAGAGGGGCCAGCCGTCTGCAGCCACTTCAGTGCCCGCACCATGGCATCCACCATGGCCTGACATTCGGCCGGGTGGCTGGCCAGGTATTCGGAGGACACGCTCAGACAGCCGGCGGGCATTGGCCCGCCAAACACCTCGGCGTTGCCGCGCACCGTGCGGGTGTCGGCCACCACCCGCAACTCGCCGGACTGCTCCAGCTCGGTGATGAGGGGGTCGGTGTAGCAGATCGCGTCCACCAGGCCATTGCGGAAGTTCGCCAGTGCCGCGGTCGGACTGCTCAGCGGCACATATTGCACCGCGTCGGCCGGCAGCCTTGCCGCCGACAGCAAGGTCTGCGTCATGCGGTGGCTGCCCGATCCGATGGCGGTCACCGCCACCTTGTGCCCCCGGAGGTCGCGCAGGTCGCGGAATCCGGGCATCGCCTTGCGAGACACGCCCAGCACCAGCTGTGGCGCCCTGCCCTGCACAACGATGGAAGGATACGTTTCACCCCTTGCGCGCAACGAAACCACCGAACCGTAGGTACCGGAAAGCGCCTGGACACCGCCAGTGAGCAGCGCCTGCAGGGCGTGTCCGGGTTCCGGCATTTCCCGAACCTGGACATCGAGTCCTTCTGCAGCGAAGTAGCCCAGCCGTTCGGCCACGGTCAGCGGCAGATAGCAGAAGGCCGACCGGTTTTCGACTGCGAGTGCCACGCGGGCAAATGGCGCACGCACCGGAGTCGGCGGCACAAGGGGTTTCACCTCGGCCCGCGCTGCCGCGAGTGCGGACCCCAGCAAGCCGGAGGCCACGCACCGCGTCCACTCACGGCGATTCCACATGCGAGAACCCTCTCTGATCCCTGATTTGTATGAGCTTCAGAGATTAGCGAAGGCAACGACGGCGCGCATCGGGTCGATTCCCGAGCGGGTTTCCACCGACGCGATTTGCAAGTCGATGTAACCGTCCGTGCGGGCACGGATGGCGACTCCCGCGTGCGGATCAGATGAACAGGATGGCGATGTTGATCGCGAGTGCCAGTGTCCAGGCCGTGCTACGCAGCGTGGCCATGTCGGCCAGGTAAAACAGGATGTAAATCAGTCGCAGCAGCACGTACAGGAAAGCCATCAGGTCCAGCCGCATCTGGAACGCGCCGTGCTGGTGGGCGATGATCACCGCGCCAATATAGAACGGCATAGCCTCGAAACAGTTGGCTTGTGCAGCGTTGGCTCGGGCACGCCAGCCGCCCTGCCTCGCCATCCACGCGCGCGGATCGTGGTTGTCGTAGCCGCCGTCCCTGCGGGGCTTCGCAAACATGCCCCATTTGGCGAGCGCTGCGCAGCCGATCGGCAGCAGCGCAACGACGATCACCGTCCAGTAGGCCACGGTCAGTCCGGCATAGGTCATGAATGCACCTTGAAAAGAAAACGGTGGCCGTGCGGCTCAGCGCCGGTCCACCAGGGCGTGGGCAATCGTGCCCAGGTCGACGTATTCGAGCTCGCTGCCCACCGGCACACCGCGCGCCAGACGGGTCACGTTGACACCGCGCGACTTCAGTCCCTGCGCAATCACATGCGCCGTGGTTTCGCCCTCGGCGGTGAAGTTGGTCGCCAGGATCACCTCGCGCACCACCCGCCCACCAGCCGCGACCGCATCGATGCGCTCGAACAGCTTCTGCAGGCCAATCTCGCGCGGTCCGACACCGTCCAGCGGGCTGAGCTTGCCCATCAGGACAAAGTACAGCCCCTTGTAGGCACCGGTGCGCTCCATCGCCGCCTGGTCGGCGGGCGTCTCCACCACACAGAGCTGGCTGCGGTCGCGTCGCGGGTCGTCGCAGGTCGGGCAGATGTCGTTCTCGGTGAAGGTATGGCACATCGCGCAGTGCTTCACCGAGCTGCAGGCGTGTTGCAGCGCCTGCGACAGCCGCAGCGCGCCTTCGCGGTCGTGCTGCAGCAGATGAAACGCCATGCGCTGCGCCGATTTCACACCGACGCCGGGCAGGCAGCGCAAGGCCTGCACCAGCAGTTCCAGCGAATGGGTTTCGGCCACGCCGTCTCAGGCTGTGTGGATCAGAAAGGGAACTTCATGCCACCGGGCAGGCCCGGCATGCCGGCGGTGAGCTTGCCCATCTTTTCCTGCGAGGTCTCTTCGGCCTTGCGCACGGCGGCGTTGAACGCGGCCGCCACCAGGTCTTCGAGCATGTCCTTGTCGTCGGCAAGCAGGCTGGGGTCGATGGTGATGCGCTTGACGTCGTGCTTGCAGGTCATCAGCACCTTGACCAGACCGGCGCCGGATTCCCCGGTGACCTCGATGTTGCCCAGCTCGTCCTGCGCCTTCTTGAGGTTTTCCTGCATGGCCTGCGCCTGCTTCATCAGGCCGGCGAGTTGTCCTTTGTTGAACATGGTTTTCCTTGGGTTGGATGCTTGATTGAAAGGGGTCTGTGTTCTGGCTCAGGCCACGGTGGACCTGAGCGTACCGGGCACGATTTTGCCGCCAAAGTCGCGCACCATCGCCTGCACGAACGGGTCGTCGCGAATGATTTGTTCGGCCTCGCGCTGGCGGCGATTCGCTTCGGCCGCATTGCGCAGCGCCGCCGAATCACTCACCGGGCCGATCTCGACCGACAGCCGCACGGGATGGCCTTGCGACTGCAGCGCGGTGGCCAGCCGCTCGCGGGTGCTCGCCTGGTTCAGCGACTCACGCTCGACGCGGAGCATCCACTGGCCGTCGTCGCGCGCGACCAGCTGCGACTGCAGCGCCAGCTCACGCACCAGCGCGCTGACGACCTCGGCCTTGATCATCTGCTGCACCAGCGCGAACCAGAAGTCGCCTTCTGCAGTGATCACCGGCTCCGGCAGCCGCACGGGCTCGGACGGATCACGCATCTGCTCGACGCGCGGCGACAGGCTCGCCTCGCGCACCGGGATCTCGACCACACGGCGCGAGGTCTGCACGCCCTCTTCCGGCGGCTCGACCATTGCTTCCTCGGGCTCGTCGACCCAGGGAGGACCGTCGATGTCGGCAGGTTCTTCGGGTACCACGCGGGCTGCCGGAGTTGCGGCCGAGGCCGCTACCTGGGCAGGAGCAGGCGCGCTCATTGCGGTCACCGCCGGCTGCGGCGTTTGCACACTCGATGCCGGCACGACCGCAGGTGCAGCCACAGTCGTGACAGACTTTGCAGCCACTGGGACCGGAGGTACCGCAGGCGCAGCCACCACGGCGCCAACCGGTGGAGCGACCGGCTCAGGCCCGGATTTCAGTGTTTTTTTTTCCGGCGCGGCGCTGGCGGCGCCGGTCGGCTTGAACGCCAGCAGCCGCAGCAGCACCATGGTCAGCGCCGCGTATTCGTCGGGCGCCAGACCCAGCTCGCCGCGTCCGTGCAGGCACAGGCTGTAGAGCAACTGGGTTTCGTCGGCCGGCAGCGCATGCGCCAGCCGCACGATCTCGGGTGTGTCCGGATCGTCCGAAGACTGCAGGGCTGCACGCTCGGGCACCGCCTGCAGCACGGCCATGCGCTGCAGCAGCCCCGTCATTTCTTCCAGCGTCGAGGAAGCGCTCAGGCCGTTGCTGCGCAGCGTCTCGACCGTGTCGACCACCGCTGCGCCATCGCTTCGCGCCAGGCCGTCGATCAGGCGCAGCACGTGCGAGCGGTCCACCGCACCCAGCATCTGGCGCACCGTGGTCTCCAGCAACTGCCCACCACCGAAGGCGATCGCCTGGTCGGTCAGCGACAGCGCGTCGCGCATCGAGCCCCGCGCGGCGCGAGAAAGCAACCGCAACGCCTGCACCTCGGCCGGCACCTGTTCGGCCGCCAGGACCTGACCCAGGTGATCCTGCACCGTCTCGGGCGCCATCGGCCGCAGGTTGAACTGCAGGCAGCGAGAGAGCACCGTCACTGGCACTTTCTGCGGATCGGTCGTGGCCAGCACGAACTTCAGGTATTCGGGCGGCTCTTCCAGGGTCTTGAGCATCGCGTTGAACGCGTGCCCGGTGAGCATGTGCACTTCGTCGATCATGAAGACCTTGAAGCGGCCTTGCACCGGCTTGTAGACCGCCTGCTCCAGCAGCGACTGCACCTCGTCGACGCCGCGGTTCGAAGCCGCGTCCAGCTCGGTGTAGTCGACGAAGCGGCCCGCATCGATGTCGGTGCAGGCCTGACAGACGCCACAGGGCTCGGCGGTGATGCCGCCCTGCCCGTCGGCGCCCAGACAGTTGAGCGACTTGGCCAGGATGCGCGAGACCGTGGTCTTGCCGACGCCACGCGTACCGGTGAACAGGTAGGCGTGGTGCAGACGTTGTGTCGTCAGGGCATTGGAGAGCGCCTGCACCACGTGCTGCTGCCCCACCATTTCTGAGAAGCGGCGCGGACGGTATTTGCGGGCCAGGACGACATAGGACATAGGCCGCTGATTCTAAAGGTCACCCCAGAGCGAAAAGGACACACGCATCGCCTACAATCGACGGTGACGGGCCTTCCCGCATGGTAAAGCGGCCAACCGGGTCAGGTGGGGAACCAAGCAGCCCTAACTGTGGAGCCAGTGCCGGGGTCAAGGCTCGTCACCTTATTCAGAAAATCCGTAATCGGATCAATAAGCTAAGCCAAATCAAGGGCTTACGCGTCTTCCGCTGTATCACTTTCCTGTGTCACTTCCCCAACACTTGAGCAAGGGAAACGACATGGCGAAGCCCCCGGGCTGCTATCAGCGTGGGTCCATTTGGTACGTCAAGATCATCATTCCGGCGCCGCTCGTGGAGACCTACGGGCGGGACCGCGTTGTGCTCTCTCTGGGCACCAGCGACCGCAAGGAAGGTTACCGCTTTGCGAACCTGAAGCGGGCCGAATGGGATGCCGACTTCGCGGCCAAAGAGGCGGCACTGAACGCCGTCCCAGCGGTGGCGATCACGCCCGACATGGGCGCCCTGCTGGCCGATCTGGTCCGCGCCCAGGTGCTGGCCGATGATGACCGCGTGCGCCATGACGTGGGGTTGCTGGCGGAGATGGTCCACATCCGTGGGGAACTCAAGCGCCGAGCACGCAACGGGCTCTACATTCCCCGGTGGGACCTGCCGGAGCCCCGGATAGATGACCTGAGCGGGGCCACGGAAGATGAGCGGCGGGAACTGGCCGATCTGAATGCCTACCTTGACGGAAACGTGGCGCTGGCCCTTGCTGCCGGGAACCTCAAGGCCGTGCTCCCACTGGTCCAATCACATGCTGCGTCGCTGGGTGTGACCTTCGATGCCCAGACGCCCGGCGCCCGGGAGGCCCTGCGCTTGTGCCTTCAGGCGTACCGACAGGCGCATCACGAGTTGACGCTGCGCGATGCGGGGGCCGTGGTTCCTACGCCCGTGGTCGCTGCGAAGCTACCCGCCCCGGCGCCCTCCTCCAAGACCCTGCGGGATGTGTTCAAGCGGTGGGAGGTCTCAGGTGACAAGCCACGCAAAGCGGACACGATCAGGGCCATGGAACGGGCGTTGAAGCAGTTCGAGGGGCGGCACCCAAAGATGACGCTTGAGGGCATCACGCGGGACATGGGCGACCGCTACAGGGCATGGCTCCGTGAACAAAGCAAGACTCCCAAGACCGCCCGGGACCGCCTCACGGCCATCAAGTCGCTGCTCAAGTACGCACACCGAGAACTCGAATGGACCCAGCGTCACACGTGGGAAGGCTTGGACATCAAGGCCAAGACCACCAACAAGCGCCGCCCGCTCCAGGACGCGGAGTTGGTGACGCTGTTCGGGTCAGAGGTCCACACCGCGTACAAGCTGCCCCGGGATGCGAAGGCCGGGCGTGACGCCGCCTACTGGGTGCCGCTGCTGGGCCTCTTCACGGGCGCCCGCTTGGGGGAACTGTGCCAACTCACCCCCGCTGATGTCCAGACTATCGAGGGCGTCCCGGCAATCACGATCACAGAGGAAGGCGGCGACAAGACAGTGAAGACCGACGCCGGTACGCGGGCGATCCCGCTGCACCCTGAGTTGATCCGCTTGGGCTTCTTGAACTACGCCCAGCGCATGAGGGACCAGCGGGCCGCCTCACTGTGGCCTCGAATGAGTCTTCGCAAGGACAAGCCAAGCGATTACTTCGGTCGCTGGTTCCTGCTGCTGCGTGAGTCTGTGGGTCTTCAGGGGGCAGGCGGCGTCACGTCCCACTACTTCCGCCACACCGTCCGCACAGTGATGCACCGCGCCGGAATGTCCGAAGCGACCATGGACCGGATCACAGGGCATGAAACACCCGGCAGTGTGGGCACTAAGACCTACACGCATTGGGGACTGGCGCAGTTGGTCCCGGCCGTTGAAGCCATCCGTTACCCGTTCCTGACCCTGCCTGTAGTGTCCCCTGACGCGGCCCCAAGCACGACCCCGTAGAGCCCTCAGAACGGGCACAGACCGGGGCGCTGAGCGGGTGCTGAGGGGTGAGTGGCAATAGCCCGACGATCTACCGGATACTGACCGCCACTCAACTGTTTGCAACCTACGTTATGGACCGTGAACACAACGGCGCACGCTACACGACCCTCATGGCTAGCGACCTAGAGCGCGACGGGATGGGGCTGGAATTGCAGTGGACGACAGGCGGCCCACACACAACCGTTGCGGAGGTCTTCTACTCAGACGCCAACGGTGCGTGGACGCTCAACACCTTTGATTGCGACGTTTCCCTAGAACTCATTGAAGAGTTGATCGCGGAGGCACGGCGCCGCCTTCCTCCTATCGGAAGCGGGCGCTAAGCGAGCCACCGGCGCGGCCCCCGCAGAGGCACCAGAACGGGCATAGACGGGGCGCTGAGCGGGTGCTGAGGGGCAGGCATCCCCGGGGTCTGAAAACGCCTCTGCGGGGCTGTGCTGGCCGTACCCAAAACAGATACCGAGGGACGAGGTTTCCCGTGTGGAAAGACCATGAATGCAGCCCCCAGCAACACACCTGAAAGTCACTACCGCCCCCCGCTCTGATGGACTGAGGGGGCCACGGTAGATCGCTTCAGGTGGGCTGAGGGGGCATCGTCGTCATGGTGAATTCATGGTCTTCCATCGCGAGCGACACAACTGAAGGGCGCCGGCTGGGTCTTGCCCCGTTGGTTGGGCGGTGGCGCCAGCCGCGCACCTTCAGTTGAATCTCATGGCTCTTGGCTCATGGATATTGGTTTATGGATCATGAATCATGGATGCCTTAGCGAAACGAAAGCGACCAATAACCGGCCGGTTTTCAGAAGTCGCTCACTGCGCTCGCTGGTTGGTCGGATGGCAATGCATCCCCCTTCTTCGGGCGCCCGCCTCGCTTGCCGTTCAGGCGGTTGATTTCCGCCTTCCGGATTGCCTCCGCAGACTCGCGTACCTGCACCTCGTCAAAGACCGCTCCGTCTGGGGTGACTCGCAATAGGTCAAGGGTGATCAACGTTTCCAGCAGCGTAGCGTCGGCATGGTCAGGGGTTACGCGCAGTCGTAGCTTGAGCGTGTCCAGCGGCATCGTGCAGCCTTCAACACGCCATAGGACGCTCCGGGCTGCATCGAACATGCCTCGCTCCGCGTAGGTCAGGCGGGCCGTTCGGGTGTCGTGTTCGGCCCAGTTGAACGGCATGTAGGGAAGTCGGCTGTTCAGTGAAGTTGCGCTCATGCCACGTCCCTGAAGTTGGTACGGAGGCTCTTGCCCCTCAGCAGCGCAAAGCCTGAAGACTGGGCGTCGCGCTCTTCAAGGGCCAGCAGACCCCGGCGCTCTTTCACTTCCATGGCCTGAGCGGCAATCTCGCGGGTGGCCTGCTGGTGCGCCTGAAGTTCCCCGGCAGTGGCCGCCCGGTGTGCGTGTTCTTCGCCCCGGATGTATGCACCATCCTCAGCGATGGCCGGCAGGACCACGGACGTGACCCAATGCTGAAAGGCGCGGGCCGCTGGCTTGCGGCTCTGGAATGCGAGGGCGTAGAGGCCTGACCTGTTGACCGTCACGAAGTCTTGACGGCCGCCGGGGGTGGACAGTTTTGTCCTACCCTTGTCCGTGGCGTTCACCCGCTCAAGTGCGCGTGACGGCTTGGTGATGTCCAGCGCCTCGCACACATCGCGGGCGACCCAGTACGTTTGCCCGTTCTGGTCGGTGGTCGTGCGGATGTGATGGTTCCTGCCGTCGTGGTCAAAGACAACGGTCGGCAACGGGGCCGGGGCTGCGGTGGTCGGAAGTTGGTTGGTGTTCATGGTGTGTGCTTTCGCTGTGTGATTCGTCCCCTTGGCTCAAGGCTCGGGGCGGTAGGTCAGTTGGTGGGCGTGCTGCCGAAGTGGCCCGCTAGGTGCTCGTTCAGAAGCCGCTCAAGGGCTTGGCTGTTGGTCATGCGGGCGCCCTCGCGGCGCTCATAGGCCCGCTGCATGGCCTTGAGGTGGTCGAAGGCATCGACGCTCAGGGCGTAGCTACGGATCACGGGCGGGGCCGCATAGGTGGGGCTGGCGGGGTTAGGCGCGGGGGCCTTGGTGCTGGTCTGGTTCATGGTGCTTTCGCTTTGGAACGGGCAAAGAAAAACCCGCGAAGCGCCGGGTGGCACTGTCGCGGGTCGTCGTGGTGGAAGAGAGGCGCCGGGGCGCGTCCCCCTATTGGGCTACCTATATTTTTGGCTCCGTGTGGCGGGCCTCTCCGGACTGCCCCGAACGCACCCTGAACGGGTCACTTCGGGTTGTCCTGGCGGCGGCCTGCCGGGGCTCGGTCGGAAGCCTAGCTCCTATTGGGCATGTTTTATGTCGGGGCGGCGCTCAGGTGCGCGTAGAGGGTCGTTCGGGAGATGCCAAGCTGCTCCGCGATCTGTGCTTTCGGCTTGCCCTCAGCGACTAGGCGGCGCAGTTCGGCGACCCCGGCCGCATCAAGCGACGGCTTCCGACCCTTGTACACGTCGCCCTTGGCCTTGGCGATGGCGATGCCCTCCCGCTGGCGCTCAAGGATCAGCGACCGCTCGAACTCCGACACCGCGCCCAACATCTGGAGCATGAGCTTGTTCATAGGCGAATCGTCCCCGGTGAACGTCATGCCTTGGGTCACGAACGACACCGTAACGCCTCGCCCAGTGAGCCCCGTCACGATGCTCTCTAGGTCCCTGAGCGACCGCGCCAGCCGGTCCATGCTGTGGACCACCACGGTATCGCCATCCCGCACGAATTCGAGCATGGCCTGAAGCTGGGGTCGCTGGGTGTCTTTGCCGCTGGCCTTGTCCGTATAGGTCCGGTCAACGGCGATGCCGTCAAGCTGCCGGGCCTCGTTCTGGCCGGTGCTGCTGACACGGACATAGCCGACCGTCTGGCCTGCTGGGGGTTGCTTCGGGGTCCGGGTGCGGGTGGTCATGGTGTCGGTGTCCTGTGTTGACTGTTCGGAATAAGTCTAAAACCCTTTCCGGAATTTGTCAATAAATACCGAAATAGACCCTATCCGAACACCTTTCACGGGCTCCGGATGTGTTCGCTTTGGGTGTACCTTAAGCGGACGGCAAGCTTGACAGGTGGGAGATTGGCAACTAACCGCGCCACCTGATACAAAACGCCATGGACAAGACTAAAAGGGAAAAGCTTGCACAGAAGGCTAGGGAGCGAGAAGCCGAAGAGGTAGGCTGCGGCGGCCTTCTGAGAGGTATTGCCCGAAACCTCCACACTGGTGACGAATGGGAAGCGGAAGTCGCACACAAGATTGACGGCCCCTTCTACTGCCCACAGTGCTTTTCAGACGTAGTGATTCGCAAGTGTGCTGAGAAGGTCGATCACTTTGCGCACAAAGCCCGCGTCAGTCCGGTACTTGGACCGAAATCCAAGCACCTCCATGATGCCTGCGCCGTGGAGTTTCGCGATGCCATTGGCGCTCGTTATCCCGACAAACGGTGGGAAAAAGAGCGCCCTATTCCGGCAAGCCAAAAGCGGAAAATTCCGATGCTCGTCCCAGACGTGAGCGGCAGGATGGGCGATATAGCCGTGGCGATTGAAATCCAAGTCAGCGCCATGACGCTTCCTAAGTTGCTCAAAAGAACGCGGGACTACGCCCGCAGGGGCATCAATTTGGTTTGGGTTGTGCCTCTGTCAAAGCCGCTAGGTTCGGACCCCTTTCGCCCACGCCTGTACGAAAGGTATCTGCACAGTATCTTTTTCGGAAGGGTGTACTACTGGTGGCCCGGGCTCGGCGCGAATGTTTGGCCCGTTCATTACGGTCCAGCGCAGAGAATGCTGGAGTACAGAGAGTGGCGACAAGATGGAGAGGACCGATCCTCTGGCGGCTATGAAGTGACGTACAAAGTGATCAGAACGCCGGTCTACGGCCCGCTCCTAAACTTATGTGATGACTTCAAGGCAGTTGCACGCAAATCATTTACACCAGACAACGAACGCAAGGCTGTACCAGCTTGCCTTATCTGGCACGACACACTCCCTCAGTGGTGGTGACGACTTCTAGCCACTCGCCAGTCCCTTGCAATTAGCCACCACCGATTCATGTTCGTTGACGCCTTCGACCTGACTGCCGCTATCGCCACCTCAACCTGCCCCCGCTGCCGTGTCGTGGGATTGGTCCTTACTGACGCCGGCACGGTGGTCGCCACGCCCCCGGCTGACCGACATCAGGCCCGCATGATCATTGACCCTAGCGTGCCCGCTCGGTGCCCCGCTTGCGGCCTCGCGATGGAGTGGCCGGGCTGCTGCGAGTGACCTGCCTCGCGGGCTCGATATCGGGGGCACCAAAGGGCGCGGAACGGGGCCACGAGGGGGGCCGGGGGCTGAGGGCGGCACGGGGGGAGCCGATTCGTCGGGACTGATCGAAGGTCCTCGCGAAAATCTGCGGCAAATTTTGGGGTTACGGGGGTCAAGGAGTTTGGATAGCATTGTGGGAGTGCGAAGAATTTCCGCCAATTTTCCAACCCCAGAAGGCACGTGTATTATCGTCCAGGTCAACTCAATCACTTGCAGATCAATATGCAAACCCCTTTGACATTTTCCCAGATAACATCAATGGCTAGCGCATTCGACTGGCTCGCTCAAAACCCTGCGCTTGCCGCAGGCTTAATTGCAGGCGTGGTCGCCCTCTCAGTCGGCCTCCTAACATTTACCGGGGTACTTCTTAGTAACAGCCACGCAATGAAGCGACAGGTGAGGCAGCTTCAACACGATGCAATGCAGTCATTGCGAAACCGAGAACATGCCAGCAGACAGGCTGACCTAAATAGAGAACATGCCGCCGATCAGGCACGAATCGAAAGGCTTACGACACTCCGCCGCGAAGTCTATCTAACAGCTGTTCCTGAACTAGTCAAGGCGCAGGGTTTCTTGGCTCGTTTAAGCAAAGTGGACATCACAGACCTAGCTCAGCTTTCACCCCTAGAGGGCTTGGCGATTGCGGCTAGCAAAATCTCAGTAGTGGGCTCACAGCCAACCGCCCTGAAAGCTCGAAGACTCTCAAGCCGCTACGGCGAAACGTTCTTGAAGGGGGTCGGCCTGCTGAAAAGCGTTCCCTCCTTAAATGCAAATATCCGACTCTATCAGAATCTCTACGATCAATCCCAATCCGAGATCAACAGAATTCTGAGCTCGATAACCCAACTCAACGAAACAAACACCTGCACGCCTGAAATAGCGGAAGGCCTAAACAGGTCTTTCGGAATTCAAATCGAAAACTCCAAAAAACACTCGACTGCACTAACACAGGCAATCCAAGAAAACAACAAGATTGGCCTAAACTACTCAAAAGAACTGCTAAATGAGCTCAGCCAAACCTCCCACGAGGTAGACGAGTTGCTTTGTTTAATTAGAGGAGAGCTTGGACTGCCGACTGATTTGGCTGAATTCCGAACTCAGTCGGCTGAAGCCCAAGACCGAATTAGGACTGTATTGATAGGCCTTGGTGTCGGATTCGAGGCGGTGGCACCCAAGCCTTTACCCAGCGCAAGCGACCCCGTAGAAGCCCAGCGCCCAGACCTCCAACCCAGCCTCTGAACGTGCCCCCGAAGTCATCCCGAACGGTTGCCCATCGGGGCGGTTCACGAACACCTCGCGGCCGCCGAAGCGGATGAAAAGGCTGGAGCCGGTGAACTCGAAAACAGAAGTGCGGAGCGTGAGGCTCATAGGGTCCTTGTGGTTGGTCTGCCAAAGCGGAAGGACTTCAGCATCAAGGCACCCCGAGAAAATTACAAGCGCGGGTCCGAGACTGTCAGGACTCCGGGACTGTCGCGCAAGCGAGAACAGACCTATGATGACCGGCAAACT
Source organism: Hydrogenophaga sp. RWCD_12 (assembly GCF_046604225.1). Classification (NCBI taxonomy): domain Bacteria; kingdom Pseudomonadati; phylum Pseudomonadota; class Betaproteobacteria; order Burkholderiales; family Comamonadaceae; genus Hydrogenophaga; species Hydrogenophaga sp. RWCD_12. The sequence goes on from NZ_JBKIXC010000001.1 coordinate 1,457,689, forward strand.
GTGTCACCGGACTGTATCACTTTGGACGATTGCTACCCTTGTAAGTTGTTGATTTGATTGGATATTTTCCGAAATCGGGTGATGTCAAGGCTCGTCACCTTTTTCATTCTGCTGTCCTTCGACAGCCTGCCGCACGGCAGCAATCACCCTCTCCACCTCGACGTCCTGCATGCCCGGAAAGATCGGCAATGCCAGCGACTGGCGGGCGTTCGAACTGGCGATGGGCAGATCCATCGCTCCGAACCGGGCCAGCCATGCCGGCTGTTCGTGGATGGGCCGCTCGTAGTAGATCTTGGTGTCCACCCCGGCCGCCGCGAGGCGAGCCTGCAGATCGTCCCGCTGTGCGCAGCGCAGCACAAAATAATTCCAGGCGTGCCCTTCCCGGTCTGCAGGCAGGACGATGTCTGGCAATCCGGACAGCCCCGTGAGATACCGGCGGGCGATAGTCTGGCGGCCAGCCAGCCAGGTATCCAATTGCTCCAGTCCGATCTGCAGCACCTCGGCCTGCAGCGCATCCATCCGGCTGTTCAGTCCCACATCGGCATGTGCCAAACCCTGAAGACCGTGGTTGCGCAGCGACCGCGCGCGATTGATCAAGTCAGCGTGCGGACTGCCCAGCGCGCCAGCATCGCCGGTCGCACCCAGGGTCTTGGTCGGGTAGAAGCTCATGGTGCCCAGATCGCCCCAGGCGCCAGCGGGCACCCAGCCCCGTGTCTCTGACCAGGCGCGCGCGCCCAGCGCCTGGGCGGCGTCCTCGACCATCGGGATGCCTCGCTCGCGGCACAGTGCGGCGATGCCGGGCAATGCACTGGCATCGCCAAACAGTGGCACGGCCAACACGGCCCTGGTTCGCGGCGTCAGGCGCGCCGCGACTTGCTGCGCACCGGCGATGAAGTCATCGGTCGCGCAGTCGCACAGCACCGGCACCGCACCGACCCGCACAACAGCCTCAAAACAGGCGAAGAAGGTGTAGCCCGGCAAGACGACTTCGTCACAGGGTTCGAGATTCAGCAGACGCAGTGCGAGCACCAGGGCATCGGTGCCCGAGTTCACGCCGACCACCCCGCCCAGCCCCAGCCTCTGGGCCAGCGCGGTTTCGAAGCGTTGCACGGATGGCCCGAGGATGTAGTTGCCGCTGCCCAGCACACGGCTCCACGCGGTGATCACCCGTACTGAAGCCTCCGGCTCCTGCCAGGGACTGCGAAAGAACGGCACCCTCATAACTTGGCCACGATGGCCAGCGCACGGCGCACCGCAACGGCGCCGGCCTGCGCATCGGCCAGCGGCGATTGCTGGCCGCGCAGCATGTGGTCAAAGGCGGTGTACTGCCGCGTCAGTGCATCGGACTGGTTCAGTTCGGGCGGATTGGACAGGGCCAGCTCGTTCCAGCTGGTGTCGTCGCTCCATCCCATGGACGCCAGGGACACGTCCGCACCATGGCGGGCATGAAGGTCCACCTGCGTTCCACCCACCCGCGCCTGCACGTGCACGCCATCACCTTGAGCTCTGACATCAAGAACCACAAAAGGCTCATCGTCGCTGATTCGCAAGAGGTAAGACGCCAGGTCAAGGTCGTGCACCATCAGGTCCAGCACCACCGAGCGGGCCGTGCCAGGCAGGCGCGACTGGCGATGGAAAACCAGCCTGCTGGGCGTGCGCTCCCAGGGCCGCTCGATCAACGCCGTGTTGAAGCGCTCGATGTGGCCGGTGAAGAGGTGCCGGCCGGTCAGACGAACCGCGTCGAGCATGGTGTCGATGTCCCGCTCGCTCTCGGCCATGGGCTTTTCAACCAGCACATCGATGCCCCTTCGCATCAACGCCACGGCCAGGTCTGCGTGGGTGTGTGCGGGCGTGACCACTGCGGCGGCCTGTACCCCCCCGGGCAATGCATCAATTGAAGCGGCGACTGCAAAGCCCTGCGCCTGTGCAGCCTCGCGCGCCTGCAGGTCGGGGTCGACCACGCACACCACCTCGAAGGCCGGATGCGCCAGGGCACGCAGGGCATGTATCCGCCCGAAGCGGCCAAAGCCCAGGATGGCGAGGCGTGTGCACATGCTCATCGTCAAGCTTCAGCCCGGGTGGCCCACGACGGTGACCATATCCAGCAGGTGCCGAGCGCGGATCACATCCTTGTAGATGCCTGCGACCTTGCGCTCCTCGCCCACCCGCTCGAAATGCGGCATGGTGTCGGGCAGGCGCCCGTCCTCATAGGGCGTTCTGGCAGCGGGATAGAGGCACTCGCGCCCGAAAGCCTGCGTGCCAAACGTGTCGAACATGGTCTGCACCTCGCCCAGCAGCACCGGGCTGCAGCGCCGGGCATAGTCCAGCACCTGCTCCAGCTTCTGCTGCAGCTCGGCCTCTGTCAGGCGCACCTCGATCTCGACCTGGCCCTCACGCGCCGGATCGCAGGGATGCCCCACCAGCGGAATCTCCAGGTTGCGCACGCTGCGGCCCGCCTCTCGCAAGCGCGAGACCAGCCGGTTGGCCAGAACCCGGCAAAGGTCGTGCGACGGGTTGTAGCCTTCGGCCTCATCCGCCACCACGGTATCGATGCCGGCGTCCATCGCTGCTTCGGTGAGGTCGTCGAGCCAGGTCTGGAAGGGCGAAGCCCCGGTACCCAGGAGAGCCTGGTAGACCACTGCGTCGGACACCGGCCTGAGCCAGTCGCTGCGCACGTCCAGGCCCCAGGCGTCCAGCATGTGCCGGCTGTCTTCCAGGCGGGGCTGGCCAATGGACCCGTCTCCGCTGGTGAGCATCACGACCTCGGGGCGCACCTGCTGGACCCACTGGAAGACCCGCAGTTCGTGTCCGGGATGGGCGATCAGGAGAAGGGGCTTCATGGCGTTTGGCGTTGGTGGACGTTGAGATTGGTTGAACGGTGTACAGGCTTTGGCGCTCAACGGCCCGGTTTCAGCCGGGAAACGAGCCAGCGCAGGGGGGCCGTCATCCGCCAGGACGTGCTCGCACGCAATTCCTGTACCTGTCGTTCGAGCGCGTCCGCCCGTTCGCTGGCCTGGCGCAGTGCCAGCACCTGTCGGTCAAGGTCCGCTGCCCGCTGCGCCGCTTCCAACCCCAGCGCCTGGACCCGGCATTCAAGCTCTTCCGCCCGGACTCTCGTGACGTTGAGTTCCTGCACCTGGCGTTCAAGCACGGCGGAACGGCCCTTTACCTCGTGCAGCGCATGAACCTGCTGCTCCAGCTCGGCAGCCCGCACCCGCACAAGGTGCATTTCCAGCAGTTGCCGGTCCATGTCAGCCAGGCGGACGTGGGCGGCGTGCAATTCCGTCTGGGTGCTGGTCAACCCCGCAGAAGCTTCGATCAGGCGGGACTCCAGGCTCCGCGCGCTGCTCAGCAGCATCCCGGTCTGCACCGCGACGTATGGTGTGCCAAAAGGCAGCAGGTTGGCGGCGACATGGCGGGCGAATTCGCGCAATTCGTCCTGTGGCGCGATCCGCGGCCGCGTTGGCTCGGCCTGGACCACCTGAAGCGCCAGTGCCTCAAGGCCATCGGTGGTGGCTTCCAGCGACACATGGGTGCGCACATACCCGGTGACCAGCGTCGCATCGGCCGCGTCATAGCGCAGAACCTCGCGCCGCACGCTCTCCAGGTCGATCGGCGTCTGCATCAGCCGCCGCCCGAAGTTCCAGTGGTGCCATTCCTGCATCCGGTCGGAGGTGACCATCCCGGCCAGCCCCATGCCTTCATTGAGCAGGACCACAGCGCAGCCCACCGCCATCGCCTCCATGGCGCAGCGCGCCTTGGCGAACACCAGATCGAAGTCACCCAGCACCGCCTCGGGCGCTGCGGCCTGGCGGCCGACGCCCTGCCCGATCACTTCCAGCGACAGACCGAGAGACTCGCAGGCTGCGCGGATGGCACGCGTGTCGTCGCTCTCGGTGGCGTAGTTGCTGAAGATCGCTGCGCGCGTTGGCCGCTCGGGCAACGCCGACCGCGGGCGAAACCGTTGCAGGTCCACCCCGTTGGACACGATGGCGATGTCTGCTGGCGCGATGCCACTTTCCTGCGACAGCCGTTCGGCGCAATTGGCATCCACCGCGACGTACTGCCGCACCCGGCTGAACAGCGGCGGCTGGCCATGCGAAGCCGTGCGGTCGTGACAGATCGAGATCGCCGGCACTTCCAGGAAGTGCGCCATGCAGGCCACGGTGTCGTCGCGGGTGTTGCCGATGATGAGCTCGGGTGCCACGGCCACCTGCCGCAGGTCGGTCACACAGGCAATGCCCCGCTGGCGCAGTCCGTCGACCATGTCGCCCATGACGGGCGCATACACAGCTAGGGAATGGCCACGCCGGTGCAGCGCCAACGCCACGTCGTGCACGAACAATTCGGCGCCAGAACGGTGGGCCATGCTGCAGATGGCCAGCAGAATGTTCACAAGGGTCCTTTTTCGGGGCTCTGGGTCTGGGGTGCGGGCCGCAAGCCTACCCGAAGGTCGCTGTCGGCCAGTGTTGGCGCGCTCCTGAAGCGCCGGCAACGGACATTCAAGGGCGCAATCCTCCGACCGCCAACACATCCCAGCATGCCCCCATGGTGTGGTAGTCCACCTTGCCGGCGGGCGATTTGGTGTCCTCCAGCTTGCCGCCACTGGCCGAAAGGATGCGGAACCAGGCGCCATGCACATGGTCGATCAGGTGCAGCCAGCTCCAGCGCCACAGCTGCAGGTACTGCTCCCGGAACGCCTCGTCGCCCGTGACGCGCCACAGGCGCCAGGCGCTGGCGAACGACTCGGCCTGCACCCAGAAGTACTTGTCGGTGTCGCAGGGGCGGTATTCAGGGTCGAAGCCATAGATCAGCCCGCCGTTGCTGGCGTCCCAGCCATGCTGCCAGGCCGCCTGCTGCAGCGCGACGGCGCGGGGGATGTACCGTGAATCGGGCGCGTGGCCGTGCGCTATCAGCAGCAACTTGGCCCATTCGGTCTGGTGACCGGTCTGGAAACCCCAGGGTTTGAAGATGTTGCCGGGGTTGTCGCGGTTGTAGTCCCAGTCGATCGACCAGTCCTGACCGTAGTGTTCCCACACCAGTCCGCCCGAAGCCTCGGCCAGGCCGAACACGAATCGCTCGATCAGCGACTGCGCGCGCTGCAGGTAGCGCGCCTCGCCGGTGAACGCGTAAGCCGCCAGGCAGGCCTCGCACATGTGCATGTTGGCGTTCTGCCCGCGGTAGTCGATCAGCGTGCCCGCGCCGTTGATCTCGTCGGCATAAGCCTGGTCGGCCGCGCGGTAAAACAGGGCCTCCATGGTGTCGAAAGCTTGCGCCACATCGGCCGCCGAGCACAGGCCGATGCGGTGCGCGTGCGCCCGTGCCAGCAGCACGAAGGCCTGGCCATAGGCCATCACGGTCGGGTCTTCGATGACACCGTCCCGAAGCGTCCATGCATAGGCGCCGGCCGCAGGACCGGTGGGGAGCCGGAAAACTTCCAGATGTGCCAATGCATGCGCCGTCCGCTCGCGGTAGGAGGCATGGCCGGTCTGCACATGGGCCATGGACTGCGTGAACACCAGCCTTGTTGCGCTGACGAGGTGGCGGTGCGTGCGGTCGTAGACCGTACCGTCGTCCTTGAGGTAGTGGAAGAAACCGCCAGCGGGATCGAAGGCGTTGGTGTCGTAGAAAGCCAGCGTCTGGCCCACGTGGGCGCGGAGCACCGCTTCGCTTTCAAAGTCGGGCAAGTCGGCAATGTGCACAGTTGTCTCCATGGTTCGTTCAGATGCTTGTGGCATGCAATCGCCGCAGCGCCGCTTCGCCCACCCGATGCCCGCTGGCGAGGCAAGCGGTCAGCAGGTAGCCGCCAGTCGGCGCTTCCCAGTCGAGCATCTCTCCGGCGCAGTACACGCCCGGCAAGGCCTCGCACATGAGGTCGGCGTCCAGCGCCTCGAACAGCACGCCGCCGGCGGTGCTGATGGCTTCGTCGATCGGCCGCGCCGCAACCAGATGCAGCGGCAGCGCCTTCACGGCCTGCGCGAGCTTCGACGGGTCGTTCATGGCTTCCTTGCCCAGCACCTCGTGCAGCAGCGCGAGCTTGATGCCGTCCAGACCGAGGCGGCCCTTGAGGTGGTTGGCCAGGGAGCGCGAGCCACGCGGATGTGCGATCTCGCGCCCCACCCGCTCGGCCGGCAGATCGGGCAACAGGTCCAGGTGGAGCGTCGCGTGGCCACTTCGGATGATCTCGTCTCGCAGCAGGCTGGAGGCGGCATAGATCAGGCTGCCTTCCACGCCCGATTCGGTGGCGACGAACTCGCCTTTGCGCTCGAAGTGATGCCCGGCCGCATTGACGCAGCGGATGGCAACGTTCTTGAACGGCTGGCCCGCGAAGCGCCCGCGGAAGAAATCACTCCAGCCGACCGGACGCGCCGGCACGGCCTGCACCGGGAGCAGACCCGAAGGCACAGTGGTTTCTCTAGGCAAGGCCACGTCGAAACCGCAATTCGTGGGCAACAGCGGCGCCACCGCGACGCCTCGGCCGGCGAGCAACGGCACCCAGGCGCCGTTGGAACCCAGGCGCGCCCAGCTGCCGCCGCCCAGGGCCAGCACGGTCGCTTTGGCCCGCACCGCCGCAACGCCCGACGGTGACTGGAAATGCAGCGTCTGCCCGTCGTCGCCCCAGCCCAGCCAGCGGTGCCGCATGTGAAACCGCACGCCCGGACCGCCCGCCACCGGATGCCGAAGCCGCGTCAGCCATGCGCGCAGCAGCGGCGCCGCCTTCATGTCGGTCGGAAACACGCGCCCCGAACTGCCGACAAAGGTGTCGATGCCCAGACCCAGCGCCCAGGCCCGAACCTCGGCCGCGCCGAATTCCTTGAGCAGGGCCTCGATCTGCTGGCGCCGATCTCCGTAGCGTTCGGCGAACCGGTCGGCGGACTCGGAATGCGTGAGGTTCATGCCTCCCTTGCCCGCCAGCAGGAACTTGCGCCCCACGGAGGGCATGGCGTCGAAAAGGTCGACCTGCACACCACCGGCCGACAGGATTTCGGCGGCCATCAGCCCCGCTGGCCCGCCGCCCACGATGGCGACGTCCGTGTTCAACAAAACGCTGGTGTCGGGCGACCCAAGACTCATGGAGATTCCAGTTCGATCAGCCTTCCGGCCGCATTGATGAAAGCCAGGCGCACGACGCCCTCCACACCGGAGGCCAGCAGGGCCTGGTGATAGCGCCGCATCTGCCCGCGCAGTTCTTCCTGCAGTTCGGGTCGCTCGGCGCTCTTGTAGTCGAGCACCCACCACTGGCCGCTGTCGCGCCGCTGCACCAGCCGGTCCATGCGCAGCAGCTCGCCGCCGTGCCAGATCTCGACCTCGTTGCCCCAGGAAGACAGCGCCGCCGCGTCCCAGGCCCAGGCCGCTTCGCCGCTGGCGACGCGGCGCGCCATGGCCAGCGCTTCGTCGGCGGCGGCCGGCGACAAGTCGAACTCGCGCGCCACGGCACGCACATGTTCGCGACCCCAGTCGTCCTCGGCCGCCGTCATGGACCTCCACTGCAGCAGGCGGTGCAAGGCGCGACCAATGCGCGTGCGTTCGTCGGCCTCCACGACTGTGACCGTGGAATTCAGACTGTGCAACAGGTCGGACCGCAAGGCCGGCAGGGTCGGCAGCTCGAAGCCCTCGTGTGCCTGCTCCGCAACGCTGACGGCCGTTGGCGAGGGCTGGGGCTCCGCGAGCGCCAGCAAGCGCCGCCACCACGACCGGTCCGGCGTGCGATGCGGCACGAAGCTGGAGATCACCAGCCGGTGCTCGGCGCGCGTCAGCGCCACGTACAGCGCGTTCAGCTCTTCGACCGAGCGCGCCTGCCGCTCGGCCGCCAGCAGGTCGTCGGCGCAGGCCGGCGGTGTCTTCTCGCTGGCGACAAAGACGAACCGGCGCGGTGAAGCTTCTTCGGCCGGCCAGTCGACCAGCACACCCATCGACTCAGTGCTTTGCGGCGGGCTGTCGGTGTCGAGCAGCAGGACCGTGTCGGCCTCCAGGCCCTTGGCGCCGTGGATGGTCAACAGGCGCACCGCGCCGGCATGGTGTGCGGCGCTGGCGGCGATGCCACCGGCCTTGAGCGCCCGCACGAAACGGTATGGCGTGAGAAAACGTCCGCCGTCCTGCGCCAGCGACTGCGCCAGCAGGTCGCGCAGGCAGGCCAGCGTTGTACCCCGCTCGCTGGCCGACACTCCGGCAGCGAACCGGGCCAGCACATCGCCGTGGTCAAAGATCGCCGAAAGTGCATCGTGCGGCGGCAGGCGATGCAGCCAGCCGCGGTAGAGGTCCAGGGTTTCGAAGGTGGCTTGGGCAAGCGCGAGGAAGCTGTTGGAAAGCCCGTCGCCGCCGGATCCGCTCGACAAGCTGCGCATCACGTCCCACCAGCCTGGCGCAGCCGCCTTGCTGTCTCCGCCGGGCCGCCCCTGCGGACTGGCCGCCCGCACCGCCGTGGCCAGCGACACCAGATCGCCGTCGCTCCAGCCGAACAGCGGCGACTTCAGGGCTCGCGCCAGACTCAGGTGGTGGCGCGGCGATACCAGTGCATCCAGCAGCGCGATCAGGTCCTGCACTGCAGGCGATTCGTGCAACAAGGTTTCGCCCGGCGCTTCGCTGGCGATGCCGCGCTCGCGCATGGCCTCGTGCATCAACCGCAGGCGGCTGCGCTTGCGCGCCAGCACCATGAACCCGTCCGGCTTGGCGCCGTTGGCGATCTGCGCGGCGATCCAGTCGGCAGCCTGCACCGCTTCGCGCTCCGCGCTGCCCTCTTCGTCCGGCAACACGCGCGGCTGGCTCAGGCTGTCGCGCCAGACCGGTTCGTCGCCATCGTCGACGGTTGGTTCGTCCTTCTCCGGCCGTTCGATCGCTGGCAGCGCCAGCACTGCTCCGTCCGCAACGCTGTGCGTGGTGTGCTCGCGAAAACCCTCGTATTCACCGGCCTGCACCGCGTCCTGCATCGCCGCATTGAGTGCCTGCACCACGGCCGGCGCACAGCGCCGCGTGTGGTCGCAGCTGAGCAGCAAACCGCCCAGGCCCCGCACCACGAAGGCTTGCGCCGCCTTGAACACCTGGGGCTCGGCGCGGCGGAAGCGGTAGATCGACTGCTTGGGGTCGCCGACCAGGAACACGCCCGGCGCTTCCCCCGGCCCAGCACCTGCGTAGGCGCTGAGCCAGCCGTACAGTGCCTGCCATTGCAAAGGATTGGTGTCCTGGAACTCGTCGATCAGCAGGTGCCGCACGCGGGCGTCCAGCCGCTGCTGCATCCAGCCCGAGAGTTCGGCATCACCCAGCAGACGGCACGCCACCGACTCCAGATCGTTCATGTCGACCCAGCCGCGCTCGCGCTTGAGACCGGTGTAACTCTCGATCAGCACCCGCGCCAGCCTCACCATGCGTTGCTGGTGCAGCCAGGCGTCGTGTTGCCGGCGGGCCAGCAGCACGCGTTGCACCTGCTCCTGCGCCACGCGCACGGCCTCGATGTCTGCGATCTTGGTGCCGAATTTCCGCGCCTCGCCGTCCTTGGTCAGCAGCGCCTCGCAGACGCCAGGCCAGCGCCCTTCGGTCAGCGCTCTTTCCAGCTCCACACCCTTGGCCGAAAAGCTCGGCGCCGAAGCCGCCCCGAGCACGCGCGCCGCCGTCCACAGGCTCTCCTGCATCCCAGCAGACGTCACCGCCGACTCTGGCTCGGAAAGCCCAGCCATTTCCGGGAACTGCTCGCCAAACGGGCGCACCGAACCGGCAGCCACGCCGGCCCCATCCGCCAGCGTGAACTCGACCCGCTTCTCCAGCGCCTTTTCCAGCGCCTTGAGCGTCTGGTGCCGACCGTGTCTCGCCACGCTTTCGAAGAACGCTGTCTTGTCGGCCTCGCTGGTCGCCAGCGCAGCATAGAAGCGCGGCCAGACCAGCGGCAAGGCCTTCTTGTCGTCTTCCAGCAGCTCGTAGGAGAGCGGCAGACCCAGCTCCTGCAGCACCGCCAGCGGCGCGCCGCGCAACAATGCGGAGAACCAGCTGTGGAAGGTGCGCAGCTGCACCTGGCGGCCTTGCGTGCTCACGCGGGCCTGCAGGCTCTTCAGTTCGGGCGCCCGGCGAAGTGCTTCGGACTCGCCGTAACCCCAGGACCGCAGGGTGACCGCCAGCGCCGGTTCGTCCAGCGCGGCGCAGCGGCGCAATTCGGCATTCAGGCGCCCGCGCATCTCGCCGGCAGCCTTCTTGGTGAAGGTGATGGCCAGGATGTCCTGCGCTGCCGTGCCCTCCAGCAGCGACCGCACGACGCGCGCCACCAGCATCCAGGTCTTGCCAGCACCTGCGCAGGCCTCGACCGCGATCGACCGCGCCGGGTCGCAGGCCGCCGCGTAGAACGTTTCCGCCGACACCGTCTGGCCGTTGATCTGGTACGCCGCTGGCCGCTTCATGGCGTGCTCCAGAAGTCCTTGCGGCACAAGCCCCGCGCGGCGCAGTATTCACAGACCAGGCCTTCGCCCAGCGCCGGCAGCGCATGTCCAGCCGCCACGCGACCCAGGTCTTGCACGATGCCTTCGCGCAATTGCTCGCGGGCCTGCAGCACCAGCGGCTGTTCGACCAGGTGGGTCGCTCCCTCGCGGCCCGAGGCCGAACGGCCGTCGGTGATGCTGAGGTAGGCGGCGCGCAAGTTCTCGTCGGGCAGCAATGCCGCGTAAAACGCCAGCTGCGTGTCTTCGAACGGGTCCTTGACGCGCTTGTTGGTCTTGTCCCGGCTCTCGGTCTTGTAGTCGATCACCAGCGGCAATGGCCCTTCCGGGCTGCTCTGCTGGTCGATGCGGTCGAGCTTGCCGTACAGGCGCCAGGGCGGCAGGGTCACGCTCAGCTCCGCCTCGGCGCGCGCAAACATCGGCCCGGGCCGTTCATCGCTTCCTTCGTGCCCGGCCAGCCAGTCCAGATATCCCTCGCGCAGTGCCGGCCACACGGCCTGGTACGGCAGGAAGCCCGCGCCGCCCTCGTCGACCTGCAGCCCCATCTCGGTCGCGATCTCTTCGCCGATCTGGTCCAGCCGGCGGGCGTCGATGTCGCGGCCCGGACGCCCGTCGCCGCGTTCCTCGTGAAAGCGCCGCAACACGGCATGCAGCCAGTTGCCAAGGTCGCGCTGGTCGGGTTCGGCTTCTAGCTCGTCGGCCTCGGACAGACGCAGCTGGCGCAAGGCAAAAAAGCGGTAGGGACAGTCGCGCAGATCCTGGTAGGCGCTGGCGGACAGGGCCGACGGCATCAGATCCGGCGCCACCGGCAAAGGGTGCGCAACCACGACCGTGCACAGAGGACGCGGCGCGCAGAACGTGTTCGCGCCGGCCTGTCGATCGTCGAAACCCGGCAAGGCCATCACCCAGGGGCTGGGCGAGAGTGGCTCACCACCTTCCTGCCGCCGCCAGAGGATGTCCACCTGCGGCGCCCGCAAGGCCGCTTGCCAGGCCTGCGCCTGGCCCTCCATGAGCGCGGTCCGCCCCGGGAGCCCCAGTTGTTCACACTGCGACGCGGTCCAGGGCGACTGTTGGCCGGGATCGGGATCGAGCGTGAGCTCGTCGCAGCCGGGCATCACCACCGTCGAGAAACCCCGGCCCAGCAGTTGCGACAGCGGCAGGATCACCACTTGGGCCTGAGGATCCGCGGCTGGCTTGAAACTCGCGCCTTCGAGCACGTCGCGCACCCAGGCGCTGAACGCCGACAGTCCCAGTCGCGCGCCGGGGCGGCCCGTCTCCGCCACCGCCAAGCCGACCTGCAGCAGCTCTTCCGACGCGCCTTCGTCCAGACGCAGCGCACGGATCGCCCCCTGCCCGGCTGCATCGGCTGCCAGCCGTTCCCACAGGCCGCCTGACTGCAAGGCAGCGCGCAGGGCATCCAGCCAGCGCTCCAGTGGCCTGGCCACCTGCAAGCTCTCCAGCAACGCTGCAAATCCTTCCGGGATCAGCGGAGCCAACACTGCGTGCTGGGCCGCAGCCTTCCATGCCGAGATGCCCGCCTCTCTTGCCGCCAGTTCCAGCGCCTCCACCTGTGCCGGAGGCCAGGCGGAGCCTTGTTTGAGGAGATCCAGCACGTCGTCCATGCGTGCCCGGGCGTCGGCCGCCCGCAACACGGCCATGATCTGGGCGGCCGCGTGGGTGGTTGACAGCTTCCAGCCGGTTTCGTCGCACAGCGAGACCCCCGCGCCCGACAACATCGCGCTCACGCGGCGGGTCAGGCGCCGGTCGTTCGCGACCAAAGCCAGCGGAAACCCTCCTTCGTTGATCCGTGCGATGACAGAGGCGGCCGTTCGCTGGGCTTCTTCTTCGGCATCGGCGCAGGATTGCAGGGTCAATGCCCGTGGCGCTGCAGTGGCATCGCCGGCCAGCAGGCTGAAAAGATCGGACACCTCGGCCCGCTCGCCCCAGTGCGTTCCCAGCGCCAGCCCCAACGGATCGTGCTGGAACCCCTGCAACAACCAGATCCGGTCTGCCACCACCCCGGGTGCCGCAGTGTCGCCCCAGAGCACATCGGTCGGATAGCTCGCATTGCCCGCCCACGCCAGGGCCAGCGACGCCACCAGAGACTCCCAGTGCGGGCCTTGCCCCAGGGCTTCGCGCTGCTCTCCCGCCCAGGCCGCCCGTTGTGCCGGCGGACGGGCCGCCGCCAGCGGCGCCACAGACCGCACGGCGTCCACCAGCCGAGACACCAGCACCGCACGCAGGGCCGGATCGGCGCTGCCTTTGACCATTCGAACCACCATCGCCTCGGCCACCAGGCTGTCGCGCGCCATGTCGCCGCTGACATCGGTGGGCGCCGGCCACCACGGTGCGAGGCCCGACGCCCAGCTGCGTGTGGTCTCAAAGCGCGGCCCGAAACCGCTCGGGTGTGCGGTAGCCCAGGCTCGGCGGGCGGGCTCCACCAGCTGCAAATAGGGGAGCAGGACCACCAGGCGCCCGGGTGCCAACTCCTGCCGGGCCAGGCGATCATCCAGATGGCGGATGCAGGCCGGCCAGTCCGCCCCGGCAGGCGTGATGGACCCATACCCGGTGGGGTGGTCGGAGGAAGGCATCGGCGGCGGGGGGGTTTCTGTCACAATGTCTCGGTCACAGGGCGTCAAATCGTTTTTTTGCCCTGATTTCCGACTTTAACTTCCCCGATCCACGTTCCTCAGGATGAACCATGGCCAGTGAGCTGATCACCCACGTTTCCGACGCAAGTTTCCAAGCCGATGTGCTGGACGCCAAGACTCCCGTTCTGGTGGACTTCTGGGCCGAGTGGTGCGGCCCCTGCAAGATGATTGCCCCGATCCTGGACGAAGTTTCCGGTTCCTACAACGGCAAGCTCAAGATCACCAAGGTCAATGTCGACGACAACCGCGAAATCCCGGCCAAGTTCGGTATTCGCGGCATCCCGACGCTGATGCTGTTCAAGGACGGCCAGCTTGCCGCCACCAAGGTCGGCGCCATGAGCAAGGCCCAGCTGACCGCCTTCATCGACCAGCAACTGGCCTGACCGGCCACGCCGGTCGCCGCCGCTCCGGGTGCAAGGCCCGGCCCTTGTGTGGCGACCGGTTTTTTCCTGTCATAATCCGCCCGTCAGCTGGCCCCCACCAACGGCCCAGCCCCTTCTGACAGCGCCAGTCCGCCAACCGGACACCAGCGCCCCCTCCCCCGGTTCTGACACGACTCCCCTTCCGGAGCGAATTCCATGCACCTTAACGAACTCAAGGCACTGCACGTGTCTGAAGTCCTCAAGCAGGCCGAAGCGCTTGAGATCGAAAACACCGGCCGCATGCGCAAGCAGGAGCTGATGTTCGCCATCATCAAGAAGCGCGCCAAGGCCGGCGAACAGGTGAACGCCGACGGCGTGCTGGAAGTGCTGCCCGACGGCTTCGGCTTCCTTCGGAACATGGACACCAGCTTCACGGCGTCCACCGACGACATCTACATTTCGCCCAGCCAGATCCGCCGCTTCAACCTGCATACCGGCGACATGATCGAGGGCGAGGTCCGCATCCCCAAGGACGGCGAACGCTACTTCGCGCTCAACAAGCTCGACGCCATCAACGGCCTGCCGCCCGAGTCGAACAAGCACAAGGTGATGTTCGAAAACCTGACGCCGCTGTTCCCCAAGGAACAGATGCGCCTGGAACGTGACATCAAGACCGAAGAGAACATCACCGGTCGCGTCATCGACATCATTGCCCCCATCGGCAAGGGCCAGCGCGCCCTGATCGTCGCCCCGCCCAAGAGCGGCAAGACGGTCATGATGCAGCACATCTGCCACGCCATCACCGCCAACCACCCTGAGGTGGAACTGATGGTGCTGCTGGTGGACGAACGCCCGGAAGAAGTGACCGAAATGCAGCGCACGGTGCGCGGCGACGTGATCGCCTCGACCTTTGACGAACCGGCCGCGCGCCACGTGCACGTCGCCGAAATGGTGATCGAGCGCGCCAAGCGCCTGGTCGAGCTGAAAAAAGACGTGGTGATCCTGCTGGACTCCATCACCCGCCTGGCCCGCGCCTACAACAACGTGCTGCCCAGCTCTGGCAAGGTGCTGACCGGCGGTGTGGACGCCAACGCCCTGCAGCGCCCCAAGCGCTTCTTCGGTGCCGCCCGCAACGTCGAAGAAGGCGGCTCGCTGACCATCATCGCCACGGCCCTGGTCGACACCGGCAGCCGCATGGACGAAGTGATCTTTGAAGAATTCAAGGGCACCGGCAACAGCGAAATCCACCTGGACCGCCGCCTGTATGAAAAGCGCGTCTTCCCCTCGATCCAGCTCAACCGCAGCGGCACCCGCCGTGAAGAACTGCTGCTGGCACCCGAGATCCTGCAGAAGACTCGCATCCTGCGCCAGTTCATGTACAACATGGACGAGATCGAAGCCATGGAAATGGTGCTCAAGAGCATGAAGGCGACCAAGAACAACTCTGAATTCTTCGACATGATGCGCCGCGGCGGTTGATCAGCGAAAAAAATCATATAATTCAAGGCTTTGCAACTTGCGGCAAGTACGAGAGAACGGTTCTTTCGCGGCTGTCGCACCTGACCACAAGGAATCGCCATGAAAGAAGGCATTCACCCCAACTACCGCGACGTCTGCTTCGTGGACCTGTCGAACAATTTCAAGTTCGTGACCCGTTCGTGCGCGAACACCAAGGAAATGATCAAGCTGGAAGACGGCCGCGAGCTGCCGCTTTTCAAGCTGGATACCTCCAGCGAATCCCATCCCTTCTACACCGGTACCCAGAAGTCGGTGGACAACATGGGTGGTCGCGTGGAGAAGTTCCGCAACCGCTTCGGCAAGAAGTAATCGGACCGATCGCTTCTTCGGGCCTGTGCCCGGGACAGAAAGGCAGCCGGTCTCCGGCTGCTTTTTTTTCGCCTGGACCCACCTGAAACCCCCTGTATATTTGCCGCCGTGAGTTCTGCCACCCCCGCCATCGTGACCCAGTCGGCCGTGCGCCGCCTGCCGCGGCTTGCGCTGATGCTGCTGGGGCTGGCGTATGTGCTGCCGGGCTTCCTCGGCCGGGAACCCTGGAAAAACATCGACGTGGCGACCTTTGGCGCCATGATGGAGATGGTGCGTGGCAGCAGCGGCTGGTGGACTCCCCAGGTGCTGGGAGCTCCGGTCGATGTGGCTGGTCCGCTGCCCTACTGGCTGGGTGCCCTCTCCATCCAGCTGTTTCCTTTTCTGTCTCCTGACCTTGCCGGTCGCATTCCCTTCGGACTGCTGCTCGCATTGACTCTGGTCTGCACCTGGTACGCGGTCTACCACCTGGCGCGGCAACCGAGCGCTCAGCCGGTGGCCTTTGCATTCGGTGGCGAGGCCGATCCGATCGACTACGCCCGGGCGCTGGCGGACGGCGCCCTGCTGGCCCTGGTGGCTTGCCTCGGTCTGGCGCAGATGTCGCACGAGACCAACCCCGATGTGGCGCGGCTGTCGATGGTCAGCGCCATCCTTATGGCGGCATCTCGCATGGCCCTGCCCGCCACTCGAAGGCCCTGGCTGGCGCTGCTGCTCTGGAGCGGCGGGACGGTCGGGCTGGTCTTCAGCGGTGCGCCATGGATTGCCTTTTCACTGGGCGCCGGACTCGCCGCGGGCGTCTGGTACACCCGTACCCGACAGGGCGCTGACAATACGCGGGAAATCAGCTGGGTGATTGGCATGCTGGCGCTGGTGGTGGTGCTGGCCGCGACCACCGAGCAGATTCACTGGCCGGCCAATCTGGCCCCGCCGCTCGAGCTCGATGACTGGCAGCGCTGGGGGCGCCTGCTGGCCTGGTTCACCTGGCCGGCCTGGCCGCTGGCACTCTGGACGCTGTGGCGCTGGCGACACCAGCTGCTGAGCCCGCACGTGGCGCTGCCGCTGTGGACGGCACTGGTGAGTGTGGTCAACAGCGCCATCAATCCCGACTTCGACCGCTCGCTGTTCCTCGCACTGCCTGCCATGGCGGCGCTGGCATCTTTCGCGCTCCCCACCTTGCGGCGCAGCGTGGCGGCGCTGATCGACTGGTTCACGCTGGTGTTCTTCAGTGGCTGCGCGCTGGTGATCTGGGTGATCTGGCTGGCCATGCAGACCGGCTTCCCGGCCAAGCCTGCAGCCAACGTAGCGCGTCTGGCCCCCGGCTTCTTGCCCGAGTTCTCCTGGCTGTTGCTCCTGCCAGCGCTGCTGGCCACGATTGCGTGGGGCTGGCTGGTGTCGTGGCGCGTGGGACGCCACCGCCAGGCGATCTGGAAGAGCCTCGTGCTGCCGGCCGCCGGCGCCACGCTGTGCTGGCTGCTGCTCATGACGCTCTGGCTGCCATTGCTGGACTTCGGGCGCAGCTATGGCCCGCTCGCGCGACGCATCGCCCGCCTCCAGCCGGAGAACTCGCCCTGTGCGCTGGTCGATGGCCTGGGTCAGGCCCAGATTTCAGCCCTTCAGTTCCAGGGAGGCATTTCTCCGGTGCGTGCGGGCAACGGCGCGGGGGAGAACTGCCGGCTGCTGGTGGTGCATCCCGACAGCCAGCCTTCGCTGGACCGCCGTGTCAAGCTGGTCGACTGGGCCTTCAAGGGCACGGTCCGGCGCCTGTCCGACAAGGAACCCCTGCTGATCTACCAGCGCATCCGGGGCGGTTAACTCGCCACCGAGGCGGCAGGCATTGGCCGCAGCCGCGAGGCAGGCAGCGAGATGGCGAAGGTGGAACCCTGGCCAACTGCGCTGCGGATGTAGACCTGACCGCCGTGGCGTTGCGCCACGTGCTTGACGATCGCCAGTCCCAGGCCGGTGCCGCCGGTTTCGCGCGAACGGCTGCGGTCGACCCGGTAGAAACGTTCCGTCAGCCGCGGCAGGTGTTCGGGTGCAATGCCCGGACCTGTGTCATTGACGAAGAACTCGCACACCCCATCCGGACCACTGCGCCAGCCAGCGCGGATGCGACCGCCCGGCGGCGTGTAGCGCACGGCATTGCTCACCAGGTTCGATACCGCGCTGTAGAGCTCATGGCGGCTGCCAGCGACCTGCAGCGACGGCCCCATTTCCAGCGCGATGTCGTGCACAGGGCTGGCGATCGCCGCAGACAGGCCTCGCGCATCCTGCACCAGTTGCTGCATCCATTCCCCCACATCGGTCCATTCGCCGATCCCGGGCGCCGGACTGCCTTCCAGGCGGGAGAGGGTCAGCAGGTCGTTCACCAGCGTCTGCATGCGCAAGGCCTGCTGGCTCATCAGGGCCAGAAAGCGCTGGCGCTCCTCTTCGTCCAGCGAAAGGCTCTGCATGGTTTCGACGAAACCCGACAGCACGGTCAGCGGCGTGCGGATCTCGTGCGACACGTTTGCTACGAAGTCGCGGCGCATGGCCTCGGCCAGTTGCACCGCGGTGACGTCGCGCGTGAGCATGAGCTGGCGCTGGTCGCCGTACGGGTGCACCTGCAGCGAGATCTTGTGGGGCTGTGAGGTACTCTGGCCAGCGCCATCGATTTCGATTTCGCGACCGAAGTCCCCGCTGTCCATGTAGGCCGTAAAGGCAGGGTGGCGCACCAGGTTGCGCACGTACTGGCCCAGATCGCGCTCAGGGTCCAAACCCAGATGGTGCTGCGCCGTCAGGTTGCTCCACTCGATGCGCGACTGCGCATCGAGCAGCACCACGCCGTTGGGTGAAGCCTGCAAGGCCGCCAGGAAATCCTGCAACCGCCCATCGCTGCTCTGGCCCTTCAACTCCAGCACGCGCAGCCGCTTGCGGGTGCGCTCGAACAACTCACCCCAGAGGCCCGAAAGCCTTGGCGCAGCCGGTGCATCGGCGCGGCTGAGCCAGCGCAGCAGCCTGGCCGCAGCAACCGTATCCCACACCAGCCAGAGCACAGCTGCGGCGAGGACGCCCAGCAGCGTCTGCAGCACCGAACCGTTGAAGGCTCCCCAGGCGCCGCCCAGGGACAGGGCCAGCAAAAGCCCAAGGAAACGCAAAATCATGCCGAATTGTCGTCGCTTCCCTGACCCACCGGCTGGCGGGATGTGATGCGGTATCCGGCGCCTCGCACGGTTTCCACCATGCTGGCCGCATCGCCGAGCGATTCACGCAGGCGCTTGACGTGTACATCCACCGTGCGTTCTTCGATGAACACATGGTCGCCCCAGATCTTGTCGAGCAGGGTGCCGCGCGTGTGCACGCGCTCCGGATGCTTCATCAGGTAATGCAGCAGCTTGAACTCGGTAGGACCAAGCTTGAGCTCGGTGTCCCGGTAGCTGACGCGGTAGGTCGCGGCGTCCAGCGCCAGTTCACCCACCTGCACCGAGTCATTGACGATCTCGGGCGCACGGCGGCGGAGCACGGCGCGGATGCGGGCCAGCAACTCCTGCGTCGAGAACGGCTTGGTGATGTAGTCGTCGGCACCGGCGTCCAGGCCCTGCACCTTGTCGGCTTCGTCGCTGCGCGCGGTCAGCATGAGGATTGGCACGGTCTTCGTGCGCTCCTGCTTGCGCCATTGGCGCGCCAGCGCCGCGCCGCTCTCGCCGGGCAGCATCCAGTCCAGCAGGATCACGTCGGGCAGGACTGCGTCGATCTCGCGCCGCGCGGCCGCGCCGTCGTACACCACCGTCGGCGCAAAGCCGTTGTGGCGCAGGTTGACGGCGATCAGCTCGGCAATCGCCGGTTCGTCCTCGACCACCAGGATGCGGGGGAGCTTTTTCATCGACGGGCCGCCCCAGGATGAGAAAGCGCCCCCTCGGGGGGCAGCGCTCCGAGCAACGCGAGGAAGCGTGGGGGTCTCATGATGATCATCCGACGACCGATTCCACTTTGTCCATCGGGCTGTGCCGCACGTCCTCGCCCTTGACCACGAAGATGATCTGCTCGGCAATGTTTTTCGCGTGGTCGCCGACGCGCTCCAGCGACTTGGCCAGGAACAGCAAATCCAGGCTCGGCGAGATGGTGCGCGGATCTTCCATCATGTAGGTGATCAGCTTGCGCAGGAAGCCGTTGTATTCGCCGTCGATCGCGTCGTCGTCCTTGATGATCGCCAGCGCCATGTTGACGTCCAGGCGCGCGAACGAGTCGAGTGTCTTGCGCAGCATGCCCGCGGCCAGATCGGCCGCCAGCCGCAGCTCGGAGATCGGCAGCGAACGCGGCGAGCCGCTTTCGATGATGGACTTGACCATGCGCGCCACCCGGGCGATCTCGTCGCCGGCGCGTTCCAGGTTCTGCGTGGTGCGCGAGATCGCCATCAGGAAGCGCAGGTCGCGCGCCGTGGGCTGGCGACGCCCGATGGTGGAGATGATGGCGTGATCGATGTTCACTTCCATCTGGTTGATGCGGTGTTCGGTCTCGAGCACCTGGTCGGCGGTCTCCAGACTCAGGTGCACCAGGGCGTACACCGCCTGGTGCAGTTGCGACTCGACCAGCCCACCCATCTCCAGCACATGCGTGGAGATGCCGTTGAGCTCGACGTCGAACTGGCTGGAAATGTGTTTGTCACCCATGTAGTTCTCCCTGATCAGCCGAAGCGGCCGGTGATGTAGTCCTCGGTCTCGGTGCGCGTGGGCTTGAAGAAGATCTGTTCGGTGGAACCGAACTCGATCAGCTCGCCCAGGTACATGTAGGCCGTGAAGTCGCTGCAGCGCGCTGCCTGCTGCATGTTGTGTGTGACGATGGCGATGGTGTAGTCCTTCTTGAGCTCGTGCACCAGTTCTTCGACCTTGCCGGTCGAGATCGGGTCCAGGGCCGAGGTGGGCTCATCCAGCAGAAGCACCGACGGCTTGACCGCGACGCTGCGCGCGATGCACAGGCGTTGCTGCTGACCACCCGACAGGGAGAGACCGCTCTGGTCGAGCTTGTCCTTCACTTCATTCCACAGCGCGGCCTTGGTCAGCGCCCATTCGACCCGGTCGTCCATCTCGCTGCTGCTCAGGTTTTCGTAGAGCTTCACGCCGAAGGCGATGTTGTCGTAGATCGACATCGGGAACGGTGTCGGCTTCTGGAACACCATGCCGATGCGGGCGCGCAGCAGGTTCAGATCCTGCTTCGGGTCGAGGATGTTCTCACCGTAGAAGTTGATCTGTCCTTCGGCACGCTGGCCCGGGTAGAGGCTGTACATGCGGTTGAGCGTGCGCAGCAGTGTGGACTTGCCGCAGCCAGACGGGCCGATGAAGGCGGTGACCTTGTTCTCGGCGATGTCCATCGACACGCTCTTGAGGCCTTGGAACTTGCCGTAGTAGAAATTCAGGTCGCGCACTTCGAGCGCGTTCTTCTCGGTGGTGATCGTGGTGGGCATGGGTAGGTGCCTTTTTGAAGATGGAGGATCAGTGTGCCGCCCGGTCGCGGAAGAACAGGCGGGCCACGATGTTGAGCAACAGCACGGCCAGGGTGATCAGCAGCGCACCGGCCCAGGCAAGGCGGATCCAGTTGTCGTAGGGGCTCATGGCGAACTGGAAGATCACCACCGGCAGGTTGGCCATCGGCTTGCTCATGTCGGCGTTGAAGAACTGGTTGTTCAGCGCGGTGAACAGCAGCGGCGCAGTTTCGCCGCTGATGCGGGCCACCGCCAGCAGCAGGCCCGTCATGACACCGCTCTTGGCGGCGCGCAGCGTCACCATGGTGGCCACCTTCCAGCGCGGCGCACCCAGGGCGAAGGCTGCTTCGCGCAGGCTGCCGGGCACGAGGCGCAGCATGTTTTCGGTGGTGCGCACGATCACCGGCACGGCGATCAATGACAGCGCCAGCGTGCCGGCCCAGCCGGAGAAGCCGCCCATGGTTGCCACCGCGATGGCGTAGACGAACAGGCCCAGCACGATCGAGGGGGCCGACAGCATGATGTCGGTCACGAAGCGGGTCAGACCGGCGGTCTTGCTGGTGTCGCCGTACTCGGCTAGGTAGATCCCGGCCAGGATGCCGACCGGGGTTGCAAACAGCACGGTGCAGCCGACCATCATCAGGCTGCCGACGATGGCATTGCGCAGACCACCGCCCTCGGTGCCGGGCGCCGGCGTGTCCTGGGTGAACAGGTTGGCATCGAGTGCCGACACACCATTGGACAGCAGCACGAACAGGATCCACAGCAGCACCGCCAGACCCAGCACCATGGAACCCATGGACATGGTCAGGCCAATCGCGTTGGAGAACTTGCGGCGGCGGTAGATCGCCTGGTTGAAGTCCTTCATGGTCAGAGTCCTTTGGCCTTTTCGCCGCGGATGATCATCCACTTGGCCAGTGCCAGCACGACGAAGGTGATCACGAACAGCAGGAAGCCCAGTGCGAACAGGGCGGAAATGTGGAAGTCGGCGGCCTCGCCGAATTCGTTGGCCAGGGTCGACGCGATCGACGTGCCCGGAGAGAACAGCGAGGTCGGCATGCGGTTGGCGTTGCCGATCACGAAAGTGACAGCCATTGTCTCGCCCAGCGCGCGGCCCAGACCGAGCATCACCCCACCGATGACGCCCTTCTGCGTGTACGGCAGGACCACACGGCGCACCACTTCCCAGGTTGTGCAACCCAGGCCGTAGGCCGACTCGCGCAGGATCGGAGGCACGATCTCGAACACGTCGCGCATCACGGCGGCCACGAAGGGCAGCACCATGAAGGCCAGCACGATGCCGGCCGCCAGGATGCCCATGCCGTTGGTCGAGCCTCCGAACAGGAACCCGATCAGTGGCATGCCACCCAGCACCTTCTGCAAGGGCACCTGCAGGTAGTCGGCAAACAGCGGTGCAAACACGAACAGGCCGAACATGCCGTAGATGATCGAAGGCACGGCCGCCAGCAGCTCGATGGCGGTGCCCAGCGGGCGGCGCAGCCAGGTCGGGCAGGTTTCGGTCAGGAACAGCGCAATGCCGAACGCCAGCGGCACCGCGATCAGCAGGGCGATGCCCGCGCTGGCCAGCGTGCCGACAATCGCGATCGCGGCACCGAACTCTTCATTGATGATGTCCCATTCGACGTACCAGATGAACCGGGCGCCGAACTTCTGGAACGCGGGCAACGCGTTGACGAAGAGGGAAATCAGGATGCCCATCAGGGCGACCAGCACCAGCAGGGAAAAACCCTGCGTGATCCGGTGGAAAAACAGGTCTTGCAGCCGCTGGCGACGCGCGATCGACTGCATGCGGGGTGCGGCCGACGCCTCGGCCACCGGTGACGTACTCATGGTGATGCCCACGCTCATGTTGGGTCCCCTCCAGGTGCTTTCAAACCGCTGAAAAGGCCCGGGAACCGGCGCACAGTGTGCACCAGGGCCCGGGCCGGGAGGGTGGTGCTTACTTGGCGACCTGGTTCCAGACCTTGGAGCGGATCTGGGCAGTCAGGGCGTCGGGCAGCGGCACGTAGTCGAGGTCGGTGGCCAGGGTTTTGCCCTTGCTGAAGGCCCAGTCGAAGAACTTCAGGGCTTCGGCGGAGGCAGCCTTGTCTTCCGGCTGCTTGTACATCAGGATGAACGAGGCGGTGCTGATGGGCCAGCTGGAAGCGCCCTTGGCGTTGACCATGGACACGCCCATGCCGGGCACGCTGAACCAGTCGGCGCTGGCGGCGGCGGCAGCGAAGGTCGTGTCGTCGGGGCTGACGAACTTGCCATCGACGTTCTGCATCTGCAGGAAGGTCATGTTGTTCTTCTTGACGTAGGCGTACTCGACGTAACCCAGCGCACCCTTGACGCGGTTGACGTTGGCGGCGACGCCTTCGTTGCCCTTGCCACCGACCGAGGAAGCGGCCGGCCACTTGACGGCAGCACCCTTGCCAACGCCATCAGCCCAGGCCTTGCTGACCGAGGTCAGGTAGTCGGTGAAGTTGAACGTGGTGCCCGAACCGTCGGCGCGGTGCACGATGGTGATGTTTTCTTCCGGCAGCTTCTTGCCGGGGTTCAGGGCGGCCAGCTTGGGATCGTTCCACTTGCTGATGGTGCCCAGGAACATCTCGGCCAGCACCGGACCGCTCACGCGCAGTTCACCGGGCTTGAAGCCTTCCAGGTTCACGACCGGGACCGTTCCGCCGATGATGGCCGGGAACTGGATCATGCCGTCCTTGTCCAGATCGGCGCCGGGCACAGGAGCGTCGGTGGCACCGAAGGTCACGGTCTTGGCACGGATCTGCTTGATGCCACCGGACGAACCGATCGACTGGTAGTTCAAACCGGTACCGGTTTCCTTCTTGTAGGCCTCGGCCCACTTGGCGTAGACCGGGAACGGGAAGGTGGCGCCAGCGCCGGTGATGTCGGCGGCGAAGGCGGTGCCCATGGCCATGGTGGCCAGAGCGGCGGCGGCCAGGGTCTTCAGGATGGTGCGTTTGGTGTTCATTCGGGTTCCTCGGGGGTAGGGGAAAAAGTCCACAGCCGCCACTCTAGGGTCGCTCTGTGACATCAATGTGACAAATCGGCGATGTCACAAACCGTGCGCACAGATGCCCCGGTGGCACCTCGGTCATGCGTCACAATCGCCGCACACCTGACCGCCCTCCCCCATGCAAAACGGAACCCTTCTCGCCGCCATCGACCTTGGCTCCAACAGCTTTCGCCTCGAAATCGGGCGTTTTCAGTCGGGTCACATCGAGCGCACCGAATACCTGAAGGAGACCGTGCGCCAGGGCAACGGCCTGGACGAGAACAAGATGCTCAGCCAGGCCGCCATGCAGCGGGGCTGGGATTGCCTGGCGCGTTTTGCCGAGCGGCTGCATGGTTTTCGCAAGCAACAGGTCCGCGCAGTGGCGACCCAGACCCTGCGAGAAGCGCGCAACCGTGACGAATTCCTGGCCAAGGCCCAGACCATCCTGGGTTTCGGCATCGAGGTGATTTCCGGGCACGAAGAAGCCCGCCTGATCTACCAGGGCGTGTCGCACCTGCTGCCGCAGTCGGACGAGCGCCGGCTGGTGGTTGACATCGGCGGCCGCTCGACCGAGCTGATCCTGGGCCAGGGCTACCGGGCCGAGCAGATGGAGTCGTACCGGCTGGGCAGCGTGGCCTGGTCGACGCGCTATTTCGGCAAGGGCCAGTTCAGCCAGGATGCATTTCGCACTGCGGAAATTGCCGCCAAGGCGGTGCTTGACCAGGCGCTGGATGTCTTTCCCCGCTCGCAATGGCAGGTCGCCTATGGCTCTTCGGGCACCGTGGGGGCGGTCGCTGATGTGCTGACGGCCAACGGCTGGCCGGCCGGCGCGGTCAGCCGCGAGGGCCTGGACTGGCTGGTCGAGCGGCTGATCAAGGCCGGCAATGCCGACCAGCTGAAGATGGAAGGCATGAAGGACGACCGCCGGCCGGTGATCGGCGGCGGCGTCAGCGTGCTGAGGGCGGTGTTCGACCTGTTCGGCATCCGCGAGATGCTGCCGGCCCAGGGCGCACTGCGCCACGGGGCCTTGTACGACCTGATCGAACGCGACACCGGCGAAGGCGATGTGCGTGAACGCACGGTGCGCTGGCTCAGCGAGCGCTTTTCGGTCGACGCCGCCCAGGCCCAGCGGGTCAGCGCCGTCGCCACGGGACTGTTCGCCCAGGTCGCCGCGGGCGCTGCGAATGAGCGCTTTTCCCAGAAGCTGGCCTGGGCCGCGCGGCTGCACGAGATCGGCACCCACATTTCGCATGAGCGTGCCTACCACCACGGCGCCTACATCCTCGACAACGTCGACGCGCCCGGCTTTTCGTTCCCGGAGCTGCACCGCATGAGCCAGCTGGTGCTGGGCCAGCGCGGCAAGCTGCGCAAGCTGGAGGTCGAGCTGGCCGACGAGCTGTTCGCCAAACAGCTGCTCTGCCTGCGTCTGGCCGTGATCCTGTGCCACGCGCGCCGGGCGCCAGAGCACGAGCCGCTCAAGCTGTCTTACAAGACTGGGGCCTTCCGGCTGGTGACACCCGAAGGCTGGTCGCGCAAGTTTCCCCAGTCGGCCTGGCTGCTGGGCGAGGAACTGCTGGCCTGGCAGAAGTCGGCCTGGAAATTTCAGGCCGACATTCGTTGAAAGCCGCACACCGGCGTCGACCGTGTGCGACGCCGGGGTCCAGCGCTGAGTGGGTACTGACGGAAATTGGTGCGCCGACCCGGTAGGATCGGGCCACAAAGCCCGCACGGGCGACAAAAAGCGGGCAACGATGGCATTGATAGTGGTGGCGGAAGACGACGCCGGAACCTTGCGACTGATCGAGGCGACGCTGCACCTGCAGGGGCACACGGTGATGGCCGCCAACAATGGCCAGTCGGCCTGGCTGACGATCCGCCAGTGCCAGCCCGATCTCGTGGTCAGCGACATCAACATGCCGGGCCTGTCCGGCTTCGAGCTGCTGCGCGAAGTGCGGGAAAACCCCAGCCTGAACCAGACGCCCTTCATCCTGGTGACCTCGATGCAGGAGCGCGGCGACATGCGCCAGGGCATGAACCTGGGTGCCGACGACTACCTGACCAAACCGGTGCACCCGACCGAGCTGGCGCAGGCCGTCTCGGCCCAGCTCAACCGCCAGGCGATGCGCGCTGCCGCGCGGGAACTGGTCGTCAAGGATGCCGTGACGCAGGCGCTGGAAGACCAGGCCTGGACCCTGCAGGAACAGTTTGAGAAGCGGCTCGCTCGCGAACTGAGCGAACAGTGGCCCGGGGAGTCGCAAGGCAGCCAGGAAACCCTGCACCCGCAGGCCACGATGCTGTTCGCCGACCTGCGGCACTACGGCAACTGGCTCTCGGCGCTGGAGCCACCACAGCTGGCCCGGGTGCTGCAGCGCTTCTACGAAAGCAGCGGCGACACCGTCCATCTGTTCGGTGCCAGCTCGGTGCATTTCGTGGGCGATGGCCTGCTGACCCTGTTTGCCGACCAGCCCGGCACCACCGCGCGGCACGGACTGCGCGCCGTCAAGGCCGCGCTGGGGCTGCGCAACGCGGCCACGGCCATGAAGCCCTGGCTGCGTCAACAGTTCCCCGGCAAGGACCTTCCCCGCTTCGAGGTCGGCATCGCGCTGCACACCGGCCCGGTGGCGATGATGCGGCTGGAAGGACTGCTGGGCGGCACGACACAGCTGCTGCCGGTGGGAGAGACCGTGGTCGACACCCTGGCCATCCAGCGTCACCAGCAGGTACAACACCCCATCACGGTCACGATTCCGGTGCTGCGCAGCGTCACCGGTGCCGTGCAGCCGGTGGCGCGCCAGGTCATCCAGTTGCCTCACCGGCGGGTGGCGATCGAGGTGTGTGCGGTCGACCCGCTGCCGGCGCATTGAGCATGGCGGGCGATCCATCCTCTGCGGCGCCTGCGCCCCAACGGCGGCGTCTGTCGCTGGGTCCGAGCCTGATTGCGGCCCTGGTGCTGTCGGCCCTGCTGCCGGCGCTGCTCGTCTCGTGGCTGCTGTCGTCCAACAGCTCGCAGGCCATCGACACCCTGGCCGAGAACGCCATCAGCCAGGCCGCCCACCGGGTGGATGTCGGGGCGCTGGCCCACCTGGGCGAATCGCACACCGTGGTCAACGCGCTGGTGCCGCCCGTGACCACCAGCGGAGCCGAAGCCGAGCGCACCCGCAACTGGCTGCACGACACGGCAGCTTTCGAGCTGATGGCCTACGCGCTCACGCAGCAGTCGCCCAACGTGCCGTACCTGTATTTCGGCACCACCGACGGCAGCTTCTTCGGCCTGGAGCGCGAAGAAGGCCGCTTCGTCGTGCGCGAGATCCTGCCGGGCGATAGTGGACGCCGCCACTATGAAATCACCGAGCCGGGCGACCGCAGCCGCCTGATCAAGACCGAGACCACGGTCTACGACCCGCGCAAGCGCCCCTGGTACCAGCTGGCCGCCAGCACCGGCAAGCGTGTGTTCACCGACGTCTACCGGTCGGCGGTCAAGAACCAGTTCGACCTGACGCTGGCCCAGCCGATCTTCGACGCCGACGGCAAGACGCTGCTGGGCGTGATGGCGGTCGACATGAGCCTGGCGCGCCTGACCGACCTGATCCGCAGCACGCGCATCAGCGACCACGCGGTGACCTACCTGGTCGACGGCCAGGGGCGCATGGTCGCCTCGTCGGTCGACGAGGACCTGAGCACGCTGGTCAACGACAAGCACCAGCGCATCACACCACTGCAAAGCCGCGAGGCGCTGGTGCGCGAGTCCTACGCCCAGCTGTTCGCGCCGGACCGTCAGGCATCGAAGGGCGAACAGGGCCTGGTGCGGCTGGAAACCGGCAGCGACTGGCTGCAGCGACTGGGCCTGACCAGCAACCGCCTGATCGCCCTGCACCGGCCCTTCGGCAGCAAGTACCAGCTCGACTGGCAGCTGGTCGTGGTCGCGCCGGAGCAGGACTTCACGGCCCATGTGCTGCAGGCGCGGCAGTGGGCCCTGCTGGCGATGGCGGCGCTGATCGGCTTTGGCGCGCTGGTGGCTTTTCTCGTCGCCCGGCGCCTGTCGGCACAGTTCCGGCGCCTCAACAAGGCGGCCACCCTGGTCGGTACAGGCAGCGTCCCGCCAGTCCAGGAAAATGCACCGTTCCGCGAGGTCTATAACCTGTCGCGGGTGATGCACGACAGTGCGGCGAAGCTGCAGGCCTACAACCGGGCGGTCAAACGCAAGAACAAGGCGCTGCGCGAAGCCACGCTGCTGCTCGAAGAACGCGTCCGGGTGCGCACCGCCGAACTTGCCACCTCGCGCGAAGAGGCGCTGGCAGCGGTCAAGGCCAAGGCCGGCTTCCTGGCCGTGATGAGCCACGAGATCCGCACCCCGCTCAACGGCGTGGTCGGCATGAGCCAGCTCCTGGGCGACACCGGCCTGAACCGCTCCCAGAAGGAACTCCTGGGGGTGCTCAAGGTGTCGAGCGAGCAGCTGCTTTCGGTGGTCGACGACATCCTTGATTTCTCCAAGATCGAGTCCGGCAAGCTGTCGCTGGAGCACCTGCCGATGGACCTGCACGCCGCGATCCGCGGCGTCTGCGACATCGCGCGGCTGAAGTCCCAGGAGAAGGGATTGCAGCTGCGGGTCGATCTGCGGCCGGACCTGCCGCAGGCCATCGTGAGCGACATCACCCGCCTGCGCCAGGTGCTGCTGAACCTGCTGTCCAATGCCGTCAAGTTCACCCACCACGGCGATGTCACGCTGCGCGCCTGGGTCGAACAGGCGGGCGATCCGATGACGCTGGGTTTCAGCGTGAGTGACACCGGGGTCGGCATCTCGCCGCAGCGCCTGGGTGAGCTGTTCCAGCCTTTCTCGCAGGGCGACACCTCGACCGCGCGGGTGTATGGCGGCACCGGCCTGGGACTGATGATCTGCCGCTACCTGGTCGAACGCATGGGCGGCAAGATCCAGGTCAACAGCCAGACCGGCGTCGGCTCGACCTTCTCGTTCACCATCCAGACCAGTCTGGCGCAAGCCGGCGACATCCCGTCGACCACCGTGCCCGAGCTGCGGCTGGCGGTGGGTTCGTACCGCCTGCTGGTGGTCGACGACAACCTGACCAACCTCAAGGTGGCGTCCGCCATGCTGACCCGGCTGGGTTACCTGCACGACACGCGCGACAACGGGCTGCGCGCGGTGGAGGCGGTGGAGCAGGCGCAGCGCGAGCACCGGCCTTACGCGCTGGTGCTGATGGACAGCCACATGCCCGAAATGGACGGCGCCGCCACCACGCTGCAGATCCGCGAACGCCTCGGGGCCGACGCCCCGATCGTGCTGGGCGTCTCGGCGTCGAGCCTGCCCAACGACCGCATCCGTTGTCTGGAATCGGGCATGTCGGACTACCTGGCCAAGCCGCTGGAACTGCACACCCTCGGCCTGGCCCTGCAGCGCTGGCTGGGCGACAACGAAGCCCTGGGGCCGGAGACCATGACCGGCGCGCCCCTGCTGCCCGCCGAAGCCAAGGTAGCCCCCTGGATCAATGTCGAGCGCTGGGCGATGCTGGGCGAGTTCGACAGCGGCGCGGGCAAGGTGCGCAGCGCCATCGTGCAGGACTTTCTGGCCGAGCTGGACACCCGCAAGGGCGAGATCCACCGGGCGATGGCCGCACGCGATCACCAGGCGCTGGGCAACGCGGCGCACCAGCTCAAGGGGGCGGCTCTGAACACCTGCGCTTCACGGCTGGCGCAGGTCTGCGAGGCGCTGGAGATGCGTTCCCTGGTCGAAGACCCCGAGGCCTTCGCCGACGACGGCAGCCTCGATCAGGTGATCCAGGGCACGCGCGAGGCGCTGGAAGCGGCCTGAGTCGGCCGCTCCTCAGACCAGCTCAGGCGTCTGCACCGTCACGATGACGGTCTGCATCACGCCGCCGCGCTCGCGCTCGCGCAGCCACCAGATGGCGCCCTTGCGCATCGGGCACTCGGTGTCGGGCAGCCCCAGCAGCTTACCGATCACCTGACCCAACGTGGGCTGGTGACCGATGATCACGACCGGTCCGCGGCCGTCGGGCCAGCCCGCCAGTGCCAGCACCGCCGCCGGATCGGCACCGGGCAGCAGCTCGTCGCGCTGCTTGAACTTGCGGCCCAGTGCCTGCGCGGTCTGCACCGTGCGCTGTGCCGGGCTCGCGAAAACGCGGGCGCCATCGGGCAGTTGCCGGTCGAGCCAGGCCGCCATGCGCGCGGCCTGCTTTTCGCCGCGGGTGGTCAGGCGGCGCTCCAGATCGAGCGCATCGCCGCCCACACCGTCTTCGCCGTGCGGATGGTCCACTGCTTCGGCGTGGCGCCAGAGAATCAGTTCCATGTGCCGGACTCCGGTTGGTGGTGGCCGTAACGCGCCATCAGCGCGGCCTGCGCCGACAGCGGTTGCTCGCCGGCGGACAGAAGGTCAGACGCGCGGCGGTATTCGCCATCGGGCTGCAGGAGCCACGCGTCGCGGCTGTCGTGCAGGTAGGCCGAAAGGCATTCGTCGAGCACCCGCTGGCGAAGGGCCGGGTCGGTGACCGGCCAGGCCAGTTCGACCCGCCGCAGCATGTTGCGGTTCATCCAGTCGGCGCTGGAGAGCCAGAGCTGCTCTTCGCCGTCGATGCGGAAATAGAACACCCGCGAATGCTCCAGCAGGCGGCCAATCACCGAGCGCACCCGCAGGTTCTCGGTCACGCCGGGCACCTGCGCCGGCAGGATGCAGGCGCCGCGCACGATCAGGTCGATGCTCGCGCCCTGCTGGGAGGCGCGCGCCAGCGCGCGCGCCAGGGGTTCGTCGGTCAAGGCATTCATCTTGAGGATGATGCGCGCATCCTTGCCCGCTTCGGCGGCCCGCCCTGCCCGTTCTACCAGTTCGAGCATGGTCTTGTGCAGGTTGAAGGGCGCGATCAGCGCCTTCTTCAGGCGAGGCAGCCGGCTCTGGCTGGCCAGGTGCAGGAACACCTGTTCGATGTCTTCGGTCAGCGCGCGGTCGGCCGTGAGCATGCTCAGGTCGGTGTACAGGCGCGCGGTGCCGGGGTTGTAGTTGCCGGTCGACACATGCGCGTATCGCCGCAGCGCAGCGCCTTCGCGCCGTGTCACCAGCAGCATCTTGGCGTGGGTCTTGAGCCCCACGACGCCGTAGACCACCTGCGCGCCGACCGACTCCAGCCGTTCGGCGTAGTTGATGTTGGTTTCTTCGTCGAAGCGCGCCTTGAGCTCGACCACCGCCGTGACTTCCTTGCCCCGGCGAACGGCTTCGCGCAGCAGGTCGATCATTTCGGCCTTGCTGCCGGTGCGGTAGATGGTCTGGCGGATCGCCAGCACGTCGGGGTCTTCGACCGCCTCGCGCAGAAAAGCGAGCACGGCGTCGAAGCTCTCGTAAGGCTGGTGGATCAGTACGTCGCCCTGCCGCAGACGCTCGAAGAACGACTGCCCTGGCACCAGCTGCACCGGCCATCCCGGCGTGTGGCGCGCAAAGCGCAGCCCGGGCGCCTCCACCTGGTCGATCAACTGGTTCATGCGCACCAGGTTCACCGGACCCGGCACACGGTACAAAGCCTGCGAAGGCAGCGCAAACTGCTCCAGCAGGAACGCCGACAGGAATTCTGAGCAGCCGGCCGACACCTCCAGCCGCAGCGCCTCGCCGAAATGGCGTTGCTGCAAACCCAGGCGCAGCGCGGTGCGCAGGTTCTTGACTTCCTCTTCGTCGACCGCGAGGTCGGAATGGCGCGTGATGCGGAACTGTGAGAACTGCGTCACCTGCCGGCCCGGGAACAGGTCGGCCAGGTGCGAACGGATCAGGCTGGAGATGGAGACGAACAGGTTCTGCTTCGAGCCCCGGCTGGCCGGCATGCGCACGAAGCGCGGCAGGCTGCGGGGCACCTTGACGATCGCCACCTCGTTCTCGCGACCGAACGCATCCTTGCCGCGCAGGCGGACAATGAAGTTGAGCGACTTGTTGGCCACCTGCGGAAACGGATGCGACGGGTCCAGGCCCACGGGCAGCAGCAAGGGCCGCACCTCCCGCTCGAAGAATTCCTTGACCCAACGGCGCTGGCGCACATCGCGCTCGCCGTGCGAAACCAGCTTGATGCCTTTCTTGTCCAGCAGGGGCAACAGCTGCTCGTTGTAGATCGCGTATTGCCGAGCCACCAGTTCGTGCAGCCTCGTGCTCAGGCGCTCGTAGCCGGCCGCGGTCTGTGGGCCGCGCTGCTCGTTGGCGTTGAACGCGGCCAGTTGCGGCGCCATGCGCACCTCGAAAAACTCGTCGAGGTTGGAAGAGACGATGCACAGGTAGCGCAGGCGTTCCAGCAGCGGAACGTCCTCGCGTTGGGCCCAGTCCAGGACGCGTTCGTTGAAGCCCAGGATGCTCTGGTCCCGGTCGAGAAAGGTCGGTGAAATGGTCTTGTGGGCAGCGTTCATTGGGGTGTGCAGCGACCGATGGGTTGCACAGAGGTGGGGTCGCTGCCTCGATTCAATGACGATTATTCGACCAATGGATGACGTTCTTGTGACACTTGGATGCGCTGCAGGGCCAGCACGGCCGATTCTTCGTTCAGGGTGTGGGGACGCGAACGGGGCGAACGGCGCCGTGGCGCAAGCGGTACCAGATGACCCAGGAACAGCTCCGCGGCCCGGTCCCAGCCAAATTCCAGCGCCCGCCCGCGGGCCAGCTGGCGGGGAATCTTCAGCGCTTCTGACCAGGCCTGGCGCAGGTCATTGCGCATCACGCCGCCCGGCGAATCCGCGATCACCTGCAGCGGCCCGTCGACCGGGAAAGCTGCCACCGGCACGCCGCACGACATCGCTTCAAGCATCACCAGACCAAAAGTCTCGTGCAGGCTGGGAAACACGAACACGTCGGCTGCGCCATAGACCTCGACCAGCTCTCGACGCGGAAG
This sequence comes from Hydrogenophaga sp. RWCD_12, assembly GCF_046604225.1. Classification (NCBI taxonomy): domain Bacteria; kingdom Pseudomonadati; phylum Pseudomonadota; class Betaproteobacteria; order Burkholderiales; family Comamonadaceae; genus Hydrogenophaga; species Hydrogenophaga sp. RWCD_12. The sequence continues at coordinate 1,490,297 of NZ_JBKIXC010000001.1, forward strand.
CGCACCGACCCAGTGCACATCGGGATACCGTTCGCGCAGCGACGCTTCCAGCGGACCAACGCCGCACACCACCTTGCTGCCCGGGATGTCGAGGTCCAGGTATGCCTGGATGTTTTTCTCGTGCGAGAGTCGACCGACAAACAGGCTCACCGGCCGCGGCAGGTCGCCCAGCCCGGCGCACGCGCGCGGCTCCGGCAGAAAGCCGAACAGTGCGGTGTCGACGCCGTGGGTCCATTCGCGCAGGTTGGCGAACCCCCGCTGCCGCAACAGGTCCATCACACCACTGGTCGGCACCAGAACCCCCTGGCTCGGCCGATGAAACCGGCGGAACAGCGCATAGGCCCAGGACAGCGGCACCTTCAGCGCGACGTGCAGCATCTCGGGAAAACGGGTGTGGTAAGCCGTGGTGAACGGCAGCTTGCGGCGCAGGCAGTGGCGCCGCGCGGCCCAGCCCAGCGGGCCCTCGGTAGCAATGTGGATCGCGTCCGGCTGCGCTTCATCGATCAGCTGCCGCAAGCGGCGTCCTGGAAACAGCGCCAGATCGATGCCCGCGTAGCCGGGACATGGACGAGTGCGGAACTGCGCCGGATGGATCACTACCACCTCGTGGCCCAGCGACTGCACTTGGCGCACCAGTTCGACCAGCGTGGTCACCACGCCATTGACCTGGGGTTGCCAGGCATCGGTCACGAGCAGGATCTTCATGTTGGTCTCCTCAGTCCCTGGGTCATGCCGGCACGAGGTCGGCGATTTCGGCCACTGGCTCGGGTTCGGGCATCGACAGGTCGTCGTGGCCCAGGCGGTGCCAGTGCACCAGCTCCAGCCGCCCGTCCATGTGTTCGACCAGGGCCGACAGGCTTTCGACCCAGTCGCCGTCGTTGAGGTAGAGCGTGCCCTCGATCTCGCGCATCTCGGGCCGGTGGATGTGGCCACAGACCACACCCTGGTAACCCCGCGCCCTCGCCTCGGCTGCAACAGCCTCTTCAAAGTGGTTGACGTGACTGACCGCGCGCTTGACCTTGTGCTTCAGGTACTGCGAGAGCGACCAGTACGGCATGCCCAGGCGGTGACGGACGCGGTTGAAGTGGCGGTTGATCTCCAGCGTGATGCCGTAGGCCCGGTCACCGACATAGGCGAGCCACTTGGCGCACTGGATCACACCGTCGAAGTGGTCACCGTGGATCACCCACAGGCGCTTGCCATCGGCGGTGGTGTGCACCGCTTCATTGGCCACCTCGATGCCGCCGAAATGCAGGCCGTCGAACTGGCGGGCGAATTCGTCGTGGTTGCCCGGCACGAACACCACGCGGCAGCCTTTGCGCGCCCGGCGCAGCAGCTTTTGCACCACGTCGTTGTGCGCCTGCGGCCAGAACCAGCGCCGCCGCATCTGCCAGCCGTCGACGATGTCGCCGACCAGGTACAGCGTGTCGCTCGGATGGTGCTTGAGGAAATCGAGCAGCGCCTCGGCCTGGCAGCCGGCCGTCCCGAGGTGTATGTCAGAAATGAAGACCGCGCGCAACCGACGCGAAGCCGGAGGGGTGACCCCATCCACAGGAGCCGCGGAACCGCCTCCGCCGGGCCACCGACGCTGCCCCGGGGGGATGACTCCGAAGGCGGCGCGGTGAGGAACCATCTCAAACTCCCAGGAAGTGGCGGCGGTAGCGCGGCGGCATGTCGGCGATGCGCATGATCATCGGCAGGTCGGCGGCGTTGAAATCCGGGTCCCAGGCCGGCGGTCCCATGACCTTGGCACCCAGGCGCAGATAGCCCTTGATCAGCGCGGGCGGCTCCACATCCAGGCTGTCGTCCAGTTGCTCGATCGGCAGCGGCAGGCGCGGCCGCACGTGGCAGTCGATCGACGCCATGTGCTTGTCCTTCACCTGGCGCCAGATGCTGGCGGCAGCGTGACCGCCGCCGACCACCCCGTGCTCACCTTCGTGGTTCATCGGAATGCTGGCGCAGCCGATCATGGTGTCCAGGCGGTTGCGGTGCATGAAGGCCGCCAGCGCGCCCCACAGGGCCATGATGACGCTGCCCTGGCGGTGTTCGCGGTGCACGCAGCTGCGGCCCAGCTCCACCATCTGCCCGCGCAGATGACGCAGTCGCACCAGATCGAACTCGGTGTCGCTGTAGGTGCTGCCGGCGCGCTTGGCCTGTTCGGGTGTGAGCACGCGGTAGGTGCCGATGACCTTGCGCGTCGCGGCTTCCCGCACCAGCAGGTGTTCGCAGTAGTCGTCGAACAGGTCGACGTCATGGCCCGGGACGCTGTTGGACAGGATGGCGCCCATCTCGCCGGCGAACACCTCGTGCCTCAGGCGCTGCGCTTCGCGAACCTCATCCAGATGCCTGGCCCATCCGACTTCGATGCCGGGGCTGAGCTTTTCCACGCCGCCAGGGACCACCACCGCGGCAGTTGTTGGCGAGCTTGGATGAAGCGACCTCCGGAAGTCGGGCATCGGCGAGAGGTCCAGTGTCGGGGTCGGCAGTTCGCGCATGGAAGACTCCTGGGTGACGATCGCGTCGACCAGCGACGCAGGTTGGGGGTAGGTGTTGCTCATGTCCCGTCATGCTGGACAGCCCCCGTGTACCGGACGTGGCAGTCCGATGAATTTTTCGTGACGGCAAAACAGCGTCTGTCATGACCTCGCCGCAGAAGCGTCACAAAACATTCATCACCGGCAGACAGACTGCGGCACTTTCATTTCCAACCCAACGCCGGAACCCCCATGAAAGCCGAATCCCCGTTCAACGACGAGAACTCCAACACCTCCGACAACCTCGCCTTCGACGACGTCCTGAAATCGCGTCTGAGCCGCCGCAGCCTGCTGCGCGGTGCCGGGATGGCGGGCGCCGTGGCTGGCACGTCGGCGCTGACCGCCTGCGCGACCACCGGCATGGGTGATTCCCAGGGCCCGGCGTTGCAGACCCTGGGTTTTGCCGCAGTGGCCAAGCACACCACCGACAAGCTGGTCGTGCCCGAGGGCTACAGCGCCCAGGTGGTGTTTGCGCTGGGAGACCCGCTGAGCGCCGACACGCCGGCGTTCCGCAACGACGGCACCGACACCGACTTCGCACGCCGCACCGGTGACCACAACGACGGCATGGAGTGGTTCGGCCTGGATGCCAAGGGCCTGCCCTCGCGCAACGCCAGCCTGCGCGGCCTGATCGCGATCAACCACGAAGCGACCACCGACGAAAAGCTCGCCTCCTTTTTCCTGCATGCCAACGGCGGCACGGCCACCCTGCCCCGCCCGGCCTCGGAGATCGACAAGGAACTGATGATTCATGGCCTGTCCGTGGTCGAGCTGCAGTCCGACGGCAAGCAGTGGGCCTACAAGAGCGGCTCCAGCTTCAACCGCCGCATCACCACCATGACCGAGGCCGCGATCCACGGCCCGGCGCGCGGCAGCGAGCATCTGGTCACCAAGTTCGACGGCACCGGCACCAAGGCCCGCGGTACGCTCAACAACTGCGGCGCCGGCATGACGCCCTGGGGCACCTACGCCAGCGGTGAGGAAAACTGGTTCGGCTACTTCTTCCGCGACGCCAAAGACGACGACGCCCGCAAGAAGGACAAGCAGGTGCAGGCCCTCAAGCGCTACGGCCGCAAGGCCGGCGAAGCCAGCCGCCACGGCTGGGAGAGTGGCGGCAGCGACGACCGCTTCGTGCGCTGGAACAACAGCGCCGTGGCGGCCTCGGCCAAGGAGGACTACCGCAACGAGATGAACACGTTCGGTTTCATCGTCGAACTCGACCCCTACGACAACAAGAGCGTGCTGCGCAAGCGCACCGCCCTGGGCCGTCTGGGCCATGAAAACATCACCTTCGCCCGCGTGACAGCCGGCCAGCCGGTGGTGGCCTACATGGGCGACGACGCGCGCAACGAATACATCTACAAGTTTGTCTCCGACGCGAAGTGGGATGCCGCCGATGCCGAGCCGTCCAACCGCCTGGCCGCCGGCGACAAGTACCTTGACAAGGGCACGCTGTACGTCGCCCGCTTCAAGAGCGACGGCAACGGCGAATGGCTGGAGCTCTCGATGAACAACCCGATCATCGCGGGCAGTTCGTACTTCGAATTCAAGGACGCCGCCGACATCGCTGTGTTCACGCGCCTGGCGGCCGATGCCGTGGGAGCGACCAAGATGGATCGCCCCGAGTGGGCCGGCGTCAACCCGAAGAACGGCGAGGTCTACATCACGCTGACCAACAACAGCACGCGCACCCCGGCCAACACCGACAGCGTCAACCCGCGCTCCTACACCGACCTCAAGGCCGGCAAGGAGCAGAAGGGCAACGTGAACGGCCACATCGTTCGGCTGGCCGAACCACAACCCGCCGCCACCGGGTTCCGCTGGGACATCTTCCTGTTCGGCGCCGAGGCCGAAGCGGACAAGTCGACCATCAACCTGTCCAACCTCTCTGACGAGAACGACCTGTCGTCGCCGGACGGCCTGGTGTTCAGCAAGGCCACCGGCCTGTGCTGGATCGAGACCGACGACGGTGCCTACCTCGACAAGACCAACTGCATGCTGCTGGCTGCCGTGCCGGGCCGCGTGGGCGACGGCGGCAACCGCACCCTCACCCATGGCGACCGCCAGGTCACCACGCCGGTGGGCCGCCCGCAGACCACCGCCACGCTCAAGCGCTTCCTGGTCGGCCCCAAGGGCGCCGAAATCACCGGCATCACCGAAACGCCCGACGGCCGCGCCCTGTTCGTGAACATCCAGCACCCGGGCGAGAACACCAAGATGGCCGACATCGGTGAACCGAGCAAGTACGAAAGCCAGTGGCCCGCCAATGCCGGCTACGGCGCCGGCAAGCGCCCGCGCTCGGCCACCATCGTCATCACCAAGAACGACGGCGGCGTCATCGGGAGCTGATGTGAACGACCGCGCGCACACCAACGGCCTGCAGGGCACCGAGCAGCAGATTGCGCAACTGCGCGAGGATCTGCTGGATTCGATGGACGAGGAATTCGAGCTGGAGATGGAGGACCGTCTCGGTGAAGACGCCAAGCGCCCTGCGGGCAGCGCCTCCACCCGGATCAGCTACTTCCGCGAACTGTTCCGGCTGCAGGGCGAACTGGTGAAGCTGCAGGACTGGGTGGTCGCGACCGGACACAGGGTCGTGATCATCTTCGAGGGGCGTGATGCGGCCGGCAAGGGCGGCGTGATCAAGCGCATCACCCAGCGGCTGAACCCGCGGGTCTGCCGCGTGGTCGCCCTGCCCGCCCCCAACGACCGCGAGCGCACGCAGTGGTACTTCCAGCGCTACGTGACGCACCTGCCCGCGGGCGGAGAGATCGTGCTGCTGGACCGCAGCTGGTACAACCGGGCCGGCGTCGAGAAGGTCATGGGCTTCTGCAGCGACGAGCAGTACGAGGCCTTCTTCCGCGACGTGCCCGAGTTCGAGAAGATGCTGGTGCGAAACGGCATCCAGCTGATCAAGTACTGGTTCTCGATCTCCGACGAAGAGCAGCACCAGCGCTTCATGGGCCGCATCCACGACCCGCTCAAGCAGTGGAAGCTCAGCCCGATGGACCTGGAGTCGCGCCGCCGCTGGGAGCTCTACACCAAGGCCAAGGAAGTGATGCTGGAGCGCACGCACATTCCCGAGTCGCCCTGGTGGGTGGTGCAGGCCAACGACAAGAAGACGGCGCGCCTGAACTGCATTCACCACCTGCTGAGCCTGATGCCCTACGCCGAAGTGCCGCGCCCAGGCATCGTGCTGCCGCCCCGCGAGCGGCACGAGGACTACAAACGCCAGGCGGTGCCGGAAGAGATGATGGTTCCAGCGATTTATTGATTGATCCCTCGGACGCCGCTCAGCGGCGTCTTCTTTGTCCATTATTTCTATTATCATTGAAATATGGAAATAATCACTCCCATTGAACAGCAGACCCTGCGTGCGCTCACGGCCCTGTCGCAGGTGGTGCGTCTGCGGGCCTTCCGTGAACTGGTGGTCGCCGGGCCGGAAGGCATGACGCCGGGTGCGATCGCCGAGCGGCTGGACGTGGCGCCAAGTTCGCTGTCGTTCCACCTCAAGGAGCTGGTGCACGCCGACCTGGTCAGTGCCGAGCCGCAGGGCCGCCGCCTGATCTACCGCGCGCATTTCGACCGCATGAACGCCCTGCTCGGCTACCTGACCGAACATTGCTGCGGCGGACAAGCCTGCGAGGTCACGCCGCCCGGCTGCGTCAACTGCGGAGACCAGGCATGAACCTCGCGGACTCCCTCAACCTCGGCTGCGCCTGTCAGACGCTGGAGGCGCCGAACCTGCGCGAGCAGCTGGAGACTTCGCCCGCACTGGCCGGCCTGACCGAGCGCCTCGCCCAAAGCCACCCGCACCTGTTCTCGAAGTCGGCGGTGTTCCTCGACCCCGGTGTGCAGGCGCAAATAGCGGACGCCGTCGCCGCCATTGAGCGTGTCATCGCCCTGCCCGCATGGCGGCAACAGGCGCTGGCGCGCGCGCCGCAGATCGCCAGTGTCGACCACGGCCCGGGAGGTGTGTTCATGGGGTACGACTTCCACATCACTGACGACGGGCCGCGCCTCATCGAGATCAACAGCAACGCCGGAGGCGCTTTTCTCAACGCCGCGCTGGCCCGTGCGCACCGCGCCTGCTGCGCGTCGTTCAAGGTGGTGTTCGATCCGCGGGACCAGCTCCGGACGCTCGACAGCGCCTTCATCGACATGTTCCGCGCCGAATGGATCGCGCAGCGTGGCCTGACGCCCTGGCGCAACGTGGTGATCGTCGACGACGCGCCGCTGGCGCAGTACCTGGCGCCCGAGTTCGAACTGGCGCGCGCACTTTTCACGGCCCATGGCCTGCAGGCCGTGATCGCCGACCCCGGTGAACTGCAATGGCGCGACGGCGCGCTCTGGCATCCCGCGTGGCCGGAGCAGCCGGTCGACATGGTCTACAACCGCCTGACCGACTTCTATCTGCAGGACGGCGCCCATGCCGCACTGCGCCTTGCGCACGAAGCCGGAGCGGCCGTGCTCACGCCGCACCCGCGCACCCACGCACTGTATGCCCACAAACACAACCTGATCGTGTTGTCCGACGACGCGCAGCTTGCGGCCTGGGGCGTGACGGAAGCGGACCGGGACATCCTGCGGCGCGTGGTTCCGGCCACGCGGCACGTCACCCCAGAAACCGCCGACGTCCTCTGGGCGCAGCGCCGCACGCTGTTCTTCAAGCCCGCCGCCGGCTTCGGCGCCCGCGCCACCTACCGCGGCGACAAGCTCACGCGCCGGGTCTGGGACGAGATCCTGGCCGCCGACTACGTGGCGCAGACCATCGTGCCGCCCAGCGAGCGCCTGGTGCGCGTCGGTGACCAGACGACGCACCTGAAGCTCGACCTGCGTGCCTACAGCTACCGCGGCCAGGTCCAGCTGCTGGCCGCGCGCACCTGGACCGGCCAGACCACCAATTTCCGCACCGAAGGCGGCGGCTTTTCGCCCGTCGTCGTGCTGCCCGAAACCGACCATCCCCTCCAATGAACGCATCCATGCCCGACACACTCAACGTGCTGTTCCTCTGCACGCACAACTCGGCCCGGTCCATCCTGTCCGAGGCACTGCTCAACCACCTGGGCCGCAAGCACGGCGTCCAGCGCTTCCGCGGCTTCTCCGCCGGCAGCAGCCCGCGGGAGAACCAGCAACCGAACCCGCTGGCGCTGCGCGCCCTGCAAGACGCCGGCATCGACACGCAAGGCCTGTCGAGCAAAAGCTGGGACGTGTTCGCGCAGCCCGAGGCGCCGCGCATGGACCTGGTGATCACCGTCTGCGACAACGCCGCGGGTGAAGCCTGCCCGTTCTGGCCCGGTCAGCCGGCCACCGCGCATTGGGGCTACCCCGATCCGTCCAACGCCACTGGAACCGAAGCCGAACGCCTCGAAGCCTTCCGGCTCACCCTGCTGGCGATCCGTCAGCGCCTGGAACTGCTGGTGAACCTGCCGCTGGCCAGCGTGGACCGGCTGCGCCTGCAGCAGGCCGCCCGCGACCTGGCCACCCAATCCTGAAAGCCGACGCCACCATGGGACTCTTTGAACGCTACCTCACCGTCTGGGTCGGCCTGGGCATCGCCGCCGGTGTGGGTCTGGGCCTGCTCACGCCAGCGACGTTCGCCGCCATCGCCGCACTCGAACTCGCGCACGTCAACCTCGTGGTTGCCGTGCTGATCTGGGTGATGATCTATCCGATGATGATTCAGATCGACTTCGCCGCCGTGCGCGATGTCGGCAAGCGGCCCAAGGGCCTGCTGCTCACGCTGGCCATCAACTGGCTGGTCAAGCCCTTCACCATGGCGGCGCTGGGCGTGCTGTTCTTCCGCTACGTCTTCGCCGGCTGGGTCGATCCGCAGTCGGCCAGCGACTACATCGCCGGCATGATCCTGCTGGGCGTGGCGCCCTGCACCGCGATGGTGTTCGTCTGGAGCCAACTGATGAAGGGCGACCCGAACTACACGCTGGTGCAGGTCTCGCTCAACGACCTCATCATGGTGTTCGCCTTCGCGCCCATCGCAGCCTTCCTGCTGGGCGTGACCGACCTCACCGTGCCCTGGCAGACGCTGCTGCTGTCGACCACGCTGTACGTCGTGCTGCCGCTGGTGGCGGGCATCGCGACGCGACAGGCATTGCTGGCCCGGGGTGGCGCAGCGGCCGTCGCCGCCTTCGTCGGCCGGCTCAAGCCCTGGTCGGTGGTCGGCCTGATCGCCACCGTCGTGCTGCTGTTCGGCTTCCAGGCCGAAACCATCCTGGCGCAACCGATGGTGATCGTGCTGATCGCGATCCCGCTGCTGGTCCAGACCTACGGCGTGTTCGCCCTCACCTACCTCGGTGCACGCTGGCTGCGCCTGCCACACAACATCGCCGGCCCGGCCTGCCTGATCGGCGCGTCCAACTTCTTCGAACTGGCCGTGGCGGTCGCGATCTCGCTGTTCGGGCTGCATTCCGGCGCTGCCCTGGCAACCGTGGTCGGCGTGCTGGTCGAGGTGCCGGTGATGCTGTCGCTGGTGGCCTTCGTGAACCGCTCGCAGCACCGCTTCGGCCATGCGGCCGCGCCTTAGGGCCGTCCCACCCGCTCACTACAATCGGCGGCACTGTCTCACGGCGTTCAAGGAGTCCGACATGTCCGCTCACAAACCCGTTCTGCTCGCCGCCGCCGTGCTGGTACTGGCAGGCAGCCTCGCCGGCTGCGCCAGCACCTCGCTGGAGGAAAAGGCGCCGGTCGCGCAGAAGGCCGCCACGGGCGACCTGGTGCGTACGGTCCGCTCGGCCGACGGCAAGACCGAGGGCGAGATCAGCGGCACGCCGGCACCCGACAGCCGCTTCGCCAAAATCAAGATCGGCATGGAGCTGCAGCAAGTGGTGAAGCTGATCGGCCCCTACGACGGCATGTACGGCAGCGAAACCGCCAAGCGCTGGATTCCGTTCTACCTCGGCAACGACGCACGTCGCGGCATCGCCCTCTACAAGGGCGACGGCTGCCTGACCTTCACCGGTGGCAACTTCTGGTCGGCGGGCGGCAACGAGCTGATCCGCATCGAAGTCGACCCCGCCGGCAAGTGCTACCAGCCCTGATGCCGGATTCCCGTCTTGTTGCAGCTCCTGCGAGCCTCCTGGCGTTGCAGGTTCATCCGGCCACGCCGGGACCCGAAGGTCTTTCCGTCCGTGCCGGCGTACAGATCGTCGACGATGCGGTCACACCGGGTTGGTGGCTGCATTACCTGATCGAGGGACCGGTCGACGCCCTGACCATTCCAGTGCCGCAGACACCCGGCCCCGCCGACGGCCTCTGGCGCCATACCTGCTTTGAAGCTTTCGTGCAGGACGGCGACGGTCCGGGCTACCGCGAATTCAATTTCTCGCCTTCGGGCCAGTGGGCGGTCTACCGTTTCACCGCCGAGCGCGAGCGCTGTGCCAATGACACTCCGCCCGCCGTCGGACCGTCGATCAACGTCCAGACCTCCGCAGACGCACTGCACCTGCGCGCCTGGATACCCCACGCCCTGCTGCCTGAGACTCCCGGACGCGTCGGTCTTACCGCCGTCATCGAAACCACCGAAGGCCAACTGAGCTACTGGGCGCTGCAACACCCGCACGACGATCGCCCCGACTTCCACCACCCGGCCGGCCGCGCGCTGGCGCCGGCCTGATCTTCTTTTCCAACAGTGTCCGCATGAAATTCGGCCTCGAACGTTTCCTCGAAGAACCCGCGCTGCGCGCCCCGCTGGCGGGCCGCCGCGTCGCCCTGCTGGCCCACCCGGCCTCGGTCACGCGCGACCTGACCCATTCGCTCGACGCCCTCGCCGACCTGCCCGATGTGAAGCTCACGGCGGCCTTCGGCCCGCAGCACGGCCTGCGCGGCGACAAGCAGGACAACATGGTCGAGTCGCCCGACTTCCTCGACCCGCGACTGGGCATTCCGGTGTTCAGCCTGTACGGTGAGGTTCGCCGCCCGACCGACGCGATGATGGACACCTTTGACGTGCTGCTGGTCGACCTGCAGGACCTGGGCTGCCGCATCTACACCTTCATCACCACGCTGCGCTACGTGCTAGAAGCCGCAGCGAAACACGGCAAGGCCGTCTGGGTGCTGGACCGCCCCAACCCCGCGGGCCGGCCGGTCGAAGGCACGCTGCTGCGCGAAGGCTGGGAGAGCTTCGTCGGCGCCGGCCCCATGCCCATGCGGCACGGCATGACCATGGGTGAACTCGGCCACTGGTTCATCGCATCGCTCAAGCTGGATGTCGAATACCGCGTCGTCACCATGGAGGGCTGGTTGCCCGAGGAAGGCCCCGGTTTCGGCTGGCCGCAAGACAGAACCTGGGTCAACCCCAGTCCCAACGCCGCCAACCTCTGGATGGCACGCGCCTATGCCGGCACCGTGATGCTCGAGGGCACGACGCTCAGTGAAGGCCGCGGCACCACGCGACCGCTCGAACTCTTTGGCGCACCCGACATCGACACCAGCCGCCTGCTGGACGACATGCGCCGCATCGCTCCGCAATGGCTGGCTGGCTGCCGCCTGCGCGCCTGCTGGTTCGAGCCCACCTTCCACAAACACGTGGGCAAGCTTTGCAATGGCGTGCAGATCCACGTTGAAGATCCGCAGCATTACGACCATGCGGCCTTCCGCCCGTGGCGACTCCAGGCCCTGGCCTTCAAGGCCCTGCGCGAACAGGCCTTCGACTACCCGCTCTGGCGCGACTTCCCCTACGAGTACGAGAGCGACCGCCTGGCCATCGACCTGATCAACGGCGGACCGGCGCTGCGCGAGTGGGTAGACGACTTGAACTCGACCGCCGCGGATCTGGAAGCGGTCGCTGCACCCGACGAAGCAGCCTGGATCGAAACCCGCAAACCGTTTTTGCTCTACTGAATCTCCGGCACCAGAGGCCAGGATGCGACGGCACCGGCTCCGCCGGGCCGCTCGCATTGCCACCTTGAGGGGGTCGCGCGCAGCGCGGCAGGGGTGGGCCTACAACCACTTCTGGAAGAACTGGGCCGTGCCCATGGTGGGGTCAAGCTGGTAGCCCTCGTAGCCGATGCGCCGGTAGAGCTTGACGGCCGGCGAATTCCCCGAAAGCACCTCCAGCGTCATCTTGACCGCGCCACGATCGACGGCGATGCGCTCGGCCTCGGCCAGCATCGCTTCGGCAATGCCACGACCGCGGTGGCTGGCCAGCACGGCGACGTCGTGCACATTGACCAGCGGCTTGCACTTGAAGGTCGAAAACCCCTCGATGCAATTCACCAGCCCGATCGGCTGTTCGCCGTCAAAGGCCAGGATGCTGAAGGCCTGCGGGCGCGCCGCCAGTTCAGGCACCAGATGGACCTTGGCGTAGTCGCTCAGAGGTTCACCACCACCGGCCGGATCGCTGGCATAGGCGTCCAGCAACATCACGATGGCCGCTGCATCTGAGGCCCGGCCGTAGTCGGCACGGCGAACGGAAAAAGCGGCCGCCATCAGCCTGCCTTCACCGCAGCCACCAGCCGCTCGGCGCAGGCCCTGGCCTGCTCAGGGTCACGCGCCTCGACCATCACCCGCAGCAGCGGCTCGGTGCCGCTGGCGCGGATCAGCACGCGGCCGGTCTCGCCCAGCTCGGCCTCGACCGCCCTGGTTTCGTCAGCCAGCTTCTGGTTGGTTTTCCAGTCCTGGCCCGGCTGCAGACGCACATTGATCAGCGTCTGCGGGAACAGGGTCACCTCGGCCAGCAGCTGCGCCATGGTCTTGCCACTGCCGGCGCAGGCCTGCAGCACCTGCAGTGCCGACACCAGACCGTCGCCGGTGGTGTGTTTGTCCAGCACCAGCAGATGGCCCGAACCTTCGCCGCCGAGGATCCAGCCGTGGCGCTCCAGTTCTTCGAGCACGTAGCGGTCACCGACCTTGGCGCGCACGAATTTGACGCCCTTCTTCCGGAACGCCACCTCGACCGCCATGTTGGTCATCAGCGTGCCGACCACACCCGGGACATCGTCGTCGCGCGCGATCCGGTCGGCGGCGATCAGGTACAGCAGCTCATCGCCGTTGAACAGGCGTCCGCTGGCATCGACCAGCTGCAAACGATCCGCGTCGCCGTCCAGAGCCACACCGTAGTCGGCGCCGGTCACCTGCACCGCCGCGACCAGGGCCTGCGGATGCGTCGCGCCCACTTCGTGGTTGATGTTCAGGCCGTCGGGAGAACAGCCGATGCGCACTACCTCTGCCCCCAGCTCGTGGAACACGGCGGGCGCAATCTGGTAGGCAGCTCCATTGGCCGCATCGACCACGATCTTCAGTCCCTTGAGCGTCAGGTCGTTCGGAAAGGTGCTCTTGCAGAACTCGATGTAGCGGCCGGCCGCATCGTCCATGCGCCGTGCCTTGCCCAGGTTGCGCGAATCGGCCCAGACCGGGTCCTTGTCCAATTCGGCTTCGACCGCCTGCTCCCAGGCGTCGTCGAGCTTGTTGCCCTGGGCGCTGAAGAATTTGATGCCGTTGTCGCCGAACGGGTTGTGGCTGGCGGAGATCACCACACCCAGGCTCGCGCGCTGCGCCCGGGTCAGGTAGGCCACCGCCGGCGTCGGCACCGGGCCGAGCAGCACGACGTCCACACCTGCTGAGTTGAAACCGGATTCGAGCGCGCTTTCCAGCATGTAGCCGGAGATCCGCGTGTCCTTGCCGATCAGCACCGTCGGGTGCTCCTCGGTGCGCTTGAGCACGCGCCCCACGGCGTGGGCCAGTTTGAGAACGAAATCGGGTGTGATCGGCGCCTGGCCGACGGTACCGCGGATGCCGTCGGTACCGAAATATTTGCGGGTCATGCCCGCGATTTTAGGCGGCTGACCTTACGTCATCGCCGCAATCCAAGTCAGGGATTCAACGCTCCAGTTGCGCCAGCACCGCGTCGATCTCGTTGGTCACGCCACCCAGGCCGGTGTACTCCACTGGCGCATCTGGCGTGCGTTCGCGGTGCGCTTCGAACTGCCGTTCCAGCGACTGTTGCACACTGGGCACGTCGGCAGGCAGGTCATGAGGCAACACTCGCGTTGCCACCGCGGGCGCAGTGCGGGTCGGCGTAACCGCAGGCGGGCGATCCGAAGGAAGCACGAGCGCCGGCACGTCCACCTTGGGCAGCAGCCGCTCCTTGAACGCTGACTCATGGAAGTAGCGAATCTTCTCGGACATCACCGGGTGCGCCATGCCCTCGACCAGCAGGATCTGCTTGTCGTCGCCCATGGCCTTGAGCTCCTGCGGCAACATCAGCGCCCGCCGCTCTTCGCTCTCACTGCGCGTGTAGCTGCTCTCGCGCGAGCGGCTGCGGCTCACGCTGTCCTTGCGCATGCCGGTGTAGCCCAGCATCTCGCTGTACTCGTTGGCGTCTTGCTGCTCACGCGGCGCAAAGATGATGCGCAGCGCGTGGTTGGTCATGATGGTGCGGGCGTTCTCCTTGCCGTAGGTCGATTCCAGCTGCGCCATGCTCTGGATGATGGGCATCAGACGCAGGTTGTAGCCCGCCATGAAACTGACCGCGTGGGCAATGATGTCGATGCGGCCAATGCTGGTGAACTCGTCCATCAGCAGCAGACACTGGTGCTTGAGGTCCGGATTGGCCTGTGGCAGCTCGCGCGTGTTCTGGTTGATCAGCTGGCTGAAGAACAGGTTGAGGATGAGGCGGCTCTCGGCCAGCTTGTTCGGCTGGATCGCGACGTAGATGCTCATCTTGCGCTTGCGCACGTCGCGCAGGTCGAAGTCGTCCGCGCTGGTCGCCGCATCCACCACCGGATTCAGCCAGGGGTTGAGCGGCTCCTTGAACGTGCCCATGATGCTGGCGAAGGTCTCGTTGGCCTGCCCGAGCAGTGTCGAGAACGCGGTGCGCGCGCTGGAACTCAGGTGCGGCCAGGCCGCCAGTTCACCCAGGTAGGCCTTGAACTCCTGCCCCGGCCGACCCGACGCCAGCCGGTACAGCCCGCCCATGGTGGGCACCTCGAACGGCACGTCGTACTGGTCGGCCAGGTAGGCGGACTGCTCGAAGGCATATAGGGCGAAGGCCACGAAAGCGTTCTGCGCCTGGTTGGCCCAGAACGGGTCCTTGTGCAGGTCCGACACCGGGTACAGCATGGCCGCGATGCTCTGCACATCGCTGACGCGGAAATTCGGATCCCGCGACACATAGGACAGCGGGTTCCATCGGTGGGAGCGCCGGTCTTCGGCAAACGGGTTGAACAGGTAGACCGACTGCCCGTAGCGCGCGCGAAAACCGCTGGTGAGGTCGAAGTTCTCCTGCTTGATGTCCAGCACGACCACCGAACCCTGGTAGCTCAGCAGGTTGGGGATCACGATACCGACGCCTTTTCCCGAGCGGGTCGGCGCCGCCAGCAGCGCGAACTGCTGGCCATTGAAATAGACAAACTGCCCGTCCTTCTTGCCCACCACCAGCGCGGTGTCTTCGGGTTTGAGCATCTTGCGGGTGCGCAGGTCACCCAGCGTCGCGAAGCGCGCTTCGCCATACAGGCTGGGCCTCTTGCGCATCAACAGCGCGAGCGCCAGCCCCCCAAGCAGCAACACGGGCACGGCAAAACCGATCAGCCCGCTGCTCTTGATCACGCGCCCATATTTGGGAGCGTCCGAATAGGCCGCCCAGTAACGCCAGTAGTCGGCCCAGCCGGTCTGCTGTGTCGGCAGGTCCAGCCTCCAGGCCAGCAGCTGGCTGCTGAGGTATGTGCCGGCCGCGAGTGCGGCGGCCAGCAACACCAGCGCCAGCAGCCAGACCGCCTTCCTCATTGCCGGACCTTGCCCTTGCCGTCGGACAGACGCGCAATCTGGTCCTTGTAGCGCCGCAGCTGGTCACGTGACCATTCGTAGCGGCACAGCTCTGTGGCGGCGGGCAGTTCCTTCACCGGCACGGATTGCTCGCGCGACTGAGAGGCGCAGCGAGCGTCGCGGTACATGCGCCAGCTGCTGTGGTCCAGGTCCTGGCTGCGCGCATAGGCCTGTGCGTACTCCTTGCCGTGCACGGCCTGCAGGGTCTGCATGCGGCCATTGCGGTAGTCACGCACCAGGGTCAGCAAGGACTTGTCCTGTTCGATGCGGGCGCGGCGACAGGCGATCAGCTCCGGGCTGCCAGCCTCGCATGCAGCGTCGACGCGTTCGGCCACCTGGGTCTTGCGCACGCTCTCCGGTTTGCCGCGCACCCAGCGGCCCGAGGCAGCGACATAACAGTGGCTCTCCATCTTGGCGGCACCCGACGCGGCGACCACCTTCAGTGATACGCAGTTCGATGTCGTCGACTGGATCTCGCCCGCGTTGGACACCACGTCGATCTGCGCAAAGCGGCCGGTCTTGGCATCGAACTGGTACAGGCTGTCCACCGGAACCTTGCCGTCCATGACGTACATGCGCGTGACCTTGAAGTCTGTCAGCCCGTCGCCGTTGAAGTCCTTGAACGTCAGCCACTCGCGGCGATCCAGCCGGTCGCGCGGCATTTCAAAGGCGTGCGGCAATGCCTGCAGCTCCTTGCCATCCTGACTGACCACGATGTAGCCTGAGCCGACCTCGCCGTCGGCGGCATCGGCTTTGTCGTCGAACTCGAACGCGAAGCTCAGCGGTGAACCCTCCGGCCCCACCTTCTGCGACAGCGTGTCCAGCCCCTGACCTTGCGAGCGCAGGAAATCCAGAGGCATGTTCGAACAGGCGGAGACTGCGAGCAGCAATCCCAGACCCGCAACGCGGTACCAGAGTCTCGACTTTTCCATTGTCTGCCTCCCTGCAACTTGGCTGATTCAATATCCGCAGCGCGCAAACACCTCGGTGTCCACCTGCTCGGGCAACTGGTCGTCGTTGCGGCGCTTGGACCACAGCAGTTCGTCCTGGCGCAACTCGAACACATAGGTCTCCAGTACCTTGGCCTTCTCATACGGCGGCACGTCGACCAAGGCCTGCAGGCGCCAGGTGTTGGCGCGCCGCGCCTGGATGTCGGTCACGAAGAACATCGTGGTCTGGGTGTTTTCCGCCCACAGTTGCAACTGGCGCTCGCTGATCACCAGGGCACCCGGATCGGGTTCGACCGGCTTGCGCCCCAGGTAGGCCGCGCATTTGGCGGCGCCCTGCTCGTTCTTCAGGAACCAAAGGCCGCGCATGTCCACGGGGGTCAACCCCGTGGCGGGCGCAGGTGCGGCGGCCTGCACGGTTACCGCGCACAGGCTCAGCAGGCTGATGGTCAGTGTCGTTTTGATGTTCACGATGTCCTCCTTGAATGTCACGACTCCAGCGCCTGCTTGCGCTGCGGGTCGAAGTCGATACCGGTGATGTAGCGCTGGCCGGCATGGGCCTTGATGTGCACCACCACGTCGATGGTCAGCATCAGCAGCCGTTTGATCTCATTGAAGTCAAGGCCGGCGCCTTCGGGCGAAGCCTTGACCATCAGCGCCATCTGGTCCCAGGTCTGGCTGGTGCTGCCGGCGTGGCAACTGGTGATCGAGCCCGGGTGGCCGGATGCGCAGTTGCGGATGTAATAAAACGACTCGTCGCCCCGGATTTCGGCCAGGATGATGCGGTCCGGCTTCATGCGCAGGCAGGCTTCCATGCAGCCCTTGGCCGTCACGTTGGCCGTGCCCTGTCCGCCACGCGAATAGATCAGGTGCACGCGGTTGGGCTGCTCGATGAACAGCTCGCGCGCGTCCTCGATGGTGATCAGCCGCTCGTCTTCGGGAATGTGCGTGACGAGCGACTTCATGAAGGTGGTCTTGCCACTGCCAGTGGCCCCGGAAACCACGATGTTCTTCTTGTAGAACACCGCCTTGCTGAAGAAGCCGTGGTAGTCCTTGGCCTTCTTCAAGGCAAGCAGTTCTTCGTCCATCCCGCTGATGCCGCCCGTGTCGTCCAGGATCTGGGCAAAGAAGCCGTCTTCCTGGTACTGGTTGAGCGACTTGGTGTAGCGCGAAGGCAGCCGGATGGTGATCGACACATGGTCCGCCGGTACCGCCGGCGGCAGCACGAACTGGGCGCGCTGACCGGTCGGAAAGGTCAGTGACACCACCGGGTCGACCGCGGTGATGCGCTGCCCGGTCTTGCTCTCGTTGACCACCGTCGTGCAAAACTGGCGCGCGCGGTCAAAAGTCAGCCCCGGCACATCGATGCGTTGCCAGCCCTTGACCGTCTCCAGAAACACCTCGCCTGGGCGGTTGATGCAGATTTCCGTGACCTGCGGGTCGTTCAGGAACTGGGTGATGCCCAGCACGTGGTACTGGTACTCCAGAAACTCCGTCGAGATGTTTGCGATGGTTTCGCCATCGGACCGTTCCGTCATGTCGAAGCCACCACCCTGCTCAGCGCATCACGCTGGAAAAGTCCACGTCGCGCGCCGCGAAGATGTTGATCACCGTGCCGTTGAGCACCGTCACCGTCGCCTTGCGGTTGGCCGAGCGGGCCAGCATCTCGGTCGCTGCCTTCTTGGCGGTGGCCGCGGTCTGCGACTCCCACGGGTCGATGGTCACCACACCCACGCCGCCCGCCGCCGAGACAGTCGTCCGGCCACGGATGTCGTTGTCGTTGGCAAACTTCTGCGCTCCCGCATCGATACCGTCGGCCAACAGACTCACCAGCATGGCGGCGCCGATGCGCTCGCCCCAGTGGCCGTCGTAGTGACCCGGAATGCCAGCACCACCCAGCGCATCGGTGCCCGCGCTGTCGATGCGCACGTCCAGGCCGGTGGTCGTCAGCACGCGGGTCCACACGACGCCAACGCGGTCGTAGTTTTCATCGACGTACTTGTATTCACCCGTGACCTTGGAGCCCTTGTCGATCAGCAGCCGGCGACCGTTCACCGAGTAGATCGGCTCAGTCACGATGCAGGACGTCATGCCCGGCAGCGTCGACACGATCTTGGTCTCGAGCGCGCAGCGGATGAAGGTACCGCGGGTCATCACGAACTCGGCATTGGCCAGGACCTCCACCGCGCCACGTTTGACCGTCGAGTACTCGTCTTCAAACAGCTGGTTCTTCTTGCCTTTGTCGGCGTTGGCAGCCACCAGGTTGTTTTCGCTGGCCATGCGGCGCTGCTGAAGGTCGTCCTTCTTCTCGGCCGTTGCGCCCTCGGGCATGGGAGGCATGTCCGTCGGCAGCGGCGGCATGTTGGACTTGGCCACGAGCTGCGCCGGCTCCGCAGGAGGCGGCAGCAACAGCTCCGGCTTCTTGGGCACCGTGACCTCCTCCATGGAGACCTGCTTGTCTTTTTTGTCGTTCGCCGAGAAGGCGTTGCTGGCCACCCAGAGGGTCATGCCGATGGTCGCGATCGACACCAGCACGATGTAGGCGATGGCTGTCTTGTTCACGCCGCGGGTCAGGCCCGCCGAGAGTTTGGGCATGTTGTCGGACAACACAGGGCCTTGTCCGTTGCCGTTGGGAAACTGCATGCTCATTTGTTCCTCCTCAATCCCACCACGTCATTGCCCAGCCGCATCACGAGAAACGGATAGACGCCCAGAACCACCATCACGTTCTTTTCGCTCTTGGTGTTCACAAGAAACTCTTCGCCATTGCGGTCGTTGCGGCCAAACAAGGCCGGAAAGTTCGCCATTGGAGGCAAGTGGATGTAGGTGAACTGACCGTTGTCGTACACCCGGGTCGGCACGATCGTCGACACATCGCTGCTGGTCGAGTAGTCGTAGTTCAGGTGGTAGTTGCTCTGCGAATTCAAAGCCGCCGCGGTCGGCGACAGCACCGCGTTGGCAGAGGCCAGCGGGCTCGCCTTGTCCGGTTCCTCGCTGCCATACACGAAGCGGATCTTGTAGAACACGCCGGCGTTCTTGGCCTCCTCCAGCGTCTTCCATTTGGTCGCCGACACGCGCAGGTCCAGCAGGTACGAGCGCATGTTGGTGCGGATGTACATGTTGGTGTCCACGTCCACATTCTTCGGGCGGATGTAGAAGATGTTGTCGCGGCGGACAAGTTCCCAGCCGTCGCTAAAGCCCGTGCCGAAGTCCTTGACCTGTTCCTGAGAACTGATCTCGATCTGCGTCGCGATGCCCAGGCCTGTGTTGACCCGGACCACCTGGTCCGGACGGTACGGAATCTCGCGCACTTCCTGCGCCATGGCGCCGGTGCTCAGAGTCGCCATCGCGAACGCCAGCGCCGATCCCACCGCGCGCCAGGAGCTGCTGATTCGTTTCATGGTTGTCATCGTTGCTCGTTCCCTGTTGCTCAATCGATTGTTCATGGGGTCACCGGGTCATTGGCCTTGGTGGGGGGTGGCGGGCGCACCCGGCAAACTGGCCGGCTGGCTGGGTGCCGCGGCCGACGTTGCTGGCGCTGCATTGGCTGGCGCATCAGCTCCACGGTGCGTCACGCCCTCTTCTTCGTTCAGCAGCGGCACGCCCACGTCCTTGTTGGTTGCCTTGAAAACCGGCGCGTTGAATTCGTCATCCACCCGGAAGGCGGTGACTTGAAAGCCCAGCGGATTGCGCAACCGCAGGTTGTCGCTCATCTTCAGGTTGGTCTTGTATTCGTACCGGACCGTGGCGACGTGGCTGCTCAGGTAGTCGCTCTTGCCGGTCGTCTTGTCGAAACGCCACTTCTCGAAGCGCACCGTGGCGCCGGTCGGGATCGCGCCGCGTTCTTCGTCCAGGCCGTTGAACACGATGCTGTTGACCTTCACCCGGATGGCGTTGTTGCGACCCCATTTCTTCTCGGGGCTGTTGGGAGTGCCGTCGAACTGCTTGACGAACAGGCCCTTGACCTGGTCGTTCGACATCGACGCCACGTACTCCCAGTCGTACTCGTTGATCGTGTCGTAGTCGTAACCTTCGCGGGCTTGCACGAAGCGCGCCACATGGCTTCGGTTGAGCGCTTCGCTGGCGTAGATCCCCGTTGCGGCGATGTTGTCCCGCAACGGCGAAATCGTGCTGGTGCTGCGCTTGAGGTCCACCGTCACCAGGTAAGGCACTTTCTCCTTGAGCGGCAACATATAGGCGATCGCGCCGCCCATCATCAGCGACAGCACCAGTGCGCAGATCGCCACGATCCATGCGCGGCGCTCGCTGCGCTTGACCATCGAAATCACGTTCGACTCGAAGTCCATCGACTTCTTGAGGATCTCTTGCGAGGCCTCGGAGACCTCGCGCTTGAACAACGCCATAAATCCCTTGTGGTCTTGAGTAGGGTTCGTCGACTTTGGTGAACGCTCAGGGCATCTTCGTGACGAGCATGGTCTTGTTCGCCGACACCTGGATGCGCAGCTTCTGCGCCGCATAGGTCTTGCGCACCGAGTTCAGTGCGCGCTGCAAGTTGCTGTCCTTGATGCTGTCCAGACCGGTCACCAAGGTCAGGTCGCTCGGGTACTGCCAGTCGAGCGCCCCGCCATTCTCCTTGGCCCATCGCTCCAGCATGTGCCGGAGGGTTGCATCGGTCGGCAACATCTGGAACTTGGGTAGCTCAGCCTCTTCCTTCAGCGGAATTTCCTGCGGCTTGGACGCCAGCGAATTCACCGGCTTCCAGTTGTCGGAAATGTCTGTGGCTTTCGGTGCTGCGCACGCTTGGAGGAGCAACAGCATGCCCGTGCACAAGGCAACGCTCCAGGCACTAGAGGAGACGAAGTAGTTCTTTGGAGACATATGCATACAGAAAAACCTAGATCAGAGAAAGGACCACAAGAATTCGACAACAACTGAGGAATGAAACAACCTGTCACTGAGGTGCCTTGGGTATCCGCGAAGGAAGCCCTGGACGCGCGAAACGCAAGGCCTTATCTCCGGAAGATGCGGGAAGCGCCATGTGGCTATTGCCGCCCGCAGATGCAGAACCAGATGAACCAGCATTGGCCGCCCCACTCCCCAACGCTTGGGCTCCGCCCACGGAACCAGTGTGATCTCCGATGACAAGGTGACCACCGGTCCCCAACTTGGAATCGCTCTTGATCACGGCGTCCGTCACATTCGTGCCATTCGTTTGCCACTTGGTCCCGCCAAGCTCTGTGGGGATCGCAGCCACTTTGCTTGCATCAGCGCTGGAAGCCGGCATGTTGCTGCCCACCCGAAACGCTTCACTCGCCTGCTGGGCCCGGATCTGCTTCACGCTGGCGTTTTCCTGATTCGCCAAGCCCTTTGCTCCCGCGAACGTGCCACCACCACCTTGCATGGCGGCGGCAGCATCCCCGCCACTGGCGCCCATAGTGTTTGCCCGGGTGATCGCCTGTTGAACGTTGGACTGAGCCATCCCACCCGCAGGCCCGGATTCGTGCCCGCCCGCCGCGAGCTTCTGCATCGGCGCATAGCCAGGCAACGCGCCCGTTGCTGCGCCGACACGAAAATGCTCCGTGCCTCCACCGCCGCCGGATGCAGCACCAGCACCTCCACCAGCAGAAGCAGGTTGCAGTGGACGCACCCCAATGGAGCCCATCACGTTCTGTGCAAATCCAAGTGAGGTATTGAACAGCTGCATGATCACCGGGGGCACCGCCACAATCAAGGTCGCAAACAAACCGCCCATCATGGCCAGACGCATGGTTGCCCCTCCCATGTCCACCCGGTTACCACCGTTGGTCAACAACCCTATCAACACTTCGGCGATCACGCCCAACCCGGTCTGAACTGCTGTTGCGTTATCCGCAATGCCTGCATCGGCCACCGAGTTCAGCACATACGACACCATGATCGTCATGCCGTAACTCAGGGTTGCCTGCATGGCGATCGTCGAAACGATGCCCACAAAACACAGCGTAATGAAGGTGCCCAGCAAGAATTTGGCCCAACTCCAGAACAATGCGCTGGTCTGCTGGAACAGAAGGAAGAAAACAAACAAAGGCGCCAGCATCAACGCCAACACGACCGCCACCTGCGACAGAAGCACCAGCACAGAAGTCAACACTGCAGGCCCAGCCCCCCCAAGCATGCTCATGATCACGGAACTGCCACCCGACTTGTTGGCCTGGTCGATGGTGGTGTTCGTGACATCCTCGGAAACCATGTTGACGACCTGCGTCACCCCCACATTCATGTCGATCAGCTGATCCACCGACAGGTCAGAACCGGTGACGATGGTGGTGATGGACTCCTGGATTCCCAGCACCGTGTGAATGATGGTGTCGGACTTACCGAGCATGCCGGTCACCAGCGACAACACCAGGGCAATCTTGGCCCCACGAAACATGAGGTCCAGCACCGGCTCCTTGTTGGTGCGAAACATGACCTTCAGACCTGTCGTCACAATCCAGAGCGTCACAAACGCCGTCGACATGGACAACACCACAATCGACAGGTTGTTCACCACAAACCACATCCACTTATTGGTCAGCGTTTCGTAGAGAACATATTTCCGAATATCGCAATAGAAGGCCGCATCCGACAACGCGTTGAGATAGCGCGCCGGAAATACTCCCGAATTCTCAAGCGCCTCGGAGAAACCAGGCACGACCACCATCTGGCCGAGAAAGTCGGCCAGGTGCAGTCCTGCACAGGTAGGTTCATCAAGCAAGGTTGCCATAAGCGGTAAACAAGCTATTTATTGACTGGACCAGGCATCGAAAAATGCAAGAATTTCGGCGGACGCGGATTGCGATTGGCCTGCGCCTGACTCAGCATGGCCTTGCGGGCTTCCGCCTGCTGCGTCATGTACATGGCCTCGCGTTGGTGGTAACCGTCCATCAGGATCTTGATCTGCAAGGCGTCTGCCTGCATCAGGGCTTGTTGGCCTTGAATTTCGAACATGGCGCGCTGAAGTTGCCCGAGCTTTTGGTCATCATCAGAAACCCAATCACGAGTTTTCTTGATCAAGGTCACGATCTGCTCACGACGCAATGCCAAATTCTTGAGCATAGCGTGACTTTGCACCAAAGTTTGCAGCCGAAGATTCCGCAAACCAATACAAGCTTCATAGTGCTTAGGGTTAATCTCTTTTTGACCGCAGTCAGCCTCTGTGCCTACATATTTCTTTTTCTCTTCAGGCGTCAGTTCTGGCAAAGCATCAGCGTCTTCAAACTTGGTCTGCAGCCCTTTTAGAATTGCACGACCATCCCCGCTACCCATCTTAATATCGCCCGTATCGTCGCGACTACTGTCGTAGTGTTCATACGGCTTATCACTTGTTACTCCGGTCAAAGGCTTTATTTTATTGACTGCAGCCAGTTGCTTGTAAACCTCATCATCATAAACCGCCCATTGAGCATAAACTGGAAGAGATGCCAGCGAAAGAATTACGAAAAATATATTCGCCGTCTTCATATCAGTAATCAAATGATCGTTGTTTACTATTCACGCCATCAGCCTCGGTCAATTTCGCATCGGTGATAATTCTCGGACTTCCTGTCGATGTAAAACCAACATAAAGCGTAACACCATCAACAATCCATCGTAGATCAACAGTGGTTCTCCAACTGTTGGCCGGAAATCCAACCAACGCTTCAACATCTGCCACTGTCATGCCATTTCGCAAATTGGCATACGCACTTCTGAGTGCTTGCACATCTCCCGACGAACCATCCCCCCCACCTCCGCCACAAGCCGCCAAAGCCAGCCCCATCGCCCCGCTGGCGACCAAACGCATCGCTGTGCGACGTGGCATGGCGGGAAAGCTGTTGCTCAGGTTGGATCTCATTGAATTCGCTCCTTATGAATGAATGTATGGGTGACCGAATGGGTGAAAGCGAGAATTCAGGCAGCGGTCAGAATGCTGGTGGCCTCGGAGAGTGCGGAATCGGCGAGACCTGAGACGCAACTGCCGAGCTTGGTCCACAAAGTGCAGCCTCCCGGGCAGCAGCCTTCTGCCAATGCGCCTGCGCGCTCTGATCCAGCGCATCGGCCACCCTGAATTCGCGCAAAGGCGGATGCTCCTGGTGCATCGCCACACTGTTGGCGTCCTTGCTCAACAGAAACCGGCTGACTTCGCCTTGATCCGCATGGAGGGCCGCCTCCTTGGCCGCCGCGGCGGACATGGTCTCGATCTGTTGATCATTCAAACCGCATTGCCTCAGCCGCTCGCCCAACTGATCCTCGAATCGCTGGGATGTGGTCAATTGGGTCGGTGTCGCTGGGTTCCGAGCCTGGGCCGGCAAATAACCCTCTGTGGTGATCGCTCCGGAACTGATGTCTTTCAGGTACTGATCGAGTTGCCCGATGTACCGAGCATTCACATCCATGTGGGTGTGAACCGCCCCGGTTTTCTGATTGCTCTGCGTGCCCAGCGCCTGGCCGTACGCCACGGTGTCGCCGGTTTTGAGCTGGATGGCGTCCATGTGTCGAATCTGGGCCAAAGGCTCCTGCGTCTTTGGATCCCGAATGATCACCAGGGCTTGGCGCTGATCGACCTCCACCACACCAGCGAATGGAGAAGGAACCGGCACCTGCTTGGTCGCGGCCGACACCTGTCCCAGATTTTTCACTCCCGTCGGATCGAACAGCACGAAGTCCTTGGAAACCAGGGTGTACCCATCGCGGTGCACGACCTCTTCCTTGTGGCCATCGACGGTTTCGTAGACGCGGCCCTTTTCCTTGAAGTGCTTGCTGGGATGGTGGTTGCTCAGGTCGTCGTACTCGGCCACGGGCTCGCGCGTGTTTCCCACACTTTCGTAGATTCCGTAGCGTTTTCCTGGCATGTGGCTCTCCCTTTGCTCGCGACGTTCAGACGCACTTAAAGAGGACACGGGTCGACTTCCGGACAACCCCGTTGTCTGTGAACTGGAAGGTCTGCTTCATGACTCCACGCGCGGGAAGACGCACTTCAGTTTGCGTCTCGGTGAATTCATTGGCCTCGTTCAGATGAAAGTGTTCGACAAAGTGCCAGCGGTTGACCCCGGCTTTCTCGACCTTGACGGTAGATGAATAGCTGGACTCGCCCTCGGAGACCTCGGTCCATCTGGTGGCCGAGATCACCGTGGCATTACCCAGCTTCTTCCCGTCGGCATGGCGTCGGTACAGCTTGCAGGCCGATCGGCCTTCTGCCGTCCGGTCAAACCAGACGCCGTGAAGCACGGGTGGGTATCCCGTCTCGGCAATGCTCTTTTCGGGCGCGGCCATCACGCCCCCCAATCCAAGGCAGAGTGAACCGGCAGCCAGCAACTTGCAGGCGAATCGATTTGTCATGGGCTTGCGGTACTGGGTCACGAGATCACCATCAGAAGTCGTCGCCGTGTTCGCAGTCGCTCATCCCATCGGAACCATTGGGATCACCTTTGGTGCTCAGCGGCTGGCGCCCCCCTTTGCCTTTCCACATGCCCATCTGTTTCCCGTGCACGCAGACCTCTTCAAATTTGGGAATCCATTTGGTGTTGAGATACTGGCAAGTCTGTGTCCAGGTGCCCGGTCCAGTGGGTGCCCAGCAATGGGCCGGCACACCGATCGCACAGAACGAGAACACATCCTGCTCATATGGAACCCCGTTGCTGAAATAGGCGCCGCCGGTGCTCTTGCCCTGGGCCACGCCACCGCATTTCGAGGCAAACGCAGGCCATGGCAATGAAACTGCCAGCGCAACAATTGCAAGACCGGTCTTCCAGTTGACCTTAACTGCCATTACCACTTCCTTCAGTTCGTTTCAGCCTCAGCCGTTGGCGCATGCCGCAGGTATTCGTTGCTGTTTGCCATGAGCGACTTGCGCTGGGTCCGCATGCCCTTTCGCCGAGCATGAAACTCGGGAAGCCAGGTGTCCGGCAGATCCGGCGTTGGATGCTCGGCCAGCAAGGCTGTGAGGATTTCGACGTTGTCGCTGGACCCTGACAGCACGGCCAGCTCATCGTCCATGCCGTTGAGGTTGAGCTGGCAGAGCACAGCGTTGTGCCCCTGCTTGACGAGGAAACACCGGCTGCGTTCGTCCAGACCCACAACCAGTTCAAACTCGGCACGGGTGAGCTTGAGACCTTCCAGATAGTCCTTCGGGTCGGCGTTCGGGTTGGGCAAAAGGATCAGCGTGGCGGTCTGTTCGATCAGTGCGGCCGAGATGTCGCTGTTGAGCGCGTCCTGTGGCGACTGGGTCGCAAAGATGCCCAGACCGTTCTGTTTCCGGATGGTCTTCTGCTTGTTCTTTGCGAAGTCCTTCAGGCCGCCCTTGCCTTCAAGCACCTTCCAGAACTCGTCCATCACGTAGATGAACGGCCGGCCATCAATCAGGCCTTCCATGCGGTGCAACAGGTACTGGATGATCGGCTCGCGGGTCTTCGAGTCTTCGATCACCTCGGTGTAATCGAAGCCGATGATGTTGGAGCCCGAGAAGTCGATATTGTCCTTGGGGTTGTCGAACACCCAGGCCGCCGTGCCTCCCTTGCACCAGACCGAGATGCATTCGAAGAGGCTGTTTTCACCCATGTTGGGCAGGCTCTTCTGCAGGTTGGTCATGGTCCGCAGATGCATTGGCGTGTCGAGAATCGCACGCACCGCCCTGAGCATGTCTTCCTGCTCGGAGGCCGAGTACTTCTCTTTGCCACACAGCGTCTGGATCAGCTCGACCAGAAACTGTTCGTTGTCCGGCGTGTTCTCGCACTGCAGCGGGTTGAAACCCGTGGGCTTTCCCTTCTCCAGGGTGAAGTAGCGACCGCCACAAGCGCGGATGAAGATCTCGGCGCCGCGGTCCTTATCGAAAAAGAAGATTGTTGGCTCGGGCTCGATCTTCTGCACCTGCGCCAGCAGGAAGTTGATCAGTGCGGTCTTGCCGGTACCCGACTTGCCGATCACCATGGTGTTGGCAATGGCCTTCTCGCCCAGCGAGTACTCGTGCGGCTTGGTGGCGTGGAAGTTGAAGTGGTAAGCCTGATTGTTCAGCGTCTGCAGGATGCTGACCGACGGGCCCCAGGGATTGAAGTTGGGCTTGCCGGTCGCGAAGTTGTGCAGCGGGCTCAGGCCGAGAAAGTTGAGCGAACTCAGGTTCGCGATGCGTGGACGGAAGCGCCAGTTGCAAGGTAGCTGCGCATAGAACGCCGCAGGAATCGCCACGTCCTCCTTGACCGTCACGAAGCTGGCGCCGGACAGCTGCGCACGCGCCTGTGCAATGTGGCTGTACAGCTCGTCCTGGCTGCTGGCGAAGATCGCCATATTGAAGTGGTACTGCCCCAGCACGAAGTTGCCCGAAGCCAGTTGGTCCATGGCGAAATCAAGTTCGACGATCTGGCTGACCGCCTTGTCTTCCGACGACAGCATCGCGCCCTTGGTCCGCTCCAGCGCCTTCATCGAGTCGTAGCGGCTCATGGGCGTGAAGGAGTGCGTGACGATGTACTCGAACTCCAGGTACTTTAGGCCGTTGAGAATGCCCGGCCAGGAGCTGTCTGCGTACTCCTTGATGTTCAGGATCGCGCCATAGAAGTTCTCACCGTTGGCCGTGCGGATCGCAAAGTCACCACTGCCGGTCGAGAACATGTGCTTGCTCGTCGGCAGATAGTTGTAGATCGGCGCCGGTAGCACGGGAGCCGGCTCGTCCACGTGGTTGATCAGGTAGCCAAAGAACTCCAGGTTTTCCGAGAACACCTGCTTGTGCACGCTCTCGTACAGGCCCAACCGGTAAGGTGAATAGTCCTGCAGCAGCGCTTCCACGTTGCCGACCAGTTCGTAGATCTTCTCGAGATATGCCTTTTCTTCCTTGCGCAACACCTCAATATCCCGAGAGATCGCAGCGAATTTCTTGCCGCTGACCACCGGGCGGTAAATCATGGTCAGGTACAGCTCGTTCTGCATCAGACGCTTGCCCGACAAGCGTTCGATGTATTTGTCGTGTAATTCCTGGCTGAAGCTGTGCGGATACCGCGCCTCCGCCTTGATCGGCCGGCGGCGCCGGATGTCATGCGCCCAAAAGGCAACGTTTTCGAAATCTGGTGCGCGCAGGCTCTGCAAGAGATTGTTGAACGCCTTGTGCCGATGCTCCAGTTCCCAGTCTTCACGCCCCACGAACGGAAACCCACTCAGCAGCCAGGTGATCATGTAATCACCTTCCCGAGACTTCACCACATGGGTGTCCACGTGGGTACTGAACGGGATGAAGTTACTGTAGTCAGCGTCAGGAGAGAAAAAAGACATGGCAGACGATGGCTGATAGGCAAATCAGGAATAAGGGCGCATGACTTTCCGGGGCACGGAGCCACCTCCGGCAGGACCAAACGTCCAAGCCCCGCCCCTCTCATTCACATTTCTGGGCAGGAAGCGAAAGACTAGATTTAAACCTATTAGCCGAAAAATCATTTCATCCTTCTTGGCCATTGCTCGCATCATCAGAATACTGAATGGTATTGCCAAAAGAAACCACAAAGAGAAATACATTGCCATAAGCAAGGGCGTTCCAGCACCAATTAAGAAAGGAACATATGGCACCCCCAGAATCATGGGCGGCCGGGTACATCCCCTAAATAAAACATCCTTTTGCATGCAGTCTACCAAGCGAATTTATACACGCAAGGTATCCATCGGCGTAGGTACATATTTGATTGAAGACGTCTTCGAGTGGTCAGTCCCACAATCATCTTCGCCAGTAGTCCAGCCACTCATGAACCAGCTCGCCAAGGCAGACGCACCACCAATCAAAAGTCCGCCGATAAGCAGCGGTGCCACGTCAGTTAGCCGCTTGTGGGCAAAAGCAATCTGATAGCCAGCAAAAACGACGGCAATGGTCACGATCGATATCGAGGCAGCCTTCAAAATGGCTTCAAAATTCTTGAAGAATCCAGAGACCTTTGTACATGCATCTTTAAAGGTATCTTCTCCAGCAAAAACGTCTGGGCTCGCGAATACAAGAAACCCCAAAACAAGAACTGTGACTAGCAAAGCAGCAGAACGCTCAGAGATACGAAAACTATCACGCAGAACCATTAGAACCTCCAGATCGAAATAGATTAGAAAACAAAAGATTGATCGCCAGTTGAAACAGACTTATTGCCCGAGGGTCCCTCCCCCGACGAAACAGGGACGGGTTTCGCAGGCCCGGATGCCGCCGAAGCCTCAGAACTTTGAACGATGACCCCGCCTTTCATTGCCACATTCCCGGTTCGCAAACCAAGTCGCGAAGGCAATGCCTCTATATTCCGCCGCGGCGGTAGCAAAGCTGTCTGAGGGACCATCGGAAGCGTCAAATTCGCTTCGGTGGACGTGCCCCCCGGAGCACGCAACACTTTCGTCTGGTAGGGGTCGCCATTGACCCCCACCACCTGGGTAGGAATCTGACTCAAATCCAGACCTTTGGGTTTGGTTGCTACAACCGAAGGAGGCATCACAGCTCCTAGACCTGGCGCTGGAATGGCAGGTCGGGCTTCCGCCGTATCCATGTTCGCAACCGAAGTCGCTACCAGCGTTTTTCGTACGGAGGCTGGCTCTGGGTAGGCGGCTGCAGGCCTGGTAGCCACAGCTTCGCCAGCCCCTCCTCCCAACGGAAGACCATCATCACGTCCCGGCCTACGCTGTCCGTTGCCGTACGGAATCACACGAATCGCTTCCGGTGCGGACTGCTCAGCCTGCGACTTGCGAATCGATGCAAAGATCTTCTGGACGTAGCCCTGCTCGAAGCCGGTCACAAAATTGCCCGAGTAGTAGCAGCTGAACGCTTTGCCCCAATCCTGGGCGCGGTCGTAACACTCTCTCAGGATGCGCGAGCCAGCCTTCAGGTTTGGGCAGATCTCGAAGGCTTCGGCGTAGGTATGCAGGCCGTATTTCGCCAAGTTGTAGCGGTTGACCTGGGAAATGCCGACGGAGAAGTTGTAACCCTCTTCCTTGAGCTGGCGCACAGACGCCAGCGCTTCTTCAAGGTTTCGGGGTTGGCGTGCCAGATACCCACCCACCACGCCGATGGCGAACGGGTTGCGCGATGACTCCACGTGCACGACGTGTTGCATCACCTCCTTGGGTACCGCGAGATCCGGACAGTCCAGCATGACGGCTGCGTCGGGCGTGCAAGTCACGCCACGCTGTCTCGCGTTTGCGCCTGACCTGCTGCCGCATCCTCCTGAATGTTTTTGGGCAGGCGGTCATTGTAACTTGGGTACTAGTTCGTTTCAGGCCACATCCAGGGGATACGAACTTTGTTGTGACTACATGTAACTCATCGTATGGCTATGAACATTCGCTTACCGAACGGCATACCGTCAGCGCGTCCACCGTCTCCCTCACGTCGTGAGCACGCACCACTTTGGCGCCCCTTTCAACCGCGAGCAGGGCGGCAGCCACGCTCGCAGAAACCCGATCCGCCGGCCTCTCCCGTCCCGTCACCGCCCCTAGGGACGACTTGCGGGACCAGCCCACCAACCATGGATACGGCAACCTGCCCAGCTCTGCCTGCCGTCTCAGCAGGCTGAAGTTCTGTTGCACGGTCTTGCCAAATCCGATTCCCGGATCGAGAGCGATGCGTTCTCGGGCCACTCCCATGGCTTCCAGCAGTTGGGCGCGTTCAGCGAGAAAGCCTTTGACGGGTGTCACCACGTCACCATCCATCGGCGCCACCTGCATGGTCTGCGGATCCCGATGCATGTGCATCAGGCAGACGCCACAACTTGGGTGACCAGCCACAACCTGCATCGCGTCACCTCGCCGCAGCGCCCAGATGTCGTTGACGATATCAGCACCCAGGTCCAGCACCGCCCGCATCACCTCCGGCTTATAGGTATCGACGGAGACCGGCACGTTCAGCTTCACGGCTTCTCGCACCACCGGCAGTACCCGTTCCAGCTCCAGTTCCAGCGGGACAGCCGGACTGCCCGGGCGTGTGGACTCGCCGCCGATGTCGAGGATGTCCGCTCCTTCCTCGATCACCAGCTCGCACTGGCGCAACGCGGCCGCCATGCTGTCAAACTGGCCACCGTCGGAGAAAGAGTCTGGCGTGACGTTGATGATGGCCATGACCTTTGCTTGGCTTAGGTCAATGTCGAATCGGGAAGTGGTCCAGCGCATGGTTTTGGTCGTGCAATGAAAACGGGGCCGCAGGGGCCCCGTGAAGATGAGTGAGACGTCGGTCAGGCCGCAGTCGGCGCCGTGTCGGTGTTGACCGCAGGTGTACCACCGCTACCGCCGCCACCCACCGAAGGATTGCGAGGCGTCCAGTCCTTGGGCGGACGCGGGGGCTTGCCAGCCATGATGTCGTCGATCTGGTCTGCATCGATGGTTTCCCATTCCAGCAGCGCGGTCGCCATGGCGTGCATCTTGTCGCTGTGCTCTTCGATCAGCTGCCGTGCCAGCCCATACTGCTCATCCAGTATGCGGCGCACTTCGGCGTCGACCTTCTGCATGGTCTGCTCGGAGATGTTGGTGGTTTTTGTCACCGAACGACCCAGGAACACTTCACCTTCGTTCTCGGCGTAGACCATGGTGCCCAAGGCTTCGCTCATGCCGTAACGCATCACCATGTCGCGGGCAATGTGCGTCGCGCGCTCGAAATCGTTGCTGGCACCGGTGGTCATCTGGTGCATGAACACCTCTTCCGCGATCCGCCCGCCAAACAGCATGGCGATCTGGTTGAGCATGAACTCCTTGTCCTGGCTGTAGCGGTCCTGCACCGGCAGGCTCATGGTCACACCCAGCGCACGGCCACGCGGGATGATTGTGACTTTGTGCACCGGGTCGCACTTGGGCAACAGCTTGCCGATCAGCGCATGGCCAGCCTCGTGGTAGGCGGTATTCCTGCGCTCTTCCTCTGGCATCACCATGCTCTTGCGCTCGGGGCCCATGAAGATCTTGTCCTTGGCTTTCTCGAAGTCCTGCATCTCGACCACACGTGCATTGCGACGGGCTGCCATCAGGGCTGCTTCGTTGCACAGGTTGGCCAAGTCGGCACCGCTCATGCCGGGCGTGCCACGGGCGATCACGCTGGCGTTCACATCGGTGCCCAGGGGCACCTTGCGCATGTGCACGTTCAGGATCTGCTCGCGGCCGCGGATGTCGGGCAGCGTCACATACACCTGGCGGTCGAAGCGGCCCGGACGCAGCAAGGCGGCGTCCAGGATGTCCGGGCGGTTGGTGGCGGCCACCACGATCACGCCCAGGTTGGTCTCGAAACCGTCCATCTCGACCAGCATCTGGTTGAGGGTCTGCTCGCGTTCGTCGTTGCCACCACCCAGGCCAGCACCACGCTGGCGGCCGACGGCGTCGATCTCATCGATGAAGATGATGCAGGGAGCGTTCTTCTTGGCGTTCTCGAACATGTCTCGCACGCGGGCCGCGCCCACGCCGACGAACATTTCGACAAAGTCGGAACCCGAAATGCTGAAGAACGGCACCTTGGCTTCACCGGCAATGCCCTTGGCCAGCAGTGTCTTGCCGGTACCCGGAGGGCCGACCAGCAGCAGACCGCGCGGAATGCGGCCACCCAACTTTTGAAACTTGGCGGGATCCTTGAGGAAGTCCACGACTTCCTTGACCTCTTCCTTCGCCTCGTCACAACCGGCGACGTCGGCAAAGGTCACGGTGTTGTTGTTCTCGTCGAGCATGCGGGCCTTGCTCTTGCCGAAGCTGAAGGCGCCGCCTTTGCCACCGCCCTGCATCTGGCGCATGAAATAGATCCACACACCAATCAGCAGCAGCATGGGCCCCCAGCTGACAAGCAGGGTCATGAGCAGGGAGCCCTCTTCGCGCGGCTTGACGTCGAACTTGACGTTGTTGTTGATCAGGTCGCCCACCAGACCGCGGTCGAGATAGGTCGCGGTGGTGCGGATGCGGCGGTCGTCATGTGTGACTGCGACGATCTCGGTGCCACCCGGGCCTTCCTGGATGGTGGCGGTCTTGATCTGCTGCGCTTTGACCTGATCAAGGAATTCGGAGTAACCGACATAGCCGGCACCGGCCGTGGCTCGGCCATCGAATTGCTTGAACACGGTGAAAAGCACCATGGCGATCACCATCCACACGGCGATTTTCGAGAACCACTGGTTGTTCAAGGACGGCTCCTGACTAAAACTGATACTGGCATGTTGAGGCCATTTTAGGACTTTCAAGCCACGCCAGACTTGACTTTTGGCGAGGCTATGTCGATGAAATGGTTAGTTTTTCCGGTGCAAACCTGCGAGAGGTCAGTTTTTGAGCCCCAACCCGACCAGAAAAGTCTCGGACGACTTGTCGCGCGAGGCCTTGGGTTTGAACGGTTTGACCACCTTGAAGGTCTTGCGGAACAACGCAACCATCGGGTCGTAGGCGCCACCGTGAAACAGCTTCGCGACCAGCGCTCCATCGGCCTTCATGTGCAGGCGGCTGAAATCCACCGCCAGCCCCACCAGGTCTTCAATGCGCGCGGCGTCCGCCGATCCAATGCCTGACAGGTTGGGCGCCATGTCCGACACCACCACATCCACCTTTTGCACGCCCCGCTCCAACAGCACCCGCTCTAGCTCGGCCAGTACCTCCGCCTCACGGAAGTCGCCCAGGATGAAGTGCACACCCTCCACGGGCTCCATGGCCAACAGGTCCAGCGCGATGATCTGCCCGTTGAGTTCGCCCACGGCCGCCCCCGAGGGA
Organism: Hydrogenophaga sp. RWCD_12; assembly: GCF_046604225.1. Classification (NCBI taxonomy): domain Bacteria; kingdom Pseudomonadati; phylum Pseudomonadota; class Betaproteobacteria; order Burkholderiales; family Comamonadaceae; genus Hydrogenophaga; species Hydrogenophaga sp. RWCD_12. The sequence continues at coordinate 1,524,177 of NZ_JBKIXC010000001.1, forward strand.
CTCAGGCGCCGGCGCACGTACTGGCTCCATGCGCCAGGGGCCGAGCCGAGGTCAACCACCACGTGACCCGGGCGAATCAGCCCCAGCGTCTCATCGATTTCCTTGAGCTTGTAGGCGGCCCGGGCGCGGTAGCCATCCTTCTGGGCGAGCTTTACGTACGGGTCGTTGACGTGCTGGTTCAGCCACGCCTTGTTGACCTTCTTGCTCTGAGTCTTGACTTTCATGCCCATGGGGAATCCGCTGGCGGCGCGAGACCGCTGTGTAAACGATAATTGTCCCATGCCCCAGATCCAACTCACGCCCGCACAGCGCAAGGTGCACCGCGCCGAAGCGCACCACCTTGATCCCGTCGTCCTCGTTGGCGGCGATGGACTCACCGCCGCCGTCAAGAAGGAAGCCGACGCTGCCCTCAAGGCACATGGCCTCATCAAGATCCGCGTTTTCAGCGACGACCGCACCGCGCGCGAAGCCATGCTCCAGACCCTGTCTGAAGAACTGAATGCCGCGCCGATCCAGCACATCGGCAAGCTTCTGGTGCTCTGGCGCCCGATTCCGGAGAAGGTCAAGGCCGTCGACGAGGAACGCATGCCCGGTCCGCGCGATGTCAAGGTGCTCAAGTTCAGCAAGCGCGGCGGCCAGAAGCCGGAAGTCAAGGTCGTTCGTGTTCTGGGCAACCAGCGCCTGACCTCCGGCGGTCAGGTCAAACGCGCCAAGGTGCTCAAGAAGAGCGTCAAGAAGAGCGCCCGCTGATCCCATCGGAAGGCTGGCCCGCGCCGATCCATCATTGATTTTTTTGCTTCGCGCCCCTACTGAGCCTGCATGAACAGCACCGCCGCCAACCCCCTGCTCGATTTCTCCAGCCTTCCCAGATTCGACGCCATCGCGCCAGGCCAAGTGGCTCCCGCCGTCGACGCGTTGCTGCGGGAAGCGGATGCCGCTCTGGAGGCGGTCACTGTTGCCGCATTTCCCGCCGACTGGACGGCCATCTCGGCCCGCCTGGATGTGGCGACGGAGCGCCTGTCGCGCGCCTGGGGTGCCGTGAGCCACCTCAGCAGCGTGGCCGACACGCCCGAACTGCGTGCCGCCTACAACGAGGCACTGCCCCGCGTGACCGAGTTCTGGACGCGGCTGGGCTCGGACGAACGCCTGTATGCCAAGTACAAGTCCATGGACGTCAGCGCCCTGAACGCCGAGCAGGCCCAGGCGCACCGCAATGCCATGCGCGGCTTCGTTCTGGGTGGGGCCGAGCTGCAGGGAGACGCCAAGCAGCGTTTTGCCTGGTTGCAGGAGCGGCAGGCCGAACTGGCCCAGAAATTCAGCGAGAACGCCCTGGACGCCACCGACGCATTCAGCCTCTACGTGACGCCGGATGAATTGGCTGGCGTGCCGGCCGACGTGCTGCAGGCGACCTCCGCTGCCGCACAGGCCGACGGCAAGGAGGGTCACAAGCTGACCCTCAAGATGCCCTGTTACCTGCCGGTGATGCAGTTCGCCCACAGCAGTGTGCTGCGCGAGAAGCTGTACCGCGCCTACGTCACCCGCGCCAGCGACCAGGCCGAGGGCGATGCCACCCGCTTCGACAACGCGGCCATCATGACCGAGCTGCTGGCGCTGCGCCACGAAGAAGCTCAGCTGCTGGGATACCGCCATTTTGCCGACGTGTCCCTGGTGCCCAAGATGGCCCAGTCGCCGGAACAGGTCACTGCTTTTTTGCGGGACCTCGCCGTGCGTGCCCGTCCCTATGCCGAGCAGGACGTGGCGGACCTGCGCGCCTTCGCCGCCAAGGAGCTGGGCAACTTCGATCCCCAGCCCTGGGACTGGCCCTACATCGGCGAGAAGCTCAAGGAAGCGCGATACGCCTTCAGTGACCAGGAAATCAAGCCCTACTTCACCGCGCCCAAAGTGCTGGCTGGCCTGTTCCAGATCATCGAAACCCTGTTCGAAGTGTCGATCCGCCGAGACGGAGCGCCGGTCTGGCACCCATTGGTCGAGTTCTACCGCATCGAGCGACGCACATCCGCCGGCACAGAGCTGGTCGGCCAGTTCTACCTCGACCCGGCGGCGCGCAACGGCAAGCGTGGCGGCGCATGGATGGACGACGTCCGTGCGCGCTGGCTGCGTCCCGACAACGGCGCGCTGCAGACACCGGTCGCGCACCTGGTCTGCAATTTCGCGGAAGGCATCGAGGTCAACGGCGTGAAGCAGCCGCCGCTGCTGACGCACGACGACGTGATCACGCTGTTCCACGAGTTCGGCCACGGGCTGCACCACATGCTCACGCAGGTGAACGAGCGCGATGTCTCGGGCATCAGCGGCGTCGAGTGGGACGCGGTCGAGTTGCCCAGCCAGTTCATGGAGAACTTCTGCTGGGAATGGGACGTGCTCAAACACATGACCGCCCACGTGGATACCGGTGCACCGCTGCCGCGCGAACTGTTCGACAAGATGCTGGCGGCCAAGAACTTCCAGAGCGGCTTGCAGACCCTGCGCCAGGTGGAGTTCTCGCTCTTCGACATGCTGCTGCACAGCCAGGCTGGCCCCGTGGCCAGCGAAAAGGACATCCTGTCGCTGCTGGAGCAGGTGCGCGCCGAGGTGGCGGTGCTCCTGCCGCCCGCGTACAGCCGCACGGCCAACACCTTCAGCCACATTTTTGCCGGTGGTTACTCGGCCGGCTACTACAGCTACAAATGGGCCGAGGTACTGTCGGCCGACGCATATGCCGCCTTCGAGGAAGCCGCTCACGCCGGTGGTCACAACACGCTGGACGTGCGCACCGGGCGCCGCTACCGTGAGGCGATACTCGAAGCGGGCGGCAGCCGTCCCGCCATGGAATCGTTCAAGGCCTTCCGTGGCCGCGAGCCGGGCATCGACGCCCTGCTGCGCCACCAGGGCATGGCCTGAGCTCCGTCACCATCGTTGAGAAGGAAAACGCATGAAACCAGTCTCTGGTCACCGTCCGGCCAATATCAAGGCCCTGATGACCCTCGCAATGATGCTGGGAGCGGTGGTCTCCACCTTGTCCCAGGCCCAGGGCGTCTACCGCATCGTCGGACCCGATGGCAAGGTCAGCTACTCTGACCAGCCGCCGCCGGCCAACAACCAGAACAATGCAGCGGCCAAGCCGGTGGTGGGTGGTCCGTCGACCAGTGCGGCAGCGGCTGCCGGCTACATGCCCCCCGAGCTCAAGCAGGCGATGGGCCGCTATCCGGTGGTGTTTTATGCGGGCAAGGACTGCGCACCCTGCGACACCGGGCGCAACTACCTCAACGGCCGAGGCGTCCCGTACACAGAGAAAACGGTCAACACCAACGACGATGCTGCGGCCCTCAAGCGCCTGAGCGGCACAACGTCGTTGCCCATGCTCTCCATCGGCAGCCAGCAGATCAAGGGCTATTCGGAAGTCGAGTGGACCCAGTACCTGGACGCGGCCGGCTACCCGAAAAAATCGGCGTTGTCGGCGACTTACCGCCGCCCTGCTCCGTCGCCGCTAGTGGAAGCCAAGCCGGTCGACACTGCGGCGGCTGCCACCCCGTCCAGAAAGGCGCCGAAGCCTGCCGACGCAGACGCTCCGGCAGAAGTCCCGGTGACCCCGCCGGTCACGACTCCCGGCGGCATCCGCTTCTGAGGAAGGGCGGCCGCGAGGCCGCCGCCACCCTGACCTGTCTCAGAACGTCAGCGTGCGCACCCCGCCCGGGGTGCCCAGCAGGCAGACGCTGGCCTTCTGATGGGCAAACACGCCCACCGTCACCACGCCCGGCCACTGGTTGACTTCGCTTTCGAACGCGAGCGGGTCGCTGATCTTCAGCCCGGTGACGTCCAGGATGTGCTGCCCGTTGTCGGTCACCAGGGGCTGACCGTCTTTGATGCGCAGTTTGGCGGTGCCACCCAGCGCCGCAAACTGGCGCGCCAGGCGTGACGCGGCCATGGGAATCACTTCGACCGGCAGCGGAAACGCGCCGAGCACCGACACCATCTTGGATTCGTCGGCAATGCAGACGAAGCGCTTGGACATGACTGCCACGATCTTCTCGCGCGTCAGCGCTGCGCCGCCGCCCTTGACCATGTACCCCTTGGCGTCGATCTCGTCGGCACCGTCGATGTACACCGACAGTTCCGCGACCTCGGCCGGGTCCAGCACCGGAATGCCAAGTGCTTTGAGACGGGCGGTCGACGCCTCCGAGCTGGAAACGGCACCGGGAATGCGGTCCTTCATCGCGGCCAGCGCATCGATGAACTTGTTGACGGTGGAGCCGGTGCCTACGCCGACCACTTCTCCGGGCGTCACGTACTGCAGGGCGGCCTGTCCGACCAGGGCTTTGAGTTCGTCTTGGGTCATTTGAGACAATCAGGGTTTACGCGAATCTGTTGATTATCCGATGTCACTCCTGCCCTACGCGCTCGCCCGTCCGTTTCTATTCGGTCTCGACCCTGAAACCGCACACGAATTGACGCTCGACAAACTCGCCCGCTTCCAGCACTCGCCGCTGACTTGTCTGTGGAGCGAAACGCGGGTGGACGATCCGGTCACACTGGCCGGCCTGCGTTTCCCGAACCGGGTGGGACTGGCAGCCGGTCTTGACAAGAATGCGCGCTGCATCGATGGCCTGGCCGCCATGGGGTTCGGCTTTGTCGAGGTCGGCACGGTCACGCCCAAGGGGCAACCGGGCAACCCGAAGCCGCGCATGTTCCGCGTTCCTGAGCGCAACGCACTGATCAACCGGCTGGGCTTCAACAACGAAGGGCTGGACGCCTTCCTGGCGAACGTCCAGGAGGCCCGCTTTCGCAGCAAGAACGGCAACAGCCCGATGCTGCTGGGCCTGAACATCGGCAAGAACGCCGCCACCCCGATCGAACAGGCCACCGACGATTACCTGACCTGCCTGGACGGTGTGTACCCGCACGCCGACTACGTGACGGTCAATATCTCCAGCCCCAACACCAAGAACCTGCGCAGCCTGCAGAGCGACGAAGCGCTCGACGCCCTGCTGGGCGCGGTGATGGCGCGGCGCGAAGAACTGGCACAGCGCCACGGCAAACAGTCACCGGTGTTCCTGAAGATCGCACCCGACCTCGACGACGACCAGATCCAGGTCATCGCCGCCACGCTGCTGCGCCACGGCGCCGGTGCCAACGGCCAGGCGACCAACCTGCTGGGCGTGATCGCGACCAACACCACGCTCAGCCGCGATGCCGTCAAAGGCCTGCCCCACGCCGAAGAAACCGGTGGCCTGTCCGGCGCACCGGTGCTCGAAGCCAGCAACCGCGTGATCAGCCAGTTGCGCAAGGCGCTGGGAAAAAGCTTCCCGATCATTGGCGTGGGCGGCATCCTCAGCGGTGCCGACGCGGTGAGCAAGATTGCCGCGGGCGCCGACGTGGTGCAGATCTACACCGGCTTGATCTACAAGGGTTCGGCCCTCGTGCGCGAAGCTGCACAGGCGATCAAGGCGTCACGCTGATCAGCCCAGCCGAGCGACCACCTGCTCGCCAATGGCCAGGCAACTGGTGAGGCCGGGTGACTCGATGCCGAACAGGTTCACCAGGCCCGACACGCCGTGCACCGCCGGCCCATCGATGCGGAAGTCGGCCCCCGCCGCGTCCGGTCCGCTGATCTTGGGCCGTATCCCGGCATAACCTGGTTGCAAGGCGCCGTCGGGCAGCGCGGGCCAGTACTTGCGCACCTCGGCGTAAAAACCATCGCCTCGTGCGGCGTTGACCTCCAGATCGTCGGGCCGGTCGGTCCACTGCACGTCGGGGCCGAACTTGGCCTGCCCGCCCAGGTCGATGGTGAGGTGCACACCCAGGCCGGCCATGTGCTTGTCGGGCTCCGGCGCGGGATAGATCAGGTGCTGGAACGGGGAGCGACCACTGGACAGCGTGAAGTAGTTGCCCTTGGCGTACCAGGGCCGGGGAACATGGGCAGACCCTAGCCTCTCGACGCGACTCGCGAGGTCACAGGCGTGCAGACCGGCAGCGTTGACCAGCGTGGTGGCCAGCAGCTCGGTGCCGTCGGCCGTCCGGACCAGGAACCCGTCGACCGAAACACCGATGGCCTCGACCGCGCTGTGGCAAACCACCATGCCACCGGCATTCTCCAGGTCGCCCTGCAGTGCCAACATCAGCCCATGGCTGTCGACGATACCGGTCGAGGGGGACAGCAAGGCGGCTGAACACCGCAGCTGCGGCTCCAGCGCCACGGCCTCGTCCGCCATCATCAGCGCGAGGTTGCCCACACCGTTGGCACGCGCCTTGTCCGCGATGCCCTGCAGGCCGGCCACCTGCGACGGCGTGTGGGCCACGATCAGCTTGCCGCAACGCCGATGGGCGATGCCACGTTCGATGCAATATTCATACAGCAGGCCGCGCCCCCGCACGCACAGCTGCGCCTTGAGCGAACCCGTCGGGTAGTAGATGCCGGCGTGAATCACCTCGCTGTTGCGCGAACTGGTGCCCATGCCGATACCGGCTTCGCGCTCCAGCACCAGAACCTCCCGCCCTGCCAACGCCAGCGCGCGGGCGGCCGCCAGCCCGACGACACCCGCACCGATCACCACCACATCCACCTTGTCCATGACAGCCTCCTGCGCCGTCCGAGTGTCGGTCAAAAAAAAGCCCCAGGCTTTTGCCTGGGGCTTCGGCTGGGCTTTGGCCCGTGCTCACTGGTAGTAGAAG